>CP070669.1:1148025-1157581 GCA_020351835.1 Nitrospirota bacterium
CTAAGAGCTTTCAAAGTAACCAAAAGAAACTCACCTCTACGAGCCGTAGGCCCGTGAAATTCCCTTAACGGTTCGCTCTGTCGAATGAGCTAAATCCTAGAAACTCGCCCTGCGGGCTCAGACAGTCTAGAATTTCACGCTCCTTCTCGGTCGCTCACCTGGAAATTTCATAGGGGCCCCGTTTAGAATAAACAACAATAGTTCTTCCTGAACTATACAGAATCTCATCCTTTTGGTTCTTGCCTTTATTAGCATAACGAGAAGTATTTTGGGCCATCTGGCAGATTCATAATTCCTTCATTTTCTGATAGTATATTTAACCGATTTGCGGGTCTTATGAGATGATCGCGTGAACGTTACAGAACAATGAAAAATACAGATATCGACACTAACTGGATTATTCTTTTTGCAGCCTGGCTCATAGCTGCCGTTGGATTGCTTGGAAGTCTGTTCTTCAGCGAAGTGATGGAATTTGCGCCTTGCACGCTGTGCTGGTTTGAAAGGATATTCCTGTATCCGCTTGTTATCACGCTGGCTATCGGTCTATTTCCTTTCGATAGGGCTGCTATCAAATACTCTCTTCCACTGGCAATTACCGGTTTGCTTATTGCCTTTTATCATAACCTTGTATATTTCGGCATTATCTCTGAAGATCTGACGCCATGCAAACAAGGTGTCTCATGCTCTGATGTTTATATAAAGCTATTAGGTTTCATTGACATTCCTTTGTTAGCATTGATGTCGTTTGCGGCCATAATAGTCCTGCTATTTATTCTGAAAAGGAGGCTTAAGTAAATGAAGAAGGGTTTAATATTCATAATATCGGCCATATCTCTGATATTGGTATTCGTGATAGGGGCAGTTTATATTAAAGGGCAGAAAACAAAGAAGGTGGAATCCTTTGCTATGAGCAGTTCGTCCGTGTTTGTCAGAGAGTACTCACCGAGCCTGGGAAGTGATGATGCGAAGGTCATTATCACTGAGTTCCTGGACCCGGCTTGCCAGACCTGCAAGGCCATGTATCCGTTCATCAAGAACATACTGATCTCTAATCAGGGAAGGATAAAGCTAGTCGTACGTTATGCTCCCCTTCATCAGGGTTCTGATGAGGTGGTCAAGATGCTTGAGGCATCCAAGGAACAGGGAAAGTTCTGGGAGACGCTTGAGGTCATGCTCCAGTCTCAGCAACAATGGGTAGTTAATCATATATCCAAACCGGAGAAGTTGTGGCCTATTCTCCCTCAGGCAGGGCTTGATATAGAAAGATTAAAAAAAGATATGCAAAAACCTGAGGTAGAAAGGAACGTTCAGCAGGATATTGCAGACGCAAAAGCTTTAGATGTCAACAAAACGCCGGGATATTTTGTGAACGGAAAACCATTGGTGCATTTCGGCTATGAAGAACTGCTGGAACTTATCAGGTCAGAATATATAAAGAGTTACCCTAACTAGAAAGTTGAGCCGGCGTTAACTGAGGTCCCTGGGCCCGGACTACTTTACGAGCTGAACTATTATCTTCTCAGCCTTATCGATGTTGTTGGGGAAGAGCTTATCGAATTCCTTCTCAAATTCCGATGCTGACTGCTCATCCTTTGGAGCATACCCTTCAATGAACATTTTATTTATCATAAATCTGGCGCACTTTACATATTCTTCATTGCAGTATTTATCCTGTAATTGCTTTGCGATAACAGGCATTCCGCTCATCTTGTTATTAAAAAAAGGACACTTCTCAAAATGCGGGCATTTACCCATTTTTACCTCCCCTGGAAGTTCTGTCTTTATCTGAACCGATACTATATTGTGAGACACTGATATTAGAAATATCTTCTTGCGCCTACGTAGTTCTTTGCGTAATAAGACTTGGACAACGAGTCTATCTGCACACCCTTACCTTTGTTAGGGGCATGGATAAAGCTGTTATATCCGGTGTATATCCCTACATGAGAGACCTTTCTGCCGCCGTTCGTAGCAAAGAACACGAGGTCTCCCTTTCTGAGATCTTTCCTTTCAACAGGATCGCCTTTCTTGTACTGCCTTGATGATGAGCGGGGTAATTTCATGCCGTTTATCTTATATACGGTCATAGTAAGTCCGCTGCAATCAAGACCCCTCCTTGACGACCCTCCCCATTTATACGGCGTACCGAGAAAGCTCTTGGCTGTGCTGATGATCCTGTCACGGAGGTATTTATCACCGAACTTATCACGTTTTGCTATCGAATATTCTTCTGGCGATACAATGTAGTAATCACTGATCACACCCGCTAACCTCAATTTCTCCGCCCTGGATAATGCCTTCTCCTTTGTCCCGTAGTCACCGAACCTTACCTTGTACATACCGGTCTTGTAAAGGAAGTAATATGCATCTATCCCTTTGTCCTTCAGGCTTTCTGTATACCTTGCGGCATTGCCCAGCTCAGAAAATGCTCCTACCTGCACTGAGTATTTAAGTCGCGAGACCTTATCATGATGTAACTCACTATCTTGCCCACGATAAGTTCTTCTTCCTCCGCAAGAGGTCAGCATGAAAAGGGATACTGCGAAAATTAAAGAGAATAGCAAATAACGGTAAATACTGTGTATGTTATAGGCTTTAGGCGCTGACATTCTTACAGGTTATGAAGGGCTGCGTCCATGTTCTCGACCTTTTTGATCTTCTCCATCATCCTTCGAGCTGCGTCACGTGAGTTATATTTGCCGACCAACACCCTGTATACGGTACTCCCTTTGTACTTATCCTTCTTTATGAAAGCTTCATAGCCCTTGCTTTTCATTTTATTATAGAGTTTCCTGGCGTTATCCGATTCTTTAAAGAAACCTACCTGCACCGCATATTTATACTTTACTGCAGGTGCGGTTCTCTTTTTCGCTACAGGCTGTTTCGGCTCAGGCTTTACAGGCTCCGATTTCTTTGTTACTACCTTCGGAGGCTCCGGAGCTTTTTCCTTTACATCAGGCACAACGGGTCCGGGTTGAGGGACCGGTTCTGCAGGTTTAACCTGCCTTGCCTCCATCTCCTTTCTCACCTGCTCTCTTACCTGTGCGGCACGTCCTTTTTGTGTATCTGTTGTTTCCTTGATCTGTACCGGTACCTGTGCTCTTTTATCCTCGCCTTTAAAGAAGAAGTCAAGGCCGAACCATACACCTGCTGCCACTACCGCAATACCTAAAAAACCGAGAAGGATGAACTTTAACTTACCGCTTTTCTCCGGCTCAATATCAAAACTATCAGTTATTCCCAACGATGAATCCGTACCTGTATCAAAATCCATCTCGTCTATCTTGCTCTTCGCAGATTCGACCTTAGGCAATCCACCCCTGCCCGGCGCCTTCCTGCCTGCCTCCGGTCTACGCATCTCTTTGGCCATAGTCGGAGCGTCTTCTGCCGAGGCCCCAGTATCAGAACCGAAATCTCCTGCATCACCCATACCAAAATCCATTTCACTTCCGGGCTCGGTATCACCGTTACCGCTTATTTCGAAAGCAGATGGCTCCTCGTCTTCACCCGGCATCCCTGTCTCCACCGTTTCAATGTCACCGAACATATCATCTGAACTCTCCTCCTCATATGCGGTGCTCTCTACAAACCCTGCATCAAGTGGATGTTCGGGAGCGGTAGATATATCCACCTCTTCATCTGCCCCCCCGAATATATCCTCGCTGTCCTCTGATACCTCGGCCGGGCCGGTTTCCATATCTTCAGGCTCTGACCCGAGGGCTTCATCTATGGCCTCGTCCCGGATCTCATGGTCATCTGTGGAGCCTACCCTTATCTTTATCCGGTCTTCAGGTTCCGCAACGGCATCCTCACCCTGAAATGACTCAAACGCCAGCTCTCCAGCATCCCTTACAGCCGGTTCCTCCTCATCCTGAATTTCTGTCATTTCCGCGCCCTCAAGCGGTACGATCGACATGGTCTTTGAAAGGAGATCCTGAGCAACTACCGGCTTCTTCAAGAAACTGACTATACCGTACGTGCTCTTATACCTTTCGTTGAACTCTTCCTGCATTTCGGTAAGCATGACGAAAGGCACGTCCCTGAGCTCTTCTATTTCTCTTATGGCCCTGGTTATCTCAAGTCCGCTTGCGTCGGCAAGAATAGCATTTATATAGACAAGGTCAGGCTTTGTCTTGCCTGCCAGCTCAACTGCAACGGCCTTTGTGGAAGCGGAGAACACCGCATAACCCTCGGACTCGAGGACATCCATTATCATCTTTGCAGCGCTGCCATCATCCTCCACTACCAGAATATTGCCTTCGGGCATTAAAGCTCCTCCACTCGTTATAAAGATCTTCTCTCGAAGTCCGTATTCATTTCATTCTCATTATTATATCAAAATCATGGATTTATGAGTTACGCGAACATACAAAAGACGGAGATCATCATGAAGACGTTCATTGATGTAATACTTATTTATTGAACATCCTTCGACAGCTTGCTCATGCCTTCCTTTGCTCTCTTATGCGATGGTCTGGATTGCAATGCTCGCTCGAAGTTCTTCTTTGCTCTTATGGCGAAGCCCATATCCAGATAGATATGTCCTATCTCGGCAAGATAATCAGAACTTGCCGGATGTATCTTAAGTGCGTTCCTTATCTCCCTTTCTGCTTCCTTAAGTTTGCCCATCCTGTAGAGAGCTACCCCGTAATAGAAAAAATGTTTGGATTCTGACTTATCAAGATAGCTCGCCTGGCCAAAAAGCTCGGCTGCATATTCATAGTTACCTTTTTTTAACTCCTTCTCGCCCTGAGCGAACTTGATCTTTGCAGTGTCGGTCCCGGAGGCGTGAATGTCGGGCCCTCCATCAAGCGACTCATCGTACTCATTTCTCTTCCTTGGGTCACTGATCGTGGAATATGCAGATGTAATAAAGGAGAATATAAGGCTCAGCTTATCCTTAAGTCCTTCCTCGAGATAAAAGTGCTTATCAGGATGATAATCCTTCGCCATACTGTAATACGCTTTCTTAATGTCGCTTATCGAGGCCTTTTCATCCAGCCCGAACACTTCATAGTAACCGATATCCCCCAGCCTGCCGTATATCGCATTGACCCTGCTTACGAACTCCTCTGGGACATCTACAGTCTGCTTACCGACATCATCCCTGGCCTCCTCTATCACCTCCGACACGAGGTCAATATCGTCGACAAAGTCATCGGGATCTATCTCGCTAAGGTCGACCACGATATTGGCACAAAGAAGCATGTGAAGTATCTTAAGTGTATCTATCTTTCTTAGGGCGGAGAGGGAGAGGATATGGTCTATGGTGTTCTCCCCGTTAACATATGCCAGAACGCCTCTGTCATCAGCATTAAGTTGTATATCCTGGAACAGGTCAAGAGGGTCCGGGGAGAGCCTGAACACCTTCTTAAAGGACGGGAAGAATCCCTGGATAAGATCAGCATCCTTAATCCCCTTTATCCCCTTGTATATGAGATTTGCCGCTGAGAAATTAAGCTTTATGACCTCCTCTTCCGGAAGCACATCCTCATGAAAATAAAAAGCGCCTGATTCGATACTGAATAGATCCAGTATGATCTTTTCGGTCTGTATCTTTAGGGCATTAAAGAGATCCCTGGGTTTCAGGTAACCCGCATCTACCAGCACAGCTCCTTCCTGCTTTCCTTCAGCTGCCATGATGGCACGACTATTATCGTACTGTTCCCTCGTGATCGCCCCTCCCCTCAGCAGTATATGACCCAATTCATCCTTCTCATCATCTGAGGACGAAAAAATGATATCCCCGTTCTTGATATATATTTTCTTTGTAACATTCCCGAACTTGATCTCGAGCGTGCCGTCCTTTCTTGTCCTCTGAAGTCCTATCAGAAGGTCCGATAGCCTGTATGTCTCCAGGGTTCCCTGTATCGGGCCGGCGAGCTCAATTCCCACCCTCAATCCTGACGGGGTGTGCTTCTTCCAGGCGACTCTGCCATACATCTTGACCTCATGCCCGAACATGGTGATCTTTACGGTAAGTTCTTCCGGGAACTGGACACCACTATTGAGAACGGCCCCTATACCGTTGATAGAGTAATCAACCGTCTCAACATCCATTGAGGAACCATCAAAGGAAATGTTGCACGACATCCTGCGCCTGTAACGCTTAAAGAACCGTTTGTCCTTTCCCATAGCTAACTTTAGAATAAATTGATGTTTTCTAAGTTAACATTAGGAACGATCGATGTCAATTCCTTACATTAATGAAACAAAAAAAAGGCCCCTTGGTCCGGGGCCTGGATCGATTCATCCCTCACGGGGATCAGCATCCAAAGGGGCTTCAGCCTCCTCCAAATGCCGCTGCGTTCGGCTGCAAGATGACCAGCCTTTTCGTTCCGCATGACGGACAGTCAACATTATCAAGCTCCTCCTGCCTGCTTACGAACATGGCAGTTGTTTGTGAGCAGTTCAGGCATACGCACCTGTTATATTTCATCTGACACCTCCTGAAACACCGGATATTGTTTCATTGTTTCTAAACTATTATAATATTGTCTGGCATATTAATCAACAGGCAACCCCGAAAACCTTCACAAGCATTATAATCATGACTTTATATATTCTGAATGTACAACTTGAACTATGGCCCGGACATTGCTACAATATTTGTAATATTGGTGTCATAAAGGGCTAATAGAATATGCTCAGAGAATACAGAGAAGACCTCATACAGAAATATAGACTCCTTGTCCTCATTGTCTTTATCCTGTTCATGACCTTATCTTCAAGCTGTTCAAACGAAAATGACAAGAAGATCGTAGATCTGAGCAAAAGGGCACCTGTGATTTCCAAGGCCGATGAAGAAGGTAAAAGGTCAATTCGGATCGCGGTAGGCGGCATGATCACCCCTAAAGAAGGCTTTACCTATTACAAGAGATTTCTTGACTATATAGGCGAGAAGACCGGCATGAATGTCATTTTTGTGGACAGAGAGAACTACGGTGAGATCAATGACCTTTTGGAAAGAAATCAGATAGATGTAGCTTTCGTGTGCGGCGGTCCTTATGTAGACGGCCACAGTAAGTTCGGAATGCAGCTACTGGCAGCACCAATGGCTTATGGAGATACGGTCTACTACTCATACATTCTGGCACCAGCAGGAAGCGATATAAATGATCTGAATGACCTGAGAGGCAAATCATTTGCATTTACAGACCCGCTTTCAAACACTGGCAAACTTGTTCCGACTTTCATGCTGGCGAAGTTGGGTGAAACACCTGACTCTTTCTTCAAGAAATACTTCTATACTTATGCTCACGACAAATCCATAAAAGCGGTTGCCCTTGGAGTGGTGGACGGGGCCGCGGTTGACAGCCTCGTATGGGAGTATGCAAATAAGACAGACCCTAAATTTACATCAAGGACCAAGATAATCTGGAGATCACCTCCTTACGGTATCCCTCCGGTAGTTACCCGGAAAGGGCTGGACAAGGAGATAAGAGATAAGATTGAAGATGTGTTCCTTTCCGCCCATGAGGACCTGAAAGGAAGGGAGATCCTATCAGGAATGATGATAGAACGATTTGTGGAAGTTTCTGACGGGTCATACGATTCAATAAGGGAAATGAAAACCTGGATAAAGAAGCATCAGAAGGATTGATTTGAGGCTATCAAGCATAAAGCACAAGTTCCTGCTGGTAACTATAGGAACTATGCTGCTATTCGGTTCTTTACTTATTATTCTTCTTAAGAATACCCTTCATGAAAAGCTTGTGCATGAGATCCAGAAAAAAGGTCTCTTTATGTCAAACCATCTCACCGACATGACCGAAAAGCTGATACTTACCGAAAACAATATCCTGCTGTATAGCATGATCTACGAATTCCTTAAAACGGACAGCGACATAATATATATATTCGTAGAAGATGACAAGAACAACATAATAGCACATACTTTTGGTGATGAGTTCCCAACTGATCTGTTGGCGATTCATATTCCGCCCGACATTAACAGAAGCAGCATAATGCACATCGGTACGAAAGACGGTAATATCATCGATTTTGCCCGACCCATATTGGAAGGAGATGCCGGGTTCACTCACATAGGGATAAGCGAGCAAAGCATGCTGATGAGCATAGAGAACATAACGAACGCAGTATTAATAATGATCACCATTGCTCTCCTATTGGCCTGTATCTTCACGGTTTTGCTTATTAACAGAATAATACGGCCGTTACCGGAGCTCGCAAAAGCCGCAAGGAAAATAGGGGGCGGGGATCTAAGTGTCGGGGTCGAAGTCATGACAAAGGATGAGATAGGTGAACTTGCAGAAACATTCAACAGCATGACCAAGGGTCTTAAGCGTTCCAGGGACGAACTGGTTAATGCTAACGAATGGCTGGAGGAAGAGATAAGGGAGCGCCGCATCACAGAGAGGACACTGGGACGATCACTGACATTCCTAAACTCCATCTTTGACAGCATAAGGGACCCGTTCATAATAATTGACAAGAGATTCAGGATCATAATGGTCAACGATGAATATTCCGAGATGAAGGGCATGACATCGGGGGAACTTACGGGACAGACATGCTATAAGATCATGTATGAACAGGATCAGATCTGCGACGAATGTGTTGTAAGCAAGACTTTCGACTCCGGTGACCCCTGCGTTAAGGAAAAAGAGGTCATCCTGCCGGATGGCAGTACTGCATGGCTCGAGCTCTACACTTACCCGGTGATAGATGATGACGGAAAAGTAACTCATGTGATCGAGTATACGAGGAACGTTACGGACAGGAAGAGGTCGGAGGCCGAGAAAAAGGAGCTGATCACCAGGCTCGAGGAGCTATCCATGGAAGATGACCTTACGGGCCTTCTCAACCGGAGGGCCTTAATGGACATACTGGACCTGAACTTACAGACCTCCAGAAGGTATGAGCATGAACTGTCGCTGATGATATGCGACCTTGACAATCTGAAGACCATAAACGACAATTATGGCCACATAGCAGGCGACCTGACTATCCGGGAAGCTTCAAAGGTATTAAAAAGCTCGCTAAGGGCCTCCGATGTAATAGGCCGTTACGGTGGGGATGAGTTCATGGTTATCCTGCCGGAAACGGGTATCAAGGGCGCAGAGGACCTGGCCGAGCGCATCAGATTAGAAATGCAAAGAGCTACTATAATCCTTAAGGACGGGACCGAGATCAATACAACCGTGAGCATCGGGGTAGCAGCCAGAAATGATATTGAAAGTCCGGACGAACTGATGAGCATGGCCGACGAGGCAATGTATGTTTCAAAGAGGACCGGCAGGAACAGGTCCTTTACGTTCGGCACCTGAAAAGCGGCAGAGTCGGAGGCCCCTTTCCTGCTTTTTTAAGGCATTTCAGATCCTCTTTAACCCACAATAAATATCTATAAATAAAGGAATTTGCAGTATTTAAACTCCTAAACTTGTCATTAATATTATAGTTGACAATTACATATGTTAATTGTTATAAATTAGAGCTTTTTAAATCCCCCAATAAATCAAGGAGGTGGCGTGCTATGAGTTTAGCTGTTTTTGTTAGTGATTATAAGCGGTTACCGGATACTCTCGACAGGCTC
>CP070669.1:1157681-1220526 GCA_020351835.1 Nitrospirota bacterium
TGTTTCTATAAATTGAAATATGTCAGGAGTAATCATATAATTAAGGATGGGTGAAAGAGAGCTCTACCAGCCGCTTACAAAGCATGATAAGTTAACGGTTGTTCTGTACAGGACAGGTATAGTACTGACCGCTATACTGCTTTCTGTAATGACGATCGGACTTTATTCCGTAACGGACCTTACGGATGATCGGGGAATTGGGGTCGGATTTGCCTTACTGACAGTAGCGCTTTATATAGCCGTCGGGTTAAGTGTTATGTTCATTCATCTGTATGTAAGCAGGTTTCATACATTCCTTAAGAGACTCTACTACTTATCGGTAGCCGGATTGCTGTCGCTGATATTTATCAGTAAAGGCAGCATGCTTGCGCTGCTGATCGATGCTCCGTATTACTCGTTGATGTTCCTTCCTCTGGCGGGCTGTCTGGGATTCGTTACTGCAAAAGAGGCTTTCTGCTTCAGATTGAATGAGGGCTAGATGCTTGCGCTTCTTTTGCCATTCTTTCTGCTGATGATCGCCGGCGGTGCTCTTTCAGTAAGAGAGTTAAGTCTGGGTCTGTCTGTTATTTCAGGCCTCATGGTACTGTTTACCTTTAGAAAGGTCTTTCAGCCCCTGCACTATGATATCGGGGACAAATCAGCATATCAGTAGAAAATCGAGATTATTATTGTTTAATATTGTGTTTTCAACTATAATAGCCGTAATCATCAATGTATGGGAGGTACGTCCATGAAAAGGATTGTCACGATATCGTTATTCCTGTTTCTTCTGATCTCTAGTCATGCAAGCGCAGATTTTCAGGGTTTTTTGGATGACGTAGATTTCGCCGTAAAAGTGGATTATGTCGCTTTTAATTCTGATATGGAGAACCACAGGGACGTAAGCAATACTATTATGCTCGGGTTAGAGGGATATTACGAGTTCATGGACAATTTATTCGCCGGCGTCGGTATAGGTTATTCCAAGTTCGGCGGGGAGAGGGATTTTTCCGGTGTTCCGGTATACGCAAAGATAACCTTCGTTCCTATAGAAGCTAACATAAAATACAGCAAAGAGGTAGGCCGTGATATCCATATTGCCGAGAGCATCAATGCAGAGTTCGGTGTCGGCGCGATGTATTCATTGATCAATGAGGAGTACGACAACGGGCAAAGTCTGGCAAATAATCTTTTAGGGGGGCAGATATTTGCCGAGCTTAAACTGATAGGAGAGGTCGTTAACGGCGGCCGGTTCACCGTAGGGTTTACGGGCAAGTATCAGCTCACTGAACAGTTCAAACCATGGGGCCCGGATTTTACTTATGGTAACTGGCGGATAGGGACATACATGGGTTACATGTTCGAGTAATCATTAGATCACTTATTTGCTTCTGAACGAACCTTAAGCTCTTCTTCGATATCTTTCAGCGATATACCTTCCTCAGCCATGAGAACCAGTATATGGTAGTATAGGTCGGCAAGTTCGGCTATGAGTCTTTCAGCGGTCTCTTCCCTGGACGCATGGATGACCTCCAAGGCCTCTTCCTCGACCTTACTAAGTATTTCCTCTTTGCCCTTTTCGAACAGACTGCATGTATATGAGCCGGGAACTGGATTGTTCTTTCTGTCTTTGATCAGATCAAAAAGTTTATCAACTATCTTTTTTTCCATATACATCCTCTTCGGAGAATGTTTTATCAGAGATATTATTACCGTCTATGTCACGGTAGAAACAGCTTCTATACCCGGCATGACACGCTCCAGGGCCGTGCTGGACAGCCTTTATGAGCAAAGTATCGGCGTCACAGTCGATCAGTATCTCCTTTACCTCCTGGACATGGCCGGAGGACTCGCCTTTCTTCCAGAACTTCTTCCGTGACCTTGACCAGAAGTGGGTATAACCGGTTGAAATGGTCTCTTTGAGAGAGGAATCGTTCATATAAGCCATCATAAGCACCTCACCGGAACCTGCATCCTGGACGATGGCCGGGATAAGGCCATTACCGTCATACTTAATATCACTTATCATTATCGGACCCCCTTAATATGCTGATCATTCACGTTATAAAACAATAGAGAACGTTATTGATTATAATATAAGCGGGAGGTTTTGAGCATAGCGTTACAAACATATTACTCATATGAAAGAGCAGGGATACACAGATATAATATGTAAGAGATTCTGCAGTTTTTATAGAGAGGGCAAGGAGGGGCTCCTTTGCGGGACATATATCTATCTCAAAGAAAATTATGAGCCCTCAGAGCTTGAGCAGGCGATCATTGGGATAGGGGCCAGCCCATCACTTGATAATGATGACATCGTTAGCCGGAGAGCATGCAATGAGTGCGAGTTCCGTATAGACGGATGTGATTTCAGAGACGGCATTGATTCACCTCCCTGCGGGGGTTATATTATAGTCGAGCACATAGTAAAGAAAGAAGGGAGCTAGTAAATTGAGGTTATACCTCGTTCGCCATGGAGAGGCATTGAGCCAGGATGAAGATCCCGAAAGGGGGCTTTCAGCAACCGGGATGCATGACATAAACAAGGTAGCATCTCACATGGCTGCCAGGGGTGTCGCGGTCGAGAGCATTTTTCATAGTGGCAAAAAAAGGGCAAGGCAGACGGCTGAGATCATAGCAGGTGCAATAGATGTTAAAAAGGACGTTTTTGAGGCTGCCGGATTAAGACCGGAGGATGACCCGTCGATCTGGGCAGGGAAATTGAGTGGTATGGAAAAGGACGTAATGCTTGTTGGACACCTCCCCCACCTTGGAGCCCTTGCAACCAGATTGACCGGTGTAAGGGGCCTGACACTTGGAACAGGACAGGCTATATGTATCATGCTTGGTAAGGATGGGTCAGGGTCAGTTAAATGGACGGTAGCGCCGCAGGGCATTTAGCAGGATCAGTATTCCCGCCAGTTCATGGGTACCATATTATCCGTAGCATAACTGTTAAGCTTGAAGTATAGTTTTTCTGCCTCTTCAAGCTGCTTTTCTGCGAACCAAAGGACGTTCTCAAACTCGAACTTTGCACTAAGGCTTTTCCGGTTGTTCGATCGTTCGTTCAAATATACGATATAATCTGCCCAGGCGTTCTTATATGCTGCAAACTCCTTGAAGCGGTTCCTCCACCATCTCTCGCTGTGTCCACCGGGATGGTCGCCTGCAAACTTCTTGCTCGTGAAAACTATCACATTCTTTTCTGTATCAATATTTATTGCGTATTTAGTTAGAAAGTCCATGCCGACAAGCCCTTCCCATGCGTCCGACAGAGAATCGGTAACCGTGGCCGGTATAAAGAGGTCCTCGGCACCTCCTATGTTGATTGAATCTATGATAGTACGCAGGGCAGGGACGGTTCCTCCGATACCAGCCGCCAGTATCACCAGATTCCCATCATCGCCTGTCAGGATATCAAGCTTATTTGCCAGTTCCCGGGAAAGGATCAATCCCGGAGACCCTGTATCAACCGCCATCTTCGCCTTTACAGATCCATTTAGAGTAACCGGCACTATTATCCTGTCAGCCCGGCCCTCAAATGCCTCATAGGAAACCTCGAACCTGGGTGCTTCATCCTTTTGTGCCTCGGGCCTTTCAGGCGCTGTCTGTGCTGGTGTACTTTCCGCTTCTTCTAAATTATCCTCCTCTTTTTCTTCGACCTTTTCTATTTCATCGATATCTACCTGGTCAGAATACTCTTCGGGTATATTTGCAGGCGAATCGGTAAAGTGCATGTTGCCTTTGTCATCGACCCACTTATAAAGCTTGCCCGATTCGGCGAAGGATAGGGATCCGAACATTAAGATGATAATTATTGATAATGCAGCTGCCAGCGATCTCATCCGCTATGCTCTCCTCAGACAGAGGTCCATAGCCTGCTGTTTTAACTTGGCTGCCTTTGATTCATTGAGAGAAAGAATGGACCGTATATCGCTTATCTCCATTTCCGAAAGGTCTTTTAATAATACGATATTCTTTGATATCAACGTATCGACAATCCCTCTCTGTATGCCAGTTATCACTGTGACAGGATACAGGCGCTTATCCTCTATAATCTTTTGCAGGCTGTGATGGTTGGGGTGCTGCCATCCCAGCACTTTGAACCCGTAGCAATCAGCATATTGAATGGCGTTCTCTGTGCAGCGGGTATTCGTGACAAGCCAGCCGTGGAATTTCTTATCAGGATGCTCAGCCTTGAACTTCGGCTCTATGTCCCGGAAGCGGGAATGTACGTACATTGCCACCTTAACATCGGTTGTCCTTCCTACGACATTATGGTATTTGCATTCCACGGCGGCAACCTCTCCATCTCTTATGCCCAGAACATCTACCTCATGGTCTATGCACTCTCCTTTTATGTAGGTGCCTATTGTGACCTCATAACCGTAGTTCTTCATTATCTCTCCAATATATTTCTCAAAAGGGTATCCTGTCGGTCCAAGGCGGAAAAGGGCTTTTTTCAACGAATAGCGAAGGCTCGACGCGTGATTGTATTGTTTCAGGTGTTTCTTTGCTAGCTTGTATATCCTTGAAGTTGAGGTAACCGGCTGTATCTCTAGCAGAACCCTGTCGATCACCTCCTCCGCCGCATCATCACTGGCCCCTGACCTTTTCAGAGATGCCTTGAGCTTTTCTATGTTAAGGTCCTCAAGTACGCCTGATGCTTTTCTTATCTTGATTGTGGCTTCTGAAGACATTCAGTTAAGTGGCAGCAAAAGCAGGTCATCATAAGAAAGTATCTTACTGTTCTTATCCGAAACGAACTTCTCTGCCAGTGCTTTATCCTTAAATGCTATAATTCCCGATCCCGCCGGGGTAGATATCTCGGTGCTTTTAACATACCAGGCATCGGCGATGGCTATTGCTTCCTCCGTATTATAATCATACACAAGGGCTGAACCATCGAATGCATACTGGAGGGCAGTGCACTGTCCATCTCGCCATAGAAGAGCATGATGAATGTCGGCAAAGGAAACAGGTTTTGCGCCAGGCTGATTAACAGAGAACTTCAGGTTCTCTGCCAATATTTCCGCGCCGCAATGAGAGCATGTTGACCTTTCGCCTTCTTCTGCAGATGCCCCCCCGATTAGTAGGAAAGAAATGATAAAAAATATAGGGACAAAAGTGATTATGCCTTTTCTGCACATATATAGCCTCCCCGGTTATTTCTATTAGGTTAATTCAATTTTTTCCATTTTGTAAATCAGCTTCTAACCACATGAGGGTCCCGCCTGCAACAGCGGCAGGCATAATTACAAGGTTGACCAGAGGTATCAAAGTGCACAACATTGCCGCCGCCCCGAAGCCCATTGATAATCCAAGCTTGCTGCCAGCAGCCTTCCTTACGTCGGCGAACACTGATCCGTGATTCTCCATAGGATACCCTATATACTCCAGCGTGAGCATCCAAGAAGTAAAGATTATCCAAACAAAGGGGAATATTATGTTAGCCAAAGGCATCACGGAAAGAGAGAGAATTAAGGCGCTAAATAACAGATAGTAGAATATCTTTCGAATCTCGTTCAGGACGGATGAAGGTATTTCCGACAGGAACCCTCCCGCATTCGTGCTAACTTCCACCGGCCGGGAAGGCTCTATGTACCTTTCAACCTTCTCGGATAGGAGAGAATTGAACGGTGAGCCGATGAGGTTGGACACTATCGAGAATGTAAAGAACAATATGAGAAGAGCCGAAAAAGCGAACAGCAGCCATAACAGTGTCCTTGCAAGGGCTTCCCACCAGCCTTCGCCTGCCGGCAGTAACCAGTTAAGAAGGTCGTTAAAATAATGGATACCGATCCAGGTAAGCAGGCTAAAGACTATCACATTTATCATTACAGGCAGGATAGCAAATCTTTTAAGGCCCGGTTTTGTCAGGAGACTGAACCCCCGGAAAAGAAATGACGCGCCTAGATACAGGTCCTTTAACATCGGATCGGACTATTTAAGATCCAGAAGTTCATCTAACCTGAGTATCTTGCCGCGGCCTTGTTGGGATATGAACTTCTCAGCTGCCCCCCTGTCCTTAAAGGCGATTATATTGTGCCCACCGGGAGTCTTGGTCGAGGTCCCTGAGACATACGTGGCTTCAGATGCCTCTACCTTCTCTCCAGTAATAAAATCCTCAACCTTTGCACCACCGTCGAATGCTGATTGATGAAGGACGCACTGGTCCTTTCTCCACTCGAGAGCACTGCCAATATCAACGAAAGAATTCGGCGCATTGGGTTGAGTAACGGCGTAATGTCCTTCTGCTGGATCAAATAACAGTATTGCCTGTTTATCTCCGGACGTCTTGCATGCTGATATAAATGCTATCAGTGAAATAATAAGAATGAATTTGGATACATAGTTCATGTTAAGGTTCCTTTCGATATGGTGTATCTAGTCTATAATATTTCGATGATCAGTGGCAAAGCCGGTACTGATGTATAATTAGATCAGAAAAAGGAGAAACGGATGATCGGTGCAATAGCTGGCGATATCTCAGGTTCTGTTTATGAAAGGACACCTATAAAGAGCAAGGATTTCCCTTTCTTCTGTGAGCACTCGCGATATACAGATGACACTGTGCTTACCGTCGCAGTTGCTGATGCCATTTTGAACAATGGCGATTATGTATCATTTTTAAAAAATTACGCACGGAGATATCCTGATGCCGGATACGGGTATTCCTTTTACTCATGGATGATGTCTGATGAGAACGGGCCGTACAACAGCTGGGGGAACGGTTCTGCCATGAGGGTAAGCCCGGTGGGATTCGCTTTCGATACTGAAGTTGAGGTTCTCTCGGAGGCTAAAAGGAGTGCAGCTGTAACGCACAACCATCCTGAGGGTATCAAGGGCGCGCAGGCTGTCGCACTTTCAATATATATGGCACGAATCGGAGAGGGCAGAACAGTGATAAGGGATGAGGTTGCTCGTCGGTTCGGTTATGACCTGAACCGGTCATTGAGCAGTATAAGACCCGGTTACGAGTTTGATGTATCATGCGGTGGTTCTGTGCCCGAATCAATTATTTCATTCATTGAGTCTGAGGATTATGAGGATTCCGTAAGGAATGCAATCTCGCTCGGTGGGGACAGTGATACGATGGCTTGCATCTCAGGTGGTATTGCCCAGGCATATTATGGAGATGTCCCGGATGTTATAAAGGAAGGGGCAACGGAAAGGATCCCACCTGAGTTTATAGCCGTAATTAACAGGTTCGATAAAAGTTTTTTAAGTTGAACGGTCAGGAGCAAAATGTCGGTCACATCTTGATCGTCCCGGGAGCCCTGGGGCATGGAATTACATCTCTGATATTGTGCATGCCGGTCAGGTACTGAACAAGCCTCTCGAGGCCCAGGCCAAACCCCGCATGCGGCGCCGAGCCATAGCGACGAAGGTCCAGATACCATTGCAGGTTAACTTCGGACACCCCGGCCTCGACCATTCTATTCCTTAGAATATCCAGTCTTTCCTCGCGCTGGCTTCCTCCGATTATCTCGCCTACACCCGGCACAAGAACGTCCATTGCAGCTACGGTCTTACCATCATCATTGGCTCTCATATAGAACGGCTTAATGTTGATCGGGTAGTCCGTTACTATTAAAGGACCCTTAAAAACGATCTCTGTCAAATAACGCTCATGCTCTGACTGCAGGTCATTACCCCAATGGGCAGGGAATTCGAATTCCTTCTTTGATGCGGCAAGCTCACCAATGGCATCGCTATAGGATATCCTCGTGAAGGAGCGTTCTGAAAGAGATCTGATATCGTCGAGAGATATGCCCTTATAATACTTATAAAGAAAATCGATTTCCTTCCCGGCCTTTGCCGCGACCGTGGAGAACAAATATCTCAGGAGATCTTCGGCCAAAGCAATGATGTCATCAATATCCGCAAATGCCATTTCAGGTTCTACCATCCAGAACTCTGAAAGATGGCGAGAGGTGTTCGAGTTCTCTGCCCTGAACGTTGGCCCGAATGTATATACATCACTGAGTGCCATTGCCAGGAACTCTGCCTCAAGCTGACCGCTGACGGTAAGGTAAGCACGGCGGCCAAAGAAATCATCGGAATAAGTGATGCCCCCTGGCACATCTGTCTTATGGCTGTCCTTAACAGATGTAGCTACGGAGAAGAGGTCTCCGGCTCCTTCGCAATCACTTGACGTAATAATAGGAGTATGTACCCATAAGAAGCCGCGGTCCTGCAAAAAACGGTGTATTGAATCCGAGATCAGGTTGCGTATTCGAAAGACCGCGCCGAACGTGTTGCTCCTTGGTCTCAGGTGTCCTATCTCACGAAGGAACTCCAGGGTATGCCCCTTCTTCTGAAGAGGGTATTTGTCAGGGTCTGACGTTCCTATCACTTCCAGTTCATATGCATCAAGCTCATACTTTTGCCCCTTGCCGGGGGACTCTTTCAAAATACCATGTGATCTGACGGCAGAACCTGTATTACACTTATCAAGCTGTTCATGTGCAGTAGTTCCTTCTGAAACTACCAGTTGAAGCGTATCCTGAGAAGATCCGTCACTAAGGACTATAAAAGCAAATCCCTTTGAGACACGCTTTGTCTTTACCCAGCCGTAAACGGTGATCTCGTCACCTGCTTTTCCTTCAGCAAGGATCTTATTGATGCGAGCTGTTCTCATGGCAATGTAATCATAGGTGTATTGTCTGTTTTATGATAATAAACCCGATATATATATTCAAGGAACAACGGCTTGATGAATGAACGGTCTCTATATGACAAGAACAAATACATGACAATAGCAACTCTGCTCATTAGAGCCTGATGAAAGATAGCTCAAAGCGATAATGGCAAGGTTCTTGCTTATCGGGTAATACTGATATGTAATCTTAAACAATAAAAAATCATTGACAACCTATTTGATGTCTGATACGATTTGATTAATAAATTTGCCAGTATCGCATCTTTCAGATGCTATTAATTTAATGGAGGTGAAGATGGCAAAAAAGAAGGCCAAGAAGAAGGTAAAGAAGAAAGCTGCAAAGAAGAAAGTTAAGAAGAAAGCCGCAAAGAAGAAAGTCGCGAAGAAGAAGGCCAAGAAGAAAGTGAAGAAGAAAGCCGCAAAGAAGAAGGCCAAGAAGAAAGTGAAGAAGAAAGCCGCAAAGAAGAAGGCCAAGAAGAAAGCTGCGAAGAAGAAAGTGAAGAAGAAAGCCGCGAAGAAGAAGGCCAAAAAGAAAGCTAAGAAGAAAACAAAGAGAAAACCTAATCCGGCATTCATGAAGCCAATGAACATAAGCCCGGCGTTAGCTAAGGTAGTTGGCAGTAAGGCAATTCCTAGAACCGAGGTAACAAAGAAGTTATGGGCTTACATTAAGAAGAACGGTTTACAGGACAAGGTCAACAGGAGGAACATTAATGCTGATGCTAATCTCAAAGCTGTTTTCGGCGGGAAGAGCAAGGTGTCAATGTTCGAGATGACTAAGCTGGTAAACAAACACCTTAGCTAGGATCAAGTAGATCACAAAAAGGCAGGGTCGAGGCCCTGCCTTTTTTTTGTCATATTATTGTTGGGATAAGAACTAGACCATCATCGGGTCAAATTTAACGAAATCGTTAAAGTGAGCAAATAACTGAGGATGCTTATCATCACATAGCCTGTCATGGAAGGAGACTCCCGCGAAAAAAATATCTCCCTTTCTTTGTGTCCATGCTACTTTCCCGGTGATCCTGTCATTTACCTCATCTCCCTTCTTATTTATGAACGAAAGGTCTACTGTGACCTTTGAGCCTTTTCTTAAAGGAATATAGGAACGCAGGCCCACACCTCGTTCAGAGATGTTTCCGGCAATCGTTGATATCTGGTCAATGTATGAACTGCCGGTAAGATGGGTAATAGACAAAGCCCTGAAAGGAAATCTTACGTGCTTACGATTTTCATTAGACATGTAAACCCCCTCAATACAGTATGAGACAATTTTATATCACAATGAAGGCAAATAATCAAGCTGTAATTAGCAGGTAATATTATAAATGTGTATATATTATTTATACTTCAAGAGGCTAGATATCTGTATCGTCTCTATTTTCATACTCTACGATCTTATCCATGAAGTACTGGTCTATAGTAAGGCCATATGGGATCTTTTCTTTCCCGCACGTGTGACAATCGATTATATGAAGCCCTTCCCATGAGGAAATATTGACCCTGTCATATTCAATCTCAGAATCGCACTTTGGACATACGAACTTTTCGGTCTGACCGAGAACGAACCTTCCTTCGTGTACCTCCAATAATACCCAGTTGCATCGCAGAAGCATATTTGCCTGGTGTTGATCAGCCGTTGAATATATCTTCCTTACCTTTGAACTGTCCATGGATGTGTTGATCTGTGGTGAGCCATTGAATCAGATAGAATAGTTAAAGTTTGTATCGAACTCATAATCAAAGATCTTGATAGCTCTATCATCGACATCGCCCGAAAGATGAGTCCCGGTCTGGTAGTCAAATCCGTTAAAATGCTTGTCCTCTATGTTCAAGTAGATGTGGCTTTTGTTGCCGTAATGATATAGATTGATCGAACCCGTGGAACCGAATCCTCTTATCAGGCATTGGTTCTCATAATCGAAGACCGATATATTCTCCAGGTTCATTTCTCCCACGAAACTGAAATACTTGAAGCAGGAGTAATCGAACACGGTCGTCGAAGACTCTCTTGATATTAATCTTCCTGCTATATAAGCAATAGCTCTTCTCGTATGGTCTTTCATGATATTTCTATATTATCAACAATGCATCACTATTAAACAAGTTTAGAATGATCAAATCAAGAGAAAAATCACTGTTGTCATCAGAGGGCAGAAATCCTTAACATGGTCTGGTCATGCGGCCGGAAGGTCCCATGTCAGGCAGATATCAGGAGTAGAACATCCTCCAGGTATCTTTTATCTTGTCGTATGTCTCGCACTTGAGTACCAGCTGGCACTCGGGGCAAAACCCGTCGCACCCCTCAACTACGAATGAGAACCCGGATTCAGTAGGCAGCGTCTTATACTCCCTTGTCAGACGACAGCTGCTGTCGAATCTTTCGAGCTCTTTCTGCTGGTACTCCTTAAGTGCCTCCTCGAATTCCTTCTTCTTCATCTGCCCCCTTATTATTTGTTCTCGCCTGCCTCGGTCTTAAGTTGATTGAGGTCACCAACCCGGACTATGGTCCCGTCCCGTCCCAGGTAGATCACATCGCCTATCATCGCGTTTCGTATCATTCTCTGGCACAAAAGACATGGCTTTCCCTCAGCAAAAGAACCGTCTTCCTCAAAACCTGCAATATAGATGGACCCGCTGTTCATTCGCTCAGGTGATCCGTTGACTATGGCGTTCTGTTCAGCATGAACGGCTTCGCATAGCTCATATCTTTCTCCTGAAGGTATGTTGAGCTCTTTTCTTTTGCAGCTCTTTCTATCGATGCAGTTCTCGGATCCGCGCGGAGCCCCGTTATATCCGGTGCTCACTATGACATTGTCCTTGACAACAACCGCACCGTAACGCCTCCTTAGGCACGTGGATCGCGATGCTACTACCTTCGCTATCTCGATAAAATACTCGTCCCATGACGGACGCTTAAATGGTTTATTACCGTTGTTGCTCATAAGCTCCTATCCACATTTTGTGAATCCGCAGTCATGACAGACCGCGCATCCGCCCTCATGCTCTACAGCGCCGCCGCAATCCGGGCAAGCACCTATCATCATCGGAATATCACCTTTCTTCCCATTGCCGCCACAATCCTCTTCTGCCATGCGGAAGTTTTCTACCGCCTTTCCGATAGCATCTGCACATGAAGATATCTTCCCGCCCTTGGCCCAGGCCGGCTGATGGCAGGATATGCCCTTCAGCTGCTTGGTTATCTCTTCGGGCGCTATGTTACATCTGAGAGCGAGAGAAACAAGTCTGCCTATGGCCTCGGACTGGCTTGCGGCGCACCCTCCGGCTTTCCCTATCTGGTTAAAGACTTCAAAAGGCATACCGTTCTCGTCGGCATTCACGGTCACGTAAAGTGCTCCGCAACCTGTCTGGACTATTCTTGTAGAACCCTGGATGACGTCCGGTCTTTCTCTGGGAACGAGCTTCCCTGTATGAACATCCATTGGGATAATATCTTCTTCGACCTTCTTCTCCTTTACTGATAGCACTTGCTCTTCTCTGGACCCGTCACGGTAGACAGTAACACCCTTGCAGTTAAGCTCATAGGCTAGACGGTAAGCATTTTCTACATCTTCAACAGTAGCGTTGTGGGGGAAGTTAACTGTCTTGGATACCGCATTGTCCGTATAATGCTGAAATGCCGCTTGCATCTTTATATGGTCTGCAGGTGTAATATCATGCGCGGTGACAAATACTTCTTTTATGTCCTCAGGTATCTCATCAAAGCCATTAAGGGAGTTCTTCTCTGATATCCTTTCCATTAGGTCTATGGACCCGAAGCCTCTTTCTTCTGCGATCCTTTCGAACAGAGGATTGACCTCAATTAGCTTGGTGCCCTCAAGTACGTTCCTCACAAAAGAAACAGCAAACAGCGGTTCAATCCCTGAAGAGCATCCCGCAAGTATAGAGAGGCTTCCGGTAGGTGCTATCGTTGTGATGGTGGCATTTCTCATTTCTTTTTTGCCGTCATAAATACTTCCCGGATAATTAGGGAATTGCCCTCTCTCTTTTGCCAGGGCTGCGGATTTGTTCTCTCCCTCTTTCTGTATGAATCCCATGACCTTGCTGGCCAGGTCAAGAGCCTTTTCAGAGTTATAAGGGATATTGAGGCTTATGAGCATGTCTGCCCATCCCATTACCCCGAGACCTATCTTACGGTTCGCCTTTGTGTTCTTCTCTATCTCTTTTAACGGGTACCTGTTCACATCTATAACATTATCAAGAAAATGGACGGCTTTGTGCACAGTGGACCTGAGTTTCTCCCAGTCAACATCACCGGTATCTCTACCGGGGACCGTTCTTACCATATTGCTCAGGTTTATGGATCCTAGGTTACATGATTCGAACGGAAGGAGCGGCTGCTCACCGCATGGATTGGTGCTGTCTATCTCACCGATATGAGGCGTTGGATTGCAGTTGTTTATTCTATCAAGGAACACTATCCCGGGCTCTCCATTTCCCCAAGCATGCTTGACTATAAGGTCGAACACTTCTCTGGCCTTAAGTGATTTGACCACCGTTTTCTTTCTGGGATTTATAAGGTCATAATCCCTGTCTTCCTGTACGGCGCTCATAAACTCTTCGGTGAGAGCTACTGAGATATTAAAGTTGTTAAGTTTGTCGGTATTGTCCTTGCAGGTTATGAACTCCAGGATATCAGGATGATCTACACGCAACATACCCATATTAGCGCCTCTCCTGGTCCCCCCCTGCTTTACGGCCTCGGTAGCCGTATCAAATACCGACATAAACGATATTGGCCCGGAAGACACACCCTTAGTGGAGCCTACAACGTCACCATTGGGCCTTAAATGAGAAAAGCTGAATCCTGTTCCGCCTCCTGATTTATGAATGATAGCTGCGTTCTTTACCCCGTCAAATATAGATTCCATTGAATCCTCGACAGGAAGCACAAAACATGCCGAGAGCTGGCCGAGACGCCTTCCGGCGTTCATGAGAGTCGGGCTGTTAGGTAGGAAGTCAAGGGAGATCATCAAGTTGTAGAAGGCCTGCTCGAGTTCTTCGACCTCAGAAAAGCCTTTGCCGTAATTGATATCCGCGGCAGCTATGGACTTGGCTACACGGTGAAACATGTCCTCCGGCGTTTCTATTACTTCTCCCTCTTCGTTCTTCTTGAGGTATCGCTTCTCCATGACCTTTAATGCGTTTTCGGAAAGATTAAGTGATGTTGAGACCAGACCCATTTGTTTGCCTCCCTTTCATGCTTGTGTTATTTTGTTATATTTAAGTGATCTTTAAAATATCCATTAAATGAGGGATCCTCCCCCATCCTTATCCTGTTAGCTATCTTTTCGAGCGCATCTTCGCCGTCAAGAGGACATGATACTGTTTCGATCAGGATGCAATTCAGGCAGTCGGACCAGCTTTTTGCCGAATTGCAAGACATCATTAAGGTAAGACCTCCCAGAATCAATAAATAGTATATAAATGGCGAATTTTAGACATTAAACCACAATATATTGTGTTTGTCAAGGACAAAATAGCTCAAATCATGATTTTTTATAACATTTTGATATATATGACAAATCGATGTAAAAAGTGTGTTAGCTTTTTGTTCAGGAATTGTGGGCAAATATTGATATTAAATATGGTGTAAAAAAATGATGATCTAAAGATTGTCAGGCAGCACTATCACGATGGAAAAGTAAGCAGAGAGTTGAAATTCTTCAGTTCAATGATCGTTAGTGTATTCCATCCTTTATATTGCTGTGTTGTCTAATGCCGTGCATTTGATCAGTGATATGAAGGTGAGGTCTGGTGTATTTAATCTCAATGGTTATATGCTTTAAAATTCAGTACTTAATTCATCCTGCAATGTTGCAAAATAGATGTTTCTTTAGTTAGTATGACTAATGTCGGAAGAACTGAAGAAAGCTGACATACTGCTAAGAGTGGTTTCCAAAGCACTTGATCTTATCATTATTGCTGCAGCGTGGGAGTTATTGCCAAGAGCAGGTTTCTATGCAGGAATATTCTATATGCTTGTAAGTGACGGGCTCTTCAGCGGCAGAAGCATAGCAAAGAAGATCATTGGGCTGCAGGTCATATCACTGAAGACCAAGCTGCCGTGCACGATGCGCGATTCAATAATAAGGAACCTTCCTATCGCGGCAGGGCTGGTCGCACTTAAGGTCCCATTGATAGGATGGATAGTTTTTTCGGCCATTTGTCTCTTAGAAATAGTACTGATATCAGGCAGTGAGGACAGTGTAAGGATCGGAGATATGATAGCGAACACGGCCGTAGTGGTCAGGGATGACAAGACAGAAGAAAAGCAGGTCAGCAAGCTGGCGTCGATGGAAGGACACAGTTAGCATTTTTAATATCAGGAGGAGTTAATGTTTATAGAAAAGATACTCGGTCATTTTTCAAGCGATCTTGCCATCGACCTTGGTACAGCTAATACCCTCGTGTTCGTTAAGGGGAAGGGTATCGAGTGCAATGAACCTTCGGTAGTGGTAATTCACAGAGATACCAAGAAGCCGCTTGCGGTAGGGACAGAGGCAAAGAGAATGCTTGGAAAGACCCCTGCCGATATTGTTGCCATCCGTCCGATGAAGGACGGAGTTATAGCTGATTTTGATGCGACGGGAGAAATGCTCAAATACTTCATAACAAAGGTTCATAACAGGAGAAGCTTTGTTTCTCCACGGGTCGTAATAGGTGTTCCTTCAGCTATCACGCAGGTAGAGCAGCGTGCAGTAAGGGATGCCGCAGAGGCATCCGGCGCAAGAGAGGTTTTCCTTGTAGAGGAGCCGATGGCCGCTGCAATAGGGGTAGGCCTTCCTGTAGGAGAACCATCCGGAAATATGATAGTTGATATCGGAGGCGGGACTACGGATGTCGCTGTTATTTCTCTGGATGGCATTGTATACAGTAAGGCTATCAGGGTAGGAGGGGACAGGATGGACGAGTATATCACTGCATATATAAAGCGTAAATATAATCTGATGATTGGTGAGCGCACATCAGAGCAGGTAAAGATGGAGATCGGGTCAGCCTTTCCTACTGACAGTGACCAGAGGACGATGGAGATCAAGGGCAGGGACCTCATTTCAGGGATCCCAAAGACGGTTACTGTCACGGAAGAGGAGATGAGGGAGGCATTGAAGGACCCTGTAAACGCGATACTCGATGTTATAAAGATAACGCTTGAGAACATTCAGCCCGAGATCGCAGCGGACATAGTTGACAGGGGCATTGTGATAGCCGGAGGAGGAGCTTTGTTAAGAGGCCTGGACCTTCTGATCAAAGAAGAGACCAAACTGCCGGTAGTTATTGCCGAAGACCCTCTTACGTCAGTTGTCAGGGGCGTCGGAAAGATGCTGGACGAAATTGATCTGCTTAAGCGTGTTGCTATCTATTAAATAGATGTTAAGGAACAGGTTCCTTTTATTCTTGATGCTGCTCGGCCTTTCTCTTCTGATAATGTCATATCAGGCAAAGGCCGGACCAATAAATCCATTCAGTTTTATTTCATATCCGCTCAACTCGATAAATGACGTTGTGGACAGGTCTGTGAAGGCAGTAAAGGCACCCTTTATCAAAATAAAGGTAGCGGTATCCGAAAATAATGAGATAAAGAACGAGGTTGCCGAGCTTCGCCTGAAACTGCAGGAATTCGAAGAAATAGATAAAGAGAACAAAAGGCTTAAAGAGATGCTCGGGCTGAGCGATATACAGCCTGACTTCGTGACCGTCGCCTCCCTTATGAACAAAGGGGCGGATCACTGGTTCAGAACGATGATATTGAACAAGGGACAGGGCGATGGTGTAGAAAAGGATATGATAGCCATCATTCCGGGAGGCCTTGCGGGTAAGATAATAAGGGTATGGCCCTCTTATTCTGAGATGTTAATGATCACAGATAGCAGCTACTCGGTATCGGTTCGATTGCAAGACAGCAGGGTCGAGGGAGTCTTGACCGGGACCGGTAGTGATTACTGTCTTCTTAATTACATATCTAATGATGAAGAGATAAAGGCGGGGGATATTCTGGTCAGTTCGGGGCTGGACAGGTTCACCCCAAAAGGGATACCTGTCGGAATGGTTAGACATGTAAGGAACACAGCCCCGGAACTTTTTCAGTATATCGAGGTTGCTCCCTTTGTAGATACTGCGAGGCTCGAGGAAGTGATGGTCATTAAGAGATGAAGCTGTTCAAAAGAAATTATCTTAACAGGAAGGGATTCCCGGAGATCCCCAGGATGCGAAGGTGGCAGGCCGTTCTTGCCTGGACGCTGGTCGTAATTGCACTTCTGGTAATTAAGACTAATATTTCTTTTTTTGGCGTGAGGCTTAACCTGACAGTACTTGTACCGTTCTATATAGGGCTCAAGCGTTCTCCCGAGAAGGGCCTGG
This sequence comes from Nitrospirota bacterium, assembly GCA_020351835.1. Taxonomy (GTDB): domain Bacteria; phylum Nitrospirota; class Thermodesulfovibrionia; order Thermodesulfovibrionales; family BMS3Bbin05; genus BMS3Bbin05. The sequence continues at coordinate 1,174,711 of CP070669.1, forward strand.
CAGTCGGGATCATTATAGGTCTGGTAGAGGACAGTCTCTCAAACACTATAATAGGGCCAAATATTCTGAGCAAAGGTTCTATCGGCCTGCTTTCATCTCTCTTATTAGGTCGGTTCTTCATATGGACGCCTTTGTTGGGAGTGCTGGCGTGTTTTACAGCAACATTCATTGACGGCCTGATCGTATTCCTCAGCAGGGAGCTTTTCTTCGACGATGTGGGATTATTGAAGCAAGCGGTTCTTATTATGCTGGCGCAGGCGTTTATAAATTCACCGGTAGGATATTTCATCAGGCCTAAAGATGAGCAGTGAGAATCTGACAAAGCGTATAGTGATTTCCGGCTATGTCATTGTTATCGTCTTCTTTGTGTTCTTCTTGCGTTTGTGGCAGATCCAGGTTCTAGAAGGGAAACAATACAGACAGCATTCCTACAGCAATAGGATAAAGGTCCTTAAGATACCCGCCCCGAGAGGCATCATATATGACAGGAACGGTAAAGCCCTGGTCAAGAACGGCCCGTTCTATTCGGCATCATTGATACCGGGAGCAGCTTCTGAAGTTGATACTGCCCCGCTTGCATCACTTCTAGGCATTGATGAAGATGAACTGATATCAAGACTTTCAGCGGATGTTCCTTCATTTGAATCGATCAAATTAAAAGAGGGGCTGAGCATGGAAGAGGTTGCCTTTATAGAGGCGCGCAGGTCGGACTTCCCCGGACTCATAATAGAAACTGAAGTGACCCGTCATTATGTGTATGGGGAAATTGGTGCGCACGTCGTAGGATATCTTGGGATGCCGGGTCCTGAAAAGCTTGAGGTATACAAGAACAGCGGCATACCGCCGGACGCGTTCACGGGCAAATGGGGTATAGAAGCGCTCTATGACAGCGAGCTCACAGGTACACCCGGAAAGAAGGTTGTTGAGGTAGATGCCCTCGGCAGACAGCTCAAGCTAGTAAGAGAGGAGCCTCCTGTAAGAGGGGAGGATATAAGGATCAGCCTTGATATTGAGCTGCAAAGGGAGATAGAAGGGGCTTTTGACGGAAAGACGGGTGCCGCTGTGGCTCTCGATGTGGAGTCCGGTGACATATTATCACTTGTAAGTTTGCCATCGTTCGATCCCAATCTTTTTTCCCGAGGTATATCAGCCTCAGACTGGAGAGCACTGAACGAGAACCCTTATTTCCCTTTCCTTAACAGAGCCCTTCAGAGCCAGTATCCGCCGGGTTCTGTTTTCAAATTGGTCGTAGCAGCGGCAGCTCTCGAAGAGAATATTTTGCCTGATGGGTTCAAGGTTAATTGCAGAGGAGCGATAAGACATGGGAGGTGGACCTACAAGTGCTGGAAGAGGTCAGGTCACGGTAATGTCGATATTCATAAGGCGATAGTTGAGTCGTGTGACGTATTCTTTTATGAGGTAGGCAGGCTTCTCGGTATAGACAAGATAGCAGAGTACGCGGAGAGATTTGGCTTAGGTCTGCCATCAGGCATTGAGGTTGTCGAGGAGAAGACCGGTTTTATCCCGACGACTGCGTGGAAGGAGAACACCCTTGATCAACCATGGTACATTGGTGAGACCTTTCATGCATCGATCGGCCAGGGATATGTCCTTGCAACTCCGTTACAGCAGGCTCTGTTGGTGTTAGCGGTAGCCAATAGCGGGACAGTGCAAAAACCTTCTATAAGGATGAAAAAGGAGATCTCCGACGTTCTGAGACGTATAGTGTTAAAAGAGGAAACAGTGGAAACACTAAAGGATGGATTAAGAGGAGTAGTGAACGAGAAGAAGGGCACTGCCTATTGGAGTGCCAGATCGAATAAGTATGTGTTAGCGGGTAAGACCGGGACATCTCAGGTGATACGTCTGAGAGAGGAAGGTAAAAAGAATGAAGAGATAGAGGAGCGTTTCAGGGACCACGCATGGTTCGTTTCGTTCGCACCATATGATGACCCAAAGATAGCTATGAGCGTTTTTGTAGAGCACGGGGGACATGGCTCATCGGCAGCAGCTCCAATAGCTAAGAAGGCAATGGAGTACTACCTTGACACATATATTGAAGGATCAGAACAGGAAGGTGGAAAAATTATAAATGATAAATCTTGATAGGCGGTCCATTCAGAACTTCGACTGGTTAACTTTTGCACTGGTATTGTTGATGAGCCTTGTTGGTATCATGACGATATATAGTACGACCAGACCGATCGGAAACGAGGGCGTATCACTGTTCTATCTCAAGCAATCGGTCTGGCTTGCAATTGCGATATTAGCTCTCCTGGTATGTGTTGCTTTCGATTATAACTGGCTATTGAGGATATCAACACACCTGTATGTAATAGGGTTGGTCGCCCTTGTTCTTGTTCTTATTATAGGCACAACCGGCATGGGAGCAAAAAGATGGATAAGCATGGGCCCTTTGAACTTCCAGCCATCGGAGTTCTTCAGGGTCATATTCATAATTTCCATAGCAAGCTACCTCTCTAAGATGAAAGGGCTTATCGACTTTATGGACATTGTAAAAGCAATGGCACTATTTCTGCTAATTCCCTTCGCTCTCATAATAAAGGAACCGGACCTTGGGTCGGCAATGATATTGTTTTTCATCTTTGTTGCTGTGGTCTTCATGCGCGGAGTACATAAGAAGGCGCTCGTGATTATTATAGTTGTCGGGCTGATATCTGGACCTTTCATGGGCAAGATAGTATGGGGGCAGCTGAAGGACTATCAGAAGAACAGACTTATAGCTTTTGTTAAACCTGAAGTTGATCCTTCGGGTATCGGTTACCAAATAGACCAGTCAAAGATAACGATCGGATCAGGAAGGTTCTTTGGTAAGGGGTACATGAAGGGTACTCAGGGGCCATTCCGTTTTCTTCCTGAAAAGCATACAGATTTCATTTTTGCCGTGTTCGCTGAAGAGTGGGGTTTTCTGGGGTGCGCGCTAATTCTGGCAGCATACCTTACGCTGCTTATGAGGGGGCTTGATACCGCGGTGAAGGCAAAGGACACCTTCGGACGATTAACAGCTTTTTCTATCGTCATTATGTTCCTCATATATTTTGTTATAAATGTAGGCATGACCGTTGGGATGATGCCCGTTGTCGGTGTGCCATTGCCCTTCATGAGCTACGGCGGTACGTCCCTGGTCGCAAACTTTGCGGCCACCGGGATACTTATCAATATCAGGATGCGAAGGTTTGCTCTCTTTTACTAAAGAAATATCTTTTTGCTATAATACTTTCCTTCTTTTGCTCATGGCGGTGTAGCTCAGGTGGTCAGAGCATGCGGCTCATATCCGCAGTGTCGGGGGTTCAAATCCCTCCACCGCCACCAACACCATACTTGTCAGAACAGACGCCGGAGCTGAAGGGTTATTTAGCGTGTTCCAATGCTTTTAGCTTTTCAGCCTGGAAATGAGTGGTGAGGGAATCAATGACCTCATCCAGTTCACCCTCCATGAACTGGGGAAGTTTGTGAAGCGTTAGGCCTATTCTGTGGTCGGATATCCGTGTCTGGGGGTAATTATATGTCCTGATGCGTTCGCTCCTGTCCCCGGACCCGACCTGGGATTTCCTTGATTCAGCTATCTCCTGGTTCTGCCGCTCTATCTCCATATCATATAACCGGGACCTGAGCACCTTAAGAGCCTTGGCCTTGTTCTTTATCTGGGACCTCTCGTCCTGGCATTGTACTATCAGGCCGGTAGGTATATGGACTATCCTCACAGCAGAATAAGTAGTGTTCACTCCCTGTCCGCCCGGCCCAGAAGCGCAGAAAGTATCTATCCTGAGGTCTTTTTCCTCTATGTGTAGGTCTACATCCTCGGCTTCAGGCAGTACAGCAACGGTCGCGGCTGAGGTATGTATCCTCCCGGATGTTTCAGTAGTTGGGACGCGCTGTACCCTGTGCACCCCGCTCTCGTATTTCAGACGGCTATAAACACCCTTGCCGCTAATGGTCGCTATCACCTCTTTCATCCCACCTATGCCGGTGGGGCTGGAGCTGAGCACCTCAACTTTCCAGCCGTTGCGCTCCGCATACTTTGAATACATTCTGAAAAGGTCGGCGGCGAACAATGCTGCCTCATCTCCACCCGTGCCTGCCCGGATCTCTATGATAACGTTCCTTTCATCGCGCTTGTCCTTAGGCAGTAACATTATCTTAAGCTCCTCTGCAAGGGCAGAGATAACCGGTCTAAGGATATCTATCTCTTCCCTTGCAAGTTCCTTAAGGTCACTGTCGCCGCTTTTCATTACATCTTCAGCACCGGCAAGGTCATCAAGGGCCTTCGTGTACTCTCTTATCTTGCTGACCACAGGTCCGAGGTCCGAGTGTTCCTTTGATACTCTTTGCAATTCCTTCGGGGAAGAGATAACTGCAGGGTCGGATAACATCTCGTTGAGTGCCTCATATCTCTTCTCTATGTCTTTAAGTTTATCGATCATTTGTTCCCGCTCAGCGCCACGGCCTCTTTAAGGGCAACGATAGCGACCTCTATCTGAGACTCGTCAGGCTCGCGCGTTGTAAGCCTTTGAAGGAGCAGGCCGGGCTGGATCATGATGTTAACGAAAGGGTTGTCCTTCATCTTTGAAGAAAGCTTGAGGGTCTCATACGATACCCCCGCTATCACCGGTATAAGAACTATCCTTGAAAGGAACTTCATCACAAAACCCCATGAATGAGGTATAAGTGAGAATATAAATATACTCAGGATCATTACAATGAACAAAAAACTTGTTCCACATCGTGGATGATGGGGACTGAACGCCCTTACGGATCCGACCTCCAGTTCAAGCCCTTCTTCATACGCATGGATGGCCTTATGCTCTGCGCCGTGGTATTCGAATATCCTTGCCATGTCCTTCCATAGCCCGATAAGGAACACATAAAGAATAAAGAATGCCACCCTTATCACACCGTCGATCATATTGAACCATAAGGAGCTGTCGGCTGTTCCGGGAATAAGCTTGGTCAAGTACAAAGGGAGGAGTATAAATATTGCAACTGCAAGCCCAAATGCAGAAAGTATGGTTAATCCCATCGCCAACGGGGTCAGTGGTTTTTCGTCTTCCTCGATATATGCCTTTGAAGCTGAAAAGTCTATTGCCTTAACACCTATCACCAGTGCGTCTAAGAGTGCGACTACACCCCTGATAAAAGGCAACTTCATGAATCCCCTGCGGGCGTCCATGGGCTGTCTTTTGATATGTATCTCACCCTTGGGGTCACGGACCGCTACTGTCCAACCCCCGTGTGATTTCATCATTACTCCCTCTATTACTGCCTGTCCGCCTATATTGTCCATTATTTATCTCTTATGTTCTCAAGTATTGTCCTGTTCAATGATTTTGAAGACAAAAAAGCCGTACGGCCCCGGGGCTCGAACGGCTTTTGATATCTTTATATCTACTTGTCTTTTTTAGCGTATTTCTTCTTGAACTTATCCACTCTACCTTCGGCGTCAACTATCTTCTGCTTGCCGGTGAAGAACGGATGGCACTGTGAGCATATATCAATATGTATGGACGGAGTTGTGGATTTTACCTCGAACGACTCCCCGCACGCGCAAACCACTTTTGACTCCTTGTAGTCCGGATGAATACCCTCTTTCACAGTTGAAACCTCCTTCTAGCAACGATCTGAACCATTATTATAGTAAATAGATAGCGAATATGGCAATAGTGAATGTTATCCAGAAAGGGCAGTAGAAATTGCAGTAACTATTTGATTTATTTGCGATGTAGATATGGTCATGACATCGAGAACCAGGCGGTCATCGCTGATCCTTGCGATCACAGGCGGGTTGCTCTTCCTTAAGCGCTCCTCAATTGTATTAACGGAAATCTTATGGGGAATGACAGAAACGGTCCAGGTAACGAACTCGGCGTCAGGCAGGGAGCCTCCGCCCGCCCGGGTGATATCCTTCCTGATGCTTATATCTGCCTTGACCCCGGCCTTTTTCAATGCTGAAGAGAGCCTCCGCGCCCTTATTTTAAGTGCTTCGTTCGAAGAATACAGCATCTTCAGTACCGGGATCCGCCGCTTTGCCAGCTCCTGATCTGCGTATATCATGAAAACGGACTCCAGCGCCGATAACGTGAATTTGTCTACCCGCAAAGCTCTCGTTAAAGGATGTTTCTGTATACTCTGGATCAGGTCCTTCCGACCGACAATTATACCGGCCTGCGGGCCCCCAAGAAGCTTATCACCGCTAAAGGTTGTAATATCTATCCCCGACCTGACAATGTTCTGTACCATAGGTTCATCATGAATACCAAGAGGGTTCAGGTCAACCAGGCAGCCGCTTCCCAGGTCGTACATCGATACGATACCGTTCTTCTTGCCCAGAGCGGACAGATCGTCAACGGATACATCTGATGTGAAGCCGCTGATCCTGAAGTTAGAACGGTGGGCCTTAAGCAACAGTCCTGTGTTCTCATTTATTGCAGCTTCGTAATCTCGCAGGTGCGTCTTATTAGTAGCACCAACCTCTTTAAGAATTGCACCGCTCTGCTCCATTACTTCAGGTATACGGAACGAGCCACCTATCTCTATAAGTTCGCCCCTTGATACGATTGCCTCTTTGCCCCTTGCAAGCGCGCTTAAGCATAGTAGGACGGCCGCGGCGTTGTTGTTCACTATGAGGCAGTCCTCGGCACCGGTTATCTCATTAATAAGTTCCCTTATGTGTGAGTATCTTTTCCCTCTGGCACCCTTATCAAGATCATATTCGAGATTGGAGTACCCTTCAGCTACCTTCATTACGTTCTGAAGCACGTCTTTTGGCAGGGGGGCCCTTCCCAGGTTCGTGTGGATCACTATACCGGTTGCATTTATCACAGGTCTAAGGTTAGGGCTCAGCAGAACATCAAGAGAGCTAAGCACCTCTCTGATAATATCGTCCGTATCTACCCTGACCTGAGCACCCGAGCGTATCCTTTCTCTGTTATCATCTATCACTTTCCTGGCAGCCATAAGCCCGAAAGCCCTTGGGTATTCTTTTAAACGCTCTTCGATAAGTTCGTTCTTTATTATCTGGTCAACGGAAGGGAGGTTTCGTAATAGAGATCGTTTGTCATCCATTTTGGTTTTCTAACATAAAGAATGAAATATTGCAAGTTAGTGCGACAGGTCCGTCAGGCCGACAATTTTCCTGATGAACCGCTTAATGAATGGTAACTTGTTCAGGGCCGGGGTGAACATCTCTTTCCTGCAAATAAGATATTTTAACGGGAAGTGAAGATGAAGCAAAAGTGCCCGCCCGTTCACTGTGGATACTTTTCCGAGGACATTACTAAGCGGGATGATGCCGTCATCTTCAATTAAGGCATCTCCTCTTGTGACAACGCCGTCAGGAAGTATACGGATTATCCGGTGAAGGAGGGGCATGTCATTTAATTGTCTTAGCAGGATCACATCACCTGTCTTCAGAGGAGAGCTTACAGGCATAACCGTGACGGTATCTCCCTCAACTATGAAAGGCTCCATGCTGTCCCCGGTAGCAGAAAATCGAAGGTGATGCTTACCCGAAATTAGATCCTCGGCGATCTCAGAAAAAACCCTGCTGTCAGTAATGTCATATATATTGTGATCATTCATCGCTATGACAATATTTCCTTAACGAAATCAAAGATATTATGATCAGGGTAAAAATGAAGGTCATAGCAGGGCACATTGCTTATAAGATCGTCGCAAGATGAAAGGATACCTGCGACCGCCTCCCTGTCAAACCATGGGGAGGATACCGCCGGGAGTAACCTCTCTATAGCATCAATTGGCGATATCTCATTTGCGATGTTCTCTGTCCCGTGATGAATAAAGAACAGACCACCTACCTCAACCTTAGAATTAGATGCAATGCCTTCCTCTCCCGGCCAGGGGGTCCCGTAAGCAAGATATCCTTTGCCGTTGCTTCTTATTACTACGCGGTCATCACTAAGGAGAGGTTCCTTTGATCTCTCTGCGATAAGTCTTGAGATGGTGCTTTTCCCTGACCCCGAACGCCCTGCAAATATGAGGCCCCTATTATTGATCGATGATCCTGCTGCATGCACAATAAGACCCCTTCGGTTCGATAGATAATACATCAGTAGTATCTGGTCCAGAGGGTATCTGACAGGATTGGCCGATATAATGTCAGGCGCTCCCTCGATGATAAATCTTTCATCGCATTTGATAGACACTTCATCATTATCGCCGTTCATTTCAGCGACAAGAAGAATGTCGTCATGCCCCGTGCCGTAGAGCTTTATATATGAGCTTCCGCTGTCCCTGTAAAAGGACCAGGAGGATCCGTTATCGAACAACATGGGGATATCAGTCATGTCCGGAGGGTCGCTTATATCTACTGATATGCTCAGGTCGTGATCCGTAATATGGTCGATAGTGCTAAAGAAGGGGCCATAGCACGGATCATTTTCGAGCAGTTCAGATATTCCCTTCAGCTTCAGTAGTGATCTTACTCCTCCAATATCAAGTATGTAAGATGCAGGCATTACTTCCGGGGTTATGACCCGGGGCTTGAACAATTATTAAGTGTGCAAGGGGATCCCAGAGGAGCAGAGCCCCCGGCCGAGAGCTTACATCCTACGGCCATGATCTCTTCAGCAGCCAGGTCTATCTTCCTGAGAGAAGGTTTTTCATAGGTTCTTTTAGGTGTATCTTCTGTTTTCCTGTCAGTGTTCATCAACTATATTATAGCTCATTATTAATTAATTGAAAACGATGCGAACCAAGATCGCACAGATATTTTGACCGCTCACTTTCAGAACCTGTCTCAAGCTCAGCAAAGCCAGGGCATATCCCACACAATGATCTCTTATTGCAGCTAGTGCAATCCGACCCCGGGTCGGCCAGTTTGCCCTTTATCTGTGAGCTTATACTCTGCCAGCCGGCACTGAAACTTCCTCTATTGAGGTCATAGCTAATATGCCGGGTCATAAGACATGGTTTAAGGTTCCCTGAAGCATCTATGTGGAAGTTGGTAGAGCCGGCACCGCAGGAATACAGGTTCTTAGACGGCCTAAGTCCTTTAAACTTATTATAGTGCTTCCTCCACTGATCAATTCTGGCGGGATCCGAAAATTCCATTTCCACTGCTGTTCGGGGAGATATCCTCAGGTCCATCGGACCTTGATCACCATTCAGGCGGGGAAATATAGCAGGATCGAGCCTGAACGGTGCTCCGAACCGTCCTGCTGTTCTCCGTATCTCAAAGAGATCATCCGCGTTAAGGGACATAAGTACCGTCTTAAGCTTAACATTAATACTTGATGAGACAAGAAGCTCGATCCCCTGAATGCAGCGCCTGAAAGATCCAGCGATGCCCGTGATCGACTCATATACCTTCTGTGACGAACCGTATAGACTGATCTCGACGGATGCAGGAGGATAACTTTTCAACAGATCGGCGATCGCTATATCGACCAGGGTGCCGTTAGAGAAGACCGATACCAGAAGGCCCCTCATTTTTGCATGAACATATATCTCCCTGAAATCTTTTCTTAAGAGAGGCTCGCCCCCGGTTAATAGCAGATGTAAACATCCGGATTCGGTTATTTCGTCTATTATCTTACAAATTGTTGAGGTGTTCATCTCGATCGTTTTGCGTTCCCGGCCATCAGAAATGTAACAATGTGAACATCTCAGATTGCAGGAGTCGGTAAGGTCTATGCTGCCGGATAAAGGGACCTTCTGTTCAAATACTTTTTTGCTAAAATCCCTGAGAAAGGCCTCATCACTAAGCCAGGAAGTCTGTTCACAGGAGTGCATTATGTGGTCTCCTCGATCAGGCCTTCTCCCAGCAGATCATCTATGAGCTCTTTAAGGTCTCTTTGAGCAACATCGAGGCCTACATCAAATTCCTTAAGGACGGCATCAAGCACCGAACTCATGCTGGAACTTCCATCAAGACTGTCCCAGATGAGCTCGGACACCGAGGACAATGAGAATATCTTTTGCATATCGGCCAGATTGCCATGAACAGGAACAAGGAACATCTCGCCAGCTATCTTTCGCGAGACGATATTGTCCCTTCTCCTGAACTTTTTTTCGGAAAAATTATCTGTCAGATCCAAATGACTATACCTCAATTCAGTGAACTATCAGAGCAGGATCTCCAAGGAGATTGTATATATATATCATAAAGGGATCCATTCCTTTGTCGCTATACCCCTTAAATGCTTTGATTATTATATCACCGATCGCTGAGTTATCCGAAGTGCCATCAAACAGGGCTTTATAGAACTCTCCATTGAGAGTAACCGCTCTTGAGTTAATTGATAGACCGGCCGGGGACCAGACGGCCACAGCGCCACCTTTAGGCTTTATGGAAAGCAGCTCACCAAGAGAGTCATGACCGGGAAATGCGAACTGCCCGACCATGCACGTCAATGCGTTGAAGACAGGGAGCCTCGTATTTTCTTCAAGTGTCTCAATATCACCGGAGATCAGCAGGCCTTCGTCCGCGATGCGGTCGAGACCCCCGTGGCCAATATAATTGACCATATCGATGCCATTGTTCAGGGCATCCATAACAGCATTATGTACAACTGCCGGGGAACTCTCAGAGAGATAAACCTTGTCCATTTTATAGTAATGCGGAAATAGCGTAGAAATGCTGTCACTGTCCACGGAGAAGTCGGCGCCATCCGATGGATCATCAGCAATGAAAAGTACTTTCTTCTGAACCGGCGATAATGATTCATAGGAGATTATCTTATTTATCACGGCACCAAGCTCTTTATCAGAGACAACGGGTAAGCGACCAATGGCAATATCAGGAACGTTATCTCCCGATAGGTCAGCAAAATAATTATCTGAGGGGAACAGCCCGTTAGGCGTACTTATCATTGCTGTCGGGATCAGGTTATCGTCTGTCCCCAGATAGTTCTTGTAGTCAAAAGTTCCCTCACCCACCAGCACGACATATTTGGGACTTAGGGCCCAGTTCTTTACTGAATATGACAGGAACCTGCGTATAGTTTCTGGATCATATATCCCATGATTAAACTCGTCCATAATATCTTCAAGGTCAATTATCATCGGTGTGTATCCCTGTCCCTTACGGTGCTCAGCCAATGCCGAAGAGGCTTCCTTAAGCTGGGAAGGAACGATCAAGATGTAATCAGCCCTGTTATGTCTCGATCTAAGTGAAGAAGCGCTATCAGCCCACATTGCGGGTTCGTTTACGGAGCCCCTGGATATAGCGATATAGTCGCGGCCGCTTGATACCGGTGAGAAGCTTATACTGTATCCATTATCGGCCATTGCAATGTTAGCCCCGGTTATAAGTAACGGTGATGGAGGCTCGGTAACATCCATCAGCATGATATCCGGTGATGAGAACCCTTCAACAGTTAAGACCTTATCTTTATTTGAACTGAATGCCAAGACGTCATTTATAGCTACGTAATTTCTCATATAGCGGATGGCAAAAGAATCTAAATAGAAGATGCTGTATGGAGCCCCGGTATCAAGTGATCCATTGATACTCAACATATTATCCCCGTCATTGAAAATATCACTGTCAAAGTAAAGCTCTACACTATGGGGCCTTGTGCCGTCCCATGAGGTTTCACCTACAGGGATGCCGTTTATGGATATTGCCGCATGATGATCAATGGCTGAATCGACATCGGTAGCTCCCATAAGATGTATCGACAATGATGCCGTGGCAGATACATTAGACAGGCCGGGAGTCGAGAAGTTGAAGGAGGTCTCACCGTTTCCTGCTACCACATATTGCCACAGCCAGTAATCGCTTGATGGTTCATCAAAGAGCGCTGTCGCCGGGAAGTTGTTCTCTTCATATCTGATCTCATCAGCGAATGATCGAGTGCCGTAAGCAGACAAAGGATCATTTCCGCTGACGGTCCGGATCGTCTTGCCCTTTCCTGTTCCGATCCAGTAAACGGTCTGATTTGAATAAATGCTTTCAGGCGCCTGGCTATAGAAAAAGATACCGTTACCTTCTTCTGCCCGATGATAGGCTATCGGGGCCCCTTTATGGGATATCGATATTAATGCATTACTGATAAGGTCCTTCATCCTGCTCAAGGGTATCTTAAGAAGGGATGATAATGTGCCGGCATCAACGAAATTGAGACCATTGCTCCTGATCGAGACCTTTACACTGTTACCTCTTCTGGTTCTCTTCATAAGCCTCGCGAGTTCTCTCAGCCTTCTTGCCTCCTCAATGCGAGCCTGCTTGTGGTCAGTTATTGCGTGAGGCATGCTTACATACTTCAGGGTTGCAGCAGACATCCCTTCTGATCCAGGTCGGAGAACATCAGTCGGTGATAACTGTTCATCACGGTGATCTGCGGTTACCAGAGGTTGCCGGTCCTGCAATTGAATATCAGGACCATTTTCGATAGATCGAGGCTCGCTCTCGTCGACAAGAAATGTCTTTACCAGCTGTTTTATCCTCACTCTTCTAAGAGCGCTCTGTTTGTCCGTTATTATTATTGTCCCTTCATCATCAACAAAATGTATTACCTCGTCCTCTATCTCCTTGTTGAAAGCCTGCTTTGAGTTCGGTTCGTCAGGATAAGAGCCGGCTATGCTTATTGACCCATTAATGTCTATTGTGTATGGACCGAACATCCGTTCGTTCCCATTTTGCTCTACCTCGACCAGGACATATGTATTACTCCCGGTTGTCGATGCTTCGGGGTCAACAATTTTGTATTTGCCTCCCTGTTGAGAAGTCATTAAGCCCGGCAACAATGTCTCATTTACCCTCTTATACCTGCCTGAGCTCAGGTCATAGCGTAACACATGAAAACCTACCGTACCCGACTCAGATGAGGTCTCCCATTCGACAGAGATATTGTCACCATTCCTGTTCGCACCAAACGATGAAACGACTGCCTGCGTGAGAATGATGGAATCGCAGACTGTGCTGCTTATCGATCCAAGGACCCAGTCCGCTTTATCATTGGTATCATTGCCGGCCGGGGAGCGTTCGATAGCGTACCCTATGGTCATCCCGGCAACATTCTTAAAGGAGTCATCCTGCCAAATGTTCGCGGTTACAGCCGCCGAGTCATCGCCCAGAAAATCAACAGACGGTGAAAGTGTAGCGCTCCAGCTTACATAATCCTTGATCGCACTTGATGGGTCGTATAGAGATATCTGGTCTGCCCTGTTCTCATCTAAAGCAGCCCCCGGATCACCAAAACTATCCGAAGGAAAAGACGGGGAGGATGTATCAAACACATAATATATCCCACTACTATAGTAGTCCGTAGGAGCGCTTGCCGTATCATAGAGAGAAAGGATTATGCTCTCACCGGACTGAAGCGTTATGGAAGGGATCGTATAACTGAACGAGTCCTCGTCGGTTAGAACGTAGTTAGTAGCATCAAACGGATTAGGGGAAGAGTTATATAGTTCTATATACTCCGTCTGGCAGGTCGAGTTGTCCGGATAGAAAAGGATGCTGTTGATCACAAGGTCCGGCGCGTTGTAACTGGCAGTATCTGTTTTGATATCATTCCCTGGATTTGAATCTGAGTCGTCACAGTCTGTATAAGCTGCATCTATATCATTTCCGTTCGAGACCTCAATGACGAGATCGTTCGTAACGCTTGCCCCGTCGTAAGTCGAGGTCATCAACGGACTTGCGGTGAAACTTATTGCAGTCCTGCTCGCTGAAAGAGAGGTTGTCAGCGTTATCTGGGTCTCACTGTCTACAGTTGCTACGGTATAAGTACCTTCGTCAGGACCGTTGGCAATAACGAACGTGTCACCTGCCGAAACTCCATCTGCCTGGAATGTAGATGATGCTGAGGTTACCACTGCAGAACCTGCAGTAGTTACCAGGTCGTTCTCGCGGTTCATATATTCACCTGAGCCGGCAAATGTTTCATACAGAGTGATCGTTTCCGAATCACCATCCGGGCTCGTTACTGTTGCAGTTACGGTCTCTATACCCGGCGGTGTTTCGGTGGTCGAGCACGCGTTGTTATCAACCACCTTTATAAATACCGGTTCATTAGGAGCGTATAAACTTATATCCTGGGTGCCCGCGCCGTTCATAAAAGCGACCCTCCCGGCCCCTACCGTAGAGAACAAAGAGGCGGTTGAAGATACGGTGTAGGGCGATCCAGTGCAGATTGGATTTGATGATGTATAAATATAGTCAACTGTTACAACCCCGCCGTCTACATCTTCCCATAGGTCATCATCAAGCTCACCTCCGGAGACATCTATGCCATTTGTTATCATGGTCTGAAGTCCGTCATCTCCAAGTGTTGCGTTCGTATTTCTGAACTCGCCGGTATCATTTCCTGTTTCGACCAGAGTAAGTGTTTCACTGTCAACATTGAGATTGCACGTTTCGACCCCGGGACAATCGCTATCCTGAGAGCAATAGGTGGTAAAAGTGGTCGAACAGAAGCCAAGTGTTCCGGTCAGTGTTACCGTAATTGTCTCCTGGCTAGCAGGGCTTGTATTGGCCTCTGCGTGGATCACGTTCACGTACATCTGGTCGGATGTTGCCGGGTCCGAAGTAATGGAGTAACTTGTTACATCGATCCCATTGGCTCGAGAGAACTTGATGGTAGCGCCGCAAGCATCGATTATGTCCGCATCATCCGTTACTGTTATGGAATTAGGATTAGTGTATGAGACATATATAACATCTCCATTGTTGATCTCAAGGTCCTGATCATTATCGGTTCCCGGATTAGACGAGCTTGAGATGCACGTACTGATGTCGGACGCGCAGTTCTGGTTGGTGAATATCCCTGTCAACGGACCGGTCTCGACCAGATTAACGGTCTCATCATCGCCTGTTGTCGGATTGGTCATGGTCACGGTTATGGAATCTATGACGCCTCCATTGCATGAATCCCCTGCACCGGGGCAGTCTGCGTCCGTTTCGCATGATGTAGCGGTATCTATCTCGCAGAATCTCCCCGTTTCTGCGGCCGGGTCCTTAACGTAGGTATAAAGGTTGTCCGTAACAGTATAGAAGTCAACAAAGTTCAGTGAAGAATCGGTAAACTCTATGATAGGTTTCCCGTTGGGATAGACAATGTCTCCGAATGTGATAGGGTCCGAATTCGATATGTAGTTAAGGTCCATCATATGGTCCTTCTGGAGAGGGTCCTGGTTCGAGGCGCCTGTCGAATAAACAAAGGCAACCGGAGAATCCGGCCATAGAACCTGATTGCCGTTACTGTCATTGAACGATGTCATCGGAACCTGGATCTCGATCCAGTAATCACCCGATCCGTCTGTAGTTGGAACTATTCTCGTATGGGACATCCCTGTCGGATCACACATAATGGTGCACGTGTCGGCACCCGGACAGTCTGAATCGACCCGGCAACCTTCCGGGTCGGGGTCGCTGAGAGTGGATGTGCAAAGGCCTATGTTATCAACATCGTTCTGTGCCTGAAAATGATCGACCCTTACTCCTGCGGCATCCGGGTCACTGATATCCTGCTGGTTAGAATTGTCATAGAGGACATTGAGGCGGTCATAGGTGTTATCGCAGTCCGTGTTCGAACATGATCCCTCAAGATCTACCCAGTATTCCTTGTATCCGTCACCGTCAACGTCGATCAAAATATTCCAGTGGTATGATTTAAATGCGGTACCGGGGTTGCCCCCGTCGTTTGGGTCGCCCGTGACCCTCATCCTGAAGAATATTACATCGTCCTCCATTGTAGAGGGGTCTGCAGGGTCGTAGGGAGTTCCTCCATTATAGTATCCGAAGGACGGCGTAGATTCCGATCCGGGATTAGTCACAGCGTCTGCATAAGAGGCCAGGTCAGTTGCAGCGGGTGTAACATTTGCCTGGCCACGAGTTGGATCACCAGAACCCACGGCCTCATAGTCGCTTATGATCTGGCCCTGATAAGTGTAATCAGTTATAAATCCCGGGTTATTGCTGAATGAGCTCCAGTCTATAGCACATCCGGCAAAGTCAGCATATGAGTTTATAGAACTAAATGCTACTAGTAAGAATATCAGTGCAAACGTGCATAGAATGCCGCTTATGCTTTTTGTCTTCCTAAAGAACTTCATCATTGACACCTTTATAACTGCCACATATATAAGGACAGTTATTTCATTATATCAAATAAAGAAAGCAATTACTATGCCAAAGCAAAAAACATTAAATATCGGTCATATACGCTACCAATTAATAATAGTTAGGACAAATTATGTTATATGATGCTTAATATATACCACAAACTTCCCAATAAATGTGTATAAAATAAGTAAACATTATTTGTGGGAAGCGATTCCAAACGTTAATTCTTTGGAGGATGAAAAATTGACGGGCTACCTTATTTATTATAGAATCTATCCAATATGAAGATTCACTTAGCTTTATTATTAATCCCGTTCTTGCTCCTGTCGTGCGCCACTTCCGGAAGCAAAGGTGCGGGGACCGAAATGGATGAGCACAACATGATACGGGTTCCGGAGGGATGGTTCCTGATGGGTTCTGAGACAGGAGAGGTAAATGAGAGGTTTGCCCACGAGGTCTTTCTCGATGCGTTCTACATAGACTCCAATGAGGTCACAGCGAGCGACTTCTCGAAGTTCCTTAATGATAAGGGGAATGATGATGAACGGTTCTTTTCGGCAAATGAGCGCTCGACAATAACATTGTCAGGATTGCTATATTCACCCAGGGATGGGTTTGAAATGTTCCCGGCAAATAATGTTTCATGGTATGGCGCTGATGAATATTGCCGTTGGGCAGGGAAAAGACTCCCTACAGAGGCGGAATGGGAAAAGGCCGCTAAGGGGATAGATGAGAGGACATATCCATGGGGGTTCTCAGAGCCCGATGATCGAAGGGCCCAGTACGGTCAGGACTGGGAGGAAAAAGGAATGGATGTTCTCGTCCCTGTGAGGTCCTTCCCCGGAGGAGTTTCCTATTATGGTGCGCATGATATGGCCGGGAATGTCTGGGAGTGGACGGGGGACTGGTACAGACAGAACTATTGTGATTATTGTGATCCATCTGGGGGCGACTACGAAAAGATCGCATCCGAGATACTTGGAGAGGAGCCTTCGGATATTGCTACAGATGCACAGGCTCCTCCAAGAAGAAATCCCGTTGGCCCGTCAGTCGGGGCTTTCAAGGTACTGAGGGGAGGCTCATGGGATGATGATTCGGGTAATACGATAAGAACAACTTACAGGTATTGGCTGGTGCCGTCCGAAAGGTTCAGTGACACGGGGTTCAGATGTGCATCGACCGACCTGCCCGTAATTCAGCCTATTATCGTGACACCGGCTGAACCGGTAGAAGTGATCCCGGAGTTGCCTGAGTTCGATCCTATCTTCTTTGACTTCGATAAGTACGATATCAGGGAAGATGCCAAGCCTACACTACAAAAGGTATTCGACTGGATGATGGCTTACAGTTCAGCGAGAATGGTCCTTCAGGGTCATTGCGACGAGCGTGGTTCGAACGCATATAACATAGAGCTTGGAAAGAAGAGGGCACGAACGGCAAAGGCATATCTCATAAGTATGGGTGTAGAGCCCGACAGGATGGATATCGAGACACATGGAGAGGACAGCCCGTTCTGTTTTATTAAAAGTCTTGCCTGTTGGCAGTCTAACAGAAGAGTTCATTTTGTTCCTCAGTTCCGGGAAGATGGGAATAGGTAGAGACACGCGGCTCTTCTTGGGTTATAAAGAATGTGATATAATCAAGGCATGAAGAAATTAGTTGTCATATTGATTTCCCTTCCTTTATGCTTACTCCCGGTTGTGCATGCTTACCCGGCAGAAAATGTGCCTGCAGATAAAACAGCCAATACCTGTTCGCTGATAAAGGAGAAGATCGATGCCGGTATTGATATAACTGCGACGATAAAGACGAGCATTCAGATGGGTTTCGATACATGCTCAATGATCAAATGCTCTATCAAGAACAACGGTGACCTGAAGCAGGTCATTGACGGTGCTGTACAGGCAGGCATGCCTACCGAGGTCATTGCCCGTTGCGCGATAGATGCGGGTGCAGATCCTCAAACACTGGCAGGTATTTTGGCCGATACCGAGAAGTTCAGTTTATGCTATCTACCGCCGAGAGATGAGGTCATTCCGGTGGGGGTATCCTTTCCAGGCGGGCGTGATAACCGGTCATTAAGCCCCTCTGTCCCTTAAAAAATCTTTTCTTTATTTTGTGCCTTCAGAATAATTATACTAAATAATATCTCAATTCTTTTAGCAATTCTGACAGCGAAATACCTGAGTTAAGTTCAACGGATAAGTTAGATTAAGGCAGATAAAGAATTGTATTTATGAGGAAAATTGTATCACATTTCTTGACAATTGTTCGAGTTTAGCATACAATTTCATTAAGTGTTCGAGGTGCATCATTAGAGGAGGCACTGAACAGAATAGGTATGAAGAGATCCATATATAGCTTTTTGATCCTTGTATTACTGCTCCCCGCAGAAGCACTTTCTTCTGATACCAGTGATTTTATGCAACAAAATGAACCATCACGGATGAGCAGGATACTTCTTGCAGTAAACGATATCGATGGTGGGGACAAGACCGATGATAGCATCGAAGATAAGGAGGAACTGCCTTGGGAGCTTCTCGGGAACAGAGGCAGGCATCTCCACCTTGCACTATCATTGACGGCGGTATATACGGATAATGCCTTAAATAGCAGCAGTAACGAGCAAAGCGACCTTAGCGTTTATGCCTCGCCGGAGTTATGGGTGACGTCTCCCAGGTCACGGGAGAAACCTGATGACATAAGGAGCGCATCCAGCAAGGTGCCCGGCGGTCTTAACCTCGGTAGGTCCAGTCCCGCAATGAACAGGAAATATCAGGCGCATCTAATGTACAAAGCCGATATCCCGGTCCTGTCTGACAACTCACCTTCGGATGATAAGACCTCTTATAGAATGGGAGGTGGCATAATCTATAAAGGCAACCGGTTCGTGTTAGATGTTGTGGACCGATATATGGTCGCGTTCGAAGAAAGGGGAACAGGTGCTTCAGCATCGTCAGATGCTGGAGAACATGACAGCAATCTATTCCATGCTATCTTTACCTATAATACGCGAAGCAGGTTTAGAGTAAGGCTGGATTATTCTCACTTTTATCTTGATTATTCGGACAGCCAGAACTCGTTCAGGGAGAGGTCTGATAATGCATACTCATTGTTCATTTTTTACAAAGTAAGGCCGAGGACAGCAGTATTTGCTGAATATGACCTTATCGATGTGAGTTACGATAGCGATCCGACGCATGACAGTACGGAGCATCATATTATGGGGGGTGTGCAGTGGGATGTTACGGCAAAGACAACCGGCATAGCCAAGGCAGGCTACGGAACAAAGAACTTCAGTAATGTCAATGTCGATGCCGGCAACCTTATCTTGGAAGCGCAGATCCATCACAAATTTACTCCGAAGACATCATTGCTGTTCTCGGCATTTGGTAAGACGAATGAATCAGATCTCCAGCAGGCATATTATGTTGTATCTTACGGGGCTGAGGCTGAATATCAGCAAATGCTGACCGCGAGAATAACGGGGCTTGCCAGACTTTCACTTATTTCAGATGGATATGAAGAAGCTATTACCTTTATGAGCCAGACCGGGAAGCGAAGCGACAACACAACGGAGGCTGCTCTGGGTGTACAATATGTCTTTAAAAGATGGCTGGAAGCATCGGCCGGGTATTCATTGACCATCAGGGAGTCCAACTTCAATTATTTCGATTACGTTGCTAATACGTTATTTGTCAGGATCACCGGCAAAATATAGCGGTTCGATATATTGTCAGAGGCAAGACCCGTCGGACATTAAATTTAATACTTTTTTGCTATAATTTATAAATGAGATTTACTTTTATCTTTAAGTATTCCATTATTATGTTCGTTCTATATCTTGCCCTATCCCCCTTATATTTATTCGCGGCAGAAAATTACATTGTAGGTGAAGGAGATGTCCTTAAGATCACTGTTTATGAGCACCCGGACCTTGAGACCAGGGCGCGTGTAAGTGGTGATGATACTCTCAAAATGCCTCTTATCGGAAATGTCAGCGTTTCGGGCCTTACTGTCTCGATGATCTCTGAAAAGATCACCTCACTTCTTGCCGACGGATATATAGTAAAACCTCATGTGTCAGTTTTTGTAGAGGAGTTCAGGAGCCGCAAGGCAACTATACTGGGCCAGGTCAACAAACCAGGCATATATGTACTTAGCGGGAACACAACATTATTAGAACTGCTCTCGAATGCCGGGGGTTTGACGAAGGATGCCGGGGAGAAGGCTATTATCAAAAGGGAGAGGTCATCCGACGAAAAAGAGATATTAACCATAGACCTTAAGAGACTTGTAGAGGACGGAGAAACAAGCCTGGACGTGGCATTAATGGATAAGGACAATATATTCATATCGAAGGCGGGAGTATACTTTATTACAGGGGAGGTGCGTGACCCCGATTCCTATAAACATGAGCAGGGGACAACCGTTATAAAGGCGGTGGCCAAAGCAGGAGGTTTTACAGATACCGCCGCTCTGAAAAAGATCAGGATAATACGCAAGGTGGACGGAAAAGAGAAGGTTATCGAAAAAGTAAAAATGGATGAGCCTGTGCTCCCGGATGACGTGATAATCGTCCCGGAGAGCTTTTTTTGATCATGAAAATAAAAGACAATCATCTCAGGGATTATTTAAGGGTGCTAATGAGAAGAAGGTATGTTGTAATTACTTTCTTCATTTTAGTCCTTGCTGCGGCGATTATAATGACCTTTACTGCGAAGCCCCTTTATATGGCAAATGTTAAGCTCATTATAGAGAAGAACGAATCAAGCCACCTTGGCAACTCGAGACCGTACTACTTCCCTTATGACCCGGAGTTCTATGAGACCCAGTATCAGATAATAAAGAGCGTCTCTGTGGGAAGAAAAGTAGTTAGAATGCTGTCCCTGGACAGCACGTATGATGATTACATGAAAGGAAAGCCGTCCGGACCCAATGATGCTGTGAGCGGAGATGTTCAAAACAATGAGGGTCAGGAAAGGGTAGAGATGCTTGCACGGTCTGTAAGCAATTCTATTGTGGTCAATCCAATTAAGGACAGCAGGATGGTAGTCATTAGTTACTACTCTCCAAGTCCGGAGCTTGCCGCCATGATATCTAATTCTGTTGCGCAGGCCTATATGGACGAGATACTTGATATGAGAATGAGCATATCAAGGCATGCCGTGGACTGGCTTACAAGAAAGGCAGAAGAAGAACGGGAAAAACTGGAAGACTCCGAAAGAGCTTTACAGGAATATAAAAGAAAATATGATATAGTCACCCTGGAGAACAGGATAGCTATGGTACCTGAGAAGTTATCTGAGGTCGCGAACAAGATCGCCGTTTCTGAAACGAAAAGAAAAGAGATCGAGGTACTCTATGAAAAAGTAAGAAATAAAAGAGATGATCCGCGGTCTATTGAGAACATCCCGGCTATTGCAAATGACGCTATCGTAAAGCAATTGCGTGAGAAGGTATTGTCAGCTGAACAGAACATAACGGAACTATCTAAAAAGTATGGCCCTAAACACCCGGCGATGATCAAGGCAAAGGAAGAGCTTGAAGGATTGATCAGAAACAAGGATAGAGAGGTTGTAAGAGCGATAGAATCGATAAGGAGCGAGTATGAGCTTGCAAGGGAAGGTGAGGACAATCTCAGGGCTTTAGCTGCCAAGACAAAGGAGGATACACTCGACCTCAATGAAAAGTTCATACAGTATAGTGTGCTTAAGAGGGAGGTGGAGACGAACAAGCAGCTGTTCGACTCGATTCTCAAGAAGATCAAGGAGCTGGATATTGCAGAGGATGTAAAGACCGTTAATGTTTGGGTCGTTGAAAAGGCCACCGTTCCGGATGCCCCGGCGAAGCCCAGGAAGGCCAGGAACATTTTTTTGAGCATAATGCTGGGGCTTCTTGGAGGTGTCGGCCTGGCCTTCTTTGTTGAGTACCTCGATAACACTGTAAAATCAACTGAGGACATTGAGGAGAGGATAGATGCACCTGCACTTGGGATGGTCACACTGTATAAGGGTGAGGATAAAGCGATCGAGAAGGTGATCCTGGAGGACCCGCACTCGGTGTTCGCTGAAGGGTATAGGGGGATCAGGACCTCTATGCTCCTTTCACGAGCTGACAAACCGCCCAGGAACGTCCTTATTACGAGTGTTTCTCCGCAGGAAGGGAAGACGGTCACATCTGTAAATCTTGCGACTACAATGGCCCAGTCGGAACTTTCGGTCCTGCTGATAGACGGTGATCTAAGAAGGCCGCGCATACACGAGATATTCGGATTTGATAATGATAAAGGACTAAGTACATATCTGGCTGGGGCAGAGGGATCGGGTGATATTCGCAAGGGGCATGTTGAGAATCTCAGCATAATAACCTCGGGACCAATACCACCTAATCCCAACGAGCTCCTTAACTCATCAAGGTTGGGGATGTTCATAGATGATATATCTTCAAGGTTCGACATGATACTATGGGATTCTGCGCCGATATTAACTGTCACAGACAGCCTGATACTGAGTAAAGTACTCGATGGCACTGTTCTCGTGACGAGGGCAGGCAAGACAACACACGAAGAATTAGTAAGGGGCCTTAAATCCATGGATGATATTGGGTCAAGATTACTGGGAATTATAGTAAACGGATTCGATATCGATAAGAACGAGTATGGTTCCAGGTACTATAAAAATTATTATGCATATGGGGGTCATTCAAGATCATAGCCCGACCGCACCCTATCATCATGCTTGCTCAATTTTTCTTTTTACAGGTCTCGAGCAGGTTTGCTGAACAGGATATTATATAGCTGTTTGCTTTTGCTTTTAGCTTTCACGCCTCTTGCGTTCGGCACAGTTGAGCCCTGGTCGCTCTCAATAATGGAGCTCATTTCATTCATAATGCTTGCCGGTGTTATGCTTGATCTCTCATCAAAAAAAGCCTCTCCCTTCCGTGTACCCGGCCTTCTGCCGCTGTCACTTTTTATTGGTTATATCATATTGCAGTTAATACCACTGCCGGCCATCATTTTAAAGGTCATTTCACCTGTTACGCACGATTTATACTTTAACACCGTTTGGTCCGGCGAGAGCATGCAATGGGGAACGATCTCTCTAAATAAAAAAGCCACGATTAACGAGCTACTTAGGTGGGCATCATACGCTTCTTTTTATATAGTGATAGTTCAATTGGTAGACAGCAGAGAGCGATTTAAGAGGTTGATTAATCTGTCTGTTATCTTTATGGCGATTGTTTCGCTCTTTTCAATAGTGCAGGCCGTTAGTTCTAATGGAAAGATATACTGGATGAGGGATCTGACGCAAGGAGGAGAGATGTTCGGGCCATATGTGAATCGAAACCACTATGCCGGACTGGTTGCTTCAATACTTCCAGTAGCACTCGCCCTCTTCATCTACTATAAGCCCTCCCAAAGCAGCGGGTCCTATAGGGAGCGCTTGCTTAAAATGCTCGGGGGGCGGCGATATAATATATCGGTAATGCTCCTTGTATCTGTGATTGTGCTATCCATGTCAGTGTTCATGAGCCTTTCTCGCGGAGGGATCATCTCCCTCATAATATCTGTGATCTTCATGGGACTGATGATCCTCACGATAACTAAGGAGACAAAAAAAGGAGGCACAGTTTTCATTATTCTCCTGATGATCATACTCTTTGCAGCCTGGTTTGCGTGGGGCCCGGTTACAGAGAGGTTCGGGCTCATGACCGACAAAGAAGGGTCAATTACCGATGTGCGTAAGGATCTCTGGTCAGACACCCTGCAGATCATAAAAGACTTCCCCTTGTTCGGGACCGGTATGGGAACATTTAGTGACATATATAATAAATACCGTACGATCCCTCACGGTAAGATCGTTGGCCATGCACATAACTTCTATCTTGAGCTATTCGCGGAGGGAGGCATTATTGCGGGTACTATTATGGTGAGTTTCCTGATATCTGTGATCT
This sequence comes from Nitrospirota bacterium, assembly GCA_020351835.1. Lineage (GTDB taxonomy): Bacteria > Nitrospirota > Thermodesulfovibrionia > Thermodesulfovibrionales > BMS3Bbin05 > BMS3Bbin05. Next base: position 1,198,718 of record CP070669.1, read on the forward strand.
TAAGGTCAGTGCGGACTCTGAGGAAAAGACACGACCGCTATGCGATCTTCATTTCTCTGGGAATAATGGCAGGACTGATATCAATCCTTATGCACAGCACCGTTGATTTCAGTGTTCATATCGGCGCAAACGGTCTGTACCTCTTCTTTCTCCTGGGTATGCTTGTAACCTGTTCCAGTTTAAGGTTCGAAAACGTTATCGGAAGTCATTACCTGGAAAGGTCCGGTGGAGCACCTTTCAAAGCTATTGGGGTTATGGTAATTGTAATTCTAATATTCTGCGCACAGTATCAGGGAAGAGTTATTGCGGGCAGCAGGTATTATTCCAGGGTTGATAAGAGCTCAATAGACAGTATGATGACAGAAGAAGAGATGGATCGCAGCACTGATGATCTTGCGATGGCTTCCCGATTAGACAGGCTTGAAGCCCGGTACTCCATTTACCTGGCTGACCTTCAGTGGGTAAGGGGTGACCGTGACTTAGCCTTGAGTAATTACAAAAGGGGAGTAGGTAATGGCCCGACTAAGGCTGAGTACGTTCAGAAGCTAGGGATCGCGTTGGGCTCTGCTGGTGATGTCAGGACGGCAGAGGGGCTTCTCCGCTGGGGAGTGATGCTGGATAGAAAGAATCCGTTCAGGTATCAGGTGCTAGGCTCATGGCTTATAAACAGACAAAAAGCAGATGAGGGACTTGATATGATCACAACGGCTATATCGCTTGAGCCTGACAGGACCGGTGAATACATAGCATTGCTAGCTATGAGCGATATTAGTGATGCAGATATAAAAAGAACTCTTCCTGATAATTTTATGCCGCATTATATCTTTGCCGAATATATGGTCATGACAGGTAATCATAAGGATGCCGTGTCATCCTATATCTCAGCATTTGAAAAGGTCAAAGACCCGGCCAAGGCCGGAATAATGAGGTTCATTAAAGCGCATCGGTACTTTATTGAGATCGAAGCCTATGATGAGTCTGTCAATATAATGGAAAAGGCTATCGATATTTTCCCGGGGGATATTGATGCTATGCTCGCCCTGGCCATATCGTATGAAAAGAACGGCCAGTTGGCAAGGGCCGGGAATATGTATGAAGAAATACTTCGTTCACATCCTGGAGATGAAAGGGCAATTAGGTCTCTAGGTAGGATCTACGGACAGTGATGAACAGCAGGATCGCAGATAGCAGCTCGATAAGTCTCAGGTCGTACCTGGTGAAGGGAACGATGGGAACATTTATCCTTCTCATAGCGGCAACAGGGCTCGGTTTCCTGACAAATCTGATATTAGCGAGGATCCTGGGGGTCGCAGAGTATGGAGCATATGCATTTGCTTTTTCAGGGGTCGGGTTGCTTACTGTCATATCAATGTTCGGCATGACGAACATCTTGATAAGGAACATTTCCGCTTATTCTACTGAAGAAAAATGGGGTCTGCTCCGCGGCATCAAGATATGGGCACTTTCAAGAGGAGCAGTATCTTCAATCCTCATGTCTTTATTTGCGGGTCTTATTATATGGTTGATCAGCGATCGTATCGATGATCAACTTCTTCTCGTATCGTGGATCGCCTTGTTTGCTGTGCCGCTTTTGGTCGTATCCAATCTGATAATGTCGATACTGCATGGATTGAAGCGAGTAGTTCTTTCGAAGGTACCTGGAACAGTGGTCAGAGCACCTTTTTTCATTCTATTGGTACTGTTAGTGAATAAGACCATATTCCCGTTAAAAGCGGCTTCTGCTGCAGCTTTGAACATTTTCTCAATATTGGCAGCTCTCGCTCTGAGCTGGCTGTTACTTCTGAGGTCGAGTACAAGGCAGATGAGGGAAAATGAGCCTGAGTACGACCGCAAAGGCTGGACATCGAGCGCAATACCGTTATTAGTAGTAGACATCTTTAATGTGGCAATGGCTTGTGTGCCTGTTCTTGCGCTTGGTGTGATCGCCGGAGCCGAAAGTGCCGGTGTTTTCTCAGTTGCAAATGTTATATCGAGCATTATAGGTTTTGTGTTAATTGCTGTCAATGCGATCATCGGGCCCGTGATCTAGTCATTCCATGTAAAAGGAGAGATGGGAGTGCTTCAGAAGTTGCTTACCAAAAGTGCGAGGGCTGCGACTGTTTCAATACTGTTGCCATTTATTGCATTGGTAGTACTGAGCAAAGAGCTTCTTGGCTTATTTGGCGGGGCGTATCAAGAGGGGGGCACTGCACTGATAATGCTCTGTGTTGCCCAGGTCGTTAATATAGTATCTGGCTCAGGTGGTATTGCGCTCATAATGACAGGACATGAACGTGATGCCGCAACTGCAATGGGTCTGGCTGCTATCCTGGCCGTGATCATGAACATAGTTCTTATTCCTGTCTGGGGTATAAATGGTGCGGCTGCCGCCGCCGCGATGAGCATGGTCGCCTGGAATATTATAATGGTCCTGCTTGTCAGGAGGCGTCTGGGGCTCGACCCAACGGCACTTGGTTTGTTCTTAAATCCATGATCAATTAATAGCTGTATGATTTGTGCAGGACCATAATAATGAAAAATAGACCGAACCTGTTCATTGTAGGAGCACCGAAGAGTGGCACTACCGCGATATACCATTACTTAAATGGTCACCCGGACATCTTTATGTCAGAGGTCAAGGAACCATATTATTTTGGCAATGATATCCATTACCGTATGAAAAGGATGAGCGAAGAGGAGTATATGTTGCTTTTCAGTAAGGCGCCGGAGGAGAAATATCGTGGAGAGGCATCAGTAACATACCTGTACTCAGAAAGCGCGCCGTATGAGATTAAAGCTTTCAATCCGGATTCAAAAATAATAATTATCCTGAGGGACCCCGTGGAGATGATGTACTCACTTCATAGTCAGTTATGCTTCACCGCATTTGAAGATGAGGGAGATTTTAAGAAAGCTTTGTCGCTTGAAGGGTCCAGGAAATTGATGAAGAACATTCCTGATAATTGCAAGATAGTAGATTTTCTATTCTATCGGGAGTTCGCAAAGTATTATGCTCAGGTTAAACGCTATCTTGAGGTCTTCGGGAGTGAAAACGTACATGTTGGCATCTTTGATGACTTTGAAAGAGACCCCGATATGTTCTACAGGGAAGTGCTTTCGTTCTTAGGCGTTAATGCAGACCCAGTGCCTTATGCCTTTGCCCGGATAAATGCCAACAAAAGGATCAGGCGAAGATGGATCTTTGATATGCTTAGTTCCGGACCGGTCGTAGCAGCAGCAAGGCTATTGATCCCATCAAGAAGATTAAGGCAATCCATTTCCCTGGTGATAAGTAACTGGAATATCAGTAAGGAGCCCAGGAAGCCGTTGGAATATTCCCTGGAAAATGATCTGCGAAATGAGTTTAAGGATGAGATCGAAAAGCTGTCCTTGCTGCTGAGCAGGGACATGAAGCTATGGGGTCAGGAGAGATGAGAGTACTTCAGGTCGTTCACGCATTTCCGCCCTTTAGCAATGGCGGCGTGGAGAAGCATACTTATCAGCTGTCGCAGGCACTGTCCGCAGATCACGATGTCCATGTAATATTCACTTCGCTGGGAGTGAGCACATATAAGAAACAAATGATCGATAGAATTAATGCCCATGTCATAGGCATTGGCAGTCAAAAGTCAGGGATAACGACTTTAAGGAAACTAAGGGTTGAGCACTTTCATAAAAGAACAGGTGTTAAGATCTTCAAAGATATCATTGCCGGAATAGATCCTGACATAATCCACTTTCAGCACCTTCTGGGATTGTCAGCTGACTGGATCGGTGTCGCACTGTCCGGCAGATGTTCCACATTCATTACTCTTCATGATTACTGGTATATCTGTCCTGCCATAGAATTGATAGACCAGAATGATAATGTTTGTGAAGGACCGCAGCCCGGTAAATGCAGAAGCTGCTGGTCTGCGAGGAGGGCTGTGGAGATCAATAATAAACATGGATCGTTACTATTTGCACCGGCCCTGTCTTTGGTTATCAGATCGATCAATAAAGAATATGAGTTCAAAAAAAGAGAGGCTGAATTATTGATGCATCTTAATAAGATAGACCATATCATATCACCGTCAGAATTCCTGAAGAGGATATACGTTGATCACGGTGTTTCCGGGGATAAGATATTGGTGGTGAGAAACGGAGTTGATACAGGCTTGCTTTCACGAGTGGCCGAAGAGAAGAAGAAAATCAATAGAGCAGAGAATATAGTTTTCGGATATGTGGGAAGACTGGTCAGGTCCAAGGGATTAAAGATCGCTGTAGAGGCGTTTAAGGGCATTCCGGCAGATAAGGCCGAACTAAGGATCTACGGCAGAATAAAGGAGGAAGACGGATATGTCCGAGATGTCAGGAAATCTGCCGAAGGGGTCCGTAATATTAAGTTCATGGGCGAGGAACTGGACCAAAGAAAAATATATGAGAGCATTGATGTGTTGATCTTTCCCTCAATATGGTATGAGAACAGTCCACTGGTCCTGCTTGAAGCGCTGGCAGCGAGGATACCTGTTATTGCGTCGGACATCGGCGCTGTCCCGGAGCTTGTCGAGGATGGGAGGAATGGCAGGCTGTTCCAGTGCGGTAACGCAAAAGAGCTTAGAATGCAAATAAACAATTTCCTGGAGGACAGGGGCATGATATCAAAAATGTCAGAGCGCATGGGTAGACCTCCATCTATCGAGGAGAATGCTTTGAGGATATCACAGTTATATGGTATGTCATTAAGATGAAGACGAGCAAAAATGTGGAGATGACCATGAACCGGTCGGATGATATCGTTGAAAGGATCGTTCCCGGACATGTGCCCCTGGTATCATATTTAGAACATATTGAAAGATACCTCTTTGCAGCAAAGCTTACAAAGTCGAGCGAGAGAATAGTTGATATTGCTTGCGGAACGGGATATGGAAGTTATCTTCTGGCATGTTCTGTTAGAGGAGAGGTGACCGGTATAGATATATCGAGCGTAGCTATAGATCATGCAAACGAACAATACGCAGGGAACTTCTCCCCGAGGTTTATCAGGGCTGGTGCAGATGACATCCCACTGACGGATGGTTATGCTGATGCTGTGGTCTCATTTGAGACCATAGAGCATGTTGCTAATGCTGAAGATGTGCTCAGTGAGTTCAATAGAGTATTGATAGCTGGCGGGCTCATGTTGATATCCTCACCAATATATCATGATAGCGGGGGCGCAGATAATCCTTTTCACCAAGTAGAATATGAGCCGGGCAAGCTGATGGATTTGCTTACCGGGGCTGGATTCGATATATCGGATGTCTATGGCCACATAAGGTTTTCCCAAGGTCCGGAGGCCGGCGAAGCAAAAATAGTGAACAGGCTTAGAAAGCGTCTAAGACCTTTAATGCCTTCATCGTTTATGGAACGTTTAACCGATCACAGAGTGGCCTGGCGGAAAGGGATCCCGTTCATTATCGCTACCAGGTATAGAAATGAGCCCATGAGATTTCAGGAATGGCTAAAAGATAATACAACTAGGATTAGGTCGGATCTTTTCAGGATAGGCCAGAATGGGAGTTTTAGTGAGTTTGCTTATATCGTGTTAGTATGCAGCAAGAACAAATGATGAAGAACGGTGATGAAATATTGATCTGTCCAAAAGTTGCCATTGTTATTTTGAACTGGAATGGTGAAAGTGATACTATCGAGCTTTTAAGCGGCCTGCTCTCAGTTACATATCCTGCTTTGATGCTAATAGTGATCGATAATGCCTCCGAGGTTGTTTCAGTGGAAGTGCTGACGGAATGGATCGAAGCCAACTGTAAGAAGGTCCGGCAGCATGAGGAAAAGGCTGTATTTGAGGCAGAGCATGAATATGGTCACGAAAGTATAGAGGTTAGGCTGATCAGATCATCGAGGAACCTCGGCTTTTGTGAGGGTAACAACCTGGGTATTGCCGAGGCTGTTCGGCTGGGAGCTGAATATGTGCTGTTGATGAACAACGATACACTTGTTACGCCTGGATTCCTGGAACCTATGGTAAGCGCAGCTTCTGACAGGCTGGCAGGGCTTGTCGGAGGAATAATTACTTATTGTGATGATAAAGAGAGGGTTTGGTGGGCAGGCGGAAAGTTCGATGCCTTTTTGAACACAGCACGACTCTATGATGGTGAAAAGATCACAGCCATTGGGGATAATGAGAGCTTCAGCACAGAGTGGATAAGCGGATGCATGATGATGATACCTTCAAGGATATATAAAGAGTTAGGCGGACTTCCGGCATACTATTTCATTTGGGGCGAGGAATGGGATTACTCGCTGATGATATCGAATGCGGGATACAGGTTGGTCGTCGCCACAGGATCGGTCATCTGTCATAAGGTTGGGCGGTCGCTTGGTATAATGCAACCATTGAACTACTATTACGGTATACGAAATGGTCTCTATCTGCGAAAAAAATATCTTAGCCGGGCTCGATGGTTCTTCTGGTTTGCTTATTACATGATGAACCGGACAATAAGGTACTTACACCTGATGCTGACCGGGAGGGTCGATCTCGTTCGTGCGGGGTGTTCCGCTATTACGGACTTCGTGCGGGGAAAAAGCGGTAAATGGGATGATCATGACTAACGACAGTTCATTTGAAAGTAAAGAAGGGCGTATAGATGCCATACCTGCTCTAATTCTATTACTGCTTCCTTTGCTCTTTCTGCCTGATCTTGGGTTAAACGTCAACACCGCACTTGGCACACTGAAAATATCCGACTTCATAATTGTGCCCCTTACTCTTCTTATGTTCGTCACACCACGCAGGGAAGATGGGATAGATCGCAATATGTCCGGGATATCCCGGTTAATGATCATATTCTCGTGGTGGGCCTTGATCGTGACCCTGTTGTTCCCGATGAGATATAACTATTCTTCGAACACTGAACTTTACTTCAGTATTTTAAAGCTTGCGAAGCTCCTTCTCTATGGGATGTTCGGGATATTTATTGCTTCAATATTAAAGAGTGATAAAGAGTGGAACTGGTTCAACTGGAGCATCGTTGTGTCTGGATTCCTTGCAGGCTTGAACCTCATAGCGTTCAGGCTTCATTTAGTAAGGCCTGATAGTATCGTGGCACTTAATGAGCAGGTCTATACAGGTAACCTTGTCAGCGTAATGCTCGCAATTATTGCAAGTTATGTGCTGGCCCTCCTTCTGCAGAAGCATGGAAGTCATCGATGGCGTTTAGCTGCTACGACTGCCCTGGTCATAATGGCCTTTGGCATGTTCGTATCGGGGGGAAGAGGAGGATGGCTTGCCATGCTTGCAAGCCTGTTGTACATATCTCTTAGGCAAAAGCGGCGGTATGCCGTTATAGTCGCTATTGTTAGTCTCGGACTTATCATATTCTCATATTCAAATCTTGAGGTCTTCAGGGAGGATATTAACAGGACTATATGGTTTGAACCTGGATATCATACCGGGATACCGGGCCAAGGGACTGGCTTGATGGGCATTGATGATGGAAGCCGGTTGTGGTGGTGGAAAAATGAGGGGTCTAAGATACTGGATGACCCTATCGTAGGAAGAGGGTTTTTTCACAGGGGCGGGCTCTCAGGATTGCGATGGGAGGGGAGCCACAATTTTTTCGTTCAGATGTTCCTCGAAACGGGCATATTCGGGGGATCAATCGTAATGATCATTTTATTAATTATGTGGAGGCAGTCAGGGAAAAGCGGTTTAGGGGCAGGCGGTGTTGAACTTCCTGTAAAGGCAGGACTGATAGCTGCGATGATAGGCGGGATGAGCGGGGAATATTTTTATGGAGGGATGGGATTGTTGACCTTGATGCTTGTATATGCTGCCGTCGGGCGTTTGCCTCTGGAGCCGGAAAAATCGACCGAGGTGTCCAGGGATACAATTAACGAAGGATCATATGGCCATGATAGCGCCAACGAGGGATGCGTGATACAATGAATACCGGCCCCCTTGTGTCTGTAATAATGCCTGCTTACAATACCGCTGGCTCGATCAGGTTTGCACTGGCGTCTCTTTTCTCTCAGACATATTCGAACTGGGAATGTATTATTTCCGATGATGGATCGGATGACGGTACATCAGAGATTATTTACAGTGCATCAGCAGTGGATAAGAGGATCAGGATAACACGATCAGATAGCAACAGAGGAAGGGGATGGGCAAGGCAGGCCGCACTGGATATCGCACAGGGACAGTATCTCGCAATGCTCGATGCTGATGACTGGTGGTATCCTGATAAACTTGAACTGCAACTCGATGTTATGGTCAATGACGGGAGCATAGCCCTGGTAAGCAGCGGAATGGCCATTGTCGATGTCCATCAAAGTCTGATCGGCATAAGGAAGGTCTCAACAGATCTAAGGGGAGTCGTTAAATATGGTCCTGCAGGGCTCGGCTTCACATCGGTGCCGCATGCGCCTTCACTGATAAACATGGAAATAGCCAGGCGAGCTGGATATGACATATCGCTTAGGAGGGCGGAGGATATGGATTTCATGCTAAGAATACTAATGAATAACAGATATGCTGTAATACCGGGAGTGCATTACGCCTATTGCGAAATGAGCGGAATTGACATTCGAGATATATTGTTATCCCACGCTAACGTCCGAAGGTTCGTAGTGAAATATTTGAGAGCTCATCCCCTTATAAGTATAAGTATGATAATCAAGACCTATCTAAGGTCCGCTTATTACTGGACCGGGGATCGCTTAGGACTCATGCAGAATATCATAAGGAGCAGATCAAAGGCCCCCTCCGATAAAGAGATAGATCAATACCAGAATGCTTATGAAACGGTATCCGGCGTGTATTCCGAGGTATATGTCGATCTGTGAATGACAATATGGATAATAGAGTAAAGATAGTTCATATAACGCCTGCAGCAATGAGCCTCGAGGTTCTTCTTAAGGACAGGTTCGCTCGTCTTTCAGATCTTGGTTATGAGAGCATTGGTTACAGTGGATCAGATCAATATTCAGGGTCCTTCAGGAGCTCCGGATTTGAGTTCATTGAAAGCAGGCACTTGACAAGAAGATCTGGCCTGTTGTCTGACCTTAAGTTCTTCATGGAATGCATACGGGTCTTAAGGAGCAAGAGGCCCTCCATAGTAAACACTTACGGTCCCAAGCCCGGGCTATACGGAAGGATAGCGTCAAAGCTGGCAGGCATTCCGGTCACCGTCCATACCTCGTGGGGGTTTTTCTATGAGGACGATGCCCCCTTATTAAAGAGATTGCCGATAGTCATACTTGAAGTCATATTGTCTTTTTTCTGCGATCATATCTTTTCGGAGAACATGGATGATCTTATGGTTTTGCGAAAATGGGGAATTGGTGAGAAGAAGGCAAGTTATCTTGGTAATGGAACGGACGTAAATAACATGTTCGATCCGGATAAGTATTCGGAAGTTTACGTGCAGAACCTTAAGGAGGAACTCGGTATTAAGGGAGATGCTATTGTGATCAGCATGATAGGTCGATTGACGGCGCAAAAGGGCTACAGAGAGTTCTTTTATGCCGCCGATCACTTCGGGCGGGCAGACGGTAAATATGAGTTCGTCGTTATCGGGCCGATGGATAGCACTAAAGGGGACGGGATCACTGAAGAGGAGATCGCGAGCCTGGAAAGGAACGGGACAATAAGGTATCTGGGAAGCAGGGACCATAGTGAGATGCCGGGATTGCTGTCTTTAGCTGATATCGTAGTATTGCCCTCGTACAGGGAAGGTTTCCCTCGCTCGCTGATCGAAGCCGCATCAATGGGAAAGCCATTGGTAGCGTCTCGCATAAGAGGGTGCCGCGAGGCGGTAGATGACGGATATAACGGTATACTGGTCCCTGCAAAGGACCCTGAAGCTCTTGTTGATGCGATAGGTGACCTGCTGAGGAACCCGGGGAAAAGAGAGAGATTGGCAACGGCGAGCAGGGAAAAGGCAATAAATGAATTCGATGAAGTTGATGTGGTATCAAGAATGGATGAGATCTATAGAAGGTTATTAGCAAATAGAAGCAGGAGGTCAGGCACTTAGTGAAATGTAAGAGACTGTTCGATATCACTGTTTCATCTTTTTTGGCAGTTATACTTTCTCCGCTGTTACTTTTAATAGCAGCGATAGTTTATTTTGATCTCGGCCCGCCGATCATATTTACTCAGGTTCGACCAGGAAGGAACGGGGTTCCTTTCAGAATATATAAGTTCAGGACAATGAACGAAGAGATAGACGATGATGGCGTTCTTTTGAACGACGTCAAAAGGATCAGCAAGATAGGCCGGTTCATGCGTAGCACGAGCCTTGATGAGCTTCCTGAACTATTTAATGTCATCAAAGGTGATATGTCTATTGTGGGGCCTCGCCCGTTGCTAATGGAGTATCTGCCTCTTTATTCAAATGAGCAGGCCCGCCGTCATGAGGTAAGGCCGGGTATAACAGGATGGGCCCAGGTTAACGGCCGTAATGCCATTAGCTGGGAGGACAAGTTCAGACTGGATGTTTGGTATATAGATAACAGGTCATTCTGGCTTGATCTGAAGATTTTATTTATCACGTTTGTTAAAGTAGTTATAAGGGAAGGGATATCCCAAGATCGTGATACGACAATGACAAGGTTCGAAGGTGTGGAGAAAGACAATGAGTGAAAGATTTGAGGATTGGAGCTATCCTGAGATAAGGGATGGGGAGATGACCGACTACCACTGGGTGGTCAAGAACAGAGATGGTTTTGTAATGGGGGAGAGGACGGATATAGGGGCATTTACCTATATAAACGCCCTGTATGGAGTAGAGATCGGTGACAACGTTCAGATCGGGTCCCATTGTGCTATCTATTCCATATCTACTATTGACGATAAGAAGGGCAAGGTAAATTTGAAGAAGAACTGCAGGATAGGAAGCCACAGCGTTATTATGCCGGGAGTGACGGTTGGAGAGAATTCTGTCGTAGGTGCTTTCAGTTTTGTTAACAAGGATATCCCTGACAATGTAAAGGCGTATGGGGTCCCTGTCAGGGTTGTCAAAGATAAGGACTGAATAAATTTATAGCGAAAGGTCTCTGTAGTGGCAAAACCTGATAAGAGGATCTATCTTTCCCCTCCTCATCTGGGCGTTGATGAGAGACATTATTTAGAAGAAGCATTACAGAGTAACTATATTGCCCCGCTTGGCCCACAGGTAGATGCCTTCGAGAATGAGTTCGCTGAGACCGTAGGGGTGAGATACGCAGCCGCTCTATCGAGCGGGACCGCGGCCGTTCATCTGGCCCTGCGCATTGCCGGCGTAACAACCGGTGATGAGGTCATATCTCAGACACTTACTTTCGTCGGTGGTGTAAATCCTATCAAATATCTTGGCGCATCTCCTGTATTTATAGACTCCGAGAGATCGTCATGGAACATGGATCCTGATCTACTGGCCGATTATCTCATGTCTTCATCAAAGACAGGCAGGTTGCCCAAGGCCGTCATCTCCACGGATATCTACGGCCAGTGTGCCGACCTTGACCGGATCTTAGGGATTTGCGATCAATATGAGGTCCCGGTGATATCTGATTCAGCTGAGGCACTTGGAGCGTTATATAAAGGAAGGCATGCGGGGGTCGGTGCGAAGGCATCGGTATATTCTTTTAATGGGAACAAGATCCTGACGACATCCGGCGGCGGCATGCTGGTATCAGATGATAAAGAGCTGATAGACAAGGCCAGGTTCCTGTCCCAACAAGCCCGCGATCCAGCCCTGTATTATGAGCATTCCGAGGTGGGATTCAACTACAGGATGAGCAATGTGCTGGCTGCTATCGGGAGAGGCCAGCTTAAGGTGCTTAATGACCGGGTTTCAAGAAAGAGAGAGATCTTTGAGGAGTACAGGGCCGCATTATCAGGTATGCCGGGAGTGGAGTTCATGCCTGAGGCATCATACGGAACCTCCACGAGATGGTTGACCGTACTCTTAATAGAAGAGGATAAGTTCGGCGCCGGGCCTCTTGAAATAGTTGAAAAGCTTGAGCAGTCCAATATTGAAGCGAGGCCTGTCTGGAAACCGATGCACCTGCAACCGCTTTATAAAGAGAATCATATTGTAGGGGGCCGGGTCTCAGAGGATCTTTTCAATAGAGGCATTTGCCTCCCGTCAGGAACTGCAATGACAAGTGTCGATATCAAACGGGTCATTGATGCGATAATAAAGATGCATAAGGATAACATTAATGGCTAGAGTTGTTGATATCAGTGGTTCAGTCAGGTCCGGTATCCTGAGGAACAGGCATATTATCTTCATAATAATATTCGTATTTCAGGTCGTCGTATCGAATTACCTTGCATTTCTTCTGAGGTTCGATTTTCTTCTGTCAGAACTGTATCTGTATGTGTTCACTTTATATCTTCCCCTGCTCATATTCGTCAGACTGCTGTCTTATCTGATCTTTGGTCTGCACAGGGGGGTCTGGCGCTATGCAGGGATTAAGGACCTGAGCAACATAATACTTTCTGTAACTGTCGGGAGTATCTTTTTCGTAATGGTAGTAAGGATCATCTTCGGTGATACAAGTTATCCGAGATCGGTATATTTCATAGACTGGCTTTTGCTGATCATTCTGTCCGGAGGGGGAAGGATGGCTGTAAGGGTATTCAGGGAGTATGTTTATGCCGAATCCAAGGGAAAGGCGGTTCTGCTTATCGGAGCAGGGGATGCCGGGGAGATGATTGTAAGGGACATGAGAAGCAATCCTGATAATCCTTATAACCCGGTCGGTTTCATAGATGATGATAAGTTCAAGAAAGGCCTTTCTATTCATGGTGTGCCTATATATGGTCCAAGGGATATTATAAGCCAGGCGATAAAGGATACTGATCCGGATGAGATACTGATAGCAATTCCTTCTGCGAGCCACTCAACGATAAACGAGATATTCGAAAGTTGTAAGCAGTTTAATCTTCCGGTTAAGACGCTGCCCGGCTTGTCAGATATCCTTGACGGGAAAGTTACGGTTTCCCAGATAAGACCATTGTCCCTTGAGAACCTGTTGCAGCGCGAACCGATACGGACTGACATAAGATCAGTTAAGGATTATCTTAAGGACAAGAAGGTCCTGGTGACCGGGGCTGGCGGGTCAATAGGCTCGGAGCTATGCCGGCAGATATTCAAGTACGGTCCCTCGTCCCTCATAATGTTGGACAGGTATGAGAACGGTCTTTTTGATATTGATATGGAATTGAACCGAAATAAAAGGGAAAATGCTACGTCTGTTAAGACATCAGCGGATATGGTAATCCATCCCATCGTGGGTGACCTAAGGGACAAAGGGGCCCTTAGTATGATGTTCGGTGAGCACAGCCCTCAAATAGTGTTCCATGCGGCTGCACATAAACATGTACCTTTAATGGAAGCAAATCCGATCGAAGCTATAAAGAACAATGTGTTTGGAACGCGGAACCTGATAGACATAGTAAAAAAGAATAATGTAGAGAGCTTTGTTATGGTATCTACCGATAAGGCTGTTAACCCTGCGAACGTAATGGGAGCAACCAAGAGAATTGCTGAACTAATGACAATAACTAGCAATGAGGGATCAGTGACCAAGTTCAAGACCGTGAGGTTCGGGAATGTGCTGGGGAGCAATGGAAGCGTCGTAAATATATTTCAGGAACAGCTTGAGAGGGGAGGCCCGTTGACCGTTACAGACCCTGAGATAAAAAGATATTTTATGCTGATACCCGAAGCTGTTCAGCTGGTATTAATAGCATCAGCTACCGGAGATGGTGGGGATGTATATGTTCTGGACATGGGGGAGCAGATAAGCATAAAAGAAATGGCCGAAAACCTGATCGCTCTTTCGGGTTTTATTCCGTATGAAGATATCGAAATTGACTACACAGGCCTAAGGCCGGGCGAGAAGCTATATGAAGAGCTCTTCGATGATACTGAAAAGATAGAAGGAACGTCACACTCAAAGCTTAAAAGGGCTGTGCCGGTTGAACTGCCGACGCGTGAAGAGCTTGAAGAGCATCTTGGAGCATTAGATAAGGCTATATCAAATGGTCAGATGAAAGATATAGATAAGGTCTTAAGAGAGATGGTCCGTAGCTACAAGAGATGATGCTTAATACAAAAATCACATTGAATAAAGAGGAAGAGCTTATTTTCATGTTATTAAGTGGCAGGCACTCTGAAGCGCTTGATCTGATAATGGAAGGAAATATCAATTGGGGTGAGCTATTAAGAAAGTCAGACATTGCCCAGGTCTCCCCCTTCATTTACAGGTCAGTAAAAGATAAGGGTGCTGTACCGCGTGACGTGGTCAAGAAGCTCGAAACCAGATACCTGGGATCGCTCAAAAGAAATATTCTTCATATGAAAGAGATAGAAACTGTATTAAAGGCATTTAATGAAGGAGGGATAGACTGTGTCCCACTGAAGGGTGCTGTCGCTTCTGAGGCCCTCTTCGGTGATGCAGGTGTTTATTCAGGCAGTGACATAGACCTGTTGGTGAGGCCGCAGGCCCTGGGTCCGGCAAAAAAGGTTCTCGAGGACCTTGGCTTTAAGCAGTTGAGACCAGAGTTGGAGGAGCACTATCTGGCAGATCACTACCATTTGCCCGCGTATGTAAGGGATGAGTTCTCGATAGAGCTTCATTGGAACCTTACCCATATGTATCATAATAGCCTTCCGCTGTACTGGTGGGAAGATATACGCATGTCTGAACTTAACGGAATTACGTACTTTTCCTTGTCGCCGGAAAGGTATCTGATGTACTCTATTTTCAGGGTCTATTCTCACGGATACAGGCCTCTGCGATTCCTGCTGCTTGTTTCAGGTATCCTGTCGGCATACCAAAAGGAACTCGAATGGAAAAGAATATTGTCTATGGCAAGGAGTCTTAAAATGAAGCGGGTGGTACGTTTTACGATCCATCTTGCAAGGGACCTGTTGGATGCGCCTGCTCCTGAGCATTTCATTGAGGATGGATTGTTCATGTACAAGGGTTTATGTAAAAAGGCCACTGAGGGGTTCTTTAATAAAGATATTTCTCATTCAAGGAACATGATAAAATATATGCTACTTCAGGATAATGTCTTTCTTTCGATCCTGAAAAGGCTGTTCCCGGGCATGGCAGAGATCCAATTGAGATACGGTATCCGGGGATCATTTACAAAGGCCTGCTTATATTATTTATTAAATCCGGTCCTCTTAATTCTCGGCAAAAAAGGATTTGGAAGACATGCGTAGGAAATGATAGATTAATAGTATGCATTGTGAAGAACTGTTTAGCGGATTTATTTTCGAGATGTTATTTGTTCTGATGACCTCATGGTTGATCACTCAGATGATATTGCCCAGATTATCTAATATAGCGTCTAAGATCGGCCTGATGGATCATCCTGAGATGAGAAAAATGCATGATGAGCCTAAGCCGCTTGTTGGCGGGATAGGCATAGTGACAGGTGTCGCGATAAGCAGTTTGCTATTCGTTCCCTTGATGAACTTCAGAGGATTTTACGCCGGTATAGTTTTGCTGCTGATCGCCGGGTTCCTTGATGATTTCAAGGAGCTGGACCACAAGTGGAAGTTTATAGTACAGATAGTAGCTGTTGGATTAATGATCCATTTCAGCAATGCGGTAATATACTCTTTCGGTGACCTTGTCTCATACGGACCTATCACCTTCAAGAGGCTAGGGCTTTTTGTCACGGTCTTTGCCGCGATAGGAGTGATAAACTCTATCAATATGATCGATGGTCTCGACGGGCTTGCCGGTGGAGTATCATTAATAGCTTTTCTATCATTTGCCTTGCTTGCTCTGATAGATAATAATCCTGCTCTTGTATTGTTGAGCTTTGCTTTTTGCGGGGCGCTTGTAGCCTTTCTTGCGTATAATTGGAGCCCTGCAAGCCTTTTTATGGGGGATGCCGGCAGCATATCTCTCGGGTTTGCTCTCACATTTGTCGCTATCACTATTACTCAGGGGGAGGCAAGTAATATCCCTCCCGTTGCCCCACTATTGATCCTTGCCGTTCCAATAGTCGATACCCTGACAGTGATGCTAAGAAGGATGTTGAAGGGGAAAAGTGCGTTCGAGCCTGACACAAGCCATATTCATCATATTCTTCTTCGCCTGGGTATTTCAAAGGAGAGGGCTGTACTGATGATCCTCGGTATAAACCTGATATTCTCGGCAATAGCGGTGGCAGGAGTGATGATGGGTATTCCAGAGCACTATATGTTCACTATCTTTGTTCTATATTTTGTAGCTTACTTTATAACCTCTTTCTATAGAAAGAGGATCATAAAATACAGGATGAGCAACGGTATAGTCAGTAAGACCTGATCATCCGAGAGAACTCTTCTGTCCACACCACCTGATAGAAGTCACACTCCTTATATATAGTAATGCTACTTTGTGAATGCGCCTTTAATCTCGTGGTCAAATTGTCCCGGCTGCGACCCGGCGCCTTCCACATCCTTTGAATTCCCACCAGTTCTGTTTTAAAGCCGTATTCTATCCATAAAGAATGGACCTATCTTATAAACCTAATGCATAGAGGATAGCGGTACCTCTCTCCCCTGTTTGCCTTTACACTGGCTATGATCACGACTATGAGATTGAAGATCCCCAAGGCAACAAGGAGAACGCATCCTATCACGACCAGCATAAGTACCGCGGAGACTATATAGTAAATGGTCATGGATATCTGGAAATTAAGCGATTCCTTTCCCTGGTCATCTACAAAGGGGTATTGGTCCTTTTTGATCAACCATAGGACAAGAGGTACTATGAGATGAGCCAGAGGGAAAAAATAGATCGCAAGTGCCCCAAGATGGCAGAATGTCGCCCAGGTCCTTTCGTCATTAGATGGGGATGGCGAGGTTGATGATGCTTCATGCGGAGCTTCTGATGTGGAAAGCGTCCCTTTTGCTGTCCTTTCGGCATTTACTCTCTTGATAAGTACGACCACTACTATGAGAGGAGCAATAAGCCAGCCGATAAAGCTCAGGACAATGAATGCAACTACCGAAAGTGCGATGTCACTGAATACAGAACGCCTCAACATAAATATCCTGTTCCTGAAGTCGCCAGAGACCTCTATGCTGTACTTGCCGGACCTGTCGAACGTGAAACTGCCGATTGAGTGCCGTGCAGTAGATCCGACCGTTTCTGTAGAACCGGATGTCGGGGACATGGGAATGGGTTCTCCCGTAAGGGAGTCGGTTGCCCTTATCTCGATCACATCAGGAAGCTCCTCGCTCCCCGAATACATCTTTCCGTTATATATGGTCTTGATCTCGTTCCAGAGAATATATTTGCCCGGTTTGTCCACACTTATCGTAACCTCTCCAGGGACCATGAACTGTACCCCGCTCGACAATGACGTGAATACAGCCGTAAAAAGGATAACTATACCGCCTACGGCTCCGACTATAAACAGGATAGCTGCAAAGACATACCATGAACGCGAGGGTTTCTTTAAAGGGCTGGAGACAGATGTGACTTCTTCATCGGTCATTGTTAAATTATATCTTATTCTTTACGTAATGTCGTCAATATTTTAAAATATTGCGCCTGCTTAAAAGGAGGGCTGGCATATGATATCGGCATTCAAATACATTACAGCGGTTATTCTTCTGATTATTGGCCTGGTACCTGACGCTGAGTGTTCCGAAAAGGTGTATGAGCTAAAGTTCAATACCGTTGCCGGTCCGCAGCAGCCTCAGGTAAAGGCGCTTAATGTCTTTGCTGAAGAGGTAAAGAGGATCAGCGAGGGCAAGGTGAAGGTACAAGTGTTCCACTCGGGGCAGCTCGGCAATCAGCAGACCCAGATCACGGGCATCATGAGAGGCACGATAGACATGACCTTCACTACTCCTAATTTTATGTCCAGGTTTGACAGGAAGATCGGGATATTCGGTGCGGCATATCTGTTCAGAGACCTTGAACACATGTACTCCGTTATGAACGGTCCTATAGGAATAGAGTACTTTAATGGGATAGCAAATAGTATGGGCGTAAGGCCCCTGGATGTATGGTATCTTGGTTCGCGTCATCTTAACCTTAGAGATAAAGCCGTCAGCACACCTGATGATATGAAGGGAGTTAAACTAAGGATGCCTAACTCTCCCTTATGGATCGCGATGGGCAGGGCATTGGGTGCAAATCCTACGCCACTTGGTTTTGGCGAAGTATACATGGCCCTTAAGACAGGGGTGGTCGACGGACAGGACAATCCCCTCCCAACCAACGAGGCCCAAAAGTTCTATGAGGTCACTAAATACATGGTCCTTACCGGGCATCAGATGGGAATGCTCTGGCCGAGCATCAACGAAAGGCTCTGGAATGAGATGCCTGATCAGTACAGAGGATGGATATTGCAAGCCCTTAAAGTTGCACGAGAATACCAGAACGATATCGTACTCCGCGGTGAGACAGAACTGCTGAGGAAGTTCAAAGATGAGTACGGAATGATCATCATTGAGCCAGACGTAGATGCCTTTCGAAAAAGAGCCGGTTACGCATACAAGGAGTTCGAAAAGGACTGGGGTGAAGGGACTTACGAAAGGATCCAGAACTATAAAGACTAATGGCAGATCTTACCATTAACAGGAATATCGAAAAGGCCATTGGGCTGGTCGAGTCTGTTCTGAGTGTCGTATTGTTCTCCGGAATGTTCGGAGCGATAATAATACAGGTGTTCTTCAGGTACGTTCTCAAGGCCCCGCTTGTCTGGCCCTACGAGCTGTCAATATATTGTTTTATTTACATCATATTTATCGGAGCAGCTATTGCAGCCCGCCGGGATACACATATAGCCTTCAGCCTTTATCATGATAGCCTTTCTGTAAGAGGCAGGATGCTTACACGAGTAATAACGAACATATGCGCCATCATATTGCTGATCATTATAATGCCTTCATCGTTCTCCTTTATAAGATTAATGAGCGGAGTGAGGTCTTCATCACTCGATATCCCTATGTATGTCTTGTTGTCATCATTTCCTGTGGGAATATCACTTATTATCCTGTATCTTTCGCTCTGGACATCATCCTATATTAAGACCTTGAAAAGCATGAGGGGTAGCTGATGTCTTTTTCCCTGGCCGTCTGGCTTCTGGTATTCATTGCCGCATTGATGCTGCGGGTCCCGATAGCATTGGGAATGCTGATGTCCTCCGTTCTCTACTTCATTATAGAAGGAGTAGACCTTGGTACTGTGATAGAGACCACTGTTCTGGGGTTTGAAAGTCAGTTCGTTCTGTTGGCGGTGCCTCTCTTTATCTTTACCGCCAGGGTTATGAACAGTGGCGGTATTACCGGCAGGATCTTTGATTTTGCGGGCAGCATGGTCGGAGGGTTCAGGGGAGGGCTCGCACATGTAAACGTAGCCGCCAGCATCATCTTTTCAGGGATGACGGGTTCGGCTATAGCAGACGCCTCAGGTCTCGGGATGATGGAGGTAAAGGCTATGAATGATGCCGGATATGATAAGCCGTTCAGCTGTGCCGTAACGGCGGCCTCGGCAACTATAGGCCCCATAATACCGCCAAGTATACCGGTTATCATCTATGCAATGCTTTCGGGTGCATCTGTGGGGAACCTGTTCCTGGGAGGTATAATACCCGGCCTCCTTATGGGCATTTCGATGATGGGGGTTATCTATGTGCTTGCTAAGAAAAGAGGCTATGCTGCCGGGGCCAGCACTGACCTTGGTGGATTTCTAAAGGCTTTTAAGCGTGCGTTCCTTTCGTTGCTTACCCCGGTCATATTGCTTGGTGGTATCTATGGAGGAATATTTACTCCAACAGAGGCCGCGGCAGTGGCTGCATTGTATGCATTAGTTCTGCTGATATTTGTATACCGAAATTTCGGGGTAAAAGAACTTGTCAGCTCTATCAAGGACACCGTTGAGAGCACAGGCTTTCTTGCGTTCATAATAGCGTGTGCCTTTGTGTTCGGGTATGTCATTGCGCGTGAGCAGGTACCTGCGCATATGGCAGAGGCTCTACTAGGCATCACGACTAATAAATGGGTATTGCTATTGCTTTTCAACCTGCTCTTTCTGGTGCTGGGATGTTTTGTCGATACAATAGTCCTTTTGCTTATTGTTGTACCGATCGTTCTCCCCGTGGCACGTGCTGCAGGTATCGACCTTGTTCATTTCGGGATAGTGATAGTACTTAACATGATGATAGGATTGATAACGCCGCCGTTCGGAATGCTTCTGTTCATTGTCAGCGGACTGACCGATACGCCTCTATCTCGCATTATCAAAGAGATGGTCCCCTTCCTGTTTATATTGATAGCAGTGCTTTTCCTGTGCACATATGTCCCGGGCATAGTGATGTTCCTTCCCAGACTGGTCGGATACTAAAGACTAAACAGGGGGCATGTCTCGGCTCTCGAACAGAGCCAAGTAAATAGGATATGTCTGTTTAAGCAAATGCTCTACTCGGGATTGATGCTGAGGCATAATGAGAAGAGCAGTGTTCGCTTTTACTAGCTTGCGACAGGTTCTTTGCTTCTGAGCTTCGAAAGTAACACTGCTGACATAGTGAATTTTGGATACTCCTCGTTCAGCACGGAACGATAGAATTCGCAATTTTCGCAGCTCTTGAACTTTTTTGCAAATGTTCCCTGGACTTTATTGCCACAAAGCGTTCCTCCTACTACCCAGCACGACCTGCCGGCATTGGTGCCGTCATGAATTCCGTCCAGCCGTTCTTCTATTGATGCGGGGCAAAGCCCCAGCTCGCTGACACTATGTCCTTCAGGCTGTCTCCCGCAGTTCTTGAACTCCCAGCAATTTAGCTTTGATTTTCTCTCCATGTTTGTTGTCCCCTGTAATATGGTCTCTATACCTGTTCGTGATGAAGTTCGGAATGACTGAATACCCCGCTATATATCTTTGGATATTTGTCACCGCTAATAATGTTCTCAAACTCGATGCCTATATGGTAGGCCTTTTCTTTCCCGCTCACCCAGACAACTTTGCCTGTTATATGTTCATGATATATTCGCTTATTAAAATTGATACGTTTAATGGACACGGTGTCTCCTTCATTAAGAGGTGTCGTGGAAAATAAGCCCAGGCCACTCAGGCTTATATCCTTTATCAGGCAAAAAGCCATCTTTAAGGCACCGAAGATCTCATCGATCTTGCCATCGCTTTTGCTCCATATGTCCACTACACCCGATTTTTTGATCCTTATGTGTTGTCTTGTCGCCATAAATTTCTCCATTTGATGATTTAAGGGTTATAATGAATGGCTACAAAATTGATCATGATAAGTTCATTTGCGATCCGTTCTTATCTATGGCTGAGCCATCGTTACCTGATAATATTTTAGCGAATCTTAATATTTATTGATTGTATGAACGCTTTTAAAGTTTGTACATTTGTAAAGCTGTATTAAGAGAAATCTGAGAGGGCTTCGTGATGTTGTAAAAAGTATAACGGAGTTAAACTATAAATGAATGAAGGGGAATAAAAAATGAGTTATTGAGGAATAAACTGACAATTATCTCCTCGATTCGACCTGTAAATTTACATTGAAATATACATGACCCTATAGAAATCTCTTTCTTGCTACCAATAGTCCACCAAGCATTATCGTAAACATCAACGAATATGGATATTTTAATGAATATACAATTGGCGTGAGCATTACACGTGTCGCTGTTCTTAGTGAATCATGTTTTGATATAAAACGAGCAACCGCAGGTGAATACTTGTATTACGTATAATCATATTTATTTGCTACCAATTTCGTAAGTAGTTAGTCGTCCCTAAACTATCTCAGTACCATTACTTGTTCATGCTTATAACTCCCGTAT
>CP070669.1:1220626-1251825 GCA_020351835.1 Nitrospirota bacterium
ATAGTCATGAAATATAAGCTTGTTGGCATGACCGAGCCCGGGAATTCGGTCGAGCTCGACGGCACGACTGTTGTTGTTAACGAAGATGGTGAGTTCAGCGGAGAACTGAACTTGAAGCTCGGGAAAAACGTTTTTGGACTTGTGGCGCAATCCAACAGTGGATTTATCAGGATTGCCAATATTGTCATACATGTATCGGACAAGGAAGAAGACGGCAGTTACTTTGTGGCGGTGAAGCCGGAGCCTTACCTGATGGTAAAGCTGCCTCCCAAGGGCGCAAGGCTCAGGGAACCCAAACTTGCGTTGTCCGGGAATACTACCCCGGGTAACAGAGTGACGGTCAACGGTAAACCGGTAGAGATCGATCTTGATGGCAATTTCATGGCGACGGTGGAGCTTCCTGACGGTATCAGCCTTATGGATATCGAGGTAACAGACCCCGAAGGTTATACAGGATCTATCCAGCGTGAGGTTGAGGTAGGGGGCACAAATCTCTTCTTCCTCGCTTTTGTAGATGCCAAGGCAGGGTTTTTGAGCGGTAACGGCTATGTTGAAGGTGCTGGCATGAGCAGTTCCGAAGAGTTCTATTCAGAGGGCAGAATAGCCTTCTATATGAAGGGTTATGTGAAGGGTAAGTACCTCGTAACAGCGGCGTTCGATACGGGGGTCAACGAGTTCAATAAGATGTTCGAGGACCTCGATGAAGTAGAGAACGACAGGCTGCTTACGAATATAGATCCTGATAAATTGTACCCGGTATACGGAGACTCCAGTACCATAGTATACGACACAGAAAGTCAGGGCAAACTCTACCTTGCTATCGAAAGCGATGAGTTCAACGCGTTGGTAGGGAATTATAAGATGACGCTTAGCGATACGGAGCTTGCTACATATAACAGAACACTGTATGGGGCCCGTACAGAGTATAAGAGCCTTTCAAGATCTAAATACGGTGACCATGATACTCATGTAATAGTGTTCGGCGCCGAGGTAAGACAGGCTCATGTGAGGGATGAACTTGGCGCGACGGGCGGTTCATTGTATTATCTGAGCCACGGAGATATCATCGAGGGCAGTGAGCAGGTAACTCTAATCATCAGGGAAAAGGATACGGGCCTCCAGCTGGCCAGGATACCTCAGGAACAGAACAGGGACTATGACATAAGGTATTACGAAGGCAGGATACTTTTCAGCAGACCTATATCCAGTGTTGTCGCGGATGACGGGCTTGTCGATATGGCATTGCTTGCAGGCAATCCAGTCTTCATACAGGTCGATTATGAGACCCGCGTGGACTCCTTCGAGAAGACCGGTTACGGAGGAAGAGTAAGGAGGCAGATAGGGGACCATGTGTCGGTCGGAGGGACATACGTCAAGGATGAGCTTACAACAGGTGAATATACACTGCAGGCAGTAGATTCGGAAATACGCCTTAGAAATAATACAAGGGTAGTGGTCGAATATGCGTCCAGCACGGGGACAGATTCAACCATATTCAGTAGCAATGATGGTGGTTTGACATACACTGAAACCACTCCTTCGGGGGCAATAGAGGGTAATGCGTGGAAGATAGCCATCGAAGCGGATGCGGGAGAGTGGATAGACAGACCCGGTATTCTTAGCGTAGGTGGATATTTCAAGAAACTCGACCAGGGATTTATCTCGAGCGGTAATTTCATGGAGATGGGGACCGAGAAGAAGGGAGTTAACTTCAGATTGAAGATCACTGACAGGGATACTGTTATAGGAAGGTATGATAGCGATGAGTTCGAGAATGCCGCCCCCGGTGCTATAGGCAGCTCATACAGAGGGACACTGCAGGCTATGCACGACCATGGTAGATGGAAACTAACCGGCGAGTACCAGCTAAGGGGAGCCGAGGACAGCGCTGGCAATGAAATAGAGAGCTCAAGCTACGGTGCTATAAAGCTGGACGTGAAACTTATGGACTCATTAAGCATGAGCGCAGAGCGCCAGCAGACGATAACAGGGATCGATAACGACCAGACGACCCTCGGAGTGGAGTTCAGGCCGTTTAAGGGATTTATTATAGACGCTAAGGCGACCACGGGTACACTTGGGAGCTCTGCACAGGGAGGCGCATCCCTGCAGATAGGTAATAAGAGGCTTTATGTAACCGAAAAATTGACAGATGACGAGGCCGGTGAATCATCGGTTGCTGTTGTAGGAAGCGAAGCATTCATAGATAGATCGAGCAGGATATATACTGAATACCAGTGGCAGAGGTCCGATGCAGGTGAAAGTGACCTGTCTGTTGTAGGAGCCCAGAAGAAGTGGGATGTCACAAATGGTCTGAACCTGGCCCTCTCAGGAGAACATTCGGATATAAAATCATCTACTGGTGATTCTACCCGCTATTCTATGGCTGTCGCTGTGTCTTACTCTCTTAATGGGATAAAGGCGTCTTCGAGGGATGAGATCAGAATAGAGGAGGGTGCCGCAGACCGTGTGCAATACCTGTCGTCCAATGCGCTGGAGATAAAGATGACCCCTGATTTCACATTACTTGGAAAATATAAATACAGCCTGACAGTTGATAAGTCTACGGATACGACAGAAGCGGAGTTTGATGAAAAGAGTATCGGCCTTGCATACAGGCCCGTAGCGACCGACAGGATTAATGCACTTGCAAGATATACCCATATTAGTGACAGACGTCCAATGTCGCTAACCGGTATAGCGGCTCAGGTCTCGTCAATGGATGTCGGATCGATAGAATGGGCGATAGATGTGACAAAGTATCTCGAATGGGTCGAGAAGGGAGCCATGAGGGTCAAGACCGAAGAGACGGCAGGATGGTCCCCGGTAACGACACATACATATCTTCTCATAAACAGGCTTAACGTTAATTTCTGGAAAGATTTTGATGTAGGACTTGAGTACAGAATGCTGACACAGGAGGAGGCTGATGACCAGAGAACGGGATGGCTTACCGAGGTTATGTGGGAAGCTATGAAGCATGTGAGACTAGGTCTCGGTTATAATTTTACCGATTTCAGTGATAATGAGTTCTCGGATAATGATTATTCTGTCCATGGATGGTTCATACGGATGCAGGCTAAATACTAATGGCAGTCGATAGGAGTAATAGGTAATGATGCATATTATTATATATTCCATATACTATCTCTATAATATAATAGGGAAAAAGGACCGGAAGTGAGATGAGCAAGGACAATAACATCAAGACATTGTCAGGCAGGATCGTTCGGTTTGTCACGACCAGAACGGCCGAGACCGTAATAGCCTTGTTGATCGTCCTTGTCTTCTACGCGGCATTTATGCTGGTCCTCGAGATAGCACTGCCTGTCGGAGGTGGTTTCTCAGCTTTGATGACCGATAACAGGTCAGACCGGGGGGTATATGGGACCGAGATGATTTCAGGCAGGAACCTCAGACTTGTGCGAGGGACTGAAGAGGCAGATCTCTCTTCATCGTCCGGCGCAGCGGCGCAGATCACGTATGTGAAAAGAAAGGTTAAAAGCAAGAGTGCACGATCGGTCTTGTGGCGTAAAGCTCGTGTGGGAATGCCGTTGTTCGACCAGGATGCCGTTCAGACATTCAAAGGATCGCATGCTGCCATAGAATTCGGTGAGGATGACCGGTTAGAAATGGGGCCCAACTCGCTTATCATAATCAAGAGACTCGAGCGGGATTTCCTTTTCAAAGAGAAAAGGACCTTAGTTGTTGTCGCTGATGGTGAGTTCAGGGGTAAGTTCTTCGGTTCACGGGATAAACCTGTTTTTGTAGAGGTAGCAACGCCCTACGGTATCGCACGTATCAGGACCCGTGATGATGCCGATGGGCCTGCCGAGTTCAGGGTCGCCGTTAATCCGGACAGGTCATCGTCTTTTACCGTATTTAACGGGACTGCCATAGTAGAGGCAAAAGGAGAAGAGGTAAAACTGGAATCGAATCAGATAACGAGCGTTCTTTCTGATAATGTGCCTTCGCTTCCGGTATTCCTTCCTGCACCGGTACTTCTTGACTCTCCGAGGGATTCGATGAAGTATTATTACAGAGAGCTGCCTCCGAGGATCGAGTTCAGATGGAAAGAACAGAAGGGGTCAGAGCGGTACAGGTTCGTTTTGGCAAGCGACCCTTTCTTTGAGGATATACTTGTTGACGAGCGTGTTGCTGAGAGCAGTTTTACAATTGGAAACCTGAACAAAGGTACCTATTTCTGGCGTGTCAGTACGATATCGGGCTGGTCCGAAGGATCATTTAGTGAGACGAGAAAGATAGACATAGTGCTGGACAGAGACCCACCAGTCCTGAGAGTAGATTATCCGCCTAAAGATGTCCAGAATAAGAAATTAGTGCTTAAGGGAGAGACCGAACCCGGTGCGAAGGTATTCGTAAAGGGCGTGCCGGTAAAGACGGCCAGGTCAGGCATATTCAACTATGCGATGGATGTGCAGGCCGGAATAAATATGATCGTTGTAGAGGCCGTTGATGAGGCCGGCAATATAACATACAGTTCGAAAATGATAAATGGAAAATTCTAAATATTTATGAGGTGATGTCATGAAAAGGCTATTAAAACTGCCGTTAAGATTTAAGATACTGATAATCATGTTGTTCGTTGTTACCCTTGTCGTAAGTTTGATAACGTTCACTATGTCGAGGATGTTCCATTCCGACAAAACGACATACATACACGATCTTACCTCTATAATGGCCGTTAACGCTTCGCAGGAGGCAAACACAATTCTTGAGGGCTACAGAAACCGGCTGCAGGTGTTCACAAGATTGATATATGACAGAGAGATGAAGCAGGATCTGAAGAGTAAATATCTGAGGCAGCATTTTGAAGATTTCCGGGAGTTCGTCGGTATTACAGTGTACGAGGAGGGCCTTGACCCGGTGTCCGTTTTTGATATGAACAGCCTCCAGAACGCCGGGCTCACAAAGGACGACTTTGTGTCTTTCAGGAGGGAAAAGCCGTTGCCCCTTGCTCAGGTGCAAGATGGTTCTGTTTATATTGAGAACACCACGATCACTGACTCACTTCCTGCTATGACAATGGCGATACCGCACAGATACTCGAAACTTGAAAAGCCGGCCGTTGTATCGGCTATTATCAGACTTGATGATCTCCTCGGACTCGCGAAGAGATCAGGGGTGTTCGAAACATTCATTGTCGATTCCTCCGGTACTATTCTTGCTCATGCCGACGAAGCAAGAGTGAAAAACCGGGTAAAAGCTGACTGGATCGAGAAGATCAATGTGGCCCAGCTGGATAAAAGTGCCGGCACATCTGTGGAATATGAGATTGCGGGAGAATGGATGATGGGCGGATACTCAAAGATCGCTGCTGGTGATGTTCTGATCGGTGTTCAGATACCCAAAAGGGCTGCATATCTTACCGCGCGTGAGCTTTTGAACAACCTTCTTATCGTTTCACTGCTTCTTCTTATTATTTCAGCGGTTCTTGGCCTGTTCTGGTCTCGCCGGATAACGAGACCGATAGAAAAACTATCTGATGCATCTAAGGAGATCGGCAAGGGACACTATGACGTGAATGTTCAGATAAATACCCGGGACGAGATCGGTGGGCTTGCCGAATCTTTTAACACGATGGCTACCGAGATCGATTCAAGAGAGAGGGCTCTTAAGGACGCACAGGCTGCGCTTGTGCAGTCGGAGAAGATGGCAGCATTTGGGCAGCTTGGTGCGGGAATTGCTCATGAGGTAAAGAACCCGTTGGCCGGCATCCTTGGCTTTGCCCAGTTATCATTAAGAAAGCTGGATAAGGAAAATCCTCTCTATGAGAATATCTCCGTTATCGAGAAGGAGACAAAAAGATGCAGGGATATAATCGACAATCTTATGAAGTTCGCGCGGCAGGAGCAGGTGACTCACGCACTGACAGATATAAACTCTGTCGTAGAAGATGCTGTTACGATATTAAATCATCAGCTTGGTATTCATCAGGTGCAGCTGGACAAAGAACTATCACCTGACCTGCCAAAGGTTCTGATAAACTCAAACCAGATACAGCAGGTACTGATGAACCTGATCATAAACGCACAACAGGCATTTGAAGGTGAGCCGGGGCATGTAGTTGTCAGAACAGGGATCGGAAAAGACGGTAATGTGGAGATATCAGTCAATGATAACGGCCCGGGCATCCCGGATGAGATAAGGTCCAAGATCTTTGAACCCTTCTTTACGACAAAACCTACAGGTAAGGGGACAGGGCTCGGGCTGTCTGTAAGCTACGGGATCGTGAAGGACCATAATGGGGATATAAGGATAGAGAGCGAGATCGGCAAGGGAACTACATTTGTCATGTCATTCCCGGTGGGTGAGGCGTTAAAGGTTTAGATGAAAAGGTATATAAAAGATCACATTGACAACTCAAAAAGGGTTCAGTTGAATTTAATGCCAATGTCGGATAGAATTACGAACTATGAGAATATTGCTTGTTAATGAAGAAGATTATGTCCGTAACGCGATCAGTCATATCCTGATGTATGACGGACATGAGGTAACGGAAGCATCAAGCGGAAGAGAGGCCTTCGATCTATTTTTCTCTGCCCCTTTCCCGTTGATAATCGCCGACCTTAACTTAGCGGATATGGACGGTCTGGAGCTCACAAGGAAAATAAAGGATATATCACAGGAATCAGAGGTCATAATCATTACGAGCAGTTCATCCATAGATTCTGCCGTGGAGGCTATGCGAAGCGGCGCATATGATTACCTGATAAAGAACTTCGAAGATTTTGAGCTCATAAATGATAAAGTGAAGCGGGCAGCTGAAAAGATAAGGTTGAACAGAGAGAACCGTGAGCTTATGGAAAAGTTAAAGCAGGCCCATAAGGGGCTTCAGGAAGAGTTCAGGAGCCTTAGCACATTGGCAATGAGGGACAGTGAGAGCGGATTGTATAATAGCGAATATTTTCAAGAGCGCCTTTTGATAGAGCTTAAGAGGTCTAAAAGACATAATCATAAATTTTCACTTCTTTTCATAGACCTTGAGCCTTTCATCAGGTACTCTGAGGAACACAAAGGCGAGAGAAATGGGATAGGGGATGTTGGTAAATGTTTCAAAGAAACGCTGCGGAGAACTGATGTGATCATACGCTATAGCGATGATAAGATGGTTGTCCTGTTGCCTGAAACGCCTAAGGATGGAGCTTATACTGTGGTCGAAAAGCTCAGAAAGGCCGAAGAAGAAAGTCCTTGTTTCGGTGATGAGCAATACTCTATGTCCAGGGTTACAATAAACATCGGTGTTTCTACATATCCCGAGGATGGCGAGGAGGGTACTGACCTTCTCAGGTCGGCTATTGCAGTTCTGTAATAGAATAGTGCGGAGAATAAGAAGATAGAGAAATAATGATCTGAAGGAGATGGCAGAGCGAATGAACAAGAAAGATATAAAGATACTTGTTGTCGATGACGAAGCGAGCCTACGTGCTATTTTAGACCAGGTCCTTTCTGATGAAGGATATGATGTAGTAACTGCATCAAGTGGGGAAGGAGCTCTCGAAATGTTCTCAAAAGATACATTTTCGGTCGTCATAACCGATATCAAGATGCCTGGAATGAGCGGTATCGATCTGCTGAAAGAGATAAAGGATATTGATAGTGATACCCAGGTAATTATCATGACGAGTCATGCATCCGTTGATTCTGCTGTGAACGCTATCAGGCTGGGTGCATATGACTATCTCATAAAACCTTTTGAGGACCTTGATATTATTGCTGCTGTAGCTAACAGAGCTATAGAAAGAACGCGCCTTATCGAGGAGAACAGGGAACTGGTCGAGAAGCTTAGAGGGAAAAATGAGGACCTTGAGCAGGCAAACAAGAAGCTTAAACAACTTGCGATACGGGATGGTCTTACCGGTATCTATAATCATCGTTATTTCCAGGAAGCCCTGATGATGGAACTAATAAGGGCGAAGAGATATGAACGGGGATTCTCATTGATATTCTTTGATATAGATCACTTTAAGCACTACAACGATACTAATGGCCACCCTCAGGGTGACATTCTGCTTCGTGAACTTGCACAGAACCTGAGCGACAGGCTTCGCGAGTCGGATATCATTGCCCGCTACGGTGGTGAAGAGTTTGTGATCATTATGCCTGAAACGACAAAAGATATCGCGTGCAATGTTGCAGAAGGTATCCGTAAATATGTTGAGACATACCCGTACGAAGGACGTGATAAGCAGCCTGAAGGGAAGGTCACGATAAGTATGGGAGTTTCGTCGTTCCCGGAAGACGGGGATAACGGAACCTCGCTAATACAGGCTGCAGATAAGGCTCTCTATGAAGCAAAGAGCGGTGGCAGAAATCAGGTCTGCAGATCATAATGGAGAGGAGCGAGGCCATGGAGGAACTGAGTAAAATTCGTATTCTGATCGTTGATGATGAGCCGAGTCTGCGGGCAGTGCTGTCACAACTTCTTTCAGAGGATGGTCATCAAGTAGTAGAGGCAGCGAGCGGGGAAGATGCTCTTGAGGAGTTCAGAAAAGAAAAGTTTCAACTTGTTATAACCGACCTGAAGATGGATGGGATGAGCGGGAACGACCTGCTAAAATCCATAAAAGAGATCTCTCCCGATACACAGTTCATCATAATAACGAGCTATGCATCGCTCGACACGGCAATTATTGCCCTGAGAGCCGGAGCTTATGACTACCTTACAAGGCCATTCGACGATATCGACATTGTTTCGACCGTGGTTAACCGAGTTGTAGAAAAGATAGGACTGCTCACTAAGAAAAGGCATCTCATTACCAGCCTTGAGAAAAAGAACGAAGAGCTTGCAAAAGCCAATAATTTTCTTAAAGAACTTTCTATCAGGGATTCTCTGACAGGCCTTAATAACCACAGGTATTTTCAGGAAGCCCTCTCAATAGAAATAATACGGTCCAGAAGGTATGAACATCATTTCTCATTGATAATGATCGACATCGACCACTTTAAAAAATATAATGATACATATGGACATCCGGCCGGTGACGTACTTCTTAAAGAGATATCAAATATATTCAAGGAGCGTATAAGGAAATCGGATCTTGCGGCACGGTATGGAGGGGAGGAGTTCGTACTGATCTTGCCTGAGACGTCAAAGCAAAATGCGATATCTGTGGCTGAGAACATAAGAGAACAGGTTGAGCAACATGTGTTTAGCGGAAGCAATGCACAACCGGAGAGCAGGGTTACGGTGAGCATAGGTGTAGCCGGGTTTCCGGAGGACGGTGATAATGCGTCCGCGTTAATAAAATACGCGGACGATTCTTTATATAAAGCCAAAGCACAAGGCCGCAATACTCTCTGTTCCTGACCTGAGATCTTTGTTCCTTCAGGGTTTTCTTGCAAAGCAAATAATCAGAGTGTTAAAATCAACTTTCTTTGAATTAATTATTTCGGTGGAGGATCCTTGGACGTGTTCAGACAGAATATTGACGGGCTTAAGGCGCTCTTAGAAAAGAAAGAAATAACGCCTGAGGACGCCGTTAAGGCTTTTCTTAACAGGATAGATTCTGTCGATAAAGACGTTAAGGCATTTGTTACTGTCAACGTTGAGGCAGCGATAGAAATAGCCGGAGAACTGACGCATGCCGACCGGACAGGTGACCTCTGGGGCATACCGATAGCAGTAAAGGACAATATTGTCACCAGGAATATCAGAACTACCTGTAGCAGCAGGGTACTGGAGAACTTCATCCCGCCATATGAAAGTACTGCCACAGAACGGCTGATAGGTCAAAACTATATTATGATAGGCAAAACTAACCTTGATGAGTTCGCAATGGGTTCTTCGACAGAGAACTCCGGTTTCTATGCGACCCGTAATCCATGGTCACTTGACAGAGTGCCGGGGGGCAGCAGCGGAGGGTCAGCTGCAGCCGTTGCGGCGGACGAGTGCGCGGCCGCTCTGGGATCTGACACAGGAGGCTCGATACGCCAGCCAGCTTCTTTCTGCGGTGTGGTAGGGATGAAGCCTACATATGGAAGGGTATCACGTTATGGTCTCGTTGCCTTTGCATCCTCACTTGACCAGATCGGACCTGTAACGAAGAACGTTAAGGACGCTGCGATACTGCTGAACGCTATATCGGGATATGACAGGTGTGATTCAACCAGCGTGAACATTGATGCACCGGATCATACTTCTATGTTAGGTAATGATATAAAGGGTCTGAAAATAGGGATGCCGAAAGAATATTTCATTGAGGGTATAGACGGTGAAGTGGAAGCTTCTGTCAAAAAGGCTATAGGGCAGCTTGAATCTCTAGGGGCAGAGATCATTGAGATATCTCTTCCGCACACGGGATATGCAGTAGCAACCTATTATATAATCGCCACTTCAGAGGCATCATCGAACCTTGCAAGATATGACGGTGTAAGGTACGGGCTCAGGGTAGAGGGGGATGATCTTATTGATATGTATATGAAGACGAGATCAGAAGGGTTTGGTGATGAGGTCAAGAGAAGGATCATGCTGGGTACCTTTGCTCTTTCATCCGGTTACTATGATGCCTACTACCTCAAAGCGCAGCAGGTCCGTACGCTTATAAGGCAGGATTTCCAGAAGGCGTTTGGTGAGGTAGACGTTATAGCTACACCTACCGTTCCTACGACCGCATTTAAGATAGGGGAGATGATAGACGATCCGCTCCAGATGTACATGAGCGATATACTCACGATATCCGTCAATCTGGCAGGCCTGCCTGCCATATCGGTCCCATGCGGTTTCAGTTCGGATGATCTCCCGATAGGGTTACAGATAATCGGGAAGCATTTCAACGAAGTTGAGGTCCTGAAGACCGCGTACGCGTTCGAGCAGTCGACCGAATGGCATAAAAGGAGACCCTCACTTTGAGGTATGAGGCCGTCATAGGGCTTGAGATACATGCGCAGATGCTTACGGACTCAAAGATCTTCTGCGGTTGTTCCACAAAGTTCGGAGCGGAGCCGAACTCCCAGACATGTCCTGTATGTACCGGTATGCCGGGAGTTCTTCCGGTACTGAACAAAAGGGTCGTAGAATATGCCATAAAGGCCGGACTGGCACTTGACTGTGATATTTCGAGGCACTCAAGATTTGCACGGAAGAACTACTTCTACCCTGACCTTCCCAAGGGCTATCAGATAAGTCAGTATGAGCTGCCAATATGTGAAAATGGCCACATTGATATTGTTACAGAAGGTAAGTCGAGAAAAGTTGGTATAACCAGGATCCATATGGAAGAGGATGCGGGGAAGAACCTTCATGGGAGCGAGAAAGGTTACAGTTATGTAGACCTTAACAGGACCGGTGTTCCACTGATAGAGATAGTCACGGAGCCTGATATAAGGACACCTGCCGAAGCAGCTGTCTTCATGAGGACACTGAGAAGCATTGTAAGATATCTCGGTGTGTGTGACGGCAACATGGAGCAAGGGTCTCTGCGATGTGATGCCAATGTCTCCGTAAGACCGGAAGGAGCAGATGAACTGGGGACAAAGGCAGAGATAAAGAACATCAACTCTTTTCGTTTTGTTGAAAAGGCTGTCGAGTATGAGATCAAGAGACAGATAAGTGTTATCGAGGATGGTGGCAGCGTTGTTCAGGAGACCCGGCTGTTCGATTCTGAAAAGGGGACCACACATTCGATGCGTTCAAAGGAGGAGGCACACGACTACCGTTACTTCCCTGACCCCGATCTGGTCCCACTTGAGGTGAGCGAGGATTGGATCGCTGAGATAAGAAGAGCGATGCCGGAGCTGCCAGGGCAGAAGAAGGACCGCTTTATGCGCGAGATAGGTCTTCCGGAGCATGATGCGGATATCCTTTCGGAAGAGCGCGATGTCGCTGAATGGTTCGAGCATGTCATTAAAGAGGGTGCTGATGCGAAAAGCGCCGCTAACTGGATGATAAACGAGCTATTAAGACTTGTAGGGGATGAAGGTATTCAGGTCAGTGAGAGCAAGGTAAAGCCGGATCAGCTTGCCCGGATGTTGGTCCTCATTGATGACGGCACAATAATCGGAAAGATAGCAAAAAAGGTCTTCAGTAAGATGTACGAAACGGGGATGGAACACGGTAAGATAGTCGAGGAGGAAGGCCTGGAACAGATAAGCGACTCGTCGGAGCTGGAAGGAATAGTGGATAAGGTCCTTGGATCGAACCCCGATGAGGTAGAAAGATTCAAAGGCGGGGACCATAAGCTTATGGGGTTCTTCGTCGGACATATAATGAAAGAGACGAAAGGGAAGGCCAATCCCAAGCTCGTCAATGAGCTGATAAGAAAGAAGATGGGAAGTTAGGGCTCTTTTATGGGCTTAATCCTTAGATCTTTTCTTATTTCGGTGAACGGGAAATCGCTGAACTAATAAGTTCTCGGTTAGCCGAATAATGTAAATAATCTTTTATATAGGCAACTTATCTCTACTCTCCCCGTTTGCTTCTAATTATATATATTGTGTGTTAAGATGGATTTAGATATGTCTTTATATCTATTCCGAATGATCTATTTAAGGGGAAGGGAATGAATAAAGGGCCTATAAAAACTTGCTTCGTTATTATCTTAATACTGGTTTCAGTCCTATCTATTGCTCAGATCCAGGGATGCAGCGATAAAGGCCCGATAAAGGTCGGTTTCGTTGCCGGATTGACAGGGCGGCATTATAACCTGGGTATATCGGGCAGGGATGGTGTAATGCTGGCTATTGAAGAAATAAACAGGGCTGGAGGGGTCAATGGCCATTCCTTAGAGCTGATAACGAAGGATGATAAGCAGGAGCCTGATGCGGCTAAGCGGGCGGTCAGAGAACTTCTATCGGAAAACGTGGTTGCGATAATTGGACATATGACAAGTTCTATGCAAAAAGAGACACTGCCCATCATTAATGAAAGTGATATCGTAATGATCAGCCCGACCGTAAGCAGCAGTTATTTCGAAGGACGCGATGATAACTTTATCATGCTTCATCCTTCAACGAAGGTCTCTGGAAAGATCTTCTCAGACTATGCTTATAAAGCCATGGGATTAAAGAAGATAACTGCTGTTTATGATCTTTCCAACAGAACCTATACAGAATCATGGGTCAATAATTTCAGGGATTCCTTCCTCTTGAGTGAAGATACGATATTTAATTCAATTGCATTTACATCGGGAGAACAAAGATCTTTCCTGGACCTTGCAAAGCAGGCCCTTAAGCAGGAACCGGATGCCATTGTGGTCGTAGCAAATGCACTGGATACCGCAATAATATCTCAGCAGGTAAGGAAGATAAGCAATAAGGTGAAGATCATGTCTGCGGAATGGGCTTTCACCGGTGATATACTTGAACAGGGAGGATCTGCTGTGGAAGGAGTTGTCTTTATACAGAAGGTCAATCTGTTGAGCGATTCTCCAAGGTTCGCGTCTTTCAGCAAGATTTACGAAGAAAGGTATGGAAACCCTCCGGATTTTGCTTCATTCCTGGCCTATGAAGCAATGAAGAGCGTACTGTTCGAGGCTTTAAAGATCACCCGGTACAAAAGTGAGATAAAAGGGGCAATACTTAATATCAGGAAGTTCAAGGGACTTGACTCAGATTTCGAGATCGACGGCAACGGAGATGTTCTGAGGGAACATTACATATTTACTATAAGGGGCAATAAGTTCGTTGGTATAAGGTGATATGAAGGGTATTAATACTCTGAGAGCAAGACTTACAATGAGCTTCATCCTGATCGCCGTACTACCTCTTTTAATAGTTGGTTTATTGGCTTTGGTATTCCTTACTTCAAAGATGAAGCAGGATATCGAGCAGAAGAACCTTCAGCTTGCTAAGTCCATTTCTGGCGAAGTAGAAAGGTTCCTCGATCAACCGTTCAATGTTCTTACTCATCTAAGTGACAGTTTTGGTGATCATGGGTATGTATCAGGTAAGAATATAGATGAATCTCTTAGATCTCATATAAGAGCTCATAAATATTTTAATTTGATAATGGTATTGGACAGATCTGGAAGGGTCATCAATATATTCCCTTTTGATCGAGATCTTATTGGAATAGATATGTCCAAACAGCATTATTATAAGAAAGCTTTAGAACTTAATATGCCTTTCTGGGGGCGTTCGAGCATTTCTGTTAGTACGGGAAGGCCTGCCACTACGGTTGTATTCCCGTCAGAAGATCATACCGTTGTAGGATACCTGGACCTTATTTCCTTAAGAAGTATTATTGACCGGATCAAGTTGAGTAAGAGTGGATATGCAGCTATTGTAGATGATAGAGGGACTATCATTGCTCATAAGAACTGGGACCTTGTCACAGAACAGAAGAACATAAAGAACCTTGGGATAATCAGTAGAGCCCTTGAAGGGGTTGAGGGGACGTTCGAATATGAGTTTCATGGAGTGGATAAACTTGGAAGCGTAGCGATAGTACCACAGACCGGCTGGGTCGTCATCGTTAATGAGCCGGTGGCTGAAGCCTTTGCCCCGGTGAATGATATAAAAAACCTGATATTTGCAGGTATATTTGTTTCATTACTAATCGCCATCGCTGTCTCTTTCATTAGCGTAAACAGGATATTAATGCCAATACGCGGGTTAGAACAGGGAATTCGCAATATATCGGATGGAGATTACGGTAGATATCTTCAGGTCGAAGGACATGGAGTATATGAAGAACTGAAGAACCTGTCCCATTATTTTAATGTCATGATCGACGATATTAAACGTCGCGAAAATGCCATTGCAGAGTCTGAGAACAGGCTCAGGTCTATTTATGAACAGGTTAACGACGGAATATTGCTGGCCGATATGAAGACAATGAAGTTCTTTGATTCTAATAGCAAGATGAGAGAGATGCTCGGGTATTCAAAAGAGGAGATCTCCGGACTTGGTATTGGCGATATCCATCCGCAGGAGTCCCTTGATGCAATCATTGAGAAGTTCGAAAAACAGGCAAGAGGAGAGCTGTCGGTTGCAGAGAATGTGCCGGTTCTCAGAAGGGATGGCAGCGTGTTCTTTGCCGATATAAGTTCATCGCCTGTTGTGATCGGTGATAATAAATATATGGCAGGTGTGTTTCGGGATATTACAGCCAGTAAAGAAGCTGAAGAAGAACGATTAAAGCTGGAGGCACAGTTACGGCATTCCCAAAGGCTCGAAGCAGTCGGTAAACTGGCGGGCGGAGTTGCACATGACTTTAACAATATCCTTACAGCTATTATCGGATATGGAAACGTAATGCTTATGAAGATGGAAATGAATGATCCTCAGAGGTCTTACTTGGAGAACATACTGTCTGCGGCAGAAAAAGCGGCAACTCTGACGCATGCCTTGCTGGCATACAGCAGAAAACAGGTATTACAGCCGCAACCCACCGATCTCAATAGAATAATCCAGGATATGGAAAGGTTGCTTAGAAGGTTGATAGGTGAAGATGTAAAGATGGAAATGAAGCTATCGGGTGAAAAGCTTGTGGTAGTAGCCGATACAGGGCAAATAGAACAGGTCCTTATGAACCTGGTGATGAACTCGAGGGACTCAATGCCTGACGGAGGGGACATCACCGTATCTACACGGCATGTGAAGATCACAAATAATGACATTTTACAGCTCGGTTTCGGCAAGATTGGTGAGTACGCAGTTCTTACAGTAAATG
The DNA here is from genome assembly GCA_020351835.1 of Nitrospirota bacterium. GTDB lineage: Bacteria > Nitrospirota > Thermodesulfovibrionia > Thermodesulfovibrionales > BMS3Bbin05 > BMS3Bbin05. Next base: position 1,236,261 of record CP070669.1, read on the forward strand.
ACAACGGTACAGGGATGGATGAGCTTACACGCGGGAAGATATTTGAACCATTTTTTACAACTAAAGAGGTCGGGAAAGGGACCGGCCTGGGCCTTTCGATGGTATACGGCATCGTAAAGCAGCATAACGGATATCTTAAAGTAGATAGCGTTCTGGGGGAGGGCACGACGTTCGATATTTACATTCCTTTGAGCAGTGCAGATATAGATGAAAAGTCCACGGTAGATAAAGACAAAGTCACCGGGGGTTCCGAAACAATACTGGTAGGTGAAGATAATGAGACGGTCAGTAATTTTATAAGGGAAGTCCTTGAGGAGTTCGGATATAAAGTGTTATTGGCTCAAAACGGTAATGAGGTCATCGAACTGTACACCAAGAACGGAAATGACATAGACCTTTTGCTGTTGGATGTCGTGATGCCGGTAAAGAGCGGAAAGGCCGCATTCGATGAGATAAAGATGGTAAATAGCGATGCAAAGGCCATCTTTATGAGCGGGTATACAGCTGACCTTATACAGCTAAAGGGTGTCGATGATAGTAATATCGATTTTATCTATAAACCGTTAACTCCCGTAGAACTTCTGGAAAAGATCCGTGAAGTCATGGCCCGGAAATGATCGTTAAGGATCATTTCGGCATTCGTTTGAACTTGTAGTCGATTCCTTTTTTGTCCAGGTACTTCTTAAGCTGCTCTACAGTATCGAACTTTTCTACGAAATACTCACCCTTGGAATGGGTTGTGCAGGTATCATGCTCATATTTCCGGCATATGACAGGTCGATCATCATAGACCTTGCAAAGACCGCTATCATCCAGTGCATCGCACACGTTCCTTATCTCCAGGTTCCACGACCTGTCATGATCGATAAAGACAGATATATCCTTATGGTAGAGGTACCACATGAAGTCAGAATAGTCCTTCTTGCATGTAGGGGTATCGACCTCTATTGCCATGTAGAGGCAGCAATCGCTGCATTCATCGCAAGAGAGCACTCTTTCTTTTTCTTTTTTCTTTCTTTTTTTCTTCGGCATTAAAGATAGCTCCTGTTGGTTATTTTGAAAAGGATCGCAGCACCGATCCGACAGCATCACCGCTCCTTATCTTATCGGCATCTCCCGTCGAACGGTCCTTTATCTCGACAAGGTCTTCTTTCAGGTTCCTCTCGCCTATTATAATATGGATTGGAATTCCTATAAGATCGGCATCCTTGAACTTTATACCTGCACGCTCATCCCTGTCATCCATAAGCACGTCAACACCCTTGTCTCTAAGCTCTCCGTAAATCCTTTCGGCAAGCTCTATAGATGCATCATGCTTCACATTTAATGGAAGGATAGCAACATCGAACGGCGCGATGTTCTTTGGCCATTTGATCCCGTTGTCATCATTGTTCTGCTCGACAGCGGCGGCAGCGATCCTTGCCGGACCTATTCCGTAACTTCCCATTATCATCGGCTTCTCTTTGCCGCTCTCGTCCAGATATACGGCATTAAGAGGGGCAGAGTATTTGGTGCCGAGCTTAAAGATGTTACCTATCTCGATGACCTTCTTGATATGAAGCGGCTCTTTGCAGCCGGGACATCCGTCCCCTTCCTGGGCAAAATGTATATCCGCCCACTCGGCTGCGAACTCACGGCCGGCTTTTATTCCTCTCGCATGATAATGCGGCTTATTCGCTCCGCTAACATAGCAACCTTTCTGAAGCACCTCATCTGCAACGATCCTTATATCATGGCCCATCGGACCTATAAACCCTGCTTCGACACCTAAAGTGTCTTTGATCTCGTCCTTAGTAGCATGCCTTAACGTACCTACGATCTTTTGAAGCTTATGCTCATGAAGTTTCTGGTCGCCTCTCACAAGGGCCAGTACGGGTCCCCCATCGGTCATGACCAGCAGACTTTTCATGAAGTTCATGGCTTTAAGCTTTAGAAATGATGATACCTCCTCCACAGTCCTCTTCTCGGGTGTCTCGATCTCCTCGAGTGCCTCTTCTTTATCTTCGGAAGGAAGTGGTACGCTTCCGGCAAGTTCAAGATTTGCAGCGAACCCGCATTTAGTACAAAGGGCTACCTCATCTTCCCCAGCTTCGCTTGGTGCCATATATTCATGTGCCATGGCGCCACCCATCATGCCCGGGTCAGAGTCAACTATAATGAAATCAAGGCCGCACCTGTCGAAGATCCTGTTGTATGCTTCTATATGAAGGTCATAGCTTTTTTGCAGGGCCTCCTCATCCGCATCAAAACTATAACTGTCCTTCATGGTGAACTCCCGTGTCCTTAAGATGCCGCTCTTTGGCCTTGCTTCGTCCCTGAGCTTTGTCTGTATCTGATACCAGGTCTGTGGAAGTTCCTTGTAGGACCTTATCTCTTTAGATGCAAGCCACGTCATTATCTCTTCATGCGTCATTCCGAGGCACATGTCACTTCCCTTTCTATCCTTTAGCCGGAACATCTCATCGCCGATCTCATCCCACCTGCCGGTCTGCTGCCAGACCTCGGCCGGATGTAGAACAGGCATGGATAGTTCCTGTGCGCCTATCCTGTTCATCTCCTCGCGGATGATATTGTTTATTTTTTCCATTACTTTCCATCCGAGTGGAAGGAAAATATAAAGGCCTGCTGCAAGTTGCCTGACAAAGCCGGCCCTTACGAGCAGTTTATGGCTTACAGCTTCAGCATCAGCCGGCGGCTGCCTTAGGGTCGGAATGAATAACTGTGAATATCTCATCAGATCTCCGGATAAATATACCGCAAAGAACTCAAAGAAAAAGTAATTAGAATTAGTTTTCTACTGTTCTCAGTGCGCTCAATGGTAAAAAAGTCATCTATTATATCAAAACGAGAAGCAAAATAACGATATGAGTTATAATTCAATATATTTATAAAAAAAGAGGTGTTATGAAGATCCTGGCAGTAGATACCGCGACACTTTACGGAGGCGTCGCTGTTTATGACGACGAAGAGGGTTCACTGTCGGAGCACAGGGTAGGTGGTCAGACCCGTCAGTTCTCCGAGTCTTTAATGGAGATGATAGATCTATGCTTGAAGAACCTTTCGTTCAGCATAAAGGACATTGACTGCTTTGCAGTAACTTCGGGGCCGGGGTCTTTTACGGGACTTAGGGTAGGACTTTCGACAGTTAAGGGGCTCGCGTTTGCGACGTCGAAGCCGGTTGTAACAGTGTCTACATTATTTAATCATGCAATGATGTTTCCTTTCATCGATGATGATATTTGTCCTGTCCTTGATGCCAGAAAGAAGGAGGTCTATTCTGCCATATACAGGTGGAATGACGGCAGTCTCATCACCGTACTTGAGGAGGGAGTGTTCAGTATAGAGGAGTTATTGCGATCGATAGACCGGAAGACCGTTTTTATTGGCGACGGAATAAAAGTATATGGAGATAGGGTTCATGATGCACTAAAGGATAATGCCAGGTTCGCCCCTGCGAGCATGTATGGAGGGCTACCATCTACTCTGGCAAGGATAGCCATCCAAAAAGCTCGAAATAATGAATTTACAGACCTTTCCACATTCTCTCCGAAATACTTCAGAAGGTCTGAAGCCGAGCTCAAGAGTTAGCTAATTGATTTTATTATGATTTATTTAACAATTCTGATATAATCAATCTAAAAAAAGACCAGGAGCTTGTAAGGGAGGCTTACTATGCAGGATAAGGTGGTGCTTCATTATCTCGACCATACGCTAATAAAGGGAATTACTAGCAACTTTTCCCCTGTCAAGAGCTTTCTTCATGTCCAGGACCATGAGACGCAGGCTATATCCAAGGTATACCTCAGTGACCTTAAGGCTGTCTACTTTGTAAAAACATATGAAGGTAATCCGAAGCATGAAGAGGTGCCTGACAGTACGAGGGACGAACTGGGAAGAAAGGTTAAGCTCGTGTTCAAGGACGGCGAGATCCTCTACGGTTATACTCAGAGCTTTACAAGGGACCTTCAGTTCTTCAATGTTTTTCCGGCCGATCCACAGAGCAACAACGAGAGAATATTCGTTAACAGGAAGGCCACAGAGACCATCAAGCTCGTTGAGGACTTCAGCGAGGCCCAGCATATATTGAGAACACCTGAACAGGAGTTCGAAATAGTCAGGTGCCCCTCATGCAATGTGAAGAACAGGGTGAGCAAAGCGAATATGGGGAAAAAGGTTAAATGCGGTAAATGCAGGAATTACCTGTTCTAGGTAGTGCCCTTAATTAGTTCTTCCAGGAATATGATCAGGAAAATTGCGATAATAGCATATGCGATAGTTATCGCAATTGTAATCATCGGCGATAGTTCATCTGCGTTAGATAAGCTTATTAAAGATGATGTAACATTTCTGTTCCAGGAAGAGAACAGGCTTGCTGTTGAAGATATCGTCGGTCGTATCCCTGTTATCAAGCAGAAAATAGGATCGAGGACAGGTCTTGATACTGACATTCCGATCATATTCATCATACATAAGGACAGAGGTTCATTCCTTGAGAGCACAAAAAATGAAATGGTCGCTGCCTATGCCGTTCCTGAGGAAAATACCGTGGTAATCGATCTATCACAGATGAGAGTGCATCCGATCAATCTTGAACTGATAATTATACATGAGCTTACGCACCTTGTCCTTCACCATCATATCGGAAGGAGCAGGCTCCCTAAGTGGTTCGATGAGGGGGTATCGGAATGGGTCAGCGGCATTAATGAGATAATAGCCCCGGATAAAAGTGATGTGCTCAGGAGATCAGTTATTGGTGGTACAGTAATACCTTTGTATAGATTATCTGCGGAGTTTCCCGGTGACAGAAGAGGATTTTCTCTTGCTTATGAGGAGAGCCGGAGCGTTATTGAGTTCATGGAGAGGGAACATGGTGAAGATAAGATCAGAAGCATCATAGCACGAATGAGCAATGGAGAGGATATTAACAGTGCTTTGCGAAATGAGATAACTGTATCCGTAGCGGACCTCGAGAGGTTGTGGCTAAAAGACCTGGATATCCGGTATTCGTGGATAGGTTATCTTTCGAACAATATCATCTGGATATTGTTCGCATTTGGTGCGGTAGTGATAGTTATCGGTTTTATAAGGTTCAGATGGAGATTAAAGAACTATAAGGATGACGATGAGGATGCGGAGATAGCTATGCTGGAAAGAATGTATGAAAATGATGAGAGTAAAAGTGATCCGTAACTTGTGATCATAAAGATCTTAAAGTCCGGTCACAGTTCACCAAGGCCATATTCTTTCCATTTCTCATCAACAAGCCTTTTGATATCATCGGACATAAAAAGTTCGTCCGGCCAGTCGCGAGTCATGCCTTCTTCGCGGGTCTTGCGGGTTGCGTCTATACCCATTTTTGACCCGTACCTTGGGAAGTTTGCTGCATGGTCGAGGTCATCCAGCGGTCCATCAGCGATAACTACATCACGCTTCCAGTCAACATTGTTCAACACCCTCCATGAAGTGTAAGAAAGGTCCTGTACATCTACATCGTCATCCACTACTATAAGTAATTTTGCGAACATCATCTGGCCTTTGCCCCAAAGTCCGTGAATTACCTTTTTTGCATGACCGGGATAGCTCTTCTTTATTGATATTATTGCTGCGTTATGGAACACTCCTTCCATCGGAAGATTAATGTCAACGATCTCAGGAGTATCGAGCTTCATCAGAGGGAGAAATATCCTTTCTGTAGCTTTTCCCATATAGCAATCTTCCATAGGGGGCTTGCCTACAAGGGTGGCCGGATAGATCATATCCTTTCGATGCGTTATACATGTCACGTGAAAGACAGGGTAATGGTCCGCCGCCGAATAAAAGCCGGTATGGTCCCCGAAGGGGCCTTCGATGCGAGTCTCACCCGGATCAAGATAGCCCTCTATTACCATCTCACTGTTGGCAGGTACCTCAATATCAGATGTTATGCATTTGATCATCTCGACAGGCTCTCTCCTTAGAAATCCAGCAAACAGCATCTCATCTATCGACTCGGGAAGGGGGGCACTCGATGCATAGATAACGGCAGGGTCACTACCGACGGCTATTGCGGCGGGCATTCTCTGTCCGAGCTTCCTGTACTTGTCGTAATGTCTCGCTCCATCTTTATGAATGTGCCAGTGCATTCCCGTAGTTACCTTATCGTATATGTGGATCCTGTACATACCGCTGTTCGGTCTGCCGGTTTCGGGATCCCTCGTAAAGACCATAGGTAGTGTTATGAACCTTCCCTCATCCCCCGGCTGTCCGTCTCCCGGCCAGCATTTTATCACCGGGAACTTGCTCAGGTCCGGGTCGTCCTTTTCGATCACCTCCTGGCAGGGGGCCTTTTTTACTGTCCTGGGAAGGTATTTTGACATCTCCAGCAATTTAGGAAGCATTGCCAGCTTTTCCATCAATGTCTTGGGAGGGGCTTGATTAAGCAAATCTTCTATTCTCACTGCGACATCATCCAGAGATCCTTCATCTAGAGATAAGGCCATACGCTCAAAAGAACCGAAAAGATTAGTGACTACTGGGTATGCGGAACCCTTTACATTCTCGAAATAAAGTGCCTTGCCTCCCCCGGGGCTTTTGCATACCCTGTCAGTGATCTCAGAGATCTCAAGTATCGGATCCACCTCGACCTTTATCCTTTTGATGAGTCCCTTGTTCTCAAGCGTATTTATAAAATCTCTGAGGTCTTTGTAAGCCATATATTCCTCCCGACATTTAAATTGCAGTATCCATTATAACAATATTAAACTAAGACTTGCATCGAAGCATATTATTTGACCGATCTTCAACCTTTAGGTCGTATAAAGCGGCGGTTGAACTTTTATATTCACTGCTGTAATGTGTATAGTGAGAGGAATAAATGATAAGACAAAGGGAAGACCATTGTATATTAGTTGTCGACGATGACGATACTGTCCGGGATCTGCTCGTAAGTATCCTTGTTGACGCGGGTTATAGCGTAAAGGATGTTAATAACGCACAAGAAGCCGTAGATCTTGTAGGTGGAGACGGGTTTAACCTCGTGGTATCGGATATTAAGATGCCCAGGATGTCCGGTATTGAGCTCCTTAAGGCCGTTAGAAAGCATGATCAGGAACTTCCGGTCATACTGGTTACGGGGTTCCCGGATATCGATATGACGATAGAATCGCTTAAATTAGGTGCCTATGATTTCATTATCAAACCGTTCAAGGTGGACTATGTTCTCCACTCGGTCCAGAGGGCCCTTGAATATTATGAGACCATTGATCTGAAGAAGAGGTATAACGAGAAGCTTGAAGCCACGGTAAGGGAAAGGACCAGGGACCTTCAGGATGCGATGAACAAGCTGAGGAGGGCCAGCCAGGAGATCATCACGAGGCTTACATTTGCAGCTGAGTATAAGGATGTAGACACAGCCACCCATATTAACAGGATCAGTCTTTACTCGGTACTTATTGCCGAGGAACTTGAAATGGAATCTGACTATGTTGAGTCAATAAAGTACTCAAGCCCCATGCATGACGTAGGTAAGATCGGGATACCTGACAGTATTCTCCTTAAGCCCGGAGAGCTTACGCAGGAGGAGTTTGAGATAGCGAAGAAGCACAGCGAGATAGGGTATCACATTCTTAAGGGATCTGAGTTTCCTTTTATCAAGATGGCTGAGTCGATAGCTCTTAACCATCATGAAAGATGGGACGGAAGCGGTTATCCGAACGGGTTGAAAGGTGATGATATACCTCTTGAGGGTAGAATAGTGATGCTGGTAGATCAGTATGATGCTCTAAGGTCTCAAAGGCCTTACAAGAAAGGGTTCAGTCACGAGATGACATGTAACATAATGACTGAAGGTGATGGCAGGACGATGCCTGGTCACTTCGACCCGGCTGTCCTTAATGCTTTCAAAAAGACAAACAAAGAGTTCGACGCCATATTTAGCTACATAGAGCCCTGAAATTTTTTAATCAACATAGCCTCATTGTTCCCTAACTGGCCTTACCTTCACGCTTATAGAAATAAATGACAGGAAAAGTTATCATAAGCCTACAGTTATGCGTAATTTCATAATAACCTTAGCCTTCCTGGTAATTATACCCAATGTTATATCATGCACGAACATTAACAGAGAGGAGGGGTATGCATACTTCAGGCTAAAGACAGATCCATCGACCCTTGATCCGGCCTATATAGTGGATGTGACGGGTGGAAGCCTCAGCGCCAAGCTGTTCAACGGTCTTGTGAGGATCGATCATGACCTTTCTATCGTTCCTGACATTGCTGAGAGCTGGAGTATCTCACCGGACGGCATGGTCTATGAATTTCATCTCAGGGATGATGCAATTTTCTCGAACGGAAGGACCGTTAAAGCCTCGGATTTCATTTACTCGTTCGAGCGGATGCTTGACCCGAAAAATAACTGCCCTAACATATGGGTACTTGACAAGATAAAGGGGGTTGAAGCCTTCAGGAGCGGAAGGGCTAAGGCAATTTCCGGACTTGTTGCTCTTAACGAACGAACACTAAGAATTACACTTGAGAGACCCTTTAATCCTTTCCTCAGCCTTCTATCGATGCCATCAGCATATGTCGTTCCGAAGGAGGAGATATTGTCCAGAGGGGATTCGTTCGGTTTCGAACCTGTAGGAAGCGGCCCATATAAATTGAAGAAATGGGAGCCGAATGTTGAGATCATCTTTGAGGCAAGGGATGACTATTTTTCAGGTACTCCAAAAGTAAAAGGTCTCACGTTCAGGATCATACCGGAGGACCTGACGGCGGTAACCGAGTTCGAGATAGGGAACATTGATACGATCTCTTTACCCGCATCAGCGTTCGGTCGTTTCACCAGGGACCCTGAGTGGAACAATATGGTAGTCGCCCAGGAAGGGCTAAATACTTATTATCTGGGATTTAACTGTCAGAGACCGCCGTTCAACAACGTAAATATAAGGAGGGCCGTCGGATACTCTCTGGATAGAAGGAAGATCCTGAACACTTTTTTTGAGAACAGGGGCAGAGCGGCTGATGGGCCGGTGCCCGATAACCTTCGCAATTGGAACATTGATGTGAGATATGATCATAACCCCGACAGGGCGATAGAGATCTTAAGGTCGGAGGGGATAACTTTACCCGTGAAAGCGGACCTTTATATAACTGCAGATCAGGACGTTGTTGATATGGCCGAGGTAATTCAGTCGTACCTGAACCGTTCGGGCTTCGATGTGCGGATAAAACAGCTCGAGTGGAGCTCCTATAAACAGGCCCTCAACAGAGGTGAGGCCGATATGTTCTGGCTGAGCTGGTGGGCCGACTACCCCGATCCGGAGAACTTTCTTTATCCGCTTTTCCACTCATCTAACCTTGGCCCGGCTGGTAACCGGGTACGCTTTATTGATGAACGTGTGGACCTTCTGATCGAGAAAGGACAGAGGGCTGTTTCAGATGAAGAAAGGAACAGATATTACGGCCGGGCGGAGAACATCATAATGAGCAAGGTCCCATGGATACCGTTCTGGCACAGGAATGACCACATAATACACCAGAAGCGGGTGAAGGAGATCACGATTGCACCGATCTACAGCAGTGATAAAGGGATGGAAATATCTCTCTCAGAGGCGGCCCGACCGGATAATTGATATTATCAGCCAAATACCCATAAAGAAAGCAAAGGAGAACCCAAGCACTCCGAACATAGGGACGCCAAAGACCCTTCCTCCGATGTCTGACTGTGTAAGTATAGCCGAGCTGAGTATAATCGATGCTATGACCACACTGAAAGAAAGCCTGTTGGTGGATTTATCTATATCCCTGGTAAGACGGTCGAGCTCCTTTACGCTCAGATTCACATGAAGATCGTTCTTTAGGGCTTTCCTCAGCAGCATGCGGATATTCCGGGGAGTCGTTACCAGGAAATCAGTGAGCTCGGTCGCGTGTCTCTGTATCTTCTGGGCCATCTTCTGTGGCGAGTACTTCCTCCTGACGAGTTTTGATGCATACGGTTCCGAGAATGTGACAAAGTTGAACTCAGGGTCGAGAAGTCTGCCTATGTTATCAAGTATCAGCATGGTCTTATTTACCAGAAGAAGATCAGAGGGTATCTTCAACTTATGTCTTATAGCCAAATGGGTCAGAGCATCAAGGTATTGCGCGATGTTTATCTCTGATATGGACATATCATATAGTGGTGCCATAAGATCGATCAGGTCGGTCTTCAGCTCTTGTTTTAAGCTTTCTATGTTAACATCATCCGTGAAAAGGCCCATCTGAACGTACTGTACGATTAGCTCATCAAAATCTTTCTTCACGAGCGCTATGAGGGCTCCGGCTATGTTCTCCATGAGTTCCGTGGTCAGCCAGCCCACTATACCAAAGTCCACAAGTCCGATCGATCCCTCGGGTGTTACGAATATATTGCCCGGATGGGGGTCAGCATGGAAGAACCCGTCATCTAGCATCATCTTGAAATACGCTTTTATGCCTTTTTCGGCTATCTCAGTTCTGTCAAGTCCAAGTTTCTCTATCTCTTCTGTATCATCGATGCTCACTCCCTCTATCTTTTCCATTACTATTATCCGATCAGTAGTGAACTCTGGGAATGTCTTCGGTATGATGATGTCCTTCTCTGCCTCAAAGTTCCTGCGAAACCGCCCCATGTTCTTGACTTCCTCATTGAAGTCGAGCTCTTTTCTTATCGTCCTCGTGAACTCTTCAACGATACCTTCAGGATTGAAGAACTCCGTCTCGGGAAGGTACTTGACCATTAATCCCGCTATTATGCTCATGATAAGAATATCCGTTTCGATGATATTCCTGATGTTGGGCCTTTGTATCTTTACCATCACCGCCCCCTCATCAGCAAGGACCGCTTCATGTACCTGAGCGATCGAGGCGGCTGCAACAGGTTTTTCATGGAACTTCACAAAGACCTCTTCCGGTGGTCTGCCAAGCTCCTCTATCACCAGTTCCCGGACCTGTTCATACGGGAAGGGCGGAACCTCATCCTGCAGTTTTTTGAATTCTTCGGCTACAGATGCAGTGATCAGATCGGGACGAGACGAGAGTATCTGTGCAAGCTTGATGAAAGATGGCCCGAGTTCCTCGAACGACCTGCGCAACCGTTCCGCTATACTTTTCTCCAGAACAGGCTTCGTCGAAAGGACTTTGATCCTTTTCCTGAACGGAAGTATTCTGTGGAGGTTAAGCTGCTCTATAAGCTGTCCAAAACCGTGCTTGATAAAGACGTTAAGTATGGTCCTTATCCTGTTGACGTTCCTGTAGGTACGCTTGATCTTGATAAGTTCAAGTAGCATCGCGGGCTGGGCTTACTTCGAGCTTTCCAGCTTCTTTATTTTCGCCTCTAAAGAACTGATCTTCTTGCTTAATTTGTCAATATCATCACTGGACGGGAGCTTCATCTTTTCAAGTGTTCTTGAGATGAGCTCGGAAAGTGTTTTTGTGAGGTCCTCCGTGCCCTTGTCAGCCTTCTCGGTCCATTCCTTTATGAGCTTAGCTCCCTGAGAGTCACTTAATTCGCCTTTCTTGACGAGGTCATCAATGAACTCCTTTACCTTTTCCTGAACTCCGAGGCCGGCAAGCAGTGCGTTCCTGGCGATATCAAACACAGTCATAAAGTCCTCCCTTCTTTGAACGGCTGATGGTCAGAACAGGCAAACCTTGATTTCTAATTATCTGTTCCCTTAATTATATCGTATACGATGTTCAGGGCTTTGTCCAGCTTGTCTGTCTCCTTCGTACCGCCCTGCGCCATATGAGGTTTCCCGCCGCCTCTTCCCCCGCATGAGGAGACTATTTCCTTGAGGATGTTGCCGGCATGGAATCTGTCCAGCAGGTCTTTTGTAACACTGCAGATGAAGGAAGCATTATCATCTTTTACTGATGCGACAAGAACGATACCCGATCCCAACTTCGATCTGATATTATCAGATAGAGTCCTTAGCTCGTTCGTTGACAGCCCGTCCTGCCTCAGTGTCAAAACCCTGGTCCCGTTGACCTCTTTGACACCTTCAGTGATATCTTTGCCTCCGGAGCCCGATACCGATGTCCGCAGGGTTTCGATCTCTTTTCTAAGGGCCTTGATGTCATCCATCAGGTGTTCGATCTTCTCTGCAGGCCTTTCGGTCCGGAGCATCTCCTTTATGCCCTTCAGCTCACCGTTCCTTGTTCTGAGATGGTCTATTGCGGCCTTTCCTGTGATAGCCTCTATTCTTCTTATCCCGGAGGCAACACTGCCCTCAGATGTTATGACGAAGGGGCCGATCTCACCGGTAGATCTGCAGTGAGTTCCACCGCACAACTCTTTGCTGAAGTTCTCGACGGAGACCACTCGAACCTTTTCGCCGTACTTTTCATCGAACAGGGCCATCGCTCCGTCCGCAATGGCCTCATCTATGGTCTTTAGTTCAGTGATAACAGTCCTGTTATCTAGAACCGCATTGTTAATCATATTTTCAATATCCTCTATCTCTTCACCATCCAGTCCATGGAAATGTGTGAAATCGAACCTTAACTTCTCATCAGACACAAGCGACCCTGATTGCTTAACATGTTCTCCAAGTACTGTCCTCAGTGAAGTGTGCAGCAGATGAGTTGCTGTATGATTTCTCATAATGGACCTTCTTTTCTCCTCGTCGACCGAAGCCATGACCGTGTCACCTTTCTTAACGGTGCCATCCTTAACTTTTACCACGTGTGATATCAGGTCTCCCACAGGCTTTTTCGTATCTTTTACCTTAATTGACACGTTATCGCCTAATATCTTGCCCGTATCCCCTACCTGGCCGCCCGATTCTCCGTAAAATGGTGTGGGATCTATGAACAGTTCTGCTTCTTCTCCGGCATTAAGCTCATCTACTTCTTTGCCTTCCTTAACAATGCTCAGTACTTCTGCCTTCCCCTCCATCGTCTCATATCCAGAAAACGATGTCTTGCCATGCCTTTCCAGAATATCCCTGTAGACCCCGCTTGAAACAGCTTCCTCGGCTACCCAAGAAGCCCTTGCCTTTTCCTTTTGCATTCCCATTGCCTTGTCAAAGGCCGCCTCGTCGATCTTTAGTCCGCTGTCGGTTGCGGCATCTCTTGACAGGTCCAGAGGAAAACCGTATGTATCGTAAAGCCTGAATATCTCTTCACCGCTCAGCGTATCTGAATTCCTCTTTTTCGTTTCGGCTATCAGTGAGTCCAGCTTATTAAGTCCCTGCTGAAGTGTTTTGATGAACCTCTCTTCCTCGATGCGCAGTATCTTTTCTGTGCGATCCTTTTCATCGACTATCTCGGGATACATGTGTCCCATTGTATCTACAACGGAACCTACTATCTTATGAAGTACCGGCTCTTCCAGACCCAGCAGCCGGGCGTGTCTTGAAGCACGCCTTATCACTCTGCGTAGAACATAGCCTCTGCCCTCGTTAGAAGGGATCAGGCCCTCTGAAAGAAGGAAAGTAGAGGCCCGTATATGGTCCGCGATGACCCTGATCGAGATATCTGTCATTTCATCCCGGTTATAGGTGGTCCCGGTATTGGCCGTAATAGAGCCGATAATGTCGGAGAAGAGGTCTGTATCGTAATTGTTAAGCTTGCCCTGTAGTACTGCGGATATCCTCTCGAGCCCCATTCCGGTATCTATACTTGGTTTGGGAAGGGTTGTCATCTTGCCGGAGCTGTCCCTGTTGTACTGCATGAAGACGAGGTTCCATATCTCAAGATACCTGTCACAGTCGCACCCCGGAGCGCAACTGTCCTCACCGCAACTAACCTCTTCTCCCTGATCTATAAGGATCTCCGAGCATGGCCCGCATGGCCCCGTATCACCCATCTGCCAGAAGTTATCCTTTTCGCCCAGTCTGATTATTCTCTCATTGGGGACGTCTGAATTATCCTGCCACAGTTCCAGCGCTTCATCGTCCTTCTCATAAACGGACACCCATAACCTGTCCTTCGGCAACTTGTAGACATCCGTTAAGAGCTCCCATGCAAAAATGATAGCCTCTTTCTTGAAATAGTCCCCGAAAGAGAAATTGCCGAGCATCTCAAAAAAAGTGTGATGACGCGCGGTATGGCCCACGTTCTCTATATCGTTATGCTTGCCGCCGGCCCTCATGCATTTCTGAGAAGATACCGCTCGTCCATACTGGCGGGATTCCTCACCGGTGAACACCGACTTGAACTGCACCATTCCCGCATTTGTGAAAAGAAGAGTAGGGTCATCATGCGGGATCAGTGAGGAACTTTTGACTTTATGATGTTCCTTTGACCTGAAGAACTCCAGGAACTGTTCTCTTATATCAGCTGATCTCATACTGTTTAAATTCGACTGTAAGGTCTGGTCTTTACTGACATTGAAAGAGATTTTACCACAAATTGTTTAAAGAATTCCCCGGAAGGAAGGCGGTATCACCGCGTATCCTCTCCTTCTCTAAGAGCTTTAACTATCTCTCTAACTGTATCGTGCGAATATCCCCTTCGAAGAAGCATTCCCCTTATCTTCTTTGCCCTTTCTACGGGCGTATACGCGGATAATGTCCTGCTCTTCTTTGAAACGAATTTCTTTGCTCTTTTGACCTCATCGTCCTCATCTGACCGGATCTGAGAGATTATCCCGTCGCTTATCCCTCGTTTCTTAAGAAAGTATATGGTCCCCCTGTTCCCGAGTAACTTTACGTTCTTTGCGATCTCATCGAGGGATGCTGCAAGTGAACTGTCATCAACGAGCCCTGAGTCCTTGAGGCGGTCAATGGTCACAACGATGTTGCTGTTAGAGAAGCCCTTTTGAATTAATCTATCGGTAAGTTCCTTCTCGCTTCGTCCCCTGTACCGGATCAGCTTCAGGGCGTATTGTCTTGCACTAGTCTCCGAGTCTCTCAATTTCCATATCGTCATCTTCGGACTGGTTCATCTCTTCCATGGCTACATCACTTGTGGACTGGATGCCTTTCACCCTCAATGCAAAATCATCCGGGTTGGTAGCTCTCTTCAATGCTTCTTCATAAGTTATAAAACCGGCCTTGAAATGATCGAACAATGACTGGTCGAAGGTCTGCATACCGTACTGAAGCTTGCCTTTCGCTATCACATCAGGAATATGCTTTGATTTGTCAGGGTCATGAATACACTCTTTGACCGTAGTTGTCGCAATAAGGACCTCGACGGCCGGGACACGGCCCTTGCCGTCTGAACGCGGTATCAGCCTCATTGATACTATGGCCTTAAGGACCGATGCAAGCTGTATCCTTACCTGTTTATGCTGGTATGGAGGGAAAACCGAGATTATCCTGTTAATGGTCTCTGAAGCATCAGTAGTATGCAGTGTGCTCAGGACCAGGTGTCCCGTCTCAGCAGCGGTCAGGGCGGTCTGTATCGTCTCAAAGTCCCTCATCTCACCGACTAGAATGACGTCAGGGTCCTGCCTTAGCGCCGCCCTCAGGGCCTTCCCGAAAGAGTCCGTGTCGCTTCCAACTTCTCTCTGGTTTATAATGCTCTTTCTGTCCCTGTGAAGGTATTCAATTGGGTCTTCAATGGTTATTATATTGTCCGTTTTGTTCGCATTTATTGCGTCTATCATAGCTGCAAGGGT
>CP070669.1:1251925-1273919 GCA_020351835.1 Nitrospirota bacterium
ACCTTCGGATCCGGCCTGATCCCAGTAGTTCCAATTCTGACAGAATCCGTTATTACAGTACGATTGGTCGTTAATATCCTAATCATCACAATACGGAGCTGTACATGTTAACTCGGATTCAAATAATGGATCACTGCATGATCCTGAAAGGTCCATGTAAGGATTATAGGCACTTCGAAAAATACCATAATCAGTCTTCGCCCCAGGTGTACCAAAAGTTCTTGGGGCAACGCAGCCGGGATTTCCTCCTAGTGCGTACTCTGCACCGTTATCATTTGGATCAAAGACTGCACAGGAACCAATCCCATCTCTTATATCCACAAGGTTATTACTAGAATCTAATAAAATTATGTTGCTGATCAGTTTATCATTGCCGGGACCATTACTCGATCCCGATCCATAGTCCCTGAATAAAAGTTCCTGGGGGCCATAATAATTGCTACCATGGCAGAACGCACAAGGTGATCCCTGATGAGATTTCCAGGGACTTCCAGGTTCGTATGATACAAGATCCGCAATCATACCGGCAGGTGATGTCAGCTGAAGACTTATGACATCAATCTCATCCTCAGAAGAAATATCACCATATACAGTAATTGAATTAGATATGTTATCTGGAACTACTGGCTTACACATAGATGTTGTTCCATTGGAAGTTATTCCGACTGTAATGAACTTATTATTATCTGTACCAGATGTAAAATAAGTAGCCGAATTTGCTCCAACGATTGCAGCTTCATTAGTCCCTGCAATATCATCTGCCCTATACCATTGATATGAAAAAGATTGTCCGATATCGGGATTATATGCAACGGTCACAGCAAGTGGAGATGATTGGATAGCACTGACGTAACAACCCCCACCTGAATATTTATCGAATGTGGCACGAAGGTTTATCTGTGCAGTCGCAGTTGCGATAAGTGAAAGCGGGGATCCGGCACAAGGGATCAGTCCGGCGGAATCCATGTCGGCCAGAAAAGCCACAAGGTCTGCATCGCTTTCAAATGTTGTATCATCCGGGGCCGTGAAATCAATAATCCTGCCTTGTGTATAGTTCATAACCGCAGAGGGTATGCTAATACCATTACCATAATTACAGTCAGCGTCAAGGGTTTGAAGGAATCGACTGATATTTATCACCGTTTGATCGTTCTCCTCTGGTGGTGTTGGAGGAGGAGTTACAAGATCAACAGGAGTCATAACAGTGCTTATAGCTCCGGATCCTACTAAGATCTCCCCAACCGAGAAAGTTATAGACGTTTCACCGGACTGATAGCTGAAAGTTCCACTAGCGTTTGTTATGCCTTTTTTTGTAGCTGTACTATAGAAAAGCCCCTCAACATCGGCAAAAATGCCTACATTGCCCTGTGTATGGCAATCAATACAAAGAGGAGTTGGATCAGGGACGCTTAGGCTTTTGTGACAGTCGTCACACTGGACCATCCAACATGAATGACCATCAGGATCATCAGCGCAATAGTTCTCGGAATCATCTGCCGAATGACACTCATTACAGTTCCAAATGGTATCCTCACGAACACTATCCTGTTTATGACAGGTCATGCAAACATCACTCAGGTACTGCTCAGAATGCGTCTTATGAGAGAAGACAACATCAGACTGCGGACCATTAGAAACCGGGAAAATAATGGTTTCATCTTCTACAGGGATTGAAGCCGGGCTAACAGTTACATCACCTGTCTGCCCACATCCGGCAAGAATCAGGCAGGTGATCAATGCTATCAATAGGCACGCTGTTAATATATATTTTCTCTCCATAATAAGAACCCTCACAACTCTAAATATGACATTCTCCGCATGCCGGAGGCGGAAAAGGTCCCATTACAGCATGACACTGTCGGCACTGCTCCATCCAGCACGCATGACCCTCGGAATCATCAGCGCAAATATTCTCCGCATCGCCGGTGGAATGGCAAGCCTGAGAAGAGCATGTCCATATGGAATTGTCACGAATACTCCGTGGGTGGTGGCACTGAAGGCATTCGTTGTTTAAATAGTTCTCGGAATGGCTCCTGTGGGTGAATACTACATCCGGCAGTGCGCTCTGAACCCTAAATGTGATCGTGTCATAGTCGTCTGTAATTGTCGGCGCTTCACCACCTATGTGGCCCGTCTGTCCGCAACCCTGGATGGAGATTATCAGAAGAGCACAAAAAGCCAAGACAATAGCTATTAAAAGAATCCTCTTAATACTACCTACCCCCGGCAATATGATTCCGCCAACGTCCTGCTAAATTTGATTGTACGCTATAAATATCTATTTATCAAGGATTTCTTCTGCTGGTATCGTTATTCCGAAGTGCGACGGATATCTGCAGCTCCAGCCCCGAGAAGTAGAACTGGCGGCGGTTCTTTGATCTTCGGTCTTGAAACCTGATATCATCTGTCGGCTCAAAATCCATGAGCCCTTCACGGCGGTGTAACAAAGAGATCTCTGATGCGCCTAAAATTCCCTGAAACAGATCCTCGGCATTACTTCCTGCGGCTCGAAGAAAGAACGGCCCAAGTGTATAAGGCCTGGCAATGCAGCTCCGTTCAGCCTCAGATCCAGTATAATGCAATATTCCGGCATTATAGGCCTTATTCTGAAAGAGAAACCCTTCCCCGTAGTTGTCTCTGTTGGATGCAAACGGAACTCAAAATCTATCTCATCCTCTTTTGCGAAGACCCTGTCAAAAGGGTCTGTCTGAGTCTCAATTACATTATGAACCAGTGCATCGGTCACTATCACGCTCCCGGAATAGACCTGGTCACCGTACTCACGAGGGATCCTGTCCTTTACGATCCTGACATTGAACATATTACCCTGTTTCCATACTATATAACCTTCGTTAAGTACGTACATAGAAGGACTGGGGGTGCCTTCAATTATCTGATCCAGCGGAAAATCCGATCCGTGCACCATTGGTTCAACTTCTATCATATCTCCCTCTTTCCCGGCTATGATCTCACACGATACCATCGCTAACAATAAGACTATAAGTAAAAGAATATTGACGATCCTCATTTGATATCTCCTGTGCATATATCTTTTATGGTTATTATAGCAGGAAATAAGCTATTTCAAAATACTCAGTGAGAGGTCTACCGAAGGAGCAGAATGGGTTATAGATCCGACTGATATAATGTCTACACCTGTTGATGCTACGCTTCTGATATTCTTTGGGGTTATATTCCCCGATGCCTCTACAAGCGGTCTTCGTCCCTGTGAATGGATCATTTTTACAGCTTTCTTCATAGACACGACACTCATATTATCAAGCATTATTACATCTGCGTCTGTCCTCATAGCCTCTTTTACATCCTTCAATGTTCCGGTTTCGACCTCTATTTTAAGCTTAGGATATGCTTTCCTGGACTTTTGGACAGCGTTCACTATACCTCCGGCGGCCTCTATATGATTGTCTTTTATCAGGACAGCATCATAAAGGCCAAACCTGTGATTAGCCCCGCCACCCATCCTAACGGCATACTTTTCCATGTACCTCATACAAGGGGTCGTCTTTCTGGTGTCCATTACCTTGACATCGTAATTGCTTACCAGCTTTACAAGTTCGGAAGTCATAGTTGCAATGCCGCAAAGTCTTTGTAGAATGTTCAGAGCCACCCTCTCGGCAGCCAGGATACCCCTTGTTGCGCCCTTTATTTGGCAGATCTCTTCGCCTCTTCTCACTCTTTGAGAATCCTTGACCGCATACCTTATCCTGATAGCCGGATCTACCTGACGGAACACCTCTCCGAAGAAACCGAGCCCGGCAACTACCGCGACCTGTTTCGATGTAACTATGGCTTTGGAAAAAGAGTTCTTACTGATCGTGCTCAGGCTGGTAACATCACCCTTTCCGATATCCTCTTTCAGGGCTATGCCGATGAGCTGCTTTACTTTAGGTGGGACCTTCATGAATCCTCTCTGCCCGCTATACGCCACTCTCCAGAGCTTTTAGCTTGTCGATGTTCTCCTCGATAATCTCTTTCTTCTCTATTTGCTCAGAGTAACGACCCTTCTCCTTTTCTACGATCTCAGGTGGAGCATTGTTCAGGAAATCCTCGTTCAGAAGTTTCTTATCAAGAAAAGATATGGTCTCTTTAACCTTCTTTAGCTCCTTTTTCAATCTTCCGATCTCCTCGCTTATATCAAGCACACCCTTAATGGGCACAAAGAGCTCCATATCAGGCGTTACCGCAGATGCCGAACCCTTAGGCTTATCCACGTCACTTCCTATTTCAATCGAACTGAGCCTTGCAAGTTTCTTAATTACAGTTTCGTTCATTACAAGTATCTCTCTTACATTATCTCCGTTCGTCTTGATATATGCCTCAAGTTCTGCGGAGGGGGATATATTAAGCTCCCCTCTGATGCTTCTTATGCTCGATACGACATCCATTACTTTTGCCATAAGCTCTTCAGCATCCAGGTCCTTCGGAAGATCAGAGGGATAATTCTCTATCATTATGCTATTGCCGGCGTGAGGAAGCTTCTGCCAGATCTCCTCAGTTACAAAGGGCATGAACGGATGAAGAAGGCGGAGGCTGCTCTCAAGCACATAAGTGAGGCACGCAATTGTATTCTTGCGCTCTATCTCGTCGTCACCGTTCAAGGCAGATTTTGATATCTCAATATACCAATCGCAGAACTCTTTCCATATGAACTGATAGATAGCATTGGCTGCATCATTGAACCTGTATTCATTAAGTGCACTGTTGATATCATCTGCCGTATCCGACAACCTGGACAGGATCCACCTCTCTGAAAGCCCGACCTTCTCGAGTTCTATATGATCACCTACTGATCCATCTTGCATGTTCATCATAATGAACCTTGATGCATTCCATAGCTTGTTCACGAAGTGCCTGTAACCCTCGACCCTGTCCTCTGAGAACTTAATATCCCTACCCTGTGCCGCAAATGCAGCCAGAGTGAACCGGAACGCATCAGTACCATACTTATCTATCATTATTACCGGATCTATCACGTTCCCCTTGGATTTACTCATCTTTTTTCCATCGGTATCCCTGACAAGAGCGTGTATATACACATCTTTGAAGGGCACATCTTTCCTTATCTTCAACCCCATCATGATCATGCGGGCCACCCAGAAGAACAGTATGTCAAAGGCCGTCACAAGCACACTGGTCGGATAGAACTTCTGAAGGTCTTCCGTGCTTCCCGGCCAGCCCAGAGTGGAGAAAGGCCAAAGTGATGATGAGAACCATGTATCGAGCACATCAGGGTCTCGTATTATATCGCTATAACTGCACTCAGGGCATTCATGAATATCCTCCCTGGAGCATAAAGGCTTAACAGTACCGTCTATCCTTATCATCCTTGAATTATTGAGTATTTCCTCATGCGAGAAACCCATTAATTTAAGCTCTGCATATGTGCCTCCGCGGACCTCGTCGCCATCCACGCTTAAAGGCTCAAAAAAGACATGATGGATCATCTCCCCCTGTAAGATCCCCTCGTCTGTCCTGCAGTACGGACAGTACCAAACGGGTATCTGATGTCCCCACCAGATCTGGCGCGATATGCACCAGTCATTAATATTTTCCATCCAAGAGTAATAGCTGTTCTTCCAGCTCTCCGGGTGTATGCGAATATTATCCCTCTTTACCGAATCCAGTGCCTCTTCTGCCATTCCCTGTACATCTACATACCACTGGATCGTGGATAGAGGCTCAATGATCGTCTTGCACCTGTAACAATGTCCTACAGAATGCCGGTACTTATCTACCTTGCTGATCAGTCCCTGTTCTTTAAGGTCTTTGACCACTGCCTTTCTACTATCATACCTGTCCATTCCCTTATATTTTTCCCCGGCTTCCTGGGTCATCTTCCCATCCTCGCTTATTACCTTTATGAACGGAAGAACAGGATTCTGTCTCTTAGCTATAGCTTCATCATTGAAGTCATGAGCAGGCGTTACCTTTACTGCCCCGGTCCCGAACTCCGGGTCGACCTCTTCATCGGCTATAATCGGGATCTTCCTGCCGGTTAACGGAAGGTCAATATACTTGCCTATCAATCCACTATAGCGCGAATCATCAGGATTAACAGCGACAGCCGAGTCACCAAGCATTGTCTCCGGCCGTGTTGTTGCAACTATCATATGCTTATTGGACTCCTCTATCGGGTACTTAATATATGTAAGGCTACCATCAAGGTCCTCATGCTCGACCTCCAGGTCCGAAAGAGCGGTATGGCATCTCGGGCACCAGTTTATAAGCCTTGAATCCCTGTATATCAACTCCTCTTCAAAGAGTTTAACGAACACCTCTCTGACAGCACTGGATAACCCGTCGTCAAGCGTGAACCGCTGCCTGCTCCAGTCGCAAGATGCTCCTATCTTCTTAAGCTGATTTATGATCGTTTCACCGTACTGCTCCTTCCACTCCCATACCTTCTCTATGAACTTTTCCCGTCCCAGTTCGTGTCTGTTAAGACCATCACCATGAAGTTTCTTTTCTACGACATTCTGGGTGGCAATGCCTGCATGGTCAGTCCCGGGCAGCCATAACGCGCTATAACCGCTCATTCTTTTCCATCTTGTAAGGATATCCTGGAGCGTAGCATTAAGAGCGTGCCCCATATGCAGCGATCCCGTAACGTTAGGCGGAGGGATAACTATGCAAAAAGGCTCACCTTCATCTGACGGCTTGAAGTAACCCTCTTTTTCCCAGAAGGTGTACCACTTGTCCTCTACCTTCTCAGGCTCAAAATGTTTATCTATCTCTTTCATATTATGCTATGTTCTATTTCCGTACCTGAACAATAGAAAGCAAGCCTAAAGGCTTGCTTGATATTATAAGATATTTGGGGAGGCTATTAGAATTCTGACTTTATTTTTTCTATCTCTTTTTTGATCAAGCTCTCGGCCAGGTCAGGAACGGTCTCCCATATGACGTTTTCTACTTGCTTTTCTACCGAACCTTTCAACAGATCACTGACACTCTCCTTCAGAATGCCGGGTACTACCTCCTGGATAGTGTTCTCGATAGATGCCATTATCATGGGTTTTATAGCCTCAGCCACCATGCTCTTAATGTCCATGCTATTAATCACAGATCCCACCTGCCGCTGAACAGAGCTTGCGACAGCAGCAGCTACCTCTTCAGCCGACGGAGCAGGTACAGCTGCCGGTTGCGCAGGTGGCGGTGTCTGAGAAACAACACGCTCCGCCTGTGGAGCTACATCCATGACCATCTCAGCCTGGGTACCCGATTCCAACTGCATCCCTTGATCATCTACCGTCATTTCCTCAGAAAATTCAGCTGCCAGAGCCTCACCGGCCTCAGCCATCGGGGCAGCCTCTGCCACAACTTCTGCCTCTTCTCCCCCATCAATGGCCCAGAGGTCATCAGCCGGAGTTGCTGTCCCCATTACCTCTGTTGCCTCGACAGCCTCCGCGGGTTCAATTGCCTGAGCATCTTCAAATGCTTCGGTCGCTTCAACTGCTTCAGCAACTGCGGTTTCCTCGATAACCCCTATATCAGGTTCAGGAACTGCTGCCGCTGCCTGCTCAGTGACCGTCTGAGTTCCAGCTGATGCCAAAACTGCATTTATCTTGCTAATGAGTTCCTGCGATTCAAAAGGCTTTATTATGAAATCATCCGCCCTGACATTCCGGGCAAGGTCCTCATCAAGGGGCTCAAAAGCTCCGGCGAGAAGAACAACAGCCATATGGGCAGTGTCAGGATTCTGCTTTATCCTCTCACAAAGCTGATACCCGTTGGTCCCAGGCATCTCAATGTCTGCGAGCACAATATCAGGCTTGAAAACCTCGATCTGATTGACTGCCTCGTCCCCGTTGTTGACGGCCTTTATCTGAAAATCTTCTTCAGACAGGACAAGCTCAACAACTTTTTGGATAGTTATGCTGTCATCCGCCAACAGCAGTTTTCTCGGCATTTACCACCTCTCAAGTTATTTATGAAAATTTTATTCATAACAGCCGAAAAAGTCAAGTTTTTTTCAATATCTGGAAATTAAGATAGGGAAGGCGCAGATCCTGCTATCCATCTGCTTCATCTAATAGGCTCACGGCCTAACAGGAAGAAACGCCTCAGCCGCCTCCCGAAAAAGAGGATCCACCTGAGGCATCAAGAGAGCCCGCAGAAAAACTTGAGAACGAAGAGATAAGTTTATGGACCTTCTTTGATCCGCACTTAACACACTCTGTATCTTCTTCTGAAGACCCGATGGGCTGTATAAGCGAGAACTCCTCTCCACATTCATTACAACTGTATTCATATATCGGCATAACTACCTCTATATATTTTCCGGTACCTTGGCTATAATTGTCAAATTAAAGAGGTTTACAAAACCAAAGAGTTCATAGTCTAAAGCATTAGCGTTCTCGCAACTGTATCTCTGAGCATTTGAACCGCTTGCTGTTTTTCCCGTAAATGTCCCTATGATAATGGCGTTCCATTATGTTAGAATTGCGAAAAGTCATTCCTTTTAAGTGCTTTACATGAAAAAGGCAAAGAAGAAGAAAAAAGACAAACTCTGGTCAGGCCGATTCAAAACCGGTACCGCTTCCAGCACAGAAAAGTTCACTGAATCAATATCCTTTGATCGACGTCTGTGGTCATATGACATTCAAGGCAGCATAGCCCATGCAAAAATGCTTGCAAGGCAAAAGATCATTTCTGTTGCAGATTCCCGACGAATAATTCGTGGTCTTGAGGAAATACATCAAGAGATAAGTAATGGCTCCTTCAGGTTCGACACAACACTTGAAGATATCCATATGAACATTGAAAAGGCCCTGACCAATAAGATAGGTCTTGTCGGGGGCAAGCTTCATACGGCAAGATCAAGGAATGACCAGATAGCACTGGACCTGAGGTTGTACCTGAAGGACGAGATCAAGAGGATCAATTCTCTTATTCGCAAGTTCCAACGGTCATTGATCAGCGTATCCAAAAAGAACATAAATACCTTTATGCCGGGATACACGCACTTGCAGCGCGCACAGCCCGTATCACTTGCCCAGCATATTCTTGCATACGTTCATATGCTTCAGCGTGACAGGGATAGACTGAACGACGCGCTGAAGAGAACGGATGTGATGCCTCTTGGCGCCTGCGCCATGGCCGGAACCTCGCTTCCTATCGACAGGGGCTACGTAGCTGGACTTCTTGGGTTCAAGAGAATATCTGAGAACAGTATGGATACAGTCTCTGACAGGGACTTTATCATAGAGTTCCTTTCTTCGTTATCTGTCCTGATGATGCATATTAGCCGCATGTCTGAAGAGCTGATCTTATGGTCATCAGAGGAGTTCTCTTTCATCGAGATATCGGACGAGTTCACAACAGGTTCAAGCATAATGCCTCAAAAGAAGAACCCGGACGTCGCTGAACTTATAAGGGGAAAGACTGGCAGGGTGTATGGCAACCTTATCAACCTCCTGACAGTAATGAAAGCCTTACCCCTGACATACAACAGGGACATGCAGGAAGATAAGACACCATTGTTCGATACGGTAGATACAGTCTCCGGATCCCTCGAGATACTTACAGAAATGTTCCCGAATATCAAGTTCAATAAAGAGCGGATGGAACTCACTGCCTCAGGCGGCTTTTCAACGGCAACAGAGATAGCCGATTATCTTGTTAAAGGCGGCGTACCGTTCAGGACAGCACATGAAACTGTAGGCAAGATGGTCTCTTACTGCATCAGCAAGAAGTGCGATCTGAACGATATTCCATTTAATATATTGAAGAAGTTCTCGCCTGTGTTCAGGAAGGATGTCTACAAGATAATGAGCGTTGGTTCTGCAGTTGAAATGAAAAGATCCCCCGGCGGAACATCGCCCGGCGAGATAACCAAACAGATACAGAGACTGTCCAAGGCGATAAGATGAAGAGAGCAGTATGCTCCTTCTGTATATTCCTTTTCATGACCACATTGATAGCCTGTGGCAAGAAAGGGCCACCAGTCCTGAAGGACCCTGAACAGAAAATTAGAACTGAGAGCACGGAGCACGAATAGCATGAAGGATACAATAATCAAGGCCTCCAGCGAAAGCATAAGGATAAAAAAAGAGTTCTTCGATTCACACTATCAGGACATCATCAAGCTCGCGCGTTCCATTGCAGAGGCGTTCAATAACGGGAAGAAGATACTAATTTTCGGCAACGGCGGAAGCGGGACCGATGCTTCTCATATTGCCGCTGAGTTCGTTAACAGGTTCAAAAAGGACAGGCCTTCTCTTCCAGCTATCTCTCTGAACACTGATACCGCGGTTATAACGTCCATTGCCAATGATTATGATTTTTCGGATATTTTCTCAAAGCAGATAAAAGGACTCGGAGCTGAAGGAGACATAGCTTTAGGGATCACAACCAGCGGAAACTCAAAGAACGTCATCAAAGCAATAGATGTTGCAAAAAAGAAGAAACTGATCACCGCGGTGTTCACCGGACAGAAAGGCAAGAAGTTCGCAAGCCGCGCTGATCATCAGCTCGTTGTGCCATCAACAGATACACCAAGAATACAGGAGACACATATTACTCTGGGACATATTATCTGCGAACTTGTAGAGGAAATACTTTTTGAGGCCCCCCGCAAAAAATAGCAGGGTCATAGGAATAGACCCTGGAAGCATATTCTGCGGTTACGGGATAATCGACAGATCAGGTATTGATGACGTCAACTATATCGCATCGGGGAGGATAGCCCTGAAGAAAAGCGATCCTCTCAATATAAGAATAAAGGAACTCTATACAGATCTCCTTGACGTGATAAAGGAGTTCAAACCTGATACAGCGGTCATAGAAAGAGTGTTCTTTGCCAAAGGTATAAAGGCAGCTCTTAATCTTGGACATGCAAGAGGCATAGCCTTGCTGGCAGCTACAATGGAGAACCTGGACGTGTATGAGTACAGCGCACTTGAGGTCAAGAAATCTGTTGCAGGATACGGAAGGGCCGAAAAGAGGCAGGTCATGAGCATGGTATCAAGGATACTTGGCCTGAAGACCGCCGTCTCGGAGGATAGCGCTGACGCCCTTGCCCTCGCCCTGTGTCACCTTAACAGCATGAGGATAGCATCCGTTATCGGCTAGGGAGGTCTGATGATAGGTTCATTGAGAGGAGTTCTTACATCAAGAAGACCCGAAGGGGTAATAGTAGATGTTAACGGCGTCGGATATAATGTAAGCGTATCCCTTAACTGTCTCTCGGATCTCCCTTCGGAAGGAAGTAAGGTCTTCCTGTATATCCATACCTATGTAAGGGAGGACCAGATCCAGCTCTTCGGTTTCTCAGATGAGGGCGAGAAGGCTATATTCAGAACCCTGTTGGGAATAAGCGGCGTTGGTCCAAAGCTGGCTCTGAGCATACTTTCCGGGATCCCTGCTGATAAGTTCATAGAAGCCGTTGAATCGGAGAATACCTCTGTCCTGAACAGCATACCCGGGGTCGGGAAAAAGACCGCTAACAGGCTTATACTTGAGCTTAAGGAAAAACTACCAACATCTATGGAACATAAAGACCCCGTCTATGATGATGTTCTTTCGGCACTCCTGAACCTGGGTTACAGAAAGAACATCGCAACCGCTGCCATTGATAAAGTTTATAGCAATGACCAGAGGGATATTGAAACCCTTCTGAAAGAATCGTTAAAATATCTTACAAATGAGTAGGATAGACGATAGCAACCTTTCTCCGGGCATCGACAGCACAGATGAGGAAATCAGCCTTGATGTCTCTCTCCGCCCGGAATCCTTTAATGAGTTCGTCGGTCAGGACAAGATAAAGGGCAATCTGTCGGTCTTTATAGAAGCCGCAGGAAAAAGGAAGGAGTCTCTTGACCATGTACTTTTCTGCGGACCTCCCGGACTCGGCAAGACTACGCTTGCACATATCATATCGAAGGAACTTTCTGTAGGAATCCGTTCAACATCGGGTCCGGTACTAGAGCGGCCGGGGGATCTGGCTGCAATACTGACCAACCTCTCGGAACACGACATCCTGTTCATTGACGAGATACACAGGTTGCCGAGGATAGTTGAAGAGGTTCTTTATCCTGCAATGGAGGACTTTCAGCTTGACATAATTATCGGCCAGGGCCCTAATGCCAGGACACTTAAGCTTAACCTGCCCATATTCACGCTGGTAGGTGCGACGACCAGAACAGGGCTGCTGACATCTCCACTTCGGGACAGGTTCGGAATAATCAACAGGCTGGATTATTACAATACCACTGACCTGAAGGAGATAGTATTGAGGTCCAGCAAGATCCTCGGGATAGAGATAACAGATGACGCCGCCGAAGAGATATCCCGGCGTTCAAGGGGCACTCCCCGGATAGCAAACAGACTGCTAAGAAGGGTCAGGGACTTTGCCCAGGTGAAGGGCGACGGTACCATTGAGATAGGTATAGCACGTGATTCTCTCCTGTCTCTTGATGTTGATGAAAAGGGGCTCGATGAGATGGACAGAAAATTGCTAAGTACGATCATAGATAAGTTTAGCGGAGGCCCTGTGGGAGTTGATACGATAGCTGCTTCCCTCCGGGAGGACAAGGAGACCATCGAGGACGTTTACGAACCCTATCTTCTTCAGGAAGGCATGCTCGAGAGAACGCCCAGGGGTCGTCTTGCAACAGGCGCAGCCTATGAACATATGGGCAAAAGCCCTCCCAAGAAGCTCTTTTAGACCACCTGATAATGAAACTGCTAATGCACATCTGCTGTTCTAATTGCAGTATCTACCCGCTTCAGCAACTTCAGAAAGACGGCATGTCAATATACGGATTGTGGTACAACCCGAACATCCATCCACTATCAGAATACAATGAGAGGATGGATTCCCTAAAGACACTTCAAGATGAAGTGGGACTTGATGTCGAATATATTGACGATTACGGTCTCATAGATTTTGTCAGAAATGTTGTCGGCAGGGAGACAGACCGATGTGAATATTGTTACTACACTCGACTCGAAGAGACGGCCGTTAAGGCAAAGGAGAACGGATGCGACGCTTTCACATCGTCTCTCCTGGTTAGTCCGTTCCAAAAGTTCGAACTTCTCATGAAAACAGGTAACGAAATAGCCATCAAACACGACATTGAGTTCCTCGACAGGGACTTCAGAAGCGGTTACAGGATAGGCCGTGAAATGGCCAAAGAAATGGGCCTATATAGCCAGAAGTATTGCGGATGCATATATTCTGAAATGGACAGGAACAGGAAGAGAACAAAATGAACACGCCACTGGAACATATTGGAAGGTTCATATTACTGGCCGGTATTATCCTTGCTGCCATAGGGGGACTTTTGGTCCTGGCCGCAAAGGTGCCATGGATAGGAAAGCTTCCGGGTGATATAATAATCAGGAAGAAGAACTTTACTTTCTACTTTCCTTTAGCAACCAGTATATTACTTAGCATATTATTAAGTTTTTTATTTTATTTTTTTAGTAAAAGATAGTTAAAATATGAAGGAAGCTTATGATACTCATTAAGCAAATATACAGCATCCGTCACTTCGCGATCTTTTTTGCTTTGGCCTTATCTGTTATTTTGTTCACGCCGAACTACTCCCACGCTAATGATGTAAGGATACTCATAGTCGATGATAAGCTTAAGTCTGTCCCTGAACTGAATGACCTGCGAAGGATAGGAAATGTAAATGGAAAGTTGCTTTTCCGTGGAACAGAGTACAGTGGTAAGTTAGAGGTATTCAAAAGCAGTAAGGGGCTATTTGTAGTAAATGAGCTTCCTCTCGAAGAATATATCAAGGGAGTGGTGAAGGTCGAAGTGGCAGAGAACTGGCCTCTTGAGGCGCTCAAAGCACAAGCAGTCGCAGCAAGGACATACGCTATATTCAATATCGAGAACACCAACAACGGCATCTATCATATGACCTCCTCTACGCTTTCGCAGCTTTTCAAGGGAATAAAATCTGACCCGGACATTGAAGAGGCTGTAAATAGTACGCGCGGAGAGATAATGACCTATAACGGAAAGGCAATCAATGCGCTCTACCATTCAACATCTGGTGGTAAGACGGAGCTGCCGGAAGAGGTCTTCGGAAGGTCTTATCCTTACCTTAGATCGGTGAAGGCAGAATGTACCACATCACCATTATACGTTTGGGAAAGACGCATCCCGAAAGCTGACCTGAAAAAGGCCCTGGGCAATGAAAGGATAGACCGCGTCGAGATAAGGTCTCATACAAAGACCGGCAGGGTAAAAGAATTAGCAGTGCTGGAAGATGACAGCAATATGACCATAAGCGCTGCCGAGCTCAGGAAGAAACTAGGGTGGAGAAGATTACCCAGCACCTGGTTCGAAGTGGTAAACAAGGACAATACTGTCATTTTCAGCGGGAAAGGTTATGGACACGGCGTAGGGATGTGCCAGTGGTCAGCAATGGAAATGGCGAACAGGGGTGCTAACTACAAGGAAATACTTTCTACTTTTTATCCGGGGACTACCATAGAGCTTCATGAGAACAGATAGTTTTGATTTTCACCTTCCTGAAGACCTGATAGCTCAAGAACCACTTAAAGACAGAGACAGTTGCAGGCTCATGGTCCTGTCACGTAGCGGTAATATTGAACACCGGACATTCAGGGATATTCATGAATATCTCGACAATGGCGATGTAATAATACTGAACAACACAAAAGTATTTCCGGCAAGACTCACAGGTCTAAAACCCGGAGGCAGCCCTCTTGATATATTACTTGTTAATAAAAGGTCTGAAACTGAATGGGAGATAATGTCCAAAGGGGGATACACAGGCCTTCTATCATTGCCCGATAACGTAACAATAGAAGTAACAAAAGGGAATACTGCTCTGTTTCCGCCTGGAACGGACCCGAAGGCTCTTGCCTGGAAGCATGGGAATATGCCGCTTCCTCCCTATATAAAAAGGATTGCAACGAAAGATGACCGTTCATGGTATCAGACCGTCTATGCAGAAAAGGAAGGTTCGATAGCTGCGCCGACGGCAGGACTTCACTTCACAGACAGAACTATCGAGCAGATATCCCTCACGGGAGCGAAAGTAAGGCATATAACCCTTCATGTAGGAGCAGGAACGTTCAGACCTATAAGGTCCGACAAACTGGAGGACCATAAAATGGACAGCGAGAACTATGAGATGAACAGTGATCTGATAGGTGAGATCCGTGATGCTATCAAAAAAGGCAACAAAGTGATAGCTGTAGGGACCACAACAACAAGGGCACTTGAAGGTTATTCATACAATAGCGGAAGCACATCTGAAAATAACGGAACAATATCAGGTCGATCGGATATCTTTATTTATCCGGGTTATTCGTTCAAGATGATCAACGGAATACTCACCAATTTTCATTTACCTCGGTCTACCCCATTAATGCTTGCCTCGGCTTTCGCAGGTAAAAATGTTCTTCTGCACAGTTACAGTGAAGCCGTAAAGCAGCAGTATAGATTTTTCTCATATGGGGATGCTATGCTTATTTTATGAAAAAAGGGGTTTCTTCCGGAGTTTCTGATGCACTCCTCGGCGGAAAAACGGCAATCATCCTCGCAGTAATAACTATCTCTGCCTTTAGTTTCAGCCTGGGATATTTTGCCGGTAAAAAAAGTGGCAATTTTGAGGAAAGGAACCTGATAGAGGCTAAAATTGAAAAAGACAAGAACAAGCCGGCTGTCAGCCCTGATGAGTTCGACAGGGAAATAGACAGAGCGATCAAAAAGGACCTTGAAGTGGCTCCTGATGTTAAGAGGGTATCGGTAACATCACCATCGGGTGAGTATGAGACCTCGAGGCTGGCAATAGAGAATGTTGAGCCGGATGGTAACACCTACTCTGTACAGGTAGGGGCTTTCAAGAAGCTTGAGGACGCAAAGCGCCTCAAGAACAGACTTACCGATCACGGTTATAACAGTTATATAGTGACGGTAAATTACGCCAAGGGTAATGTATACAAGGTCAGGGCTGATCGTTACGCGTCAAGGGAAGAGGCGGAACTGAGCGCGCACAAGATAAAGCAGATTAAAGGCCTCGATGCCTTTGTCCTGATAGAGAAATAGGGGGAAATACGAGCACTCTAGAGCTTGACCTTAATGAAGATCAATACCAGATATTGATCGGTACAGTTCAAGACACCTTCAGCATAATAGAAAAGGCCTTTGACGTTCTTATAAGCAGCCGTGGGAATAAGCTCATGATCAAAGGTGAGGATAAAGCTGTCAGGTCCGCACAAAGGATACTGGATGACATGCTCTCTATCCATGAGATGGGTTTTGTCGTAAAACCCGAGGATATCCGTTATGCGGTAAGCGACGGTAACGGGACCTCACTTAAGGACCTTTTCTCCGACCATATCCCTGTATCATCCAAGAAGAAGTTCATTATCCCAAAGAACGCTACTCAGAAGAACTATATAAACGCAATTAAGCGCTACGATATAGTCGTGGGTATAGGCCCTGCAGGTACCGGAAAGACATATATAGCCATGGCAATGGCAATAAACGCTTTCATCAAGAAACAGGTAAGCAGGATAATTCTCGCAAGGCCCGCAGTTGAAGCAGGTGAGAGGCTCGGTTTCTTGCCGGGTGATATGTACGAAAAGGTAAATCCGTATCTGCGTCCACTTTACGACGCTCTTTATGATATGATGGATGCAGAAAAAGCGTCCAGGCTCATTGACAGGGGTATCATCGAGATAGCCCCGCTCGCATTTATGCGGGGAAGGACATTGAACGATGCTTTTATTATCCTTGATGAGGCTCAGAACACCACATCAGAACAGATGAAGATGTACCTGACAAGGCTTGGATTCAACTCAAAGACCGTTATCACAGGTGATATTACCCAGATCGACCTTAAGGATGGCAAGGAGTCCGGACTTGTTAAAGCCGAAAGGATACTAAAGGACGTAAAAGGAATAGAGTTCATCTACTTTTCAAAGAGCGATGTAGTAAGGCACAAGCTTGTGCAGGAAATAATAAGGGCATACGAACAGGATGAAAAACGGAGTTCTGACAAAGTCTAAGAGGGAGCTCTTCAGTGAGAACATGAGGAGAGATATTGCTTTCCTGGTAATATTCTCCTTTTTCGCTGCCATAATGTTGATGAGCGACCTTTCGGTCAATAAGTTCATCGGTTTCTTTTCCATTTGCATCGTTCTGCTTTCTATTTACTACAGGGATATCCTGCGGTATAGCCCTGAGTATATCCGCCATAGGAAGTACCTTTTACTTCTCGGGGTTCTTCTTGTAGGGACCATATTCGGAGCAAGGCTTGCTGACTATTTCATCTCGAGCCTCTCCCAGGTCCTGGGGTATATTTCCCCTGAGACAGCCATGTACATACTGCCTATCCCTGCCGGCGCATTGCTTGTAACACTCTTGTTCGATTTCCACTCCGCCCTCTTCTTTTCTTTCATAACGAGCCTGTTGGCAGGACTTTGGCTTGCTGAGGCTACAGCACCTCTTTATTTCTTCATCGGGAGCCTTACAGCATCGTTCGGAGTGATAAGGTGCAAGAAGAGGTCCGACATACTGAAGGCAGGCCTTCTTGTCAGTTCTATCAACGTCCTTATAGTTACGGTGCTTCTGCTAATCTCAAAGGAGCTTTTCACAGGCGGAGCCGTCTCGCCTCTTATAGCAGCTGCTCTTAGTGGGGTGATCGTCGCAGCCATAGTATCTCTTGCACTTCCGCTTCTAGAATATTTCTTTAAGCATACTACCGATATAAGCCTGCTGGAGCTTCTTGACCTTAATCAGCCTTTGATGAGGAACCTTCTTATTGCAGCTCCCGGAACGTATCACCACAGCATAATCGTAGGTAATCTGGTAGAAGCTGCCGCTGAAGCAGTTGATGTAAATCCTCTACTTGCCAGGGTCACTGCATATTATCACGATATCGGCAAAGTAAAGATGCCTGAATATTTCGTTGAGAACCAGGCCGGATCTGTAAATAAGCATGACAAACTGAGTCCTCATATGAGCAGCATGATACTTATTTCCCACGTAAAAGAAGGTATAGAGCTGGCAAAACAGTTCAAGCTCCCGAAAATGGTAATGGATATCATTGAGCAGCATCACGGTACAAACCTAATAACATATTTCTACCAGAAGGCCAAATCGGATACGGGAGAGGACCCGCCCGAAGAGGAGTACAGGTACCCCGGACCACGTCCTCAGAGCAGGGTAGCCGCTCTTGTCATGCTTGCTGATGCCGTAGAGGCAGCATCAAGAGTGCTTAAAGACCCTACCTCTTCAAGGATCGAAGCGCTCGTTGACAAGATGGTCAACCATGTGTTCCTTGACGGGCAGTTGAACGAATG
Organism: Nitrospirota bacterium; assembly: GCA_020351835.1. Classification (GTDB taxonomy): domain Bacteria; phylum Nitrospirota; class Thermodesulfovibrionia; order Thermodesulfovibrionales; family BMS3Bbin05; genus BMS3Bbin05. The sequence goes on from CP070669.1 coordinate 1,270,244, forward strand.
TGAGCTGACACTGAAAGACATATCGCTTATTAAGAAACATTTCACGTTCGTACTGACCGGGATATTCCACAGGAGAATTGATTACCCCGGGTTTGATTTCGATGTTGAAAAGAAACCAGGTTCAAGAGAGGGATCCGGCGATGGCGGTGGAGATAAGGGACAGACAGAGAAGAGTAAAAGCAGATCTGCGAAGACTGCATAAAGACACAGAGCAACTTCTTAAAGAACTTTCCCTGAGCGACGTAGAGGTCAGCGTCCTGCTGACGAACGACAGCAGAATAAGGCTATTGAACAGATCATACCGCGGTAAGGATAAGAGCACGGATGTTCTCTCTTTCCCAATGGATGACGAACCGCATGTCCCCGGACACGGACCGGAAGTGCTTCTTGGTGATATAGTTATAAACCTCCATATGGCAAGTCGCATCGCATCTGATAATAAAGAAAAGCTTCATGATGTGATCAGGCAGCTTCTGGTCCATGGATTACTGCACCTTACCGGACTTGATCATGAAAAAGGCCCTGAACAGGAAAAGGTTATGAACGCTCGTGAAAGGAAGCTCATAAATGCCCTTAAGAAAATGGATAAATAGTCTAAACAGCGCCATAGATGGCATACTGCTCACGGCTAAGACCGAGAGACACCTCAGGTACCATCTATATTCCGCCGCCTTTGTTCTGGTTCTGAGCTTCATACTGGGAGTAACAAGATACGAGTTCCTCTTCATAGCAATTCTCGTAGCGGTTGTGATTCTGGCGGAAACTTTCAACACCGCTATTGAAAGGACAGTAGACCTTCTTTCACCGCAGAAACAGAAACTTGCGAAGCAGGCAAAGGATATTGCGGCCGGAGCTGTGCTCATAACCGCTTTTACTGCGCTCGTCGTCGGATATGTTATCCTTGTGCCGTATATAGAGGATGCATTCAGGGATGGCATAGAGATAGCAAAGCGCTTTCCTGAGGATGTTGCTATAGTTGCCCTTATCCTTGTACTTATAACGGTCATCCTGATCAAGACCTATTTCGGCAAGGGAGAACCTCTCAAAGGAGGACTTCCAAGCGGCCATGCGGCATTGGCTTTCTCGGTCTGGGTATCTGTCACATATATCACAAAAAGTTTTATAGCATCCATTCTTAGCGGTGTTCTCGCGGTCATAATAGCCCAGAGCCGGATCGCCACGAAGGCACATAATGCGTTTGAGGTAGTGATAGGAGCACTACTTGGCATAATAATCACATATCTCCTCTTCTATTTCTTTTCATAGGTACTACACCTTTTCTTTAATTCGGAATTGATGTAAAATCCATTGTATGAAGGTTGGATTTATATATGATGAGATATTCCTTGCTCATGAGACGCCCCAGTGGCATCCGGAGAACAAGGAGCGCCTGAACGCAATTATTGCAAAGGTCAGAGGGGCCGGGCTTTGGGAAAAATTGGATCATATCCCGCCACAGATGGCCGAGACATCTCATATCGAGGCAGTGCATCACCCTGACTACGTGAAGAGAGTGATGGACGCTAGCCCAGGTTACTTCGATCCGGACACCTTCTTCTCGGCGGGGACGCTTAAGGCTTCTCTTTATGCTGCAGGGTCCATCATTGAAGGCATTAATGCATGTCACGCAGGAAGTATAGACAGCGCTTTCTGTGCGGTCCGCCCTCCGGGTCATCATGCTGAAGCAGATCGCGCAATGGGTTTTTGTTTCTTCAATAATGTAGCCGTCGGTGCAAGATATGCACAGGGGCTCGGTTATGAGAAGGTTTTTATAACGGACTTCGATGTCCATCATGGGAATGCGACCGAGCACATGTTCTACGACGATGATACGGTTTTCTATTTCAGCACACACCAGTATCCCCATTATCCAGGCACGGGAAGTGAAAAGGATACCGGCAGGGGTAAGGGCAAGGGATTTAACTACAATATACCGATGGGTCATGGTTCTGGCGATAAGCAATACATGGAAGCATATAATGATATCCTCCACGATATTGTCAATAAGTTCGATCCCGACATATTTCTCGTTTCAGCAGGCTATGACCTTCACGCGAACGATCCGCTGGCAGGCATAAAGGTAAGTGATGAGGGCATAAGGAGCATTGTAAAAGGCATTCTAACGTCTAAAAATGATATTCCGTATATTTTTACTCTCGAGGGAGGCTATGACCTGAACGCCCTGGGTGACTCCGTTGTAATAACTCTTGAAGAGATGCTGTCTGCCTGAGCTCTCACATGCCCCTTTTAACTTCTGCTCTTAAGCTCTAATTGTTTATACTTAAGTAATATGCTTTCAGGACGTCTAAATCTAAAGCTGCTCATCTTTTTGACCATCATTTCTGTGATCATCATACAGCTACCCCGTCACAATGAACCGGAAAAGTATCCCACGTTCCATGAGTTTGCCAGGGATAGTTCCTTTCCATACAAAGCTGACCCTGAGCGTATCAAACTGATAACCAGGAACTATAATGTACTAAGCACAGGACTGACCATGAAACAGGTAAAGAACAATCTGGGTTCTCCCGATTTTGCACAGAAGATCTATAAGAGGAAACACAAAGAGCTTTCTGAGCAGATAGGTACAAGCTGGACATACCTGTTCACCAAGCCGGCTGCTAATTTTACCTTTCAGAACAGTGACAGCGGCATAGAGGTCTTTTTTAATATAGTGGAAGAAGTGGTCTGTATTGTTCCTGTCAATGTCGACGGTCTCCAGGTCCTCACCGGCCCTGAGAATGACAAATGTCCGTCGACCTCTATTTAGGCAAAATTCCTTCATAAATAACAAAATTTGTCACTCCAGTCTCATTATTGAGACTGCAACTAAGATAATATCCTTTGATTTCAATAAATAAGCGTATAATGCTGTTGGTATATGATTTGCTTTAATAATGCCGTACTTATATCAAAAAAAGGGGGTATTCAATGAGAATCTCAAGAATTGTACTTATCGTATTGTCGATAGCAGTTCTCGTATCGGCTTCGTTCATGTTGTCAGCCTGCGGCGGTGGAGGAGGAGGTGGTGGCCCATCAGTAGATAATTCGAAGTTGTTTGGCACATATTTATTTATTTACATTCAGGGAGATGCGGTTTCACAGCAGGGAACAATGGATTTTCTTGGTAATGGAACAGCAAATCTGTCTGTAATTGCACCTGTATGCCCCGGATGCCCATCATCTGTGGGCTACACAGCATACAGTGATAATACCATTCTCATCAATAATGAGTTAGCCGGGACCTTGAGAAGTGATGGAAGCTTCTTTGTTGGAAACAGCATAATACCCGGTGCCGAGGCAATGGTCATGGGAATAAAGCAGTCGGCAGTCAGTGAACCGTCCACCGTATATAGAGGTGGACAGATAATGCATGACGGAACAAATAGTGACGCCTGGATTGTTGAACTAACAACCTCTTCACCTGGTGCAGGTCAACTTGATTTCATACAACTCGAACCTTGTCAGTCAATCAACCCGGCAACATGTGTTTTTGGCCCACAATCATACCAGTACTTTCCATCTACAGGATACATTAACAATTATTTTCCTGACTATTTTCAGCATGGCAATGTATCGTCTGACCAGAAACTTATCATTGTGGGTGACTCAGGTACACATTTAAACTCCCCCGGAATGTTATTGTTCCTCGGTCTTGAAAAACCAAGCGCTGCAT
>CP070669.1:1274019-1353086 GCA_020351835.1 Nitrospirota bacterium
TGATGGCATAGCCAAGGGTATTGTTGAGTGGGCAAAGGCAAAGAACCTGGTCTAACATTATTAATTTGAACACTTCAGATCTTGATTTGATATAATTTCGTTAGTTTCTTGTAGAAACATGCAATGAAGACATTACACACTATTAAGTATGATCCATCATATATTGAGGAATACTTAACTGACGATGGTACTTCAATTACAGATTATTTTGTTGTTGATAATCACATAATGCATTTATCTGAACTTGATGGCGAGCCAACTCCATTTGCTTTAGTAATAGAAGATGATGAACTGGCGATGGATTGTGCTACATACCTCAAAGAAAATGGGGCCAAACAATTTAATTCGATGGATGAATTAAATGTTTATTTAAATATCAACAATTCTTCCTGAATTATTCAGGGCAAATAATGATAATATACCTTAAAGATTCTATTTCAATAGTTCACCTTAATTAAGATGCTTAAGACTATTATACTTATAAGTTCATTAATGGTAATTCTCATTATAATCTTCCGACGAAGTGAGAAGAAGAGAGGGAAAGAGCTATTTGATATCGCGTTGAACCATCATGATGCCAATGAATATGAAAAAGCATGTTATTACTATGCCGTTGCTTTGAATGCCGGATATAATGAGAATATCTGTCGTGAACGAATCATAACGCTTTGGGCTGATCATGGGCCTTTTAAATTTGAAGAACAGCTCGACAAAGCCAAAGCTTCAGGCGGTGAAGGATCACATGTTATTCTCACAAAAGATATAAATGATATTGTAAAAAAAAGCAACGCTTCTTCCTGAGCATTCCGGGTCTATTAACCTAAAATACACTCTCTATTTAAAGATATAAAATTCTTAATTATGAGCACGTTTTAAGACATGCGCAACTAATAATAATTAAGGTATAATTAAGACGGGGGTACCGGGGGGCCATGTTTAGCTTGTACAAATGGTAGCAGTATTCCACATATATGGCCTGGCATTCTTTGTGCTCGGACTGGCTATCGCTATCACGCCTAAGAAGCACAGCAAGTTCCTGCTTGCCGAGAACGTCTGGCTTATTGCCGCATTTGGCATACTTCACGGATTGAACGAATGGGTGGACATGTTCCTCATCATCGGAGATCCTTTTGATGAAGTACATCTCAAGGTCATCAGGTCGATACTCATGCCGGTTTCTTTTGTTTGTCTAGTAGTTTTCGGATTAAAGAGTATACCGAGCATCAGGGGGAGGTCGGCATGGCTTGCATCCCTGCCGTTAATTTTAATATGGGGAATCATGCTTGTGGCAACTGACTTCAGCGCCTTGATGGCGGATATTTGGGGAAGGTATTTATTAGCAACGCCCGGCATATTGTTAACGTCTTATGCTCTCTTTGCCCAGGACAAGATAGTAAGGCAGATAATAGTCTCCGATAGATTGTGGCATATTAAGACCGCTGCCTACGCGTTCCTGATATACGGTTTCCTGTCCGGCGTTGTTGTGCCCGAGGCAGACTTCTTTCCAGCAAGTCATATCAACTATAACTCGTTCATGAGCACTCTCGACGTTCCTGTACAGGCATTCAGGGCCTTATGTGCAGTTGTGATACTGTACGCCATGATAAAGACACTGCGCATCTTTGAATGGGAAACAACTGAGGCACTTAAAAGGTCAAGAGATGAACTCGAAGCGGCCGTAGAAGAACGAACGCGATCTCTTAAGAAAGCCATAGATGAGGTTAAGGTACTAAGCGGCATGCTGCCTATATGTTCATCATGCAAGAAGATAAGAGATGACAGCGGATACTGGACACAGATAGAATCATATGTTAGAGAGCATTCGGAGGCAGAGTTCAGTCATGGTCTGTGTCCGGACTGTGCCAAAATATTATATCCCGATATAGATATTGAAAAAAAGCTTGGTCAGAGTGAAGAACATAAAGAATGATCAATCCTTGTATCAAAAGAATATTTAGAACAATTTTCGTCCTGTTGCTCTGCACTTATGCGTCATCTGCCGTGGAAATTTCTTAGTCTGCATCTTACAATAATATTGGGCTCATCTGGATCATATACAACGCTTAAAGGCACCCTTCCAACTACAAAATCAGCAGATATTCCTCTCCATTGATCGCCACTGCGGTGTCAGAGATCAATGGGAAAGTGGCGATAGGCGTCGAGACGGACGACATGTACTGCCGATATGGATATTGAAAATTTAGTCGCTCTTCGAGCGTGCCGCGGTCAGGACAGTTACCATCTCCGCACCTGCTTTCTTCAGGGCCCTGGCACACTCATTGACAGTCGCTGAAGTAGTTATGACATCATCGACCAGGATCACGCGTTTTCCCGACAGGTCCTTGTCAACTTCGAAGGCGCCCTTGACGTTCATTATTCTCTCCCTTTTCTGGAGCATAGATTGTGGAAGCGTCTCCTTAGTTTTCTTCAGTGATGATATGTCCAGTGGTATCCCGGTCTCTTTAGACACTACCTTTGCCATCACCGCAGACTGATTGAACTCCCTCCCCCTTAGCCCGTCATTACTGAGAGGCACAGGCATAATAACATCAGCATTGGGGATGTCCATTAGTGACATTTCTTTGCCCAGCACATTTGCAAGACGTCTTAGCCTTCTGAACTTCATAAGATGGATGGTCTGCTTTAAGGCTCCGTTATATATCCCGAAAGTTATGACCCTATCAAAGACCGGCTTTATCGCCCTGCACTCCTGGCAGACGCCCGTCGAGTCGTAGTCTGTTACAGATGCGCATATCCGGCAACCTCTGCCGTTATGACGCTCTATCTTAGCCCAGCATGAAGAACATAATGGACTTATTGAATGGTTATCGGATCGCTTAACGCACACCGGGCAGTGAGATGGAAAGACCAGATCGATAAGATATGACAGCTTGTTTAAGATGGTAGAGGTGATTTGCATTTTCCGCATTTAGGTCCGAGAGCCATCTTCGATCTCCTCACCTTGTTCCTGGCATGGCATTGAGTACATCTTATTACAATAGCTTCATCCTCATCAATGCTAGCCCGCGACTCCGGCTCAGGTCCCCTTCCACTGTTATGAGCGCTTAAAGATGTCGCTTTACCCCTGCCCAACTCTACCTCTTCGTCGAACTTATCCTTTATAAACTTCCTGAATATGTCGTCTACCTCTGTCAGCTCCACACCCATGCCGTTCTTTACCACATTAAGAGGTGTCTTAACCCCTCTTCTAACTTTTCCGGTCACGAAGGAAATGGAGCCATCAGGAAGATAAATTTGCATCTCAATGGTCGCTCCGGACTCGTAGGCCCTATTGGTCCTGATAAACAGGCCTGCCTGTGAGATATCGCTTGAGAAGGATTTATAGCTCTGGCCGCCGATAACGTAATCAACAGCTAATCTTTTTGTATATCTGCGGTACTGCCTTTTTTCTGACCTTCTAGCCAGCCTCAGCTTCCTTTTTGCGGGTTAACTAAAACGCTTCCCTTATCCTTATAAGCTGGTCCCTCTTCTGACCTGTTGAGATCAGATCTACCTTAACCCCGAGCCTCTCCTCTATCAAACGAATATATTGTACTGCTTTTTCAGGAAGTGAACTGAACTCGGTCGCTCCGACCGTATCATCTCTCCACCCTGATATTTCTTCATAGACAGGAGTACACTTCTCAAGGACCTCGAGCTCCTTCGGGAAATGCTCAATGCGCTGGCCATTGTATTCATAAGCTACACACATCTTTATTGTATCAAGCTCATCAAGTATGTCAAGCTTGGTTATTATCAATCCGGTAAGTCCGTTCAGTCTTACGGCATGCTCTAACGCTACAAAATCAAGCCATCCGCACCTTCTCGGCCTGCCTGTCGTAGCTCCGTACTCTCCGCCCTTTGCCCTTATCTTCTCGCCGAGGTCGTCATGTATCTCTGTCGGGAAAGGTCCCCCACCTACCCTTGTTGTATACGCCTTTACTACGCCCAGAACAGCGTCTATCTTGTTAGGTCCCACTCCAAGGCCTGTGCATGCACCCCCTGCAGTGGCATTGGAAGATGTAACGAACGGATATGTTCCGTGATCTATATCAAGTAGAGTGCCTTGAGCTCCTTCAAACAGTATGTTCTTCCCGGCTTTTATCATATCATCAACTATCACATCCGTGTCCGCTATGTGCCCCTTAATTTGCTCCGCGTAACCCATATAATCATCGAATACCTTCTTCTCATCTATCTCATCTGTCTTGTACCTCTTCGAAAGGAGAAAGTTCACCTCATCAAGCACCGATGATAGCTTCTCACTGAACATCTCCGGTGACAGCAGGTCCACTACCCTTATTCCTGACCTTCCTATCTTATCGGAGTATGCAGGCCCGATACCTCTGCCGGTGGTCCCGATCTTCTTCTTCCCCTTGCTGGCTTCTCTCTGCTGATCGAGAGCTATATGATGCGGCATGATAAGGTGCGCGTTCTTGCTAATCTTCAGGTTGTCACCAACAGTAAGACCGTAAGACCTGAGCTCCTCTATCTCGTTGATAAGTGATCCAGGCTCAATCACGACACCATTCCCTATCAGACAGAGCTTATCGGCATGCAGGATACCCGAGGGTATTATATGAAGGATATACTGAGTATCCTTGATCACTACTGTGTGACCCGCGTTATGACCACCCTGAAACCGTGCAACTACATCAGCATTTTCGGTCAGGCAGTCAACTATCTTACCCTTCCCTTCATCACCCCACTGCGCTCCTAATACTACTACGTTTGCCATTTTTGGTTCCTTTCGATACCGTTCAGATATCAGATCCCTTCAAGAGTTCGTTCGCTGCTTTGCAGCCGCAACTATATCCCCATACTTTGCGGAACGCTTGAAGGATTACAGCTTTATGACCTTTACCGAATTGATATTTGGTAAAGCCTTTATCTGCTTAAGAACATCATCGTTGACATCAGAATCTATATTAACAACAGAAATGGCATTACCGCCCTTTGACTCTCTGCCAAAATGCATTCTGGCAATATTGATGTTGTTCTTACCCAGCGTCATACCGATGTTCCCTACAACACCGGGCATATCATTGTTCTGTATATAGAGCAGAATACCTTCAGGCACTATCTCGACCGGGAAGTTATCTACTTTTATTATCCTTGGCTCCTTTCGGCTGACAAGGGTTCCTGTAATTACACCTTCCTTTCCGTCATATGTGATCCTGAGGACCAGCAGGCTATGATAATCACTTGCTTCATCGCTTCTGGTCTCCTTTATCTCTATGCCTCTTTCCTTTGCGATAAATGGCGCATTAACAAAATTGACCGCTTCTTCAAGTATAGGGTTCAGCAGTCCCGTTATCGCAGCTATCGTGACAGGTTCTGAATTAATATCAGTAGCCTCGCCCTTGAACTCCATGTTTATCTCCGTTATGCTACCGCCGTACAGTTGAGTTGCCACCGTGCCCATCTTCTCGGCAAGAGTAATATAAGGCTGAAGCCTTGGTAGCTGGTCTGCCGGAATGGAAGGAAAGTTCACTGCGTTCCTTATCGTACCGCTAACAAGGTAATCTACTATCTGCTCAGCGACCTTTATCGCAACGTTCTCCTGAGCTTCTGTTGTTGATGCACCAAGATGCGGAGTGCAAATAACCTGGTCCATTCCTACAAGAGGATTACCCTCCGGTGGCTCCGTCTCAAAAACATCGAGCGCCGCTCCGGCAACCTTCCCGGAAATTATGGCTTCTGCCAAATCCTTCTCATTGATTATACCGCCCCTTGCGCAGTTCACTATTCTTACACCATGCTTCATGGTGCCGATGGTTTCCTTGTTCACAATGTATTTAGTCTCGTTCGTTAACGGGGTATGGATAGTTATAACATCTGCCCTCTTGAACAATTCATCAAGTTCGACCTTCTCTACGCCCATATCGGCAGCCTTCTCGGAACTAAGGAAAGGATCGAAAGCCAGAACGTTCATCTCAAGGCCCTGGGCCATCCTTGCGACCTGAGAACCAATGGCACCGATACCGACTATACCAAGGGTCTTGTTGAACAACTCTACACCAATGAACTTCTTTTTCTCCCACTTGTTTGCCTTCATCGAAGCTGTAGCCTGCGGTATGTTCCTTGCGAGGGACAAGATCATCGAGAACGCGTGCTCGGCCGTGGTTATAGTATTCCCCCCCGGCGTGTTCATTACTACAACACCCTTCTTCGATGCTGCGTTCTTATCAACATTATCAAGGCCCGAACCTGCCCTGCCGATAACCTTCAAATTATCAGCGGCCTCTATTATGTCCTCCGTCATCTTGGTAGCGCTTCTGATAACGATCCCATGGTACTCTCCTATGCATTCCTTAAGCTCATCGGGCTTCATCCCTGTCTTTACATCAACTTCAAGCCCGGCGTTCTTCAGAATGTCTATTCCGTTCTGGGAAAGATTATCACTTATCAATACCTTCATTATTTACCCTCCATCAGAAGCTCCTGGGCCACTGCCACACCTGTACCAAACTTCAGGTCATGGCCGAGCTTCTTAAGGGTCATCTCTACAGCAGCAATTGCGGTAATAACATCGAAAGTATCGGCATATCCGAGATGTGCGATCCTGAATATCTTACCTCTTGCCTGGTCCTGCCCTCCGGCGGCAGTTACACCAAAGGATTCACGAAGGGTCTTATACACCTCCTGCCCGTCAATACCCTTTGGGGTCTCAATAGCCGTTACCGAGTTGCTGGGCGATTCTTTTGTGAACATTTCGAGCCCGAGCGCCCTAACCGCTTCTCTTGTAGCATTAGCAAGCTTTGCGTGGCGCTTAAATGTGTTATCAAGGCCCTCCTCCTTGAGTATCTTAATAGCCTCGTTAAGCCCGATAATCAGTGTCACAGGAGAAGTGAAGTTCGTCTGGTTCTTCTGGATCTTATCCCTCTCTGCCTTAAAATTGAAGTAGAACTTGGGTGATGTGGCCTTATCCGCCCGTGCCCATGCCTTATCAGATACGCTTACGAATGCGAGGCCCGGGGGAAGCATCATGCCCTTCTGAGAGCCTCCGATCATCACATCCACACCCCAGTCATCCGTCCTCAGGTCGTGGGCTACGAGAGCACTTATAGCGTCGACAATAAGCAGAGTATCGTCGTACTTCTTCACGACTCCTGCCACACCCTCTATATCATGATAAACACCGGTAGATGTCTCCGAGGCCTGAATGAACACACCCTTAATATCGGGATCGCCCTTCAACGCCTCTTCGACCTGCTCAGGCTTCACCGCGTATCCCCACGGGACCTCTATCTCAGTGACCTCAAGCCCGTAATTATTGCAGATCTTTGTCCATCTCTCTCCGAACTTACCGCCGTTTATTACAAGGGCCTTCTCTCCGGGGCTGAAAAAATTGCTGACCGAGCCTACCATTCCGCCCGTTCCCGTGCTGCATAATATGATTACATCGTTGCTAGTCTGATAAAGCCATTTAAGACCTTCTTTTGCCGACTCAAGGATAGGTATAAAATCAGGTGAACGGTGGTGGATCATCGGCATGGCCATCGCCATCAGCGCTTCCGGCGGAACAGGTGTCGGGCCGGGAGCAAGTAAATATCTTTTCAGCATCAAATCCTCCTTAAATGTTTAGTAAGCCAGATATTATAACAAAAAGTTTTACTCCAATCTACACTTAATGACAATATTGTAAGATCCCATTTTCATGATGAAATATGCCGCTTATACCGCTCCGGAAGCATATGTCTGCTCTCATAACTCATTAGATTTCCTGATTTTTCTTTACAATTGAAATGGAGGATATTATAATAGGAAAATATGCGGAAGTCTTTATTTTTTATTTTACTTATAATCGTATTGGGATTTATTATGGGTATCGCCGGCTATTATTTTCTATATAGCGGTGATATTAAGTCTGTTCTGCAAAAGAAGCAGGCTCCTGTGCCTTCCGCCAGGCTTAACATCGAGGAAACCAACAGGTCCTTTACTTCTATAGTAAAAGCTATATCCCCTTCCGTCGTTAACATATCCACTGTCAGGAAGCCCTCGAGGGAGTCCAACCCTTACTTCAATGATCCGCTATATGATCTGTTCCCTCCTTTCAGGGATGATAATATTCCACAGAAAAGACAGGAGCAGAGCCTCGGCTCAGGTGTTATAGTCTCGGTCGACGGCTACATAATCACTAATTTCCATGTAGTGGAGGATGCTAATGAGATAAAGGTTACACTCGTTGACAAAGCGGTCTATAAAGGCAAGGTCATAGGGGTAGACCCAAAGACCGATATAGCGGTGGTAAAGATAGAAGCGTCAGACCTTCCGGCGGTGTCGTGGGGTGACTCAGAGTCGCTCCAGGTAGGCGAGTTCATACTTGCCATAGGCAATCCTTTCGGCCTTAACAATACGGTCACAATGGGAATAATAAGCGCTGTGGGAAGGGCCAATGTCGGCATAGCCGACTATGAGGACTTTATCCAGACGGATGCAGCCATTAATCCGGGGAACTCCGGAGGCCCTCTTGTTAATGTAAGCGGTGAGCTTATCGGGATCAACACTGCCATATTCTCGAGAAGCGGTGGCTATCAGGGCATTGGGTTCGCTGTTCCAAGCAATATGGCAAAGGCGGTCTTTGGTCAGCTGGTCGAAAAAGGCAAAGTGATCAGGGGCTGGATCGGCGTGTCTATACAGGACCTTAACATGGAACTTGCCAGTAATTTTGGCTTGTCGAACACTAAAGGGGCGCTTGTAAGTGACGTCATAGAGGGCGGCCCGGCAGAGGCCGCAGGTATAAGAAGAGGCGACATTATATCATCTTTTAACGGTAAGGTCGTAGAGAACGTATCAACACTTCGAAATATGGTAGCTCAAAGCAAGATAGGATCAACCCATGGAATAAAGATAATCAGGAACAAGAAGGTCAGAGAGCTGAAGGTATTGGTCTCGGAACTGCCAAAAGAGTATACGGAAAGCGGGCCGTATGTCTCTGATGAGGAGATAAAACAGGAGGTACTCGGGGGAATAACGGTGATCGAGCTGACCAGGGAGATAGCCAGGCAGCTGCGTCTGGGTTCGGCGGCTCAGGGGGTGGTTATAGTGAACTTGGAGGCGGGAAGCCTTGCCGAGACCTCAGGACTAAGGAAGGGTGATGTGCTTCAGGAAATAGATGCTATGCCTATAAGGTCCCTCGATGATTTCAATAAGGCCGTCTCATCCATCAAGGAGAATAAGGACATCATACTTTTCGTTAACAGGAGCGGCAAGAAGTTCTATATCGCACTAAAGCAATAATTTTTATATCCATAATTAGATCATGTTTACTACCCTGGAAAGGAGGAATATCAATTGTTATCATATTTTATTCGTTTTCTTGTCATCGCAATATTTACCTATATCGGCTATTTTATCGGTCTCAGACTTGAAGATGCATCGAGGGGTATACAGTTCGGTCTAATTGCCGGGCTTCTGGTAAATATAACAGAGCTCTCTCTAAGACACGTGAAGATAGGCCATTTCATTGGAGGACTGGCAGGTTTAATAGCCGGTATACTTTTCGGTCATCTGTTCGTCATGCCTTTAAAAGGGGTGTTCCCGAATATCTACGATTCGATTTTATACATCTCCTATGCAGTGTTCGGTTACAGCGGCCTGCTTATAGGTATAAACAGGGGCCGTTCGCTTTCTATAGATGCTTTTATAAGGACCCTAAAAGGCCACGGCGAAGATGAGAACTACAAGATACTTGATACAAGCGTTATCATTGACGGCAGGATCGCGGACGTATGTGAGACCGGTTTTCTGGATGGCGTTTTCATTATCCCTCAGTTCATATTACAGGAGCTCCAGCACATCGCTGATTCATCAGATTCAATGAGAAGGGCCAAGGGCAGAAGGGGACTGGATATCCTTCACAGGATACAAAAGATGTCCGGCATAAGTGTGAAGATAGTCGAGGAGGATTTCCCCAAGATCAAAGAGGTCGATGCAAAGCTGGTCGCACTTGCCAAGTATATGAACGCAAAGATCGTTACCAATGACTTTAACCTGAACAAGGTAGCCGGCCTTCAGGGTGTATCTGTACTGAACATAAACGAACTGGCGAACGCTCTTAAACCTGTTGTATTGCCGGGAGAGGTGCTTAACGTTTTCGTACTTAAAGAAGGTAAAGAGCAGAATCAGGGGGTCGCTTACCTTGATGACGGTACAATGGTGGTGATAGAAAATGGTAGAAAGTTGATCGGAAAACATGTCGGTGCCGAGGTGACGAGTGTTCTGCAGACCACTGCCGGACGGATGATATTCGCTAAGCCGTCCAACAGTAACGGCAAGTAGCATATATGGGGTGAAAAAATGAGAGCGGACGTTATAGCCATAGTCCCGGCAGCCGGTTCAGGCGAGAGGTTCGGTCATGATATTAATAAGGCTTTCTTTGAGATCCTTGGAAAACCGGTTCTGATCTGGGCACTTGAAATATTTCAGCGCTCCTCGCTCATAAGCGAGATCATCCCGGTCTTCAGTACCGTTGATATGGAAAGAGGCCTGGAGATGATAGAGAAGTACTCTCTTTCTAAGGTAAAAAAGATAGCTCCAGGAGGAGAGGAAAGGCAGTTCTCGGTCCTTAATGCATTGAACCTTATCGATAACAGCTCGTCCATAGTCCTTATACACGATGCTGCCAGGCCGGTGATAGATGAAGCTCTTATAAAGCGTTGCCTTGATATGCTTGGGAAGAATGACGGCGTGGTTTGCGGTGTTCCTCCAAAAGACACTATAAAAGAAACCGAGGGCGGGATCGTAAAGAGGACCCTCAACAGGAAATACATTACCTCTGTCCAGACACCTCAGGTCTTCAGGTTCAAGACACTGTCAAACGCTTTCAGTAAGATAAAAGGTGAAAAGATCGAATTTACCGATGATGCTGCGGTGGTCGAGCACTCTGGAGGATCGATAGTCGTCGCTGAAGGTTCTTATCGCAATATAAAAATAACGACCCCGGATGATGCTATAATTGCTGAGTCGTTCATAAAAGAACTTGAGGATAAATGAAGAGGGCCTTGTATTGATCAGGACAGGAATAGGATACGACTCTCACAGGTTGGTCGAGGGGAGAGAACTTATATTGGGCGGAATAGTGATACCTTTTGACAGAGGGCTTGAAGGACATTCGGATGCTGACGTGCTATGTCACAGTATTATTGATTCCGTACTGGGAGCTCTGGGAGAAGGTGACATCGGGATGCATTTCCCTGATACTGAGGCCAGGTGGAAGGACGCTTCAAGCATCGACCTTTTGAAGAAGGTCATTGAAATGGCGAGAGAAAGAGGATACGAGGTATCGTGGGTCGACGCTTCAATAATTGCCGAAGCACCGAAGCTCGGACCTCACCTGGAGGCAATGAAAAAGGAAATAGCCGGTTCAGGCGTAAAGCAGGATCGTATAAATCTTAAAGCGACCACTAATGAGGGAATGGGCTTCACAGGGCGGGGTGAGGGCATCGCCGTCATTGCCGTAAGTACTCTGACCGGGACAGGGAGCTGATCAGCACTCAACGATCTTTACTGCAAGTCTTCTATGCCTCGGCCCGTCGAATTCGCAGAAATAGATTGACTGCCAAGTGCCGAGAACAAGCTTGCCGTCTTCCACAAGAACGAAATCCGATGCACCTATCGCAGAAGACTTTATGTGAGCATCCGAGTTCCCTTCTAAATGGGCATAACCTGCATCTTTAGGTATAAGCTTGTTCAGCGTAGCCAGTACATCCCTCTGGACAGAAGGATCAGCTCCCTCATTGATGGTCACAGCAGCAGTAGTGTGCGGAACATAAAGATAGCAGATGCCGCTCTCTACTCCGCTCTCTGAAAGCTCATTCTGTATAAGATTAGTGATGTTAACCAGCTCGGTCCTGCTTTTGCTTTTTACATTGATATATCTGATCATCGACCAACCCCCGTTATTTATTTGTTAAGGCTTTGCTGTTGAAATTGAATATATTATCATAAAATCCGTTATCGATCTTAAAATCTATTCTGATCGCAATGAAATTGTTCGGCAGTTTGAACTTGTTCAGTTTGACCAGGTCCTTTTCGGTCATCAGTACCCAGTCAGCCCGTGTCTTTACAGCTTCCTGCCTTATCTCATTTATGTTCTGGTCAGTATAGAGATGATGGTCCCTGAACGCCTTGAATCCCACAAGGAACACTCCGAACCTGAGAACCGACTGGATAAAGGACCCGGGGTTCCCTATTCCACAGAAGGCATAGGCTCTCTTTTTAGGGAGTTCGCCGGTCGAAAGGAGCTGTCCGTCGTGCCTCACCAGCCAGGATGCCTCGACCGTGGAATTGTAGTAAGAAGCTTTAGGATTGATATTTCTAAGGCTGTCCGTAATGTCATCGCTCTGGTCGGATGTTCTGGTCATCACGACCGCGTCCGCTCTTTTGACCTCCGACGACGGCTCCCTTAAAGTCCCGGCGGGGAAAAGCCTCCCGTTACCGAAAGGGTCTATACTGTCCACAAGAAGAATGTCCTTGTCCCTGTGAAGGCTCCAGTGTTGATAACCGTCATCAATGATGAAAAGGTCTGCATTTTCTGAGAGAAGACTGCCTTCATACCTGTTTGCAGACTTGATTATCTCTACCCCTTTAAGCCTTTCGGCCATCAGAAAAGCCTCATCTCCGGCATCGAACGGGCTGCAGAGGGGACCATTGCCCTTGCTCACGATCATGGGTTTCTTAACCTTGCCCTTGTACCCTCTTGTCAGCACACATGGCTTAAACCCTCTCTTAAGTGCCTCTTCGGCTATCGCTATCACAGCCGGGGTCTTTCCGGTTCCTCCGAGAGTGAGGTTGCCGACGCTTATAACAGGATGGTCCAGGCGTTTCTTCTTATAAGTCTTATACGCCCTGGATATCCTGTAACCAATGTAGTATGCGGCTTCGATCGCTTTCATATTATATATTTTTCAGATATGGCTCCAGAATGTTAAGAGCCTTCTTAACGGCACCGCCGTTTTCGGCAAAGACCTTATGGGCATTTTTACCAATAACTTCCCTCGATTCCTGCGAACCAAGAAGCTCAGTTAATATATCATACAAGCTGTCCCTATCAGCAATCCTTATAGCTTGTTTATCCTCAAAATCCTTTGTAAGAGGAAAGTTGTTCATGTAAGGTCCACAGATTATCGGCTTCGACCAGTAAGCCGCCTCGAAGAGATTGTGTCCTCCTATCGGCACGAAACTCCCACATATTATGCATATATCAGCCGCGGCGTACGATCCGGCCAGTTCGCCCAGAACATTAAGCAATATGATCTCACCTTTGATCTTTCCATTTTCCTTCCCGAGAGAGGCCCTAGTAACGAACCTGTGATCCCTTTCCTTTAATAGTTGTTCTACCGCACTGAACCTCTGAGGGTGGCGAGGAGCTATGATAAGGTTGATATCGTCGAACTTATTCTGCAGTCTTTCATACACATCAAGCATCATTGACTCTTCGCCCTCATGAGTGCTGCCGGCTACTATGGTCTTTCCTTCAAGCCTCTCGGTCCACTCCGGGGCTCTCAGAGACCCCTTAATATCAAACTTGAAATTACCCGTGATCTTTACTTTGTCACTTTGCATCCCCATACTGATCATCCTGCCACGGTCCTGTTCTGTCTGTACCCCGGCCATCTCGACCGTGCTGAAGAGCTTCTTTAGAAGGTACCGTATCCTCATATACCTCGGAAAGGACCGGTCTGATATACGACCGTTGAATATGAATATAGGTATTCCCGCCCTGCTCATCGAGCTGAAAAGATTAGGCCATAGTTCCGTCTCCATGGTAAGGAAGATATCCGGGGCTATTGCCGAGATTGCCCTTTCTATGAAGGTCCGGAGGTCAAAAGGAAGGTATATAATATGTGTACCCACCGGCATCCTCTCTTTTGCTATCTGACGGCCGGTATCCGTGACCGTTGAAAGTACAACAGAGCTGTACCCCTCCTTCTGCAGTCCCTCTATAAGGGGCAGGGCTGCCAGAACCTCTCCTACCGAAACCGCATGGACCCATATGCGAGGTCTGTCTGACCCGCCGATACCACTTATCCTTCCCCTTCTCTCCCTCGACCATTGTGCTCTTAGCTCCGCAGGGCGTTTCAGATATTCAAAAGGATATATGACCGATAGTGCAGCCGCATATAATAATGAATATAGAATTATCATGCTTTATGAACGTTTCTGATCAGAATCCAGATCTTAATTATCACCTGCCCAAAATACCTTCTTTAAGCCCTTCATTAGGGGGATAAGGTCCAAGCCAGATGGAAAGGAGTGCCCTCTGGAACATCTCACCATTAATTACGGCCCTCTCCTCCTCATTAATTCTCACATACGTATCAGATCCTAAAATATCTATGACAATAC
Organism: Nitrospirota bacterium; assembly: GCA_020351835.1. Taxonomy (GTDB): domain Bacteria; phylum Nitrospirota; class Thermodesulfovibrionia; order Thermodesulfovibrionales; family BMS3Bbin05; genus BMS3Bbin05. Next base: position 1,288,372 of record CP070669.1, read on the forward strand.
TCTCACCCTTTTTTATACTTCTCATCGCTGACTTAAATATATCGATTTCTTTTCTTATGCTCTGATGTTCCCTGAAATTCTTTGTGAAACCATCCTCCCATCCATTATTAAGCTTTCCTTCGCCCACATTCCTCGAGAAGGTCATCAAGATCCTTTTGCTGCCTGTGGATGCAATTATCGATCCCGGATCGTTATCCTTTGTTTCAAGATAAAGCCCCATCACATATACTTTCACTTTAAAGGCAGTTGCCTCCCGGATGCCGACCCCGTTAAGCACAAGTGACCTGCCATCGATGTTCAAAGTATCCGGCATCTCTACGCCACCGCGCTTAACGGCCTCAGACATACTCGTTATGCTCAGAATTATGAACAAGATTACAGTTAATTCCATGACCCGTCTTATTGATGTTATGCTCATTCCCAGCCTCCCAGTTCTCCTATTATAATACTGACCCTTTCTGATGCATTCTTATTAGCAAAGAGCCCCCTGACCTTCCTGAAATTATCTATCATCCACTGCCTGGTGTTGTCATCGCTTGCCGCCCTCTTTAGCTCGTTATAGATGTCTCCCGGGTTGGCCTTCCCCTGCAGCATCTCTTTAATGATCTCCTCGTCCATCATTATGTTCACAAGGTTTATGAACTTTACGTCTATGATCATCTTACCCAGCCAGAAGGACAACGGGAACATCTTATACATAACGACGAGGGGTATCTCAAGCAGTGCTGCCTGAAGTGCTGCAGTTCCTGAAGCCACAAGGGCAAGGTCGGATGAAGATAGGACCTTAACAGCATCCCCCCGAACAAGTTTAACCCCTTTGTATGAAAGCCCGTTTAACTGCTTACTGTATTTATCTCTGTCGATACTAAGTGCGATCGGCATTATAAACTGATATCCGGAGTCATCCCTCCTGAAAAGGTCGACCACACCTTCAACTACGGGCAGGAGCCTCTTCATCTCTGAGTCCCTGCTGCCGGGGAGTAGTGCAAGACAGGGTGTATCCGGCCTCAGGCCGAGCTGTTCCTTTATAAATTCCTTGCTTCCCTTTATCATCTCAATCTCTTCAACTATAGGATGGCCAACGAACTCGCAGGGCATTTCTGTATCCTTATAGTAATCGACCTCAAAGGGAAGAATGACAGCCATACGGTCTACGAGCTCAGCTATTGTATGAACACGTTTCCTTCTCCACGCCCATACCTGAGGACTTACATAATACAAGATCTTTATGCCGGAATGTTTTACGGCCCTTGCTACCTTTATATTGAAGTCGGGAAAATCTACAAGTACAAGAACATCGGGCTTCTCGTTCAATAAATGGTTAACAACACTGTTAAAAGTATCCCTGATCTTCTGCAGTTTTGAGACAAGCTCGAACAATCCGAAGGCACCGCTTATCTCGGATATAAGCTCTACGCCCTCGCGCTTCATCATCTCTCCACCTACACCAGCAATGCTGATGTTCTTCCACCGTTCCTTCAGCGCTCGCGCAAGAAGCGACCCATATAGCTCTCCGGAGCTTTCTCCTGTCAGGATGAAGACCTTTTTCATTGTCCAATAAAGAGGCTCAGCATGAGGATTGCTTGATAACACTGCACACTTTTTCTATAGCATCTTTCTTCAGCTCAGGATACATCGGAAGTGACAGTACCTCTTTTGCTGCCTTCTCGGCCTCAGGGAAATCCCCTGCTTTATAACCAAGGAACTTCACCGCCTTCTGGAGATGCATCGGGATCGGGTAGTAAACAACTGATGAGATCCCACCCTCATTCAGCCTCTCCTGCATGCTGTTCCTCTCCGGACATCTGATCGTATACTGATGGTAAACATGCCTGTAACCGTCCTCTTCAGACGGGCATTTCAGGTCTCCGGAAAGGAGGTCAGTGTATATAGAGGCATTATTCCTTCTTTTGTCATTGTAGTCGTCTATTTTCTTGAGCTTAACAAGAAGTATCGCCGCCTGTATCTCATCAAGCCTGCTGTTAACGCCTATGGTTTCATGAACGTATGTTGACGAAGATCCGTGGTTCCTCAGGGTTCTTACTTCAGAGACGAACGCGGGGTCTGAGGTAACGATCATACCGCCATCACCGTAACACCCCAGGTTCTTGCTCGGATAAAAACTGAAACACCCGGCCTGGCCATAGCTACCCGCCTTCTTGCCATTGATATCTGCTCCGAACGCCTGGGCGGCGTCCTCGACAATAATAAGCCCTCGATCATCTGCGATCTTCTTTATCTCATCCATGTTACACGGATAACCGTACAGATGGACCGGTACTATTGCCTTGGTCCTTTCGGTAACCGCACTTTCTATCCTTGAGGGATCAATATTGAACGTACGTGGATCGATGTCAACGAACACAGGCCTGGCCCCGCAATAAAGTATGGCCTCTACCGTGGCGAAGAACGTAAAGGGCGTTGTTATGACCTCATCATCCTTGCCCACGCCGGAGGCACGCAGTGAAAGATATAAAGCATCAGTTCCGGAAGCTACTCCTATGCCGTAAGATGTCCCCGTATAATCCGCTATCTTCTCCTCCAGCTCCGTAACATGTGGGCCGAGCACATACCGTGTACTGCCAAGGACGGTCTCAGTAAGCCTCATGACCTCTTCCTTTATCTCGTCAAACTGCTCTTTCAGGTCCACCATAGGTATCATGTTCAATTACTCCCCTTTAACTGTTCTGTTATCTGAAGCGCTACTTTAAGCGCATTACGTGCTTCTTCACCCGACACTACGGGTCTTTCGCGGGTCTCTATGCATTCCACAAAGCTTATAAGCTCCTCAAGAAGCGGTTCCCTGTCATCAGGCTTAATTACATCATGCATTATCTTGTTCGACCCGGTCTTATAATGCCTCTTGATCATTCCTTCCTGATAATCTATCACAAGGTGAGAATCCCGCTGAAAGATCTTCAGCTTTCTCGATTTTCCCTGGGATAACCTCCCTGCAGATATCAGCGCTGACACACCATTGTCAAAATCTATCCATGCCTTGGCAACATCTATATTGTCGCTCATTACCGATGTCCCCACCGCACTTACTCTCTTCGGTTCCGACCGTGCAAGTGAAAGGATTATATCTATGTCATGTATCATCAGGTCAAGTGTGACATCGATACCTGCGGCTCTCTCAAGAAAAGGAGAAAGCCTTTCGGACTCGAAGAACTGTGGTTCCGTAAGGTACTGATGCACCGCCAGTACAGCCGGATTGAACCTTTCCAAGTGGCCAACCTGCAGGATCAGATCCCTTTTATGCGCCTCGGAAATTATGTGGTCGGCTTCCTCGACCGTTACCGTTATGGGCTTTTCTACCAGTATGTCTTTTCCCTGCTCGATACATTCCATGGCTATATTATGATGGGCCTGTGTAGGGGCGACTATACTTAGAGCATCGCAATTGCTGATCAGTTCTGACATGTCAGTGAATGGCTTACAGCCATATTGCTCCGCTATTTCGTTGCACCTTCCCGTATCGGTATCGAACACACCGACCAGATCGGCGCTATCCATTCCGGAGTATATCCGGGCATGATGCTGCCCAAGATAGCCTACACCTATCACACCTGCTTTTACTGGCAACTCTTCTCCATTTTCTTCACAGTTTATTTGATACTTCTTTGACCTCTTCAAGCTTCTTTGCTGCTTTGCCGGAGTCAATAGAATCAGCGGCTATATTAGTCGCCTCCTTAAGATCGTCCGTTTTGCCCGCGACAACGATCGCGGCTGCGGCGTTCATGAGCACAATATCCCTCTTCGGCCCCTTCTCCCCGCCAAGGATATCAAGGGTTATCTTTGCATTGTCATCTCTTGACCCGCCTATTATGGTCTCTCTGGGCTGCCTCTCCATCCCGAAATCCTCAGGTGAGTAATATAAAGTATCAAGCTTGCCTTCCTTGAAACGAGATATCCTCGTCCCATCCGTTATCGTGATCTCATCAAGACCGTCCTCTCCATGGACCACCATAACATCATCACAACCAAGATTACCCAATACCTCCGCAAGGGGCTCAGTGAACCTGTCAGTGAACACACCAACTATCTGCCTCCTTGCTCCCGCCGGGTTAGTTATCGGTCCGAGCACATTAAAGACGGTCCTTATTCCCATCTCCTTTCTCGGCCCAATGGCATACTTCATTGCAGGGTGGAACATAGGAGCGAAAAGAAAGCCGAATCCGGTCTCGAACAGGCATTTTTCCACCCCCGGCGGTTCAAGCTGAATGTTGATGCCCAGCGCCTCAAGCACATCGGCACTGCCCGACTGGCTGGACACCGACCTGTTACCGTGCTTGGCTACCGGTATCCCGCAGGCCGCCGTAACAAGAGCCACTGTAGTTGATATGTTAAAGGTATGCGACATGTCGCCACCGGTACCACATGTATCCAGTACATCTTCAGGGGCATTGATCCTGGACGCCTTTTCTCTCATTATTCTGGCGGCAGCAGTGATCTCCTCGACCGTCTCCCCTTTTATTCTAAGAGCGGTAAGGAACGATCCTATCTGTGCATCCGTCGCATTTCCCTCCATTATCTCATTCATACAATCGGACATCTCGCTGTCAGACAGGTTTATCCCCTGAACAAGCGAGTTAATAGCTTCCTTGATCATTATTTCCCTCCAAGTTCAATAAAGTTTCTCAGAATATCCTTACCCGGACTTGTAAGTATCGACTCCGGATGGAACTGCAGTCCCTCCATGATCACCTCTTTATGCCTTATGCCCATGATCTCGCCATCAGCTGTCCATGCAGATACCTCATAACAGTCCGGCAGAGTATCTTTCTTGATAACCAGGGAATGGTACCTTGTTGCTTCGAACGGGTTCTCAATTCCCCTGAAGACTGTCCTTCCATCATGCTCTATGATCGATGTCTTACCATGCATAAGCGTAGCAGCGTTTACTATCACGGCACCGAACGCCGCGGCTATCGACTGATGCCCCAGACAGACACCAAGTATGGGCACCTTGCCAGCAAAATGCCTTGCAACCTCCATTGATATCCCTGCTTCATTAGGAGTACAAGGTCCAGGTGATATCACTATCCTGTCGGGCGAGAGCTTCTCTATCTCTTCTACAGTTATCCTGTCGTTCCTGAACACCCTGATGTCCTCACCTAGCTCACCGAGATACTGGACCAGATTATAAGTAAAGGAGTCATAGTTATCGATCATTAAAAGCATCAGTCTATACCCTCCTCTGCCATCTCAACAGCTCTCATCATTCCCATTGCCTTGTTCACGGTCTCCTTATACTCAAGCTCAGGATCAGAGTCCGCAACGATACCGGCCCCCGCCTGAACATATATTTTACCATCCTTATGGACAAGTGTCCTTATGGTGATACACATGTCCATATTACCCGAGAAACCGAAGTAGCCCACCGCTCCGGCATAGGGGCCTCTCCTTACCGGTTCAAGCTCCTCTATTATCTCCATTGCCCTTATCTTGGGAGCTCCGGTCACCGTTCCCGCGGGGAAGCATGCCGCTACCACGTCAAAGATATCCTTGCCGCTCTCCAACTTACCTACCACATTTGAGACTATATGCATAACATGGCTGTATCTCTCAATGTACATCAGGTCCGTCACCTTGACCGATCCGGTCTCGGCTACCCTTCCGACATCATTCCTTCCAAGATCGACCAGCATTATATGCTCGGCCTTTTCCTTTGGGTCGCTCATGAGTTCCTCTTCCATATTGAGGTCTTCCTGCTCGGTCCTTCCTCTCCGCCTCGTCCCGGCTATTGGACGCAGTACGATATCACCGTCTTCCACCCTGACCAGTATCTCAGGCGATGAACCTATTATCTCTGCGTCCCCTGTATTAATGAAGAACATGTACGGTGAGGGATTTATCAGCCTCAGCGCCCGGTATATGCTGAAAGGATCTGTCCTGCATTCTCTCTGGAACCTCTGCGAGATGACGACCTGTACGACATCCCCGGAAACAACATAGTCCTTTGACCTCTTTACAGCTTCCATGAACTCTTCCTTGCTCGAAAAGGATGATACGAACTCATCTTTTCCCTCTCCTGCGTCGGCAATATCGATGAAGGATGCTTTTCCTGACTTCAGCTTCTCTACTATATTTTCTATCTTCTTTACAGCATCGTTATAAGCTTTTTCGATATCCTTGCCCTCTGTAAAAACGTTAGACACGACCTTTATCTTCTGTTTAAGACTGTCAAATATCAGTATCGTATCGGCCAGCATGAAATAGATATCGGACATATCCACGCCTTTCTTGCCATCATCAGGTATGTCCTCAAAATACCTTACGCAGTCGTACCCGAAGTACCCGACAAGACCCCCGCAGAACCTGGGCAGTTCCTTGATCACTACAGGATCGAACTTCTCGAGCTCGGACTTTAATACCCCGATGGGATCATCTGTCTCGATCACGGTCACTTTGCCATTCTCATCAGTGACCTTTACTTCCTTGTCCGAGCCGCTGATTATCTTAGACGGATGGAGTCCGATGAAGGAATATCTTGCCCATTTCTCGCCACCCTCAACGCTCTCAAGGAGAAACGACGGCGAAGAAGAAAGTTTAAGATATGCCGAAACGGGTGTCTCCGTATCAGCGAGCACCTCCCTGTAGACAGGGACAAGATTTCCTGTCTTGCAGAGCTCTTTGAACGTATTGATGTCAGGGGATATCATGTTGACAAAATATTCGTCTTTTATTTACTATGACTTACGATTATACCATATCGGTTTAATTAAAACCTTTTGTTATGTTTAGCTTTTTTCGCGGGCGTAGCTCAGCTGGTAGAGCACAACCTTGCCAAGGTTGGGGTCGCGAGTTCGAATCTCGTCGCCCGCTCCATAAAGAGTAGATCAGGGGTCAGTAGTCGGGCTTAAATTTGTATAAATATGAGCAACAACCGACATCTGGTTTCTGATTTTTTTATCTATAAGGCGGCGTACCCAAGTGGCTAAGGGAGAGGTCTGCAAAACCTTTATGCGCCGGTTCAAATCCGGCCGCCGCCTCCATCCTTTTCTTCTCTTAAATATCACCGGACCGGTATAATTTGGTCTTTTATCTCCCATTGACAGTCCCTGGTGCCAGGCATATAATCAAACAATAGCAGTCGTCATGACTATTCTGAAAACTGGAGGCAACAAAATGTCTAAGAAGAAGGATAACGAACAAAAACCCATGATAGCGGCGCTTCCGAACGGTCCATATTACTACTTCACAGATTTCGAACCCAAACCGATCGATGGTCTTACAAACTCAAAGGGAGAAACATTGAGCAACCTTAAGGGTACTGCCCTATGCCGTTGCGGGGCCTCTGACAATAAACCCTTCTGCGTGGGTGCACATTCTAAGATTGGATTCAGCGACAGGAAAGAGACCGATGGCCATCTCGATAAACGGATCGACTATGTCGGTAACGAAGTGACGATCCATGACAACAGAGGCATCTGTTCACACGTAGGATACTGTACTGACAACCTCCCCTCTGTATTCAAGCTTGATGAAGAACCATGGATAGACCCTAACGGCGCATCAAAAGATGAGATAATAGAGACTATCAAGAAGTGCCCCTCAGGCGCTTTAAGCTATTCCGTCAGCGGCAAGGAACACCGCGACCAGGACCGCGATCCTCTTATAACGGCATCTAAGAACGGACCATATTTCGTAACAGGATGGGTAGTCATGACCGAAGCGAAGGAAAGGGCAGAGAAAGTATCTGAAGAGCATTTTACACTTTGCAGGTGCGGAAGCTCCAAGAACAAGCCCTTCTGCGACGGCACCCACTGGTCAATAGGATTTAAGGATGAGAAGAACTGAAGCAGGTCTTGCTAAGGTCTATAATCTTGCAGAAGTGAGGTATTCTGGTTGAGTACTTCAATTTAATTTTCCACAGAATATCGTTTAATTCAGGAAGAATAGTTCTATTTAATGATCTTACTTCGAGTTGCTAAGTATGTAGTTAATGGCGTCTTTAAGTTCAGCATCAGTACAATCATTGCATCCACCTTTTGGCGGCATAATGCCAACACCTTTTTTTACATGACTCAACATGTGACCTAAACCACTCTTCTTATGAGACTCCCAATCAGCCGCCTTTCCAAACCTTGGAGCTCCACCCACACCAGTCCCATGACATGAAGCACACTTAGATTCATATATTTGTTTTCCGGTCCGCTCCGCCATTGCTGGAACCGTAATAAATAGAATAAGCAATATTATTAGTATTATCGATTTCATATGCTTAATGTTTCTACAAGAATCTAACGAAATTATATCACATCATAAACTGAACTATTCTGGTTTAAATATGGAATAAATGATATTGCTTATCTTCATGACGATAGACTATAAGGCACCTGTCGCTTCTACAAATATCTCTTCTGCTGAATTATAAGGAAGCCCCTTGTTCTTGAGGTACTTTATCTCGAGGTTCTCAACATAAAACCTGTCGAGGCCGCTGTTCTCAAGAAAGTCTGCGCGGATCTTAGGGTCTTTGCTCTTAACAACCTTGGGAAAGATATGATTAATGTAATAGGCTTCTTTCTTAATATCAATTACAGCCTTTTCGAATATATCCTTTGGAACCTTCCGGAGCACGTTCTTGTTTGCAAGTTCGGTCTCGATCTCGCTCAATACTTCTTCTCTTCCGACCTTTGTTTCAAGGCGAGGATATATGTCCTTTATCTTCTCATTAAGCCCGATTAATATGATCCGATAAAGTTTCTCTTCATCCCCTATTTTTCTGAGACTCATTAAAAGGTCCTTAATAGAAGCGTCGCCACTTATTATGTTCTTAAGCCCCTTATAGACCGTGTCTACTCTCTTTTTACCAAAAGAGGTAAGATACTTATTGACTATCATCGGATTCACAAAGAGCTCCTTAAAAAGCCCGGCCTTAAGGCTGTCAAATTCTTTCTTGTTCCCAATCAGGCTTCGTATGGTCTCTTCCGTTATCTCGTACTTCTCTGTGAAAGCCACACTGCTAAGAAGAGAATAAGTATTGTCATAACGATCGAAGTATGTCAGGATCTGGCTAAGTTCCTCAAATATCTTAAAGTCATTCGTCTCCCTTACGAGATCATCACACATCTTTCCGGCATCGAGCAGGATCTGCTCAAAACCCATCTCACTCTTTTCATTGGCGGTGTGTTTAGCCATTAGCAGCCGAACGATATCTTCTTCAATAATATGCTTCTTGAGGTTCGGGTCTTTAAAGAACAGGTTCTCCAGTATCCCACGTGCATCCTTTAAGTAATCTGCCTCATGGCCCTCAATTATCTTCTTCCCTTTTAGCAACTGGTTATCGATAGTATCAAACAGGACCTCGGGTATATTGTTCCTTATACCGAGAGTACGAAGCCTCTTTAGTCTGACCATCTCAGTATGTTTAAGCTGTTCCCGTCCTGAAGCATCTATAAGAATATCTCTGTATTCGTCGACAACCGTCTTATTATCAGGGTGCTTGTACATCGAGTCTATCTTTACCCGCTCGACCTGGTATTCTGGGATCTCCCTCTCATCAACGAACTTATTGATGAATTCCTCCTTTTCCTTGTCCAGGCCTCGTTCCTCTAAGTAGAAATCCCTGTAGAATGAATACAGGTTAAAGTTATCCCTGTGAATAAGCTTAATGATAAATACGGTGGAGTCTTTCTCGTCGAGCGCTTCCATGAACGATCTCATAAGAGCAACATCATCCCACTCCGTTATGAGCGGAGTTCTTTTAAGGAACTTTCCCAGAACCTTGAGGATAGCCTTCTGGCGCTCCTTGTAGTCGCCCTTATAATCCGATGATACCAGGAAGAAATAGTTCTGAACTGCATGCCCTTTAAGCATCAGATTATAGAAGCTCTCAAATCCCTCCACTTTATCAGTAAATATCACCTGGTCATCGCTGATATAGGCACCGAACATGATCAGTCTGTTGATCACATCCTTCTTCAAAGTGTCGTCAATGGGCTTATCGACACCGAACATATATTCACAGAAGCTACCTCCGCACCCTTTATACCTGATCTCGTTCTCTGTTATCATGAACTCGTTGCCGCGCGAGAAGAACCTCACGAACTGGGGGGTCTCTTCGTAAAAAATGGTCTTGGATACATCAGAACCGGCGATATTTGTGTAGTACTCGATCGGTCCGAACGTACCGTGGATTCGGAGTTCATCAATCATGGATATGGAAAATATAACACAATTTCAAGCCATACGTCACTTAGAGAAGACAGCCTTGAACGACAGTAATTATTAAGGTATATTAAAGGTAAGCCATGTTATTTTCAGTTAATAAGATATCGAGTAAGTACATCCTTATCTATCCGGTAATGATAGTGTTTACAGTGATGTTACTTGCTTATACAAATGTAATTCTTGCATCTACAACAGGTCCTGATCTCGAGGACACAAGGGTCGGGCTGGAACTGATGTCCAGTGGTGAATATGAGGCCGCGGCAGATCATTTCGGCAAGATCATCTCCAATGACCATATTATTAAAGACTTCCTTCATCTATGGCGCGCCGAATCACTATTCTGGATAGGTGACAATGAGCAGGCCTTAAACGAGGTCAATTTCATAAAGGACAGATACAGTCAGACCTCCGCTTTTAAGGGGGCATCGAGGCTCGAGTTGGAGATAATGAAATATGACGGGTCTATAGTCGATCGATACCGGGAATATCTGTCGGTTTTCAGTTCCGATAATGAGATCCGCTACAGACTTGCCATTGCGCTTCGCGATGCAGATGATAAAAAGGAAGCCGAAGCTATCTTTAAGGACCTGCACATACAAGGCGGGGAGCTATCAGATGAAGCGGGTTTGGAGTTCGATTCGTCAGTGCTGACACTCGATGAGAGAATGACGCGAGCCAATAATTTCCTTGAGAGATGGAATTTCGTAGCTGCTGAAAAGGAATTGAACAAGGCTATTATAATAGCTCCGGATGAAGGCAAAGAAGAGATACTTGAAAAGATAGCCTATTGCAAATTCAGGCAGAAGGATTACGTCAGGTCTGCAGAGATATATGGTGATCTGCACAATGAATATATGGAGGCTATATCATATTTAAGAACCAACCGCAAGAGGAAGTTCATCTCGTCCATAGATAAACTTCTCAAGATGAAGGACCCTCGAGCGGGCATTCTCCTTATCGCCCTGGCTAATGATAAAAGAAGGAGTGGAAATTTTGAAGATGCCATTGCCACCCTTAACAGGGCTATTGAGGGATCGCCTTTCCACGAGGATGCCACCTGGCAGATCGGATGGACCTATTATGTCCGGGGCGATTATAAAAAGGCATCTGACATATTCTCAGAGCTTCAGGAAAGGTACGACTCTGACAGATATTCTTACTGGGAGCTGAGAAGCAATGAAAAGCTGACGAAGGAAGTACCAGAAGGCTATGGGGACCTGTGCAACGGTAACGGCTACTATGCGTTCCTCTCATGTCTGAGGTCAGGTACAGACATTAGGAAGGTCGAGGTAGGCGGATCCGAAAGTTCTCTGGACTCCCCTCTTCTGCAACGTTTTACGGCACTTAAGAAGTTAGGCTTCAAGGAAGAAGCGCTTTTCGAGCTCAACAGGCTCATAAGATCTCTCAGGAAACCCTCGGAGATCGTTCTCTACAGCAAGAAACTGAAAGAGATAGGTGAGTATAAAAAGGCCATTTCGGTCGCCACAATGGTGCCTTATGGAGATGACGTTCACAACCTCTGGTATCCTGTAGCTTACTGGGACATTATAAAGGTAGCCTCGGACAGGTTCTCTATAGATCCGGTCTTCATTCTTTCTATAGCAAGGGAAGAGAGCAGGCTGGACCCGGAAGCACGATCAGTGGCCGGGGCAATGGGTCTTATGCAACTTATGCCCTCAACTGCAGACAGGTTATGCAGGAAGATAAAATGCGTTATGTCAGGGCAGGACCCGTACTTCGATATAGAGACCAATATTGTACTTGGATCGTATTATCTGAAAAGCCTTCTCGACAGGTTCAAATCCATACCCGTAGCAACCGCCGCTTATAATGCAGGGGAGAACGCGGTCCACAGGTGGATGGGCCTTTATTCGCACCTGGAACCAGACGAGTTCATAGAAGAGATACCGTACCCCGAGACGCGGGGATACGTAAAGAAGGTGCTGACAACATTGTTCCAGTATTCACGGTCCATGGAGAGCGGCGAGATCAGTGATAAGTTTCGAAGAAGCGCCTCGCTAGGCCCGGCTCATTCCGATATTTATTGACCCTGATATTACTTCATTCCATGTATATAGACATGTAAATATCTCTTCTGGTATCCTTTTAATATGGCGCACCGTGATCTGTTTGATGCTGACACATCCGGCAATTCACAAAAGGAGGTTACCCCTGTGGAAAAGATAAAGAACCTGGAGGAAAAGATCACATCTGCTATAGAGAAGGTTAAGGTCCTCAAGGACGAGAACAGCCATCTCTCAGAGAAACTTAAGGAGCTGGAGAAGATCATTGCGATGAAGGACGAGGAAATAAACGGCCTTTCCTCGGAGAAGCATTCCATCAAGAACCAGGTCGAAGAACTATTGGAAGAACTTGAGTCGCTCGAGATCTAAAATGGGCAGTATAGAAGTGGTCATACTGGGCCAGAGGTATACCATCAAAGGGGATGCCGATGAGGAATACATACGGAAACTTGCCGACTTTGTCGACAAGAAGATGAAAGAGGTCATTGAAGCGGCTCCAAATACGTCACCACTTAAAGCATCTATCCTTGCTGCACTTAATATAGCCGATGAGTTGCATAAAGCCGACCAGAGCAAAGTTGATCTCGGATCGCTCGAGGAAAAGGCGAACGTCCTTAGCGGTCTTTTTGATTAGTCCTGCTTTGCATCAACTCTTTAGAAAGCCTCGCGTTATCTATAGCAGTGCCGCAAACCTCAGCAAGTGATGACGTAAAGCGTATCTCCTCGTCTGTGAACCTTCTTATATTGTCGGTAAGCAGCCTCATGACACCAATAAGATTACCTCATGCAATTATAGGCAGGGTAAGCATGCTCTTTATTCCCTCTCTTTCGGCTTCTTTCCTGTAATGTATCCTCTTGTCCTGGGTCACATCATTAATGGCAACCGGCTTCATCTGCAAGGCCTCTTTGATATTTGCCTCTGAGTCAACAGGCCCACGTGACAGGTACTCATCGGACAGCCCGGAAGCAGCAACAAGTCTCAACTTACTGCCCTCCTCCTCAAGCAATCTTATAGTAGCGGCCTTCAGTCCCATGACCTCCGGCAGTTTTCTTACGATAAGGTCCAGTACCTCATCAAGCTGAAGCGTTGAGCTAACCGCCTTTGTGACCTCCTTAAAGACCCTGAGGAACTCCTTTTCCCTGGATACGGTCCTCTCGAATATCCGGGCATTATTTATGGCTATAGCTGCCTGCTCAGCGATGGCGGCAACGAACTTCATATCCTCACCGGTATACTTTACGGGCTCTTCGGTATACATCCTTAATACCCCCATTACCTCGTTATGAAATCTAAGCGGTATGGAAAGGATACTGCGGATGCCTTCAGTTGACGCCTGTTTCCTGTAATGTGCATCGGGATCTGACTGGATGTCATAAACGGATACAGCCTTACCTGCCAGAGCATCCTCTATGCTGGCGTCAATGACGACCGGCCCCTTATTAACGTACTCCTCACTGAGGCCGTGATACGCGGCGACCTCCAGCTCATTGGTCTCCTTGTTTATCAACCTTACCATACTGGCCTTTACGTTCATAACGCTCACTACATTTGTAACAATAAGGTTTAGCACCTCTTCAAGTGACAGGCTTGGGCTTATGGCCTTGCATATGTTCTGATAGCTCTCAAGGTAAACTCTCTTTTCGAATATTTTCTCGGCACAATCCGGGCACATGCTGTGAGTGAACACCCCGAAGCCGATATTCGTAAGATACTGGTCAATACTTTCCCACGATTGCTCCTCGAGCCTTATCTTTTTACACCATGAACAAATAGGGATAAGATCGTCTTTTTCTTTCAATTATTGTCGCCCTCGTTATTAAATGGATATATATGTGTTGACCGGGTTCGGTTATTATATCTCACTCATGCAGCGATGACATCCCCGAGATACGTTCATAAAAAAACATTATAATACCGCCAGCCTCTCCGCTTACTTAACTCTTTGTTATTAAAGCAATTTATGGCCTTTTCTTGTATGATATCTGCTTTTAATTATGATTGCAAAGGAGAAATAAAACAGCTACAATTTAAATAAAGGAAGCCTTCTAATAACCATCAAGCATCAAGGGGGTACAGATGAAGAGAGTCATCATAGTTGCCGATATGGGGCATTTCAAGGCTTTTAAGGTCACCAAAGAACCTATGGAGAGCGAAAGGATAGAGATGATCGAATGTTTTGAAAACGAAGAAGCACAGGGAAGGATGCGAGAGAAAGTATCAGACTCTGCTGGTAAGTTCGGACTCGGTGGAGGAAAGGGCGGGGTCAAGGGATACGGTGAGCCCCATAACATGCAGCTTGAGACAAAGAAGAGAACTGTTAAGTCGCTTGCTAAATGCATAAATGATATCATACATAAAGAGGATCTGCCATCATGGTATCTGGCGGCGGGTAAGAAGATCAATAAACAGATAGTGGACAGCCTGAGCCCAAAGGTTAAGCTTAAGATGGCCAAGAACCTTGCTTCGGACCTGACCAAGGTCAGGAAATCTGAACTGCTTGACCATTTTGAGAACGCCTAGCTTAAAAATGCATATAGACAGTTATTCCTTCGGCTCGATATCGGTAGGCAATAAGACGTATAAGAAGGATGTGATCATCTTCCCTGATAAGGTCCTTTCTCCGTGGTGGAGGGCCGAGGGACACCTGCTACAGATGGGGGACCTTGAAGAAGTAATAAATGCTCGGCCGACGGTACTGATCGTTGGTACCGGGGCTTCAGGGATCATGAAGGTCCCCGATCAGCTCATCAAGGCCCTCGGTGAGAAGGGTATAGAGGTAAGAGCACTACGCACACCTGAGGCCGTAGCGGCCTTCAATGATATTGGGGACGAGAAAGTTATCGCTGCGCTTCACCTCACCTGCTGAAAGCGAACTACAGGATCAGAGATACTACTCTTGCAACGTCTATAAATGCCGATGGAAGGATACCCATCGCTATTACCATCACAAATGATATGATCAGCGACAGGCTGAGAGCAGGAGACAAAGACAGCTCCGGAACCTTCTCCTGGTCCTTCATATACATTAGAACGACAATGCGCAGATAAAAGTAGGCAGATATGGCGCTGAAGACAACTGATACCACCGCAAGCCATATATATCCTGCATCTATGATCGACATGAATATATAGAACTTGCCCATGAACCCACCGGTCGGCGGTATCCCTGTAAGAGAGAACATGAACACAAGCATCAGCGCAGCCGCGAGAGGGTTTGACTTGGCAAGCCCCTGGTAATCGCTGAGCTCGTCACCCTTGACGACATTTGACCTCAGCATTATCACTATAGCAAACGCACCTACGTTCATAAATGCATAGACAAGCAGATAGTTCATCATTGCCGCCAGGCCCATACGTGTGCCTGCAATGATACCGAGCATTGCATAGCCGGCGTGGGCTATCGACGAGTAAGCCAGCATTCTCTTTATGTTCGTCTGGGCTATAGCCACTATATTTCCTACCGCCATAGTGAGTATAGCAACAGGGATGAGTATGGTCGTCCATTCCACTTTATAGGATGACAGTGATATAAGGAACACCCTTCCCATAACAGCGAAACCGGCGGCCTTCGGTCCTACCGACATGAAAGCGGTCACCGAGGTCGGTGCTCCTTCGTATACATCAGGTGCCCACATATGGAAAGGTGCGGCCGCTACCTTATACCCGAAAGCCACTATTATCATTACAACAGAAAGAAGCAGTGCCGGGGAAGAGTGGACATCTTCGGCGGCCACAAGGCCGGCGAGGCGGTATATGTTAGTTGTTCCTGTCAGGCCGTATAGTATAGATACACCATAAAGCAGAATGGCAGAGGAGAACGCCCCTAAGAGGAAATACTTTATCGCAGCCTCGTTAGACCTTGTATTGTTCCTCATGAAGCCTGCAAGTATATAAGTGCTCATAGCCATGAGCTCGAGGCCAAGGTAAAGGACTATAAGGTCACCGGAAGATGCCATTATCATCATTCCGGAGGTTGAAAGCATAAGCAGGCTGAAGTACTCGCCCTTAAGTGAATCCTCAATCTTGAGATACTTAAGTGATATAAGTATGCTCATAAAGAGATTAACAAAGAAAATCACCTTGAAGAAAGCACTGTAACCGTCCGAGACGAACATGAACTCCTGAGGATTGGAGGCGCTTTGAAAAGTTGCCCCGAAGGACCCCTTCATGTAGAACATCGCCACTGCGATCCCGATTATCGCCAGGAAGCCTATAGCCTCTTTTCTCTTTATCACCAGCTCCAGCATGAGTACGACCAGGGCGGCCGCAATGAACGCTATCTCAGGCATTATAGGTCCTAAATCAGGATACTGCATATGTCCTCCAATCTAACGTATCAGGTCTATGAAAATCTGAGCCAGGTTCATATCAGCCGACGCTCCGTAATTCACCTTTTCAAGTAAATGGCTGACACTTACATGCATAAAGCTCAGAAAGCTGTTCGGATATACACCTATCCAGAACACGAGTATAAGCAAAGGAAGCAACGTAAGTATCTCCCTGCCGTTCATATCTTTAAGGTCCTTTACCTTGTCATTCACTTCCGTGAAAAAGACGTTCTGATACAACCACAGCATGTATGCGGCACCGATTATGACCCCGGTCGCTGCAAGTACCCCGACCAGCTTGCTGGCCTTGAAGCCTCCCAGGATTATCAGAAATTCCC
This sequence comes from Nitrospirota bacterium, assembly GCA_020351835.1. GTDB lineage: Bacteria > Nitrospirota > Thermodesulfovibrionia > Thermodesulfovibrionales > BMS3Bbin05 > BMS3Bbin05. Next base: position 1,305,239 of record CP070669.1, read on the forward strand.
CGATGAACCCGTTCATGCTAGGCAACCCTATCGAAGCAAGCGTGAACACCAGGAAGAAACCTGCATATACCGGCAATGGTGTCGCAAGGCCTCCGTAATCGGCAATGACCCTCGAGTGTGTTCTGTCGTATATTACACCCACACAAAGGAACAGTGCGCCGGTCACGATACCGTGGTTTATCATCTGTAATATCCCGCCCTCGACACCCTGCGAGTTAAAAGCAAATATGCCGAGCGTAACAAATCCCATATGACTTACAGAGCTGTACGCTATCAATCTCTTCAGATCGGTTTGCGCAAGACAGATGATACCGCCGTATATTATCGCAACAACGCTCAATCCCAGCATTACGGGCATCATGGCCTTTGCAGCGTCCGGGAACATCGGTATCGAGAAACGCAGAAAACCGTATGCTCCCATCTTGATCAGTATGGCCGCAAGGATCACACTGCCGGCCGTCGGGGCCTCTGTATGAGCATCAGGCAGCCAGGTGTGCACCGGGAACATAGGTACCTTGACGGCAAAAGCCGCAAAGAACGCCCAGAAGAGCATTAGCTGTAGTTTATACGGATACGACCTTGACATCATTTCCAGGATATTGAACGTCTGTGCCTGTTTATAAAGAACGATGATCCCTACAAGCATCAGCACACTGCCTACAAGTGTATAAAGGAAGAACTTGATAGCCGAATAGACACGTCTCGGGCCGCCCCAGACACCTATCAGAAGGAACATCGGTATCAGCATGGCCTCCCAGAATATATAGAAAAGGAAGAAATCCAAAGAACAGAAGACACCTATCATCGATCCCTCTATCATAAGAAGGGCAATATAGAACTCTTTTACCTTGTCCTTTATAGAGTTCCATGAGATAAGGATGCAGAGTATCGTGATCAAAGTAGATAGCAGCACGAAAAGAACACTTATACCGTCCACGCCGACATAGTAATGAATGTTCCAGGCCGCTATCCATTTATGAGGGCCACCCTCAGTGAACTGCATAAGGTGTGTGGTCTTATCGAAATTAGTAAAAAGCGGAAGCGATACGACGAAAGTAACAATGCTGACAGCAAGCGCGCCCCACTTGATAACGGATTCGTTAGCTCTGCTTATAAGCAGCAACAGGAGACCGCCGATTATCGGCAGAAAGATCACCGTACTAAGAATAGGATATCCAAGCTCCATGTATGTCTCTCCTTATCTCCTTTTATCAGCTCCAAAGTTTTATGAACATCAGCACAAATGCCAGGAACAATCCGGCGGCCATGATGGAAGCATATCTGTGCGTAACTCCGGTCTGCAGTTTACGCAGCTGTTCGGAGAACCATCCGATCGCCCTCGGCACACCGTTAACTATGCCCTCTATTATCTGAGAGTCGGTCAAACCGACCATTATATGCTTTGCCACTCCTTTTGAAGCCCTTACAATAATAACGTCGTACAGCTCATCAACATAGTACTTGTTCCATAATAACTTGTATATGAACGGATGCTCCTTGGCCAGTCTTCTCGGTATCCCCGGGTCCCTGAGGTAGAACCATACGGCTACAAGCCACCCGGTAACGGCTATCGCGATCGACAGTGCCATTACAGCCCATTCCGTCGAGTGTGAGGCATGCACGTCGGGATGGCCCAGCACAGGCTCCATGAAATGGGCAAACCAGTTGGAGTGATGAAGTCCGACAACATCACCAAGCAACTGCGGTATACCTATCCAGCCTGATGCGATGGCACCAACGCAAAGGATGATAAGCGGAACTGTCATCACCTTAGGCGACTCATGGAGGTGATGCCTCTGCTCCTCAGTCCCGCGGAACTTGCCATGGAACGTAACATATATCAGCCTGAAAGAATAAAATGCAGTTAGCACGGCCGCCACGGCACCCATTCCCCACGCGACCTTACCTACAGAACCCCCGTTGAACGCAAGCCACAGGATCTCGTCCTTACTGAAGAAACCCGCAAGCGGTGGAAAACCAGCTATGCTGAAAGAAGCTATAAGCATGGTCCAGTATGTTACAGGCAGATATTTTCTTAATCCTCCCATCTTCTGCATATCAAGCTCACCGGCCATTGCGTGCATAACGCTTCCGGCAGCAAGGAAGAGAAGTGCCTTGAAGAACGCGTGCGTGTAGAGATGGAAGATACCGGCACTGTATGCGCCGACACCGCATGCTATCATCATGTATCCGAGCTGGCTTACCGTCGAGTAAGCGACCACGCGTTTTATGTCGTTCTGTACCAGGGCTATCGTTGCAGCAAAGAGTGCCGTAATCCCTCCGACAATAGCAACAACCGCCATAGCAAAAGGAGAGAGATTGAATATTGGGTTAAGCCTTGCGACCATGAACACTCCCGCGGTAACCATCGTCGCGGCATGAATGAGTGCGCTGACAGGGGTCGGGCCTTCCATAGCGTCCGGCAACCAGACATGCAGTGGGACCTGTGCCGACTTTCCGACCGCGCCGCAGAACAGCAGCAGAGCTATAACCGTGATAAGGTCTACCTGAGCACCGAATATGTTCAACGTCTTCTCCTGCAGTCCGCCTATTCCTTCGAATACCGGCAGGTAATGTAAGGTCCCCAGAGTAAGGAAGACGATTATAACGCCCAGGCCGAAACCGAAGTCACCGAATCTGTTCACTACGAACGCCTTCTTACCGGCATCCGCAGCACTCTTCTTCTCGTAGTAGAAACCGATCAGGAAATACGAACAAAGTCCGACCGCCTCCCAGCCGAAGTACAGCTGAAGAAGATTGTTCGACATTATCAGCATCAGCATCGAGAACGTGAAGAGGCTCAGGAACGCAAAGAAGCGGTAATAGCCATCCTCACCATGCATATAACCTATCGAATACACATGCACAAGGAAACTGACAGTAGTAACGACCACAAGCATTACCGCAGTAAGCTGGTCGATCAGAAAACCGACCGATACCCTGAAATCACTTCCCGATGTGATCCACGTATACAGATCGGCGTTTATGGTATTGCCCTTGATAACACCCGCGACCGTAATATAGGCGATGACCATTGAACCGAACACAGCCAGTGTCGAGATCCAATGGGACGCGGTCTTCAATATCTTCCTGCCCAGCAGTATGTTGATGAAGAACGCTGCCAGTGGCAAGAACGGTATTAAAAGATAATATTCCATAAGTACCCTATCCTCTCAACTCGCTCATCTCATCCACATGTACCGTGGGTTTGTTCCTGAAAAGGGCAACTATGATCGCAAGCCCTATGGCCGCCTCCGCGGCCGCTACCGCGATTATCATGAACACAAGCACCTGTCCACGCAGGTCCTGCATATAGTGACTGAAAGCCACGAGACTTATATTAACACCGTTGAGCATGAGCTCTACCGAGAGGAACATGATGATGATGTTCCTTCTCATAAGGAACCCGAGCATTCCCAGGACAAACACTATCGCGCTCAATACCAGATACCAGCTTAAAGGTACCATATCCTACTGACCCTCCACTTTCTTCTTTTTCTTGGACAGTACAACCGCTCCTACTATTGCTACAAGAAGTATCAGAGAGGCTAGCTCGAACGGCAACAGATAATCCGTATAAAGCACCTTTCCGAGAGCTACCGTATGTGTCTCGTCCTCGATGGCCTTTACTCCCCATTTACCCATCATACCGACCTTTATCCCAGCCATCGGTATTAACATTAAAAGTCCTATAGAAAGGGCTATCGCAAGACCAACCGGCCATTCACCGACCCTCTGCTCATCACCTATCTCCTGCTTAAGGTTCAGGAGGAATATAACGAACACATAAAGCACCAGAATGGCCCCCGCATATACTATGATCTGTATAGCCGCAATGAACTCTGCATTAAGGAACAGGTACAACGCGGCTACATGAAAGAACATTATCAGCATCCAGAGAACGCTGTGAACGGGATTCTTCCTGGTTACCACCAGCAACGAGGTCAGGACTATCACAAATGCAAAGTATCCGAAAAATACCTGGTTAAGTGTCATTGTTTATCATCCCCGCTCTTCTTTCCGCTGAACACGGCCTGGCCCTCGTATGATTCAAAGTCGACCGACTTCGGCCTCCAGAACCTTTCAAAATATTCTATTCCTTTCTCACCTGCCATGAACTTATCCCAGTTTGACAACAGTTTATCCTTCGTCATATAGAAATCGTCCCTGCTGTAGTTCGAATACTCGAAGTGTTCTGTAAGGGCTACAGCTCCGTAAGGACATGCCTCCACGCAAAAGGCGCAATATACACACCTAAGGACCTCTATCTCGTACCTCTCTACTATCTTCTCATGGTCCGGCCCGTCCACAGTATATATGTTTATACACCTTGATGGACATACAGCAGCACAAAGGCCGCATCCGACGCACTTTGCATCACCCGTTACAGGGTTCCTTACAAGTGCATGAAGCCCTCTGAACCCAGGCATCGAATATCTCTTCTCTTTAGGGTAGCGACGGGTTATCGGCTTTGAGAAGAACCTGCTCAAAGTAAGTGACAGTCCCTTGACTATCTCCCATAGAAAGATCTTCTTTATAAGTTCATTGACTGTCATGCCAGTATCTTTATAACCCCTGTTATAAGAATGTTCAGCAACGCAAGAGGTATAAGAAGTTTCCATCCCAATGCCATTACCTGGTCATACCTGTACCTCGGAACCGTTGCTCTGATCCAGTAGTAGAAGAAGATACATACGTATAGTTTTGCAAGGAATATAAAAAGTCCTATAAAAGGAACGCTCTCCACAAATGGGACTATCTTTACTATGAAAGGCGGCAGCGTCCAGCCCCCGAGAAAGCACACGACCGCCATACATGCCATGACTATCATTCCCACATATTCACCAAGGAAGAAAAGTGCGAACCTTATACCGCTATATTCCGTAAAATATCCGGCGACCAGCTCATTCTCTGCCTCGGGCATATCAAATGGCGTTCTGTTCGTCTCCGCAAGAGCGGACACAACGAACACAAAGAACGCTATGATCTGAGGCACGACATACATGCCGGTAGGGTAAGCCGCCTGGGCTTTTACTATGTCCTGCAGGTTAAGTGAGCCGGCCATGATCATGACACCCACAAGGCTCAGCCCCATAGCAACCTCGTAGCTTATTACCTGGGCAGATGCCCTGAGGCCTCCGAGGAACGGATATTTCGAGTTCGATGACCATCCCGCAAGTACGATACCGTAAGCCCCGATCGATGACATGGCAAGGATGAAGAGCAGACCGATATTGATATTAGCAACGACAAAACCGTCAAAGAAAGGTATCACTGACAATGAAACGAGCGTTGACATCATTATTATGACCGGTGACACGTAGAAAACGGGCTTGTCAGCGTTAGCCGGAATAATGTCCTCTTTGAAGAACAGCTTAACGCCATCAGCTATCGGCTGAAGAAGACCATGGAACCCGACTTCCATCGGCCCCATCCTTACCTGCATGCGACCTATTGATTTTCTTTCAGCCCACGTCGCGTACATGACATGAAGCATTGCGACACCGACAACAACCGCTATCTTAATTATGATAATGACTATATCCAGGAACATATCGAAAAAACCCTCAGACATTATGAACTCGAATATCTTCATCTATGCCTTCTCCACCTTTAATCCTGATGTCCTCTGAACGTTTATTGCTGAACTGTCATCCGGTTCGTAGTCTATCAGGGACATCACGCATACGCCCTCAAAAACGTTCGGCACTCTCAGAGAGCCGTCCCTGATCTCATCATTGATCATTGATACGAGTTCCAGTGAAGAATTCCCCGATGTTATCCTTACCTTGTCCCCGTCCTTTACTCCTATCCTGCCGGCAAGGTCAGAATGCATCATAGCATATGGCTCTGACTGGATGCTGTTAAGTGCAGCAGAATATCTACTGAAAGATCCTGAATGGAACAGTGACCTGTCCGCATATACGACCACCTCAGGTGCCGTACCGTGGTCCTCTGGGACCTCAACGGCTGCCTCTCCGCTTCTAAGCGGTTCTCCCTTGTATGGCCAAAGGGCCTTATCGCTCTCAAGGTCTTCATAGCTCAGAGAGCCGTAAAGGTGAGACGCCTTGCATATCTCTTCCCATATCTCTTTAGCAGAACCAAAGCTCATCTTGCTTCCCATCAGTCCTGCGATCTTTACTATTATCTTCCAGTCCTCAAGTCCTCCTACTGAGTTCTTTGCCTTATGAAGCCTTTGTATCCGCCTCTCCAGGTTAACGAACGTTCCATCCTTCTCGGACCAAATAGCGGCCGGAAGCACAACGTCAGCCATTTGAGCGGTCTCTGTCATAAATGCATCCTGGACGACAAGGAACTCAAGCGCTTTGAAGGCATTCCTAACTCTATGGGACGACGGCATATTAAAGACGGGATTATCTCCCATTACGTATGCTGCCTTGATGGATCCCTTTTCCATCGCCTCGACCATCTCGAACAGCCCCATTCCAGCTTTCTCAGGTACCGCATATCCCATTTCCTGTTCGTACTTTTCACGAAAGCTGCTAAGTTCAACAGGTCTCCCGCCGGCAAGCGTATCCGGAAGGCATCCCACGTCCGCTAAGCCCTGCTCGTTCGGCCTTTCGCTCAGCAGGTATACTCTTGCATCAGTAAGATAGATCATCGATGCCATAAGGAACAGTCCCCTCATCCCGTCACGTAACAGAACGTCAGGGCCCAAAACTATCGAAACGTTCTTAGCGCTCTTAAGCTCATCAACAGCCTTGCCTATATCGGCCACACTCACTCCCGTTCGGCTTTCAACGTCTTTATCCTTAGGAGCATCCAGTTTCTGCAGTGCTTCATCAAGTGCCTTGTTCTTACCTGGGACATCCGACCCTTCCATGAGCATCCTGACGACCGCCCCGTAAAGAATGTTCTCACTTCCCGCGGAAGATATCAGCTGGCTCGATCCGAACCTCTTTAATCCTTCGCTGTCGCTCAGAGAGATTACCCTGGCCCCTTTTCTTGCCGCTGCCCGTATCTGCAGTCCCAGGACCGGATTGATCTTCGTAGGGTCACCTCCGGCTATCACTACCGCATCAGAGTTCCCTATACCGCTTATCAGGTTAGCGGTCACTCCCTGCCCGAAGATGCCCTCCAGATAGTTCTGCGCAGGTATATAGAAGCTACGGGCTATCGAATCTATATTATTGCTGAGAAGTGTCTCTCTGAAGAACCTCTGAAAGACATAGTTTGCCTCGTTAGTGCACCTTGCAGAAGCGATGCCGGCGATCAGACCGCCGCCGTTCATTCCCTTTATGTCACCCAGCTTTTCGGCCACCGTGCCCAGCGCCTCGTCCCAGCTAACGGGTACAAGTTTTCCGTTCTTTCTGACAAGGGGGGCGGTAAGCCTCTTGCTGCTCTCAACTAGGTCATACCCAAACCTTCCTTTCGCGCAAAGAAGGCCCTTATTGATACCCAAGTCCATTCTTGGAATGGTCCTCAGTATTGTATTCTCTCTCATCTGCAATACCATCGAGCATCCCACGCCACAGAAGCCACAAAGGGACTCTATCTCTTTCTCTACGAACCATGGCCTGTAACTGTGTCTGTGTAACCGGGACATTATCGCACCGACAGGGCATACGGTCAGGCAGTTGCCGCAGTACTCGCAATCATATCTTCCACCCGAGAACGGTTCAATAAAAGAATGGCTTCCTCTCCCCGTAACCGTGATAGCAGAATCCCCCTGAACCCCTTCGCACATCCTTACACAGCGTTTGCAGTTCACGCACCGCTCCATGTTCCTGACAATTATCGGATCATCAAAGCTCTCGGGATGCTGCCTCTTGCCTTCTGCGAAGCGGCCCGAATCCGGGCCGTAAAGAGCAACGAGGTCCTGCAGATCACACTCACCCGCTTTATCGCAGTACGGGCAATCCAGAGGATGGTTTATAAGAAGGAACTCCAGCATGGCTCTTCGTGCCTTCACTATAGTATCGGTCTCGGTCCTTACTACCATACCGTCGGTCACCATCACAGTGCATGCCGTCTGAAGCTTCGGCAATTTCTCAACTTCGACGAGGCATAGCCTGCAGCCTCCGAACTTTTCGAGGCCTTCGAAGTAGCAAAGGGTCGGTATCGTGATCCCTCCCTGCCTTGCTGCCTCAAGGATGGTTACCGGCTTTTCCAGCTCGATGTCCTTTTCATTTATCGTTACTGTTATCATTTACTTTATATACGTCAGTTCACACTACACTTTTTATTCTCTATATGTTCATCAAACTCGTCACTGAAATGCTTTATAAAGCTCAGTACCATTCCGGCTGCACCGTCTCCAAGCGGACAGAAGGTCTTACCGGATATATTTGAGGCAACCTCCAGGATAAGCTCAACATCACCTCTCCTGCCGAGTCCGTTCTCTATTCTCTCCAGTATGTTCCTCAACCAACCTGTTCCCTCCCTGCATGGGGTACATTTGCCGCACGATTCATGCTCAAAGAAGTACATAGCCCTCGCGGCAACCTTTACCAGGCACACCGATTCGTCGAACACCATCACTGCACCGGACCCCAGCATACTGCCGCACTTCGGAAGGCTGACAAAATCCATCTGGCAGTCTATCTTGTCCGGCGGGAGTATAGGAGTAGAAATTCCTCCAGGAATAACAGCCTTAAGGTTCCCTCCGTTCTTGATCCCTCCGCAGTGATCATAGATTATATCTTTCAGTGATGTACCCATCGGCAGCTCATATACTCCGGGCTTGTTAACAAACCCACTAACACTGTACAGTTTGGGGCCCGGACAATCAGGGTTCCCTATCTTCGAATATGCATCAGCTCCTATTTCTATGATCAAAGGCAGGTTCGACAGTGTCTCAACGTTGTTCACTATCGTAGGCTTACCCCAAGCCCCTACGTTGACAGGAAAGGGCGGTTTCAATCTTGGCTGCCCTCTTTTTCCTTCTATAGATTCTATTAAGGCGGTCTCCTCACCGCAGATGTACGCGCCTGCTCCGCGATGGACCGCGAGGTCAAAGTTTGTTTTGCTTCCCATTATCCCTTCGCCTAATATTCCATCTTCATATGCCTGATCGATCGCGTCCTCGAGGATCTTCTTTGCGGCAGGATACTCTGCCCTGAGGTATATATAACCCTGCTCTGCCTGAAGAGCATGTGCGGATATCGCCATCCCCTCGATCAACAGATGAGGGTCCTTCTCAAGTATAGGCCTGTCCTTGAACGTCCCGGGCTCACCTTCGTCGGCATTGCAAAGAAGGTACTTGGGGAAGTTCTTGTCACGCGAAGCAAAATCCCATTTCATACCTGTAGGGAACCCTGCTCCCCCCCTTCCTCTCAGGCCGGCCCTCTTTACTTCGTCTATTATGTCCTCGGGTTTCATCTTCAGGGCCTTCTTAAGGCTCTTATATCCTCCGGACTTCTTATAGACGCTTATATCAGCGGAGCCAGGTGTATTTATGTTCTTCAGTAAGAAAGTATCCATATTATTTATAACCGTTCAGTATCTCGATGATGTTCTTCTCATCAAGGTTCTCATGAAAGTCATCGTTAACAAGCATGGCAGGCGCGGTACCGCAGGCACCGATACATTCCATTATCACAAGTGTGAACCTTTTATCATCGGTAGTTCCACCGGGCTCAAGACCATATTCTTTCTTAAGAAGGTCAACCAGTGACTCAGCCCCCATTATCATGCAGGCGACGTTCGTGCATATCTGTATCACGTTACGACCCATCGGCTCGTTATGATACATATGGTAGAAGGTCGCCACACCCTTAACAGCTGCCGCGGGGACATTGAGGTCGTCCGAGACAGCCTTTAATCCATCCTGAGACAGCCAGCCCTCATCATATTGCTTTGTATGCAGGGCGCCTAAGAGTTCCGATCTTGTGCTGGGATATCCCTCTTTACGTACCTTCCTGCTCATCTGTCGCATTCTCCAAGTACGATATCGATGGTACCGATGTTCGCTATCACGTCAGCCAGCATGTGACCAACGGAAAGCCTCGGAAGAACTGATGCATGAACAAATGAAGGTGCCCTTACCCTCATTCTATAGGGCCTTCCGCTTCCGTCGCTTACGATATAGAAACCCAGTTCCCCCTTCGGTACCTCTGTCGCTACATATATTTCACCCTCGGGAGCGGCCATTTGCCCCTTGGTTATAAGTACAAAATGATGTATCAATGATTCCATGTCAGAAAGTACCCTGTCCTTGGCGGGTAATGTGAACTTTGGAGCATCAGGGGCCATTATGGGTCCTTTGGGCATCTGCTCAATACATTGCTTGATTATCCTGTTCGCCTGCCTTAGCTCTATCATCCTGCAGCGGTACCTGTCATACACATCTCCCTTCTCACCGAGAGGGACTATGAAATCGACCTTGTCATACGCATCATACGGGAACCGCTTTCTTATATCGTAATCAACACCGGAACCTCTCAGCGTAGCGCCGGAGAGTCCCCAGTTGATAGCCTCCTCAGCCGATATTACACCTATACCCTTCGTCCTTTTTAGCCATATCCTGTTCTTATCTATAAGTGTCTCGTATTCGTCCATCCTAGAATCGAACTCCTCGGTGAACTTATAAAGGCTGTCCAGGAAGTGCTGCGAAACATCGTTCCTTACCCCGCCTATCCTTGGGTAGCTTACCGTGAGCCTTGCACCGCAAAGTTCCTCGAACAGGTCCAGAAGCCACTCCCTCTCCCTGAAGCTGTAAAGGAACACCGTCATCGCTCCTATATCAAGGGCGTGCGTAGCGACCCAAATGATATGACTGCTTATCCTCGTCATTTCAGATACGATCGTACGTATATACTTCGCCCTTTCAGGGGCCTCTATACCGAAGAGTTTCTCCACGGCAACGCAGTAACCAACGTTGTTCGACATGGACGATATATAGTCCATCCTGTCCGTCAGGGGGATCGTAGAGTGATAGGTCATCGTTTCAGACAGTTTCTCTATTCCCCTGTGGAGGTAACCGACATAAGGCGTACATTTCTTTATCGTCTCACCGTCAAGCTCCAGCACCAGCCTCAGAACGCCATGCGTCGAAGGGTGCTGAGGCCCCATGCTCAGTACAAGTTCTTTAGTGTCGAGACTGTTCTTTATCTCTTCCATTCGTACTTTTTGAACTCCTTGGATTTTTCAAGTACTTCCCTGAAACCCGGCCACTCCAGTTCATCGCTCGGGCCCTTTGCAGGGTAGTCCTTTCTTAGCGGATGTCCTTCCCAGTCCTCGGGCATAAGTATCCTTCGAAGGTCCGGATGCCCCTTGAACTCTATGCCGAACATGTCGTAGCACTCTCTTTCATGCCAGTCGGCACCTATCCATACCGGCACAACAGAGTCTACCGCACAATCATCCTCGCTCACCGCCACCTTTATGCGTATCATATGTCTATGCTCCATCGAGTAGAGATGATAAACGACGGCAAAGCGGGAGTCCTTCTTTCCAAGGTTGTCAAGACCGCATAGGTCGCTCAGGTAATCGAATGAAAGCGAGGGATCATCATGGAGGAACCTGAAGATATCCAGTGCCTTTTCCTTTTTGATCGTGACCGATACCTGCCCCCTGAACTCAGAGGTATCGATTATCTCATCGGGATATTTTTCCCGCAGTATTTCTGCTACCTGAAGGGGCTCCATCTAATGCGCTCCTTTTTGATTTTTTCCTGCAGTTTAACTATACCGTTCATGAGTGCTTCAGGCCTCGGAGGGCAGCCCGGTACATAGACATCTACCGGCAAAAAGGAATCAACACCCTCAACAACGCTGTAAGACCTGAATATACCTCCCGAGCATGCACAGCTGCCCATCGATATCACATATCTGGGTTCCGGCATTTGATCGTAAACCTTCCGTACTATAGGAGCCATCTTTTTTGTTACGGTTCCGGCAACTATCATGAAGTCGGCCTGCCTCGGAGACGCCCTGAATATTATCCCGAGACGGTCAAGATCATAGTGGCTGGATCCCGTCGTCATCATCTCGATTGCACAACACGCGAGCCCAAAGGTCATGGGCCATAAAGATGAGGACCTTCCCCAATTTATCAGCTTATCGAGCGTGGTGATCAATGTATTTGCACCCGGTATTATCCTGATGCCTTCTTCTATCTCTACCAGCTCTTTTTGTGTGTCAACGGTCATAAGATATCCTTGTGTATCAGATCATTCCCACCTGAACGCGTCTTTCCTCCATGCATAGACGTAGCCAACAAGCAGGATGACGATGAAGATCATCATTTCTATGAACGCATAAAGCCCTATCTTATCGAAAACTATTGCCCATGGATAAAGAAATATAGCCTCAACATCGAATACAACGAAAAGCATTGCTACAACAAAGAACTTTATTGAGAACCTTATCCTCGGTTCGCCTACAGGCGGTATCCCTGATTCATAAGGCGAAAGCTTTTCCGGATACGGTCTGCGCGGTCTGAAAAGCATTCCGACAAGGAGAGTGCCTATACCTATTGCAAATGCTATTACCAGAAAGAACAGGATCGGAAGATAGCTTTCTGGCATATAAGTACCCGGCATACCTGTAACTTATACACTAAATATTTTCTCTTTGTCAATAAAAAAAATGATAATTGGAACTTTGCTTTATCTTATAACGACTATATGTATAAAAAACATATAATTGTCGAAATATTAATGGGTTGGAAATAAATGTTGATTTATTGTAAAGTGATATGGGAGAGTTGAACCGGTTATGTCAAATTTTCCTTTGAAGAACATCCTTATAGCTAAGAAATCGATCCATTCACTTAGCTTCAAGCTTATCTTTGCGATCGGGGGATTGATCCTGGTTGGAAGCCTTTCCTTCTGGTATTCGATCATCCATACAAGCAAGGAAGAGATGCTGAACACGACAGCAAGCTTTGCGACCACCAATGTGAACCTGATACAAAAGAGCACGCACCAGTACATGCTGGCAAACAATCTCGAAGACGTCCAGAAAACGCTGGAGACGATGGTCTCAGAAGATGCCATAAGCAACATAAGGGTATTCGATTGCAGGGGAAAGATAGCCTTTGCTTCGGACAGGGAAGAAGTGGGAAAGACACTTCATGGAAAATCTGAGACATGCAATATCTGTCATGAGGATACCAGCAAGGCCATCGAAACATTGAAGTTCAGCGAATCTGCAATATCCGATCCAAAATGGACCGTAATTAACAGGGACGGCAAAAGGGTGCTCAGGAGTGTCGTTGCTATCTACAATGAAAAGTCATGTTATACCGCGGCGTGTCACTTCCACCCGGAGGAAAAGCAAAAACTTGGGATCCTTGAGGCAGATTATTCACTCGCTAATTTTGATCATAAGACCCAGCATCAGAACATAGCTATAGCTACGTTCGGGATAATCTTTACTGCGGTCCTCTCGGTCATTCTCTGCATAATACTGTGGAATATAGTAATAAGTCCTATTCTTACGATGACAGAGGGAATGGAGATCGCATCAAAGGGAGACCTTGATCATAAGGTTAACATCAATACCAAGGATGAGCTCGGAATGCTTGCAAAGACGTATAACTCAATGACAAGTGAACTAAAGCACTCCCGTGAAAAACTTGAGAACTGGGCAAAAGAGCTGGAAAAAGAGGTTGCTATCAAGACAGCCGAGATAAAAAGAGGACAGGAGCAGTATATCCACACCGAAAAACTCGCTTCCCTGGGAAGGATGGCCGCCGGTGTCGCACATGAACTGAACAGTCCTCTAACAGGCATTGTTACCTTTGCCCACCTGTTGATGGACAGGATACCCGAAGAGAACAAGATGGACAGGGAGGACCTCGAGGTCATCGTGGAGCAGGCAGAGAGATGCTCCAAGATCATTAAGGGATTGCTCGGTTTCTCGAGGGCAATGCCAGCTGAGAAGAACGTCGTTGATGTTAACGATATGATAGAGCATGCCATAAACATGATACAGAACCAGGCGAAGTTCCATAACGTAGAGTTTGACGCCGACCTTCAAAAGGACCTGCCTGACATAGGCGGGGAATCTTCGCAGATCGAGCAGGTGTTCCTTAACCTTTTTATAAATGCCGCAGACGCGATGAACAATAAAGGATCGATCCACATCCAGACATCGCAGATAAAGGTAGACGGCAAGCCCTATGTTGAGATCGTTGTATCCGACACCGGGCCCGGCATCCCCGAAGAACACCTTTCAAGGCTGTTCGAACCGTTCTTTACCACTAAGCCGGTCGGAAAGGGGACCGGTCTCGGGCTGGCCGTAAGTCACGGTATCATCCGAAAGCATGGCGGCCACATAATCGTAAAAAGCCTCCCCGGCGAAGGTGCCTGTTTCTTTGTCAGGCTGCCGGTACCTAACCCGAACGAACAAGTAAACATTGACAGTGACGACCAGCAACAGGAAAGCTGAGGATAAGGAGAGCCATCTGACACCGGCACATATCCTTGTTATTGATGATGAGGAGATCCTTCTGAAAAGCTGCCAGAGATCACTCGAGCCTTTGGGGCATACTGTTGTCACTACAAGGTCCCCGGAGGAGGGATTAAAGATTCTGGAGGACCAGAGGTTCGACCTGGTACTTTCCGACCTCCGAATGCCGCATATGGACGGGCTGGACGTTCTAAGGAACGTAAAAGAGAACTGGCCCGACACAGAGGTAATAATAATAACAGGCCACGGGACGGTAAATACTGCCGTATCTGCAATGAAGACAGGGGCTTTCGATTACATCGAAAAACCGTTCACGCCGGATACGCTGAACATAATAGTCGAGAGGGCGCTCAAAACAAGGCAGATATACATCGAGCACGCTCAGCTCAAAAAAGAAGTAAGGTCCTTCTATATAAAGAACATCATTGGTAAGTCTCCGGCCATGGAGAACGTCTACAAGCTCATAGATTCTGTAACTTCGACCGCAAGCACAGTTCTGATAACTGGAGAGAGCGGGACGGGAAAAGAGCTAGTTGCCCGTGCCATACATTTTAACAGCCCCCGGAGCGATGATTCGTTCATGGTACTTGACTGCGGAACACTTTCTGAGAACCTTATCGAGTCAGAGCTTTTCGGCCATATGAAGGGATCGTTCACGGGAGCTACCGAAAATAAGGTCGGCCTTCTGGAAGCAGCGGATAAGGGGACACTGTTCCTCGATGAGATAGGGAACCTGCCTATGCAGCTCCAGACGAAACTGCTCAGGGTATTGCAGGAGAAAGAGTTCAGGCCGATCGGTGCCAAGCGTTCGAACAAGGTCGATGTGAGGTTCATAGCCGCTACCAACAGGGACCTTAAGGAGATGGTAGATAACGGGGAGTTCAGAGAGGACCTCTACTACAGGCTGAACATATTTCCCATCCACGTTCCTTCCCTTAGTGAAAGAAGGGAGGATATCCCTCTGCTTTCATATCACTTTCTGGGAAAGTTCGAATCAGAGCTCGGACTGAAGGTAGACAATATAGATGCGGATGCCATGAACATTCTGATCAACTACGACTGGCCCGGCAATGTAAGGGAGCTGGAGAACGCTATACACAGGGCAATGTTATTGAGCGAGACCGGTATCATCACCCCCTCCCAGCTTATCTTTCTGGATGAAGCGGTCAGGGGAGGCATACCCGGCACGGCTGAAGAGTTAAAAGAGATAAAGAAGAGGTTAAGGTCAAGATCGATCGAGAGCGTCGAAAAGGCATTTGTCATAAGTGCCCTGGAAAGGAACGATTGGAACGTGTCAAAGGCTGCCAGGAGCGTTGGTATGCAGAGAACTAACCTGCACGCACTGATCAGGAAGTATGACGTACCGATGAAGGAAAAGGATGCAGAGGAGCAAGGTGATGAAGCTTAAGAAGATTATAGAAATACTTGATGCAGTGGTACTGGATGAAACCAGAGATATTGATATGGAGATCAACTGGGCATGTGCTACTGACCTGATGAGCGAGGTTCTTTATTACTCACAGAAGGACTCCATTCTGCTTACGGGACTTGCAAAGTCGCAGGCCGTCCGGACAGCCGAGATCGCGGACATAAGCGTGGTGGCCTTTACCAGGGGTAAAGAGCCCGATGCCGAGACGATCGAACTGGCAAAAAAGAAGAACATAGTGATACTGATCACCCCTATGTCCCTCTATCTCGCATCGGGAAAACTATATGCGGAAGGCCTCGAGTGCAGTCCGGTGACAAAGGACTGATCTGACATGAAGAAGGAGGGATTCTTCAATATAGTCGGCGGCGACTTCTCAAGATCAGGAGAGGCATCTACCCAGCTTAAACAGATATTGCATTCCATGGGTATAAATAACGATACGATCAGGAGGGCCTCGATATCGACCTTTGAGGCGGAGATGAATGTCATAATCTATACCCCTGCCGGCATGCTCAAGTATGAGATAGACGATGATATTATAAAGATAATAGTCCAGGATATGGGGCCTGGGATAGAGGATATTGATCTTGCGATGAAGGAAGGATATTCTACCGCTCCTGACTGGGTAAGAGAAATGGGGTGGGGAGCAGGGATGGGCCTGCCTAACATGAAGAAGAACTCGGACGAATTTAAAATAGATTCGGTCCCGGGGGAAGGGACAACAGTGGAGATGATCATTTACCCCAAAAAAGGGAGGGAATAATGAAGATCAGTGAGGTTATCTCGAAACTCCAGCTCACGGCATATACCAGGATGCCCGGGGGGGAGGAACTAATCAATAACGTTTATGTCAGTGACCTTCTTTCGGATGTTATGGCAAATGCCCATGAGAAAGGGATATGGATAACCCTTCAGACCCATATCAATGTTGTAGCGGTCGCAGCAATGAAGAATATACCTGCAGTCATAATCGTTAACGGCCGCAAGCCTGATGATGATACCCTCAAAAAAGCAACCGATGAGGGTGTAGCAATATTAGGCACTGATATGCATGCCTTTGAAGCGGCCGGCATATTGTACAATATGCTTAATGGCTGATACCTTCAGAGCGGACCTTCATATCCATTCATGCCTTTCCCCATGCTCCGAGCTTGATATGACACCTCGCAATATCGTAAAGCGTGCGAAGGGACTCGGGCTGGACATAATAGCTGTCGCCGATCATAACACCGCGCAGAATGTTGATGTAACCGACAGGATAGCCAGTGCTGAGGGCATTATCGTTGTACCGGCAATGGAGATAACATCATCAGAAGAGGTACATCTGCTTGCCCTTTTCGGTGACCTTGACAGCGCATTGGGGATGCAGAAGATCGTACTTGACTCTATCGCTCCAATTGCAGCGTATAAACATGATGAGCAGTCACAACCCATTGTCAACGAGAACGATGAGGTTCTCTCATTTAATCCACTGCCCCTTATCAATGCCACATCAATATCGCTTTCTGATCTGGTCAGGACCGTCCATGAACGAGACGGTATCGCTATAGCCTGCCATATCGACAGGGAAGCATTCAGTATCATCTCGCAACTTGGGTTCGTTCCTGAAGAACTTGAGCTTGATGCTGTCGAGGTCTCTCCCCGGGTAGGGTCTCTGGATGAAGCCATATCATGTATGCCGGGAAAAAAGTTCCCTCTTGTATCATTTTCCGACTCTCATCATCCCTCGGATATCGGCAGGAGGATCACGGAGTTCACAATTGATAAACCGACTCCGGAACACATCATTAAGTGCCTCAGAAATTCTGACATGGATAAGATCCGTATCGTCTTCTGAGGCAATCCTAAAGTTATATTGTTTCTTAATCTATTAATTCAGAATTTATATTGTTTTTTTCCGTATTCTGTGATAGAATTTTCAGTAATACAGATGTATATTTGGGGAAATGCTTGTTTTTCAATGAAAACTTACAGACTTCTCTTTCAGGGAAGGCCATAATCATCTAGGAGGATCTTATGAGATCGAAGTCATTATTTGTATTAATGGCACTCGCCCTTATCGTTTCGTTCCCGGCCATATCAAGCGCTACGAACGGAATGAACCTCGAGGGTTACGGTCCTATATCGCTTGGAATGGGCGGTGCAGGGCTTGCCTTTGACAACGGTACGGCCGCTGTAATGAACAACCCGGCCACACTCGGCCTGATGGACGATGGTCACAGATTTGATGTAGCTCTCGGTTTTCTCGGGCCTAATGTAACTGCTGAAATGACAGGTTTCCCAAAGGCCGATTCGTCAGCAAACGCATTCTTTATGCCGGCATTCGGCTGGGCATCGAAGAAGAACAACCTGACATACGGTATAGCGATGTTCGCTCAGGGTGGTATGGGTACAGAGTATTCTGATACATCTTTTCTTACTGCTGGCTCTGGAGAAGAAGTAAGGTCGGAGGTCGGCGTAGGGCGGCTTATGGTGCCTATTGCATACAATTTCTCTGACAAATTGACCGTTGGCGGTAGTGTGGATTTCGTCTGGGCAATGATGGACCTTAAAATGGCTTTAAGCGGTGCACAGTTGGGTGATATGGTAGCTGCATTGGGCGGAACTCAGTCTGCCGGTACTGCCAGTGGTACCATGATAGATGGAATGGTCACAATGATCACCAATGGATGGTTAAATCCATTCTGGGCTCGTTTCGACTTCTCTGACGATAGTGCTTTTTTTGGAGAGGCAAAAGGATACGGAGTTGCCGGGAAGTTAGGTTTAGTATATGAAGTATCTCCCGAATTCACCGTAGGTGTTACTTATCATAGTAAAACTGCATTAAGTGACCTGGAAACCAGTGGCGCTACAGTTACAATTAATGCAGATATGGATGATGGTATAGCAGCCGGCGGAGCCCCCTCCGGCACTTTCTCTAACTATACAGTGCCTGTTACAGGGACTATATCAGTAAAGGATTTCCAGTGGCCAGCTACGTATGGTATCGGTGTAGCGTATAAAGCAATGGAAAGCAGATTGTTGTTGGCAGCAGATATTAAATATATTGCATGGGAAGAAGTTATGAAGGACTTCAGCATGGGATTTGAGGCTGATACTTCACAGACCAATCCGCAGGCAATGGGTTTTGCCGGTGCTACTATGGATGCTTCATTATTTCAAGAATGGGACAATCAGACAGTAATTGCTGTCGGAGCGTCATACGCCGTTAATGATGCATTTACTGTGCGCGCTGGTTATAACCATTCCGCAAATCCGATCCCAAACACTTATCTAAATGCCTTGTTCCCTGCTATTGTGGAGTCACATGCTACTCTCGGTGGCGGTTATAACTTTGGCTCATCAAGTTTAAATGCAGCATTGTCAATGGCTTTCGAGTCATCCGCGACAAACTCCATGATGCCTGTTGAATCAACTCACAGTCAGCTAAGCGGCCAGGTAATGTACTCGTACAAGTACTAGACGATATTTTTTTACGGGGGGCTTTTGCCCCCCCTTTTCTTCTTTTGGATGCGGTGAACATTAATCCTATAATATCAAGCTCTTATGCGATTTAGAACATAGCACAAATAGAAACTTATATTCTCAATCAGTTTCTAAACTGTTGAAATATTCACTCGTTATATGTAATAATGATATATATAAGTAAGGTACGGTTAGGGGGACCTAGTTAACTACATAAAGGAGGACAGTATGGCTAAGACAGAATTGGATTTCAGAGGAATGTCGTGCCCTATGCCTATCATGAAGACCGCTATGGCTTTCAAGAAAGCCACGTCAGGAGATGTGTTCACTATCATGTGTGATGACCCGGGCTTCGAACCTGATATAAAGGCATGGGCCAGTGAGACCGGTAATGTGCTTGACAGCATTGAGAAGAAGGACAAGGATATTATCGCTACCGTAACAAAGAAATAAGTGCAAAAGGAGCATACGATGGCAAATGGTGAAGTATCAGAAAAGGTGAGTGACATCAAAGGAATGGCAGGCGATGGAGTTGCCGCAAAGGTGCAGGAGCTCGAAGAGCGCCTGGCAAAGCTAGAGGACAAGAACAACAACCTTACGATGATCCTTATGAGCGGTGAGTTCGATAAGGCTTTTGCAGCCTTTATCATCGCTAACGGTGCCCTGGCAATGGGTAAAGAGGTAACGATGTTCGTTACGTTCTGGGGCCTTGACGCTATCAAGAAACCATCATTCAGTACGGCAGGCCGCGGATTCCTCGAAAAGATGGTTCTCTGGATGAGGCCTAAAGGACCGAACAAGCTTGCTACATCCAAGATGAACTTCGCCGGCATAGGCCCGAAGCTTTTCAGGTATATGATGAAGAAGAAGAAGGTCGAACAGCTGCACAACCTGATCGAGATGGCTACAGAGTTCGGTCTTAAGATCATAGGGTGCCAGATGTCGATGGATGTTATGGGGCTTAAAGCAGAGGACCTGATAGACGGTGTCGAGGTAGGCGGTGTTGCAACAATGCTCAACAGCTCTTACAAATCGAACTCTACACTGTTCATATAACACATTATTAGAAGGAGAAGGAAATGGCAAACAAGGTTGTGTATGTAATATCGGGAGACCCGAGAGAAAAAACAGAGAACGTATCCGCCGTATTTGCCCAGGCCCTTACTGCTATTTCGTTCGATTACGATTGCGAGATATTCCTGATGGATGAGGCGGTAAAGTCGGTGGTAAAGGGAGCCATTGACGATGTTAAGTTCAAGACGTTCGAGCCCATTGTCGAGATGATGTCCAACTATATGGATATGGGCGGCAAGTTGTATGTCTGTCACCCCTCAAGCGATGCGCGTGATATACACGAGGGTGACTGCATAGAAGGTATCGAGTTCGTAAACGCGTCAAAATTGCTCGAAAGCGGAAAGAAAGCTGACGCTGTGTTCACTTTCTAAGATTTGGTCTTTTTTACAAGGGCGGCTCATTAGAGTCCGCCCATTTTTTTTGCCGGCACTCAGCCGGTAAAGGGAGGAATCATGAAAAAGCTTTTGATAATCCTAATCGCATTATTTGCGATCCTGCCTCTGTCGGTAGCATATGCAGAGAAATATGGTGTGTACGTTAAGGCGGTGGAGAAGGTCGAAGGCTCCTTCGAAGACACTATCAGCAGTGTAGAGGGGGCACTGAAGAAGAACGGGTGGGAGGTACTTGCATCTAACGGGAACTCCGTCCCGGAGGCTTGCGATCTCAGGGCACATACCATCGTTATAAAGTCTGATGAGTATACGGAGGCCGTTATGGGCCACGGTCCGCTTTCATCTTTCGCGGTCCCGCTCAGAGTAGGGATCTACGAGGATGAGACAGGTCTTAACATAGCATTTACCAACCCGGCATCCCTGAACAGGACGATACTCGGTGATAAGGTAGAAGCAGAGCTGTCAGTTAACACCATGAACAGCCTCTCCGACATACTTGCCGGAGCGGTCAAAGGAACCGCGGTTAAGGAACAGATAGGGCAGCTCAGGAAGAAAGGAAAGGTCGGCGGCATGGGAGGAGGAGACTTCAAGAACATGATGGTCGAGTTCTTCTCCGGTGAAGGAAAGACAGTCGCCGGGATCACAGAAAAGGTCAAAGAAGGTATTGAAGCGAACGAGAAGGGCTGGAAACTGGTGTATGAAATGGCTCTCGACAGCGGCAATATAATGGTACTCGGTGTTAACGAGGCAGAAATGGAAGCCCGCGCATACAGGATAGCAGGAGAAAAGAGAGAGTCTAAAGACAACAGCTGTCCAGGCATAGACCACGGCCCTGCTTTTCCGATAGAAGTAATGGTCTATGAGACCGATGAGGCTGTGAAGATAATTACCCTGGATGGCATGTACAGGATGAAGGTATACTTTGAAGATGCAGGAATGTGGGCGTTCATGAAGAACATGGCGATGCCTGCCGGTATAATATCCGAGATAGAGGAGATGAGCATATCCAAGCTGAAGTAGAACCTTACATGCAAGAACAGTCATTACAAAAGGCCGGGAGCACTCTCCGGCCTTTTTTTTATCGCCGGTCCACAATTAACCATTAATATGCTTAAATAGTTCTTAGGAAGATGGATGATATATCCCTTCATATAATGGACATTATCGAGAACTCCACCCGTGCGGAAGCATCAAGCATATTGCTCAACATTGTTGTCAATAAGAAAACTAACATGTTGTCCATTGACATAAAAGATAACGGAAGGGGAATGGACAATGAAGAGGTTATCCAGGCTCAGGACCCTTTTTATACAACTAAGACCAAGAAGAAGTTCGGGCTTGGCATATCACTTTTGAAGCAGGCATCAGAAGAAGCGGCAGGCACTTTCGCTCTGATCTCCGACAAGGGTTCCGGAACGCACATATCCGCAACATTCCAGTACGATCATATAGACAGAAAACCTCTGGGTGACATCGCAAAAACGTTCTATATACTTATAGCATCATATCCCGAAGTAGATCTGCTTCTTAGCTATAAGATAGATAACAGGTCTTTCGATATCGATACGGCTGAGCTCAGGAAAGAGCTTGAGGATATTCCAATTACGGCACCCAATGTGTTAAAAACCCTAAAGAACCATATAGCCGGCGGTGTCATGACGGTAGAAAGGTAGGTGCTAAGATATGGCGGACAACAGGATACTCGTAATAGACGATGAGGCCATTGTACGCGTAAGCTGCCAGAGGGTCCTGACCCCGGAGGGTTTCGATGTCATTGTTGTACCTTCGGGAAGGGAGGCCATAGACAGGCTGGAGAAAGAGAAGTTCGACCTTGTGCTGACCGACCTGAAGATGCCGGATATGGACGGGCTAGAGGTCCTTAAGACCATCAAGTCGAGGTGGCCGGAGCTCATTGTTATAATCATAACCGGATACGGTACTATCTCAACCGCCGTTCAGGCTATTAAACTGGGCGCGTTCGAATATATCGAAAAGCCTTTCACACCCGAGGATATACTTAATATCGTAAAGAAGGCAATCGCTTCTGCTGCAAATGATGCCTGATCCTCTAAAGTCATCATCCGGACGCCTGTTGATCATAATTATCGTTATCGTCCTGTACCTTATCGCGAACGCAGGCCTGTCACCTTCGAACCGGAAAACATTATCGAATGCCGGCCCTGCCCCTGTATCCGAGGTCCCGTCCGCGGAACCCAAGCCCATGTTCCGGGCATCCTTCATTAATGAACATATACCCGGCACTATATCCCACGTATCATCTATAGCTCCCGCAGGCAAGGATAAAATGATAGCCGCATGGTATTCGGGTTCACGCGAAGGCGCAAGGGATGTTGCTATATATCACTCCTTCTATGATCTCATTACAAAAGAATGGTCATCTCCAGAGGTGCTTATCAACAGGGAGCAGGCCTCTGCCGAACTTGGAAGGTACGTAAAGAAACTTGGCAATCCCGTTGTTATCTCGGGGCCGAAAGGCAGGTTATGGCTGTTCTACTCGTCGGTAACATTAGGAGGATGGTCAGGCTCAACGATAAATTACAAGATATCAAAAGATCAGGGCAAGACCTGGTCAAAGAGCAGAAAACTCATACTCAGCCCGTTCCTCAACCTCACCAATAACGTAAAGAACGGTCATATCAGCCTTTCCGAGAGTTCATTTATACTCCCTGTATACCACGAGTTCATTCACAAATACTCCCAGGTCCTGCTAGTCAGCAACATCGATGAAGAGCCTTATTATGAGATATCCAGGATGACCCGCTCTATGAAGGCCATTCAGCCTTCTATACTGAAAGGTAGCGGGGAAAGACTTAAAGCGTTCTTCAGGAACATGGGTACGGGCCCCGATAGACCAATATTAAGGTCAGACAGTGATGCCCTCGGTCTTCGATGGTCCGACATATCGGCTACCTCGCTGCCAAACCCTAACTCCGGGTTCAGCATGACGGTCTCGGCTAACGGTTCCTTTGTCGGGATCATAAATTATTCTTCTCAAGACAGAAGTGATCTTTCAATTGTGATCTCCCGTGATGAAGGAGATAACTGGAAGAGGATAGCCATCCTTGAGAACAGTAAAGGCCAAGAGTACTCTTATCCTTTCATCGTTAAGGACCGTAACGGCCTTTACCACGTGACATATACCTATGAAAGAAAGAAGATCAGGCATGTGGTCTTCAATGAGAAATGGCTGATGGCCAAAGCAGGAGGCATTGATTAAAGAGCTATTTGTATATATTGCACCGGTCCTGATAACGGCACTATGTCTGGATCTGGCGATATCCAGAACATCTATACGGGAACATGGCCGTTATATCAGATGCGCCGCAAT
The DNA here is from genome assembly GCA_020351835.1 of Nitrospirota bacterium. Lineage (GTDB taxonomy): Bacteria > Nitrospirota > Thermodesulfovibrionia > Thermodesulfovibrionales > BMS3Bbin05 > BMS3Bbin05. Next base: position 1,329,326 of record CP070669.1, read on the forward strand.
GCTAATAGCCTCTATGGTAATTTCCCTGGTACCTGTTGGGGGGTTATCATTGTCACAATTGATACTATCTTTCAATCCGGTGTTCTCCATCGGCAGTATATCACTTCTCATGGCAATCCTTGCAGGAAGAGTAACGGGCAGGAGACTATTAGAAGATAAGGACCTTCTGCTCCTGTCGACATGGAACATCTGCTTAGCCCTGTTCCTTTATCTGTCCTATCTTAATTTTATTGATATCGATCTTTACTATATGGGATACGGGTCCGCAATACCTGTAACCCTTACCTCACTGTTCACGGTCGTGCTCATCATTTTCAGAAGCCCTGTGTCATGGATATTCATCTCTTGTATAGCTGCATATGATCTCAGGCTCCTACCTTCCGGGAACTTTTTCGACTATATTGTGGATGTACCTCTGTTCGCGGCTTCTCTGGTAATAGTCTCAGTGTATATTGTAAAATCATTAAATCCAAAACAGGCGATCCCGCAATAACAGTGATCCCTCATCCGGGCAGAGTGAAACATATCTATGACAGACCTTAAAAAGAATGACCTGAAGGACAGGATATTGATCTTCCTGTCGCTCAGTTTTATCGTGCTTTATTTCTTCAAGCTGGGCTTCCCGAGCATCTGGCACCCAAATGAGGGTTTCTACGCTGAGGTACCGCGTGAGATGATAGAGAGCGGGGACCTTTTGACGCCTTATTTCAATTATGAGTTCCGTTTCCAGAAGCCACCTCTTCTGTACTGGCTGATACTTCCATGGCAGCTGTTGCTCGGACAGAGCGAGATAGCGGTCAGGCTTCCGTCTGCCTTGATGGCCGCCGGAGGTGTGTTCCTTACGTTCTGGCTGGCAAGTACCGTATGGAATGATAAAAGGGCAGGCCTGATATCCGCGGCTATCATCGGCTCGGCATTCGATTACAATACTGCGGCACGCTATGGTTCACCCGAAATGCTCCTTACGGTCCTCATGACCGCAAGCCTTGTAGTGTTCTACAAGTGGCATATGGATAACGGAAAGCACAAGAAGTACTGGCTCCTCTTGTTCTATGCCATCTGCGGCCTGTCCACCCTTGCCAAGGGCCCGATAGGAATAATACTGCCCTTCCTGGTGATAGTACCCTACTTTCTTTTAAAAAAGGATATTAAAGAACTCCTGAAGGTTTTCTCTGTTGGTGGTGCAGCCATATATCTGCTTGTATCTGTACCTTGGTATCTCTTAATGGTCCAGAAACACGGCGCTGATTTCTATAACGTCGTCCTCGGAGAGAATGTCGGAAGGTTCGTTTCGAAAAAGAGCGGCACTTCCAACTACCTGTTCTACTTCGGGGTCCTGCCCTGGAACTTCTTCCCGGGCTCGGTATTTATAGTTCCGGCCTTCATATGGTTGAGAAATATTGTGAAGCGCGATACCGCTGTTCTCTACCCTGTCGTATGGTTTGCATCAGTTTTTATCTTCTTTAGTTTTTCAAGGTCAAAACTTCCGACCTACATATACCCTCTGTTCTCTCCTCTTGAAGTAATAACAGGGGGATGGATAAGCTCGGCCCTGCGAGATAACGGCAGACAGGGTGCGGTACTATCCTGGGTTTCTCCTCTTATCCCGGTAACTGTTATTGCGGGTGTAATCTGGATAAGAAGCTACCTTCCCGGTATAAGCTCAGTGTATATAGGGATACTCATCTTTCTGCTATCATGGAGCATCTGGACCGTCAAGGAAAAGGACAGGTTCGGCTCATTTGCTGTCAGTATGTTCGCGATGACTGTGTTCATAGTAATATTCCTTCAGAGCATTATCCCTCAGATAGAGAACAGTGCCAGGCATTATAAAGAGATAGCGGCAAAAGTGGCCGGCGAAGACCCGAAGAAGGAGCTACCCTTCTACGGCTATAAGATATTCAAAGAGAACCTTCCTTTCTACCTGGAAAGGAAGATGAGATCGCTTTCGCTGGATGAGGATAAGATGAACAGGTTCTTTTCTGATAATGACGCATTGGTAATGATGAGGAGCGATCTGTACAGAGAGAAGTTCAGTGAAAGTGCAAAGAAGGTCATCTGGGAGGGACCCTTTTATCACAAGTCCGAGTCCAGGTTCATGCGTTATCTGATAGATATCAAGAACGACAGGATCGAGGACTTCGTCATAATAAGGTAATAGCGGCATGCCGCAATTTGAGTGTATATTATAAAATCCTATTGTTTTCAAAGCCTTACAGGACAGGAGATCAGGGGGAGTATATTTTCTTTATACTTGTCATTAATTTCGCAAATTTATGCTGGAAATTAAATCTTTTAAAAACAGGGCTTTATACATCCTGCTAAACCATGCCTTGACCTGGCATGCGCTTTGCTCTTAATATCTTAACTGGAAAGGAGGTTACCTATGTCTAAAGAGAAGTCACGAATATTGGTTCTAGATGATGATCCGGTCGTTACACTGAGCTGCAAGCGTATCCTTGGTGCAGAAGGTTATGACATCACGACGGTCGATAAAGGTGAGGATGCTCTCAATAAGCTTTCCAAGGAGGAGTATGACCTCCTGATATCTGACATTCGTCTGCCCGATATCAATGGAATCACGGTCCTAAAAGAGTCCAAGGTTATCCAGCCTAGCACTGATGTAGTAATAATTACCGGATACCCCACCCTTGAGGACGCTAAGGAATCGATAAGGCTTGGTGCGTTCGAATATATCGAGAAGCCCTTCACGCCCGATTTCATGATGAACGTCGCAAAGAAGATATTTGATAAGAGAGGCTGGATACTTAGGCAGGCCTATATAGAGGAGTTCAAGGATTCGGTAGTCCCCCTTAGGGACCAGAAGAACCCGGTCATATTTTATAAAGAAGGTATATGGGCCCGCCCGGTGAAGAACGGAGTATGGGAGATGGGCTGTGATATAAGAGATGATATGGTAAGCGGTGAGATGCTTTACGTTGATTACATTAGAGACCTTGACGTGGTCAAAGCGGGAGAGCCTTTCGCTCGGCTCCTTACAGGATCGGGAAAGATCAGGGAGCTTAACTCTCCGATGACAGCTGAGATCAAGGAATTGAACCCGAAGGCAAATGATGTCATCATCTCATTGCAGAACGAACATGCATCTGAAGGCTGGCTGGTTTGGCTGGCACGGGTATTCCCACTGGAATTATAGCTATAAAACTTTGAAAATTAATGATCAATATAAAGGAGGATAAGAATGGCAGGCAACATACTTGTAGTGGATGATGAGCCTGTAGTCATAGTGAGTTGCGAGAGGATACTGACCCCTGAAGGATATTCCGTAAAGGGTGCTTCTTCCGTTGATGAGGCGATCGGCCATCTTCAGAACGGTGATTACGATCTTGTTATCACGGACCTGAAGATGCCTAACAAAGGCGGGCTGGACCTCATCAAGTGGTTAAGGGATAACAACAGTAAGGCCGGCATAGTTGTGATCACCGGATATCCGTCACAGGAGACGATAAAGGATGCTCTACACATGGGCATCGTAGATTACCTTCCGAAACCTTTCTCGCCGGCACTCCTTATAGACGTAACCGCAAAGGCAATATCGTTCGTAAAGTCGAAAGGGATCGAAGAGGTCACTTCTGAGGAGCAGGAGATAACTGCCAAAGCCGAGGAGATAAAGAACGTTATCGTATCGAACAAGGACAGGCCGGGAGGTCTTATTCCCGTGCTGCAGCAGGTCCAGGAGATACTTGGCTATCTTCCGCCGGCAGTTCTGAAACTTATAGCGCGCGGCCTTAACTTACCCGTAAGCGAAGTTCATGGCGTAGTGTCGTTCTATTCTTTCTTCACTATGAAACCAAAGGGCAAGCACAATGTCCGTGTATGCATGGGTACTGCATGCTACGTGAAGAGAGCTACCGAGATACTCGATAAGCTGAAAGATATCCTCGGCATAGAAGAGGAGGAAGTAACTGAGGACAAGCAGTTCTCACTTGAAACGGTAAGGTGCCTGGGTGCCTGCGGTCTTGCACCGGTCGTGGTGGTCGATCATGATACTCATGGCTCGGTCGATCCGGTCAAAGTGTCTGGCCTGCTTGAGGAGTACAACTAAAAGGAGGATCTCATGGCAAAACTGACAATAGATGAACTCAAAAAGCTGAAGGAACAATATAAGGACAAGACCCACCTGCGTGAGGGAGGGTCTACGGCAAAGGTAACGGTCCACATGGGAACATGCGGCCTGGCTGCTGGTTCGAGGGAGATAATGGATGCTCTCCTTGATGAGATCCAGAAGGCCAATGCATCGGAGGTTATGGTCACTACATCAGGATGTGCCGGTCTCTGCAGCAGGGAACCTATGGTCACTGTTGAAATGCTGGATGAGTCCCCTGTTAAGTACGTAGACCTGACGGACGAGAAAATAAGAAAGATCTTTAAGGAACATATACGTGGTGGCAAGGTTGTGGAGGAATACGCTCTGGTAAGAGGATGCGAGACATCCTACTGATCAAAATGATAAATACCCATTGCTGGGAGGAGAATAAATGGACAAAGTAAGATCAAATGTCATGCTCTGTGGCGGTACAGGATGCATAGCGACCGGTTCTCTTAAGGTAAAGGATGCCCTTGTTACAGAACTGAAGAAGCATAAGCTCTATGATCAGATAACCGTGACCCTCACGGGATGCAACGGTTTCTGCGCTCAGGGCCCGCTCGTCACGGTATTTCCCGAAGGTATCTTCTATGAAAAGCTGACCGCGGATGATATACCGTTCCTCGTCGAGGAGCATTTTCTGAAGGGAAGGCCCGTTGAGAAGTTCATGTACAAGGCACCTGAGGATAAATCGGCGGTACCCGCTATAAGCGAGATACCGTTCTTCAAGCACCAGGTGCTCAGAGCATTAAGGAACAAGGGAATAATCGATCCTGAAAAGATAGAGGAATACATTGCTCGGGACGGTTATATGGCCGCAGCCAAGGCACTGACCGAGATGAAGCCTGAAGATGTCGTGAAGGAGATGAAAGAGTCAGGCCTTAGAGGACGCGGCGGTGCCGGATTCCCCACCGGGCTTAAGTGGGAGCTCTGTGCGATGTCTAAGGGCGACCTTAAATATATCCTCTGTAACGGTGACGAGGGTGACCCTGGTGCATTCATGGACAGAAGTATAATGGAGGCCGACCCTCATGTCGTCCTTGAGGGAATGATAATAGCGGCCAAGGCCATAGGCGCCTCAAAGGGATATATCTATGTAAGGGCAGAATATCCTCTTGCAGTTGAAAGGCTTCAGAAGGCTATCGACCAGGCAAAGGACTATGGTCTCCTGGGTGAGAATATCCTTAACACAGGGTTCAATCTTGATATAGAGCTTTATCTTGGCGCTGGGGCTTTTGTCTGCGGTGAAGAAACAGCTCTGATGAGATCACTTGAGGGTAAGAGAGGTATGCCGATACCGCGTCCCCCGTTCCCGGCCCAGAAAGGTCTGTGGGGAAAGCCTACGGTTCTAAATAATGTCGAGACCTACGCTAACATCCCACCTATTATCCTTAACGGCGGTGAATGGTATAAGAGTCTTGGTACCGAGAAATCCACAGGCACAAAGGTCTTCGCACTTACCGGTGCCGTTAATAATATCGGCCTCATCGAGGTTCCGATGGGTATACCTCTCAGGACCATTATCTACGATATCGGTGGCGGTATACGAAAGGGCAGAAAGTTCAAAGCGGTTCAGCTCGGTGGCCCTTCGGGCGGATGTGTTCCCGAGCACCTTCTGGACACGCCTGTAACTTATGAGGATATCGTACAGACCGGAGCCATCGTAGGTTCAGGCGGTATGGTCGTTATGGACGATTATAACTGTATGGTAAGCGTTGCACGTTTCTTTCTCGACTTCACGACTGAAGAGTCATGTGGTAAATGCCCGCCATGCAGGATCGGGACCAAGGTCATGAGGGACAAGCTGGCTGATATTACTGAGGGACGGGGGCAGGAAGGAGATGTCGAGCTTCTCCAGGACCTTGCAAAGGATATTATCAATACATCACTTTGCGGACTTGGCCAGACCGCACCTAACCCTATCCTTACAACGATAAAATATTTTAAGGACGAGTATGAATCACATATTCATGATAAATGGTGCAAGGCCGGTGTATGTACTGACCTTGCGACGTTCTACATCGACGAGGAAGCATGTAAGGGCTGCACGGTATGCGCAAAGAACTGTCCGCAGGAATGTATCGCCGGTGAAAAGAAGAAACCACATATCATCGATCAGGAAAAATGTGTCAAGTGCAGGACATGCTACGAAAAGTGTAAGTTCAATGCCGTAAAGGTAGGGCCTGCGAACATGTTCGACAAGAAGGATGAGGAGGTGCAGGTATGATAGAGCTCACTATCGACGGAAAAAAGGTTTCTGTACCTAAAGGCACAACAATAATAAATGCTGCAAGGGAGATCGGTATCTATATACCGAACCTCTGTTACGATAAGCGTCTTAAACCATACGGCGGATGCAGGCTATGTGTTGTAGAGGTCGAGGGCCAGAGAAAACTGCTTGCCGCATGCTCTACCCCGGCCGAGAACGGCATGGTGGTGCAAACGAACACACCTACCCTTCAGAAGGCAAGAAAGACCGTGCTGGAACTGCTTCTTATCCATCACCCGCTGGATTGCCCGGTGTGTGACAAGGCCGGTGAGTGCAAGCTCCAGGACCTTGCATATGAGTACGGTTCAACAGAAAGCCGCTTTGCCGGTGAAAGAAAGAATGATCCGGAGGCGACAGACAGTCCGCTTATAGTAAGGAATCCCAACAGATGTATTCTTTGCGGTAAATGCGTAAGGGTTTGCAGAGATCACCAGGGTGTCGGTGCGATAAATCTCATAGGCAGAGGGTTCAAGACGAAGATCAGCCCCGCCTTTGAAGAGACCCTCGATTGCGAGTTCTGCGGACAGTGCATAGATGCATGCCCGGTAGGAGCTCTCGGAAGCAAGCCTTATGCTCATAGCGCAAGGGCATGGTTCCTTGAGGAACAGGACAACATCTGCCCGTACTGCTCTGTAGGTTGTACTGTCACTTATGACATAAGGGAAGAAAAGATACTTCGCGCAAGAGGTGTGGAAGGGAAGGGGGTGAACAACGGAGACCTCTGCGGAAAGGGAAGGTTCGGTTTCGATTTTATTTATTCCGACAACAGGCTAAGGAAACCCCTTATGAAGAAGAACGGCGCACTCGAGGAAACATCATGGGAAGAGGCGCTGTATTTCGTATCTAACAAACTTAATGAAATAAAGGAGAGCAAGGGCGGTGATTCCATAGGAGCGATAGGATCACCTCGCGCAACGCTTGAGGATAATTACATCTTTCAGAAGTTCATGAGGGATGTAGTAGGAACGAACAACATAGATTCTTCTGCGAGGTTAGGGTACGCAAAGGTCGTTAAGGGCATAGAGATGTCGTTCGGCATCAAATCTCAGCCGATCAAGCTGGATTCACCGATAGGCAAAGATTCCGTTCTTGTTGTCGAATCGGATATAACCTCTACACATCCTATATGGGGACTGCAGTTCCTTCAGGCAATGAGAGAGGGATCTAAACTGATCGTAGTTGAGCCGAGGGAAACAAAGCTTGCGCGGAATGCGTCAACATGGCTAAAGATGAGGCCTGGAACATCTGTAGCCTTCCTGAACGGCCTTGCAAAGCTCGCCATCACAGAGGGACTTGTTTACAATAACGAAACAATTATGTCAACGGAGGGCTATGACGAACTGGAAAAGACATTAAAGGACTATACTCCGGAGAAGGTTTCGGAGATCACGGGAATTGATAAGGAAGTGTTCGTTAAGAGCGCATTGGAGTTCCTCAAGTCTGAATCCAGAATGATCGCCCTGACCCTTACAAACTCTGAGAACAGCAAGGGTCTTGATACTATCCTTGCCGCGGCCAATCTGGTAATGCTGACGGGGGACGGGCCAGCCGCTCTTCAGATACCGTCCGACTATTCGAATACGACCGGCATGTGGCAGATGGGGATATCCCCGGACCATGGTGCAGGACTGAAGGACATCGAGGGAGAAGCGGGCAAGAACGTTGCCGATATGCTTTATAGATCGGGCGAGCTGAGCGCCCTCTACATAATGGGCGAGGACCCGATCGTTACATTCCCCGATTCATCATCCATCAGTGACACCCTTGGTTCTCTCGACCTTCTTGTTGTTCAGGACATCAGGCTGACAGAAACGGCCAAGCTTGCTGATGTTGTCCTCCCGGCCGCCAGCTGGGGAGAGAAGGACGGCACCTTTATTAACGGCAGCGGCCTGCCACAGCCGATAAAGAAGATGGTTCCTGTGACCGGGGACTCAATCCCCGACTGGCAGATAATGAGGAACCTTGCCCGTGTCATGCAGGCGGATCTTGGTGCGGCCGATCTTCGCTCCATACAGAACGAGATAGCCGAGATCGGAGTTGAAGAGGGTGTGAAGAAATGGAAGTTCAATCCCGTTAAGCAGGAATTCGGAGAAAACGTCGATACGAGCTATCCTATCATGCTAGTCACCGGAAACGTAATGCAGCACTCGGGAGAGCTCTCGGTCATGTCAAAGAGCCTTAGCCACGTCCTTTCTGACGCGTTCATACAGATCAACCCGGCTGATGCCGAGAAAAGCAAAATTCATGACGGAGCATTTGTAAAGATCACGTCTTCAAGGGGTGAGGTGTTCATAAAGGCGAGGGTATCGGACGAGGTGCCAGAGGGAATGCTGTTCGTCCCGGTCCACTTCCCTCATGCGAGGGTTAACTCTCTGACATATGTATCCGCTAACGGAAGTAACTCCCTGACCGCCGTAAAAGTGGAGCCCCAGAACTAGGATATTCTAATTAGCACAAAAGCCCCGGTCCTAAAAAGGGCCGGGGCTTTCTTTATGTACAAAAAAGATCTATCAGTAAGTTATAACAGCTCGTGCGTCTCCGGTAAGCGTTATAAGCTTGGAGGCATTAACGAACTCGTCAACCTCATCGATGCAGTTGTCCTTGTTCATTTTGCGGGCATCAGAAGAAGGATGGCATACATATACCTCTCCTCCCATTTCTTTGTAGTGACCAAGCATTATCTCAAGGCTCTCATATGTTTTGAACTTTACATCTTTAAGGTATCCCTTCTTTACAAAGTTAACGCCGTCATCAACAAAGAACATGCTGCAGCCGAAATCCATACTTAGAGCGGTCAGAGCCTGCGCAAAAGCACTTGATACCAGCTCGCATTTCTCCTTAGGGTCCGCAGATATGATGAATACATAAGATTCCATTTGCAAAGCCTCCTTGTTGCTTTTTTATATACAATTTAAAACCCCGCGCGATATAACGTCATTATATACGATTGCTCAAAAAAAGTTAAATAGTTTATAATATTAGAAACAAGTGCAATAAGACGGAGGAAGCATGGTTACACTAACAGAAAGCGCAGTTAACAAGTTCAAGGACATAGTCGAACAGGAAGGAAGGTCCGGCGAGGGAATAAGAATATTTCTTGCTCCCGGCGGCTGAGGTCCATCTCTGGCTATGGACATAGCCAAAGAAGGCGTTGAGGGTGATTCTACCCTTGAGAAGGACGGGCTGAACGTATATCTCGACCCGCAGGCAAATGCGATGCTGACGAACTCGAAGATAGACTTCAATGATCGTCAGGGTTTTGCAATAACAGGGCTTGAGCAGAGCTCATCCTGTGGTTCTTGCAAGTGCTAAGATAAGAAACCTTTAGCATTGTTCAGGCGCTGCCTCTATAGAAAGGGGCAGCGCTTTTTTTTATGCTCATTTCGTAGAAGAATCCCTTATTCTCATGTAAAATCTGATTAGGAGGGGTAGAGGGCGCAATAAGATGACCGGGGTGATCGAATGCTCTCTGTTGAGAACCTTTCTGTAAGCGTCGAAGGCAGGCAGATCCTGCATGATCTTAACCTGCATGTCATGACCGGGGAAACAGTCGCTCTCTTCGGTCCTAACGGCTCCGGCAAGACCTCGCTTCTGAAGGCCATCATAGGGGTACCTTCATACAGTATTGAGTCCGGGAAGATCATCTTTAAAGGAAATGACTTAACCCGCCTCAGCATGCATGAACGGGCAGTGCTCGGCATCGGGATGTCCTTTCAGAGACCGCCTGCCATAAGAGGGGTCAAGCTTAGAGACCTGCTTGTTACATGTGTTAAAAAGAGAGGCGGGGTAGATCCGGGCGATATTAACGACATGATAATGAGGCTTGGCCTCAGTGACCTTGCGGAGAGAGATATCAATAAGGGATTTTCTGGCGGGGAGATCAAGCGTTCAGAGCTTATACAGCTTCAGGCCCAGGGCCCCGACCTTCTGCTGCTTGACGAGCCGGATTCTGGAGTAGACCTGATAAGCATTGAGCTTGTAGGAAGCGTTATCAACGAGCTACTTCAAAAGGACAGAAAGAAGGACAGAAGGGAAAAAGCGGGGCTAATTATCAGCCATGCGGGGCATATCCTTGACTATGTAAATGCCGACAGGGCATACGTTATGCTTAACGGCACTCTTCAATGCTCCGGAAATCCTCGTGAGCTCCTGGATGACATAATAGAAAAAGGCTATGAAGGATGCACTGTATGCAAAGGGTAGACCATGAAAAGAGGGCATTAAGGGCCGTAAGAAAGAGAGCCGATTTCGGGCCCGATCTCGACATCGGTTCCTATGAGCACGAGACAAAAGAACTTGATAAGGTCAGGGCGCTCAACGACCTGCCGGGTGACATTGCCGGGGCATCCACAGATGTCGGTATTGAGACCGACGAAAGCTGCAGATCAGGCACTTTTTTTCAGATAAATCACTCGGTCGTACTGTCAACGGTATACCAGGATGGTCTGGAGATCATGAGCATAACAGAGGCGCTTCAGAAGTATGACTGGCTCTCCGGGTACCGGTGGCAAGCAATGAAGGAGGACGCAGACAAGTTCACAGCTGAAGCAGAGTTGCACCAGCACCAGGGATACTTTATAAGGGCATTACCTGGTTCGAAAGTTGAGCTCCCCCTCCAGGCCTGTCTTTTCATGGACCAGGACTCACTCATACAGAACGTTCACAATATAATTATTGCCGAAGAGGGCTCCGAGCTTCATATAATTACGGGCTGCGCGGCGGCTGCAAGTGTGAACCGAGGGCTTCATATCGGCATATCTGAGTTCTACATCAAAAAGAACGCAAAAATGACCTTCACAATGATCCATAAATGGGCCGATAATATGGCCGTAAGACCAAGGTCAGCAGCCATTATAGATGAGAGCGGTCTTTTCCTGAGCAACTACGTATGCATCAAACCTGTCAGAACGCTTCAGATGTATCCTACGGTCTATTGCACAGGCAAGAACTCGACTGCTCGCTTCAATGCCGTTCTGGTCGCTCATGAAGGGTCCGATATGGATGTTGGTTCGAGAGTATACCTGAGAAAGGAAGGAAGCAGGGCAGAGGTCATCACCAGAGCTATATCCGAAGGAGGGAACATCTTCGCAAGAGGCCATCTTATTGGAGAGGTGCCTGACATCAAAGCCCATCTTGAGTGCCGCGGTCTGATCCTTTCAGAGAAGGGCTCTATTCATGCAATACCCGAGCTCGAGGGGAAGGTGAGCAATGTAGATATGTCACATGAGGCCGCTGTAGGAAAGATCGCGGAGGAGGAGATACAGTACCTTATGGCCAGGGGCCTGAGCGAGGAGGAGGCAACGTCTGCCATAGTCAGAGGCTTCCTTGACATTGAGGTAAAAGGACTGCCTTCGCAACTTCAGGCAGAGATGAAAAAAGCCTTACATCCGAAAGAACTTAAGGACAGGGTATTGTGATCATCCTTTTTTGAACCTTGGAAGTATCCTCCCGGTCCTTGCCGCGTATCTCTCATAATCAGCGCCGAAGTGATCTATCATCATCTTTTCTTCTTTCGGTACTCTAATCAGGTACATCGGCAGAAATGATATCAGTCCTGCGGGTCCTATCACCCAGTTGTGAATGAGAAGCAGCTGGGCAAGACAGAGCAACCACATCGACGCATACATTGGATGACGCATGACACGGTATACACCTTCGGTCTTCAGTGAGTGTTCCTCCATCACCTGAAGTGTCGGTGACCAGCTTTTCCCCAGGTCACGATGAGATCTCCAGAAGAGCCACACAGACGCGGCTAAAGCTCCAGACCCGATGACCCCTGTCCACCCGGGCAGCCTGAGATCCGCAGATCCGAAGACGGGCTCAATGACATAAAGTACCGGCAGGAAAAGTGTACCCATAAAGGCTATGAAGAGCAGTATCTTCTCCGGCATAGTGAACAGGTCTACATTTACAGCGAGCTTCCTGTACTGCTTAACATAAGGGAACCTTATGATACCCTCGGCGATCACTCCTGCCAGAAATATGTACTTTAGCTGTAAGACGGGCATAAAGGGATCTCTCTGTGCAAATTATAGCAGATATGTTTTACAGGAACATCCAGATCACATGACAAAAAAACGGCCGGTATCATTATAGTAATACCGGCCTGAAAACAAAAAATGATATTAACTAGAACTTGTGTGCGTATTCATTATAAAAATCACACGACCTGCAGAACTCCACCTTCTCTCCTATTGATGCTTTTTCAAGTCTTCCCTGGCCACACTTTGTTCCCGTAACCTTCCAGCAGTCAAGCCCCTTATCGGGATACGCGGGACACCCCTGATAAGTATCAGGCGGGCAGCTCTTGAATTCCCAACAGTTCATTTCAACCCCCGTACAAAAAAATAGGAGGGCAAGGCCCCCCTCCTCGTTACGGTCACTCACATATGGCTTCTTTCTTTGCGGATATATAATCACACAACATGACCTATTTCAACTTATATTTTAAATTTATAAAATATTATGTAATTGTAATTTTAGAGTGGCACTTTAGATCGTTTGACAACGATTTGATTATCTGATAGTTTAAAGGTGAGGTAAGCAATGAAAATATCGGTTATCGGCTCAGGAAATGTAGGGAGCGGTCTTGGTCGTATTTTCGCAGAGAAGGGCCATGAGGTCTTTATGAGCGCAAGCACCGCCGAAAAGGCTTCCGAGATATCCAAAACGATAGGGCTTGATTCTCAGGGAGGGACCGTTGAGGATGCCGTAAAGTTCGGCGATGTCATAATAGTCGCAACTCCATGGGAGAAAACCGCTGACGTAATACGGTCCGCAGGATCGTTCGAGGGCAAGATCATCATAGACTGCACCAATCCCATAAATCCGGATATGAGCGGTCTTGCGATCGGACATTCGACCTCGGCAGCCGAAGAGATAGCTAAGATAGCAACCGGGGCTTCGGTCATTAAAGCATTCAATACCGCGTTTGCTTCGCTCTATCAGTCACCATCCCGCCTTTTCGGGTCCCGCTCGTCGACCATGTTCTATTGCGGTGACGATAAAGAGGCAAAAGCAACAGCGAAGAAGCTTATCTTCGAGGCAGGCTTCGAAGCCATAGACGCAGGCCCATTATCTTCAGCCCGTTACCTTGAACCAATGGCGATGCTGCTTATAACTCTTGGATACGGTCAGAAGATGGGAACGAATATCGCATTCAGTCTTATAAGGCGTTAGGAATTCACGCTTATGATCAGGTCTCTATCTACTTACCTAGTAACTTCTTGATAGAGCCCTTAACATCATCAGGCTGGTCCTTTAAACCCTTCTCCAGTTCCTCCTGAACTTTTTCTTTTGCCTGTTTTTCGATCTTCTTCTTCATCTCCTCAAGGTCCTTTCCAAGATACTGTTCCACCCCCTTACCTGCAACGGCGGGCCCCACTTTGTTTATAAGGGCCATGATTATCTTCTCTGCAACCTCTCTCGGGGGTGCGCCTCCCTTGCCGATATCCTTAAGCTCTATCCTTGGGAGCTCCGCTGACCTCTCTATTCCCAGTGCCGGTATCTTTATCCCTATATTCCCCTTCTCTACTATAAGTGACCTTATGTGAATGCCGATGTCCCTGCCCTTCTTTTTTTCCGGAACAGCATCCTTCTCCTTCTTTTCCCCGCTGCCAAGAACGTTCTTCTTGAGGGCATCGATGTTAGATCTGCCATCCTTATTTATCTCGAACATGACCTCCGGTGCCGATACCATTATCTCATCTATCACGACCGTGTCCTTTGTTATAGAACCTGTATCAATTTTTGTGCTTATACTCCCCAGCTTGAATGCATGTTTAGATTCGAACCCCTGTGGGTTACTTATGCTGAGGCCGTTTATGGCCCCTTCTCCGGAAAAGACCTTGATATCTACCGATGATACGCCTACGTTGGTCTTGGATACCTCACCACCATACTTTTCTATCGCGGCCTTAACGATCGGATTTATGTTCTCCCAGGCAAAGTAGAGCACACCTGCAATGATCACTATTACTGCTATGAAGACATATAATATTATCCGTGTTTTTTTCATACTCCCTCCGTAATATTCAGTAAGCTCTGTTAATAGATATATCTTATTCCATTGAGCGACGGTTTTCAATATCTCCCCTTCTGGATGTCTAACTATGGATATGATACTATGGTTACGAAGGGATACATAGAATGAAAGAGCTCAGGCAAAAACTATACGAGATAATATTCGAGGCCGATACCCCGGCAGGCAAGTTGTTCGATGTTGTTCTCATCATCAGTATCCTATTGAGTGTTCTGGCGGTAATGCTAGACAGTGTCTCCTCTATACGTGTCCGGCATGGAGATCTTCTTTATGCTGTGGAATGGTTCTTCACCATCCTCTTTACTATTGAATACCTGCTGCGGATATTTTGCTTCAGAAGGCCCGCCGTATACATGAAGAGCTTTTTCGGCGTGATCGATCTGCTTTCAATTTTACCAACTTACCTGAACGTTCTTATGCCGGGCAGCAGGTATCTCCTCGTCATCAGGGTGCTGAGGATATTAAGGGTATTCCGTGTCCTGAAATTGGCCAGATATGTGAAAGAGGCTAACCATCTTATGCAAGCACTGAGGGCCAGCAGGAGAAAGATTACAGTATTCCTCTTTGTTGTTTTGACTCTAGTGATAGTGTTCGGGTCGCTTATGTACCTCATCGAGGGAGAGAAGAACGGATTTACAAGTATTCCTCGCAGTGTCTACTGGGCGGTAGTTACCCTTACCACTGTCGGATATGGTGACATATCGCCTCAGACAGGCATCGGCCAGTTCCTGGCCGCTATCATCATGGTGCTCGGCTATGGCATAATCGCCGTGCCTACCGGTATAGTGACCGTAGAGATGTCACGGGTAAACCAGAAGATCACCACAAAGGTATGCCAGGAATGCAGTGCCGAAGGCCATGACTTTGACGCTGACTACTGCAAAGCCTGTGGCGAAAAGCTCTGACCAGCGCGTTCAAAATCGTATCTTGCATATATCAATAATTCTACTTGAATAACTCACTTTTCTGAACTAGTCAACACTCTCTATTTGTAGATAAATCATGCAAGATCCAAGCACTGAACACCGGTATTAATATGACAAACATATATATACTTTATTGAAATTTTTGATTCCTGACATGGTATTATGAGCAGAGAGTGCTGGTGATATTTATTGATAATTTTCTTCACACTTAATAACTAGGAGGAGAACACGATGAGAAGGTCATTACTGATAGTCTTTATAGCCGTATTGGCACTTGGCGGATGCAAGACGGCAGCAGAACACCATGACTCACTTCCATCAACAAAAGAAAAGGAGATGACCGTTGGTACTGTTCAGCGTGAGATCAGGCAGGGGATGACGCAGACGCAGGTTGCCGAGGTAATGGGCTCGCCTAACATAGTTACAAGCGACGGCCCTGGACAAGAGACCTGGATATACGACAAAGTCAGCACAGATACGGCTTACTCAAAAAGTTCCGGCGGCGTACAGAGCCTTTTTCTTGCCCAGGGCGGTGATGTCGGCGGCGGACTGGCACCAAGCTATAAGGAGAGCAGTGGTGCAGCAACAAGGACACAAAGAACACTAACAGTAATAATAAAATTCGAGGGAGGCAAGGTTTATGATTTCTCGTATCATTCAAGCAAGTTCTAGTCTCCTTGCAGCTATACTGTTATCTATTATTCCTATGAGCCTTATCTCGTGCGGCTCAAGCCCTCCCCGTGCTCCGGAAATGACACAGCTTGAGGTCAGGCAGTTGCAGTCCAGGGAATATAGCGGCGCTGACGAAAAGACCGTATTAAAAGCGGTGATTGCGGCCCTGCAGGACGAGGGCTTCATCATATCTGCTGCCGATCCTGGACTGGGGCTTGTCACCGCAGCCATGGAGGTTCGTGATGAGGACAAGCTCTCAAAAGCATGGTCCAAGATGGCATACGGTATGGGATCATACCAGACTACAAGAAGATTCGAGGCCTCGGCAACAGTACAGACACTTGAAAGATCGGTGAGGGTGAGGATCAATATCATCGTTAAGGCACTTGCGAACACCGGCGGTATATTATGGTCGCAGCCCGTATATGAGGCGGACGTTTACCAGAATATATTCGCTAAAGTTAATAAGTCCGTTTTCCTGGCAAAAGAAAAGTTATAGAACTGTACAGTCTGCAGGCCTTATGAAGGTAACATATAGATGACACGCATATCAGAAGAGATACGCATAAGGTATAAGTACCGAGACCTCATATTAAGGGGCAGGGTTCGACTACCCCTTGATGCGGCTAAGAAGATCGTAGGTCCCGACTGTGCATATCATCTTTATTCCGTTTTGGAGCTTACAAAGACACAAAGCACTTCAAAGAAAAAGAAGTAAACACTGCCGGGCCTCCAATCTGTTCATTATGTTTCATCAATTTCGATGTGATATACTCTTTTTATGAGATACATCAGACCTGCTCTGCTAATGATCTTGCTTATGCTGTTCGTCATGTCTTTTGCATATTCCGAAGAGCTCCCTGATATAGAGGAGATAATTGAAAGGGTCGACCGCCTGTACCGGAGCTCTACAAGCCAGGGTGTTATCGAGATGACGATCGTTACTGAGAACTGGAGCAGAAATCTTTCTATGGATATCTGGTCTGAGGGCATGGACAAGACCTTTATTCATATAACATTCCCCAAGAAGGACGCGGGGATAAGCACCCTCAGGCTCGATGATGAGATGTGGAACTTCTTCCCGAAGATAAACAAAGTAATGAAAGTACCGCCATCGATGATGATGAGCTCCTGGATGGGGTCCGATTTCACCAACGATGACCTCGTTAAGGAAAGTTCGATGCTGGATGATTATTCTCACAAGCTGCTCGAGCCGGAAGATAACGACCCGGACCATTACTATGTAGAGCTATTACCAAAAAAGGATATACCGACCGTATGGGGAAGGATAGTTATAAAGGTTAGAAAAGAGGATTTCATTCCTGTAAGGGAAGATTACTATGATGAGAAGGGAAAGAAGATGCGGGTAATGACCCTTAAGGAGATAACTATGTTCGGTGATAAGAAGATACCGGCCGTTATCGAGCTGATCCCTCTCAACAAAGAGAACCAGAAGACGGTCGTACGATACAAAGACCTGAAGTTCGACGAAAAGCTTGACGAAGGCATATTTACCCTCAGAAACCTCCAGAAGAGAAGATAGCTCATTAACCGCATGATCATATCCAAAATAGCCTTTCGTAATATATTCCGGCACAAAAGGCGCTCTCTACTTACCGGGCTTATGATGGCAGGGGGATGCTTTCTTTTTGCGATCTTCATAGGGATGATGGATGGTAGTTACGGATTGCTCATAGATATGTTCACGCGGGACCATACCGGTCACATTCAGGTCCATAGGAATGGCTATCTTGATAAGCCTACCATTTATAAGATAATAGATGATCCCGTTGCTCTCGGAAATGAGATACAGGCCGTAGAGAACGTCAGATCATGGGCACCACGTATAAAAACACCGGCGCTCTCCTTTGCCGGGATAAAGACAAGCGGGGTACAGGTTATTGGAATAGACCCGGTCCTTGAAGCGAGAACGACAAGGATAAAGAACAAGATAGATAAGGGCAGGTTCCTCTCCGATGAGCCCCTTAACGAGATCATTATAGGTGAGCGTCTTGCCCGTGTTCTAAGGGTAGATATCGGTGATAAGATAGCCTTGATCGCTCAGGGAGTAGATGGATCGATAGCCAACGACCTTTTCAGCGTGGCAGGTATCACAGGCAGCAAGGAGGCATCATACGGGGCCACCAGCAGCTATGTCCATATCCAGAAAGCGAGAGAATTCCTTTCCATTCGAAACGGGGTGCATGAGATTGTTATCATCCTTAAGGACCACGAAAGGAACATACACACAGCCAGCCTTATAGATAAACGTTTGAACAACGAGTCTATTTCTGTAGATCCCTGGCAGACGGTAGAGGCGCAGTTCTACCGCGCAATGCAGGCCGATATAAAAGGGAACTGGATATCAATATTCATATTCACCGTGATAATCGCAATAGGGGTACTTAATGCTGTCCTTATGGTCATACTGGAAAGGACAAATGAGTTCGGCGTGTTGCGGGCTATAGGGACCCGGCCTCTGCAGATCTTCACAATGATCGTTCTTGAAACGGTATATCTGTCACTTATAAGTATAGTTGTCGGCCTTATCGGCGGCGTTATCGCCAACTGGCTTTTATCGGTATACGGTATAACTCTGAACGAGCCGATCGAATGGGGAGGGTTCCTGTACGATACGATAACAGCAAAGATAACATTGCGATCGCTGTATATTCCAGCGGCCGTTATAATAAGTACTGCCATACTGGTAAGCATACCGCCCGGCATAAGGGCCGCAAAGATAACGCCCGTCAAGGCATTGAGGTCAGCGTAGACCATGAAGATGCTTATTAAACTGGCCTGGAGGAACATACTCAGGAACAAAAGGAGAACATTCCTCTCTGGTCTTGCCGTCGGCATAAGTATGGCCTCGATGATGTTCGTGGACGGACTGTTCACCGGGATGCTGGACAGCATGATAAGGACGGCGACCGACACTTTTCTTGGGCAGGGACAGATACACGCCGAAGGATTTACGGACACCCTTGAGGTCGAAAAGACTATTAACGGTTCGGACAAGGTCATCAAGGACCTTGCCGGGGAGAATATCGTCACCTTATACTCACCGCGGACGGCATCATTTAGTATGCTGAGCTCAGCCGGCGGGGTACAGTCCGTTATGCTGTACGGAATAGATCCCGCTACCGAAAAGGACCTCTCTATGGTAGATGAGTCGGTAAGGATCGGAGAATACCTTGGCCAGGATAATAAGGGCATGATACTTATCGGATCAAAAACAGCAGAGACCCTTGAAGTGGAGGTGGGAGACAGAATAGTGGTCACTGTAGCCCAGGCGCATACCGGTGAGCTGTCACAGGAGATGTTCAGGGTGGGAGGTATATTCCATATGGGTATAAGAGAGGCCGACTCGGGGCTTGCCTTCATACACCTTGACCGTGCCCAGACATTGCTCGGGCTTAAGGGTGAGTTCCATGAAATAGCGCTTTCTTTTGTAACACTTGAGATGGCCGGTGACAGGTCATTGCCTTTCTGGGGCAAGTATTCCGTTAACGGCAACGATGCCATCGGATGGAAGGAGATGGTCCCGCAGCTTGAAAGCGTTATTGAGATGTCATATATCTCGACTGCGATAACGCTTTTCCTTGTGTTCGGCATAGTTGGCCTGACCATAATGAACTCCCTTTTTATGTCACTTTATGAAAGGATGTTCGAGTTCGGTGTTCTGAGGGCTATAGGTACCAGGCCGTTGAGAATGGCAGGCATAATCCTTCTTGAGGCACTATCTCTCTCGATCATAAGTATGGTGATAGGCCTTGTTATAGGGCTCGGTTTCCTTAAATATTTCTCTGTTCATGGTATAGATTACACCGGGATAGAGTTTGCCGGGGTAACGATAACAGAACTGATCTTCCCGGTATTCACAATGGAGCAGTATACTCTATATCCGTTATTAACTATAATATTCTCATTGGTAGCCGCTCTTTATCCGGCACTGTACGCTGCAAGGCTTACGCCTGCAAAGGCAATGAGGCGAAGCTTGTAAAGGAGAGCTGTATGTCTAACACACTTATTAAGGTCGAGAAAGTATCGAAGGTCTACGGAATGGACGGTGTAGAGGTACATGCTCTCAGGTCTCTTGATCTTGATATTAAAAAGGGTGAGTTCACGGCTATCGCCGGCCCGTCAGGGTCTGGTAAAACAACATTGCTTAATATCATGAGCGGTCTCGATGCGCCGAGCGAGGGACGAGTGATGCTTTCGGGAAAACTGATCAGCGAGATGAAAGGCGGTGAGCTCTCTGACTTCAGAAGGGACCATATTGGTTTCATTTTTCAATCATATAACCTTATACCGGTGCTCTCTGCCCGTGAGAACATAGAGTACATTATGCTGTTACAGGGAGTTGGGGAGAATGAAAGACGCACGAGGGTATCGGAGATACTTAATGATGTCGGGCTTGAGGGAATGGAGGACAGGAGGCCCGCACAACTTTCGGGGGGACAGCAGCAGAGGGTAGCTATAGCACGCGCTATGGTCTCCAAACCTGATATCATACTTGCCGACGAACCCACCGCAAATCTTGACTCGTCCACCGGGGCTTCTCTGCTAGATATTATGAGAGAACTGAACGAAAAGCGAGGCATGACGTTCCTGTTCTCTACACATGATTCCATGATAATGGAAAGGGCAAAGAGGCTTGTGCTCCTT
The DNA here is from genome assembly GCA_020351835.1 of Nitrospirota bacterium. Classification (GTDB taxonomy): domain Bacteria; phylum Nitrospirota; class Thermodesulfovibrionia; order Thermodesulfovibrionales; family BMS3Bbin05; genus BMS3Bbin05. The sequence continues at coordinate 1,350,010 of CP070669.1, forward strand.
AAGGACGGTTCAGTGGACAGTGACGAGGAAAGGGCCTGATAACCATTGAAGCGTTATGTTCTGACACCGGCCTGGATCATGCTGCTAACGTTAATTCTATGTGTTAGCACATACGCCGCATCACCCGAATACAGGTTCACAGGCAGCTCCAGGAATTTCTTTATTGCTACCGATACAATGTCCGGGACCGACTACGAACTGCTGTCAAGATTGCGCCTTAAGCTTGATATCATAGGTTCAGAGAAATTATCGGCCGAGATCGCCTATGAGATAATGCCCCGCTATATAGATCATTCGGGTTCTGCTGTCTCCGCGTTAAGTTCAGGCCCTATACAATACAGGATCACAGACCTTAATGAGACAATATATGAGGACCCCGGGACCGAGACCAGTCTTTATGTGGTCCAGAACCTTGACCGGGCTAACATACTAATCTCTTCAGAAAGCTTTGACATATTGATTGGAAGGCAGCCGATAGCCTTCGGCTCGGCAAGGGCTGTTAACCCTACCGACATCATCGCGCCATACTCCTACAATACGCTTGCAAAAGAAGAGCGCATCGGGGCGGATGCTGTAAGGATAAAGGTACCGACAGACCGTCTGGGCGAGATAGACATCGGCTATGTATTCGGTGAGGATATGAGATCCGATAATAACGCGGCTTTTTTCAATTTCAGGGCATATATATTAGATACGGATATGACCCTTCTCACAATGATGTTCCGCAAGAACTATATGGTCGGAGCAGACCTTGCGCGCGCTGTTCTGGATGCCGGGGTTTGGCTTGAAGCCTCATACGTGGTAGCGGAGGGTAATGACGAAAGCTACTTCAGGTCCTCTCTGGGCCTGGATTACAGTTTTACAGATAAACTTTATTCATATTGCGAATACCATTATAACGGTGCGGGGAAGAACGATCCGGATGAGTACCTCTTCCTGATGGGGAAGACCGCTTATACGGACGGTAATGTCTATCTTCTCGGCAAACATTATCTTGCCTCCGGCTTTACATATCAGCTTACGCCTCTGTCAGTGCTAAGCGGCCAGATACTGATCAATCTCTCTGACGGTTCCTTCATCATCTCACCGGGACTTGAATACAGTGCTGCCGACGATATTAACATCCAGGCCGGAGCATTCGTAGGCCTTGGGGATGACTCTCTTGATCTGTCCGGGCCGGGGAGTGAGTTCGGAGTATATCCAGATATTTACTATCTTTCCCTAAACATCTACTTCTGAGATATACTCAGTAGATAAAACTGGCCGGGTCTTTTAGCCTATGACACTTGTCGCAAAGCCCCTTCGCCTGTTCTTTCCCGATGGTCCATGTGTGAGGTTTGTGGCATCCGAGACAACCCATATTAGCCTTCGTCATATGGAGGCCGTGCTGTCCAACCTGGCTTTCATTGCCATGGCAAGAACCCAGACAGTCCTTCATTTCCATCTTTATCTTACCGTGAGGTTTATGGCATTCAAAACATTTAAGGCCCGACATCGGTGATGCCTTGGGAATATCCGGATGGCAGTTAAGGCATCTCTTGCCTGTGATCATCTTCGGTGCGCTCTCAGCATAGCTGTGGCAGTTCAGGCACTCGAGTCCGGTCATACCCATTCCATGTATCAGTTTGTCCTTATGGCATGACATGCATTCATTGCGGGTAACCCTGAACTCATGCATACTGCCGCTATGGCATTTCTCACAGCTTATCTCCTGCATGAAAACATGCCTCGCATGTCCGTAAGAGTTCCGCAAAGTGACAGAACCTTGCGATACATCATACATGTGGCACTGCGTGCATACTGACCAGGGATTTTGCTTTCCGTGCTTCTGCTCTACTTCTCCGTCGGGGTTAACAACAAAAGCTACCAGGAGACGGTTCTTTTCTAACATTCCCATCTTGTGGCAGACCTGACAGACGATATCATTATGACCGCTCCTTTGCCACGATTTTTCCGCTTCCTGCATAAGATGACATGACGCGCAGAACTCCGGGCTTTCATCGGTGTATTTGAAGTACTTGTATCCAACTACCGATCCAATTACGGCAATCAGAACAACCAGTATCATGATCTGGTTCTTGTACGATCCCATACCGCCCAATATCTCCTCTATTCGCCCTGAACGTAAAGTTTAGTAGAACACCTGGCTATCATTTTACTGTCATCCGATCTTCTGATGAACGCCTCGGCCTCTATCAGGTCACCTCGTTCCCGGACGATTTTAGCTTTGATTATAGCATGCTCATTTATAAAAAGAGGGTTTTTGTATCGAAGTCTTATCTCTGCTGTAACTGCGGTTATACCGGAAGAGGAGGCAGCCTTTATGCTGGCTTCATCAAGAAGGGCAGCTATTATCCCGCCATGTACGATGTTCCTGTAACCCTGATGCTCAGCGGAAGCAATGAACTCTGCAACTACTCCCTCTTCTGAACTTCTGAACTCGATACCGAGCCCTTTTGGGTTATCCTTGCCGCACACAAAGCATTGACCGTCATCAGAGATCTCGGGCCTCATATCAGCTCTTGAGGAAGTTGAAGAACCTTATCATGAAAAAAGTGAAGATGACGCCCATTATTGCACCGAACCCGGCAAGTACAAGAAGTATAATACCGAACACGATGAAGACTATTGGACTGTTTACAGTGACATCAAGTTTTAAGAAGTTATTCAGGTCAAGTACGATGGCGTCCCGCCACGTACCGTTAAGGGAGTCAGCAAAAAGAACGTCCAGAAGAAGAGAGACGGTAACAGCAAGAACTCCGCCTATAACAGCACCAACTATAAGGATCCGTTTTAGTCTTCTTTCCTCTGACATTCAGTTATTTGTTCATCATCTCCAGAAATTCTTTGTTGGACTTCGTGTTCTTCAATTTATCAAGAAGGAACTCCATGCTCTCCACCGAACCAAGCGGGTTCAAAACCTTTCTAAGTATCCACATCTTGTGCAAAGTGTCCTTCTGAACGAGCAATTCCTCTTTTCTGGTCCCGGAAGCATTGATGTTTATCGTCGGGAATATCCTCTTCTCTACGAGCTTTCTGTCGAGATGAAGCTCCATATTACCCGTGCCTTTGAACTC
>CP070669.1:1353186-1364941 GCA_020351835.1 Nitrospirota bacterium
ATAGGCATGAACACAAAAAGAGAGATAAAGGAAGGGGACTGTCCCATGCCGAGTATAATGAAATATATCATCAGTATTGCGAGCAACTGTATCACTATCGATAAAAGGAACGTCTTTACCATCACTTCTCTATTTCTGAGATATCTAATAAAATGATCATAGAATTCGCCTACCACCTTAACCCTCCTGCCTGCCCTAAGGCCTAGGACAACCGCGGTACCAATGATAAAAGTACCGAACAATAGAGGCATGGCCCACTGCATCCCTATCTCACCAAGCTCATCGAGGACGAACATGCTGGTAACAAGGCCTATGGAAAGCAAAGCGAATAGCCCGGAATATCTGTCCATGAACACAGACCCAAGGCTGCTCCCTCCCCTCTTAGTGTCCGAATAAAGGTAATATGCCTTCACAGCGTCACCGCCAACCATACCGGGCATAACGTTATTAAAGAACGTTCCGATCATATAAAGAGAGAACAGTCTGCCGAGTCCGATATCTTCATCAAGGAACAACTTCCATCTGACAGCAGATATGTAGGTCGCAATGATATAAACAACTACTGCGGCAAGAAAGTATAAAGGATCCACAGAGAAAAGATGAGTTACAACATTACCGGCACCAGCTTTTTTAAGCACAAAATAGAGGAAGGCCGAACTTACAGCGAACTTCAGGACGAGAAATAACCTCTTCTTATTACTTTTCTGTTCCAACTATTCTTTTAACTACATATATTGGTTTCCGCTGACTCTCATGGTAGACCCTCACAAGTATCTCGCTTATGAGTCCCATACCTATCATCTGAACACCAACAATGACAAGCAGGGCCCCGAGCAGGAGCATAGGTCTCCCGCCGATATTTGCCCCGTAGGCAAGCTTCTCAATACTTAAATAAAGGAGGATCAGAAACCCGAGAAGGCCGCTTATAAGTCCCATCGGCCCGAAGAACTGGATCGGCTTTGTCGAAAAGCTCTGAAGGAACTTTACAGTTATGAGGTCCAGGACCACCTTAATGGTCCTTGATAGACCGTACTTGGACTTACCGCGAAGGCGCGGGTGATGAGTGGTCTCGATCTCCCCTACCCTTACACCGTACCAGCTTGCGACAGCCGGAATGAACCTGTGCATCTCACCATAGAGCCTGATGTTCTTTATAACGTCCCTCTTGTAAGCCTTAAGAGAGCAACCATAATCGTGGAGGTTAACTCCCGTCACTTTACTGATAATAAAATTAGCTATCATGGAAGGGAGCCTCCGCCTGAAGAAAGGGTCCTTCCGTTTCTTCCGCCACCCGCTTACAAGGTCAAAACTGTCCATCATCTTTATCACCCTTGGTATATCCATGGGATCGTTCTGCAGATCGCCGTCCATAGTTACTATGATGTCGCCACGGGCAAAGTCAAAGCCCGCCGCAAAAGCCGCGGTCTGCCCGAAATTCCTTCTCAAGCTTATTACTATAACCTTGCGGTCCGACCTCTGGACGGTCTCAAGAAGAGGCAGCGTGCCGTCGGTACTTCCATCATCGACATATACGATCTCATACTCGAATTCCGCTGCATCGAGAACCTCTTTCAATCGTTCGTGCAGAGGCTCAACGTTCTCTTCTTCGTTGTATAACGGGATCACTACCGAAACAAGCATTTCATTGCTCCTTGTAATACTTAAAGTCCCTGCTCAAATAACGGACTGTCCTTTTTCCTAATAAGGCCTTTACACTTGTCGATGGAAAATTTCCTTATTACCGTGTCTCTCTTCCATATATCGACATCAGTCCTCTCACAGCTCTCAAACAGTGCCATTAAATGTTCTGAATAAGTGTCGCCTTCAATCATAACAAAAATACCGCTATAATTCACCATGTCCTGGACCTCGGGGCGCAAACCTGAGTTCCCCGGCCTTTCATTGACATCAGTACAATATGTTACAGGATTACCGTCTACATAGAAAGAAAGGCTGCTTGAAACAAGACAACTGTCAGAGATAATAAAATATTTTTCTTCGCTGTCCAGTTCCTTCACCACACCTGAGACCTCGTCACCGAGCCTTTTCCATCCCTCGTATCTCGTACCGGGGTTGTACAATGCCGAGAGCTTGAGAACGTCGGGATAATGGGACAGGACGGAGACAATAAAGGCCAGCACAATTCCACCCAATACAAGTTTCCCCCGGGTTCCCTTATATCTTTCTGCCCCCTGCAAATAATAGGTTCCGAAAGCGACCATACCTGCTACATATGGAACGATTATCAGTGATGTACCGTCACCTCCCAATATAGCTATTAGAAGATACAGACCACCGGGAAGAACAGAGAACCAGAACAGTAAACTTCCCCATCGATCATGTCTGGCCCTTATAACAGATGACCATATCATCACGACAAGTATCGGTGTTACCATAACAAGCTGGACAACGGAAGAGCGCAACAGCCCGGTCACTGACATATAAGGCGAACCATTAGCGATATAATGGCCGACAAGTCCCCTGAAAGCGATCCAGTCATGACCGGCGTTCCATATGATGACCGGAGAGTATATCATCATACCTACCATGATGCCGATATACATATATGGGCGGGAAAAATACTTCTTGAGCGCCGGGTCACCCTTCATATAGAGGACAAGAGCTATAAAGAATATGATCATATAAATGCTCGAGAGCATTCCCATGCCTGCCGTAAATCCCAGCAGCATCCAGTAGAACTTCGTTTTCCCCCCCTTGCTCACTTTCTCCGATATGATCAGCAGAACATACATTGATGACAGCCAGAAGAAAACGAGAAGGGATTGTTCAAAAAGTATCACACCAGCAACTGCTGACATGGGAACGATCTGAAATATAGCTGCAGATAATAAAGCGGTCCTGTCATCAGTGATCCTCTTAGTCATAAAATACATCATTACGCCGCTTGCCAGCATGAATATAGCCGCTACCGCTCTTATCCCGAATACTGAACCGGGAAAGAACCAGCCTCCCATAGCGACGAGAGACGCTAACAGCGGTGCCAGCGACAGGTTTCCGAGCTCGGCTACCCGCGACTGCATCCAGATATGAGCCTCTCTTGGGCTAAGTTCGAAAGGTCCGGTGATTATGTGATAGAAACGGAACAAAGATATGACTGCCAGAAAGAGGAACAGCAGTTGAAGATATCTCTCCTCCCTGTACCACTTAGATCCATATCTATGCAGGTAGATAGATGAGATCCCTGCGACAACACCCACCAATGCCCCTGCCACAACATCGAGCGGATAGTGCACCCCTACATATACTCTCGAGAACGCTACCCCGGCAGCCCCGATAATAAATACAGGCCTTATAGCCCCCCGGAACATCATAATGATCGGGATTATTACAGCAAACGCACTTGCCGCGTGTCCGGAAGGCATCGAGAACGCTTTGCCCTTTCCTATCAGAACCCTAGCATCCTCAAGCACCATGAAAGGCCTCGGCCTCCCTATAGCATCCTTGAGCACGTGTACCATCCCATCCGATATGGTCAACGACAATAAAGAGAGCATAAAGGCAAGCATGGCCGATCTTCTGTCTTTTACGAACAGCCAGATAAGAAATGGTACCAGCAAATAGTATGAACGGTCCGTATACAAAGGCATGACAGCATCGAACATGCCGTTGGCCATGCCGTCGTTGATCACATAGAATAGCCATCTGTCCAGAGCACCAAGCATCAACCGGCCCCTCTTATTACACTAGATGAATATCGACACGTCTTTTTTCTCAAATATATTCCTTTCCTCAGCCATGCCTAATATCTTCATTATAGCCCTTTCTCCCTCTTCTCCTATGTCCAGAGAAAGATCGTTCACGTAAAGGCCTATATGTTTCTTAATGACCTCATCCTCCATCTCCTGTGAATGCTCCTTTATATATGGCATCGCCTCTTCACTGTGGTCAAAAGCGTATCTGATACTTGAGCGTATGGAACCCTCAACTGCATTTATCAGCTCAGGTCCCAGAGATCTCCTGGCGGCGATAGCACCAAGCGGGAGCATAAGTCCCGTGTACTGCTCCCACCATTCGCCAAGGTCCAGCACCTCATCAAGACCATACAGGCCAAATGTGAACCTTCCTTCATGGATTATCACACCCGCATCGCAGCTGCCTTTGCTCACGGCATCCATTATCTCATTGAACGGCATGAACACCACGTTCTCTCCCAGCACCGGATCGAACAACTGAAGCAGGAGGAACGCCGTCGTGAACCTGCCCGGCACGGCTATTCGTTTTCCCCTCAGGCTTTCGATCTCGCGCTTGCCGTTTGAAACTATCAGAGGCCCGCATCCTCTTCCAAGGGCACCGCCGGCTCTCAGCAGGCAGTACTCATCCCTCACATGGCCGTAAGCATGATAAGAAAGCTTCGTGATATCGAGCACACCTTCTGTTGCCATCCTGTTCAGCGTCTCTACATCCTCGAGCACTTCCTTTACAACAATATCACTCCCGGTGATCTTCCCCATTACAAGTGCATAGAATATAAAAGTATCATTGGGACACGGTGAATAACCTAAAGACAGCTCTTTCTTCAATGTCCTATATCCTTTCTATCAGCTCCGCCAGAACGCTCTGACAGTTCAAAGAAGCCTCTTTGATGTTCCACTTTCTCTTATCTCTATCACCCGCAACGTTGCTTATGCCCCTGATAGCTAACGGGGCTATACCATGAATCCTTGCCACATGAAAGACAGCGGCGCCTTCCATGTTCTCGCATATACCTCCGAACATCCTTCTGAGCTGAGCTGCCCTTTTACTGTCCCCGGAAACCGACGATACAGTAAGGAACCTACCCTTTCCGGATATTCCTTTAATTGCAACTGCCTTCTTCAGGAGGCTTTTATCTGCCGGAAAACGGTTAAATAACCGTTCCTTCTTTGTTGATACTAAAGGTATCCCTATCTTCTCGATTCCGCTAAAACCTTTACTGCTCATTATTCCCTCATCGGCATATATCTCCATCTCCGATACTGCGACATCGCCTATCTTTAAACCACTTCCTTTATATCCTCCGCCTATACCGAAGTTGATCATCCGGGATGGTTTAAAACGATCAATGAGCACAGTGGATGCATGCGCCGCGTTGACCTTACCGATACCGGATATCATCAGAGACACTTCCCTTATTCCTATTCGTCCTGTTACAGTTCTTACACCTGATGAGACATTGGTCTTTTTATGGCTGAGCATCGAAATGATATCCCCGCACTCTTCCGGCACGGAGCAGATGAGGCCTATCCTGATCCTACTTTTCATCAGGGCATGCTGATCTTCAGCCCGTAACTCCCGACCGAGACGTTCTGCATGATACCGTTCTTCCAGAGCAGGTCGGTCACCTTCGCCTTCTGGTTATCGGGAACCATGATTATAAGCTTCGCCCCCTTTCCGGAGATATCTTTCCAGTAGGAGCCACGCTCTTCGTTTATCGACCCCTCCGTCTCAACCTCGACAACAGCCATGACCATGCCATGGTTCTTAAGGATAAGGTCGGGGAAATGCCCGTTGAACTCCTCGTTGTCCTCTCCCTCAGGATTTACCCCGATCTCGGTATAATCCTTTGAGAATCTAGAACTTAGATACCCTACAAGCCAGTTATGAAAGACAGTATCATTATGCATTTGCACCTCCCGTTCCAAAAAAAGGGGTAGTTGCTATATAATTTACAATCAGTTAGGCCAAAAAATCAAAGAAATACATATATTTATGACGACAAAAGACAGCCCGCATAAGCCTCATACAGTGCCAAAATATATCATTTACGGGTTCTTCACTTTGGGCCTGGTGTCTGCCATCGCATTCAGGGTCATCATCGTTTTCCAGCACGTGGAACCGGCATGGGTGAGGCCGGTATGGTATATCGCCGTTATCGGATACTTCCTTTTCTTTTTATATCGCTTCAAGATATCTCAGAAGAGGAAGAAGGCGATCAACGATTACCAGCTTATTGAAAAGGTAAAAGCCAATGCATGCCTTACGGACGAGGACAGGGAGGTAGTAACATATCTTCTTTCTTCGATCAAGGTATCGCTCGAGGATATCAATTACGCAATAATATTCATAACATCAATACTGGCGATACTGGCTGACCTTATTCTCTCTTCTTTGTATTAGATGATCTGAGACAGGAACTTTTCGGAAACATATGCAAGGATGATACAGGCAGGAAGTGTGAATACCCAGGCAAGTAGTATCTTGCCTGCTATACCCCATTTGACCGCTGACAGTCTCTTAGTTGCACCCACACCCATGATTGTCGACGATATAACATGTGTTGTACTTACGGGAAGACCGAGTGTACTGGCGCCCAATATAACCGCAGTCGCTGATGTCTCTGCTGCAAAGCCATGCACGGGTTCGAGCTTGAGCATCTTATGCCCGAGGGTCTTGATCACCCTCCAGCCACCCATGGCAGTACCGAGCCCCATAGCTACCGCGCACATCAATATAACCCACGTCGGCACCTCCATAGAGGGGATAAGCTTGTGGCTAAACAGAGCAAGCGTAATGACACCCATGACCTTCTGAGCATCGTTAGACCCGTGCCCGAACGCCATGAACCCGGACGAGAGTATCTGGAGCCGTCCAAAATGCTTGTTGATAGTCCCCGGCGACAGGCGCCCGAACATCTTAAGTATAAACTTCATGAGGTAATAACCGACAAAGATACCCAGAATAGGCGACGCTATAAGTGCGGTAAATATCTTTTTAAGCCCGGCAAGGTTGAGGACATCTACCCCGCCGGCTGCGAGTCCGGCCCCGAGCACGCTTCCTATCAGGGCATGAGATGCACTCACAGGAAGTCCTAACCATGTCATCGCAGCGTTCCATAGGAAACCCGCCATTAGTGCAGATATAACAACCGTCTCCGTAATTGCCGCAGGATCGACGATGCCCTTACCCATTGTCTTGGCAACCGCCGTGGACACGAGAGCTCCTATCATATTCATCCCTGCGGCCAGAAGAACCGCCTGAAGCGGCGAAAGGACACGAGTAGATACAACGGTAGCTATGGCATTTGCGGCATCATTCCAGCCGTTACTGATCTCAAAAAGAAGGGCTATTACTATGATTAGAACGATTATAAGTTCAGGCATGCTTCAGGACTATGCCTTCGAGGATATTGGCAACATCTTCACATTGATCCGTTGCATTCTCCATGTGCTCTAGGATCTCTTTCCACTTGATGATCTCTACAGGGTCGGTCTCCGTCTCGAACAGCTTACGCATCGATTCTCTGAATATCCTGTCTGCCTCGTTCTCGAGCCTGTTGATCTCTATACACATATCATGTACAAAGGAGTACCTTTTACCCTTTAGCTCCTTTATAGCCCTGTGAATGGCCTCGGCATTATCTTTGAGTGAATTTGCGAGCTCGATAACACCATCCGTCTTCTCCTTTACCTTGTAAAGAAGGAACCTGTCCGCCGCAGCCCATATAAGGTCCAGAACATCATCGAGTCTTGCCGCGAGGGCATGGATATCTTCCCTGTCTATCGGTGTAAGAAAGGTCTTGTTGAGCCTTCTCATGACCTCGTGTGTTAGCAGGTCACCCTCGTGCTCCAGCGAATGGATCTTCTTTACTCTGTGCTCAAGGTCATCGAACTTCTCGAAAAGATCTACCAAAGCTACTGATGCATTAATAAGGTTTTGGGAGGCCTGCTCGAAGATCTCGAAGAAGTTTATTTCTTTAGGAAAGAGTCGCATAATTGTATACAAACGAATGATAAATCATAAACCAAATAAATGTCAATAAGTTTCTAAATTTTCATAAACCGTTCCTGCCGAGTACTACAAGCTGATATGTCTTGTACCTTTCGAAGGTCTCCTTGTTCCTCAATCCTGAAAAATACTTATAGTTAAGCTTCTTTCTCTTTTTCTTAGTGAAGAAAAGAAGCGCCTTATAAATAAAAGGATATCTCTTTGATAAATATGTATCAAGTGTACCGAGAGCCGGGCCTACCTTATCTGTCAGGGCCCCGTACACAAGCTCAATGTTCGGGCTGACGTTCTTCGTTATATCGATGCGCTTCAGGACAGTATATTCTTTTTCCTTTATAAGTTCTTCAAACTCGCCTATGGGGTGTCCTCCGCCGAAGCTCTTATCACCTACACCGCCGTCCCCGTGATTCACCGACCTGAAAAAGTCACATATGAGTATACTGCCGCTATCCTTAAGTATCGATGACAGCACCTTGAAACTTTCTTTCATAGGAATGTATTGAAAGCTCTCGCTAAAAAAGACGAGGTCATATTGCCTCTTTCTTTCACTTTCGGGGAATTCCTCGAACTTACACTCATATATAACAGGTTCATACTCGCTATTTACACCTTCAAGCCTCTTTTCTACCTGCTCGCGCAAATGAGCCGCCGGGATCAATCCGTCTACCTTATATCCTTCTCCAAGAAGTTCTGCAAGCATAACCCCCGTGCCGCATCCGACATCCAGTACCCTCGCAGATGAAGGATCATCGATAACTTCTTTGATATTTGAAAATACGAACTTTGAGTAGCGCTTCTGAGCATCGAAGAACTTAAGTAGTGACGGCTTATCGTCCTCGTCCCAGAACCCGTAGTGAAGGTCCTCAACACCTGTTAGCTGCTGCACGAGATTTAGTCCAAGCTCCCGGCTATCCACGCGCCTCCCCCTTTTTATCTATTCTATATATTTGGTAAGTATTGCGCCGCTATATTATCAGTTTATCCGCTCAAATAAGTCAAAACACGCCATGATTGCCTGTTTTTTAGGCAATCATGCCTTATTTTTGACCAATCACTGGCAGAACACGATGTATCCATATCTGAGCTTATCTATATTAATCAAAGAGATACAAGTAGACACGAACTGGCATCAAATTTGATATATAAGGAATGAAGGAGGAACATAAAATGAAAAAAATTGAAGCTATTATCAAACCGTTCAAACTTGACGAGGTCAAGGACGCCCTTAATGAGATCGGCGTTCAGGGCATGACGGTAACCGAAGTAAAGGGATTCGGCCGGCAGAAGGGACATACGGAGCTTTACAGGGGTGCGGAATATGTGATCGATTTCATACCCAAGATAAAGATCGAGATCGTAGCGTCTGAAGAGGTCGCCGATAAGGCCGTCGAGACGATTCAGAAGGCGGCAAAGACGGGCAAGATAGGGGACGGAAAGATATTCGTATACCCTGTCGAGAACATAATAAGAATACGGACGGGAGAAACAGGAGAAACAGCTGTTTAATAAAAGAACACTAATCACAATTCACTAGTTACTATTAACTAATAAAGGAGGATGTAATGACACCAAAAGATGTTTTAGAGATGGCCCAGGAGAACAATGTGGTCATGGTAGACCTTAAGTTCATTGACTTTCCTGGCATATGGCAGCACTTCTCGGTGCCGGTCAGCGAGCTCAGTGAAGATTCCTTTGAGGAAGGTTTCGGTTTTGACGGATCCTCCATCAGGGGATGGCAGGCAATCAATGCCTCGGACATGCTGATACTGCCCGACCCCAACACAGCGATGCTAGACCCTTTCAGGGCGTATCCTACACTAAGCCTGATATGTAATATTCTCGATCCCGTTACAAAAGAGTTCTACACAAGGGACCCAAGGTACATATCACAGAAGGCTGAGAACTACATGAAGTCCCTCGGCATTGCAGACACCGCATACTTCGGTCCGGAGGCGGAGTTCTTTCTGTTCAACAATGTCCAGTACGACTCTACAGCCAACAGCGCTTTTTATCTTGTTGACTCAAAGGAAGGGACCTGGAACACCGGTGCCGACGAAGAGCCTAATCTGGGCTATAAACCAAGGTTCAAGGAGGGGTATTTCCCGGTACCGCCTACAGACAGCCTTGAAGATATCAGGGTAGAGATGTCGATGATAATGCAGAAGAGCGGCATATATGTAGAAGCACAGCATCACGAGGTCGCAACCGGTGGACAGTGCGAGATAGACATGAGGTACTCCCCTCTCGTATCTATGGCCGATCAGCTGATGCTTTTTAAGTACATCGTCAAGAACGTAGCAAGGAGGAACAACCTCTCGGCTACTTTTATGCCAAAACCTCTCTTCGGCGATAACGGCTCTGGAATGCACACTCACCAGAGCCTTTGGAAGGACGGTAAGCCCCTGTTCGCGGGTAACGGTTACGCCGGCCTTAGCGAAATGGCACTTCATTACATGGGAGGCATACTGAAACATGCCCGTGCATTGGCCGCGCTTACTAACCCGACCACTAACTCATACAAAAGGCTGGTCCCGGGCTTCGAGGCACCTGTTAACCTTGCATACTCGGCCAGGAACAGGTCTGCTTCGCTCAGGATACCTATGTACTCTGCAAGCCCCAAGGCCAAGAGGATAGAGGTAAGGTTCCCTGACCCTTCATGCAATCCATATCTGGCGTTTGCGGCCATGCTCATGGCAGGCCTCGACGGTGTCGAGAACAAGATAGATCCGGGCGAACCGCTCGATAAGGATCTCTACGAGCTTCCGCCGGAGGAGCTGGCATCCGTACCTCAGATGCCTGGCAGTCTTGATGAAGCAATGGATGCTCTTGAAGAGGACCATGAGTTCCTTCTTAAAGGAGATGTCTTCACAGAGGATGCCCTGATGACATGGATGAACTATAAGAGGGAGCGCGAGGTCGATGAGCTCAGGCTAAGACCTCACCCGTATGAGTTCTTCATGTACTACGACATATAATAAACATCTGTATTCACAAAAACCCCCCTATTAAGGGGGGTTTTTTATTCTGAACATATCCTGAAACAGGCATGTGGTTGCCGAAATAAGACCTGATCTGTCAACCTTGAACCTTTTTTGTTATTGGGACTACAAAAAGGGATGCAGCTCCGTATATCAGCACTCCAGCTAAGTCAGCAGCAATATCCAGGAGTTCGAAATGGCGATACGAGATAAAATATTGCATTATCTCGATAAGCACCCCGTAAATAATTATTGAGACGATCTTCTTTACATTGAAACCCGTAAGCGGGAAGGAGCGGTCCATAAGGAATGAGAGGTAAATGAAAGCTATCAGGTGAACCACCTTATCATGATGACCCTCAGGAGCAATCATGTTGGTATCAGCGGCTGCAATAACAGCGATCAATACCATCGAGGCTAATAGGGTGATCCTAAAAAAGACAGACTTGTTCCTTTCCCTGGCCATAAAAATTATCTCAGTGTTATGAACGGAATTAATGTAAAACTAAAGGTAAGAATAGCATATCGGGGAAAGACTAATATATAGACCTGATCCTGCCTGTCTTCCTGTCAAAGAGGATCACATCAAGAATATCATTATCCTTTATGAGCTGCATCTTCAGAAATCGTCCGTGTCCGCGTATCTTCCCGACGCTTATTCCCTTTTCCCTGAAGTAGCTCTCAACAGCTTCATGTGCCTCCTCGACAGACAGCAGCTCCGGGCACACTCCATACTTGGAGCACTTGGGACAAAAATCCCCGTATGGAGTATCCGATTTCTCGGCATAAGCAATGCCAAAGAATACCAGAATGACAACTAATGTTAATAAAACAGCCCTACGTTCTGTCATGTTTAAATCTATCAGTTAATATTGAAGAAAGTATGAAATCACACAAGGTCGCCAAGGACCTCTATCCCTTCTATCTTTACAACCTTGTTCCTGGACCTTTCTCCGCGAATAACCTTCACAGCACTCTTTTTAACTCCAAATTCCTTTGATATCAGCTTTATTAACTGACTGTTTGCCGCTCCATCGACCGGGGGCGCCGTA
>CP070669.1:1365041-1368501 GCA_020351835.1 Nitrospirota bacterium
CGTTTCATGGTCATCAGGGTAGAAACACCCAACAGTATAAGCATGATCGTAAATATGTTTGCAAAGAGGTGCCGCTCGGCGAAGAATCTGAAAAAGCTTTTCATTGATCGTTTTTCCTGTTGATCATCATTCCTTATCTCCCCGACCAAGCAGTTCATCAAGAAGTTCCTTATATCTCAGGAAGAGCTTATGATACGTTATTGCGTTCTGTGCATAGAGCAACTGAACATTCTGCTCTTCATCACGGCTCTGAATAACAAAGGTTAACTCAATTCTGCCCTGATTATATCTGCGGAGTTCGGCGATCGTTTTTTCTTTTGATATCTTGATCTGTTCCTTATTAAGTTCAAGCACTTTCCTTAGTTCTTTCATGTTAGATACGATATTTCTCAGTCCCGACTCGAGACGTAGCCTGGTATCTGACATCTCTTCCCTGACCTGTGCAGTCTCTATTTCTGCTTTTATAGCTTCTGCTGTTGCGCGTCTGTTGCCTATCGGGTATCTGTATATGATCGATGCTGAATACTGAGGCCTGTTCAGCCCATATGAATCACCGAATTCCTCATCTCCGCTCCTGATGCCGCTCGACAGGATCAGGTCAAGCCGGGGTTTGCCCTGTTCAAGTGCTCCGGTCTTCTGTAGTTCAAGTTGGCTGATACGAAGCTCATACGCATCAAGTGCCCTTGAACTTAAATGTAACTCGGCTATAGCATCATCAATGGATTTAATATCGCTGAACTCATAAATAACATGCTCGGGGACATACTCATCAAATCTATCGATCTGAGCTATAGTGGCAAGTTCCTGCTGCTTTGCAGTAGCATTTGCCCTGGCCAGCAGGATGTTCTGTTCTGCGTTCAATACGGCAGACCTTGCCCTTATCACATCAACTTTATCGACGAGGTTTTGCCTGTGCTTCTTAATGGTCCGTTCATGTTCTTCCCGGGCCAGAGAATATCGGTTCTCCAGTAACCTTATCTGCTCTACAAG
The DNA here is from genome assembly GCA_020351835.1 of Nitrospirota bacterium. Classification (GTDB taxonomy): domain Bacteria; phylum Nitrospirota; class Thermodesulfovibrionia; order Thermodesulfovibrionales; family BMS3Bbin05; genus BMS3Bbin05. The sequence continues at coordinate 1,366,032 of CP070669.1, forward strand.
AAACACCCAGTCTAGAAATCCATCACCAACATTCAGAAGGAATTGCTCTTTGTTCTCATCTGCAATTATCTTGGCAGCATCTACGCTATAACCCTGAAGCTCGTATTCAAGCCTGCTTAAGGCCCCACCCCTGTCCTGAAGCAGCGGTTGTGAATAAGAAAGCGTCAGACCGTTCTCATGGAAGAGGCTTGTTTCAGCCGGGACAGTAATAGCCCCGAAGACAAGGTCATTAGATTCAATATCAGAGCGTGTAATGTCATAAGATAATCCAAGCGTGCCGCCTGTACTCCAGAACTTCTTCTCAGCACCTATGTCAAATCCATACTGATCCACACGGTGTGGGTCAAATCCGATATCCTGCGTGCTCTCTTCGTGAACATAGTAAGGATTAGAGCTGACTATCCAGTCAAGGTCTCCAAGGTGTTTTTCCTGTTCTTTTAGAGCAATTCGCTTTGATAGTTCTTCTTTTTTGAAGAAAGGATGGCTTTCCTGAACTCTTGCCAGATACTCCTCTAAAGAGATCGATTCTGCAGCGCATACGGATGCGATAAGGAGCATGAGTACCGTGAAGACAGCTAATGTAGTGACCCAGTTTGGCAGGCTAATGGTAATCATAGACCAAGATCGCCCCATCATTATCCCCCACAAATGAAATTAAATCGACAACGTTATTTGTATATACATTATACATAAAAATAGATTTGACACTGAATTAATAAGGTCGCTTTAAGGCCGGTATTCTGACTCTCATAGTTAGCGTGATAAACATTTGATCGAGGACTCGGCCATGTTTAGTACGTAACTCATTGAAAATAAAGGGCATGGGCCTTTTCGGATCCCGCTGCTGGCCTCTCTTTGATCATCTATTTATATTATGGCAGAGATTGATATTTGTCGGTGCTTTTATTCATTGTAGCATTGATCTTGAAAGATGCAATGTAAAAGGCACTGATAAATATGGGTAAACTAGGTATGGTCCAGAATTTTGTAGATATATTTTTTCATTTTAGATATAATGGCGGAAACAACTTCAATAAAAAGGGGGAATACGTATGGATTATGGTTATCCAACTAGCGAAGGTGCAACTATAGATCCAGCTTTATTGAAGGTTTTAAATGCTATGCAGAGATCGATCGAGGAGGCAATCGAAAGACTCGCAAAGATTGAGCAACAGATCGGGATAAAGAATTAGGAAGTAATTTCAAATATCCAAAAGAAGTTCGCTTACATAGTCTGCGATAGAGATAGAGGCAGTGAGGCCCGGTGACTCTATGCCTACCAGGTTCACAAATCCCACCATATCTCTGCCACTTTCATGTTTTATGATGAAGTCCTTTATGCCCTCACCCTTTATAGATGGGCGAATACCGGACATATCCGGGGCAAATGAATCCTTGTCCAGACCCCTGATGTATTGTGAAGCAGCCTTGTAAAAAGTATCCTTTTTATTTACATCAACGCTGAAGTCGATTAATTTCACAAGCTCAGAATCGGGCCCGAAGCGGAGCCGCTCCTTTAGATCAAGTGTAGCGTGAATGCCAAGACCCTTTTCCCCTTTATCAGGTAAAGGGTATACCAAAAGTTTTACAGGTGAGCATTTCTGATAGGAAAAGTATGATCCCTTTCGATATTCCAGCCTGTATCCCAGGTCATCCACGGCCATACCGGCAAGTTCGGCTATTCGATCAGAATATAGGCCGGCCGAATTAATAACGATCCTCGAATTTAAACGGAAATCCTCTTCTTCTATACCGATCACATAACCATCCTTTTCTTGTTCTATTAGATCGACTGTGCTGTTGAACGAGAATGTAGCCCCTTCAGAAACAGCCTGGTCATAAAGGTTTTTCATCAGAGAATGTGAATCAATGATTCCCGTGTTTGAGGAGTAAATAGCAGCGGTCGCTGTTACATCCGGTTCGATCTTGACTATGTCATCATGTCCAAGAATTGAAAGGCCCCGAACACCGTTATTAATACCATTATGGAAGAGCATTTCCAGTTGTTTGGTCTCTTCAGGTGATGTTGCAACGATGAGTTTGCCTAAGATCTTATGAGGAACAGAGTATTTCTTGCAATAAGAGTACAGGGTGTGGGCCCCTTCTACACATAGGCGCTCCTTTAATGAGCCTGTCGGGTAGTATATGCCGGTATGTACAACCTCACTGTTTCGGCTGCTGATCCCTTGGCCGTAACTGCCCTGACTCTCAAGGATCACTATATTTTGGTATTCTTTTGAAAGCTTAGCTGCTATTGCTAGTCCTACCGCACCTGCTCCTATTATGGTTACGTCAACATTTTCCATCTCAAAAGATGTTATATCATTGTCAGCTTCATTATCAAATATACGTTGGTGACTGATATTTGAGGATATTCTAATTGATCCGAATTCAGCATTGAAAAGTGTTGTAATTTATTCAGTAATTTGCTATATTCCAACACTGCAGGCAGAAACATATGTTGCGCAAA
>CP070669.1:1368601-1385330 GCA_020351835.1 Nitrospirota bacterium
ATATCCTTGGTCCTCGACAGGCCCCCGTAGAACAGGGCCAGTCCCGGGATTGACATCAGCATGACCAACGCGGTCGATATCATCATCCTGGCAGTGTCCCCCGAATCAAGCACGGCAGCTTCCTCGGCCCCGGCAAGAGCCGGCAGCAGAAGAACTGCCAGTGTTATTGATAACCTTTTTACCATTTTCCTATCCTCCATAAATTAGTTTTGCATCAATAATCCAAATATCGTGCCAGCATACAAGTGACTGATATTATTGAATTAGTACTAAGGCAATGTGCGACAAATTTGTATGTATAACATTATTGTCAGACATTAAGCTTTTTTCTCTATATCCAAACCATGCATATGCTATATTGCAGCCTCTCCTTGCTCACCGGTTCGGATCCTTATCACTTCTCCAAGGTCGAGAACAAATATCTTTCCGTCCCCGATCTTCCCTGTCTTTGCGGATGCTATTATCGTCGTCATCACATCCTGAACTTTTGGCTCGTCGACAACTATTTCAAGCTTAATTTTTGGCACAAAGGCGACATCATACTCCGCGCCCCTGTACAGCTCTACATGGCCTTTTTGCCTGCCAAATCCTTTTACCTCAGTAACAGTCATACCCTGGACCCCTATTTCGCTCAAAGCATCCTTAACTTCATCAAGTTTGAACGGCTTGATCACTGCTTCTATTTTTTTCATCGTATTCTCCTTTTCGATCAAAAGTTCAGCGCGAGAGATACTCCGCCGTAGAACTGGCCGCTTTCTCCGTTCTCGCTCATCGACTCTATGGCGAACTCAGCATCATCACTAAGTGCCATTGAGTACGCTATCTTGGGTTCCACAGAGAAGTTGTCGTTTACCGCATAACTGAGAGAGGCCGTCAACTCACCATTATAAAGGCCGCTGAACTCATCACCGCCCGGATCTACGCCCATTACCAGGTTGCTCATGTTGTAGCTGGCGGACGCGCCAAGGTTTATAGAGGCCTTGTCCTCCATTACCGGTAATGAATGTGATATCGCAGCTACTATGAAACCACCATCGCCCTCATCCACATCGTAATACAGTGTCAATGTGGGGCTGAGCAGAACATCGTATGAAGCGCTTACGTAGAACTCCTGCGTATCTGCAAAACCATCAAGTGCGTAGTAGATATAGCCCACATCGAAAGCAAGCTTATCTACCTCAAAGACATAGTTGAGCGTAAGGTCGGTCTCTATGATCTCCTTTACGGCATCATCACTGTCATAATTAGCCCAGAAATTAGCCCCGAAATTACCATAGGTTATTCCTACCGATGGCTGAACCGCTGCAGCCTCATGCAGCTGTATGCCTCTCCAGACATAACTGCTCATGACATCCACAGAAGCATAGCCCGAGGTCTCCACCCCTGCGAACGCTGCGGGTACAACCATTAACACCAATACGACTGCCATTATCATGCTTCTTAGCTTTTTCATTTACTGCCTCCTTTAATAGTTGTTGTGTTACTGAGTCTGATTTAAGCTTTGCTTCACTGCCACATGTCCTCTACCATCCTTCACCTCCTTTCTCAGACCTTATTTATTGACCTTGTAACCGATCATCCTTTCAGTTATACCTAGACTTCGAGCCGCCCTTGCCATCACCCAGCCGCAATCCTCAAGGGCAGCCATGATCTCATCCCTTTCAAATTCCTCCATCCTTTTCGTCAACGAATTATTTGCGATCATGACGGCATATATAGCGAATACCATGCCAAACTTCAACTTACTGATATTTAAGGGATTTGTCTTAAATATATATAGACAAATTTGTAGTGTATTACAATTTTGTAGCAGATAGTGTCGGTCCTATCAGAGGAATGGTCGTTACTTATTATTTGCTCAATGCGGATTTATATATATGGGGGGGGTCAACTCTTACGGCTGATGCCGTACTTGGCTATCTTGTAACCTATCTGGCGAGGCGTAAGGCCGAGCGCTCTGGCAGCCTTTGCCTGCACCCAACCGGAGCCTTCAAGAGCAGCTATTATCCTGTCCTTCTCAACTCCTTCGACCATGTCCGGCAACTTCCCTGCAACTGAAACTGCAGCCCTGAGCTGCAATCCTTTGTTCTTTATGCTGATAGGAAGATCGGTTGGTCTTATTGTCTTGTTACGCGTCATTACGACAAGGCGCTCGATCGTGTTCTCCAGCTCTCTTACATTTCCGGGCCAGTCATAACTGATAAAAGCGTTCAGCGCCTCTTCCGCTATTGTCACCTGTTTGTTGTTCTCTTTGTTGAACCTGCCAAGAAAATGCTCGGCAAGAAGCGGAATATCCTCTCTTCTCTCTCTAAGAGGCGGCAGAACTACAGGGACAACGTTCAATCTGTAATAGAGATCCTCACGGAACTTCCCCTTCGAGACAAGCTCTTCAAGGTCCCTGCTTGTGGCAGCTACAAGTCTGACATCAACCTTTATCGTACGTTCTCCTCCAACACGCTCGAACTCCCTTTCCTGAAGCACCCTGAGTATCTTAGGCTGGAGATTTACGGGAAGATCGCCGATCTCATCAAGGAATATGGTCCCCTTATCTGCAAGTTCGAACCGCCCCTTCCTCATGCCGGTAGCGCCCGTAAACGCTCCTTTCTCATGGCCGAATAGCTCTGATTCCAGCAACCCCTCCGGTATGGATGCACAGTTGAACTTAAGGAACGGGTCCTTAGCCCGCGGGCTCATAAAGTGTATAGCCTTTGCCACAAGTTCCTTTCCGGTCCCGCTCTCCCCCCTTAATATAACGGTGGTCCTTGCAGGTGCGACGCTGTGTATTGATTCGAATACCTCCTGCATGCGGTCTGAATCACCGATGATGTTCTCCACCCTATAGCGACCCTTAAGTTGGCGCGTCAACTTTGCTTTGACCTCGTTGAACTCCTCACGCTCTTTTTCCAGTTCGTTATATAATTTTATGGAATATGCGATAAGGGAAGATATTATCTTCATTAGCCTGAGGTCCTCTTCGAAGGATGCCGTCCTCTCTCCGAAAAGCCTGTCTACACTTAGAACTCCGAGGGTTTCGTTCTTGAACTTTATAGGCACACACAGGAAAGCCATATTCTCCTTACTGACCTTCTTCCTGGCGCCGGTCTTATTAAGGAACAACGGCTCATCACCTACATTGGGTATCACTATCGGTGAGCCATGCTTTGCTACTGTCCCTATCACACCCTCGCCCAGTTTATACTTGCCCTTCTTCACCTCTTCTGTTGTCATTCCAAAAGCACTTATGATATTTACATCACCACCTGCCCTTAAAGCGACAGTCCCCCTTTTCATATCGAGATATTCCGAACGGACCCGTAGCACTCCCCTTAGATTTGCCCTTAGATTAAGTGACGATCCGAGTATCTTACTGATCTCGTACAGCGCTGTGATCTCAAGGGCTTTGTGATCTCTTTTCTTCGCCATATTTCCTTTAATATCAAAAAGTATGCTACAGAGATTTTAACATAATTTATTCGGGACCAACGCCTTCCATTGAATATCTGTAATGCCTCTGGTCCGCCACTTTGACAGTTCTGTGCTTCTTTACAACCAGGCAGGTTTTTTACCATGGAAAGAATATTACTGTGAGCCCATAAATCGTGTTGGACAGAAACTCTACTTTGAATCAAGCACCTTTCTAAGCTCAGCAAGCAGGACCGACGGCACAACCGGCTTTATAAGATAGCTAACATCCTCCTTGAAGATGCCCTTTCTCTGCATGAGGTCCTCATCGTAGCCGCTCATGAAGAGCACTTTGATCCCGGGATTTATGTTCCTTATCTCATCATATACCGCCTTTCCGTCCTTGCCCGGCATCATGACATCCAGTAGTGCTATATCTATAATTTTTTTGTTCTCATTGAACTTCTTTATAGCATCATTCCCATCGACAGACTTTATTACTTTATATCCCCTGTCTGTCAGGATCTCTTCGGTCAGCTCCCTTACTGCATCGTCATCCTCGGCGATAAGCACCGTCTCATTGCCTCCAACCGGAGCGCTTAGCATTTCCGATACATCTGCTACGGACTCCTGTTCGGACATCGGCAAATAGATCTTAAATTCAGTCCCCTTACCCAGCTCACTATCGACAATAATACTGCCGTTGTGCTGCTGGACTATTCCGTAAACCATTGACAGACCAAGCCCGGTCCCGTTGCCAACCTCCTTCGTTGTAAAGAACGGCTCAAAAACCTTGCCGGTTGTGGTCTCATCCATCCCACGTCCTGTATCTGACACCTTAAGTATCACATATGTCCCTGCGACCCTCACTCCCGTAGTGGCAAGTTCTTCATTCCCGACCACAACGATATCCGTCTCTATCTTCAACTCACCACCATCCGGCATCTCATCCCTGGCGTTAACTGCAAGGTTCATCAACACCTGCTCTATCTGGCTCCTGTCCGCCATAATATCTGCCTTCCCTTCAACGAGATTAGCGCTCATATTTATATCCTCGCCAATGACCCTGACCAGTATCCCCTCTATTCCAAGCACTATCTCATTAAGGTCAATAACTTCTGGTTCTATAGCCTGCTTTCTGCTGAATGCAAGCAATCCCTTCGTCAGGTTAGAAGCCTTATTGCATGATGCCAGAACGCTCTCTATCCGGCTGTAAAGAGGGTCTTCCTTACCCATCTTCATCCTTATTATCTCTGCATACCCGACTATGGCGGTTAATATGTTATTGAAGTCATGTGCTATGCCGCCGGCAAGCCTGCCGACCGCCTCCATCTTCTGTGCCTGATTTAACTGCGTCTCAAGGTGCCGCTTCTCGGTTATATCCTCACCCGAGCTCAGCGTACCTGTTATATTCCCTTTATTGTCAGTCAACGCGGTACTGTGCCAGGCGATCATCCTCTCATCCCCCTCTTTCGTAAGAACAGCTGACTCGAAGTACTCAACAGGTTTTACCCTACCATCCATCAACTGAACATAGATATCCTTAATGCCGGGACCTTTGTCAGGAGGTAGAAATTGATCGAACCAGTTCTTCCCGATGATCTCATCCTCGCTATAACCGAGTATCTCACATCCTTTCTTATTTATCAGGATGACCTCCTGATATTCATTTATGACCACAAAAATTACCTTTGCGACATCGAGATATTTCTGTACCCTGTCCCTCTCTTCCCTTAAGATATTCTCAGCCATAAGACGCTCATCTATCTCTCGGGCAAGCTCCTCATTCGCACCTTTCATCTCAAGAGCAAATTTGTTTGACTCCTCCGCCCTTACCAGACTGACCGCTACAAATCCGATTATAAAACCTGTGAACAACAAACCTGTTATGAGTATCAGCCAGGGCTGGAAAAGTTTTTTCTCTGCTTTATAACCTTTGGATGGTATCGCGATAACACTCCACTCGTGATCGGCAATTTTAACGGTCACCTCATAGAAGATCCGACTCTTTGTTTTAACACTTTCACCAACAGAGATCTTTTCTCTGTTATCCGGACTTGAATAGTGCACATGAAGCATCACCTTGCCGTTAGGGTCATCTTTATCGTATACAACAAGGTCGATACTTGAAGGCTTAATATCCTCAAGCGCTGCTTCTACTATATCCCGGATACCGTAGACACCTACAACGTACCCTTCGATGTCAGGTTTACCCCCGTTAAGATAGCCTTTGACCTTATCTTGTACGTAGATAGGCTGAATCAACAGAAATCCGAACTGGCCTCTGGTCTCCTGAACAAGCCTTATCCTCTCAGACACAACAGGCGCACCTAACATTCTGGCCTTTTCAAGCGCAGCTAGCCTCCTCGGGTTAGAAGCCAGATCAAAGCCAAATGCGGGCTCATTACCCACGAGCGGCTCCAGATAATATACAGGGTAGTACTCGTTGCGAATGGAGGCCTGTACGATCTCGCCGTTAGAACCTCTCTCAGTAAATGAATAACCCGCATATCCTTCCTGTCTCGCTCTGGACTCAAAAGATCCTCTTTCTGAGCGCATTACACGCGGGACCCATTCAAGTGCTTTTATGCCCGGGTTTCGATCCAGTAAATGCTTTGTGAATTGACGGAACTCACCACGTTCGACCTTTTCCGATCCCTCATAAAAGGCCTTAAGTGCATCTACATCGGCAATGTTCCTTGAAATCGCATCTTTTATAGCAGAGACTCTGATGTCCGCATCCCTTTCGAACTGCCCCCTTACCCTTATGTCCTCCCAACCTCTCGCTACAAAGAACATGAACAGAGAGATAGCGACACCAAGCGCCCCGATGATTATGATCACGAATTTTCGGAAGTCCTTCCTGTATATGATCAACTTCTTTCTCAGATCACGACCCATTTATCCCCCACTCTTAGCGATCACTAAATATTATAATGAGCATGTAGAATAGAGATGTTTCCTGAAAAACAAACAACGGAAATAAGCAAGAACAAGCACACTCACAATCGATTATACAGGACGTTGCGCTGATCCGCAACTTAACTGGTCCATATATACAACAAATTCCACCCACTATTATTGTATAATTCGACATAGAACATAACATGACAAATACATACGAAGGAGCCAGTCTTCCCCAAGCACACAACTACTATCGGTCCTGCCTGCCTGATCCGGACATTATGCCTGATCATTTTTGATGATGCTATGCGTTTGCCAGGAGCACTAAATGAGATTTGATGACCTTGAGATACCTGCTCAGGTCCTTAAGGGGACCAGAGACGCGGGTTTTACAAAATGCACACCTGTCCAGAACCTTTCGCTCCCTATAATCCTTATTGGTGATGATGTGGCAGCTCAGGCTCAGACCGGTACCGGCAAGACAGCAGCTTTTCTTATAGGTATATTCTCCAGAATGCTGGAAAAGAAACATCCGGGCAAGGGGCCTTCTCCCAGGGCGCTGATAATAGCTCCTACACGGGAACTTGTAGTTCAGATAGAGGAGGAGGCAAAGCTCCTTGGCAAGCATACAGGATTTAGCATAGTCTCCATTTACGGCGGGGTGGATTATCAGAAACAGATGAACAATCTGCGCAAGGGGGTAGACATAGTCGTGGGAACACCCGGCAGGCTGATCGATTATCTCAAGCAGAAGGTATACAGCCTTAAGAGAACACAGTACCTTGTCATAGACGAGGCGGACCGGATGTTCGATATGGGATTTATCAGCGACCTCAGGTTCATACTGAGAAGGATGGCTCCCTATAACAAAAGACAGTCACTTCTCTTTTCGGCTACTCTTACAACCAGGGTTATGGAGCTCTGCTATGAGCATATGAATGACCCGGAACGGATCACTGTGACACCTGATCAGGTAACGGTCGATAAGGTCGAACAGGAGCTCTATCACGTAGGAAGCGATGAGAAGATAGGGCTGCTTCTCGGCATATTGAACAGCAAACCGAAGGGCCGTTTCTTGATCTTTTGCAACACAAAGGTGATGGTTGAAAGGATAACGGATGTTCTTAATGCCAATGGCCTCAAAGCTGCAGCTATAATGGGATCGCTCGACCAGAGGAGACGCCTCAAGGTATTATCGAAGTTCAAGGAAGGTGAACTTCCGATCCTTGTAGCAACAGATGTTGCAAGCCGCGGATTGCATATAGATGAGGTCACCCATGTGATCAACTTCGACCTCCCTCAGGACTCAGACGATTACGTACACCGCATAGGAAGGACCGCAAGGGCCGGGGCTATCGGCAAGGCAATTAGCCTTGCGTGCGAGGACTACGTGTCATCATTACACGATATCGAAGAGTATATTAAACAGAAGTTACCGGTCACACTTATTACTGATGACATGATAGTGACCGATTACAAGGTCCCGCCAAGAAGAAAAAAAGGCCTGAGGCCGTCTCCGGTCCCGACCAGAAAGAAAGGCACCGGAAAGAGAACTGCCAGACATAAGAGCGGCGCAAAAAGAAAGAAGAGTTCAGGACCTTACAACAGGAAAAGAGGGAGCAACACCTCTAAGGATAAACCCCACCAATAGCGTTTGACACAAGTAACATACTGCAGGAAGAAAAAGACCTCAGATCAGGTCTTTTTCGGAAGCCTTTGTTTCAGGAGCAGGTTTGGCCGGCTGCTCATGAGGGCCCTTCTTTGGTTCAGGCTTTTTAACATCAGGTGCCTGCGAAGGACCATCATCATTTTCCTTAACGGGTCCGGCCTTCGTTGCCGACGAACCTGACACAGAACCTTTCTTCCTGACCCTGTATATGTTAGGGTCGGTTATAAAAGGGGAATACCCGGAAATAGAGAACTCTATCGTATCACCTTCACTGACAAGAAGGTCCACTTCATCTATCTTTCTGGTGAAAGTGGCAAGCATGGCGCCGTCAGGCGTATCTACGGTCATGAGAAGGGAGGACCCCTTGTTCATCTTGCTGACCACTATTCCGCTAACCTCATGGGTCTTCATCGGTTTCAGCTTTTTAATATAAGGAGATATAACATCTCTACCCTGAACAAGCGCGAAAACGAGCAGCCCAATAATTATTACCAGGATCAACAGCGGAATTATACCGCGGCCTTTTTTTCTTCTCTCTTCTTCCATAGCACTATTATAAAGACAGAGGACAGGTAAGTAAACAGTTACCCGACCAGGGTCTCATCTTAAGACGCTTATCCTATATACGACCCCACCCTTGTGATCGGACAGGTATACATTCCCGTCTTCATCCTCACCAAAGGCCGATACACTGAATGAAGTATCAAGAAGCAGCTCCACGCTATGATCCCTGCCCTTTGATGTCAGTCCCCATATCCGGCCGCTGCAGTAATCTGAATAAAGGTAAATGCCTCTTAGTTCCGGATAGAGTTTACCCCTGTAGACGACCCCTCCTGTGACCGAACACCCCTGATCATGACCATACTCGGCTATCGGAAGCGTCAGGCCCCCCTTATCACAAACCCGTTGATCGAAACAGTGAGCCCCCTCCATTATGTTCCAGCCGTAGTTAAGGCCTCCTTTCCCGGAAGGCTGTAAATTCACCTCTTCATATTTGTTCTGACCTACATCCGCTATATACAGGTCTCCGGTCATTCTGTCAAAAGAAAAGCGCCACGGGTTCCTCAAGCCTGTCGCCCAGATCTCAGGCCTGTAAGCGCCTTCATTAACGAAAGGATTATCAGCGGGAATAGCATAAGGCACCTCCCCTGATCCGATATCTATGCGAAGCATCTTGCCAAGCAATGTATCTTTTTTTTGCCCGTTGCGCAGAGGATCACCAGCCGAGCCGCCGTCACCTGTCCCAACATAAAGATACCCGTCAGGACCGAAAGCTATATGCCCTCCGTTATGATTTGAGTATGGCTGATCAATTTTTATAAGTATTTCCTCGCTGCCAGGCTCAGCCTTGTCACGTGACCCCTCGGAAACTCTGTAGCGTGCTATCACCGTATCCCCGGAGCGGTCGGTATAGTTCACATAAAAATATCCATTTCCAGAGTATCCATGAGGAAATGCCAATCCCAGAAGGCCTCTCTCACCACAGCAGCTTACCTTGCGTGAGATATCAAGGAAAGGTTCATCAAGGAGTCTGCCTTCTTTATATATTCTTACCGTCCCGCTTTGCTCTACAATGAATATCCGATTAGTACCATCCCCTGCATTGGCAATGTTGACAGGCCTTGTAAGCCCGGTTATCGCCTTTTCAACCTTAAGTTTGAACGAGGCGGCCTCACTCTCCAGCTCTGCATTGAGAAATGATGCCAGGAAAAAGCATATCACTATGACAACTTTATTTCTGATCATCGCTGTCTTCTTCCTTCCTTTTTGATCTCAACTCGGGATATACCCTGTCAATACAATCCGGACATAGCCCGTGGGTGAAGAACGCCTCTGAATTTTCTGTTATATAGCACTCGATCTGATTCCAATAACCCTTATCATCCCTTATCTTCTTGCAAGAAGCGCATATCGGCAACATCCCCTGCAACACCCGAACATTCTCCTTTTCACGGACCAACCTTTCGTTTGCTGCCTTCAGTTCAGAGGTCCTCTCATCGACCTTTTGCTCAAGTCTGTCCAGATGGTCCCTGAGGGATAAAGACATTCTGTTAAATGCTCTGCTCAGCCCCGAAAGTTCCTTAAAAGGCGGTATGGGAACCTCCTCACCCAGCAGCTTATCATCGCCTGATATGTCGATAGCCCTTTTCTGTATAGTGTTCACAGGATCCATTATAAATCTCCTTATGACAACGAAAACGGACCCCAGGACTACTGAGATGACCAATATTAGAACCAACGAAAGCCTGCTGGCCGCGATATCGGCCTCCGCAAATGCATAGTCAAGAGGGATCCTGATAGAAATGGCAGATACCACTTCTCCCACATGCCTTTTAAAGCTCCTGTTGTCACCGTACCTCCTGACAAGCCCGGCAGGAGCTGCACCCGGCTCACTGTGGCAGCGAAGGCATGCCTGCTCCATTACTTCTCCTCGCCTTATCACCGAGAAATAGGGCACACCGTCTATTGTACGCACCTCGGACATGACCTTAAGCTCGGGCTCGCTATTCAATCTCCTGATGAATAAAGCCTCATATTCATCTGCCTCGTTCTCCGGGCTTCTCGAGTTAATAGCGCACTCCTTGTAGTAGTATTTCTCCTCGTTCATTTCCTTGAAAAGCTTATCTATCTCTCTCACGGCATATGTTGAGGACATCCAGGAGGGCTCGAAATAGCCGTTCTTAACTTCTTTCTCAGCCAGCGGGAAAACCGAGGGCTTTATCTCGTGAGAGAAATATGAATGGGTCGCCAGGTTCCTTTCCAGTATTATCTTCGCCTTTTTCTCGGCCTCACTCAGCGCTTCATTCCTGATACTGGACCTTACAATGTAAATTACAAGCAATGATGATACGACCAATACCGTGACAAGCACGATGCTGACAAATGAATAGATACTGATATTTCTGAGCTGTTTTAACATAACCCCTCACACGCCTGAAAAAAGGTCAATATTGTATATATTGAACGAAAATGGATCAATTTTCAACAGGAAATAAATACCTGCAGTGAAATATAATACGTATAACAACTATGATACAGGAGGGGATGAGACATGAACAGACAGGCCATATTATTAATAGCTTTCATCTTCATATATTCTATTCATGCATTTGCGGGTGAAGAAGCAAATGTTCTTATTGAACTTAAGACACCTGCTATAGAGACTAAGAAGACAGCCTCTTTAAAAAGCATATTCATAGAAAGTGTATCAGACAGCAGGGCCTTCTCAGAACCTGATGTCCCTGCCATTGTCCCGTCATGGGGGCTTGTCGAGGGTCAGGAACGAACGGATGATATCAAGTACAGGGCTGTGGCAAGAGCTGTCTGGCGAGGCGGATCGAAAGGAGGCAATGTCCTCATAGGTAACGGGGATGTAATGTCCTTTACTAAGGAGATAATCTCTTCTGCTTTCCGCAGCATCGGATACGATGTAATAGAAGACAAAACTGACATAAAGGCCGATACGATAATGGTCAGCCTTGATGTTATGAACTTCTGGGCGTATTTCGAACAGGTGATCGCCGGAGGCAGCATCACAACAAATATCGAGACATCGATCACTATGAAATCAGATAACACTACGAAAAAGATAACAATTAAGGTGTCGGGTAACAGGTGGGCGTACAATCCCCGCAAGCCGTCCAACTGGGAAGCCGTTTATAACATGTCATTATCAGATATGCTGGACACCGCGGTCAATGAAATTAAGAAATAAATAAGGTGCTTATATAGAAGTATAACTCAGGGGAGGTCTGTTTAAAGATGAGCCACGGCAAATGGGCGTTTATAATCAATCCTGCCGCCGGTAACGGAAAGGCATCCGGTTTCTCTGATATCATAAATAAGATGGCCGCCAGGTTTGGCGTAAAACATCAGCTTATAAAGACAAAAAAGAAGAAACACGCTTCTGACATCGCCTCTGACCTTTCGGCCAAGGGGACTGATTACATTATCGCTGTAGGAGGGGATGGGACGGTTAGCGAGGTAGCTGCGGGAGTCATAGGAACGGGTTCAACGCTGGGAGTGGTGCCTGCAGGATCCGGGAACGATTTCATACCTATGCTTGGATACCCCGAATCTTTTTCTGAGACGGAATGGAAAAGCCTTTTCAGAGCAAGGACAATAGAGATGGACGTCGGAGAGTGTAACGGCAATTACTTCATTAACGGAATGGGATTCGGTATTGATGCTCAGATAGCCGCAGATACTCAAGCCACGGCAAAAGAGAGAGGGGGCACCGGCAGCTATTTCCGCCACATAATTAAGAACCTCTTCCTGTACAGAGAAAAACCTATCAGGCTATTAACAAAGGGCAAAGAACAGCTCACATCATGCTTTATAAAGACCATAGGTATAGGACGGCGCTTCGGAGGAGGTTACAGGATCACTGACGGAGCTATCGCTAATGATGGGCTATTTGACATTTGCACAGTAGACAGGCTCAACCTGCTCCAGAGACTGAGACTGTTCCCGAAGGTGTCAAAGGGAAAACATATCGGTGACAGGAAGGTGGATTATTTCCGCACTTCCAGCATAGAGATCGAAACGGAAGAGACGGTACCGTATCACCTTGATGGGGAGGTATACTTCGACAGGAAGTTCTCGGTAAAGATACTAAAAAGAAAATTGAAGGTCATCTTCGAACCCATGGGCAAGCATTTCTTCGATATCCCTTCATCTTAAGCAAAACTTTGTTCCGGTGTTGTAATATATCTATCATTTAATACCATCGACAGGGGGCAGTTATGAGCATAAGAGAAAATGTCTACAAGTTGATCGATAAGATCAAACCTTCTAACGTTCTGGTGAGCGTTTTCGATAAAAACGGCCTGGAAGGTCTCATCAAAGCCCTTATTGAAGCAAACCCCGATATCAAGTTCTACTCGACCGGGGGCACCGGGAAGAAGATACAGGAAATACTGGGTGAAGGCTCATCTAAGAATTATATATCGGTAGAAGAGTTCACCGGCGCTCCGGAAATGGAGGGCGGACTGGTCAAAACATTGCACCCCAAGATACATGCAGGCCTTCTTGCCGAGCGCGGAAATCCGGCTCATGAGGAATATCTCTATAAGACCCTTGCAAGTTTGGGTGGAGCTCCCGGGGTATACTTCGATATATTCGTAGGCAACCTTTATCCGTTCTCATCGGTAGTAGAAAAGGAAGATGCAACTCCTGAGACGGCACGCGTGAACATAGATATCGGCGGACCGGCCATGACCATGGCCTCCGCAAAGAACTGGCATAGCATCGCAGTACTTACTTCGGCCGCACAATACGACCCTTTTATAGTATCTCTAAAACAGAGCTCCGGCAATATAACTCTGGAAATGAGGTTCGAGCTGGCCAAAGAGGCAATGCGCTCGATAGGGGAATACAGGTCCGCTATTGGGGATTATTTCACCGGGCTCGACTACAACCGGGATGTAAAGCCCACACTGGATATTTAACAAAATATTTCATTTAACCGGATCATCTTAACAGGCCGTTCTACCCGTCTTTATCATATCTAACCCATTAAATTTATTGAATATAATAAGCACACTTGCCGATTGATGTATCAATACATATATGTAATAATATTTTAGCTATGAGCACCTTATGTCTTTCATATTATATTCATAATCGTGTATTATAATTATTATCAAATGATCTATTTGGGGCGCGTATAATGAAAAAAACAAATTGCTGGGAGTTCATGAATTGCGACAGGGGTCCGGACGGAAGCGATACTATAGAGAATGGCACCTGTCAGGCCGCATCAAATACGTCTCTGGACGGGATCCATGGCGGCATTAATGGCGGACGGATCTGCTGGGTAGTTGAAGGCTGCACCTGTTTTAATAATGAATTCTCTTCTTTCGTACAGAAGTATGTTAAGTGCATGGAGTGTAACTTTTACAAGACCGTGAGGGATGAAGAGGGAAGCGAATTCAAGGTAGCGCCGGTCTCATTATACATAAAAAGGGACATGCCGGACCCGAAGTAACAGTTATTGGTCCTCTTTTGGCTTAAGTGTCCTGAGTCTCGCTATCTCTTCCTGATACCCGTATATATGCCCGCCGGCACTATATGCGTACATCGGTCCGTTCAAAAGGCCGGCCTCGGATGCAACATACTGTTTAAGCAGTTCAATTCCGCCGAGATTGGATGGAAATCCGGCCCACAGGTCCCATGAACGGAAGTAACACGTTATCGTTAGCTCAAGCTCATCTCCTTTAGGGTATGCCTTGAAGTCAAGCAACCTGAGGCACGGGGGATCAAGATTACCGTCCTTGCCAAAGCAGACGTCGTAGTCCTCCGGAGTGCCTATCTCCACTACTGCCTGGTTTGTTAGCGGTGTCTCCTTCAGCATCTGGATAGCGCGTTCGAGCTGGGACCCGCCTTTGGGCATAGGATGATGGACCCGGCTTGCGTATTTATATGTCTCGTTCTCAGATAGCTCGGGGTCCATGAGGTAATTTGCGAAGTAGTCCTCGATATATTCCATAGTGGTAGGGGATGGTATTCCAAGTGCGGGCGGGATCACAGGGACCATATCCTGGCTCGGATGCTCTATGTAGACGGCCATCCCCGGATACTGCAGGCGGTACTGTTCCTTTTCAAAAGAACCCTTCTGTATCTCCTGCTTGTATGAATTGTCGAATATATTGTATATAAGCTGAAACCATGCATCGGATATCGTTTTCGCTTTAAGAAAAAATGGCTCCACCTGCTACCTCCTCAAGGATTGTCGGGAGTTATTTTAACATCACTGGTACGTCCTTTAAAAGTCAGGCTGATAAAAGTTCGTCCAACCATTGTTATAATATCTATATTGCTTAAGATGAATACACGACCATGAAGAGTGAAAAGGCCATAATGATAGAAAGGGCGATAGAGCTCGCTGATGACTTCGGCAGCGGTAAGGTACTTCTCTTTCTGGATACCGCAAAGGACTGCAGATGGTTCCTTAAGTGTAACGTACAAAGGAAAGAGAGGGTAATACTTGTCGCGCCGAGAGCGGTATCCTTCAGCAGTGCTGAGATGAAAGGGACCGGCTGCATGCTTCTTCAAAGCTGGTCCGGGAACCAGACCCGATTCTCGAGGATAAAATACGCCTTTCTAAACGGGGTACTTCAGGGGGTGCTCAAGCCTGAGGACAGGGTCGTTTGTGTGCTGGGGCCTTCAGGCAAAGGCCATCTTGACACTATTACTGTTCATGACCTTTCTCTTTCATGGAGCGAGGAGTTCCCGTTCGAGGTGAAGGATATAATGAGGAACGAGTCGTTTCCGGTCGTTATGGCTATAGTGGATATTGCCCTCGACCTGGGCGCGGTCGGGCGCGAAGGCAGATCTATAGGGACCTCTTTCATAGTTGGTGATACGGAAAATGTTATGGAGATATCACATCAGGCTGTGTTCAATCCGTTTAGAGGCTACCCTAAGAAGGAGCGATATATAACATTGCCGGAGGTGGTCGAAAGCGTTAAGGAGCTTGCATCACTTGACGGGTCGATCATAATCTCTGATGCGGGAGTAGTTGAAGCGGCTGGCAGGCATCTTGACGCGCCAACGACGACGACCAAACAGCTCCGCGGTCTCGGAGCCCGCCACCGTGCCGCTGCCGGCATGACAAGGAAGACTGGATCGGTCGCAATAGTGGTATCCGAAAGCACGGGCAAGGTCACTGTATTTGAAAAGGGAAAGACCGTTGCAACTCTGGAGCCTGTGATAAGCAGAAGGCTTGAGTAATGGTATTTGTATTTGCATCCTGAACCCGTTTTTTCTTATAATAAAAGAAGATAAAAAGAATCCTTTTAAAGAGGCGCTGAACGATAAGAGTAAAGAGCAAAGGTCGTACCCGACGGGTCCTCCTTTCGTGTCTTGATCGCAATGATCACCTCCATCAAAGGACAGTAGTAAGGAAGGGTATTTATGATCATTCCACAACAATTGAAAGGAGAAGTAAAATGACTACAGGACCTATGATTTCGCACAGCAGTTTGAGAGCAGTAACGCGTATTACGTTTGGCATTATGGTCATCGCATCATTAATGATATTGACCATTGCCGGATGCAGCAAGGGCCCCTCTCAGACACCCCAGCAGTTCGTTAAGATCTATTTAACAAAAAAGGTAGCCATGAATGATCTTTCTCTGGCTGATTTTTTTGTAACTGAAGAGAGGAAGGGAGTTACAGAAAGGCTGAAGAACGCTATAGCTGAACAGAAAGAAAATGGCATCGCCGCGCATGCAGGTGCAACGTATGACCTTTCGAAGGTACAGATAGAAGTTGTTGGCAATAAGGATTATTATGTAGCTGACGAACCAAAGAAATTCGTTAAGGTAGAAGCTAACGGAAGTTACACCGTATCAGACGGGGACAGATCCGAGGTCAATGAGATACATGAGACCATCATCCTAGAAGCACTTGGCGACCACTGGGCGATTACCGAAAAGATAAACCCCTGGAAGTAAAGAAAGAGCTCGCAAGAAAAAAAGGGCCGGGACATTCCCGGCCCTTTTTTTATTCATTTAGCCTAAGATCATTTAACAACCAACGGTCAATTTATAGACCGTCACATCAGCTGTGACCGCATTACCAGATACCGTTACCGTGCTGGCGCTACCTGATATTATCGAACAGTTGGTGCTTGACGATGATCCATACCCACCGTAATAGTCACCTACCGCCGGAGGGCCGACTGTCCCACTGGCTGGATATATACCTACAAATACAAACTATGTACCGCTCGGTACGCCCAGAACTGAA
>CP070669.1:1385430-1416667 GCA_020351835.1 Nitrospirota bacterium
CATCCAACAGACGGAAGTTAGTCTGGTGAGGTGGCAAATTGGAAGGAGGCTAGCGATGATATGCACTGTATGCAAGAAGGACTTCATTCCTTTGAATTTTGCCTCAAAGCCGTCGACTGACCTGTGTGTAAGCTGCGCTAACGAGACCAAAGATTCATTCATTTTCTACTGTTTCAATTGCGGAACATATGAGGTGGTGAAAAAGGATGTCGCCATTATGTTCGCACCCAACCATGAGGTGAAGCGCCAGTTGCTGCTCCTTAGGAGCGATAATGTTATAATCGAGCAGGACACATGCGCAACATGCAGCGGGGTTCACGTCTGTTAAGATATTGAGCATCCTAACCCTCTTAGGCCCGGCATTTATCCAGATGAATGCCGGGTTTTTTATTAGCAAATAAACTACCGCCCGGGCCGATCTGCCAGGTATTTTTCTTGTTCGTGTATAGCAATTATTCTATAATGTGAGCAATGGGCAATAAGAAAACAAAGAAGATCACTGATGAGATGGGCAATCTGATCAAGCAGCTCAACGAGCATAACTACAGATACCATGTGCTCGACTCACCTGCGATCCCTGACGAGGAATATGACAGGCTTTTCAGGAAGTTAAAGGAGCTGGAGGAGGCTCATGGCCATGTCATGACTGACTCCCCTACCCTGCGAGTCGGGGCTCCCCCTCTCGATAAGTTCGATAAAGTAATCCACCGTAAACCAATGCTGTCCCTGGATAATGCTTTTTCATATGATGAGCTTAGAGATTTCGATATCAGGATAAAGAGGCTCCTTAAAAGCGATAGCGAGATAATGTACACTGTCGAGCCTAAGTATGACGGTCTGGCGGTAGAGATCTCCTATGAGAATGGGGTACTGGTAAGGGCCTCCACCAGAGGTGATGGGAACACAGGCGAGGATGTTACACTCAACGTCAAGACAATAATGTCTGTGCCACTGGCGCTGCCTGATGATAAAAGGCCTCCCCGCTGGATCGATATAAGGGGAGAGATCTTTATGCTCATAGCCGATTTTGAGGAACTTAACAGGAGGCGCAATGAGCTCGGAGAAGCATTGTTCGCCAATCCAAGGAACGCATCCGCTGGTTCTATCAGACAGCTTGATTCGTCAATTACCGCATCCAGAAAACTTAACATATCCTTTTATGGGGCAGGCCATGTTGAAGGACTGCCCGTCGGGACACATCTGGAATTAATGGAATGGCTGAGATCTAACAGGTTCACGACGCCTGATATTAAGGCCGCCAAAGGCATAGAGGAAGTGATCAGGGTCGTCGGGTCCATAGAGAAGGAAAGGGAAAGTCTTCCATTTGAGATAGACGGTGCAGTTGTAAAGGTCAATGACATAGCGATTCAAAACATACTCGGAGAGAAGACAAGAGAACCACGGTGGGCGATAGCATATAAGTTCGCTGCCCATCAGGGCATAACCAGGATCAACGACATAATAGCCAGTGTCGGAAGGATAGGCACAATAACCCCTATTGCCATACTGGAGCCCGTAAAGATAGGCGGCGTTACTGTCTCAAGATCTACACTGCATAACTGGGACGAACTTGACAGGAAGGACATAAGGATAGGGGATAAGGTTGTTGTAGAACGTGCCGGAGATGTCATCCCGCATGTGATAGAGGTCTTAACGGACGAAAGGACCGGTAAGGAAAGGAAGTTCAAAGTACCGAAGGCATGCCCTGTATGCGGCTCCCATGTAGAACAGGAGGAAGGCGAAGTCGCCTTCAGGTGCGTCGGTCTCAACTGTCCCGCGCAGGTAAGGGAGAAGATAAGGCATTTTTCCTCAAGGGCTGCCATGGATATTGAGGGGATGGGAGAAAAGAATGTTGAACTGCTCTCTGAACGCGGACTGATAAGGTCATTCTCGGATATATACATTCTTGACAAGGAGGCGTTGTCCGGCCTGCCAAGATTCGCTGACAGGTCTGCAGACAACCTGATCAAAGCGATCGAGAAGAGCAAGCGGACCACCCTTGCGAGGTTCTTGTTCGCTCTCGGGATCAGGCATGTGGGTGAGTTCGGCTCAAAGTTGCTTGCCCGGAACTTCAGAGAACTAAAGGACCTGTATAACGTCGACATTGAACCACTTGTAAGCATTAAGCAACTGGGAGAAAAAACGGCCGCCGCCGTCTCAGGTTTCTTCGCCGAAAAAAGGAATATAGAGGCCCTTAATTCGCTGGTAGCTATGGGGATAAAGATATCAAATCCTGACTTCCGGGATAATGAAGATGAGGCGGGGACTCTTTCCGGGCTCACCTTCGTTGTCACAGGATCGATGCCGGAACCAAGGAACCGGATCGAAAAGCTCATAGAGGAACACGGAGGGCATGCCTCATCATCCGTTTCGGGCAGGACAGATTATGTAGTAGCGGGAGAAAATCCGGGATCAAAGCTTAATAAGGCCAGAGAGCTGGGTATAGCTGTAATATCTTACGATGAACTTGTAAAGATGGTTGAAGAAGACCAGGGCACCCTGTTCTAGCCCTGAAAAGAATACCCGAGCTTGTCTATACTGTCTTTAGTGACCTTTCGAAGAAATCCTTCCTCTATCTTCTCATCGTCAAAACTTATTACTACCTTCCCTTTCTCTACACCTATTGATTCGACACCATCCATTTTCCCGATGAACTTTCTTAGAGCTAATGCGCACTCAAGGCATATGTCCTGTGATACATCCAGGTATAGTTCTTTCATAAGCGGCCTCCTGCCATTTCTTTATTATTGATTATATCACCCTTGTTCCTTTTTGATAAAAGATGCTTTAAAATAGATTTCATCTATGAGGGCTGCGATAATAATATTAACAGTTCTTTTTTCTTCGCTGTCTTCCGGGGCAGCTAATGAACTTGTTGTGTTCTCATCCGACCGGGATGGTGACTTCGAGATATATACGATGTATCCTGATGGTAGCAATATTAAGAAGATCACCAGTAACCCTCATAAGGACAGGTATCCCCACATATCATCAAGTGGCCTTGTAGCATTTATTTCGGACAGGTCCGGCAAGGATAACATTTATACGATCAACCTTGACGGGTCCGGCGAAAAAAGGCTTACTTTTGAGGGAGTTAACAGGTATCCGTCATTCAGCCCTGACGGTAGCCATCTCCTGTTCATCAGTGACAGGGACGGGGACTTTGAGATATACCGGATGAAAATTGACGGAAGTGACCAGATAAAGATAACAGACAACACCTTTAACGACCACGCTCCTTCCTATACCCCAGATGGCAAAAGAATAGTTTTCACGTCAAAAAGAGGAGAGAATTACGCTATATATATAATGAATGCCGACGGGTCGGATCAGAAGTTGCTATTCGATAATGGTGACAGCTGGTCACCAAGAGTGTCCCCTGACGGTAATAAAGTGGCATTCTACTCTGATGCAGGGGGGAATTTCGAAATAACATTGATGAACATAGACGGTTCAAATCCCAGGATAATAACGGATCACGGTGCTTCCACTTATCCGTACTTTTCCCCTGACGGCAACAGAATTATCTACGCAGCATATGTTGAGGATATTCTGCAGATGCATATTCTTGACCTCAGAACAGGTCAGAGCAATAGAATATCAGGCAGCAAGTTCAATGATATTATCCCCAGATGGGTCACTATCGGACAATGAGACATACATCCCCTGAGGTATGATATAAATCATACCGTTCCTTTCCGGCATATTCTAATATATAAACAAGCACATTTCGTGACCTGTCTCTTATCTAAAGAGCTCAGGTCTCCCCCATCCCCTATCTCTACCCCCTCCGGAGATAGGGGTTTATTTTTTTCTTGAAAATTGCATATTTTTTTGCAAATCGAGTTCAACTCTCAAAAAAAATAGCGTATAATGTTCCTTAAGTCTCATAATTATTTAAATAACAGCGTATTACTAATAAATATTTATTCTAAAAGGAGGAACTAACAATGGTGATAGGAGAGATCGAGAGGAACCCAACTGAAAGACTGAGAATAAGCACTGAGAATTTTAAAGGGAGGGATTATATAGACGTAAGGATTTATTACGAGGCTGATGACGGTGAATGGAAGCCTACCAAAAAGGGCGTTACAATAGCACCTGATAAGGCAGGCGAAGTATCAGAGCTAATTGCAAAGGCAGGACAGGAACTGGCCGGCAAATAATCATGATATGAATAGACGAAGGTTCCTTAAGCTTGCGGCATTAACCGGAGCAGGAATCACACTTCCCTGCGGCCTGGGTCGTCTGATAACTCCTGTTGGGGCCTCAGAGGGCACAGACCTCGCAGTTGTCGTCGGGCAAGATCCTGCGGCAATGACAAGGTCTGCCATAGATGCCCTTGGAGGCATTTCAAAGTTCATTTCCAGGAACGATATTGTTGTCGTAAAGCCCAATATGGCATGGGACAGGACACCTGAACTTGCCGCAAATTCCAATCCTGAGGTTGTTGCTACTGTTGTAAAGATGTGTATTGAAGCAGGCGCTGCCAAAGTAAAGGTATTTGACCGCACTGTAAATGATCCCAGGCGGTGTTATGTCCAGAGCGGCATAGGCCCTGCAGTGAGCAAGCTCGGAGCCGACCTAAAGCATGTAGATGAAAGAAAGTTCAGAGACATGACTATAAACGGCAGGGCAATGAAGAAATGGCCACTTTATACCGAGGTCATTGAGGCGGATAAGGTGATCAATGTGCCGATAGCAAAGCACCATGGGCTCGCCCAGCTTACCATGGCAATGAAGAACTGGATGGGTGTGATGGGAGGCTCGAGAAGAAGGATCCACCAGAATCTCGACCAGAGCCTGGTCGACCTTTCGATGTTCTTACGGCCGACACTTACAGTACTTGATGCCGTGCGTATATTGATCAATAACGGACCCCAGGGGGGGGCATTAAGTGATGTAAGACTGACTAATACGGTCATTGCCGGGGTGGACCAGGTTGCTGTAGATTCTTATGGTGCCTCTCTTTTCGGGATGAAAGGAAGAGATCTGGGATATGTTCGTATCGCTGCTGATTCAGGTATGGGTGTTATGGACCTGTCCGGGCTCAACATAAAGAAGATCACTCTCTGACAAGGTGAAGAAGGCTCGCCAGATAACACAAGGGCTTTTTCTGCTGATCTTCCTGTTTCTTTTTATACAAACGGAATCCAAGGGGAATGATACACTTGGATATCCGGTAAAGTTGTTCCTTGATTTTGATCCGCTGATTCTGATAACGACTTTGCTGTCAGCCCATACGGTAGCCAGGGGATTCTTTCTATCGGTCATCCTGATAATTATTACTATCATTTTGGGGAGGGTATTTTGCGGATGGGCCTGTCCTCTTGGCACGCTTAACAATATGGTCGGATCTATAAGAAGAAGGAACATAAGTATAGTTCCTCCATCCTGGCATCGGATCAAGTATTTTGTCCTCATATTCCTTGTGTTCTCATCTCTCTTCTCGCTTCAGATGGTAGGGATCGTAGATCCGCTGTCACTCATTATAAGGTCGTTCTCCATAAGTATCTATCCGTTGTTAAATCTTATGGTCCGTGCGTTCTTTGATACTGTCTACGAGACCGACCTGCCCGGAGTTGTAACAGTCTCAGAAACGGTTTATTCCGGCCTCAAGAGCACATTTCTTTCATTTTCCCAGCCTCACTTCAGACAGGCTGTGTTCATTGGCTCTATCTTTATGTTAATACTCGGCCTCAACCTGGTCGAGAAACGTTTCTGGTGCAGGTACATCTGCCCACTTGGTGCACTACTTGGAGTCCTCTCCAGAGCCTCAATATTAAAGAGGTCGGTCAGTGAGGGTTGTACAGAGTGCGGCTCCTGCGCTTCCGTTTGCCCGTCAAAAGCATATCCAGATGTAATAGGAGGGTGGAAAGACAGTGAATGCTACTACTGCTACAACTGTGATGACATCTGCCCCGAGAACGCGGTAAGTTTTGGGTTCAGGGCAGAGAAGATAACCGCAGGTATGGACCTGGGCAGGAGGAGAGTGGTGGTATCCGCTATTGCAGGGGTAGCAACTGTCCCTCTTATCAGGTCCACTCCGGCACTGAAGATAGGGGCATCTGACCCGATACTCCTGCGTCCACCGGGTTCTCTTGAAGAACCAAAGTTCCTGGAGAGGTGTGTTAAATGCGGAGAGTGCATGAAGGTCTGTATAACTAACGGCCTTCAGCCGACCTTCCTTGAGGCAGGCCTCGAGGGCTTGTGGTCACCGATCCTTGTCCCTCTTCTGGGTTACTGTGAGTACAGGTGCACCTTATGCGGACAGGTATGCCCGACAGGTGCGATAGAACCACTTACGGTTGATAAGAAGACGAGAGTAGTGATAGGGCTTGCCATGCTGGATAAAGGACGATGCCTGCCCTGGGCTCATGCTACTCCATGCATTGTATGCGAGGAGGTATGTCCGACCCCTAAGAAGGCTATCTGGCTGGAAAACAAGACCGTTGAGGCAAGAGATGGGAAAAAGATCGAGGTTAAGCAGCCTCATGTAGACCTGAAGCTATGTATTGGATGTGGGATTTGCGAGAACAAATGCCCGGTGCGGGGAAAACCCGCTATCTATGTGACCAATATAGGTGAGACAAGGTCCGAAGAGAACAGACTGCTTCTTTAGAGGTTATTGACTGTTGCAGGGCTAAATGATACATTTCACGAAAGGGGGAATAACATATGAAGAGGAAAATATCTTATGAGTCGATCTCGACAGGCATATTCTTAGCTTTATGTTCATTTATATTAATTATTACAGCATGTGATAAAGGGCCATCTGTCAAACCATCCGATCTCGGTATCTCAACTGTGTCGCCGCTGGGAACTGAAGCTGCCCTTACTGACTATCTGGTCTCTCTCGGCTACTACGACAAAGGTATAAGTAATGCAAAAGGATCTTATGCAAATATGCTCTGGGTCGGATCGAGCCATATCTTCGATTATAGAATTGGTGAGCGAACGGGGATGGTGCAGGTCATCACCCTTGGTAAAGATGTTATCGGAATATATTCAACTTATAAGGGTGAAGGATACCAGAACTCCGCCCGTGAGATCGTAGAAACCCCCGGAAAAATATTTGACACAGTTCTTCTCGATGCTCTGAACACGAAGGTTATGTTAAAGGACAGGGTCACATCAGTGCTTGGAGGAAATACTCGTACAGGATATGAGTATTCCGATGATATCATTGCCGGACAGCGTATTGAGGGTTATTCAACAAGCATGCTGCTGGCTCTTAAGGCCTATGAACAGGATCTCAGTCTTTTTTAGGTCAGGGAAGTTTAGAGATATCCGACATAAAGGATACTGGAGATTAGCCATCGACTATGAGCCTTAATTGTTTAAGCATATGTTCTTTGTGTGTGGCATCCCAGTAGATCCTGCCGCATGATGGGCATTTTTCAAATCCATCCTGCGTCTCGTAGACATACAGGGGAACTTCTTCTTTGATAGCATTTTTATCGACCGTAGTTATTTCTATGTTACATCGCAGGCACCTGGTCAGGATATCCTTATATGGATCTATCTTAAAATGCTCTATGACCTGCTTCAGCTGCAACTTGTAGTCATCGCTCTCTATATAATAGTGATTGTTCTTTGCATTTCGTCTTTTGATAAGGTGAGTATCCCGGGTCAGTATAAGCCTCTGCTCTTTTATAGCGAGCTTTATCAGTAATTCATCATCAATATTCGGGAAATATGCGATATCACATCCGATAAGCCTCATCCATGTTGCAAGCCTGCCCAGCATGGCATCCGCAATGAAGAGGGGCTTCCCTACTGTACCTGCCTCCTCTTCTCTTCTATTCTCATATCAAGGTTCTTAAGCTTTTCTATTGAGCTTCTGAGCTGCCTTATATCTCTTAGTAGTCCGAGGAGGTTCTGGATCTCGACGTCCAGGGCACCTTTGGGATCGAGCTTTTCATACTCCTCCAGCTCTTTCAGGGCCAGCCCATAATCCCTGGCCGGGTTCCTGTGGTCTATATAAAGAAAAGATAAGCTGAGATGAGCATTAGCCTTTTTTGAAGAGGATGACGGTCCATCGATGATGCTCTTCTGCTCATTTATGTCTCTTTTGAAATCGGTCGCAAAGGTCTTGCTCCGAACATTAACAGACGTTTCTATTTGCGCTGTTTCACCATCGGGCCTTTGGACCGATGAAGAAGCACAGCCGATCATTGTTAAGATCAGTAACGACATTATGTATAACATCGTTCTTTTGTTGTTCATGTCGCCTTCGGAAATCTCACGACCTTGGGATTGTCCTTTGTGACAAGTGATTCCTCCCGGCGCTGATCGACAACGTATAGGCTGCCGGGTATGGACTTGGCATACTCCTTGAGCTCTGCCGCTATTTCACCCACAATAATATGGTTCTCCAGTCTCCTGTTCTGGTTAGTTACTACAGCTATAGATAGCGAAATAAGAGGGAACGACATCTCCTCACCCTGCCTGGATTTGGCGACTATATATCCCTTTTCCCTGTCCTCTTCATTATAGAAGTCTGTTATTTTGCTGTCAAAGTTCTCTATTATCTGGCCGCATATAGCCGGAAACCTGTTCGGGGTAGTAATAATAACAAAATCATCTCCCCCTATATGTCCAACGAAATCCTGGTCATCACCGCTCTCTTTTACTCCCTTATCGATTATCCTTGAGGTCTCAACAATGAGATCACTGCCCCTGGCATATCCATAATGATCATTATATGCCTTAAAATTATCCAGGTCCACAAGACAGAATGCCAGAGGCCTGCCCGACTCAAGCCTCTTCTTCAGCACCGTCTCTATAGCTATCCCACCGGGAAGGTGCGTTAACGGGCTGGCATCAAGGTACATCTCCTCAAGCCTTTTCAGTCTCTGCGCCATTTCTCTGAAAGAGAAGGAAAGGTCTCCCAGCTCATCCTGGTTGGCCACCTCAGGTGTATCATCGAACCTCCCCTCAGAGATCATCTCGGTAGCGAGCTTAAGCCTGCTTATAGAGCTCGATATATTGCGGGTTATCATCATGGAGGCTCCAACTCCAAGCAATAATCCGATGGCACATAATAAGGCCATTATTCGCACAGCACTTGAACCTATTGCTCTCGTTACCGCGACCTTCTCGTTCTGGTTATTTCTTGCACTAGAAGATACAGAATTGATCAGCGATATAAGTTTCTCCTGATTCTCCTTTATTCTTTTGTCGATATCTGAAGAGAACGCAGTTTGGCTACCAAGACCGTCAAAGCCTTGCAGAAATGCCTTGCTGTATTCCTCATGTAATTTGGTCAAAGGTTCCACAGGTACTTCATTTATATCAGGTAAGGCTTGTAAAGCAGCAAGCAAGGATGCGAACTCCTCATTTCGCTTCCAGAACAGACCAAGCATGTCCGGGCTTTTAAGAATGGCATAGCGGCGGGCATAAAGTTCCTGGGCAAGTAAAGCATCTACCATCTTACCTGTAGAATCTATCAAAGGAACATCCGTCTCCAGGATACTGCTGCTGACGTCATTCAGCCTCTCAAGGCTGGACAGGGCATAGACAGAGATAATTATTATAAGGACGCCAAGGGACAGGTACCCGAGCAAGAGCTTCTTTGCAATATTTAGTCGCAGGTAGGTATGCTTTAACCGCTCCATGCATAGATTATACCCCTGCTTACGTAACAATACAACATTAATGAAATATTACCATTTACCAGCATAATGATCTGCTATCAGGGACTAAGTGCTTGAAATTGTTGATCATCTTGATCTTAATCGCTCGGCGACATCAGGAGCGATCTCACTTAGGGGCCCCATTACAAAATCTCTCTCTAACATATGCGGGTGAGGTATCTTAAGGTCCGGGTCATTGATGCTAAGATCGTCGAAGAGTAAAATATCCAGGTCGATCTCTCTCGGTCCCCATTTCTCTTTCCTGGTCCTGCCTAGCTCGGCCTCTATGGATCTTAAAGCGCCCAGGAGCTCACGAGGGCCCTTATCCGTTGATATGCGCACAACCATATTAATAAAGTCGGGCTGGTCCTTTTTCCCCCAGGGTTTGGTCTCTATCATCGACGAGCAGGACCTTATTATTATATCCTTCTGGCTCATATAGCGTATTGCTTCACTGCAATTGAGCTCTCTGTCCCCGATGTTCGAGCCGATACCTATGAAGACATCATGCATCAGATGATATTCTTGATACGCTCTACAACTTCCTTTGTTCTGGCGACAGAATCCGTCAGGGCGAACCTAATGTACCCCTCACCCGGTGAACCGAAGCCGTTCCCGGGGGTTGTCAGGATACCTCCCTCTTCAAGAAGGTGACCGCAAAAGGACATGGAATTAAATCCGTCGGGCACTTTTGCCCAAAGATAAAATGTAGCTTTCGGCTTCGTCGATGAAAATCCAAGTGATGTCAACCCATCATAGAGAACGTCCCGTCTTTCCTCGTATGTGGTCCTCAGGTCATCAAGTATCGATGCATCAGTACCCATTGCTGCGATCGAGGCTTCCTGGATCGCCTGGAACACACCGGAATCAAGATTGCTCTTTACCTTACCAAGGGCCGATATGACATCAGAATTGCCTACTGCGAACCCTACTCTCCACCCGGTCATATTGTATGTCTTAGACAGGGAATGGACCTCAATCCCAACATCTTTCCCTCCTTCAACTTCAAGAAAACTGATAGGTTTGACACCGTCAAAATAGAGCTCCGAATATGCTGCATCGTGACATACAATTATATTGTTCCTGAGAGCGAACTCTACGAGTTCACTAAAGAACCCTTCCGTTGCCACTGCAGATGTCGGATTGTTAGGGTAGTTCACAAATATAAGTTTAGCCCTCTTAAGTATGTCATCAGGGATCGCATCAAGGTCCGGGAAGTAATCGTTCTCCTCATGAAGTGGTAGCTCATATCCTTCACCTCCGGCGAACAAGGCCCCTATCGGATATACGGGATATCCCGGTGACGTGTAAAGAACTATATCACCGTTATTTATGAAAGCCAAAGGTAAGTGCCCAATAGCCTCCTTTGAACCGATCAGCGATAGAACCTCCCTACCCGCATCAAGATTAACTCCGAACCGCTTATAGAACCATGCAGCACAAGCCTGTCTGTAAGACTGCATTCCAGCGTAAGACGGGTACCTGTGGTGTTCAGGTTTCTCTACGGCCCTTTTCATTGCTTCCACTATATGAGGAGGCGTAGGGATATCAGGGTCGCCAATGCTTAGATCGATCAGGTCCACACCCTTTTTTAGTGCTTCTGCTTTCATCTCGTCAATCCTGGCAAAAAGGTATGGGGGAAGGTTCTTTATTTTATCTGACAGCTCAATATTGATTCCCTTTGACAAAACACACCTCCGTTACATGATTGAAATAAATGTTACAGGTTCCGAACGAACCCTGACGTAATTGGGAGGTATTATAACCTATTGATGAGCAAAATATTAATTTTCCTCTTCGTTAAGACCGTATTTGTTCCATCTGTACCAGAAGGTCTTGTAGCTCATGCCCAGAAGCTTTGCCGCTCTGGAGGCGACATTGCCTGCTCTCGCCATTGCCTTCTTCATAAGTTCTTGTTCAAGGTCATCTATATTTATGCCCTCCTCAGGTATCTCTATATCTCCTATATTTGATATATTCTTCTTTGGTAGTTCTCCCCTGATATCCTCGATCCCTATCTCCTCGCCCTCACACATTATCACCGCTCTCTCAATGACAGACCTTAGCTGGCGTATATTCCCGGGCCAGCTATAATCACCTAACTCTTTTATAGCTACCTTGTCTATACCCTTTATTCTCCTGCCATATTCTTTGTTGGCACTGTCAATGAATGATTCGGTAAGGACCTCCAGGTCCTCTTTCCTCTCGTTGAGGTCAGGCAGCCGTATCGTTATAACCTTCAATCTGTAGAAAAGGTCCTCTCTGAACCTCCCTTCACTGATCAGAGCTTCAAGGTCCTGGTGAGTTGCCGCAACCGTTCTTATGTCGACTCGAAACGACTCCTTACCGCCAACCCTCCTTACTTCACCATCCTGAAGTACTCTTAAGAGCTTGGCTTGCAGGCTTACTGGCATGTCACCGATCTCATCAAGAAATAGCGTCCCACCATCCGTAAGCTCTATAAGGCCCTTTTTTCTTGCGGCAGCGCCGGTAAACGCACCGGGTTCATACCCGAAGAGCTCGCTCTCAAGAAGGTTGTCGGGTATTGATGCGCAATTGATTGCTGTGAACTGCTTGCTCTTCCTCGGGCTGTTATAATGTATGGACCTGGCAACGAGCTCCTTGCCCGTTCCGCTGTTACCAAGTATCAGGACCGTTGCATTTGTCGGAGCAACCTTTTTTACAGTTTCTATTGCTTCGATCATCTTCGGCGAGCCTCCTATGATACCTTCAACCCTGAACTTATCGAACAGTACATCTTTAAGGCTTATGTTCTCCCTCCTGAGTTCCTCCCTCTCAAGAGCTTGTTTTACCTTCAGGATCAGGGCCTCCTTATCAAGGGGTTTAGACAGATAATCAAATGCACCTTTCTTTATAGCATCAACAGCAGAATCGATAGTTCCGAATGCTGTCATTATAAGTATGGTAGGTGGATCATCTGAATAACTCTCCATTATCTTATCAATAAGGTCCAACCCGCTCATTCCGGGCATCTTCAGGTCAGATATGACAAGGGAGGGATTAAGTTCATTCAACATTTCTATGGCTTCTTCGCCCGACCCTGCGACATTGACCTCATATCCCTCCTCTGAAAGGATAGTCCTCAGGATATCACGCTGCTGCTCCTCGTCATCGACTATCAATATCTCCGACATCAGCCCTCCGTTCGCTTTCTGTTAGGATCTAGCGGGATCACAAAACTTACCACACTTCCACCGTCTTTTTCACTACTAAAATATATTCTCCCTCCATGTTCTCCGACAACTCTCTTTGTTATCGCCAGGCCAAGTCCCAGGCCCCCTTCTCTCGTTGTGAAAAAAGGTTCAAAGACCTTCCCCGCTTTCTCAGGACCAATACCTTTACCGGTATCGGAGATCTTAACAGTTATTTTCTCTCCGTCTTCGCTCAGTTCTATCGCCAGAGTACCACCGTCAGGCATGGCCTGGAAAGAGTTCTGAACTATATTAAGTATGCAGGTCTTGATAAGCTCCGCATCCATCCTTATCTCTATCGAACCAAGGGGGTCATATATCCTATCTATCTTAATACCAACCTTCTCAGCACGCGCGTATACGAGAGAAAGTGTTTCTTCTACTACCTGAATAAGGTTGGCAGTCTTCGGCACTATTTTCAGAGGCCTTCCATAGGCCAAAAAGTTCTCAACAAGTGAATCAAGTCTCTTGATCTCCTTTTTGATCTTCATCAGGAGGTCGGTCGAAGCGCTCTCAGCGGATTTATCCATCAAATGATCGACGCTCAGGCTAATGAAGTTAAGAGGGTTCCTTACCTCATGTGCAACACTGCTGGCCAGCTCTCCTACAGTAGACAGATGCTCAGTCTCACGCAACCTGTCCCTGAGATGCCGCAGCTCTATCAACCTGTCTATCATCTGGTTGAAGCTTTCCTTCAGTTCCCCTATCTCGTCCTTTTCGTTAACCCTGAGATTGACATCAAGGTCTCCCGCCGCGACCGACCTTGCGGCATGGACGACCTGCTTAATTGGCCTTGTATAACGGGTAGATAGCCATATCGCGATCACGATCCCTGTGAAAAGCAGCAATGCAGCGGCCCCGAGCCTTCTTTTAACGTTCTGATCAAGAAATGACTGTATATCCCTCGAATCTATGATCATATGAATATAGCCTTGATGCTCTCCCTTGACAACAACAGGGACTATAACATTGAACAGGTCTCCATTCTCAGTTATTAGCCTGCCCTCTTCAGACTGGAATATCAGCTCAGTTACATTATCTGACAGTTCATCACCTATCTTGAAAGGATCAGTGCTCTCAGATATCTTCAGCGCACTGTCAATAATATTGATCTCGCTGATACCTTCTGAGCGCACCTCTTCAAGAAAGCTCAGCAACTTCATATCGTCATGGTCCTTTTTGGTCATCTCCTCGACAGAAAGCTGAAATGACCTCACAAGGTCCCTGCTTTTTTCTTTAAGTGTATCGAACAGCTGTTCTTCGTAATATTGATTAAAGATATACATTATGATGATGAGCAGTGAACTCAAGACCACCATCATAGATACCAGCTTTTTGTTCAGAGTCCATCTCATGATATCTCTCCACCTCCGGCAACGAGGTCATTTATATAGAAAACAGCGCTTTGACCCGGAGCTGGCGCCCATTGTGGCTCATCATACCTCACAATTACTCCTTCTTTCCCAACGATCACAGTGGCGGGTCGTCCACTCATAGTAGACCTTATTTTAACATCGGCCCGTATCTCTTTCTTTACAGATGGCAATAACCAGTTCACCTTGTCAACGGTGAACTCTTTTTTAAATCCATGCTCTTTATCACCTACGTAAAGAGCGTTCCTTACATGGTCTATCCCAATTACGTACAGTGGTCTTTCCGCTGCTATCCCTATTCCCTTTCTCTGGCCTACCGTATAAGTGTACAGCCCCTTATGAGTGCCGATCACATTGTCTTCTGTATCGATGATCGGTCCCTCCTTTCCGGCGAGAGGTGACAACTTATCAATGAACTTGAAGTAGTTCTTGTCCTCTATAAAACAGATCTCCTGGCTCTCCGGCCTCTCTGCAGCCTTGAGCGTCAGGCCCCTTGCGATCTCTCGAACATCTTCCTTCTTATATTGACCAAGGGGCAGCAGAAGTCTGTCTATCTGCTCTTGAGAAAGCACGTACAGAAAATATGACTGGTCCTTTGAGGGATCTATTCCTTTCAGCAATACGGAATGGTGCTCTGCAACGGAGGATCCGGGATCATCGCAGCAAGAGGAAGCATACAATCTGTAATCGCTTGCTATCCGCGCATAATGGCCGGTTGCAATATAGTCGAAATCTCTCTCCTTTGCCCATTTCAGGAGGTAAGGAAACTTTATGAACCTATTGCACAGGACACAAGGATTGGGGGTCAGACCTCTTGTATAGCGATCGACAAACGGTTCTATTATTTTTTCTACGAATTCATTACGTACATCTACCTTAGAATGCTTTATCCCGAGAACCTCGGCAGTGCTCCCAGCATCATTTATCGCCTGGAGTGAGCAGCATGTGGTAAAGTCAGATTTTAGTCGTGCCTCCCATAGCACGAAACTAAGTCCTTCGACCTCATATCCCTGCTCCTTTAACAGATAGGCCGTAACGGAGGAATCTACTCCGCCGCTCATCCCTACAAGTACTCTTTTACCCATTACGTAGTATAACCAAAGACATAAGACAGACGGTAGGTCGGCAAATAGCATCAGTAGACCGGGTGGAGATAATGATCTTTCAATGGTATTATATAGAACTATCGTCTAATAGCCTATAGATCATAGAGGCCTCAATAAAAAAGATCAGGAGGTACTTAAATGAGAGCGCAAAATATCCTCGAAACGATCGGTGGTACCCCCGCCGTAAGTATAAACAGCCTTTTCGGAGACCATGCAAGGGTATGGATCAAGCTCGAGCGGGCAAATCCTGGTGGTAGCATTAAGGACCGTATCGCACTTTCTATGATCGAGGACGCCGAGAGAAAAGGCATCCTGAAGAAGGGCAGTACAATAATAGAGCCTACCTCCGGGAATACCGGTATCGGTCTTGCTATGGTATCGGC
Source organism: Nitrospirota bacterium (assembly GCA_020351835.1). Taxonomy (GTDB): domain Bacteria; phylum Nitrospirota; class Thermodesulfovibrionia; order Thermodesulfovibrionales; family BMS3Bbin05; genus BMS3Bbin05. The sequence goes on from CP070669.1 coordinate 1,401,143, forward strand.
GGTAAAAGGCTACAAACTGCTTCTTGTCATGCCTGAATCGATGTCCGTTGAACGAAGAAGATTAATGAAGGCATACGGGGCTTCATTCGAGCTTACGCCTAAAGAAAAGGGCATGAAGGGTGCTGTAAGCAGGGCTGAAGAGCTCCATAAAGAGATACCTGACTCTTGGATACCCCAGCAGTTCGAGAACTTGTCCAACGTAGAGGTCCACAAGAGGACGACCGCTGTAGAGGTCCTTAGTGATTTCCCTGAAGGTCTGGATTATCTTATAACCGGAGTCGGGACGGGTGGGCATATTACCGCATGTGCCGAGGTACTAAAGCGCGAGTTCACCTCTCTCAAGGTATTTGCAGTAGAACCGGAACTTTCACCCGTACTGAGCGGGGGTGATCCGGGACCTCATCCGATACAGGGCATCGGGGCCGGTTTTGTCCCGGGCATTCTCAAAAAGGAGCTGCTGGACGGAATAATCCAGGTTTCAAAAGAAGAAGCATTTGAGTATGCACAGCGGTGCGCTAAAGAAGAGGGAATATTTGTGGGCATTTCGACCGGTGCTTCCCTTGCCGCTGTGGCTAAAAAGATGAAGGACATTCCTGAAGGCAGCAGGGTGCTCACCTTTTGCTATGATACGGGAGAAAGATATCTTTCCATAGAAGGGCTATACGACTGAGACGGACTTGGTCTGAATGGTGGAGCTGACCGGGATCGAACCGGCGACCTCGACGTTGCGAACGTCGCGCTCTCCCAACTGAGCTACAGCCCCATATCGTGAGCCATTATCTATTTGATCATTTTCGAGATCGTCCTGAACTCGTCGGTTCCGGCCACTTTGAGGACCTGGAAAAGAACCGTTTCAGTGCATGTGATCACTGCACCGGCAGACCGCATCAGCTCTATAGCGATCTTCTTGTTATCCGGGCTTCTTGAACAGACTGCGTCAGCGACAAGATGAACCTCATGTCCGGACTTAATGAGGCTGAGAACCGTTTGAAGAACACATACATGGGTCTCCATCCCCGCAACAATAACCTTTTTCCGGCCCAACTTCATTACGAGATCATTAAAGCTTCCCTCGCCACAACAGTCAAAGCTAATTTTTTCGACCGGTTGATATCCTGGAAGTGGATCCTTTATCTCATTGACCGTCGGCCCAAGGCCCTTTGGATACTGTTCCGTCACCACGATGGGCATGCCATGTATCTTTGCAAGCTCCGTAAGGTGATTAGTGTTCTTTATTACCGGCCCCTTCTCATCCATCACTACTGCAAGTCTCTCCTGAATATCTATTATCAACAAGCACGAATCATCGGCTGACAGAAAATATTTATCTATATCTTTCATTACGGTCCCCTTTAATTAAATGAATTTATCTGCTTTTATCATTTGTATATGATACAAAAAAAACTATATTGAATAAAGAAAAAACCAGTATGAAACATGCGGTCTGCTTCACCAACGGCAGAGCATCTATTTTCCTATGCAGAATTCATCGAATATCCTGTTCAATATGTCCTCGGTCGTTACTGTACCGATGATCTCCCCCAGGTTCTGAAGAGCATCTCTCAGATCAACGGTAACGACCTCAAGGGGTCTCTTCTCCTTGAAGGACTCTAAGCCCCTCATGATAGCATCCCTTGCCCTGCCAATGGATATCCTGTGTCTTATATTCGTGACCATGATCCCTTCGGTCATCTCAGTATCACCTCTCAGGGCTCTTTTCAATATCGCTTCCTTGAGGTCCTCTATCCCTTCCCCGAGCTTCGCTGATATTTTGACTGGTTTCTCCCCGGCCATCATCTCATAATTAGATGCCGAAATACCCAGGTCAGACTTATTGAGGACATGAACGGTGTTCTTGCTCTTTAGTCTTTCGATCACTCTCAGGTCATCATCATGAAGCTCATCGCTACCGTCAAATATTGCCAGAACAAGGTCCGCTTCATCTATTGCCCTCAGGCTTCTTTTTACCCCCTCCTGCTCAGGGGCATCATGGCTTTCCCTGATCCCGGCGGTATCTATTACCCTTACAGGTAAACCACTGACATTGAGATACTCCTCAATAACATCTCTTGTAGTCCCAGGAATGTCAGTAACGATGGCCCTGTCCCTCTCCAGCAAAGTGTTCAACAAGGAAGATTTTCCAACATTAGGCCTGCCTACTATAGCAACAGAAAGGCCTTCCCTGAAAAAACGGCCGTCCTCATAAGTATCATATAGACGGTCTAATCTCATAAGCAGCCCTGACGTCCTCTCCATAAGAGAAACTTCGGTTTCCATCTCTATCTCATCCTCGGGGAAATCAAGATATGCCTCTATGTGAGCACATATATTCATCAATATATCCCTTATATCCGTTATTTCACCGGAAAGGCCTCCTGACAATTGCTCAAGAGCCACCTTTCTGCTGGCGTCGGTCTTGGAGCGTATCACATCCATAACAGCCTCGGCCTGCACCAGGTCAATTCTCCCGTTAATAAATGCTCTCTGTGTAAACTCGCCGGGGTTCGCCATACGGGCCCCCTTCTCCAATATAAGGTCCAGAACCTTTCTCAGCGGAAGCATCCCTCCATGACAATTAATTTCTACGGTATCCTCGCGGGTATATGTGTTCGGTGCGCGCATTGCACTTAAAAGAACCTCATCGATAGTTGAACCTGTGGCAGGATCTATTATTTCACCATGTATTATCGAATGAGAAGGGAGATGAGAGGGCACTTTCCCCCTGGCAGACCTGAAGACCGAGTCCGCTATTTCAAAAGCAGCTTTACCGCTTATGCGAACTATCCCGATACCGCCCTCTCCGAGAGCTGTAGAGATCGCAGCTATGGTATCATCTTCGAACATTGGAAAGATCAATGATTATTATAATTGAAAAAAAGAGCTCAAATGAACCGCACAAGCACGACTAAAGGGTGATCTTGATCCTGTCTTTATCATTCCCGATCCACTCTGCCAAGACCTGCCATGCTTCTTTGATATCATGGACCATTGAATCATATCTCTTTTTAAGCCCCTTCCAGAAGGAAACATCTGTATAATCCAGTTTTCTGAGTTTGCCAGCTATCGCCTTTTCTTTCTTTTCAAGTCTTTTCAACCTGGAACCTAGTACGTCCTTCTCTACCCCTGAGGCTTCACCGATCCTTCCACTTATATCGCTTATCTCGGACCTTATAGCCTTGTGCTCCGATCTTAATCTCTCACGAATCTTTTCTCTCGTCTTTGCAGCAATATCCTTGGCAGTTCCAAAGACCTTACCGGCCTCTTCCTTGATCCCTGTAACTGATGCTTCTATCTGATGATCCGAGATTATCGATACATAGCCCCCTCCGGCTATCAGATAAATAGCTATCAATAGTGTTATTATGCTTATCCAGAGTCTCATCCAAAGACACCTATACCCTTAAAGAAATAATTTAAGTTAAAGCACCATCTAGCTGATTTTTATAAATATATGCTTATATTATTTATACAGGACTTCGCAAGAAATGTCAATATATGTAACTAATATAATTACACTTATACTGCACAGCCCTTAGTCGGAAAGCTCAACCGCCCCATGAACGGAACAGGTCATGGCTTAGAGGCCTTCTTAGAAGTGATTCGTCGAGGCATGAGGTAGGTACAGCATGGTGGCTTTTCATTGCCAGCCTTCTTATCTTTTTAGGGGCTTTAACAGAGATCATATTATGACAATCGGTGGCAAGTTCTAATGTATATGGACATGCCTGATCCCTGGACCTTTTGCCCAGTGTCATACAGTCCTCGATCGGCTCCAGAGTGTAAGAGCAAACTGTATGTATGACCAAATTGTCGTGTCTTCCACTATTAAGTTTGATCAGCAGATCCAGTGTCATGATAAGCTCATCCCCTTCAGACTCTCTGACATGATCATAAAATGAGCATTTTTCACAATCCATGAATTTCTTGCTCATGTTACTATGTATCTTTCCCATGCACATAGTGCCCGGTATAGCCCAGCATGCCCGTCCGGCGCTTATTCCGGAATGTATGCCATCAAGTGCTGTATTGGTCGAGGCTGGACATACCCCGAGGTCCGAAGTGTTCTTTCCGCTGATATCCCTCCCGCAGTTCTTGAACTCCCAACACTTTAGCTTTTCTATCATTTTTCCCGCCATTAGAGGACCAAAGTCAACGTTCATATGGAAGGTCGGTAGAGCAAAACAAAAGAGCAGAATATCAGTAGTTCAACGTGTTCCAAAAAGAAGTCCTATACCCCCCAGGCGTCCCCCTTATAAGTCTGTTTTCAGGCTACCACATTACACTTAGGGTGTCAATTATATTGAAGGCGTGAATTCAGGAATTAAAATAATCATTATGAATCAATCACTTCTCTTATCTTTTTCAATAGTCCGGCAGGGGATATTGGCTTATAAACAAATTCAGCTCCCTCCTCAATGATCTTCTCCCTCTTTATGAACTCCGAAGTATAACCGCTTATAAAGAGGACCTTGATATCGGGACGTTCTCCCTTTATTACATCATAGGCATCCTTGCCGGTTCTTTTAGGCATGATCACATCAAGCAATAACAGATCTATTTGATCCTTGTGCTTACGGAACAGGGTAAGGACCGAATCCCCGTCCTCTCCCTCGATCACCCTGTATCCGGAGTCCTGCAATACCATCTTGATCAATCTCCTTATGACCTCATCATCCTCCCCGAGGAGGATAGTTTCTGATCCCTTGAGCTCGTCCCTGATCACCTCTACTTCTTCCTCATCTTCTGCCCATGACTCAACAAGAGGCAAATATACCTTAAAAGCGGTTCCCTTTCCCTTTTCGCTATATGCTGTTATATATCCCTTATGCTGCTTAACGATACCGTATACCATTGACAATCCAAGCCCGGTCCCCTTCCCTACCTCTTTTGTTGTGAAGAAAGGATCAAATACCTTCTCGAGAACTTTTTCGTCTATCCCCGTACCCGTATCTGAGATCACAATATGGACATATTTGCCGATCTCACCATAACCGTGCGAACGTATAAAAGCATCATCTATGGATGACATCGACGTCTCTATCATAAGGGTCCCGCCCCGTGGCATTGCATCCCTTGCATTTGCTGCAAGGTTTAACAGGACCTGCTCTATCTGGTTGCGGTCAGCCATCACCAGTAGGTCATCTTTGGATAGCTCGGTCTTCAACTCAACATCTTCTCCGATCACGGGCTTTAGGAACCTGGCTAGATTCCTTATCAGCTTGTTAATCTCTACAGGCTTCGGTTGAAGTACTTGCTTTCTGCTGTATGCCAATAATCCTCTCGTAAGCGCCGCAGCCCTCTCTGATGATGACAGAACGTTCTCTACGTAATGCGCCAATTCTTCATCTTCGCCTATCTTCTCCTTTAATATGCTGCTGTAACCGATTATAGCTGTCAATATGTTGTTAAAATCGTGTGCTATACCCCCGGCTAACTGCCCTATGGCCTCCATTTTCTGAGCCTGCCTCAGCTGGTCCTCAAGCTTTAGCCGGTCAGTAACGTCGTTCAGGGTCTCTATAGCTGCGCGGACCTCTCCTGAAGGACCTCTCAGCGGGTATGACCGCAGCTCTACATGGACAGAGCTACCAAAAGAGTCTGTATGTATGTGAACCGACTCGTCTGGCATCCCGGATTCAAATGTCCTCTTAACCGCACAATCCTCTCCTTCCTCAAAACATGGGCTGTCATATGCATGAGACACTTTATAACATTTCTTTCCAATTATATCTTCTCTATCCATCTTTGTCTGATTGCAGTATGCTTTGTTGACCGAGGTGACGGTAAAATCCCTGTCGATAACGATAATACCCACTTCGACAGTTTCCAGGATGTTCTTTATGAACTCCTCTGCCTTTTCATGCTCATTGACCTTGATCCTCAGCATCTCATCGCTTTTAGAAAGGTTATCCGCCATGAAATTGAACGTCTCCGCCAGCTCTCCTATCTCATCTTTAGTATTAATATTCACTCTTTTATCTAGATCTCCCTTGCCAAACATTTTAGAAGCATGGACGAGCTTTGACAGTGGCTTGGTAATCCTTATGGCAAGAAATATTGACGAAATCGCTCCAATGATCAAAGCACCCAGGATTATCCTCATAATTATATTAGTGACCGATCTCACATTTTGAATTAAATGGTCCCGGTTCATGCCGACATGCGCAAATCCTATATCAGACCCCATAATACGATAGGCTATGTCAACAATAGATCCTTTATTCGTCTCTATGCTGACCGTACTGAACTCTTCTCCCGATGCCGGACGGTTTATTCCCCTTAACTCGACCGGGAATCCGCTCTCGAAAGAATGTGCGATCACATCTCCTTCACCGCTCTCAATAAAAGCATATGAGACATCTTTGTCCAGCCCGGGGTATTCCTTAACTGTTATCGTGAGGTCAAAATAATTCTCTGTCAACAATGGTCTTGAGCTCTCGACCGCGAGATGATGTGTAATGAACTGCCCTTTTACCATAAGTTCGTTACTAAGTAGCCTATGCACCGTAACTTTGACAGAAATGAGAGTAACTATTCCGAGAATTAGCACGGCACCCAGCGCAAATAAAAGGAGTTTATTCCTAAGATTAAGATTTAGCATGATATCAAAAATATGTACTGAAATCTAAAGCGGTCCTTCCCTCCAACTAGATCATATCACCTCTATACAATACGGACAGATATATGCCCCGAGCACTAAAAGTACATTTCGGGATCATACCCCTTGACCGAGCAATATTTCCTTAGATCCTCGTTGATCGATTTAAAAACAAGACCTATTACGAGTACATCATCTACATAACCTATTCCTGGCACGATGTCCATGATAATATCAAAAGGATTCAGAAAGTACAGGAGAGCTGCCACCGCCATAGCAATAGAATACCAGGGGATCTCCTTATAGTTCCCCTTCCAGTAGTCCCTTGTCATCTCGTACAACAGTCTTAACCGGTTGACAAGCTTCTCCATACCTCCCGGCACCCTGCTTAACTTTTTACCGATCTCTTCTTCTTTATCAATAAGTTCTCTAACATCTTTATCCGATATCCTTCGAGCCTTCTTCTCTATCTTATTGCGCGCATTTCTCTCATCTACCTTCTTCTTATCTGTTTTACCTTGCGCTCTTTTCTTCTTTACGGCCTTAGCAGATCGACCTTTCTTTATTGTCTTCTTCCTGGTGTCGCTCATATGCTGACATGGCCTCCTGTTAAACTACCTTTCTAATGTCTATTTTATCATCAAGAGCGAAACAGATATACCCCTCAGCGGACAGTCCGCTCTCACCGGCTGCCAGTTCACAATAACGTTTAACCTGTCCTTCGTACTTCTTTATAAGATCGCTCTCGAAACCGGTCTTGAAATCGACGATAACAATATTATCGCTCCTTATAACGACCATGTCCGCTATCCACGTCTTGCCCTCTTCCAAATATGTTAATTCCCTTAACGTCCTGGCTCCCTTCATCAGGTCCATGAACTGATCATTATCAAGTAACAGGCTGATCCTAGTTTCTATAGAGCTGATATCATGTTCGCTCAGCTCCGGACCGAAGCGCTGCTTAACCCTTCTAATAGAATCAGCTATAGAACCTTTGTTATATGACCTCATTGATTCCATTGCATAATGGAAAGCTATGCCGAACCTCCGTGCACGAAAGTTCTCATATGAAAGTCCTGAACGTTCCTCTTCTTCCGTATCGGACTTTTCGGGCCCCTTCTTTACGGACATAATGAAATCGACAGTCTCATCCATCATCCTGCGCTTTGCTTTGATACCCGTGGTCGCACCCTGCCTTTTGGCACGCAGTGGGATCATGCCTCTGACATGATCTTCCAGTCCAATTGCTTCATATAATATATCTGACAGTTTCTTTTTAGCACTGTCACCCGCTTTATCCTTAGGCTTAACGACCACATAGACGAACAGGCACTCCTGCGCTCTGGTAAGAGCTACATATAACTGGTTCAATCTGTCCCTTAACACCATAGACCTTTCAGCTTCCGCTGCCTTGAGAAGACCAGGATTGAAATCTAATAGTTCCTTTCTCTCATTTATGAAGATATTATTTACTGAAAGGTCATCCCCATATTCGAATATCAATGGTGTCTCCATGGCTGAAACGGATAACCCGATCTCCAGTTCAGGAACGATAACGGCAGGGAACTCCAGTCCTTTAGCCTTGTGGATGGTCAGGACCTTTACAGCATGTATAGCCTCGGTCCTGCTTGCTTTTATGTCCTCAAGTTCCTCTCTTACGAAGTCCAGAAACCTGGTTATGGAAAGGTTCTCATCCATCTCCGATGATAAGGCCATATCGATAAGAAGCAATATATTAGGATCATTATTGAATCTCGGGAATAGATGGAACTCATCTACAATGAGCCTTATGATAGCAACTACAGGTAGAAGCCCGATCCGGCTTCTTATCCTTTTGATCTTCTCATTTATCTTCCCGGGGATTACAGTGTCCTTGTCTCCGGCTATCAAAGAAGTCCTTTCCTTTTCACTCAACAACCCCGGCACTGCAAATAGAAAGTCGAGAATGTAAATGATCTGGCCCGGATCGGAGAGATATCTCAGGATATCAATGATCGCACCAACTCCTTCAGAGTGAAGGATCGTCATTGATCCTTCGGTCACGGCTTTTATCTTGTTCTCCAACAAGAACTCAGCATATTCTTCACATTGCCTGTTCGTATTGCACAGTATCGTTATATCCTCTTCTCTAAATCCTTTATCCAGCAATATTCGAACCGATCCAAGCGTTCTGTTATATTTCTCAAGCCCGCTGTTATCGAAATCATCATCGTTTATAAATGATACCTGGACAAATCCCTCTTCCTCTCTTACGGCTTCCTGTTCTTCATAATCAAAATCCTGCTCCATGCTTACTGAAAGGAAGACCCTGTTCACAAGTTCTACGATACTTGTAGCGCTCCTATAGTTCCTGTTAAGGGCTCTTTGTTCTATCTTACCTTGATAATACTTAAGGACAGAATCGAAAAGTCTGCTTTCACCGCCCCTGAATCTATATATCGATTGTTTGGGATCGCCAACATAGAAGAACGACCCTGGCTCTTCCCTTTGCCCCATGCCAGCTGTTAGCTCATCTACGAACGGCTTAAGTATCAGCCACTGGATGAAGTTAGTATCCTGAAACTCATCAATGAGAAGATGATCTATACTGCTGTCCAATCTGAAATAGAAATAGTCGGATTCCTGTTCTATCATTCCATTGTCCACAAGAAGTTGATAACTCTTATTTACTACATCGCTGAAAGAAAGACCGTTCGCACGTTTCTTTGCAGAGTCAAGGTACAAAGCGAATTTATGGAAAAGAAAAAGGATCGCCCTTCGGTATGCATCGTTCCTGGCCTGAAGATAGAAAGGCAGGTCCTTCTTTATCTTCTTGAACAGCTTAGTTGCCCTCTCGTCTTCATTGCATTTCTTAAAGTACTGGTAGTCCCTGTAGTTATCTTTCGATATGCTCTTTAGGGAAGCTATATCGGAAGCATCCGATATCTCAAGCTTTCTGATCTGGCCGGCTCCCTGTCTGGAAATGTCCTTGCATGATTCTCTGAGACGTTTGGCTAAAGCTTTTGCTTCTATTCTTATTGAGATATCAATATCTCCGATATTGTTTATTTCTGCTTGCATATCATCAAGACCAACTTTAAGTTTCTCCTGAAGTCTCTCTACACCTATCCTCATTTCAAGGAGCTTCTCAAAATAAGGATAAAAAAAGGTCCCCGGTGAATTGATCGCCTTTCCACTCTTCGTGATCACATCTCCGACAACTTTGCGCAATCTAATATCTCCTTCCATCGACCGTACGTACTCTTCAAAAGCATCAAATGTTATTTTCCTTTCTTTTGAATCAGTAAGAACCTCAAAATCAGGCATTATCCCAGCTTCGAACGGGAATAGCCTTAAGATACTGTTAAAGAAACTATCGATGGTGGATATTCTGAGACCTGATAGATTACGGATAACCCTTTCATATACGTTACGTGATCTCTGGCACAGATCAGTGATCTCATCATCACTGAAATCCGCATTCAGTTCCTGACCGGTACCCCTCGATCTCCGGGCTGACAGTATGTAGCGGGCTTCATCTCTCAGGTTAGACCTGCTAAGTTCAAAGGCCAGGTATTTCAACACTGTGATGATCCTCTGGAACATCTCGTTCGTAGCCTTATTGGTGAATGTTATACAGAGGATCCTTTCCGGGTCTACTCCTCTTAAAAGAAGGTTAATTACACGGAGGCTGAGTGCGTACGTCTTTCCGCTTCCGGCCGATGCCCTTAGAGCTATATTATTGTCCGGTTGTATTATGTCCGTCCGCATATCTTTACAAAGCCGCATCTCATGCAGATGCTTCTATCCTCCGTCCTGATAAATTCACGCTCCGGGGAAAGTATCTCTTCTGTGACCCGATCGAGCAGGGACAGGAAATCATCTTCTGTCCCACGTTCTGATATCATAACAAGACCCATTGTATCCTTAAGATCGTAATATCCCATTCCATCGACTATAAGCTCGGGATACCTGCTCTTTAACATCATCCTGTAAAGAGGCAGTTGAAATTCCGAAAAACTGCTATCGTATGTCATCCTTGTCAGGCCTTTTATGTTCGAATATTTGTAATCTATGACCACCGCACGCCTGCAATCATCGTCCTCTCTGATATCTATCCTGTCTACCCTTCCCGAGAATATAAGTCCATCTCTCTTAACCTCGAACTTCTCTTCAAGTATCTCCGGCTTCCATCCCTGTTCGAACCGCCTGACCTCATTAAGAGCAAACTGATATAGTTTGTCGACCAGTACATCTCTCTCTAAGACAGCATGAGCGCTTACATGAAAGATATCGTACATACCAGAAACCTTTTGTACTTCTTCTCTTATGATCTGGTGCAGTACCTTAGCCTCATTTGTCCTTCCTACCCTCTGATACACGCTTCTCATCGCATCATGGATCATATTGCCGATATCCCTTGCTTCAAGCTCTTCCGCTACCTCGACGGGTTCTTTAAACCCCTTGACATGCATGAGATAGAACCGGTAGGAGCACTGTCTGAAGGTCCTGAGCTTATAAGGTGTGTAGGACATTCTCCTTACTGTCTTAAGTGCAGTTGCACTTTTTGGTATTGTCACAGGATCATCCGATAGCGGCCCTACATCCTTCTTAACATTAAAGATCAGGTCCTCGTGCGTCCTTCTTTCTTTCATGGCAGGGGGGTCATCACCCGTTATCCCTTTTTCAATAAGTATCTCTTCTAAGAACCTGCTTCTTACCGACCTGTCATCCCTGTCAACATAAGACAGAAAGACCATATCGGCATTCTTTACAAGGCTATAGAAGTAATGGCGAGCAAGGTCCTCTCTATCGAAATACGTCGGTATCCCTATAGTTTCCCGGACCGAGCTGTTCAGGAACATCTCTTTTTCACTTCTGGGTGGCATGTATTCCTCGTTCATATCCGGAATGATCACGGCACGCGGGGTCATATTTCTCGTTTCAAGCATGCCCATTACGGATATGTGCCCACCTGCTACGTCGCTGTATGTCGATGTTGAAAGCTGTTCTATAAGGTTATTCAGATGCATAGCAGAGTCTGTTTCTATGTTAACCCCAAACTGTCCGAGAGATATCATCCCGTACAGGTCATCCAGAAGTGAGTTCCTGGATTGTATGAACTCAGGGCTCTTTGACAATGATTCGATAAGTTCAGGTTTTATCATTGAAGAGATATCATCTATCAAAGAGACAACTCCCATGACGAACTCATCGAATGTTCGCTCTTTGGTGAACACTGCTATTATCCTTGTTAACAGATCACCGAGCCCCGACATCCCGAATATATCTCTCTCATCCATCAAAAGCCTGTTATTCTTCTTAATATCTCTTATAAGGCCCGGTGCCTGTCCGGCAACTTCAGGTATGTTCATTATGAACGGATGGTTTATCAGGTCGATGAGCATGCCGGAGTCGTATGATCCATTCTCAGTGCGATTCAGGTAAAGGTCAGCAATGATCTTCAGCAGCGAAAACCACACAGAATCTCTCTGGTCCAGTCCCATCGCAAAATTGAAGATCCTCCCACGATCGAGCCCGAACATTACCCTCTTGAACTTCTCATCAGGCAGCACCACAACTATGTCTTCCGAAGGAATACCTGATAGGATCGACCTCTCAACAGCATGTAATATGAAGCCGAACTGGCCGGCAGCTTCATCGAAGCACCTTATCTCGACCATTTCGGGACACTTCCTTTTTGAAAGAGACGGAGGATCTACCCCAAGCATCTCACACATGCTATTGGTCCGTTTATCAGCTTCACCTTCATATCTCATAACCAGTTCGACATGATTGTTCTTCTCAATATCCCTTATCAGGTCTATCTCGAACCGAGTAAGATAGCCACCAACCAGAACATTTATCTTTTTATGATCCTCAAGCCAATCTATATCCGTTGCCCCTTCCTGCTTAAGGAACATCTGGTCGACCATGCCATCGCTACTCAATACATTCCTGTATTCCTTCGCGATCTCTTCCAGAATGGCTATATGCTCTTCATAATCTGTATAAAGGGATGCTCGCTTCAGGACATCGCCCGTTATTTTCTCAGCGTAGATCTCGTCCAGGAACCTGAGAATTCTCATCCCGGCAGACGCAAAACTTATGAAGTTCTTTTGCATGTCACTCGCACTATCCCTGAAAAGTCCGCTAAGGCGATCAAGATCCATGTTCGAAATCGCGCGCTGAAGATATAACGCCCTCAGCTGCCCCGGCACAATGCTCATACCTCCCGGATCAAGGCATTTCTCAATAAATCGGTTCATCTCATAACAGAAAGGCGACATCACTGCAGGTCCTGCTCCGTTGCTTGATATGATCTGATGGAAGCGGCGAATGTTACGAATAGTTGGAAAAACGTTCAGAACAGATGCAGGATCATCTGGCTTGCATTTAGAGATATGTAACAGGGGATCTTCATCTATGTTCAGGAACTTGACGTCTAGCATTGATTATTTTAAATGAATCTTCCGGCTATCGACCACAATCTGACAATATAAAAATGTATACGGCTCTAGTCGAACCCTGGAGGAAGCGATCTGACACGCCAGGCTTTAACACCATTTTCCTCTATATAGATCCATTTCTGCAGGTAAATAGCCTTTTTTACTCTCCCTGATGACTGGCGGTAGTACTCGATCTCGACCTCGACCTCTGCATCATTAGACCCCTCTTCGTATTGTACTTTGAGCTCTCGTACATCCGATATCTTGATGTCACTTCCTTTTTTGATCCTGTCAGCAAGATCCTGCTGAAGTTCTCCAGTCATGAACACTTTCATCTTGTCGAACTCCCCCCACCTGAGGTAATTGTTATAATCGACGTATTGGACTGCGAACTGCTGCCGAACGCTCATACCTGCCGTGCAGGCAGCAAGCAGGATGAGAAAAGCCAAGGCAATTAAAAAACCCGGCGTTGGTACTGATATCCTACCATTATTAAGTAACATACTTTTTGACCCACCGCTAAGCCATTTCATTGGACATTAGCAAATATTTATCTTTCTCCCTGAAATATACAACTGCCCTGCCGTCTTCGTTCTCATAAATTATCACTTCACTAAATTCTTTGACCTTCTTGATCCTCATTTTTTCGGTCCTTACCGTCTGTCCACCTTCGTTTATCTCTACCTCAACATACATAAAGCCCTCCTTATGGATCCATGTATCGATCCGGCCTGTTAAGCCATATACGGTATCAAAGCCCTGATAAATATGATACACGAAAATGTCAATTATGGCATGAATCCTGAGCTGACACGCCTTGCGTCAACTCCGCGATAAGACCCCTTTTTCATAAGTTCAATGAAATTATCAGGAGTTACGTTCTCATTGAATACAGTATAGCAATGCCCTACCTCTGACGGGGCATGCGCATCCGACCCGCCAGTGAAAGGGAGCTGAAGTTCCGTGGCCACTTCAATGGCAAGCTCATTGTATTTCCCCATGTTGTAACCATTATATCCTTCCAAAGCACATATACCGTTAATTTCTCTTACAATATCACCTACACCATGTCCTTTTCTGAAAGGATGAGAAGGTATTACCACACCTCCTTTACTGTTGACCACGTCCGTAACCACCTTCAAAGGGCTGTTACTGAGCTTTAACCTGTCCGTATCGACCCCATAGACCAGACAATGTCCCTCCTCTGCTGAAAGCTCTACACCCCTGAGAACCGTTATGTGGTCCGCGTACTTCTCCATAAGCTCTGATGCCTGCCCTGATGCCTCGAACGAATAATGCTCGGTAAATGCAATACCGTCCAGACCCAGCTCAATGGCCTTTTCGATGTATTCTTCAGGTTCGGCAGTACCATCCCCACTGAACCTGGAGTGCACATGAATATCGATCATAAAACCCATATTATATTTTACATCTTAGCACCACCTTTAATAAAACATCTGTTTTTCGTCTCTCAGAATACCAGGTTGACTTCTTCAATGGATTATTGTATTTTCAATAACTATGAAGAACCGTTTAATAGAGCTAATCATAGAAAAAGCATTTAACTACAGTGAAGAACCCGTATTCAAACTTGTTTCAGGAAAGCTCAGCAACTATTATTTCAACTGCAAGGCCGTAACTCTCAGTCCTGAGGGGATATACCTTATCGGCAATGTTCTTTATGATATGGTAAAAGACCTTAATATCAATGCGATCGGCGGGCTTACCCTGGGTGCGGACCCGCTTGCTTTCGCCACTGCATACGCATCATACCTTAAGGAAGATCCTATCGAAGCTTTTGTAGTTAGGAAGAAAGCAAAGGAACACGGGACTATGCAGTGGATAGAAGGGAATGTAAAGGAAGGAGACCGGGTTGCGATAGTTGATGACGTAATAACGACCGGAAAATCTACGATAGAGGCCATCATCCGTGCAAAGGATGCGGGCCTTGAGATAGTGAGTATATTGACACTTATAGATCGTCAGGAAGGAGGAAGAGAGGCCGTTAAGGATGTGGGGTTCGACCTTACACCTGTCATTACCCGGGATGAGATCATGAAGGTCTATAATCTGGACAAATGATCCCACGCCATCATGAGTAGACCGAAGCTGCTATCCTGCTTACCTCTGACATCTTATCATTAAGTGCCTGAATCAGCTCCTCATCACCTTTGCTCCCCACAAAAGCAGCAAGATATGCTGTCTCCCTGTCTTTCTCTTTTATTGTGCCCTTAAGAGACAGGCGGAGGTAAGTCTCTATTGTCCTGAACAATACGTAGTTCTCTTTCAATATTAGATGATCACTATCTGTCAATTTACCTATCTCCCTGATAGACCTAAGCGCGCTCAGAGTATCCTGATACAGGACGTCAAGGTCTGCCGAATATCTGAGCTGCAGGT
This sequence comes from Nitrospirota bacterium, assembly GCA_020351835.1. Taxonomy (GTDB): domain Bacteria; phylum Nitrospirota; class Thermodesulfovibrionia; order Thermodesulfovibrionales; family BMS3Bbin05; genus BMS3Bbin05. The sequence goes on from CP070669.1 coordinate 1,416,566, forward strand.
ACTGGGTAACAAACTCTATCTCTTCGATACCACCCCTGTCCAGCTTTATATCAATTCCAGTTCCGGGTTTTCGCAACTCCGTCATAATGCGCTCTCTCATAT
>CP070669.1:1416767-1435133 GCA_020351835.1 Nitrospirota bacterium
ATCGACGGGGCCACTGTGCAGAGGGTAACATCGGAAGATAAAGAGAAGTATGAGATCAGTATGCCTATTAGATTCTCATCGAAGTTTCTCGGGAGCATACATATAGACATGAGTACCGGTTCTATAGACGCAGCCCAGTCAGCGGCCGCTAGGAACATTATTATCGTTTCTGTTCTTGTCCTGTCACTTGGAGCTTTTGGTGTCTTTATACTTTCGAGGTTCATAACAGTTCCGATCGAGCTGCTCACTCAGGGTGTATCTAAGCTCGCCGCCGAGAAGTACGACGGCGAGATCAGGATAATGTCTGATGATGAGATCGGCAGGCTTACCCGGAACTTTAACCGGATGGCTAAACTGATAACTGAACAGAAGGGGAAGCTGAGACATCATGCAAAAGAGCTCGAGGAAGCATACATAGCTACCATAAAGGTGCTTGCTGCAGCTATTGATGCCCGTGACCCCCATACATTAGGACACTCTGCGAGGGTCTCAAGATTATCACGCCTCCTCGGGGAGCGCATCGGCCTAGGTTATGAAGAGCTCAAAGAGCTTGAGATGGCATGTCTGTTACACGATGTCGGCAAGATAAGGACCCCTGACAGCATCCTTCACAAAGAAGATCGCCTTGACCGTGACGAGTATTCCCTTATGATGGAGCACACAAATGACGGAGCGGATATTCTGGGGCTTGTTGACTCATTAAAAGCTTTAATTCCGGCAGTGAAACATCATCACGAGTGGTATGACGGTTCCGGCTATCCGGACGGGCTCAAGGGTAATGATATACCACTATATGCAGCGATACTGGCGATAACTGATGCTTACGATGCTATGATGTCCACCCGGCCATACAAGGGACCGCGTTCACACCATGAAGCCATTAATGAGCTCATAGAGTACAAAGGTGCGCAGTTCGACCCAAAGCTAACGGACCTGTTCATAGATATAGTAATGGATGAAGTAAGAAATGAAGAGGCTGCCCGACTAGGGTTCGAATGATGAGGGCCGTAGTACTGGTTGTTCTCATATCACTTGCAGGTGCATGCTCACATATCCAGGGAGTACTGGGACCCGCTAAAGACAGCAAACAGGATGCCCGCTCCAGGGTCGAAAGATCTCTCGCTGCCGGCAATTACGAATCGGCCGGATCCATAATAATTAATGAGAAGAAGAAGAGAAAGGACCCCCGTCTTTTCGATGATCTTTATGTCAGAGCTATCAACGGACTTGTTAACGAAGGGCGAAAAGACCTCGAGGAAGGTGATCCGTTCAGGGCCGGGAAGAAGTTCAATAAAACCCTTAATTATATCTCTGCACATCCCTTGCCTTCCGGTAAAGCCGGTATCTCCGGCAAGGACCTTTTATTTCTGATAAGTGAAAGCTCATCCAGTATGCATAATGAGGCCATAATGCATTACAGGAACGGGGAACTGGACAAGGCGATCTCCCTCTGGGAAGACATCCTTAAGTTCGATCCCCGCAACAGCGAGGTAAAAAAAGCCTTACGAACAGCAAAGATACAGCGCAAGAACCTCCGGTCTATAGAATAATTGACAGTCAGACCTTAGTTAAGTGGTCATGCAAAGCCTATTTACATTATCTATCAAAGTCCCTGACCGCAGTTTTTAGTTCCTCCTTGAAGTTGTGATCGACCAGGAGTAAAATTATCGTATAGAAACCATCTATCAAACACCATTACAAGGAGGGAACATGAGAACTGTCATATTTATAAGTATCACACTTGTGTTTTTAATATCATTAAATGCATTCGCCCAGATGGAAGAAATGATGGAGGGTGGGCACGGCTTGGCCATGGAGGGAATACAGGGAGAGACAATGCCGGAATATCCATGCCCAAAGCACATGAGAATGGGTTACGGTGAGCCCTTCTGCAATATGAGTGGGAGGCATGACTGCGGTATGATGGGATACGGGCCAGGGTATGGCATGCGCGGATACGGAATGATGCACGGAGGCGAGGGGTCCGGTATGTACGGACGTGGAATGATGGGATACGGGAAGCGGTGGATGCAGGATGTAGACGAGCAGGAATATGAGAAGTTCCTTAATGAAACAAAGGAGCTCAGACGGGAGCTGCATATGAAAAAGTTCGACCTTCGGGAACTATCAAGGGATCCCGGTGCCAAGATCAAGGATATCGAAAAGATCGAGGACGAGATAATCTCTCTAAGGCGGAAGATATACAGGAAGAGGCCAAAATAAAAGCACAGGAGGGAATAATGCCCACTTATATAATCTTAAGCAGGTTCGTCCCGGGTGCCTTCGCTTATCCGCAGGAGTTCAAGAAGATCGCAAAGACGGTATCGGAAAAGATAAAGAAGGAATGCCCGGATGTAAGATGGAAGGACAGCTTTGCAACAATGGGCAGGTTCGATGTTGTGGATATAGTCGAATCAGATGACCCGAGGCAGATAGAAAGGGCAGCCATGATAATACGCTCCTACGGGCACTCTATTACAGAGACAATGACAGCAACTGCATGGAAGGATTTTCTGTCCGCTTTATAGAAGAGGTTATCGGGAACAACAATAGTAATAAAATATCATGCTGTTCTCTTTAGTCCTGCTCAGGAACGTCCTCGGCTTGTTCTGGCGATCCATCAGGGGTAACGGCCTCTGAATTCCCCGCATCATCCTCAACGGCTTTCTGGCGCTTCATCATCTTTTCCTCTTTCTTCTTTTTCCTCTTAAGCTCTTTTTGTCTTTTCTCGTATCCGTAATTGCCGGAACGTCTAGCCATTGATCCCCCTTTATAGGATTTTATATTAAATTGCAGATAAAAAAAGCGGGCTCCTCTTCAGGAGCCCGCTCCGGTATTTACATCTTTACGATGTTCACTGCCTTGGGGCCCTTGTCACCATCGACTACTTCGAAAGTAACCTGCTGGCCTTCTTCGAGGGTCTTGAACCCGGAATCTTCGATCGCTGAATAATGTGCGAATACATCCGTACCATTATCCTGCGTAATGAAACCGAAACCCTTTGCCTCATTGAACCACTTAACTGTTCCGTTTGCCATGTTGCATTTCCTCCTTTAGTGTTATTTGAAGTTAAAGGAGGTTTCCTGGAACAAAAAAAACCGCAAAGCTGAATACTTTGCGGTGCTTTACTACAAAATACTCCATTAAGCTTCGATAGTAGATTAACATAATATCACTTAAGAAATAAATAGTTTTTTGGCCGTTACAGAATATTATTGAACACGCCTAAAAATACCGGTTTCTTGACAAACAAGCAGTTGTAGTTGTACAGTTAATTCTCGCATTTCAATGACTTAGTAGTCTCTTCAGGCGCGTAGCTCAGTGGGAGAGCGCTTCCTTGACGCGGAAGAGGTCGGCGGTTCGATCCCGCCCGCGCCTACCATTAAGACCCGAACATTTACCTGTATGATATTCAACTTAGAACATTCTTCCAGTGCTTCTTATGAGCACGGCTGAGGTATGCCCTCTGAGCAGATAGACGTTCTATAACATTGAACTTATAGACCGTAATATAGTTATCAGGTAAATATATAGACTAGTTCATCCTTTATTTATGCTAAGATACCTGTTGGAACAATATATCAATAATTTCCATTAGAGGATCAAATGAGCCAGGATCGGGAACAGAATTTCATTATTACAGGTGCCACGGGTCTCATAGGGAGCCATGTGCTTTATGAGCTAGTTCGGTTGAAAGCAATGGGATCAATAACCGGTAATTTGGCTGTTCTGACTCGCCCAAAATCTCATTCCGGAGTGAGCTCTGAAGAAAGGATCAGATCCTTGCTAGCACATCCCGATGCACCAGATTACATGAGGGACCCGGAAGTTGCCGCTTGCGCAGGATCAGTGATAACCATATCTGCAGATATTATGTCCCCGAACCTGAAAGACCAATTATCAGTTGTTAATGATGGTTCATGGTATGTTATTCACTGTGCAGGTTCGACAAATCTTTTTTCGGATCATAAAGCCGAGATAGAGGTCAGAGATACCAACTACAACGGGACTCTGGCTCTTCTGAAAGCGCTTGGGGGGCGAACCAGTAAGTTCATCTATATAAGCACTGCTTTCTCATGTGGTATACGTGAAGGAATTATAGATGACAACTATCTGGATATGAAGCCGGGTGAGTTCCGCAATCCCTACGAGAGGTATAAGTTCCTTACCGAAAAGGCCGTTGCCGAGTGGTGCAACCAAAGCGGGATACCATGGCAGATACTCCGACCGAGTGCAACTTGCGGAAGATTGCTCGACCCGCCTCTGTATGTAACGACTAAATTTGATGTTTTTTATGGGTGGGCCGGGTTCTTTAACAAGTATCATGCTGAAGGGCATGACTTCGGACATGTGCGACTTTGGATCAATGAAAAAGGCGGACTCAATATCGTACCGGCTGACTATGTAGCGAAAGCTATTATTGAAGCTACAAAGAGCAGTTTTACTGAAGTCAACATCTGTCATTCACAACCACTAATGTATACCAAATATATGCCAATAATGAATAAGAAGATCGGACTGACATCATATGAATTTGTCAGTGACATGCCGTCCGGAAAGCTGACCAAGTTCGAACGACTCTTCTATAACACTGTTCATAGGGCAATGGGCCCTTATGTCTGTGGCGATCTGGCCGTTTATGATACTAAACGCCTGAGGGATATTCTAAAGTCTGAGAATGAACCAAATATTGAATTAGGTTTCGGGGGTCTGATAGATTTTGCTGTTAGCCGTGAATTTAAATCTCAATGGGTATAAGTAATTAGGCGTGGTTCACACGTGCCTACCATGATCCCACATACTAACACTTGTCCAATATCATTGTAAGACACTGTGAACTCTGCTATCATTTAATAAACTGCAATTCCGGAGATCATTATGAAAAAAAGATCATTGGTGATCATACTGGTAGCGATCCTGTTAGTGACTTCCTGCGCTACCTATCATCCGCAAGGACGGATGGACGAGAGCCGGGAGGCAGAAGAGGCAACATATTAGTACTCTCTTCCTCGAGATTGATCAATAACTGTTTATTTGATCAATTGGATGATTCCAGGAACTTCTCGCACAGAAAATCATCCGGCTGCCTGATCCTGTCACTCACCTTTTCGAGCTCCGTAGTTCCCTTCAGGGGACAAAATGGGGTCTTCAGGTAACTGCAGTCCAGGCAGTCATGCCATAATATGATCCTTTTTTCCTCTACACGCATGAACACCTCCTGATAATTTCTTTTTCTTAACAATATACATGCAAGTTCCAGACCTGAAGTATATATCTGACATAATTTTGTGTCATTTTAAGTACTTTTGAATAATTATAGATGTCTTATGCCTTATTTATATGACATATTTTGTCAACATTATGTACCAAACTACCCGAAATAATCCCATCTGCCTGTGTGAGCTGCCAGTACGTGATCCCGCGGATCATGCCAGTCCATAACATTTGAACCTCCTCAAGGCTTTTAGTTATCATATTAGGTTGAGAGGACCGGACTACTCAAAAAATATGGCCGGACACTTTATATGCAAGACCACATAATCATAAAAGGGGCAAGAGAGCACAATCTCAAGAACATAAGTGCCGAGATACCTCGTGACAAGGTTGTTGTAATAACAGGCCCTTCAGGCTCCGGGAAATCCTCCCTCGCCATAGACACGATATACGCTGAAGGTCAGAGAAGATATGTCGAGAGCCTCTCGTCCTATGCCAGACAGTTCATAGGTGAGATGCAAAAGCCGGAGGTAGACCTTATAGAAGGCCTGTCCCCGTCAATAGCGATCGATCAAAAGACCATATCTCAGAGCCCGAGATCTACTGTAGGGACAATTACGGATATCTACAACTACCTGAGAGTACTTTATACGCATGCGGGAGATGCCCATTGCTACAATTGTGGCTCCGGGATAACCACTCAGGATACTGAAGGCGTAATGCAGAACATTATGTCACTCCCTGATGGAACAAGGATACAACTACTGGTGACCGTGGTCCGGGAACGGAAGGGAGAGCACAGACAGATCCTCCTGTCCCTTAGGAAGGAAGGTTTTATAAGGGCACGGGTAGACGGTGAAATGCTTGACCTGTCAGACAATATTAAGCTTAAGAAGAGCAAGAGACATACTATCGAGGTCGTTGTCGACAGGCTTATCGTAAAGAAGAACTTTGACAGAAAGCTTCGTAATGCACTTGATACGGGGCTGCGACATGGTGATACCATAACTATAAACCTGATAGATGAGGAAAGAGATATTATATTCTCAAAGAGCCTTTCCTGCCCTGATTGCGGGACAGCTTACCCTGAGATGACCCACAGGTTGTTCTCATTCAACAGCAAGGTAGGCGCTTGTCCGAAATGTAACGGACTCGGGTTCATAAATTCATCTGACGAGAAGAGCAAGCGAACATGCGGCTCATGCAAGGGCCTGAGGCTTAGAGATGAAGCACTCGCGGTAACTATCGATGGAAAGAACATAATGGACCTGTCGGTCATGCCGGTGACCGAGCTTTCGTCTTTCATAGAAAGCATGGGACTTTCAGAAAGACAGCGCTTTATAGTCAGAAGGGTCACAAAGGAGATAAATGAGAGGCTGAAGTTCCTGGCTGATGTAGGCCTTGACTATCTCTCTCTTAGCAGGCTGACCTCGACACTCTCCGGGGGTGAAGCTCAACGCGTTAGGCTGGCCCACCAGCTTGGGTCATCTCTTACGGGAGTTCTTTATGTTCTTGATGAACCAAGCATCGGTCTGCATCCGTCTGACTGTTCTAAGCTGATAAATACACTTAACAGTATAAGGGATGCAGGGAACTCTGTCCTTATCGTCGAGCATGATGAGGACACCATAAGGGCCGCAGACCACGTCGTGGACATGGGACCCGGTGGCGGGACCCTTGGCGGCAGTATTGTTGCTGCAGATACTCCGCAAGGGCTTAGTAACCACCCGGGGTCTGTTACAGGGAAGTTCCTTTCAGGTAAGCTCTCTATACCTTTACCTAAGAAGAGGAGAAAGACCAGGAAGTTCATAGATATAAAAGGAGCCTCAGCTTATAACCTGAAGAACATAGATGTCCGAATACCGCTTGGAATATTCAATTGTGTGACCGGAGTATCCGGATCCGGGAAAAGCACTCTGATATTTGAGGTGCTGTACAGGGCCCTTACGGAGGATGCCGGGCAGGCGCCTAAGGACGGAAAGTATTATACAGAGGTCAGGGGCATCGAAAAGATAGATAATGTGATCTATGTAGATCAGTCCCCGCTTGGTAAAAGCGCCCGATCGAACCCGGCGACATATACCGGGATATTTACCTATATAAGGGACCTGTTCGCTTTGTTGCCTGATTCAAAGGTTAGAGGTTATACATCGTCCAGGTTCAGTTTTAACGTAAAGGGCGGAAGGTGCGAGGATTGCCAGGGAGCCGGTATCACAAAACATGAGATGCACTTCCTGCCGGATGTTTTTGTCGCGTGCAAGACATGCAAAGGGACGCGCTTCAACAATGAAACGCTCCAGATCCTCTACAAAGGCCATTCGATATCGGACGTGCTGGAAATGACGATAGCCGATGCCCTGGAGTTCTTCAGTGCTATACCGTCATTAAAGAAGAGACTTTACCTTCTCAATGAGATAGGGCTAGGTTATATCAAACTGGGGCAGCCGTCGGTCACACTGTCAGGAGGCGAGGCACAGAGGATAAAGCTTTCAAGAGAGCTATCGAAAAAGGCATCAGAACGGACCCTGTATATACTTGATGAACCTACAACGGGGCTTCATTTTGTCGATATCGAAAAACTGTTGAGGGTAATGAACCGCCTCGTCGATATGGGCAATACGGTTTTAGTTATAGAACACAATCCTGATATAATAAAAAGCGTTGACCATATTATAGACCTGGGTCCAGGTGGCGGAGAGAACGGTGGCAGGGTCGTTGCCAGCGGGACACCTGAGGAAGTATCAAGAATAAAGGGCTCGGTAACAGGCAAATTCCTTAAACAAAAATATTTCAATGGTGCAAAGCATGCAAAGGTATCTTAGATAATGAGATCTATCCGGTACAGGCCGTTCCTTGCGACCGTAATGATCATTGCCCTCATTTCAGGATGTTCACTCGGGGGAGAAAGGATATATACGGACTCGAGGATAGCCATGGATACGATAGTGACCATTAGCGTAGTGTCCGATTCCTCAAAGGAGGCAAGTGTTTCCATAAATAAGGTCTTCGGAGAGATCACAAAACTAAGCGAACTGGCCAACTTCTACTCCGAAAAAAGTGAACTGACAGCGGTCAACCTTTCGGCCGGGAAGAAACCTGTAAAGGTCTCACCTGAACTTTTCGAGATAATAAGACTTTCTCTTGACATCGCCGGGCGGACCGGAGGGGCGTTTGATCCTACAATGGGAGCGGTCACTGCTCTGTGGGACTTCCATGATGAGGTTCTTCCGGACGATACGAAACTGAACGAAAAGGCCAAGCTTGTCTCATATAAAAGCGTTGTTTTAAATGATAAAAAGGGCACCGTTTTTCTTAAAAAAGAGGGAATGAAGATCGACCTCGGCGGTATTGCAAAGGGTTACGCTGCTGATATTGCGATCGACCTTCTTAAGGGAGACGGGATCGAATCCGCACTGGTTTCGGTCGCCGGGGATATAAGGGCATACGGATCAAAACCTGACGGTTCACCATGGATGATCGGGATAAGGGACCCCAGGCCTGCCTCGCCTACCGAGAACATCCTCGCCGCCCTCCCCCTTCAGGAAATGGCCATTTCTACATCAGGAGACTATCAGAGGTTCTTTATAAGGGAAGGAACCCGCTATCATCACCTGCTTTCTCCGAAGAACGGAAGGCCAGTTAAAGGAACACAAAGCGTCAGTATCATTTCCGACAAAGCCGTGATAACGGATTCCATGGCAACCGCCGTCTTTATCATGGGGCCTGAGAAAGGATTGAAATTTGCTGATAAGATGGGCTACCTTGCCGTGATAGTTGATGATAACGGAAGGATATACATATCAGAGGGGCTTAGAGATGTTATCGAGATCAAAAGGCCTGAATAAACGATTTAGACCGGCAGATATATTTCTTCTAGTTTTCCTTTTATCAATGTCTGTTTCGGGTATCTTCTTCATAAAAGAAGTAATGCCCAAAAGCACAAATGTGATCATAGAGGTCGACGGTAAGCAGAGGTACTCTCTGCCCCTTGGTACAGATTCTGTAACAGAAGTTAAGGGACCCGAAGGGCCTACGATAGTTGAAGTGAAGAACGGAAAGGTCCGTGTGACAGAATCTGAGTGCCCCGGCAAGATATGCGTTAAACAGGGCTGGGTCGACAGGGGTGCCATCATTTGCATACCTAACAGGATAATTGTAAGGCTTGACGCAGAGTATTCAGATAAGGAGCTTGATGCCGTCACAGAATAACCTCAGGATAGCACTGCTGGCGGCCTACGCAATAGCCCTTCACGCCTTCGAGAAACTCATCCCTACCCCATTACCATGGATGCGGTTCGGGCTTGCTAACATCATCACTCTTACAGCACTGGTCCTCTACGGCTTCAGGGCGGGGATGATGATAACTGTGATCCGGGTGACAGTGGGATCGTTCCTGACCGGAACCTTCCTCGGGCCGGCTTTTCTGCTGAGCTTCGGGGCTGGCGTTGTAAGCACATCTGCCATGGCTTTGACCGTCAGGTATCTTCCGCGTCTTTTCGGAACTGTTGGTATCAGCATCATCGGAGCCCTGTTCCATAACTTGACGCAGCTGATGATAGCGTATCTGGTCTTTATTAAAAGGATAGAGGTAGTTATAATACTAAGTCCAGTCCTGATATTGATCGGTACAGTGACGGGCACTTTGAACGGACTTGTTTCAAGTATGCTTATAGATGGCATTAAAGAAAGTGCTGCTGAGACCGACGGGGCTGTTACAGCCGAATGATATTCTGAATGGATTGCCCTATATGCAGCAGGTCCTCAAAATGGGAGGGCAATAAGTGGAGGCCATTTTGCTCCGAGCGTTGCAAGATGATAGACCTTGGAGAGTGGGCATCCGAAGGTTATTCCATAGAGGCCGGAGATGATGATGATACAGAGAACAATAAAGAGGAGGAAGGGTAATGGTTAATGTAACGGTCGCCGGCGCAGCCGGCAGGATGGGCGCCCGGATAACTACTTTGCTGTTTGACAACCCGGAGATCAAGGTCGTTGGTGCATTTGAGCGGAAGGGACACGAAAAGGTCGGACAGGATATCGGAGATATCATAGGGATCGGGAGAAAAGGCATAGAACTTACCGATGACATCGATGGTGCGATCAAGGACGCTGACGTCGTTATAGATTTTACCTCGATAGCATCTACACTGACCAACATGAGAAAATGCGCCGACGAGAAGAAGGCGATGGTGACAGGGACAACAGGGTTTGGTGACGATGACCTCAAGGAAATAAAGGCTCTCTCAAAGGATATCTCCTGTGTCTTCGCACCTAACATGTCTGTCGGAGTCAACCTGCTATTTAAGATACTGGGCGATGTAGCAAGGACGCTCGGAGATGACTATGATGTAGAGATCATAGAGGCACACCACAGGCTTAAGAAGGATGCACCGAGCGGCACGGCCATGAAGCTTGCTAATGTAGTTGCTGATGCGCTTGGAAGGAACCTTATTGAAGATGCAGTATATTCAAGACAGGGCCTGATAGGCGAGAGAACAAAGAAGGAGATCGGCATTCAGACAGTAAGGGCCGGTGATATAGTCGGAGAGCACACAGTTATGTTCGCAACACCGGGTGAGAGAGTAGAGATAACCCATAAGGCATCAAGCAGGGACACTTTCGCAAAGGGTGCCGTTCGCGCAGCCTTATGGATATACGGTAAGGAGCCCGGTCTGTACGATATGCTTGATGTGCTGGGATTGAAGTAAATACAGTAATTGGTGAATAGGGACTGGTGACCGGCAACATTTATCACAAATCCCTAATTACCGATCACAAGTTACTGTCGTTACTAACCCTCTACTATTGAATGCTCCTCCCACATGAACCAGTTGCCTGTATCATTAAGGAACGATGATGTGTTCTCAAGTATCTTGAAATGCTTATCCTCTTCGTATGCAAGCCTTTCGAACAGTTCTTTCTCTATATTACTGTTTGCATCACCGGCCGCCTTTATATAGTAGGCATGACCCTCTTTCTCCATGTTCATAGCTATACCGATGGCATCCTTTTCGTCCGTTGTTGCCTCTATTCTCTGCATCATCTCATCTTTCAGCTCCTGGAATATTGTCTTAAACTCTTTCATCGGCTCGGCTGTCCTGATCTTGACATCAGAGGTCTTGAATATCTCATTAAGCATATCAAGGTGCCTTTTTTCATCCTCTACGAAGGACAGGAACATCTTTTTGCCCAGAGGATGAGAACACTTATCTGAAGCCTCTCTATAGAACTTGATAGCATCGGTCTCCATTCTTATTGCAGTCTCTACCGCGCTCATATTTCCTCCTTTCCATTCTTCATATTATGATCTCTATATTATCATAATATTTCACGGATCGTATAACTGATTTCACATATCCGGTGATAACGGATATAATTAGACCAGTGAAGAAGAAAAAAAAGCGGAAAAAAGGCCCGCGACTGCCTATTGAGGCGGTCCTGAAGACCGGCAGCAAACCCCATACCACAAAGAAGGGAAAGAAGGGGTACGTTCGAAAGGACCTCAAAGCCCAACTAAAGGCACTTATGAACGAGAACGATATCTGATGTGACGTGTCAGAGAGTGTTTACCCTGTTCCTTATATCAAACCCCCTCAAGCGAGGACCATCCAGGCCCTTGTACTGAACCATTACCTTGTGACTCTCTCCCATGCCTGAAGGCATTATCAGGCCTTTCATCTTAGCTACCTCGACCTGATAATCGTCCCGGCCCAGGAACTTCTCGCTGATTATCTCATCAAAACCCATGGACACCATATATATACCTTGTCCTGCAAGTCCAGCGGCAGTAAGGCCCACGTCCTCTCCCCATTTCTTCATGGAACTGAAATTTACGTGTGCTGTGATATCCTGATCACCGATGTTAATAAAGGGGTTCTCATTGACCTGGTGTCTGTGATAGCACATAAGAGTTCCTCGGTCACGGTCCTCACCATAATAGTCTTCAGCACTGTATCCATAATCGATGGTCACAATGAACCCTCTCCTGAATATTTCACTCACGTTCCTGAGCCACTCTTTTATTCTGAGGTTGATCTCGGACCTGTACCCTTCAGGCAGAGAGATATCGAACTCATCGAGGTAGCCCTGGAGATCATTGGTGCTGGGGGCTAAGGCCAGTTCTTTAAATCCATCTCTATCCTTATCCACATATATCTCCTTCAGCCCGTTGTCAATGACGACCAGATGGACCGGAAACGAGTCAGGAAGTTCGTTCGATATAAAACATCCTTCGATCCCGCTGAGGTCCTCCGTCGATCCGGACCAGCTCACCAAATGCGAATGCTCATTCAGCAGCTCCTCCTGGGCCATTCTTATATGAGGATTGATCTCTATTATCCTGTAGCTCAGGGATCCGTAGATCTCCTTATCCCTCAAGTAATCAAGCATATCTCCGGCAAGGTACCCTTTCCCTGCCCCCTGCTCAATGACCATAAAGTCAGAAGGCCGGTTAAGGGCTTCCCAGCATTCGATCACCTGACGAGCCATGATCATACCGAACACGGGGTGCAGGTGAGGTGATGTATAGAAATCTCCCCTTCTGCCTATCTCGGTCCTGTCGGAGGTATAATAGCCATGTTCCCTGTAGTAAAGTGCCATATCCATGAACTGCTCGAAGGTAATAGGCCCTTCCCTTTCTATCCGCTCTTCTATCAGCTTTATCAGATCATTGTTCATTTATCTTCTGCCGGAGGGAGAGATCTCAGTCTTCCATCATGATCTCTGTAAGCTTATGCCAGAAGCCCTCGAACTCCCTTGAAGTGCTGCTCTGAGACACCATCCTCGCTTCATTAAGCTCATCGTAATTATCTATTGCCAACAAAGATATATTATTGTCCAGAAGTCCCTTTGTCCCCATCTGTTTCAGTATCCCAACTACCTGTTCCTTCTTCATTCCTGCCCTGTATGGGCGGTCCTCCGTTGTCGCGGTAAGAACATCTGCCACCGCCATAATACGGGCACCAAGCGGCATATCCTCCCCGGTCTGATGAAAGGGGTAACCTGACCCGTCAAGTCTCTCATGGTGGAACGCACCCCAGACATTGATGTCATAGAGATGATCAATGTTCTCAAGGATCCTGTATGTATGATATGTATGTGCCCTTACAATGTGAAGCTCATCCATTGTCAGAGGACCTTTCTTGTCAAGTATCTCGGCCGGGACCGCAAGCTTTCCAAGGTCATGAAGGTATCCGGCTATAAGCATCTTCTCGCAGTCATCACTCGAGAAGCTTGAAAGCCTTGCGAGGCTCTCTGCATTAGTGGCTACTCCGCTTGAATGCGTTGCGGTAAACCTTGACCTGAAGTCGACTATCTGGCTGAAGAGCCTGGCCATGTTCAGGAGCTGCTTATGGTCCAGTTCCATTGTTACTACCTTATAGCTCCTTGATAATACTGATGCAAGATGTGGAATGGTGCAGTCGAACCAGAAATACTCCCTGCCGGAGACCCTTAAAAAAGCATCGACCAGCTGCGGTATGAACTTACCGCCTGAGTCCTTCCTGATCTGGTCGGTGATCCTTCCAACCTGTCCGAGGACATCCTTACTGCGGTCGATCTGAACCTCTATCCTGTCTGCAATGTGCAGAATATGTGCAGCGAGAGGTACCTTTTCTCCTTTATGGTCCTTCCCCTTACCGTTATCCCAGGGTATATGATGATACCTTATTACCGAAGCTATCTTACTAAAGGGCTTGAAGTCCTTCAGGAGTATATAACCCAGCTCTGCGTGGCTCTGTGCAAACTCAAGATTGTAATGTTTAAGTTTAAGCTTCTCGGCAAGCGTGATCGCCCCGATATCGTGCATCGCGCCGGCCATGAATATATCGTTCTGATCATCCTTGGAAAGCCCGGCCTCGGCTGCTATGCTCGTTGCAATATATGCAACGCGCTTATGGTGGTCAACTACATCCTTGTTTACCAGGTCTAATGCGTTTGACAAACACATTATCATGTCGAACAGCTGAACACGAACCTCTTTTAGCATCTTCGGTCCTTATGAAATGTATTAAATGATTTTTCTTCAGTATATCATATAACCGTCAGGGCACATTTATTACAAAAAGAGCGGTCAGCTCGGCATATCCCTGATATTCCCTGATGACAAAGCACAAAATCGTACTTAAGTGGATCATCCGCGTCTAAGACCCTTAGAGCATCGGTTATCTCTTCAGCCGTTTTCCAGTCGGTGCTCTTTCTTGAGGTCAACCCAATACATCTCGCTATCCTTGCAATGTGCGTATCAAGAGGTATAACAAGGTCACCGCTGGAGACCCCTTCCCATAGCCCCATATCAATATCCTTATCACGAACCATCCAGCGCATGAACATATTGAGCCTCTTACATGCGCTACCCCGGGCCGGATCGGTCAGAAGATGTCTGAGGCCGGCCGTAACAGGTTTATTCCCCCTGTATCTATATAAGCCTTTAATGAACGCGATAAGTGCATCCCTGATCCTCTCTCCCTTCGCATAACTACTCATGAACAGCGCTTCGAGTGATCCATGTTCCTCAAGCGCTCTTTTTACAAGAACGATCAGCCGCACCAGGTCCTCTTCACTGCTGAACCTGTAGTTAAGTCCCCGGAGCTCGCTTCCTCCCCTTCTCGGTTCGAATCCCGCTACATAATCATAAGGAGACGGTCCCATCACTCCGAACACCCTTCTCAGATGTGATTTAAAGAGATCTACCTTTCCGTACGAGTAAAGCGCCGTTATGAATGCCGAGACCTCCCTGTCTTTCTTCTCGATATATTTGTAGGGAAGCTCTATAGGATCGTTCAGCTTATGTCTTTCAAAATCAAAGCTGTTGTACAGAGCATCTAGAACACTGGCATTATTGGTCTTAGGCAAGGCCGTAAACTATCTCCCTTTCATGGAGGTCGACCCTCTGTATAAGGACGTTAAGCTCATCGCCGATCCTGAACACTCTCTTGGTATGCCTTCCTGTAAAGGTCAGGTCCGCCTCATTGTAAAAGTAGAAATCATCGGTGAGGTCTGATATGTGCATAAAACCTTCAACATAGTAATCATTCAATCTTATCTTGATGCCGTAGGGTGCGATACCGGTGATCCTGCCCCGGAACTCATCTCCGACCTTATCTTTCATGAACCACGCTCTCATAGCATCCAGCACTTCCCTTTCGGCATCATCGGACAATCTTTCCATCCTCGAACTATGAAGCGCTATATCCGGAAGAAGGGTCTCATATGCCTTTATCTTCTTATCCGGTACTCCATCCTTGCTTTTCACGATCTCCCTGAGTATGCGATGAACGACCAGGTCAGGATAGCGACGTATAGGTGAAGTAAAATGCGTGTAGCTCTTGGATGCCAGACCATAATGCCCTATATTATCGGTAGAGTAACGCGCCTGTTTCAACCCCCTGAGCACAATATAGTTCAGCGCGTCCTCAGCCGGAAGGCCCTTTATTGTCTTTAGTATCCGCGGAACATCCCCCGCCTTTAGCTTGTGCTTTCTGATATTGGTCAGGCCCCTGAGGGCCGCTAATATCTCGACCAGCTTAGTTTCGTCCGGTTCTTCATGCACACGGTATAATGAAGGAAGCCCCATGCTCTCGATATGCTCAGATACAGCCTCATTTGCCAGTATCATGAACTCCTCTATCAACATATGTGCGAAGTTCCGCTCAAAGGTACATATATTCTCCAGGTTGCCCTGGAGGTCAAGAATGATCTCGGGTTCCGGAAGGTCGAAGTCAAGGCTCCCGCGCTTCATCCTGCCTGCACGGATAATACGCGCCAGTTCTTCCATAAGTTCAAGGTCAGCCAGCAGTTCACCGCATTTCTTCCTTTCTTTGACGTCACGGTCTATCAGTATCTTAGCTACCGAAGTATAAGTCATTCTGCGGTTGCTCTTTATGATGCTTGGATAGAACCTCTTATCTATTGTAATTCCGCGCTCGTCGAGGTCCATCTCTGCCGTAAATGCCAACCTCTTAACACCCGGTCTTAAACTGCAAAGGTTCTCCGATAGCGCCTTTGGCAACATCGGCAGGACGCGGTCAGGGAAATAAACACTTGTACCCCTGTTCCTGGCCTCCATATCTATCACATCATTCCACTTAACATAATGTCCTACATCGGCTATATGCACATAAAGTCTGTAACCATCATCTATCCGTTCTATAGAGATAGCATCATCAAAATCCTTAGCCGTCTCACCGTCTATCGTGACCGTGTTCAGAGAGGTCAGGTCCCTTCGCTTATCAGGCCTCATATTATCGGCCCTTTTTTCCAGCTCTTTTGATGCATCAGAAACATTTCTAGGGAACCTTCTTGGAAGGCTCATCTCATCGATTATCGCTTCGATCTCCCCCCTTGGATCATCAGGAACATCGATGATCTTCACTACCTTTCCCGATGGCGGCCTTTTATCAGATGGGAAGCTGGTTATCTCCACAACGGCGCTGTCACCGTTCCTGGCCTTTCCCTTCATATTAAACGGTATATAAACATCAAAATTGATGTTCCTGTTCTTTGGCCTCAGGAACACTGACCTCCCATCCACCTCAATGGTCCCTGCGATCCTTGAATAGGCCCTTTCCAGTATCCTTACTATCCGCCCCTCTCTTTTGTTCCTGTTAACGATACTTACCATTACCCTGTCGTTGTTCATTGCGTTTCTGGTAGCTCTTGCGGGGACGAATATATCCTTTTCTCCGGGCTTCTCGAGTATCACGAAACCGTACCCATCCCTGTGAGCCTCGAAATAACCCGTTTCGATGCTCATCTCCTTTGAAGGTCCGTACATTCCTTTTCTTGTCCGGATGATATCGCCCTGAGCTGTCATCTCCCTCAATACCCTTTTTAGTGTCCGTGAATATTTCTTGGGAAGGCCCAGGTTCTCAGAAAGCGCTCTGAAGCTAAGGGGTTTTCCGTTAGCCCTGAAATGTTGCAGTATGTCATTTTTACTTATCTTCATTATTAAACGACCTCGCTTTTAATTACTTCTTTGATCAGTCACTCAGATTCTTTATTTCTTTTTCTACAGCAGATATAGCAGCAGAGCCGTATCCTCTTGCAGCAAGCTCTTCTTTAACATCTTCCAGTAAAGGCCTCGATATGCCACTTATCGACACCAGTGATAGAAGGTTAAGTTCTCTCGGATATCTTGAACCGCTTTCCATCAGCTTTCTCTTGACAGCCTTCTCGCTTATCTCCCTTTCGTCTACAACCCTTATAGTGGATAACAATCTGCGGATGAACTTTATATATTCATTCCCTACTCCGATAAAGCTGATAGAGTACTTTCTCCCGTTTGCAACAAATGTCATATCGGTCGAGGCTCGCCCCTCTTCACCCTCGACATCGTACTGACCCTCTATTGATATCCCCTCAACGTGACCTGTATCAACCTCATAGACCCTTACAGCCCCGCCGTACTTACCTACGATCCCTACCCTGTCCTTCAGCCTGGATAGAAGCCTTATGTTACCCAGCAGGTCCCACCAGGAATGATCATCTACATCAGAATAATGGGATGCCTTTGCATACTCAAAATAATCATCGTCACCATACAGAAGATTGATCCTTACCCTGTCGATCATGGTATCATCTATCTTCTTTACTCTGTTATCACTTACCCTGAACTTAATGAAAGCAGGCCTGTCGAAATATCTTATCTTAATGACCATACCTGCGAGCTTGTTGTCCACGAACTCCGGCGTAACGGACCTTATATCCTCGGAGTAGAAAGGGAACTTCATCTTGATCCCGTCAAAGAACAGTGTTTCAGACTCCAGTTCCGAGCTGCGGATATTCAGCTTACCTGGTTCGGGCCTGACAAGTTCTGTAAGGCGAGGCTGCAGGTCCTTATTTAACTGCAAATATATCAAACCGTTGATACCGAACCACAGAGCGATGAGAATGATCAATAATGCTGAGATCAGCTTTGGGGGAGTTATTATTTTCTTATCCATTGTATAGCTTGTGAGCTGCTTGAACCCGGCAGGATCGGGCCAACATCAGTGGGCCCTCGTAAAGCATCAATAATATCTTTTTTTCTTCCTTGAGAGCTTTCCGGACATCCATCCCAGAAAGAATACACCGGCACCAGCCAGGAACCAGTATATCATCATTCTTTCGTTAAGACGGTCATTCTCCCTCTTGAGAATGTCACGCTCACTTACC
>CP070669.1:1435233-1440387 GCA_020351835.1 Nitrospirota bacterium
GCGCACTGTTACTGGATAGAGCTGAAGGACGACAACTGAGCGTTCAAGCGTGAAGGAGGGACCTTATGGGAAGTTCTATTGATATTCACTATGAGTTCGTCTTTGAGAATGGCGATAAGAAATCGTTCACCGTTCGTCTCAGTGAGAAGGACCTCTCTTTCATATCCGACCCCGACAAAGAGCCTGCCCTGTGGGCCAAGCTGGGCCTGAACCAGTGCAAGGTATGTACCCTCAAGGCCGATAAGAAGACATATTGCCCCATAGCGGCCAACCTGTCCGATATTGTATGGGAGTTCAAGGACTTCCTGTCATATCAGGAAGTATCCGTTAAGGTAACATCACCCGAGAGGTCTTACTCGAAGGACACTACAGTACAGGAGGGCTTAAGCTCCCTGATCGGCATTGTGATGGTAACCAGCGGTTGTCCGGTAATGGATCAGCTTAAACCCGTGGTCAGGTTCCACCTTCCGTTCGCGACAATGGAAGAGACCGTTTTCAGAATGGTATCGATGTACCTTCTGTCGCAGTATTTCAGAAAGATGGACGGACGTCTCGCAGACTGGGACCTTGAGGGACTTAACAAGATATATGGCAATGTCGGCCAGCTTAACAGGGATTTCGCAGAAAGGCTGACAGTAGCTGCAAACAAGGACGCAAATGTTAATGCTCTTGTCAATCTTGATTGCTTTGCTGCGGGCATCCCCATGACTGCTGACGAGATGCTGGACAAGATCAAGAACTACTTTACGTCCTATTAGGACGGATCAGAACTTCATTATCTCCCTTACCTGCTGCATGGTATCTTCCGCGATGACACTTGCTTTCCTGGTCCCCTGCTCAAGTATATCCTGCACAACTCCGGGGTTGGCCATGAAATGTTCGCGCTTTTCCCAGAGTGGTTCCAGAACCGCAAAAATGTTCTTTATTAGCACCTTCTTGCAGTCTATGCATCCTATCCCGGCTGTTTTACATCCTTCAGCGACCTCACTGCGCTCTTCTTCCGTGGAGAATATCTTATGCAGCTCGAAGACAGGTGACAGTTCAGGATCACCGGGATCGGTCCTTCTCTTTCTGGCAGGGTCTGTCATCATCGTCTTAAGTTTTTGTTCGACGGTTTCGGGAGAGTCGTTCAAGTATATGCAGTTATCATAGCTCTTAGACATCTTCCTCCCGTCAACTCCGACGACCTTGGGAAACCTTGTCAGGAGAGGCTGAGGCTCTACAAGCGCATCAGTCTTGTAAATATGATTGAACCTTCTGCAGATCTCCCTCGTTATCTCCAGGTGAGGAACCTGGTCTATACCGACCGGCACATGCTTCGCCTTGTAGATCATTATGTCTGCAGACTGGAGGACCGGATATCCGAGGAATCCATAAGAGTCTATATCCTTATCATTTATCTCGTCCTTCTTCTCTTTGTAAGTCGGTACTCTTTCCAGCCATCCCAACGGAGTTATCATGCTTAGCAGCACATGGAACTCTGCGTGCTGGAGTATCCTTGACTGGACGAACATTGTACACTTTTCCGGATCTAATCCTGCCGATAGAAAATTTAGGACAAGGTCCTCTGTATATTCCTTTATCCTGTCGGGGTCAGCAAAATTGGTAGTTAAGGCATGCCAATCGGCCACGAAATAGAAACATTCGTACTTTTCCTGAAGCTTCACCCAGTTCTGAAGAGCGCCCACCAGATTACCAAGGTGAAGAAAACCGCTTGGCTGCATGCCGCTTAATACTCTGTCCATTATTTATATATCTCCTTAAATTAAGTTTTTTATGTGGTTAAAAGATATATGAACTGTATTAAAGGCCCGAATATATACCGCCCAATACCCAGAATGAAAAAAAGAAATATGATTATCATAAAACCGTACGGCTCCAGCCTGCTTATGAACTCGGCCTCCTTATGAGGCAAGAAGCCTATTGCAACTCGTCCACCGTCAAGCGGGGGCAAAGGTATCATGTTAAACACGGCTAATACAACATTTATGACAGCACTATACTGGAACATCAAGTATATGGGCTGTAAGATGGCCCTGCTTAAAGAAGCCGATAGTATATCGGACAGCGGAAATATCAAGATACGAATAATGATAATGCTTATCAATGCAATTGCAATATTGGTCAAAGGTCCTGCTGCTGCCGATAATGCCATATCCCTCTTAGGGTTCCTCATATTATATGGATTTACAGGTACAGGCTTAGCCCACCCGATAACAAAACCTGCAAACAGGAATAATATTGCAGGAACTATTATTGTTCCGACCGGATCAATATGAGATAAAGGATTCAATGTAAGCCTTCCCTGGGCTTTGGCTGTCTCATCACCAAGCCTGTAAGCAGCAAATCCGTGTGCCGCCTCATGAAATGTAATTGCGACCAGGATCCCCGGTATAGCAATAAGTAGATTCAGAAAAAAGGTTCTATCCATTAAAAGGTCCTTTAGAGAAGTTTGAACATCTAATGATAATCGATATCCCCCGGAAATATCAAAATGACGTCATCACCTGCTATACTCTACTCTATGGAACGCTATAGAAACATTGACAGCCCTGCAAACAGCAGGATCAAGTCTCTCGTCCAGTTGCGCGAAGGAAAAGGGTCCGGCGATATATGGCTGATCGAGGGCCTGAATATTGTAAAGACCGCTGTAGGCTCGGGCGTTCATGTCGAAGAGGTCCTTGCCACAGAAAGCGTTCGCGATAAGAACCGCAGCATGTTCAACAAAGAGCTCTCTCACGATACACAGGTCAGCATAATATCAGACAGGATTGCCAAAAAACTTTCCGACACAGTCACACCTCAGGGAATATTTGCCGTTGTTCGATACAACTTCGGTACTCTCGATAGCCTGCAGCACAAGGGCATAATCCCTGTCACAGACAGGATACAGGACCCCGGGAACCTTGGAACTATAATACGGACGGCCGATGCCTTCGGTATAAAAAGCATGGTCATCCTTAACGGCTCCTGCGATCCATCAAGTCCCAAGGTCGTACGTTCATCCGCCGGAAGTATATTTCATATTAACCTTGTAAGGAGCTCGGAAGGGGAACTTATTGATTGGGCCGGGAAAAACAAGGTTAAAATGCTCGTCTCGGACATGAGTTCAGACAATCAATTGAAAGATGTTGCTCCTGGAAAGAGGTCACTGGTAGTACTTGGCAACGAACCTTCCGGGGTAAGTGCCCATTTAAGAAATTCGTCTGAAAGGCATTTCAGTATACCAATCCCCGGCAGGGCCGAAAGCCTCAATGTCGCCGTTGCCTCGGCGATCATATTTTATGAGCTATCAAAGAAAATAAAAAATGCTTAAATACCTAAAGTTATGCGTGCAATCTAAAGTGAAATCTGATATAATGGTGTTTGAATAACATATATTTTGAATTTAATAGATAGCAATTTATATATGGAGGCAACTATGAAGAGAACATTTTGGGTGGCCTTATTAATTTGCACATTACTTATCGCATCTATATCATTTGCTGCGCAAACCGACGAGGAGTTCCAGCGGGCTATAGAGCTCTATACAAAAGGTCAGTTCACCGATGTCATAGACCTTCTATCTGACTACGTTGATAGAAAGCCGGAACCCTCCGCTTACTGGCTTATAGGTTACTCACTTTATAAGCTCGAGAGGTTCGAGGAAGCAGATGGTTACTTTCAGGATGCTTATCTGATAGACCCGAATTTTTCGCCAAAGCAGATAGAGGCATTCGCACCCGGACTTGAGGAACTATATAAGAGCCCTGAAGAGTTTGAGAAGGACGTAAGTGTCCCTGAAGAGGCGGGCCCCATGATGCCTACATTCGAACCTGACGCTCAGGCCGAAGGTGAACAGGTCGGAGACATCCAGCAGCAGGCAGTAGAACCCGCTGCGCAGCCGGCTCCGCAGGCGGTGCAGCCTCAAGCCCAGTCACAACCGGCTCCGCAGGCAGTACAGCCTCAGGCCCCGATCCAACCGGCCCCGCAGGTCGCTCCGCAGGCACCCGCTCAACCTTCTCCACCTGTAGCAGTACAGCCTCGACAGCCCGTCAGGCCTCCTACAAGGACAGTGCCCGGTGGGCCCCAGCAGTTGCCAGCCGGTGATGTGGGAGCTATATTACTTTTGATCGCCCCATTTATGATGATCATCCTGATCGTATTCGCCGTACTATATATCTACTACTGGCTCTGTTTCTTTATCATGGCAAGAAAGCAGGGCCTTCCTGTACCATGGCTTGCATTTATTCCTGTAGCACAGCTCTATACCTTCGTATCTGTCGCGGGCAAACCATGGTGGTGGATCATCCTCCTTTTCGTTCCGCTCGTCAATATGATCGTAGTTATCTACTTATGGATGTGCATAGCCGAGAACATGGGTAGGAGCAAGTGGCTCGGCCTCCTGATCCTTGTTCCTGTCATAAATATAATTCTTCCCGCCCTGCTTGCCTTTACAGGTTCGGCTTCAGGCGGAGGAGGTGAAGATTTTGGCGGCGATGATTTCGGAGGTGGATCTTCGGACTTCGGCGGTGGTGATTTCGGAGGCGATGATTTCGGAGGCGGCTCGTCGGACTTTGGCGATGAGTTCTGACCTGAGATAATGTAACTGCTCCCCCGGGAGACCGGGGGAGCTTTTTTATTTTTTGCCTCTTCTTATCCTTATGGTATTAGCGTGTGCTTCCAGACCTTCTGTATCAGCTATCAGTTCGACCTTGCCGGCCAGACGCTCAAACCCTTTCCTGCTGAAATCAAGAACGCTTGATCGCTTGATAAAATCATAAACACCAAGAGGAGAGAAGAACCTTGCTGTTCCGCCCGTCGGCAGCGTATGGTTAGGCCCCGCCGAGTAATCACCCAGAGGTTCAGGGGTCCATTTACCAAGAAAGATCGCTCCGGCGTTCTTTATATCCTTAAGAACCTTTGACGGTTCCCTGGTCATTATCTCAAGGTGTTCCGGAGCAATGTTGTTAGAAAGCTCCACCGCTTGCTTTGTTGATCCTACTACAATGATCGCGCCGAAGTTCTTCAGGGATCTCCTGGCTATTGCGTTCCTTGAAAGCACCTTCAACTGTGAAGAGATCTCTTCAGAGACCCTTCCTGCCAGCACCCTGGAGTCGGTCAGGCATATCGATGACGCATATTCATCATGCTCCGCCTGGCTGAGCATATCAG
>CP070669.1:1440487-1484695 GCA_020351835.1 Nitrospirota bacterium
CAATACTTCAGCTTTTGATTTGATATAATTTTGTTAGTTTCTTGTAGAATCATGCAAAAATGGGGGAGGCAATATTGTCTTGGATTTGTCCGAAATGCAATACAATAAATCGTGATAATAATGCTATCAGGTGTACTTGCGGGCATGAGATAGATGATGATTATCACGTAGAAGATAGTAAAGCTCAGACAAGCACCGGTCCCCTTTCGAACATTGATCCCTTTTATAGTAAACAAGCCATAATTCGAGGCAATCAGTTACAAGTAATAAAACTTGTAACTGCATCATATCAATTCATTAAGGATAATATTCTAATATATTTTAATTTAATAAAATATCCATTATTAACTCTAATAATTATCGGCTTATTTATATTAAATATGGATTTTGATAACCGCAAATTATTAGTTTTTTTATTTAACATTATGCTCATTTTACTCATGATCCCTGCTGTTACCGCATGGCATAGATTAATTGTTATTGGCAAAGGCAATAGAACGAATGATATTTCATATAGAATCTCCAAAAACGAGTGGCTTTATATTAAAGCTCTACTATTAATAAGCGTTATAGCTTTAAGTATTGGAATTTTCATGGCTCTTTTCGTCCTTCCAGTTGCTTGGGGTATCAGTGAATCTTCGGGAATCCAATTATATGCGTCGCTTATTAAGTTGATTGCATGGGTTATTATGTTCACTTTATTATGTCGTTTCTTGCTGATTCTACCCTCATCAGCACTTGGGATTAAGATGCGAGTTTATGAATCAAGCCGTGCATTTAAGGGAAATGCAATTCGATTTGCTATTGCATATTTCATTGCTGTCTCAATTCCAGAAATATTGTCATTACCAGTAGGAACAACTCATGAAATATTACTTAAGGGATCTGGTCTTAATGAATTTATAGCTTCAACTAAGTTTTTGGTAGCCCTTTTACTTCAAATGGCATTTTACACATTATCAATTGGTGTTATATCATTAGCTTATAAAATGCTGGTTTATGACAGGACCATAGAAAGTAATGGGTAATTTATGATACCCACTATTCTTCCTGAATTAAATGAAGTTTATTGTGGATTAAAAACTTAATATTTAGATCTAAATAACTACCACTTAATAAGAGCTGATGCCCAGGTAAGTCCTCCGCCGAACGACTCGAGCATTATGAAGTCGCCTTTGCGTATCCTGCCCTGCTTTACTGCCTCATCCAGAGCGATAGGTATGGAAGCGGCAGAAGTATTGCCGTACTTATGGAGGTTCAATACTACTCTATCCATGCTCATGTTAAGCCTCTTCGCAGTAGCCTCTATTATCCTCTTATTGGCCTGGTGGGGTACCAGTAATGCTATCTGCGATGACTGAAGGTTATTCTTCTTAAGAGTATCTACAACTACCTGTTCCAGAGTACGCACTGCGATCTTAAATGTCTCATTACCCTTCATCTTAAGGTAATGCTGGCCGCTCTTTACGGTCTCCTCAGATGCGGGATTAGCAGAACCGCCTGCAGGTACATTAAGCAGGTCCCAAATGGTCCCGTCCGAAAATATATCTACGGACCAAATACCGGTATCATCATCGGATGCCTCTACAACAACTGCGCCCGCACCATCACCCAGAAGTACACACGTAGCCCGGTCTTCCCAGTCAGTGATCCGCGAGAGTTCCTCCGAACCTATCAACAGGACCCTTTTAGCCATACCTGAACATATATATGCGTTAGCTATCGAAAGACCAAAAGTGAATCCGGAACATGCTGCATTAATATCGAACGCCGCTGCCTTCTTTGCCTTAAGTTTCGCTTGCACAAAGCATGCGGTCGATGGTAGAGGCATATCGCCTGTGACTGTAGCAACAATAATGATATCAATATCCTTTGGTTTAAGCCCGGCAGCCTTAAGCGCCCTCTTGCCAGCCTCAACTGCAAGATCGGATGTATAGGTATGGGGATCGGCAACTCGCCTTTCTTTTATACCAGTCCTCTCCACTATCCACTCATCTGTTGTATCGACCATCTGCTCAATATCATGATTGGTCAACACATGTGGAGGAAGATAAGAACCTGTCCCTGTTATCTTAGCTCTCAACTACTGCGGTCTCCTCTTTTTTAACTTTCTTAACTCCTTCTGCGATCATCTCATGAACGTTCTTAGATGCAAGTTTTTCTGCTACCTTAATAGCGTTCATGATAGCTCGTGCGGACGACCTGCCATGACTAATGATGCTTGTTCCTCTTATACCAAGGAGCGGTGCTCCTCCATGCTCTGCATAATCTGTCCTTTTCCTGAACTTCTTTAAAGCAGGTTTCATCAGGAAATATCCTATTATCCCTATCAAGCTCTTTGATATCTCGATCTTCAGCATCTTATATATAGCCTCGGCCATCCCCTCGCTGACCTTAAGAGTGATATTACCGGTAAACCCATCGCAAACAACAACATCGGCCTCACCAGCATAGACCTCTTTACCCTCAATATTACCAGTGAAGTTCAAGGGACTGCCCTTTAACAGAGTAAATGCAGCTTTTGAAAGCTCATTACCCTTTGTATCCTCTTCACCTATATTAAGCAATCCTACCTTTGGTTCCTCTTTGTCAAAGACCGCATTACTGTAAGCACTTCCCATTACAGCGAACTCAAGCAGGTTCTGTGGTTCACAATCTACATTCGCTCCTGCATCTACAAGGACAAAGGGATCCCTGAGAGACGGCATTATCGTTGCTATCGCAGGTCGGTCAACGCCTTCAGCCTTTCCGAGCTTTATCAGCGACATTGCCATTGTTACGCCTGAGTGACCTGCGCTCACAACGGCATCTGCCTTTCCGTCCTTAACCAGGTCCACTGCGACCGCTATTGAAGAGTCTTTTCTCTTTCTGAGGGCCTGCGATGGCGATTCATCCATAGGAACAGCACCTGCGGAGTTCTGAACAGATAACCTTTCGGATGGATACTCCTTGCCCCTGAGCTGGTCATGTAAAATGTTTTCTTCCCCGACCAGTATTACCTTGATATTATCCGATCCGTTGACTGCACTTATAGCGCCTTCTACTGTCGATACGGGGGCGTTGTCACCGCCCATTGCATCCAGTGCTATGATCATTCTATTCTTTTTCTACTATCTCGAGAACTCTTTTCTTATTGTACGACCCGCATTCAAGGCATACTTTATGCGGAAGCTTCATCTCCCCGCAATCAGGGCATTTCATCAGACCGGGGTTGTCCCCCTTCCAGCTTGCCCTTCTTTTATCCCGCCTTGACCTGCAGTGTCTTGACTTGGGATTCGCCATTACTCTTCCTTCCTTTCTCTAAATAGATTTCTTAATTTTGACCATCGTTCATCGACCTGATCCTTCCTGCATTCGCATTGACCTTTGTTCAGATCAGCACCACAAAGTGAGCAAAGACCTTTGCAATCATCGGAACATACTGTCCTGATCGGGACATTGAGCTTTATCTGCTCAGTCAGTAACGATGAAATGTCTATCTCTTCATCGGAATAGTACCCGACATTAACCTCTTCTTGTGTAAGCATTTGCTTCTCTTCCCGCTTACCTGAGACCGACCGCGGTATCAGTGTCAGTGACATATCCACTTCAATATTAGTAGAGAACTTACTCAGGCATCTGGCGCAATCGGCCTCTAACTCAGCCCGGACATTCCCGCTGACAACTACCGTATCTTCATCCCTGAACAATTTTACAATTCCACTAACAGGGATACGACCTGCCGAAATATCAGCATCAGAAATACTCTCTGATATTATAAGCTCGGTACCGCGTTCATCTATATCAACTAATCTGATCTTCATCCTGCAACTTCACGGCTAGATATTTTAATGTAATACCAAATGCTGAGTCAAGAATGAACTTCAAGTTTTTACTAGTAATATCAATATGTTTCATATTTAAGATAATCGTTAGGAGCTTATAATATCTACCGGTCTATACTTTCTGTATCATCTCCTCTTTTGTCTATTCGTAAAGAATTATATTTTTAGCATTGCATAATTCTTTACGAGTTCTCCAGGCTTAAGTATAGGCAGTTCACATATAAAGTATAACATTAATTATAGGGCATAAACCATTCTAATTTAGGAATATTTATTGACTTTTCTTGACTAATCCCCAATAATATAAATATGAGCGAGATGAAGTACTGCATATGCTGCGGAGAGGACGTACCATGCCATACCGTTATCCGTAACGAGAGGGAGGAGGTAATATGCTCAAATTGCGGCTTCCCGCTTGAGGTAAAGGAATCATGGTCTGATGACAGTAAGAATGATATTGCCTACGTTGCAGAGGATTCTGACACCGTCAGGAATATAATTGTAAAAATGCTTAAGGACAAAGGGCTGGTCGATAAGGTTGTCGCTTGCAAGAATGGAGCCGAGCTTCTCAAGGCGGTAACAGATGAGCTGAAAGAAAAGCTAGTTGATAACAGAGAGCCTCATTCCGGTTTCGCAATAATAGATCTTAACATGCCAATAATGGACGGTCTTACGGCTGCAAGGTCCATAAGATCCCTCGAAGAGAACTACAAAATAGAAAGAATGCCGATCATCTTCTTCTCATCAATAGTCGCTAATGAAAAGATAAGGTCTTTATTGAACTCCCTTGACCCTGCCGTATACATCAATAAAGGCAAAACACCTAATCAAGACCTTCTTATCTTAAGAGTTGAGACCCTTCTTAAGTATATCGGTGACAAATACCTGAACAAAGCCGCCTAAGCGCGTTTCTGACCTCTCAAGGAAGTACTTTAACCGTACTGAAATAACTCTTTCTTGACTTAAATATAACTAACGATTATAATCATCTATTCGACTTAACATATTGAAATAAAAATAAATAAAGGATATCAATGGAAGACACAAACGAACTCATACAGCAGCGAAAACAGAAGCTGGAAGCACTTAAAGAGCTAGGGATCGAACCATACGGCAAGCCCTTCGATTTTACTGCATACACTGCGGACATCCTGGGAGAATTTGAAAAGATCGATGCTGAATCCCTTGCTAAACAGGAGAAGAATGTAACGATAGCCGGCAGGATCATGGCTATGCGCAATTTCGGAAAAGCAGCATTTGCCCATATTCAGGACAATACCGGAAAGATCCAGGTATATTTTAAGAAAGACGTCCTCGGTGACAGGTTCAAGCTGCTTAAGAAACTGGATATCGGTGATATTGTCGGATGTACTGGTGTTCTTTTCAGGACGAAGACAGATGAACTTACAATAGAGATATCCGGCTTCGAGCTATTATCCAAATCCCTCCGCCCTCTACCGGAGAAATGGCACGGCCTGAGGGACATTGAACAGAGATACAGGCAGAGATATGTAGATCTTATAGTCAATCCTTCGGTAAAGGATACTGTAAAGAAACGAAGCCAGATAATTAAAGCGATCAGGGACTATCTGGAAAAAGAGGGATTTATTGAAGTAGAGACCCCCATGATGCAACAGATCCCGGGTGGTGCCACAGCTAAACCGTTCAAGACCCATCATAATGCTCTCGATATAGACCTATATCTTCGTATAGCGCCTGAGCTCTATCTCAAAAGGCTTATTGTAGGAGGCTTTGAAAAGGTATTCGAGCTGAACAGGAACTTCAGGAATGAGGGCATATCAACGAAACATAATCCGGAGTTCACGATGCTTGAGTTCTATATTGCATATAAAGACTATAACTACTTAATGACATTTACCGAGGGCCTTTTCGAATACATGGCCAGGAAGGTCGTCGGCTCCCTGAACATCCCTTATGGAAATGATACGATAGACCTGACACCTCCATGGCCAAGGATACCGTTATACGATGCATTAACAGATAAAGGGGTGCCGGAGAATATATTAAGGGACAGAAAGAAAGCCTTTGAGTGGGCGAAGAACAATGGAGTGGATGTCAAGGCAGAAGACTCCCTGGGAAAAATAATAGATGAGATCTTCAGCGAGAAAGTAGAACCGTCATTAATACAGCCAACGTACATTATCGATTACCCTATCGAGCTATCGCCTCTTGCAAAAAGGAAAAAGGACGATTCGGGTCTTGTTGAACGCTTTGAGCTCTTCATAGCGGCAAGAGAGATAGTGAATGCCTTCTCTGAGCTTAATGATCCTGCTGATCAGCGTGAAAGGTTCCTGCAGCAGGTCGAGGACAAGGAGCGCGGAGACGATGAGGCCCACTGGATGGATGAGGATTATGTGAGGGCTCTTGAGTACGGTATGCCCCCTGCGGCAGGCGAAGGTATCGGCATTGACCGTCTTGTCATGTTACTTACCAATGCCCCCTCTATAAGGGACGTGATAATATTTCCCCAGTTAAAACCGGAAAAGTGAAAAGATCCTACCCTTTCTTCATAGCTTTCAGATATCTCATGTCAAAGAAGAAACGAAAGAGCGTTTCTTTTAATACCATAGTGTCAGTCGGCGGGGTAGCTGTAGGTGTAATGGCATTGCTTATAGTCCTGTCTGTAATGAGCGGTTTCCATGAAGACCTTCAGAACAAGATACTGGGCGTTAACGCCCACGTGGTCGTATTAAGCTTTTCCGGTGGCATTCCTGATTACGAAGAGGTGCTTGAAAAAGCAAAGGAAGTAGACGGCGTAAGAGCTGCGTCCCCTTTTCTCATGGGTCAGGTCATGCTCGCCAAGAACAAAAGAGCCCATGGTGTGTATATCAGGGGTATCGAGACAAAATACGAGACCGAGACGACTGAAATACATCGTCACATGCGAGACGGTCAGCTCAGTGATATTAACAGAGAGGGCGAGTTCCCTGGCATTATAATAGGAAAAGAGCTTGCATCAAGCCTGGGGGTGTCGACCGGTGACTCACTGAATGTTATATCCCCTGTTGGACAGATGGGCCCGCTGGGAATGTTACCGCGCGCACGGAAGTTCATTGTGCGGGGCACATTCGAAATGGGAATGTACGAATATGACGCCAATCTTGCTCTTGCCACTATCGGTTCTGTACAGGATTTTCTTAAGCTCCCCGGGCAGGCAAATGCAATAGAGCTTAAGCTTGATAACATATTCGAGGCCCCCAGAATAAAAAGAAAGGTTGCTGAACATCTTGGTCCGAGGTTCTATGCACGGGACTGGATGGAGATGAACCGCAACCTTTTTGCGGCGCTTAAGCTTGAGAAACTCACCATGTTCATCATACTGACACTTATAATCCTTGTTGCTGCCTTTAATATTGTAAGTACATTGATAATGAACGTTATAGAAAAGGAACGTGAAATAGCCATACTCAAGACAATGGGTGCCTCTAACAATGGCATCATGTTCATTTTTGTCATTCAGGGACTCATGATCGGGCTGATAGGAACTGCGATAGGCCTTACCGGGGGTTATGTTATCTCTTACCTGATAAATACTTTCGAGATCATTAAATTACCTGCTGATGTATATTACCTTAGCCACCTGCCTGCAAAGATCAATTTAATAGACTTTGCTTTAGTTTGCATAAGTGCGATATTGATAAGCTTCATTGCAACCATTTATCCGGCACGCCAGGCAGCAAAGCTCGACCCCGTAGATGCTCTGAGGTACGAGTAATGAGCGAGATCATCAGGACCATAGGACTGACAAAATCCTTCAATACAGAGGCCGGTACACTGGATGTTCTTAAAGGCATCGACCTGAAGATAGAAAGAGGAGACCTGATCGCAATAACCGGTGCATCCGGTGCAGGGAAAAGCACTCTTCTGCACATCCTCGGCACCGTTGACCGTCCTACCTCGGGAGAGGTCCTGTATTCCGGAAGAGATGTTTTCGGCCTTGATGATGAGGACCTGTCTTCCTTCCGTAACAACAACATTGGGTTTGTATTCCAGTTCCATCATCTTCTTCCCGAGTTCTCAGCACTAGAGAACGTTATAATGCCCGGACTGATCTCAGGCGCTAACCGTACAGCTATAGAAAAGAAGGCCTCTGGCATTCTATCTGATCTCGGCGTGGTTGACCGCGGACATCACAGACCAGGAGAGCTATCCGGTGGTGAACAGCAAAGAGTAGCAGTTGCCCGGGCACTGATACTTGATCCAGATATCGTTCTTGCAGATGAACCCACCGGTAACCTTGACACTGCCACAGGTGAAGAACTTTTCTCTAATATAAAGGAATTAAACAACAAGATGGGCCTGACATTCATTATTGTCACTCATAATGAGGCCCTGGCAAAGAAATGCGACAGGATACTTCACATCTCAGACGGAATTATCCAGGACCGATGACCCTCCGGTATTACCCGATACATTTTATTCTGACCTTAGTTATATAATAGACATCGTTATGTCTGTTATATCTGATCCTTCTCGAAGAAGAGCGTATTTCTGGTTCGGAATAGCTGTAAGCGCTATATCTTTGATAATAGCATTCAGTCTGGTCGAGTGGAACGAACTGAAAAGTTCGTTGAGCCAGGCTGATTATATTTGGCTGGTACCATCA
The DNA here is from genome assembly GCA_020351835.1 of Nitrospirota bacterium. Taxonomy (GTDB): domain Bacteria; phylum Nitrospirota; class Thermodesulfovibrionia; order Thermodesulfovibrionales; family BMS3Bbin05; genus BMS3Bbin05. Next base: position 1,448,939 of record CP070669.1, read on the forward strand.
GCATTGGTAACATTCCTCGCGCTTTCCGCCAGGGCCGAAAGATGGCGGTGGCTTATGGGTGGCCAACAGTATGTGTCGTTCGGGAGGTCGTTCAGGGCGATCTCTATAGGCTACCTCATCACCAACCTTTTCCCATTCAGGCTGGGTGAGCTCGTTAGGCCCCTTGTAATTGCCCGTGGTGGGAAGATCAGGGGGATGCATTCTTTCTCCACGATAGCAGTGGAACACCTTCTTGACCTCCTTATGGTCCTTATAATGTTCTCACTGGTGCTTTATGATGTAGTGCTCCCCGATACTGCTGAAAAAGGAGCCCTAAGGGCCTTCGTTCTTTTCATCATTACGACTGCTGTATTGATCTTAATGGTCTGGCAACGCTCAAGACTGGAAAGGCTCGCATCATCGATCATTAGCAGGATGCCGGTAATTGACAATCTGAAATGGATTGATCGATTCAGTTCATTCATGCAAGGGCTTGAAATTATAAGATCGACCAGAATGTTCTTTATATCATTAATATGGTCCGTGGTCTCATGGTTGCTGTCAGCTGCAGGCTTTTACTTTGCCCTTAAAGCATTTATACCTGAAGCTGGACTCATGACAGCTTTTCTTGTAACGATCGCTGCAACACTTGCAAGGCTTGCCCCTGCCACTCCCGGCTCTATCGGAGTTATCCAGATAGTGATACAGCAGTCCCTTACCGCATACAATATATCACCAAGCATAGGCCTCGCTTTTGGTATCGTCTATCACGCTGTCGAGTTCATAGTTCTTAACATTGCCGGGGTTATAAGCGTGATCCTGGAAGGGATGTCATGGACATCTCTGGTATCGACCTTTCACAGGGCTGAAAAATAGAACGCTCAGGACTTAGAGCAAACAAATAAATAATGGGGCCACGGGAATCCCCTGTCAACCCTGATATGGTCCTTTACAATGAAACCGTTCTCTTCTATCTTTGAAAGATAGAAATCTATGGATCCCAGGAACGGTGAACTGCCCTTGGTATACCCGAGAACCTTAATAGCAACGAACTCCTGGAGAAGGCATATCCAGTACTTCCACTTCGGGGTATTTACCGTTTCCTTAATAACAAGTGTACCATCCTCACTTAGCTTACCAATTGCTGTTGAAAATATATCCTTCCACTCTTCGAATGGAACACTATAGAGCACATCTATTATGGTAACAAGATCAAAGCGTTCACCTTCGATTCTGTTTATCTCATCATTTAGCATAAAATCGATCGCACCGGATGTAGATCTTGCAATATCTATCTTATCTTTGTCGTGGTCGAACCCGGCACATCTCTTTTCCGGATAGCGTTCCCTGAACAGGTTCAGCAAAAGTCCGTGTCCGCAACCAATATCAAGGATACTATCACCAGTTTCGATGTTCTTCATTATCTTGTCCCAAGGACATACGAGGCCCCTTATCAGAACGAATATCCTGGTCCTTAAGTTTGTGTTCCTATAGGAACGCCATATTGTCGAGATCCTTCTTAGCATGCTCACCTTATCCAAGTCTCCATTTAGTACCTTGATAGCTCATCTTCGGTACCTTTATAGCCGAAAGCTTTGTATATATAGAATTCCCTTCGTATTTCACCATGGTCATTTCTGATAACCAGGTGACTTGCAAGCTCCATCTTTTCGAACAGCTCCTTTATGCTATCGCCAACCGGCCACCTGTCTACGAATATGGCCGCCCTCCCCTTTACAGGTATTGCAGGGTTCCATAGGTCATACTGACTTGCTCGTCTGCCAACAGGTATGGCATAAATCTCCGGATTGCCATCTACGTAAAATGCCAGCTGCGCATTGAGCCCATAACTGCTGTTGGTAGTTACAAAGCTGCCTTCAGGCAATGTATCTAAATGTATTGAAACCTCCCTTCCCAGTTCACTCCATCCATAAAGCCTGTTGGCCGGATCCGACTTAGGGGGCAATGTTATTCCAAGAGTATTACCTATAAAGGAGGGAAAAGAAGCGAAGACTAGAATAGTTAAACTCAGCACCAAAGTAAATACAAAAGAGACCTTTATCAGCTTTCTCAGTATCTTAGCTCGTCTATCATATATTTCACTGATTATGACAACAGCTGATATGGTCCCCGTTATATATCCGGTTACTGGCCAGTTAGGCTCTGTCCTGCCTCCAAAGGCAAGCACTCCTACAAAGAGGATAACAGGAGCGGATAAACAGAACAAGAACAGATGAGGATCATCCCTGAGCTTAATTCCCCTGTATCCGCTTACAAAGATACTATAGATGATAGCAAGGAACAACAAAGGGGTATGCACGCCTGCCTGCCCTCCGATATAGCCGGAGAACGTCTTAATAAACTCGGTCTTTCTATGCATCAAACCTACAGCATGTTTTGCTACAACAAGATCATTGGTCAGGTTCCATATAAGAAGTGGGCTGGCCAATAGGATCTCTATGGCAAGTGCTACATAAAGCTCTTTTGATCGCAGCCATTTTCTGTGCTTTCCTGAAAGAACTATGAACAATCCTACTTCAGCAGAAAAGAACACGAACATATGGTGAGATAGCATACCAAGCCCTAGGCTGGCTCCGATGGCATACAACCAGACGCCCCTGTCCTCCGATATCAGCATCCATAAAAAATAGGCCGTTAGTGCCATAAAGAATATTTGAGGCGTGTAATAGGTCATAATTACACCGTATACGGTAGAAACAGGAGTGATCATGTAAAGCAAAATAACAATAAAGGCCTTTTTTTCAGACCTCGTTATATCCCTTGCCAATAAATATATGATCACAGAAGTAAATGCAGCGAATATGGGCGCCCCCAGTCTAACAGAAAACTCGGATACGGGAAGAAGATAGGTAAAAAAACCTATTATCCATGCAACCATCGGACCCATGTCATAGTATCCGTATGAAAGATGGCGTGACCAATCCCAAAAGTATGCCTCATCAGCTATCAGATCGTATTCTGTTATAGCGATAAAGACAATCCTGAAAATGAAGAATGCCCCTAAAAGCATAAAAGAAAGGTACGAATATCTGCTCCTGCTAACGTTCATAGGTCGCTGTACCTTATCAGCGTAACATCGGAACCCTTTATCAGGTCCGCGGCCCGTGCTGAGCAGAGCGCATCAAGCTCTCCTTCCCAGTCAAATTTCCAGTCATATTTAGCAGATGCATCATAACCCGGATGTACCATAAGTTCAGTAATACCAGCCTTCAAATTCCTTATCACCGATAGAAGCATGGGTTCATCAAGACCACCTGTCGATTCGAAACCTATGAAATAGTCAGTGAACCTAAGACGTCTTTTAACCAATCTACGTGTCATGATGCCGCTGAATACGTTCATTCCTGCACCTTTAATGCTTAATGATCCTGGTCTGGGCAATCTGATCCACCGTATATTGAAATGGTCCGCTATGTCTATAACTATCTTTGAGATAGCAGGCAGAATATGAAGATGCTGGTGACTGTCTATATGAGTGATATCTACACCGGAATCCTTCAGGCGACCGGCTTGCTCAAAAAGCTCCTTTCTTAATGCCTCTCTGTTATATCTTCCCGTTATTATCCGCGGGATAACATCCCTGAAGCTTTTCAGAAATACCCCTTCGCTATTGACCAGTCCTTCTACAGGCCCGACCAGGGGCCTTTCACCACCTACAATCGTGAGGTGCAAACCAACATCGATATCTTCCTTTTTCAGCAGAGATATACCTTCATCAAAGTGTTCTCCGCAGACAACCACAGAAGTCGCTGTTACGATCCCATCGCGATAAGCTTTAATTATCCCTTCCGAAATCTGCTTGCTGGCACCGAAGTCATCAGCATTAACGATAAGGAACTTTCCCATTACTATTTAACTGTCTTTATTGAACGGAGCTCACTATAAAGAGTTGACATCTCTCTTAATATCTTAAATATAACGCTCCAGCTGGATAGTGTGGATACACCTCTGCTCCTATGAAAATAATTAGTGCCGAACTGTATTATCCTCATACCAAGTCTGTCTGCCTTTATCATAAGTTCGGCATCAATGAAAGACCCGTCCGATCTTAGCTCAATATGGTCGAATATCTCCCTCCGAACCAGCTTGAACGCAAAATTTACATCTTTCACTCTGAGTCTGAAAAGGGCCATGATAAGAGCGTTATAGCATTTTGAATAAATAAGTCTCCTGAGCCCTTCACCTGTTCTGTCATACCTGAAGGCCGATACGATGTCCGCTTCATAGTAACGCATGAACCTGTAAGCTTTCCTCAGCTCCATCATGTCAAAAGGAAGATCTATATCGGAGTACAGGATGACCTCTTTGCTCGCATTAGCAAATCCGGTCCTCATTGCACCGCCAAGTCCCTTGTTCTCCTGATGGTGAATAACCTTTATCCTTTCATCTTTCGATGCGATCTCATCAGCAACAGTCGCCGTATTATCAGTAGATGCATCATTAATGATAATGATCTCATAATCAGATATCTCACCCTCTTTCAACATCAGATCAACAACTTCCCTGGCAGCCTCCACAGCTCTTTTTACATACATCTCCTCATTATAAGCGGGGAAAAAAATGGTCACTCCATCCATATATATCCATCCTTTTTGAGCATTGAAGCCATATCTCCTCTATTACGATACATTCCGTGCAACTCGGGCATAACCATAAGCTTTTGTAATTTAATGAAAATTTATGGTAACACAATAAGTGGAAATTTTCAAAGAAATACATTATGGTACATATGACCAAATACTTCTAAAAGAAAATTATAATATATTGATATGAAAGCCGGGTTCTACCAGTTCGGTCCTGTCTTCGGAGATACGGGGGCTAACCTTGATAAGGCGTTAAATGCATTATCTTCGGAGGAGTACGACCTAATAGTACTACCCGAGCTATTTACCACGGGGTATCAGTTCACCTCTGAAGAGGAGGTATCATATCTTTCAGAAAAGGTTCCGGATGGACCCACGACGGCCAGCCTTGCCAGGCTCTCCGTCGAAAAGGGATGCTACATAGTATATGGCATTGCTGAAAAGGATGGAGAACAAATATTCAACTCAGCAGTGATCTGTGGTCCCGACGGTTATATGGGAACTTACAGAAAGACACACCTGTTCTTTGAAGAGACCCTCTGGTTCTCACCGGGCAACTCCGGTTTTAAGGTCTGGGATACAGAGATAGGCAGGATAGGGATCATGGTATGCTTTGACTGGTTCTACCCTGAATCTGCCCGTATACTATCGATAATGGGCGCCGAAGTAATAGCCCACCCATCCAACCTTGTGCTCCCATATTGTCCTGATGGGATGCCGATGAGATGTCTTGAGAACTCAGTATATGCTATCACTGCTAACAGGACAGGAACTGAGGATAGGCATGAGGATAAGAAGGCTCTGACGTTTATAGGTTCAAGCCAGATCACAGGTACTAAAGGAGAGATCATTCACCGGGCTTCGGGAACCAATGATGAGATACATTTCGAAGAGCTCGATCTTGAGCTTGCCAGGAGCAAGGACTTTAACCAGTATAACAACATCATGAAGGATCGTAGGCCCGATCTTTATGGAAAGTTGACCGATGATCTGAATGATGATAACTCTTGATACTATTAAGAACGTCAAATTGTACCAATCCGGCTCGGGGTACAGGTTCACAATAGATTCTGTACTTTTATCAGAATATGTAAATAAACTTAAACCTCATTACATAGCGGACGTCGGCTCGGGCAACGGGGTCATAGGGCTGCTCCTGGCCAAGAGATACACACACTCCAGGGTATACCTGTTCGAGATACAGAAGGGTCTGCATGAGCTTGCTTTAAAGAACATCTCACTTAACAGATTAAAAAGAAGGATGGTCGCAAAACTGGCTGATATCTCATTAATAATGGAAAGGCCCGGGGTAAGACACAAGTTCGATGTGGTGGTCAGCAACCCACCGTTCAGAGAATCTCTATCTGGCAAGATAAGCCCATATGATGAAAAAGCTATAGCTCGTCATGAGATAAAGATAGATCTCATCGGACTTATGTCAGGCATTAGCCACCTCCTAAAGCCAAAAGGTTCGGTCTATCTCATATATCATCCTGAACGCCTTGTAGATCTGTTCACTAGGATGAGGTCTGTAAATATAGAACCTAAAAGGGTTCGCTTCGTTCACCCTGACCCGATAAGTGGGCCTAAAATGGTCCTTATTCAAGGAGTTAAGGCGTCCCGCGCGTCTTTAAAGATTGAAAAGCCTCTTTTCATTTATAATAAGAAAAACATTTATTCTGATGAAGTGAAAGAGATATTGAGATGATAAAGAACACTTTCTTAATGCTTGACGGTGTCGGTGAAAAAACGGAAAAGCTGCTCTGGCAAAAGGGGATTCTCTCATGGGATGATTTTATGGTCTCTGACCGCCTGCCAAGGTCCATCGGCTCTAAACGATATCTTTTCAATGAAATGCTTACATATTTCACTAATGAGCTTAGCCAGGACAATGAGAAACCTTTTGCCGAGTTCATAAAGAAGAGCGACCACTGGAGGCTATATGATCATTTTAAAGAAAGCGCTATCTGCCTTGATATCGAGACGAACGGCCTTCCTGCAAGCAACGGTGGCGACATCACGGTGGTTGGACTGTATGACCACGCTGGTTTCAGGCAATACGTTAAGGGTGTGAACCTTACTGAAGACGCAATATTCAGTGAACTGTCATCAAGTAAGCTATTGATAAGTTTTTATGGAAGTGTGTTCGATATGCCATTTCTCTCCCACCACTACAGATCGTTAGCAGACCTGACCATTCCTCACTTTGATCTCTGTTTTGCAGGAAGAAGAGCCGGGCTTTCAGGCGGCCTGAAGAAGATAGAAGCTCACCTAGGACTGAAAAGGGATGACTCGATAGACCTCCTTAACGGATACGATGCCGTAAAGCTCTGGGGTAAATGGGAAAACGGGGACAGGGATGCATTGGAAACTCTTCTCTATTATAATGAAGCGGATACCGTCAATCTGATGCATATAGCAAATATTATATATGACAGACTTTTCGAAAAAAGCGGATTCAGCAGGTTCCATGCAAAATTCTCAGATCAATGACTTCATAGTTTATCTCACTGTTGAAAAAGGATTATCGAAGAACACCCTGTCAGCCTATACACAGGACCTCTCAAAGTTCGATGCTTTTCTGAAAAAGAACGGTACAACGGTGCTCAAGGTCTCAAAGAATGATATCCTGTCATTTATAGAAGCTTTAAAGGACCACGGGTACAGTATATCAAGCATGGGAAGGGTAGTCTCCACGATCAGAGGACTTTATCGCTATCTTAACTATGAACGGATAATGTCAGAGAACCCATCCGAGAACATATCTTCTCCAAGAAAATGGAGATCGGTTCCCAAGGCATTGAGCCTCAAGGAGGTCATTTCCTTACTTGAGGCAAAAAGAGATAACAGGTACTATATCAGGGACATAGCGATGCTGGAGCTAATGTATTCTTCAGGTCTCCGAGTAAGTGAACTGATCTCTCTTAAGACCAGTGATATCAATTTCGAATCGGGTTTCATCAGGGTACTTGGCAAAGGATCGAAGGAAAGGCTTGTTCCTATCAACGAAGGTGTCACAAAGAGGATCAAGGAGTACTTTACATCACTAAGGCCTGACCTGAAAAAGGATGAGGATAACCCAGAACATCTGTTCCTCTCTAACCGGGGCAGGAAAATAACCCGGCAAAGGTTCTGGCAGACACTTAAGGAGATAGGAAGGATCACGGGAATAGAGGTTACTCCACATATGATCCGCCACTCCTTTGCTACTCACCTTCTGGAGGGTGGTGCTGACCTCCGCGCGGTCCAAAAAATGCTGGGGCATTCTGATATATCTACCACCCAGATATATACCAGGGTAACATCGGACCGTCTCAAAAAAGCTCATAGAAAACATCATCCCCGTTCATGATGAGGCTCATGGTCATTGCTGTGTCTGGTCCTGCTTTATGATATAATTTCAAAAAATCAATTTCAAGGAGGGCAAATGTCCAAACCCCTTACCGTTGATGAACTTTATAATAAGTGCGATCCTGTTTCGATAAAATACAAGAGTACGAGCGAAGTACCCGCGCTTGGAGACACTATAGGACAGGACAGGGCTCTAAGTGCGATAGATTTCGGCCTTGAACTCACAAGTAAAGGATTTAATATCTACGTTCTGGGAGATAGCGGCACCGGAAAGTTCACCACCATCAACCGCCTTCTCACTCGCAAGTCAAAAGAAGAGCCTGTCCCTCCTGACTGGTTATATGTGTTCAACTTCAAGGATCCGGATAATCCTATATCTATATCTACGGATGCCGGGCATGGAATAGAGTTTCAGAAAGATATGGAGTTCCTTATAAACAGGCTGAAAGCTGATCTGCCCAAGGTCTTCGAGACAAAAGAGTACGAGAAGCAGCGCGTAAAGATAATAGAAGAGTTCCAGAAGGAGCAAAAGGACCTCTTTAATGAGCTTGAGAGCGAGGCGTCCGAAAAAGGGTTCATTATAAGAAAAACGGCCAGTGGACTGTTAATAGTTCCAAAAAAGAAGTCCGGTGAACCGCTCTCGGAGCAGGAATATGACCTCCTTGACGATGAGACTAAAAATAAGGTCGATAATATCGGCAATGAGCTTCAGGATAAACTGAACGATACCGTGCGCTCGGTCAGGGAAAGGGAAAAGGAGGTGAATGAAAGTCTGTCGGCACTTGAAAGAGAAACAGCCCTTGCAGTCATAGGTGACCTCATAAATGATATCAAGAAAAAGTATGAAAAATACGAGAAGGTGACGGATTACCTTGAGAATGTCCAGGAAGATATCCTCGAAGGTCTTGACGAGTTCAAACCACAGCAGGATGCTACACCGCCTCTTCCTTTTCTTAAACCTCCGAAACAGGAGGACGCACTTCAGAAATATCATGTGAACGTCATGGTAAACAACAAGTTCACTGAGGGAGCTCCCTGTGTATTTGAGAGCAACCCTACATATTACAATCTTTTTGGGAGGGTAGAACATAAGTTCCAGTATGGTGTGTCATACACCGATTTCTCCATGATCAAGGCAGGTGCACTTCATAGAGCCAATGGCGGTTATCTAATAATTAACGCGCTCGACCTTCTAAAGAACATTTTTTCATATGATTCCTTGAAGCGAGCGGTAAGGGACAGGGAGATAAGGATAGAAGACATATGGGAACAGTACAGACTTGTGACAACATCAATGCTCAAGCCCCAGTCAATACCCCTCGATATTAAGGTCGTCCTCATAGGACCGCCAAATATTTATTACCTTCTTTACAATCTCGATGAAGAGTATAAAGAGCTTTTCAAGGTAAAGGCTGACTTTGACAGCAGGATGGAAAGAAACAATGAGAATATTGATAAATACGTGTCATTTATAGCCACAAAGGCAAAAGAAGAGAAACTACTGGATTTCGATCGTTCGGGTATAGCACGGATCGTAGAGCATGGTTCACGCCTTGCAGGGCACAAGAACAAGCTATCCTCCAAGTTCAGTGATATCTCTGACCTGATAAGGGAATCACACTACTGGGCTACAAAAGATAAGAGCAAGAAGATAACGGATGAACACGTACTGAAGTCTCTCGGTAAAAGGATATACAGACACAATAAGATAGAGGACTATCTTAGAGAGATGATGACAGAAGGAGCGCTTATAGTGGAAACATCCGGTGAAATCGTAGGCCAGGTCAATGGCCTCGCGGTACTTGACATGGGGGACTATATGTTCGGTAAACCCTCCAGGATCACTGCCAAGACATATGCAGGCAAATCAGGTGTAGTTAATATCGAGAGAGAGACCAAGATGAGCGGTAAGATCCATGAGAAGGCTATCCTCATAATAAACCACTATCTTGGAAGCAAATATGCCCAGAAAAAGCCGATCTCTCTTTCTGCTTCCATAACTTTTGAACAGTTGTACAGCATGATCGAGGGAGATAGTGCCACATGCGCGGAGATGTATGCCCTGTTGAGCAGTATAGCTCAGGTACCTCTGAAGCAGTCTTACGCGGTAACTGGCTCGATGGACCAGAACGGGGATGTGCAGCCGATCGGCGGTGTTAACGAAAAGATAGAAGGTTTCTTTGAGCTCTGCAAGATAAGAGGCCTTGACGGAAGTCATGGTGCGGTCATACCTCGCAAGAACGTTGTTAACCTGATGCTAAATGAAGAAGTACTAGAAGCTGTTGACGGCGGGAAGTTCAATATCTTTGCTATCGACAGGATGGAAGAAGGTCTCGAGATCCTGACCGGTGTAAGCGCTGGTGAACCTGGAGAGGATGGATCATATCCTGAAGGCACAGTAAACTTTCTTGTGGAGAAAAGGCTTACAGAGATCCGTGAGGCAATGAAGCCGCCAAAGGATGAGCGCAGTAAGAACAATAATGATAAGGACAGTGAATGAAGGGAATCTTCCTGTTCCTCCAGGCGGCTGTTGTTTACATTATCACGCTTTTCATCGCCATAATACCTCATAGGATAGCTTTGCGGTTAGGTGAGCTCCTAGGACTGCTCATATACAAGAGCCTGTCTAGCAGGAGAAGGATCGCGATAGAGAGCCTGAATAAGATTGATCCGGAGCTTATCGATGACAAAAGAAGTGCTGACGAAGTGATAAAAGACACTTTCATGCACCTTGGAAAACTTTTGGTAGAGTGTTCGAAGGTACTGCACGGTTTTGGAAAGAGCATAGTTAAGAATATCGAGATAAAGGGCCTTGAACATTATGAAAATGCTCTAAAAAAGGGCAACGGCGTCTTTATCATCTCAGGTCACTGCGGCAACTGGGAATTGCTGCCGCTCACCCTGTCATTCAAGCAGCGACCTTTAACATATGCTGTCAGGGCAATAGACAATCCTTATATCAATAAGATCATAGAGATCTACAGGACAAAGTTCGGTAATACTATACTTTATAAAGAGGGGGCTCTTAAGAAGATATTCGCCGAGATCGCAAATAACGGAACAGTAATGATGCTTGTTGATCAGAGTGCCATCCCAAGTCAGGGGGTCAAGATAGAGTTCATGGGCAGGCCCGCCTGGGCAATGAAGTCCCCCGTCGTAATTGCCAGACGCACTGGCGGTACGGTACTGCCTGCCTTCATCAGAAGACAAGGCAGAGGGCATGTAATAGAGATACACCCTGAGATCAAGATGTCTGATAATGATGACCCCGAAAAGGCTGTGTATGAAGATGCCATGTCCTTTGCAGCCCATATAGAGAAATATGTAAAGGAAAATACGTATCAATGGTACTGGATCCATAACCGATGGAAGGAATATAAACAGAGTTCCACAGACCCGAAAACGGCCTAAATTCATAACTTTATCTTGACTTTTTCCCTTTTTTTATATAAAGTTAAGAAACAAAACAACACTTTGAGTACAAATAGACATATAAGTTCAAAATATTGCGGTGAAGGGTAACACATGATGAAAAAAGTACTTGCTATTACATCTCTTTTCCTGTTCATTCTGTTTTCCCTTACAACCGGCTCCTTCGCCGTCGCCCCTGGAAAAAAAGTAATATACAAAGGGGGGGGAGCTGGAAAGGTCACTTTTAGCGGAAAGGACCACAGGATAAGGGGAAACTCCTGCATTCAGTGCCATCCAGATATATTCATAATGAAGGGCAATATTAAAATGAATATGGAAGACATTTATAGCGGCAAGTACTGTGGTGCCTGCCATAACGGGACTGATGGTTTTGACGCAAGAAAGCAGGAAAACTGCAAAAAATGTCATAAGTAGTTTATATCAAATCACTCTTCCTTAAATATTAAACTTATTACTTGACAATCCTAATGTATAACTTTAAAATTAATTAAACGCTTATTTTATGGAGTGTTATGGCAAAAAAGAAGTCAATACTCATAGTTGACGACTCACCCACGGTCAGACGACTAGTTGAGCTCATAATGTCTCAGGAAGGATACACTGTCCTGACGGCTGAGGACGGGGATCAGGGGTTAAAAATAGCCTCGGAAAATAACCCTTCCCTCCTGCTGGTAGATTTCCTGATGCCTAAAATGAACGGCTATCAGTTCTGCAAAATAGTGCGTTCAAAGGATGATCTTAAGCATATTCCAATTATTCTCATAACAGCTAAGGGAGAGGATGTAGCATCTACGTTCGAAGAGAGGTTCGGGGTCATTGAGTATTTCCAGAAACCGTTCGAGCCTGACGAACTGGTCCAGAAGGTCAATGAGGTAATGGGCAGGTCCGAGGTAGAAACAGTAGAGGCCGCCCCAGAGGAGGTTGCGGCAGGACACTCATTATCGATGGATGACTTTGAGGACGCTATGGAAAGAGTGGTAAAAAAGTATTTCAAGTACGAGATGCAGGTCATGCTGAAGAACCTTATTGTGGATACCCTCAAAGAGATGGAGCTTTCAGAAAAAGAAAACCTTCTTTTTTCAGGCCAGATCAAGTCGGTCACGATGCCCGATATTTTACAGTTCATTGACAATCTAAAGCTTACTGGAAAACTATCTGTGCTTTCTCCTTCATTGTATTCCGAGGTTTACATTGAGAACGGGATGATAGTCTTCGCAACGCTGAGCAAAAAGGGATACCATAAGTTCGTTACGGACCTCATAGTCGAGGACGGAAAGATAACAAAGGAGGAACTTGCCAGGGTTCTTAAAGAATCCAAAAACAAGAACATGCCTGTCGGAAAGGTAATAGTCGAGTATGGCTATTTGACCGAAGATGAGCTGATGTCGTACTTGAGAAGAATGGCTGAGGATGCTTTCTTCATGATGATAGAAGCAAGTTCAGGAAATTTCTACTTTGAGGCATCGCCTATTCCCATGCAGTTCAGCGATATAAAGTTCAGGATACCTATGCCCGGAATAATTCTTGATGGACTTAGGCGGTTTGATGAAAAGAAAGTTGCTGCCGAAGCCCTTAGCGATGATACTGTCGTGCTCGCAAGACTGATAACTAATGCTGATGAAATAGAGAGCATCGAGATGGACCAGAGAGAGCTTGCTGTTTTTTCACAGATCAATGGCAAGAGATCATTAAGGGAGATAATAGACAAGAGTGGCATGGATGAGTTAGAAGTCAAACGTATCTGCTACTCACTCCAGAAGGTCGGACTACTAAAAATAAAAACTGCTGAAAGGAGCAAAGTATGGCAAGGATACTGATCGCTGAAGACAGCGAAACTGATCTTCAGTTCGTTAAGAATGCGCTCAAGGACCAGTCTCATTCCTACATCATAGCCAGGGACGGCGAAGAGGCTGAGGCAAAGGCAAGAGCGGAAAAGCCTGACCTGATCATTCTCGATGTGATTATGCCTAAGAAGAACGGTTTTCAGGTATGTCGTGATCTGAAGAAAGATGATAATTACAAGCAGATACCTATTATCCTGACAACATCGAAATCCCAGGAGAGCGATAAGTTCTGGGGGATCAAGCAGGGAGCCGACGAGTACATAGTAAAGCCTTATGAAGCAGGGCACCTTTTGAAACTTGTTAAGAAGCACCTGTAATTATGGATAATGAAGATCTCGAAAAACTGCAAGGGTTCGATGACCTGGAACCCCTCGGGGGACTAGATGAAGAGGCAGTTCATCCAGAGATCAATTTTTGCACTTTTAATGTTGGCGACTTATCACTTACCATGCCTATTGAAGCAGTAAGAGAAATAATAGATGTATCAGAGATACTGCCTCTGCCCAGAAGTCCTGAACATATACGAGGCCTTGTACACATAAGGGGTGATGTACTGCCGGTCGTTGATATGGCGCGTATATATAAAACAGCTTATAAATCCGGTGTTGAAAAGAAGCTGATCATAGCAGATTGCAATAATGAGTTCCTTGCTATTATGTCTGACGGAATGCCTGACCTTCTGGAAGAGAACGAAGAAGGTGATCTCCTTGACATGGTCTCCTTCTTTAATGAATATAAGGTGCAATAATGGCAAATGAGAGTCTGATAGAGTTCTTCATAGCCGAAGCTGAGGACCATATAAACCTCCTTGAAAAAGGGATCCTGAACCTTGAGAGCAATCCGTCCGACCGCTCAATGATAGAGGACATGTTCAGGTCCGCCCATACTCTCAAAGGTTCAGCGGCTCTTGTAAAGCTTGGGCAAATAAGTAAGATTGCCCATCTTATGGAAGATATCTTCGAGGAGATAAAGGATGGAAAGAAAAAGACCACATCTGGCCTGGCTACATGGATGTTCCGTGGCCTTGATGCCATTAAAAGACTTATTAAGAGCGTAAGGGCCGGTAAAGGTGAGGATCCCTCAGCTTTCGAGAAGTTCAATTCGGCCTTGAACCAGATCCATGAAACAGCCAAGCCTGTCTCAGGACCCGCTCCGTTAGAGACCGCCTCAATCCTGGAGGCTGAAATGGTGGAAGAAGAACCCACCGTCAGTGCAGAGGATATATTAGAGGCGGAAGTTATAGAAGAGGAACCTGTTGCAGCAGGCCCGGCAAAGACCGTCGAGGAAAAAAGAGGTGTCGGACGAAGAAAAGATGACGTAGAGGTGATGGAGAGCAAGTTCGTCCGTATTGATATTGATAATGTCGAACAGCTCATGAACCTTATGGGTGAACTGACCATAATTAAGAACTATCTTGTACAGCAGGTATCACAAGTACACACTTTCAGGGATGAGATAAATTTTGCAGGGAGAAGGCTTATATCAGAAGTTACCAGCTTTAGTGAGAAGTATGAATACTCTGGTCTTGAGAAAGCGGATGACAAGGTCTCTTATGTTGATCCGCTTCTAAGCGAGTTTCACGAGTTGGAGTTCGATAAGTATGACGAGCTAAATCTGTTCTCCAGAAAGCTTCATGAGATAACGGATGACATAAACGAAGCTATGAAGTCTCTGTCCTCATTCTTTGATGCCCTCTCATCAAAAGTAAATTCCATGGACAGGCTGATAAGTAACTCCAAGGAGCTGATCTCAGAGGCTCGAATGGTCACGATAGGGAAGCTTTACCAGAGATTTACGAGGGCTGTCCGGGATATCGCGCTTCAGAACAACAAGAAAATAAAGTTCATGACCGCAGGCTTCGAGACAAAGATCGATAAGATAATATTTGAGCGCATATTTGACTCGATACTTCACATCTTAAGAAATGCTATAGCTCACGGGATAGAGACACCAAATGAGAGAACACTGAACGGCAAATCCCCCGAAGGAACTATTCACCTTGACACAAGAAGAGAAGGAAACGCAATTGTCATTGAGATAAAAGATGACGGAAAAGGCATAGATTTTGACCGGATAAGGACCGTGGCTCTTGAAAAGCAGATAATCATGCCGAACGAGGACCTTACCGAAGAGGACCTTTTGCATATTCTATTCAGGTCTGGCTTCAGCACTGCAGCGTCCGCCGACATGACATCAGGCCGTGGCGTAGGTCTCGATGTTGTAAAAGAAACGTTATCGCTAATTAACGGTTCTATAGAGATCATGACCGAAAAGAACGAAGGGACTACCTTCAGGCTTAAGGTCCCTCTATCCCTGATCATTATCAATGTTGTTATATTCAGTTCAGGCGGGATGGAGTTCATCTTGCCTTCCACGCTGGTGCAGGAGCTTTCACAGATAGATGTTGACGTACTTGAAGATGCGGAGACTTTTACTCTAAGGGAAATGACCATGCCTATAACCAGATTGAATAACCTCCTTGGACTGCGAGATGCGGGGGCCACAAAACAAAAGCCAGTAATAATTTTGAATATATCCGGAAAGCACTTTGCGATGGTTGTTGATGGCCTTGTTGGCCAGGAGGATACGATAATTAAGCCCTTCGGTAAGTTCCTTGAAGGGATAAAGCAGTTCGCCGGGGTCAGCATTTCGGCTGACGGCAAGATAAGACCTGTTATTAATCCTGCAGCACTGATAGATGTAACGGCTATAAGCCTCGAGAGCGGTGAGGTAACAGAAAAAGAACCTGTATCAGAGCAGGAGACGATCCTCGTTGTTGATGATTCTTTAAGTGTAAGAAAATTTGCGAGCATGATCCTCGAGGGCAAGGATTATAAGGTACTCAGCGCGACGAACGGACTTGAGGCTCTGAACATTATTGATGATAACAGAGTAGACCTTATCATCTCGGACCTTGAGATGCCCGTCATGCATGGATATGAACTCCTTAGTGAGCTAAAAAGACGTGGATTGCTTGAAATAATGCCTGTAGTGGTCCTGACGTCACGAAGCAGTGAGAGCCATAAGAACAAAGCCTTCCAGTTAGGTGCGTCAGATTTTCTGATCAAGCCATTTGACGAGACAACTCTCTACGAGGCAGCGAAAAAGAACATAGCTCCGCATCACCTTACATAGAAAGCACAAGCCTTACCATCGATCGCTTCTTGTATCTCTTCTCTGGATCTGCCGGAAAGCTGCAGACCGAACTCCGAGAATACGACCTTTCCGTTCGAGCCTGACCTGCATGCCACAGCTACGGAATGTACAAATGAGTTCCCTTTAGGTATCTTCTTAGCTAATTCGTCACGAAAGCTCTGATGTACTATGCAAAGCGGATGCAGTATGGACTCGTTCTTGAACTCACGCATAAAAGATTGCGGTAGCTCGCTCCAGTATCCCGGGAAATCACCATTATCCTTGAAATCACCGAACAAAGGCGCCATTGGGCAGTTGTTCAAGATAAGAACATCACCATGAACGACCCCTTTCCCCTCCAGATCTGAAATGGCCGACCTCCCGGCCCGGTAATCATTATAGAACTCCTCTATATTTGCATAATGCATTTCATCGAAATAGTCCGAAGCAATTCCTCTCGCCATCCTCCTGAGAGTAACCGTTTTTTCTACTGTACTGGAATTTGATGACAGGACGGACTTGAACTCGTTCTGACGCTCCTTTACTATCCTGGTTAATTCTGATGGCATTAATAACCTCCTAATTATTAAGTAGATCTTTAATATATTATAAAATTAAGAAAGGCGGTTCTGCTTGTACTTTTGATATTTTTGATTGTACTTTTGTTAAAGCAGCCCCATCCCGTGAAATACTTTTAACAGATAAATACGGCTGTATATTAAAGCTCTATCTCTCCCACCTCTTCCTGATTTCCGATCTCAGGTGTCCTTTCCTCAGCAAGCTTAAACCTTGATACGTTGTTCAATAGTGTCATGGACGTTGTAGAGAGCGAATCCGTGAGTTTCTTAGAATCGTCAATATATTTAAGCATCTGGAGAGATATCCTGTTAACCTCTTCCATAGCAAGAACAACCTTTTGCGTCAGATCACGTTGAGTCTGTGAAAGCCCGAATATCTCCTCAACGATACGGTTAGAGTCCTTGATCGAAGAGTCGATATCCCTGAACGCCAGACCTGTATCAGTCGATATCTTTGTCTGGTTCTCGACGTGATTTGTCTCTTCCTCAAGTGAGCTTGTAACTTCTCCAGCCTCTGTCTGAATAGCCTTAATAATTCCTGTAATGTCCTTCGTTGCCTTAGCGGACCTGTCTGCAAGTGACCTGATCTCCTCAGCGATAACAACGAATCCCTTGCCCTGCTCTCCGGCCCTTGCAGCTTCAATAGATGCGTTCATAGCAAGCATGTTAGTTCTTGATGCTATATCACCGATCAACTGAGAGATGCTTCCGATCTCAAGCATCTTCTCCGACAATGATTTCATTCTCTTGTTGATGGCCGAAACGGTTACCCTGATCAGCTGCATTCCCTCTATGGTCTGTATGACGAGCTTACCACCTTTCTTTGCCGCCTCTGCTGCTTTAGAGGTTATCTGCTGCGCTGCTCCGGCCTTATCACTGATGTTCATTGTCGCGTTCGATGATTCATCAACTGCTTCAGATGACTTCTTAACTTCTACCATCTGAACCTCTGAACCCTGCCCCATTCTGTCGAATATATCGATAAGGTTCCTGCTGTTAGAACCGACCATATCCGAGGCCCTTCTAACGTCAACAAGCAGGTCGGTAACACCGTCGATCATGAGATTATAAGCATCAGCAAGAGACCCGAACACGTCCGCCGTGACAGGTGCTTTCTCAGAAAAGTCACCATCGGAAGCAGTTCCGAGGATATCGAGGAACTTCATAAGGTTCTCCTGTGTGCTTCTTCGCTCGGCATCGGTCTGGATATAAGCACGCAACCGGTTTATCGTTTCGTTAAAAACCGAAGCGATCTGGCCAAGCTCGTCACCAGCCCTAACCTTAACATCAGTGTCAACCTTACCTTCACCAACCGCTCTTATTCCTCTCATGAGTGCTCCGAGAGAACCTGTAATCCTTCTTGACACAAGAAATCCGACGACAAGACCTATGAATATAACGCTGCCGGAAACTATCGGAAGTATTCTGAACAGGTTCTGCTGGACAGTAAAGGCACTGCTACTGACGTCTTCTATACTGAGCAGAATATCCTCTTTTAGAGCTGCAGCATCGTTCTCAACTTCGGTTATGTGCGTTCTGTATGTATCAAAGGATTCCCTTATCTCATCGAATGCCCTCCCTCTGGAAAGTGCATCTTCCATTGGCTTGAAAGCCTCACGAGATGCGTTCAAGGTTACTTCCAGGTGATCGATCCTTTCTGCAAGGTCAGCGCTTGTCTCACCGAAGCTTATCTTAAAATTCTTCAGGATCTTATCAATATTACTGAAGTTATCCGAGACCCTGTTCCTATATTCGTTCCTCCTCTGAAGATCTCCAAGAGATGAATACAGGAAGAACTCTTTCTCATGCTTTCTTAATCTGGACAGTTCTGAGCTCAATGAGTCGGCAAGCCACGTCTGTGGGATCTCTTCCTCAACGATCGTCTTCATGAATTTACTGATACTAAAGATGCCATAGACACCTAGACCTCCAACTACAAATGAAATGAATATGAGGAGCATTATTGTGCTCATTAATTTTGTTCTGATCGTCATTACCTACTCCTTGTTGTTTAATGCTTTTATAAATATATCACATAATCAATAAGATCTCTTTATAACTGTACATTTATAAAGATTATTACATATTACTGCATTTTTTCAATAAATTCATTACATTTTTTGAGCAGCTCCTCCGCTTTACTCTCAGAAATGGTCAGTTTTACAAGCTTTTTGCATTCTGCCATCGCCGACCTGAGCTCAGGTGCCGAATCGGGAACCTTTTCAAGCTTACTTAATACCTTATCAGAGCTCTTTCCCAGAACTTCCTTTATTATTTTCAACAGCTCAGACTTCAAGCTTAATCTGTCATGACCTGAGGCTTTGCTTATATAGCCATCTGCCTCAAGAACACCGAGACTCTCTTCAATACCTGGCATCCCGTGCCCCTTTTCCTTGATACTGTTAATGTCAGACTTACCGTCGACAAGTATCAATACCCTCCTTTGATGCATTGGCACCTTATACTTACGTGTCTTGAGCTCCTCATGCCCTTTATCGGTCAAAACAAATATTACGCTCGAAGCCATTTCTATTCAGATAGCTCCTTGATGATGTTAAATATCAGTTTGACGGTAATAACAACATATATAGCTCCAAAAAAGAAAATGAACCCTACTATCAATCTCAGAATATTCTCGGGTATCTTGCTGAAGAACGGAGTGGAAAGATAACCAACGGTAAACAATACGACCAGAGTAAGCAGAAAGTTCCATTTCTTTCCGATCATTCCTCCAGGAACCCGTGCCTTGAGCGATACCACAAGGAAAAGGCAGTACAGCATTACCACAATAGCGGCGATACTTACGAAGAAAGAAATGTCGAAAACCATGACCAACCTCCCGGCATATGCATTAAGTTATAGTTTAGATTATACACTAATCCCATGTTTTTTCAAGTCATCCTTATTATATACACATATAACCCTTTGTATTTACGTTTGAAATCTAAGTGGCTATTTCTCTATTATGTCATCGGCCCAGCTAAGAGCGGCAGATACAGTAGGGAAACCAATGGTACTGGTTAGCAGAATAATAGCATGATATATCTCCTCAGGCCTTGCCCCCTTTCCTAACGCTCTCCTGACGTGGCTATGCACCGAGCCTTCCGATCTTATAGCCACTGCAGCGGCCAGTTGTATAAGATGAGCCGTCTTCTCGTCTATTGGCCCCTGCGTCCTTAGTACTTCTCCAAGATTACCTACCGCGTTAAAAAAATCACCGAACCGTTCTCTGATCCTTTTATACTGCTCTGGTAATGAGCTTTCAGACATTTAGCTCCTCCTTTTTTAGGTTAAATACTTTAGGGACTAAATAAGTCCTTTGTTATGAACATCTTCTATAGTATCTACATCCTGTAGATACTCAGTATAAGCTATAGTGCGACCGAGCGACTCGGCAACTACTATTGTCTGTTGAAGAGTATGCGGTGAAGACCATTGTATATCTCTGAAGATAGCTTCCAATGGCTTCTTCATGCCTATGAGATAATATCCCCCGTCCAATGCCGGTCCGAACACCAGGTCATTATGTTCAAGCATGGAAAAAGCATTCTCTACAATGCCACCAGTGAGGTCAGGTATGTCCACACCGACGAGAACTGTCTTACCGTAACCTCTGCCAATGACCTCCTCTATAGCCCTGAACATTCTTTCGCCAATATCTCCCTCCACCTGAGGAAATACATCAGATCCAAACATCTTAAAGTAACTATCAGCATTATATGGCGTGTAATTAATAATAGTATCGATCCCTGATAGACCACTCAGCCTGGATATTGTGTTATGCAATAACTTTTCGTAAAGACCCACTCTTTCCTGAGGAGACATTGATCCTGATAGCCTGGTCTTTACGGTATCCGGGTCCGGATACTTGGCCATTATGATCAACGCACTGTCGTTCATTACCTTACATCCTTATAACTTTTGATCAGCGTTTCGGGAGAGACGTTCAGAATTGCGAACATCAATGCAAGCTTCCAATCCCTTAAAGTGGTATAGACAATGCCCTCTTCAAGCCACCTCCTCGGGGATGCATGCACCGGAGGCCTCAGGAATACGGGCCTGCCGGTCTTCTTTAACCTTCTTGATATGTCTATATCTTCCATCAACGGGATATCAGCAAATCCACCCACATCTAAATAGAGTGATCTTAAAAAGAACATACCCTGATCTCCATAAGGGATCTTCGTTATCCACGACCTGATATTGGCGAACAGTTCCGTAACCCTGAAACAGAAGGCACTATGGTCGATCCTTAGATCGAAGGCACCATAGCCGGAAAGGCCGGAACCAAGGGCATGGCGAATCTGTTCCAGGGCATTGTCCGGAAGCATTGAATCTGCATGCAGTATCAGGATAGCTTCACAATTTGCGTTCTGAGCCCCTGCTCTTAATTGTGACCCCCTCCCTTTTTTTGAGGAAATCACGTTCCCTGTGAACTTTCTGGCTATATCTAGAGTTCCGTCGCTACTGCCCCCGTCTACCACAATTAGCTCATCTCCGGCGTCCATATTAAGAGAAGTTAGTGTCCGCTCAAGTACTTTTTCCTCGTTGTATGTAGGAACTACTATGGATATGTTGATATATTTACTGGTCATGGTAGACAATTAGATTTTAACATGTCACTTACTTTAGCGCATATTTTCTTGACAGATGGACTAATGTCTGGTATAAGTTCTTCAACGATTCTAAGGAAGTGATAATGACAGAGCTCCTTAAGGAATATAATCCCGTTATACTGGCCCTTCTGGGTACAACATTCACATGGCTTATGACAGCCTTGGGAGCGGCCTGCGTTCTGTTCACTAAGACCATTAATAAAAAAGTGCTCGATTCGATGCTAGGTTTTGCCGCGGGCGTAATGATAGCGGCAAGTTGCTGGTCACTTTTGATCCCATCAATAGATATGGCATCAGAAATGGACGTTCCGGCCTGGGTGCCAGCTGCCGCGGGCTTTGTGTTCGGCGCAGTGTTCCTTAGGCTCGTAGACAGGCTCCTGCCTCATCTACATCTGGGCCTGCCAATAGAGGCTGCCGAAGGTATTAAAACAAGCTGGCAGAGAAGCACGCTGTTGATCCTTGCTATCACATTGCATAATATTCCTGAAGGTCTTGCTGTCGGTGTTGCCTTTGGAGCGGTAGCAGCAGACCTGCCCTCTGCATCTATGGGAGGTGCTATAGCTCTTGCTTTCGGTATCGGGATCCAGAACTTCCCCGAAGGAATGGCGGTCTCGATGCCTTTGAGAAGAGAGGGGCTTTCCCGCCTAAAAAGCTTCTGGTACGGCCAGCTGTCCGGGATGGTAGAACCGGTTGCAGGTGTCCTTGGTGCTGCGGCCGTTATCATAGCCCGCCCTATCCTTCCATACGCATTGAGCTTTGCAGCCGGTGCGATGATATTCGTGGTTGTCGAAGAACTGGTCCCCGAATCACAACGAGAGGGAAACACCGACCTGGCCACGATGGGCACTATGATAGGCTTCACGGTTATGATGATACTTGACGTAGCTCTGGGCTGATCCTTACCCTCTTCCCTTAATGAACTGCATGGTAACCTCTGCTACCCTCTTCCCATACATTTCTGCCGTCTCTATATCACCTTTAGCAGGAGTATCTGGCGGATTTACCTGGAAACTTGATGCCATTGGTCCTATGAAGGACCCAACCCTGTTGTGGGCGTTTGGGCCCGGACCCTCTATGCTGTTCATTGCATCCATGTCGTTCTGGGAAGGGAACATTCCGGTGCCAACCCAGATCATCCCATGCTGCATCGCGAAGACCTGTATCCCCTGCAATGTATTTAATTTATCACCCGAAAATGAGCTTGAGTTCGTAAATCCTCCGGCTATTTTATCCTTCCAGGCTGATGCAAACCACTTCTTGACCGATGCTTCCATAAACTGTTTCATTCCGGCAGCAATATTACCCATGTATGTGGCCGAGCCGAATATGATAGCATCGGCATCGTCCAGAGCATCAATACTTTTCACTGCCTCCTCCGCAGTCATCATTCCGGCTTCAATTCCATCCACTGTAGATGCTCCCTTTGCCACAGCTTCAGCCATAAGCTTCGTGTGACCATATGTACTATGATATACGACCGCTAACTTTCCCATATTTCCTCCTTTTTTTATTAGCGCTAAAACCCGCTAATCTTAATATTGTCATAGAACGCTGTAGCTGTCTCCCCTGTATCATCAGAATCCGTCATTATTGCTATAGCGCCTACTTTGGTCGGCTCTTTACCAAATACCATCTTATAATCCTCATATACATTCCTGCTCTCACTTACCCACCTCCCGGTGTTATCATCTCCGCTCTCTACAGCTATCATTACAGTCCCGGAGTGATAAGCATTAGGCAGATACTCTCCGATAGGAAGTCTGCTTGACCATATGTAGTTTATGCTCTTTGTCAGAGGCTTGAACCAGTGAGGGAATATGACATATATTCTCGCCGGATAATCATCACCACTTTTAACCCGCGCATCACCCTTTATATAAATATTGCTTACTTTCCATTCCCAGGATAGCATGGGATAATCCTTGAGTTCGTAACTCCTCCTGAATATTAGCCCCGAGGCAGAACTCTGACTGTAGGCCTTAAGGACATTGCCCTTCTCGAAGCTTTCGACAGTGTAATCTACATGGCCCCTGAAATCCTTTCTTTCCCATGCAGGGTTTAACCCATCCTCGAAGTCATCTATTACAATGGTATCGGCATAACCTGATGGTATCATCATGGCCAAGATCGCAATACACAATATGAGCCTCATGGCAACATTCATACTGAATAATACAATGTATCTGATCAAAAGTTAAGTGACCTTGGTTACACTTTTCAGTATAATCAAAGTATATGAACCATATAAGACCTGGATGTTCACATGGACCTCTGCTCACTTGATTACCTTATAGGGACCCTTGCTACTGCTTACAAGGGGATGGTCACATCTCTTGTAGCTAAGGATTTCTGTATCTCTTCCTCAGGGAAAACTACATCATTTAAAGGGACCGTTATCTCCTTACCTGAAGATGGATACATTATGACGCTAATGCAAGGTGGCAGGGAGATAGGCAGAACACGGTTAAATAAAGGCTATTTCGAGCTATATACCGACGTCAGTATCGACGATATGTCAGGCAACGTTCAACTTGATCTTATCAGGTCAGGAAGGCATATAGGCACATTTCTTTTGAAAAGAGAAGCTGCCGGTGGACAGTATGCATCCGCGTTTGAGATATCAGAAGAGCTCAGAGATTACAACTTTCGGGCCATGAACGATGCTTTGAAGGATAAAAAGGGGCTTCAGGAGAAGGGAGAGAACATAATTACATCAGTTATGTCATCAAAAAAGGATTGGAAACTGCTATCTGATTCGATCAATACCTTCGCAAGGGACCTTTTCTGGACCGACATAGACATATTTAAGAGATGGTACATATTCATAGTGCGTTACTCGGCACTTTCAGCGGTCTATGCTGACCGATCCTTCAGAAGCAAGGCTATCTCGAACTTCCTGTCCCTTATAGAACTACCTGCCGAACATGAAATAAAAGAGGAACTGCTGGGCTTTATGGCCGACCAGTGGGCATCGGTACTTTCTTTAACAAGGATAGATGTATCACCAAAGCTGAAAGGTTTCCTGAAGGTTCTGGGGTCAATAAACAAAAAGCTTCCGGACCATGACATTGGCCCGGCATTGGCTTCGGTCAGGGACTCGGTTCGTACAGCTATCGAAGAAACATCTTTTATTGGCAAGCAAGCGACGGATACCCTGATGGCAACAGTAAATGAAAAGGAATTTGCCTCTTTAATGCTATTTACACATATTAATGCGGATAGGGTCCTCAAAGATATAAAAAAACTCCCCGAGGACACAGCTACTGGCATCCAGGAATTGAGCAAGATAGATCCATTGATGTTCGACCAGGGAGAGAAAATAAGGATGCTTCTTGTCCCCCTCAGGGAACATATATCATACATGTCATCCGATAAAATCTCGATCTTACTGGAAGAAGTGTCCAGAATATCTATCACCACAACTCCTGACGTTTACAAGTCTGCACTGACCCTTTTGCTGAACATTATTGAGGGATTGGCAGATAAAGGTGACTTCGAACGCATAACGATCCTTCTGGAGTTCCTTGGGGCAACTGATGACGTTATAAAGGATGATATAATGTTCGACCAGCGCCTAGTAGAGACCATACTTAAGAGTAACAATGACAGTCTTCTTTCTTTATACTCATCCATCCTTACGCAGATATTTGTTCCTCCACCATCTATAACCGGATATTCTGGTCAGACATGGGCAGAGATAGCCGATCCAATGCATTTTAAGCGAATAAAGGGATTTATGATGGTCACATGTGTCTCACCCGATAAGATGAAAGCCGTGCTTTATCACCTTATAGCAAATCTGTTCATAAGCGGTGTCTTCATCCCTGATGACAGATTGTTTCAGCGGGATATAACACAATATCTTAATACAGTAACAATCACGGACGACTTCCTTGACCATTACCTTCTTCTGCAGAAGTTTCCGGTCTACTTTCATGAGGTAGGTGCTTCGGGCAGGATAAGAGAACTTTCTACAGAGATAGATTCCTGGGGGAACGATCCGGTCATTTATTTCCTTCGTAAACAGGTCCATGTCAATGCAAGCAGTCTGAACATAGAGCTGATCGAGAAGATAATCTCTTCATGGGCTTTGAACGACAAAAGTATCCTCTTAGGTTCATTACCCGACGAGATATACGATTCGGTCGATACTGACCTTTTAAATTCATATTCACAGGCTCTCAAGCAAGTTCTTACAGAGAACGGAGTATTATCAGATGGTGGTCTCCAGATAAAGAATATATTCAATATATCCGATGATGCCATCAAAAGGTCTGTCATTGATATCGAAGCCCCTGGTGAGGTAAAAGAGAAGATAATGCTGTTATTCAAGATATATAAAGGTCTTGTAGGCAAATACTCTCATGTAAGCGTAAAAGATGAGAGGGGCGAAGACAGGTCTTCATCACTTGCAGGTTATATCAATAAACTAAGACAGCTGAAAGCAATATTCATATCTCCTCAAAGAACTGAAGCTAAAGAATCGTTCTATTTTAAAAGGCACATCGCATTTGGCATTCCATCGGTCATAGGCTCTTATAGTGAACCGAAGTTTGACTCGTTCGGAGAGTTCCTGAAAACTGAGGATCTCACAAGAGTCCTGCTGGAAGAGATGATATCCGAGATAGACGGTCTCGGGGACAGGGCAAC
This sequence comes from Nitrospirota bacterium, assembly GCA_020351835.1. Classification (GTDB taxonomy): domain Bacteria; phylum Nitrospirota; class Thermodesulfovibrionia; order Thermodesulfovibrionales; family BMS3Bbin05; genus BMS3Bbin05. Next base: position 1,475,128 of record CP070669.1, read on the forward strand.
TACTGATAACATTATTTCATGGCTTGACTCTCTGGGTACGTATCATGAGCTGTTCGAGCTGCACGGAATGTCAAATCCTGTGGTCAATGAATTGATAGATATCTTGACCGGTAACATCCTTTATCTTTCACAGATCGTTGATCTTCTCAGGAGCTGGCAGAGGGAACTGACATGGATGGTAGAAATGTTATACAGGCGTTTTCATGATCCTTTGATAAATGTCCTTATACGATATCCTGCCGATAAACTTCCAGCCTCACTCTCTAAGATAGAAGGCGATGGTGAGCAATTCATTAACAGGGCCGCCGATACGATAATGAGAGACATATTGAACGGCATAACGGGATTTGAGGAACTTGACCGCCTTCTGAACAGCCTGGTCAGGTGCATTGGAAGAAAGATAGATACAGGCGATGACATACAGATATCCTCTGGCGGCAACATTAGCCATTCAAAAGATGTCATTTACTTTGATGAGTTATCTCACAAAGAGGTCTCCAGGCTTTCACCGGTTCTAGGAAGCAAAGCGAAGAACCTGATATTGCTTTTCAATAAAGGACTTTCAGTTCCTTTCGGCGTGGTCTTTTCAGCATCGAAGACCACAGAATATGAGTCATACGTAAATAGTGAACGTTTCAGCTCTTCAGTTGAAGATGCTCTGTTGAGATTAGAACAGGCTACCGGAAAGAAGTATGGCGATGGCACGAACCCTCTGCTTCTTTCGGTCAGGAGCGGTTCTTATATATCAATGCCCGGGATACTTTCTTCTATTCTATACTGTGGAATGAACATTAGCACAGTAATGGCGATGTCATCTGATCCGGATATGGAATGGCATGCCTGGGATTCTTACAGAAGGTTTATAGAACACTATTCTAACGTGGTAAACGGCCTGCCGATGGCGGATTTTGAAGAGATAGCAAACAGGGTTACTTCTGGATCAGGTATCTCCGGGATCAGGGAGCTTGACAGGTCCCGGATGAAAGAACTGGTTTTAATGTATAAAGAAATGTTGCTACTTAGGGATCTATCAGTGCCTGAGGACCCTTTTGAACAATTGAAAGTTGCGATCTCTGCAATATACAGATCATGGTTCGATGAGAGAGCATTACAGTTCAGAAATGCAATGGGTGTATCAGAGCACTGGGGCACATCCGTAACCCTACTTCCTATGGTCCGGGCCAATAATAAGTATGGAGGCGCATCGGTGTTCTTTACGAGGGATCCTTCTACCCTCAGTAGCTCAATATACGGTGAAACCAGACGCATGGCAACCGGTGACGATATTGTATTCGGAAAACTATCAAGTCGGCCTCTATCGACCTTTCAGGTGGCCGATGAAGGTGAAAGCCTGGAACAATCAGACCCTGTCCTGTATGATCTGCATAAAAAGGCTGCCGAACTGGTCGAGAAAGCAATGGGCGGAATACCTCAGGAAGTAGAAGCAGCCTATACGATCGATAGCTCCGGCACCATACACCTGGATATACTCCAGACGAAACGAATGGAGTTTCGTCGCGGAAAAACCGAGATATTTCATGATATATGCCGAATGGAGTCAAGCATTATCGGACGAGGGATCGGTGTCCATGGCGGAGCACTGAGCGGCGTTGCTATCTTTTCCGATTCTGCTGATGAGATAAAAGAAATCAGAGCTAAATTCGACCAGCCTCTGATCTTATTGAGAACAGAGACTAATACGGATGATGTCTCGCTTATGCCAGAGATCGACGGGCTGCTCACTTCAACAGGCGGGGCGACCTCTCATGCTGCCATTCTCGCACAAAAGTTCGATCTTACTTCCGTTGTCGGATGTTCCGACATGGTCATACAACGAACAGCAAAAGGAGTGAGTGCTCTTATCGGCGATCTTGAGATATCTGAAGGGACATCTCTAAGCATAGATGGCGCATCAGGCATAGTATATTCGGGGGTCTGTCTTTTGACCGTCCAGAAGTATAAGTTCTGAACGAGTGTAAGGTCTATTACTTCAAGCGTGTGTTCCTATCTGGTATAATTCGATCATAGAACCATCGAAGCTTTTTAGAGATTATGACAAAACATCGAACAAAGCTCTGGTACCTTAAGAACCTCGACTTCTTCAGCCATCTTCGGGAAGAGGAATATAAGATGATCGACAAGATCTCCAAGATGGAAGACGTAAAAAAAGGAGATGTCCTGTACCTGCAAGGAGCTGCTGCTGAGAACATATATATTCTGAAGAAAGGTGCCGTTAAGATAACCAAGCTTACCCCTCAGGGGAAGGAAATAATCATCGATATATTCAAGGGAGGCTCAATATTCGGTGAAATGTCCGTTGTAGAGCCAGAGGAAAGAGATGAGTCCGCGGAGATGATAGAAGATGGCAAGATATGTACTTTGACCAGGGAGAACTTTGACCGGATGCTGGAAATGGTACCGGGTCTCTCTATAAGGGTAACTAAGATGATAGGAATGAGAAAGTGGAAAATGGAGAACAAACTCCTTGACCTTTTATACAGTTCAGTAGAGCAAAGGCTCTCAAAGACCATACTAAACCTTCTTGAGGATTTCGGTGTACCCTATAACGGCGGCTATCTCCTGAAGATCAAGCTCACACATAAGGATTTTGCGGACCTTATAGCATCCACCCGTGAGACCGTAACGGCCACACTTAATAAGTTGAAGAGTGATGGCCTGATAGATATTGAAGATAAATATATATTTATCCCGTCACTTGATGCCTTAAAACGGTCCATATAGACCAAGGATATGACAATGAAAGACAGAAATCCTCCGGAACTGAGATTTTCGCCTAATCCTAATAGTGCTCATCTCGTAGATTGGAGACCTTGGGATCAGGCCGCTCTTGAAGAAGCAAAAAGGAAAGACAGGCTAATTCTGCTATCAATAAGTGCCGTTTGGTGCCACTGGTGCCATGTTATGGATGAAAGTACTTACTCCAAGAAGGAGATCATCGATATCATAAATGAGAACTTTATACCGGTAAGAGTTGATGCTGATATGAGACCTGATGTAGACAATATGTACAACCAGGGCGGTTGGCCTTCTACCGTCTTTTTAACGCCCGATGGTGAGATCGTTCATGGAGGCACATATATTCCTCCCGATGATATGTTCGTCAGACTTGAACGTCTTATTGAGCTGTATCCGGCAAAGAGATCTATGATCGAATCAAGGTTCTCGGATGTCAAAAGAGAACTTGAGATGATGAAACCGACCAATATCGCCCCTTCTACAGAGCAACTGCGAAAAGTTCTGAATATAATCGAAGAGAGCTTTGACTGGACACACGGCGGGTTCGGATCATCACAGAAGTTCCCTAATACTGATGCTATCGATCTCCTTACAGCTCAATACAGTGACTCTGGCAATACTAAGTTCAGGGAAATGGTTTCGATTACACTGGGGAAAATGGCATCTGGAGATATATTCGATCATGTTGAAGGAGGTTTCTTCAGATATTCGACCAAACGTGACTGGTCCATCCCGCATTATGAAAAGATGTTGGCGGATAATGCAGGTATTATAAAGAACTATCTTATAGCCTCTGCCGTTCTGGATGAACCGTGGATGACAAATATCGCAGAAAGGACAATGAAGTATGTCCTTGATAATCTAACTGACCTTAAAATGTACCGCTTCTTTGGTAGCCAGGATGCAGATGAATCCTACTATATTAAGAATGATAGAAAGGGACTTAAAGTACCATTTATTGATAAGACCACTTATACCGACAGCAATGCAAGAATGATAAGTACTTTGACATATTCATACTGTTTAAATGGCAATTATGAACACCTGGCCCTGGCTGAGAGATCGGCATTTTTTATCAATGAGTCCATGTACTCGCCCTCAGCCGGGGTCAAACATTATTATACTGGGGACACAGGTTTTTTGAGCGGGGTCCTATCCGATAATGTGCTACATGCAATATCTCTTTTGGATCTATACAATGTAACCGGGAATAACTCCTATCTTAGAATAGCGAGGGGAATATCCGATCTTTTAATCAAAGATTTTTTCATAGAAGATGTGGATAGGTTCAGGCCGTCTCTCAACACAACAGGGACATCGCCGCTGCACACAGGTACACTGAATGACTACAATACATGTCTTGTTAATTTCAGGGTCTCACTGCTTTTTGCGAGACTGCATTATCATTTGAACCTGGATGAATACCTGAATACCGCCAATAAAGTACTATCATCGTTCGGAGATATCTTTGACGCATATTTGCCTGCTGCCCCTGTTTACGGCCTTGCATTACGGTGGCTTTTTGGCGATCCGCTCATCTTCATAATCGTTGCCGGACAGGAGGTTGGTTCGAATTTCATCGGCCAGATAAGGAAAATTCACCATCCGGAAAAAGTGGTCCGTCTTCTATCGCCTGATGTTGATAGGACGGTAATAGAAGATCTGGGTCTTCCTGCCAATGTTAACGCAGCTTATATCTGTGAAGGAAAGAGATGCTCAAGGCCTGTAACCGAACCCGACATGATCGAACGTGAAATGCAGGCTTTCCTTAAATCATGATCATCGAATGCATATTCTGCGCTCACAGCACTATCTCCTGTCACTTTTGTAGAATTCCCATATTACTTTTTTCTGCAAATACATAATGGCGTGTTCTATCCGTTCAGATATTGTCAACGATAGTCTTTAATTGCTGTCCAAGTCCATCGGATACATTAACGATCATTCGAGCATCATCCGCATTCCATATGTATTTTTGCATCGAATCCTTGTTTTTAATGTATGTCTGACGAAGGTCCTCCGAAATTTTCCCAAGATCCTCTTTAGATATTCCCTTTTCTTTGGCAACGCCGATCAGGTTATTGACATACTTATCATCGATCCAGGCAAAGCCGAACTGCTTAGGTGGTTTACCGATGAATACATATACCTTGTCTTCGTATGGCACCAGTTCCATATCACCCGGGATGTTCTCGGTCAGCACCTTGAGATGTTTTTGAAATCCCTGAATAGTACTGTATACCGGAACTTCACTGCCCAGTTCTGGCATATCATCCTTACCGAAAAGATTACCTAAAAGACCCATGATTCCTCCTTTCTTATTGAAATTAATAGATAAATCAGCACATATATAGTTCATATATGCCGGCTGAGTCGTACTGCATGATGGGCTAAATAAATTGCCAGAGGATAGCAAAATGAACAGTTGAATAGAAATGTAAGTGAACAATACCGGCAGTATCAACAGATGCCTGCCCGGTAATTTCTATAATGATAACAGAGATAAAGAACGGAGTCAAATATGATGCTTCCAAAGCTGGTAAGTACCTTATACCTGTGATATACTTTTCAAAAGTAACTCTACAATGCTTGCCACACCAAGATGAAAGAATACGACGTCATTGTAATAGGCTCCGGAGCCGGCTCAATAATTGCGGAGAATGCTATCAGGCATGATATGTCTGTAGCTCTCATCGACAAAGGCCCTCTCGGAGGCACATGTCTTAATGTAGGCTGCATTCCCTCTAAAATGCTCATATATCCCGCTGACAGGATCGCAGAGATCCTTGATTCTGAAAAACTGGGCATAAAGGCATCAATAGACAGCATAGACTTCATGTCCATTATGGAAAGGATGAGGACAAAGGTAAGTACCAGTGCAGGTCACATACGCAAAGGTATATCAAACGTAAAGGGCCTGGACCTTTATGAGGCCGTCGGACGTTTTACCGGAGAGCACTCTCTTGATGTAGATGGAGAAAAGATCACGGGAGACAAGATATTTATCGCAGCCGGAGCAAGGCCTCACATACCGGAGGGTATCGGATTTGAGAACATCGATTATCTTACGAATGAAAATGCACTGGAACTCTCAGAACTGCCGAAGAGCATGATAGTAATTGGAGGCGGTTTCATTTCGGCAGAATACGCTCATTTCTTTTCCGCCATGGGTACCGACATCACCATCGTACAGCGCAATAAGATGTTCCTTCCTGATGAAGAACCTGAACTGTCTGATATCCTACTTAAGGAAATGAGAAAGAGGATGACCATATTCACCGGAACCGAGGTTGTTCGCGTTGAACGGACATCTGACGGAATAAGGGTCACAGGTAAGGACAGGGGGACATCTGAAACAAATTACTATACGGCTGAAAAGGTCCTGGTCGTGACCGGAAGGAAATCAAATGCAGATCTGCTTCAGGTAGCAAAAGCCGGAATAAAGACCGACAAGCGCAACTATATAATCGTTGACGACTACCTACAGACCAATAAAAAGAGAATATGGGCGTTCGGCGATATCATTGGCAAACAGATGTTTCGGCATGTCGCTAACCGTGAGGCCACGGTAGCATGGCATAATGCGATTGACACGGCCGGACATAAGCATAAGATGGATTATCATGCTTCACCTCATGCTGTCTTTACGTATCCCGAGATCGCATCAGTTGGAATGAAAGAATATGAAGCTATTGCAGAATACGGTCCCGAAGGAATACTGGTAGGCAAAGGATATTTCTCTGAGGTAGCTATGGGTGAAGCTATGGTTGATGATGCCAGTATGGCAAAGGCCGTGGTAAGCAGGTCTGATGGAAAGATAGTCGGGTTTCACGTCTTAGGCCCGCACGCCTCTATTCTCATCCAAGAGGTCATTAATGCAATGGCCCTAGGTGGAGACATTAGGATCCTCGGAGAGGGCATGCATATTCATCCGGCTCTCTCAGAGGTCATAATCTCGGCCCTTAACAATCTTGAAGAGCCCTCGGTCTAGCTAAATCCTATTCAGCTGCATTATAAATAGCAGCATCCTGAGCTATCTTAATGATCTTCAATGCCTCATCAAATGCCATTACTGCTTCTGCTTTTTCCCCTTTGTTCATCAGATCCTTGCCTTTGCCTATAAAACTGTCTATACCTTCCCTTTGCTCTATTGTCATAGGTATTTTTTTTGACATCAAAGCATTGATCTCCTTCAATTTTGCATCAGGCCCATTCCCACTACATGCAAATGTTGCCGTCATAATGATCATCAAAAGCGCTATCATATATCTTCTCACTTTTCAACCTCCTTCAAACAGATCTTATTTTCTTATCAACTTGGATTATACATCATCTATATGGTGAACAATCAAATCAGAACATGATAATGTATTGTAATTGATATTAGAATAAATAAATAAGGCGGGGTTACCCCCGCCTTATTTATGAGCTCTATGGGGTAGGAACATTGCTTCCATGACATTCCGTACAGTTGTTCTGGGCTGTCATATTATGTGTCTTTGCCTGCGATCCATGCTTCGGCTCGTAGCTACCATCATGCCAGGCGTTAAGAAGCATTGTTGTATTCATTGCAACATCGGCGGCAAGGCGCGCACATCTATCCTTTCTTTCGGCTGTGAAGAACTGTTTGCCGGACCTCTTCATCCATTTCCCTACCGAGACATGACAAAGCGGAGAGTTGCTTCTGCTAAGCTCGGGGGTCCTGTCAAGCTTTGCGTTCTTTGGCTTATACAGTGGGAGTTCCGTAGATGCATAGTATGCTATTACATCGTTCGTGATCTCTTCACCATCCATGCCTGCAATAAGATTTGACGCTACTCCCGCGCCAAAAAGTGTCCCGCACATGGTTCCCCAGCCAACTACGCCACCATGTGCAAATCGCGTTATCTCTAGCGGAAAGTGGTTATAAGGGCCGCCTACCTCCTTTCTCAGGGGCTCGATCAGTCCGCTTGCGACTGCATATGAGCAGAAGTTCTTATACCAGTTCTCATATGCGATCTGCCCTACCCTTTCCGGATCTAATTTTACATACTTGTATTCATGAGCCGTCCTGGCCATAACTTCCGATGACAAGGTAAGACCGCCAGCAGTTACAACGGCGGCTCCGGCAGCTATCTTTCCAGCCCCTATGATAAGGTCTCTCCTTGATAAGCACCCTGTTGCTTCATTCTCTATTTTCATTGTATTGAATATCCTCCTTTTGCATTAATTAATAACTGCTAAAAATAGTTTTCATGATAAAAAGCTCCACCCCGGGATCGCTGGCCCGAGGTGGAGAGTTTATATGAATACGGGGAGTAATTGCCTCTATCACTAAATGATAAAGATGCAACATTAAATGAGCTGTTCCGCGGACAAGCCGCCCGAACAGATCATTACAAGCCACCTCAATTGTGAGCTTTAGGCTTTTGGAGGACGATCCCTGAGTATCTGGATCACATCGTTATAAGGTTGAAGCACTCCTATATCAAGAGCTTCAACAGTATCTGGAGATACGATCGAGGACATACTGAAGCAAATGCATTTATGGTCGCTGCCAACGGAAAATACGCCACCACTACCGTGACAAACATCCAGCTCCGCGATAGCTGATTCCCCGCCTGTATGGATCATACTGAATGTAACGGGTGTAAGAACGGACAATGCTATTGAAAATATTATGATTGTACTAAGAGCCCTCACGCTAATACTTTAATTGCGCAATGAACGCATGTCAACTTCAAATTATAATTATAAGGTCATGCATCTAAAGAGAAATCGTGAAACCATACGGCATGAGAACCGTCGATTTAACATGATAAAAGCGGATTGGATGCCACTTTAAACTCCTCCCTGCACAATAAGCTCTTGAACTAATACACCGATTATCGTATTATACCATCCAATTATCAGGCTGATGATAAAGCCTGTAGTCAGGGGGATAAGGCACAGATATTTCCATCAGGCCACATCACTATTAAGAGGGAGGACCATGAAAAAGAGTTCTATTCTTACCACTGCTATTATTTTGATTCTTACCATGTCTATCATCGCCGGCGCATCCGGCACAACAAAACCTTCTGAGTATGGCACCATAGTCATAAATAACTTCTCTCAAAAGGCGGGATTGACGCCGGTAGTATTTGACCACTGGCTTCATCGGGCCAAGTTCACATGCCGGCTTTGCCATGTAGATATGCTTTTCAGTATGAGGGCTGGGGATACCAAGGTCTCTGCACAGGATAATATGGATGGCCTCTTTTGCGGTTCCTGCCATAATGGTAATATGGCATTTGATTCTTGTTCAAAAGACATGTCAGATATGAAGAAATGCGATGTATGCCATTCCAAAGGGAAGAGCGTTAAAAAGAAATATGTGTTTGAAACGTTTACCGCAAAGTTTCCTAAGGCTCAGTTCGGTAACAATATAGACTGGGAAAAGGCCGCCTCTCAAGGGCTTGTCAAGCTTGTTGATTATGTAGAGGGGATATCGCTTGAGAGGCCGGAAAGGAGAATGGTCGCGGATTTTACGATAAAACCAAAAGGTCATGACGTAAATGAGATAATCTTCTCCCATAAAAAGCATGCCAGATGGAATGGCTGTGAGGTCTGCCACCCGGAGATATTTGCCGGCGGTAAGAAAGGAAAGATGAAATACACAATGGATGACATCAGAAAAAAGCAATTTTGCGGTGTCTGCCATACCACGATCGCATTTCCGCTTGAAGCTTGTGATCGTTGCCATTCTAAAAAGGTCAAGTAGCTTTGAGCAAGTTTGTAAAGAGACTCCTATGTCCGACGCTGTTAGTACTATTGCTAATAAGCAGCGTCA
>CP070669.1:1484795-1490444 GCA_020351835.1 Nitrospirota bacterium
GCTAACTATGCGGGGACATTATCGGTCAGGGACGGCTCTTTCAGGCGATATATCAATGATATTTGCAGCTCTGTAGTTAGCTCGGGATTTGACGGTCTTGTAATTGTGTCCGGTCATGCAAGTGCTGATCATTCGTTAAGGGAGACAGGGTTCTGGTGTGTCAATTCACAGTTCAGAGAAGGAAAGGTTACCTGCCCCGTCATGGTTTCCGGTATATACGAAGAGACTGCATTGATAGAGAGAGAAATGGGCCTGAAGGCCGGCAAGCATGCCGACTGGAGAGAGCTCTTGCTGTTATATAAGGTCTTGGGAGGGGATTTCTTTACTAAGGAAAAGTTAGAGGCTATAAAAGAGTTTGGGCGATCGGGTGAATTTCTTTCGCTGAACTATAGAGTGTTGGGGATACCTATGGAACACAGGTCGTTAGATGGGGTCCTGGGTGATCCTGTCCCTGAAGAAGGTGTTGATTGGGGGGAAGCTTCAGACAGGTTATGGGGCCTAGTGGTCAGGAGCATGCGGGATACGATAGAAGGTGAACTGGATAAGTTCTGGTCAATGGCCCGGGATCTCGATAAATGAAAAGAATAGCTATTATTCAGCCGGGTTACCTTCCGTGGTTGGGATATTTTGAGCAGATCATCCGAAGTGATGTCTTTGTGTATCTAGATGATGTTCAGTTCACAAAGAGCGACTGGAGGAACAGGAACAGGATCAAAACAAAGGATGGTGTTCAGTGGTTGACCGTGCCTGTTGTTAGCGATTTCGGAAAGCACATTAATCAGACCGTAATAGCTGACCGCTCGAAATGGCAGAGAAAACACCTGCAGGCGTTGAGGACATGGTACAACAAGGCAAGATATTTCGAGGACTACTTCGATGAGGTTGGTGCTCTGATAAGCAAACAGTGGAAGTATATAAGTGACCTTGATATCGGTTTAACGGACTGGATAATAGATAAGCTTTCACTGGATGTCAAGGTTCATATCTCATCAGACCTTCAGGTCAAAGAGGTCGACAAACAATTGAGGATAATAGAGATCTGCAATAGATTGGGTTGCGATCACTTTTATGAAGGAAAGAAGGGAATGGACTATATAGATACTTCTCTTTTCGATAGAAACGGGATAACCGTAGAGTTCCAGGACTATGCACATCCCGTTTACGACCAACTGTGGGCCAAAGAGCAGGGATTTATATCTCATCTGTCCGTTATAGACCTGCTGCTTAACCACGGCAAGGAGTCTGCCGATATTATAGCTCTGAGAAGAATAGTAGATAAGGTCTCTCAAATTGAGGTTAAACATGCAGATTCGGTCTAGATGCAGTAATCAATGAAGGGGGTGGACCTGGAAGCGTTCGATCGAAAAACTTTTGAGCGGCTCAAAAAAGCAGAAGCAAACTATTTCTGGTTCGATGTCAGGAGAAGGTGGATCCATGATGTCATAAAAAGGAACTTCAAGCCGGGTTCGAGAGTGCTTGATGTAGGCTGCGGGACGGGAAATGTAAGCAGCTATTTGTCTAAAAGGGGATACAGAGTAACAGGATGTGAATATAGCAATGATGCTCTTGATATTGCATGGGAAGGATTTGAGAAGGTACAGGGAGATGCATCATCTCTTCCCTTTGAGGACGGTTCGTTCGATGTCGTGGGACTGTTCGATGTTATTGAGCATATGGATGACGACAGCTCAGTAGTAAAAGAGGCTGCCAGGGTTACCAGGGATGGTGGCGCTGTTGTAATAACCGTTCCGGCACTTGCCTCGCTGTGGAGCAATGTTGATGACCTGGCGTCACATAAGAGGCGCTACGATAAGGCATCATTTGGCAGGCTAATGAGGGATGCAGGCCTTGATATTGCTACCAATAAATATATATTCGCCTCGCTCTATTTACCAATGAGGATAGCAAGAAGAAAAAAGGTAGATATAACAGACGATTACTTTGGTATCGATCCGCTCCTGAACGGGCTCTTAAAAGCCGTTTGCAATATGGAAAGGTATATTTCTAGAATAATCCCTATGCCTTTTGGAACATCATTGATAGCGGCCGGAAGGAAAAGAGGAGGAAACTAGATGACGATACTTGTTACAGGCGGTGCCGGGTTCATAGGAAGTACATTTGTCAACTACATGTACGAAAAGAACCCGGACCTTAAGCTTATAGTGCTCGATGCCCTAACCTATGCTGGCGATATCGAGAATATAGAAAAGAAGGTACGAGACTCAGATAGATTCGAGTTCTGGTATGGTGATATTAACAACCTTGACCTTGTCAGTGATCTGGTCAGCAGATCTGATGTCGTGGTACATTTCGCAGCAGAGACGCATGTAGCCCGTTCTCTTTATTCAGAGAGAGAGTTCTTCGTTACGGACGTGCTAGGGACTCAGTCAGTCGCAAATGCGGTACTTAAGTACTCTGACAGGATCGATCGTTTCATCCATATATCTACATCAGAGGTATACGGTACGGCGGAGTACGAGCCGATGGACGAACTGCATCCCCTTAATCCGACAAGCCCATATGCCGCCGCAAAGGCAGGTGCAGACAGATTAGTTTACTCTTACCTGACATCATATGATATACCTGCCGTTATTATTCGACCCTTCAATAATTACGGCCCGCGCCAGCACCTTGAGAAGGTGATCCCGCGGTTCATTACGAGCTGTATCCTCGGTGAACCATTGATCATTCATGGAGATGGTCTGGCGGCAAGGGACTGGGTGTTTTCCGAGGATACTGCCCGTGCTGTTGAGTGCGCGATAAAAGCTCCCCTTGATAAAGTCTTCGGTGAGGTCTTTAATGTAGGGACAGGAAGGCCGATAAGTATTATCGAACTTGCTAAGAAGATATCTTCGGAATTCGGTATCGAAGAGAGGTTCGATTACATCCGGGAAAGAGATGGACAGGTTGCCATGCATATATCTTCAGTAGATAAGACCAGGGATGAGCTCGGCTTCGAAGCTGACACGACATTTGATGACGGACTGCAGAGAGCTATCGAATGGTATAAGGAGAACAGAAGAGCCTGGGAAAAGCAGATAGCCATGAGGAGCGTTCCGGTAAAAATGAAAGATGGAAGGGTGATCTTGTATTAGGCCGGTCGACTCCCGGAAGGTGCTCGACCCTAGTTGTTGCGCAGATTCAGATTCCTGATGTTAGCAGGTTTATCAGCACTTACATTATCCATCGTTTTTATATACGAAGAAATCACTTTAAAGTTCATCTGATTGTCCGGCTGCATGAACATCTTGACGGTAGCTGCGGTTATATCGCTAGGAGAGAACGAAGATATCTCAGGAGAGATAGCGATATTCTCATCACCGAAGATAGTGGAAAGGTCCTTATATGCCATCTCCTGGCACCTTCCTATGTATCCGCCTCCGACTATAACAGACCTGACACCAATGGCATCCATGAACTTCCCCAGCGTATCAAGTTGATCGTCATCTATATTCCCGCTCTCTTTCCTTTTCGTATGCATGTAAATGACAGACCTAGCCCCTTGTGTGATATTGTTCAGATGGGCTTTGTACCTATTGCTGTACCGATCTCCAGGGAGCACAAGGATAACGAGCGAGCCCTCCTTTACTGATGATTCGATAAATTCATTCTCGATCTTTACCTGTCTATCGACGAATTCCCTGACCTCAGGCTGCTTTCTCAGTTTCCGTCTTAATTTCTTGCTGGGTTTAGAGAACAGTGTGTAATATGGATGGACGATCACATAAGCTTCAGAGTTCTTAACGTATTTCTTATAGGCATTATACTCAGCCTGCGTGATATCACTCAGCTTTTTAATGAGAATAGGTTCGCTATTACTGTCACTGCCCGCCTGCTTGCCCATAGAACCACATGCAAGTAAGGTTACTGCAGCGATAATTATTATTATTATGTTAAAAGCTCGCAACATACCGTGATATACCAAGCAAGTACTATACCATTTAATGGTCAAATATGCCCTCTCTTTGGACTATAATATCATGTTCTGTGATGAAATGTCGCAGGCACTCGATAATTAGCATAACTATTGCATAATTTAACATTTTATTATAAAATCAGATTTCAGTATCTCTTGCAGAAACGTTGGCTGTTAAATGAAAGAACAGAATATGACCTATGAACGTCTTCCGGAGAAACATAACGTGATAAATCGCGCTATAAAGACCGGTATATTTGTCTTCGCATTTCTTGGCACTGCGCTTTTGTCTTTTACTTTTTCTTTCACGGCTGAAGCTGTAGACTGCCTTATGTGCCATCCTGACCTTAAGGAGAACAAGGTGGTACATGCTGCGGTCGATATGGGTTGTGAAAGCTGTCATTCAGGAGTTGATGCCGCTGACATCCCGCACAAGTTTACCGGAGCTGACAAAGGCCTGTCACAGGGTCAGCCTGATCTATGTTATGGCTGTCATGATCAGTCTCTGTTTACTAAGAAAAAAGTACACACAGCTCTTGGCATGGGATGCACTTCCTGTCATAACCCGCACTCATCAGCTAACGAGAAGCTGTTGATGGCACCCTCATCCGATATTTGTTTCAATTGCCATGATCAGGGCATGTTCACTAAGAAGAACGTGCACGCAGCTGTACAGATGGGATGTACGTCATGCCATAACCCACACTCGACAGATAATGACAAGGTATTGACCGACGCTGCTCCTGCTTTATGCTACCAATGCCACGATAAGGGGATGTTCACGAAAAAGTCTGTACATGCCCCGATAATGTTAGGTGATTGCACCTCATGCCATAGCCCGCATAGCTCCGATTCGGGCAAGCTTCTCCTGGGATCTCCGCCGGACCTGTGCTACAACTGTCATAATAAGAAGGAGTTCACTACAGGCACTGTTCATGCGGCAATACATATGGGGTGTCAGAGCTGTCATGACCCACACAGTTCAGATGCAGACAGCAGGATGCTGACCCAGAACCCGCCTGACCTCTGCTATAACTGTCACGACACGGGCATGTTCAGTGGTAAAAAGGTGGTCCATGCACCCGTTGCCGGGGGTATGTGCACCGGCTGTCATAAACCGCATTCGAGTAAGAACGAAAAGCTGCTTGGGAGCATGCCTGAAGTATGTTTCAATTGCCATGAAGAAGGGATGTTCAAGTCCAAGTCTACTCATTCGCCTGTCGAGGTCGGCACATGTAACATGTGCCACCTGCCTCATCAGGGGGATAAAGAGAAGCTTTTAACAGAGGACCCTCCTCAGCTGTGTTACATGTGCCATGACCAGTCGATGTTCGAGAAAGCTAATGTTCATGCGGCACTATTCATGGGATGCGGATCCTGCCACACGCCTCATGCAAGCAAGGGCCAGTTCCTTTTGACAAGCTCAATAAACAGGCTGTGTGGCAACTGTCATTCCGATGAGAGCATAATGAATGGAGCACATGTCGTTCGAGGTTTCGGCAGGGCAGGACATCCCGTACGGGCTAAGCAGGACCCTAAAAGGAAAAAGCGGAGGTTCGCGTGTACAGGATGCCATGATCCGCACAGTTCAAAATGGATAAAGCTTTTCAGGTATAAAGCCGATTCTACATTCGAGCTTTGTCGCCATTGCCATAAGAACAGATAATAATTTATAGATTGTTGATCGGAGGAGCAGTAAATGAATATATTGGTCAAATTAAAGAATTACTTGA
>CP070669.1:1490544-1504046 GCA_020351835.1 Nitrospirota bacterium
AGTTGCCATCTCCGTGCTTTACCTTATAATACTTGATCCGGTCATGCAGGTGTTCTCCGCATGGCAGTTGCCATTCAGGTTCCTGATCACCGCAGTACTTCTTGCACCGGTTTCGTTCTTTATGGGATGGATGTTCCCGACCTGCATGGACCTCCTTGAGCAAAGGGATATTCGTCTTATACCGTGGGCATGGGGAATAAACGGGTTTGCGTCGGTATGTGCCGCCCCTCTTGCTGTAATGCTATCGATGTCATTTGGTTTCAGGGCTGTCGTCTTGATAGCGCTGGTATTATATATAACTTGTGGTGTTGTTATAGGTCAGATCGAAAGTGAGGCATAAAGGAGGCAGATGATGGAAATGAAGACCGAATTCATTGAGTTGAGCACAAGAGGTGATACCGATATTATCGATATCACCGAAAGGGTGCAGTCGATAGTGTCTCAAGAGGGGTTCAGAGAGGGGTCGGCCTCGGTATTCGCTATAGGTTCAACCGGGGGTATCACGACGGTGGAGTATGAACCGGGCCTGGTCAATTCAGACCTTCCCAGACTGTTCGATACACTTGCGCCTTACGGGGAACATTATGCGCATCATAATACCTGGGGAGATGATAATGGATCATCTCATGTAAGGGCCTCCCTGCTGGGTTGTGCAATGACCGTCCCATTCATTGACGGTAAACTTCTTCTGGGGACCTGGCAGCAGATAGTGTTCATAGATTTCGATACTCGTCCAAGAAAGAGAAGGATATCTGTACAGCTTGCAGGGATCAAAGGTTAACGGGCGAGCTCTCCTGCCTGTCTATTATCACTCTTCTGAAGTTTGGGCCCTTATGACCGTTCATAAGGCTTTTTCTGTATGAACTTGGTGTTATGTTCATTATCTTCTTGAAGGTCCTGGTATAGTGGAACTGATTGGTGAACCCGCATTTTGAAGCGATCTCTTTCATTGATAACTCTCTGTCTCTGAGAAGGTGGGACGCCCTTTCTACACGCAGTGAGTTCACATAGCTGGTGAAAGTGTGCCCCGTATGTCTCTTAAATGTCCTGACAAAGCATGATATGCTCATCGAAGCCTCTCTTGTCATATCGGCAAGGCTCAACGGGCCAGTAAAGTTCTTGTGAATATAGTCAATAGCTCGCGACATGCCGCTAAGGTAGTTGTCATTATCTCTTTTGAATGGAATTCCATGGAGCCCAAGGGCGTTATGTATGCTGTTCATAAGTTCAGTCCCTGAATATGGCTTCTTAATATAGTCCCGGGCACCGTTCCTGAAGATATCCACAGCAAGCTCTTCAGAGCCGAAAGAGGTTGATACTATGACCGGGACGGACGGCTTGATCTCCTTAAAGGACCTGAGTGGAGGGATGCAGGGCCTTTTCGGTGAGTGATCCAGTACAACAATATCAACATCATGATCGTTGAAATATTCCAGCGCTCTCGCGCTATCCGTTATATGAACGAAGTTGCATAGGTCCGTTTCAGGAACTGCCTTATTTAGCTCTTCTGAAGGGCCTCCATCGAGAAAAAGCACCCTGTAGCCGTCTACCTTACTTGTGATGTTCATCATCTGCCCCTTTTAGGGCAATTATGACATAGGACACAAGCTAAGTTCTTGTATAACAGGAATTTTTTCTTGTATTTTCGTAAAGTGCTATTTGGGAGCGAAGGCTGAGGGCGAGATCCCGGTTATCTTCTTGAATATCTTCGTAAAGTGAGAAAGGTCCGTGAAGCCCAGTTGATACGCTATCTCAGATATGGAAAGTGATCCCTCCTGCAAGAGATATTTTGCCTTTTCCACTTTCTTTCTCAAACAGTAATCCTTAAATGAAGAATCAAATGCCAGCTTAAAGTACTTGTTAAATGTGGGCTTGGACATGCAGGCTATCTTCAGAACGTCATTGAGCTCTAATTTCTTCTCGATATTGCTGTCTATGAAGTTCTTTGACAGGTAAAGCTTGTTCAGTACGTTAGCGGACACGTCCATTAACTTCTTGCTTCTTTCGGTTCGCGACATGCTTTCCTGGACACACCTGTTCACTATCTCCCTGAGCTCTGATGGAGAGAAGGGTTTTTTAAGGTAATCCCTGACACCCAGTCTGAATGCATGAAGGCAAACGCTCTCAGAGCCATGGCCCGTTATCATTATCACAGGTATCTGAGGGAAGTTCTTATTAAGGAACTTGAGGTATTCTATGCCGTCCATTTCAGGAAGATTATAGTCCAGGATAATGAGATCAGCCTTATCCAGTACGGAAAAACTTTCGGTCGGGCTTTCGAAATGATCTATTTCGAGGTCGTAGATCTTAAGGACGTCCTTTATATAGAGGGCGGTCTCTTCAGTGTCCTCTAAAAGCAGAACGTTCTTTTTCTTTATCATAGCCCCCTCCGCATGATATTAATTGGTCCCCATCTTACTGTCATATAAGCGCCTGATTTATACAAATCAGTTTAATCTTTTGGGCCCGTCCATGTAAAGTGCGTAAAGTGCCGGGTTCCCTTCGGGCGTCGGAAAGCACACAGGACAGGCAAGGTATTAGTCAAACAAAACGGCAATTTGTTATTATTACTGGAAAAAGATAAGGGGCTGTAAGAAATGAGCATTATTGATGCCGTCGGTAATACGCCGATAATAAGTCTCGAAAAGATCAATCCTAACCCGAAGGTGAGGCTGTATGCCAAGCTGGAGGGCAATAATCCCGGCGGTTCTGTAAAGGACAGGATAGCGCATTTCATGATCAGTGACGCCGAGCAGGACGGGAGCCTGAAGCCTTATCACACTATATTTGAGCCGACAAGCGGTAACACCGGTATCGGACTTGCGATGATAGGTTCTGCGCGGGGATATAAGGTAAAACTGGTGATGCCTGAGTGTGTAAGCCTCGAGAGAAGGAAGACCCTTGAGGCCCTTGGCGCTGAACTGGTACTGAGCCCGGGTGAGGAGGGAACTGATGGCGCAATTCGTCTTGCACACAAGATCTACGAGGCCGATGAGAAGAGCTATTTCATGCCTGACCAGTTCAATAATCCTTCAAATATAAGGGCGCACTACGAGACCACCGGAAAAGAGGTGTACGAACAGACCAATGGCGAGGTAAGTGTTTTCGTCTCAGGCATGGGGACCACAGGCACCCTTATGGGCACGAGCAAAAGGCTGAAGGAATATGATAAAAGCATCCGGATAATAGGTGCCGAGCCCAACCTCGGGCATAAGATACAGGGATTGAAGAACATGTCGGAGGCGATAGTCCCGGGTATATTCGACATGTCAAGGCTTGATGATAAGGTGAATGTAAGCGACGATGATGCGTTCGACACCACAAGGATGCTTGCGGTCAAAGAGGGGCTCTTTGTGGGAATGAGCAGCGGGGCCGCGATGTATGTGGCGCTTCAGACAGCTAAAGATATGAATGACGGGACCGTGGTAGTTACTCTTCCGGACAGGGGAGACAGGTATCTCAGTACCGCATTGTTCACTTCCGTCTGTGCCAAGTGCCCGCCTTAAAAGATCTATTGGAGGATAAAGATGAGCAAAGCTCCTGATGAATCCGTGATGCATCTAAGAAGGATAACCGCGGGGTATACAGCCTCAAGGATACTTCTTACCGCATCGAACCTCAGAGTGTTCGATTGCCTCGAAAAACCTGCCACTGCTAAGAATGTTGCAAAGTGGCACTCTCTGGACGAGCGTGCGACCGAGATACTCCTTGATGCCCTTGTGGCGCTTGAGTTCCTGAAGAAGAGCGGCAGTAAGTACAGGAACACTAAGACGGCCTCAACATTGCTCGTCAGGGGCAAACCTTATTACCAGGGTGATATTCTTGCGCATCATGATGTTCTCTGGGACGGATGGTCAAAGCTTGATGAGGTGGTAAGCACGGGTAAGCCCGCTCCGAGAGGAAGGTCACATGAGTCTTTTATTAAGGGGATGCATAATCTTTCGGTACTAAGGGCCGATAAAGTAGTATCTTCACTTGACCTGAAGGGCGTCAAAAAGGTCCTTGACCTGGGAGGCGGCCCGGGGACATATGCGATCGAATTTGCAAAAAGAGGGATAGACGCATATCTGTTCGACCTTGATGAGACGTACTCGATAGCCAGGGACATCATATCGTCGGTCAAAGTAAAGGGGAAGATAGAGTTCATTCCAGGGGATTTCATTGTTGATGAGATAGGCAGGGGATACGACATGGTACTAATAAGCCAGATTTTCCATGCATACGGAGAAAAGACCAATATAAAAGTGCTTAAGAAAGTTAATAAAGCCCTTAATAAGGGGGGGCGTGTGGTAGTTCAGGAGTTTCTCGTGAACGATGACAGGACATCTCCCCGCCCCGGCGCGCTGTTCGCGGTCAATATGCTGGTAGGCACGACCGAAGGAAGGACGTTCTCGCCGAAAGAGATGACCGCATGGCTTAAGAAGGCCGGTTTCGGTTCCGTGAAGCGGTCCTTTTTTGAGGACAACGTTGTGCTTGAGGCAAAGAAAAAGGCACTATGAAGTTAATAAGAAGGTTGTATGACTGGGTACTTCACTGGGCAGAGACCCCATATGCAATCCCCGCACTTTTTGTTCTTTCATTTGCGGAGTCATCCTTTTTCCCTGTCCCCCCGGATGTGCTTCTCATAGCCCTCGCTCTATCCATTCCGAACAGGTCACTTCGCTATGCTTTTATATGCTCGGTGGCTTCAGTACTGGGGGGTATATTAGGCTACGCCATAGGTTATTTCGGTTATGAGACGATCGGTAAGCCTATTATAGACATTTATCATGGTCATAGCGTTATGGAACAGATCAGGTCCTATTATGACAGTTACGGGTTCTTAGGGGTCTTGACGGCTGCTGTGACGCCCATACCGTATAAGGTGTTCACAATATCTTCAGGTTTCTTCAAGTTCAGTTTCGTCTCGTTCGTGATCGCTTCGGTCATAGGAAGGAGTCTGCGATTCTTTCTCGTTGCCGGACTTATATGGAAGTTCGGACCACCCATAAAAGAGTTCATTGACAGGTACTTCAATATACTCAGCTATCTCTTCATCCTTCTTCTTGTCGCCGGGTTCATTGTCCTTAAATATATCCTCTGAACCTTCCCCGGAACGATCAGATGAGAGGACCACAGCATGTATTTCTGATATAATTTTTTTATGGTCCCTTTGACAGGTAATGCGATAAAGGTCCTGAGGTCAAGGTACCTTCTTAAGGATGATGAGGGAAGGGTAGTAGAGACACCCGAGGAGATGTTCAGAAGGGTCAGCGGTTTCGTAGCCGAGGCGGAGAAAGGCTATGGGAAAGGGAGGGCCCTTTGGGAAGATAGGTTCTTCGAGATCATGTCCTCAGGACGGTTCCTGCCGAACTCGCCTACATTGATGAACGCCGGAAAGGATATCGGCCAACTGGCGGCATGCTTTGTACTTCCGGTCGAGGATTCAATGCTCGGCATCTTCAATACTCTGAGGGATGCGGCCCTTATCCTGCAGAGCGGAGGAGGGACAGGGTTTGCTTTCTCTCATCTCAGGCCGAGGGAGGATATAGTTCATTCTACGGGAGGTATGGCAAGCGGGCCGGTCTCGTTCATGAAGATATATAACACGGCCACGGATGTCATCAAGCAGGGCGGTGCCCGTCGCGGCGCTAACATGGGGATGCTCAGAGTTGATCATCCGGACATAGTGGAGTTCATCCGTTCGAAAAAGGATGTGGACGAGTTCCTTAACTTCAATATATCCGTTGCCGTTACGGACGGGTTCATAAGAGCTGTTAAGAACGGCAGCAGGTATTCCATGAAGAACCCAAGGACCGGACAGAAAGCAGGCACGCTCGATGCAAAGGCCGTCTTCAATGAGCTGGTTGACAGCGCTTGGCTGACAGGGGATCCCGGGATAGTGTTCATAGACAGGGTCAACAGGGACAACCCCACACCGGGGCTCGGAGAGATAGAAAGCACCAATCCCTGCGGTGAACAGCCGCTTCTTCCTTATGAGGCATGTATACTGGGTTCACTGGACCTCTCGAAGTACGTTAAGGGGTCATTTCTGGACTCGGAAGGAGAAGAACCTTACATAGATCATGACTCCCTTGAGAGGGATATCTGCACGGCTATCCGTTTTCTGGATGACTGCATAGATGTCAATAAGTATCCTCTTAAAGAGATCGAGGAGATGCATAGGGGAAATAGAAAGATAGGGTTGGGTGTCATGGGTCTTGCTGATATGCTTGTGCTGATGGGTGTACCCTACAGGTCTCTTGAAGCTACAGCACTCGCAAGGAAGATCATGCAGTTCATAAACAGGGTATCCAAGAGAGAGTCGTCCTTTCTGGCGGGATCAAGAGGGCCTTTCCCGAACTTCAGCGGTTCGATCTATGATAAGCGGGGCATGCCCCTGCTGCGTAACGCTACGACCACTACTGTGGCTCCGACCGGGACCCTTTCCTTGATAGCGGACTGCTCGAGCGGCATAGAGCCCTACTTTGCGCTTGCATACAAGAGGGCTGTCCTTGAAACTAAGATCACTGTGTCGAACAAATATCTGTTCACTCTTGCCAGGAAGAAGGGGTTCTACTCTAAAGGCCTTAGGCAGCATGTAATGGAGCATGGAACGCTTAAGGGGGTAAAGAAAGTACCAGAAAAGATCAAAAGACTGTTCATGACGGCGCATGAGTTACATTATAAGGACCACATAGAGATGCAGGCAGCATTTCAGAAATATACTGATAATGCGGTATCAAAGACAGTGAACATGCCGCACAGCAGTAAACGAGGCGATGTGGCACGTGCTTTCATGCTTGCCTATGAGAAGGGTTGCAAAGGCATTACGGTGTTCAGAAGTGGTGGTGCCAGGAAAGGGGCGATAGCCAGGATCGCTGATACCGATTAGACAGTAAGTGCTAACTGCCTATTATATATGATATAATCAACGTCTCAACTGAATAGATCGGAGGATATTGTTATGTTGCTTGGAGTTAATATAGACCATGTTGCGACCGTCAGACAGGCAAGGATGGGACACGAGCCCGACCCGGTCATGGCTGCAAGCCTCGCTATCATAGGGGGTGCGGACGGAATAACACTTCATCTTCGTGAGGACAGGCGGCATGTGAGTGACAGAGACCTTAGGGTCCTGCGTGATGTTGTGAAGGTTGAGCTTAATCTTGAGATGGCTGCCACAGATGAGATGATAAAGATAGCACAGGATACCATGCCTGATATGGTCACGATCGTCCCCGAAAAGAGACAGGAGCTTACGACGGAGGGGGGGCTGGACCTGAAAAGCAACATTGACGTTCTCACTGATGCCATAAAGAGCCTTAAGGGAGCCGGGCTTCCGGTAAGCCTGTTCATAAACCCTGACATCGGCGATGTCGAGATATCCAGGGAATTAGGGGCCGATATGGTAGAGATACATACAGGCCCTTATGCAGATGCCTCAGCATCTGACAGGGAAAAGGAGCTTGTGAAGGTAGTAAAGTCCATAGAAAGATCGGTAGCGGTCGGACTAAAGACCAATGCAGGTCATGGACTTAATTATTCTAACGTAAAACCCATAGCGGCGATCGAAGGTCTGAGGGGGCTCTATATTGGTCACAGCATTGTGTCAAGAGCGGTCCTGGTCGGCTTTGAAAAGGCAGTAGCTCAGATGAGAGAGCTTATCGACGGTGCAAAATGATCTACGGTGTAGGAGTAGATATCGTCAAGATCGACAGGATACAGAGCGCTGTTGAGAAATGGGGAGAGGGATTTCTGCGAAAGGTATTTACCGAAAATGAGATCGAGTACTGCTATTCAAAGAAGGTCCCATACCTGTCACTCGCGGTGAGATTTGCTGCAAAAGAAGCGTTCATAAAAGCGATCTCCGGAGAGATAACAGTGTCACTTAAGGATGTGGAGGTCGTTACAGAAGGGTCCGGAAGGCCTAATATCAAGGTCTACGGCAAGGTTAAAGAGTTCATCGAAGATAAGAACATCAGGAACATACATCTTAGCCTTAGCCATGAAAAGGAGTTCGGGGTCGCTACGGCCGTACTGGAGGCGAGAGATTGAAGGTAGTAACATCAAAACAGATGCAGAACATTGACAGAGTATCTATCAAAGAGAGAGGCATACCTTCGCTGACACTTATGGAGAGGGCCGGCAAGGGAGTTGCCAATAAAATAAGGGAGCTTTACGAGATGCGTAAGGTAGTGGCCGTCTGCGGAACCGGGAACAATGGCGGTGATGGGATGGTAGCTTCAAGGATACTTAAAGAATATGGATGGGACGCTGAGGTAATAATACTGGGCGATGTGAGCGCGCTTAGCAAGGACAGCCTAGTCCAGTACAGGATGGCATTGGAAAGCGATGTAAAAGTAAGATCGGTAGCTTCCATTAAAGGAGCTGACCTGAGCAGGTGTATCATAATCGATGCTCTTTTCGGTACCGGTCTTAACAAAACGGTGAGAGGGAAGGCCATGAAAGCTATCAGCGTCATGAACAGGTCGAGCTCGCCTGTAGTGTCTGTAGATATAGCCTCCGGCATATCGGCTGATGACGGCAAAATAATGGGAAAGGCGGTTAAGGCGGAACTGACCGTAACGTTCGGTCTTCCTAAGATCGGGCATTATCTTTATCCAGGAGCTTCTCATCGCGGAGAGCTTTACGTAGAGGATATAGGCTTTCCAAGGTCCCTTACTTCGTCGAGCGATATCAGATGCAATATTATAGATAATAATGTAGCGCGTAAGTTCATTAAGAGGAGAGAAAGGGACTCTCATAAGGGGACATACGGTCATCTTTTGATAATAGCCGGGTCAAAGGGAAGGACCGGTGCGGCTTTAATGGCGTCGCGCGCTGCGATGAGGTCGGGTGCCGGCCTCGTTACCCTGGGTGTGCCTGAGAGCATAATGGGCCCGGTCCAGTCCCGCATACTGGAAGAAATGACGTTATCACTGCCCTCAGGTCCTGATGGTACAGTAACGGCTCATTCGCTGGATATTGTGATGGAGTTCGTAAGGAGCAGGGCTGATGCTGTACTTATAGGACCGGGGCTTGGAGTTAACGAAGATACGGAACTTCTGGTCAAAGGTATCATTCAGAGCTCTAACAAGCCTTTAATATTAGATGCTGACGCATTGAACGTTCTTGCAGGTGACCGGGGGATATTCAATAAAGCACGCTCCGAAGTTGTAATAACACCTCATCCAGGGGAAATGGGCCGCCTGATCTCCGGCAGCCGTAAAAAGACCGATGTTCCAATGGTAAACAGTAAGAGGATAGAGGTAGCAAGTTCTTTTTCAAAAAAGAACGGGATCATAACTGTCTTGAAGGGTGCGCCGACCGTGATATCGTCTCCTGACGGAGAGATATATCTGAACACTACAGGTAATCCCGGGATGGCCACGGCAGGATCGGGGGATGTGCTATCGGGCGTTATAGGGGCATTTATGGCGAGAGGGTCCAAAGGGATAAAGGCTATTGCTTCGGCCGTTCATCTCCATGGAATTGCCGGTGACCTTGCTTCTGATATATACGGTGAATGGTCGATGGTCGCCGGAGACATTATCAATGACCTGCCGCTCGCTTTCAAACTGATAGAGTCAGGCGAGGCGGTCAGGTGAGAGAGATTATCGAGCCGCCTCTTTTAGAACGAAGAGGTGTCAGGGCCTTCTTCACTACGAGGAAGATCGGAGTTGACAGAGAGAGGATCCTGGCCTCATCCGGACTAGGGAGAGTCGATATCTATCAACCGGTCCAGGAACATACCGACAGAGTGATCGTACTCAGGCATGACAACAGCAGACGGGTTGCCGATGCCGTTATTACCAGAAGAAGGAACGTCCTTGTGGGCGTGTCTGTTGCGGATTGTGTGCCGGTGATCCTGTTCGACAGTGAGCGCCATATCTGCGGTGTTGTCCATGCGGGGTGGAGAGGGACGGCCGCTGGGATCCTCAGGAGGACAATCGGTGCGATGAGAGATGAGATGTACTCGAGGCCTTCTGATATTATTATTGCGATAGGCCCTTCAATAAGATGGTGCTGTTATAGCGTTGGTGAGGACGTGTTAAGAGCGGTGATGGGCGCAACGGGAGAAGGGGAGTATTATGAAAGAAGGGACGGAAAGATATGTCTCGATCTGCCTTCGGCAAACAGGGCTCAGGCTGTAGATATGGGCATAAACGAGGACAACATCTGGATGAGCACCGAGTGTACATATTGTTACCCGGAGAGGTTCTTCTCTTACAGATACGCAAGGGGGCCTACCGGTCGACAGGGCGGTTTCGTAGGGATGTTCGATTGATATATCTGTGATAGAATATTTAATAAGAACGGAGGATATATGTTAAAGGCAAGAGATATCATGAAGAAGAACGTAACAACAGTTACTCCTGAGACATCTGTGGAGGAGCTTGGCAGGCTTCTGATAGAGAAGGACATAAGCGGGGCACCTGTTACGGATAAAAGCGGCAGGCTTGTAGGGATAGTGACCGAGAACGATCTAATAAGTCAGAACAAACAGTTCCATATCCCTACAGTATTGCGGATCTTCGATGCCCTGATACCTCTTGATACGGACTCAAAGGTCGAAGCCGAGATAAGGAGGATGGCGGCATCGACAGTAGGCGAGATATGTACCCGGGATGTTATAACGGTCGACGAGGATACTTCCTTGCCCGAGATAGCATCCGTGATGGTAGATAAGAAGATCCACCTCCTGCCCGTGCTTAGAGGAGATGATCTGGTAGGAATTATCGGAAAGAGGGACATAATACGGGGCACGACCGGTGCTTCTTAGTAGCTCGGGGGCTGAGGAAACGATAAAGATAGGTAGGCGTATAGGCGCGGCCCTTCGCGCCGGTGATACTGTATATCTATACGGGGATATCGGGGCAGGCAAGACCACTCTTATAAAGGGGATAGCGTCTTCGTTCGGAATAGACGAACGGGATATAACGAGCGCAAGCTTTACCATGATAGCGGAGTACGATACCGACCCGCCTTTTTACCATGTCGATCTTTACAGACTTGAGGGAGGGGCTGACATAGACAACATAGGACTGTATGATTATATTGATGGTAACGGTATAACGGTGATCGAATGGGCCGAGCGTCTGGACAGGGTCAATGGTGATAAAATAAGCGTTAGTATCGAGATCAAGGGAGAGAACGACAGGGATCTTGAAATAAGGGGTATAAGTGAAGAAGATCGGAATAATATGTAAGCTGGGCAAGCCGGAGCCTCCGGAAATATTGAAGGACATGGTGCCCTATATGGAGGAGAAGGGATTCGAGGTATACCTTGAGGAGGATGCCGCCAGAATGATAGGCAGGACAGGCATTAGCAGGCTCCATATATCGGAACTTGTAGATGCCGTGATAGTTCTTGGGGGAGACGGTACGATGCTTTCGGTGGCCAGGCTGGTAGCTCACAAGGATATACCGATAATGGGCATTAACCTGGGAGGCCTCGGATTTCTTACCGAGATAAACAGATCAGAGATCAGAGAGGCGATCGACAAGATGCTCATAGAGGAGTGTTCATTTGAAGAAAGAATAATGCTGAAGGTGCTTATTCACCGTCATGGCGAGAAGATCACTGACCATCTTGTTCTGAACGATGTTGTTATAAATAAGGGCGCACTGGCAAGGATCATAGACCTTGAGACGTTCATAGATCATCAGTATGTCACTACATACCGGGCCGACGGGCTAATAGTGGCGACACCAACGGGCTCTACGGCGTACAACCTTTCAGCAGGAGGCCCGATAGTTCACCCGACTCTCAACTCTGTCGTCATAACTCCTATATGTCCGCACACACTGACCAACAGGCCGCTTGTGATAAGTGACAGGTGCATGATAGAGATCATCCTTCAGTCCGAGAGCGAGGATGTGTTCCTTACTCTTGACGGGCAGGTAGGTTACTCTCTGAGGATAGGAGACAGGATAGAGATAATGAAGTCCGAGCATAAGACCAGATTACTGATCCCCTGCGAAAAGGACTATTTCAATATATTGAGGACAAAACTGAAGTGGGGTGAGCGCTAGTGGAAGAACTTAGCCGCGAGGAGCTTGCACGTGTGCTGGATTTTTACAAGGAACTTGGGATAGAGAGCGTATATATAGATGATGTGAAGGATGAGCCCATGGGAAACTTGCTTAGCAGGCAGGAAAAACAGAGAGCGCTTGAAGACCTGATGAAGGATGGGATCGGTGACTGCAGGCGTTGCAGGTTAAGCGAGACAAGGACCAATATCGTGTTCGGTGAGGGAGATCCGGACTGCGAGATAATGTTCATAGGAGAGGGTCCCGGGGCTGACGAGGACATGCAGGGCAGACCGTTCGTAGGCAGGGCCGGCCAGGTGCTTACCAGTCTTATCAATAAGATGGGCTTTGAACGAGAGGAAGTATACATAGCAAATATAGTAAAATGCAGACCCCCGGACAACAGGAACCCGCATTCGGATGAGGCCGAGTCGTGTCTGCCGTTCCTGAAAAGACAGATAGAGGTGATATCTCCAAAAGTGATCATGGTCATGGGTAATGTGGCACTGCAGAACCTGCTTGATCCGGACATGCGGATAACTAAGGTGAGAGGGAAGTTTCAGGACCTGTTCGGCATAAAGGTTATGCCGACATTTCATCCCTCATATCTGATGCGTAACCCGAAGGATAAATGGTTAACCTGGGAAGATGCAGTTACGGTACTGAAGTTCCTGGGCAGGGATGTGGTCCATGATCCCGGCCGTGGCTGATGTTATGGATGTGTCAATAAGCTGTAATATCTGGGAAATATTGCTATAATTATAGTGATTTGTATGTAATTCTAATGGGTCACAGGCAAGTATAGGAGAGCTTTTATGTCATGGACATGCCCAATGTGCGGCTTTGAAAATGATGATGAAAAAGAGACATGCGTTTGCGGCTTTCATCCTGAAGGCGAGGTAGGTTCAGCTCAGGACGATGATTCCGACGACATCTTTAGTGAGATCGAAAAGAGAGCTAGCTCGATAACTGCTGAGAAGAAGCCCTCTTCTGACGATAAAAAGCAAATAAAAATGAAGGTAAAGGATAAGCCTTCTCAAGGGGCTGAAAAGAAGGCGGCTTCCCAACCCGCAATAAAGGGGGATGAGGTCCCTGTCAAGGAGATAGAGGGCTGGCAGTTCACTTACTCCGCATCTGAGCAGTGCATGTACCTCGGCACGCCTGCACTTCAGTCGTTCAGGTTAAGACTCGAGCTTAATGACCTCGAGGAGTTACTCGACAGTTTCTATGATAGCGTTGGGATTGAAAAGCCGGCCGCAGCGCTTGATCTCGGTAAGGCAGATGTACTAGAGATGATATCGGTCCTGAACAATATGATAGAGAATAAAATGAAGAAATTAAGTATAGAGTTCAGTGATGATGATATCAATGTAATTAAAGACCTCGTGAACAGGAAACTTCAGGGCTGAGCTACCTGTCACTGATAATGAACTTTACCGGGCCCTTGTGGAAGTAATCGTACAGAACGGGGTGGTTATCTTTCCTTA
>CP070669.1:1504146-1547024 GCA_020351835.1 Nitrospirota bacterium
CATCGTTTGATCTACTTATTATCAATGTTCTAAACAAGATGCTCGCTATAAACCATTCTTCAAATCCTCTATTTCTACACGAAACCCTCACTATTAAAACTTATATCAAATCCTCTGTTTCTACAAGAAACTAACGAAATTTTATCACATCAGATAATGAAATATTCAGGTTGAAATATTCAAATATTATCAACACGAAAATCTTATTATATTCCCATCTTCCCCATCTTTATACTCATATTTAAGTCCACTTTCATCAGCCCATTCAAATATCTCATTCTTGGACTGCGGATGGCGCCTGTCGCCCTGTTGTAGAACCGTTTCTATTGCAGCTTCGGATATCTCAAAATATCCATTTATCTCTATCCCTTTTGTTATCTCATCTAGCAGTTGGCGCTTCATATCATTCGACCTTTATTATTGAAGATCCGTCCACTTTTGCTTTTAAATGCTCAAGGGCACTGTCAGAGCTGTCCCGGTCCTTGGATTCGATGGTTATCTTTATGCTATACCCATCCTTCTCCACCTTTGGATAAGAACCTATCTTTATACCGTCATACTTGCTGAGTGTCTCTTCCAGTAAAGGAGCTATATCCGATTCGTGCATCTTAACGAAAATCTTCCTTACGTAGAAAGGTTTATCCCTGAATCTTTCCTTTATCGCTTCGAACTTGGTCTTAAGGTACTCAGGTATGCCGGGGAAAATAAAGACGTTCCTGAACTCGATCAGCGGGAACTTAAGTCCATTCTCGTTTAAGAGGGTGGCGCCTTCAGGTATCTCTGACATCTTAAGTGCTGCTTCGGCTGACTTGTCTTCAAACTTATCAAGTATCATCTTTTCGAGAGAAGGGTCCCTGACGACCTTGACATCGAATGCCTTTGCGATACCGTCGATCGTTACATCATCATGTGTGGGGCCTATGCCCCCTGAAGTGAAGACCAGATCATATTTTTCGGATACCGACCGTACAGTCTTGGCGATCTCATCTACATCATCGGGTATTACCGCCATATACTTTACTACCACTCCTAGCTCTCTTAGCTCCCTTGTGAAATAGAAAGAGTTGCAATCTTCTATCTGACCGGACAGAATCTCGTCACCGATAATGACTATAGCAGCTGACTTGCTCATAGGTAACAGTATAATAGATTTAATGAATAATTAGAACAGCGGCGGTTATTCTTCTGAGGAACCTTTGCAGGGTCCGCAAGGAAAGTACAATGACAGCGCTTTTTTCATGTTCTCAATAGCTTCAGACTGGGTCTTTCCCTTTGCTATATAACCGGGTATCTTGTCGCATTCCGCCGCCCATGAGCCGTCCTTATCCTGATGAAGTATGAGTTCCTTCATTTTACACCTTTAACTCAGGAG
Organism: Nitrospirota bacterium; assembly: GCA_020351835.1. Taxonomy (GTDB): domain Bacteria; phylum Nitrospirota; class Thermodesulfovibrionia; order Thermodesulfovibrionales; family BMS3Bbin05; genus BMS3Bbin05. Next base: position 1,505,519 of record CP070669.1, read on the forward strand.
GTGAAGAGAGGTCTATGTCCTGCTCCTTGCAGTGATCAAGGAGGAATCCGCATAACTCATCAAGGCTGTCGACAATTGTACACAGACCAAGGTCCTCCTTTGATATTGCACCGGCAGGTATGAGAGTGCTCTGCATCCAGTCAAGTAGTCCCTTCCAGTAATCCTTGCCGAACAATACGATAGGGAACATCTCGATTCTTTTGGTCTGGACCAGGGTAAGAGCCTCAAACAGCTCATCCATTGTTCCGAAACCACCAGGGAAGATAACAAATGCTATTGAATACTTTACGAACATCAGCTTCCTTATGAAGAAATACCGGAAAGAAAGGTCGATGTCCTGATATTTGTTAGGATGCTGTTCCAAAGGCAGTTCGATATTAAGTCCGACAGATCTCCCCTTGCCTTTGGATGCGCCCTTATTTGCTCCCTCCATTATCCCCGGTCCGCCGCCGGTTATTATCGAAAATCCTGCATTAGAAAGCCTGGTTGCGAGTTCTACAGCAAGCTTATAGTACTTAGAGTGAGGGTCAAGCCTGGCACTTCCGAATATAGATACTGCAGGACCCAGGTCATGTAAGGTCTCAAAACCTTCTACGAGTTCGGACTGTATCCTGAACACTCTCCATGTCTCGGATGACTTCAGATCTTCCATGATCTCTGATTATATCAAATACATTTTATTAATGGTAATAGTATCTGTTATCTAAATGAAGGAATGTGATATTATATATTTCTTTATTTACAAGGAAATGGAGGTGTATTGATGTCGAGATCATACAAAATAGCTCTTATACCGGGTGACGGTACAGGGCCTGAGGTCGTATCTGAGGGCGTAAAGGTCATTAATAAGGCCTCCGAGAGGTTCGGCTTTAAGCTTGAATACAATGAGTTCGATTTTGGTGGCGATAGGTACATAAAGACCGGAGAGATATTGCCTGAAGGGGCAATTGATGAGCTAAAGAAGTATGATTCGATATTCCTCGGTGCAATAGGTCACCCTGATGTAAAGCCGGGCATACTTGAGAAAGGGATATTACTGAGGTTGAGGTTCGAACTCGACCAGTATATCAATCTCAGGCCGGTCAAGCTTTATCCAGGCGTAGAGTGCCCTTTAAAGGATAAGACCCCTGAGGATATTGATTTTGTTGTAGTTAGAGAGAACACAGAAGGATTATATGCCGGTGCCGGAGGTTTCCTTAAGAAAGGAACTCCTGATGAGGTTGCCGTTCAGGAATCTATCAATACGAGGAAGGGTGTAGAGAGGTGCATTAGGTATGCTTTTGAGTACTGCAAAAAAAGGAAGAAGGAGCTTAAGTTAACTCTGTGCGGAAAGACCAACGTACTTACTTATGCGTTTGACCTCTGGGAGAGGACATTCTATGAGGTTGCAAAGGAGTACCCTGAGATCAAGGTGGACTATGCCCATGTGGATGCTATTACTATGTGGTTCGTGAAGAACCCTGAGTGGTTCGATGTTATAGTCACTGACAACATGTTCGGTGATATCATTACAGATATCGGTGCCATGATTCAGGGAGGGATGGGTATTGCAGCCGGAGGTAACATCAATCCTGAAGGCGTTAGTATGTTCGAACCTATAGGCGGTTCAGCCCCTAAGTATACAGGCCAGAACATCATTAACCCGCTCGCGGCTATATGTGCCGGGGGTATGATGCTCGAGCATCTCGGGGAGACCGAGGCAGGTAAGAAGGTCGAGCAGGCCGTTATGGAGGTGACCGGTAAGCATATAAAGAGCCTTCAGGCAGGTAAGATGGGGTTATCAACATCAGAGGCAGGTGACCTGGTTGCGGACCTGGTTAGCAGGATATAGAACAACATAATGAAAGGAAATATATAGAGATGAGAGTTGGTTTTATTGGATGGCGAGGCATGGTCGGTTCTGTTCTTATGGGGCGCATGCGTGACGAAAATGATTTTGACGGTATAGAGCCGGTGTTCTTTACGACATCAAATGTTGGTGGTGATGGTCCGGATATCGGGAAAGGGTCTAACGTCCTTAAGGACGCAATGGATATTGACGAACTTAAGCGGATGGATGTTATCGTTTCCTGCCAGGGAGGTTCTTATACCAGCGAGGTCTACCCTGGACTTAGATCGGGTGGATGGGATGGCTACTGGATAGACGCAGCATCCACGCTCAGGATGGAAGATGACTCCATAGTCATACTTGATCCTGTGAACAATAAAGTTATCAAAGACGGTCTGTCGAGAGGAATAAAGAATTATATTGGCGGTAATTGTACAGTGTCATTGATGCTTATGGCCCTTGGAGGATTGTTCGAGCAAGGATTGATAGAGTGGATAAGCGCCATGACATATCAGGCTGCGTCAGGAGCAGGGGCAAACAATATGAGAGAGCTTGTCAGGCAGATGGGAACTATCCACGAAAGTGTCAGGCAGCTTCTTGATGACCCGGCAAGGGCGATACTTGAGATAGACAATGTGGTAGCTGATCATATACGCTCGGATGAGTATCCAAAGGAGTACTTCGGGGTCCCTCTCGCCGGCTCACTAATACCATGGATAGACAGGCAACTTGAGAACGGCCAGAGCAAGGAAGAATGGAAAGGGCAGGCCGAGACGAACAAGATCCTTGGCCGCCAGTCGGACCCTATCCCGATCGATGGCACCTGCGTGAGGATAGGAGCAATGCGCTGCCATAGCCAGGGACTGACGATAAAACTGAAAAGGGATATACCGATAGATGAGATTAAAAGGATCATAAGCGGACATAACGAGTGGGTCAAGGTTGTACCTAATGATCGTGATGTGACCATGAAAGAGCTCAGCCCGGCCGCTGTAACCGGGACGCTGTCAGTGCCTGTGGGACGGTTAAGGAAGATGAACATGGGACCTCAGTACTTGAACGCCTTTACTTGCGGTGACCAGCTTTTATGGGGAGCTGCTGAGCCTCTTAGAAGAATGCTGCGCATACTCATCGAGGCGTGAACGGAAGCATTACTGATGTTTAAGAAGAAGGATATGTACACAGTAGCTGTGGTCGGAGCAACAGGTGCTGTAGGTAATGAGATGGTCAGCATCCTTGATGAGAGGGATTTTCCCGTCAGCGAGCTCAAAGCATATGCATCTGAACGCTCCATCGGTAAAAAGATAGATTATAAAGGAAGTGAGATCCCCGTAAATGGTCTGACAGAGAGTGCGTTTAATGAAGTTGATATCGCCCTGTTCTCTGCCGGCTCAGACAGTTCGAGACAATGGGCACCGGTTGCCGCCAGCAACGGATGCGTCGTAATTGATAACTCATCTGCGTGGAGAATGGACCCGGAAGTGCCTCTTATAGTCCCGGAGGTCAATTACGAGGAGATCCTCAAACATAAAGGGATAATATCCAATCCTAACTGTTCAACGATCCAGATGGTAGTTCCTCTTAAAGCTATATATGATGAGGTTGGAATAGAGCGGATCGTAGTATCTACCTATCAGTCGGTTTCAGGCTCCGGCCAGAAAGGCGTAAATGAGCTCTCTGAACAGGTCACTGACCTGCTGAACCTGAGGGACGTAAACGCCGGCGTATATCCTCATCAGATAGCCTTTAACTGTCTTCCGCATATAGACGAGTTCCTCGAGAGTGGATATACAAAAGAAGAGATGAAAATGGTGAACGAAACGAAGAGGATACTGGGAGACGACAGTATCGGGATAACCGCCACGGCCGTGAGAGTGCCTGTATTCATGTGTCACTCCGAGAGCGTAAATATCGAGACAAAGAGCAGAATATCCGCCAACGAGGTACGAGCACTGCTTTCCTCATGTGCCGGTGTTACGGTCTTTGATGCACCCGAAAGGGACGTATATCCTATGGCTATTGACGCATCGGGCAGGGACGATATATATGTAGGCAGGATACGTGAAGATGATTCGGTCGATAATGGTATCAATATGTGGATAGTTGCTGACAATCTTAGAAAGGGTGCTGCCCTGAACGCTGTTCAAATAGCTGAACACCTCATAGACCTTACCTGAAAACCTTACCGTACGGCTCCCTCTATTCATAAGTGGTTATTTGGGATATAATCAGTCAAGAGGGGGAATGACGGTATGTTCGATTTCGAAAATCCTCAGTTCCAGGAAATAGACGGACGCAGGATAGCCTATCACAGAGTCGGTTCGGGTGAACCCTTAATGCTTGTTCATGGGATAACTACCTATTCGTTCATCTGGCGACGGATAATACCTCTGCTTGAACCCCGGTATGATGTAATAGCGGTAGATCTTCTCGGATGCGGAGATTCAGATAAGCCGACGGGTGTTGATTATTCTATCAAGGCACAGGCCGACATGCTTGTCAAGCTCATGGATGCAATAGGGCTGGACAGGGTCCATCTTGTTACGCATGATATCGGCGGCGGTATAGGCCAGATAATGGTGGTCGACCATCCGCAAAGGGTATCTGACCTGGTACTTATCAATTCAGTGGCACATGATTTTTGGCCTGTCCAGCCGATAATATCGATGCGTATACCGATATTGAGGCAGTTAGCTATGGCAGTTCTTGACCTGGGTATAATGAAAGCTCTTATCCGAAGGGGCATTTATCATAAGGACAGGGTAGATGATGAGCTTCTGGACCTGTACATGAGACCACTCAGGACAAGGGAGGGGAGGGCCGGATTTCTGCTGCTCGCAAAATGCATAGATAACAGACTTTTGACGTCCAGGGAGGAAAAGATAAGAGGCCTGGAGCTGCCCGTGCTCATAATAAGGGGGGATGCAGACCCGTATCTGGGGCCGGAGATCTCTGACTTCCTGCACAAGATGATCAGGGGATCTGAGATAGAGGTCGTTCCTACGGGGGGACATTTCATCCAGGAGGATGAGCCTGAGCTTTTATCTGAACGGATATTAAGGTTCCTGGATAGCAACTAGTTCGTAAGATGAACAATTATTAATTTTTTAATCGGTTTTTTACCGATGGTATGTGCTGAGGACCAAGAACTGGAATATGTCTGATGAACTGAGAGTTGAACTTGCAAGGCTCCGCAAGGAAATAGCCTCTCTTCGTGAAGAGAACGAGTTGCTCACCGATAAAGCGGAAGATATATATCTGCTAGGAGGTGTTTCGGAGAAGATAGAAGAGGAGCGAACTTTTGGAGGCGTCATAAGTGTGACGATAGAATCCGTTTCTTCACTGAAGGACATCGGGTACGGATCATATCTTTCTATCGGAGAGAGCACTATGGAAGTGGTTGACGATTACGGTCTCGGTCTGAAAGAGAGCCTTAAAGGCATGAGGTTTCCTATAGATGAGCAGATGATATCAAATATTGAAGGGCGCCATCTTGTAGTGGATATCGAAAGGGATGACATGATCCCGGATTATATGCCTGATGTCATTGATGGGGATCGGCCTGGCGCATATATAATCCTCCCGGTCAGTATAAGCAAGGAGATAAAGGGTATGTTCATGTTCGCCATTTATGATGGCAAGCGGGAATATCTGGACAATCTGAGGCCACTTCTTGAACGCATTACCGGAATTGTAAGGAACCGTTTAGAGAACATTGAGCTTATTGAGAAGGTCTCTGAGATAAACAGGACCCTTGAGCACAGGGTCAGTAAGAGGACTGAGAAACTTGTGGAGGCAAACGCCCAGCTTGGCATGGAGATAAAGGACAGAAAAAGGGCGCAGGATGCATTAAAGACCCTTGCATCTAAACTTGAATCAATAATAGAGCAGGTGCCGGAGGGGATATTCCTTCTTGATAAGGACGGAAGGATAGAGGTAACAAACCCGGTAGCATCTGTGCTTTTAAGGATATTGGCTGATGTGGGTACAGGTGACATCATTAAGGATATAAAAGGTCTTCCGATATATGATCTGATCATATCTCCTCCCGATTACCGTCGCCATGAAATTTCATTTCAGGGGGAGACGGATCGGCTGTTCGAGATCGGAGGTAACTACATCAATATGAATGATCCTTCGGACGGGACCGTTTATGTGATAAGGGAGATAACAAGGGACCGCATGGTAGAAGAGAAGATCCAGTCACAGGGAAGGATAGCTGCGATAGGTCAGCTGGCTGCGGGTATAGCCCATGATTTCAATAATATACTGACCGGCATTATTGGGTATTCTGAGCTATTGGCAATGGACGAATCCCTTAATGAAAAGCAGCTTAAAAAGGTAAGCTCCATTCTCCAGAACGGGCAGCGGGGTGCAATGCTCATAAAACAGATACTTGATTTCAGCAGGAGGTCATTGAGCTCGATGACCACATTCGACATGGAACCTTTTATCAAGGAGTTCATTAAGTTCATTGAGAGGACCCTGCCGGAGAACATCGAGATAAGACTGGACCATGACGAGGGAGATCACTTTGTTGAGGCAGACCCGACGAAGGTCCAGCAGGTACTTGCTAATCTTACTCTGAATGCCAGGGACTCCATGCCTGATGGCGGGGAGATGACCATCCGCCTCTCGCATATAGAGGTTAATGAGGGAGATAGGGTTCCTCATCCGGACCTTGTTCCGGGTGAATGGGTAGAACTGGATATCTCTGACACAGGTGTCGGTATAGAGCAGTCTATGATACAGCATATTTTTGAGCCATTCTTTACGACAAAGGAACAGGGCAAGGGTACAGGACTGGGACTTTCGCAGGTATACGGGATAGTTAAACAGCATAACGGTGCAATAAATGTAAGCTCGACACCGGGAAAGGGTACGGAGTTCACCATTTATCTTCCGGCTGCACATTTTGACAGAGCTCAGGCCGCAGATAGATCGATCGGAACCGCGCCCGAAGGAAAAGGTGAGACGATCCTGGTGGTGGAAGATGATAACGAGGTTCGTGGACTGATCGGGATGACACTTGTGCAGCTCGGTTATAAGTTCCTTGCTGCACCGAGCGGTGAGGACGCCATAAGGATGTTCAATGACAATGACGAGAGGGTCAAGCTCATTATAACTGATATCGTCATGCCGGGGATGAGCGGTTTTGAGCTGGGTAAAAGGCTTAGGGAGAAGTATCCTAATGTCAGAATAATCGCAATGAGCGGATATCCGCTAGGAATCGATAATGATAGGATAGCCGAGGCCGGGATATCCGAAATGCTGGCAAAGCCGATAAATATTACGGACCTTGCCGAAGCGGTAAAGAGAAATCTTCCGGGATAGCCTCTACCCATGCCAATTATCCCCGTTCATATCTTCATTCATATTGAACACTTTGGTTTATAACCTCAATGCAGTTCTGTTAGTATAAATGTCATGAAAAAGGCGGATATTATAATTAAGGCCGAAAACATATTGACCATGTCCGGCAATGATGATGGACATATAGTCAACGGTGCTGTAGCTATAGTCGGAAATAAGATCGGTGGTGTAGGAAAAGCAGAGGCAATTTTAAGTGAATACTCGTCTGACGCGGTAATAGATCATGGTAAGTCCATAATAATGCCCGGCCTCATCAATACGCACACTCATGCTGCGATGGTGTACTTCAGGGGCATGGCCGATGACCTTCCCCTCAAAACATGGCTCGAGGAACATATTTGGCCTGCTGAAGGAAAGTGGCTTGGTAACGATTTTGTCAGGGATGCGACAGAGCTTGCATGTCTTGAGATGCTCCAGGCAGGAGTCACTACGTTCCTTGACATGTATTTCTTCGGAGATGCGTCTGCAGAGAGCGTAAAGAAGATAGGAATGAGGGCGGTCCTCGGGGTGGGGATCCTGGATTTCCCGTCTGTGGCCGCTCAGAACACAGACGAATACTTTGAGAAGGCCGAAGTATTCATCAAGAGATATGAAGATGACAATATTATAACACCATGCATAGCACCTCATGCTCCGTATACTTGCGGGCCGGATACGTACAGGAGGGCGGTCGATATATCAGAGAAATATGGGATACCTATCCATACACATCTATCGGAGACCGAGTGGGAGGTCAATGAGATAATTAGCAGGTATAAAATGAGGCCTGCTGAGTACATTGATTCTGCCGGGGCTCTGAACAGGAGAATGATAGCTGCCCATTGTGTGTGGCTGGATGATAAAGAGATCGATCTATTCGCCGAAAGGGGTGCAAGTGTTTCCCACTGTCCCGAAAGCAATATGAAGCTTGCTTCCGGCAGTGCAAGAGTTGCAAAGATGATAGAGAGGGGAGTTAACGTAACTTTGGGCACGGATGGCGCAGCCAGTAACAATGACCTGGATGTATTAGGAGAGATGCAGACGGCATCCAAGCTTCATAAGCTTCTTTCGGGCGATCCCACAGTAATAGATGCGAGAAGGTCTGTGATGATGGCTACCGCACATGCTGCAGATGCCCTTGGCATGCAGGACAGTCTTGGAAGGATAAAGGCAGGCTTCAGGGCCGACCTTATTGTAGTGGATATTAACAAGCCGCATATGACACCCATGTATGATGTATATTCCCACCTTGTGTATTCCGCGAAAGCCTCAGACATACAATATGTCATGGTTGACGGTATCCCGGTGATAGACAACGGGCAGCCAGTCCTGGTATCAGGTGAGGAGGTTATTGCCAGGGCCAATGAGTGGGCTGAGAGGATCAGGGAGTAAACCGGAATGAAACGGCGTCTGGATGTTACTCTCGTTGAGCGTGGACTTGTTATGTCCCGTCAAAAAGCTGCCGGGCATATAATGGCGGGAGAGGTAAAGGTAGATGGGAGCGTCATATCCAAGGCAGGGCAAATGGTGTCTGAAGAGGCCGAGATATAGATAGTAGCGCAAGGGATACCCTATGTGAGCAGAGGAGGTCTTAAATTGTCAGCAGCAATAGACCACTTTGGTTTAAATGTAAGGGACAAGGTGGCAATGGATGTTGGTGCATCTACCGGGGGATTCACGGACTGCCTGCTTCAGGCAGGCGCATCCGTAGTGTATGCTGTGGATGTCGGGTACGGATTAATAGACTCCAGGTTGCGGGAGGATAACAGGGTAATACTGGTAGAAAGAACGAATTTCAGGTATATTGAAAGAGGTGTAGTGCAGGGTTGCGTTGATCTAATAACGATTGATGTATCATTCATATCGGTCACTAAGGTGTTTCCAAAGGCCTTTGAGTTCCTTTGTAAGGGTGGTGAGATGTTGGTCCTGGTAAAACCGCAGTTCGAGGTCGGAAAAGGTGAGGTCGGAAAGGGTGGGATCGTAAGGGACCCCGATAAGAGGATCAATGCGGTTGAAAAAGTAGCGAGCGATTTCAGGAACAATGGAGCTGAGGTCTTTCCGCCTTTCGAATCACCTGTGAAAGGCCAGAAAGGTAATATTGAGTATTTCTTATATGTCAGAGGAGGAGTAAATGTCAGATGAACAACTTCTAATAGGATTTGACCTGTCGACAGCCTCGATCGGAGTGCTTGAGGTTCTATGCGATGAATCGGCTGACGAGTCGCTGTTTAATGATATATACAGGGCGAACATAGCAAGGCCAGAGGTCCTGAAGCTGCTATATGACCATTATGAAACTCCTCAGGTGCTTCTTGATGAGATAGCGCCTGTCCTTCAGCTGCCGATGAAGAAGCAGGGAGAAGGACGGCCGGCGCCGAAGAAGGCTGAAACGGAGGAGCCGAAAGAGGAGAGGCAGGTACGCGAGAAGAAAGAGGAAGAGCAGGAGCAGGAAGCACGGTTGATGAAATCTGAGAACCTCCTTACGAAGATAGCGAAGTTGTCGACCGGTGAGAAGGTGCAGCTTGCCATGAAGGGTGGTAAGGAGGTCAGAAGCATTCTGCTGAAGGACACTTCAAAGGAAGTAGTAAAGAAGGTGATGGAAAACCCGAAGATGACAGATTCCGAGGTAGACCTGATCTCAAGGAACCGTCAGGTCCCTGAGGATGTGCTGAGGATGATAGCAAAGAAGAAAGAATGGATGAAGAACTACTCTATAATGCTTGGACTGGTCACTAATCCGAAAACCCCGCCTGGAGTGGCAATGCCTTTTGTTAAGAACGTCAAGAAGAAGGACCTGGCCATGCTTGAAAAGAACAAGAACATCTCGCAGGCCGTAAGGGCTGCTGCAAAGAAGTTCCTCTCGGCCAAGACCCCGGGAAGTTGATGGAAGATCACCACAGGGACAACCTATCAGTCCCTGAGAACATCAATCCTGCAACATGGGACAAGGTTCTCAGGTCTGTTGCATCTCCGGACGAGCGCACCCCGTACCTGATAATAGATAGGGATGTTATAAGGGACAAGGTATCTCAGATCGGTTCCGGCATTTCCAACTCAAGGGTGTTTTATGCCGTTAAGGCTAACCCTGATATCTCAGTAGTGAGCTTCCTTAACGAGCTCGGTGTAGATTTCGAGATAGCTTCTGAAGGAGAACTTGCGATATTGTCTTCACTTGGAGTTAAAGGTGAAAGGATAATTACCAGTAATCCTGTTAAAAGTCTTAAGTTCCTTAATGAAGCGGTTTCGTACGGCGTAAGCCGTTATGCCTTCGATTCTTTGCAGGAGGTTGAGAAGTTATCACTTCACGCACCCGGAAGTATTGTGTATGTGAGACTTAATGTTCCAAATGAAGGCAGTGAATGGCCTTTAAGCAAAAAATACGGAGTCGAGATCGACGATGCTTTGCACCTTCTTGAGAGAGCGGGTGACGCGGGGCTTAGGCCGGAAGGTCTGACCTTCCATGTAGGATCCCAGTGTCATAATGTGTACAACTGGGACATGGCACTGGATAAGTCAGTACAGCTGTGGGATGCCGCAAGAGAAAAGGGGATAGAGCTGAAGTTCGTCAATATAGGAGGTGGTTATCCTATAAAGTATACAAAAGATGTAATGGACATAAGTGATATCGAGGCGCAGATAGACCGGTCGGTCCAGACAAGGTTCGGGTCTGACATCGAGGTCCATATCGAACCGGGCAGGTCTGTTGTAGGGGATTCCGGGATACTGGTTGCCAGCGTGATCGGAAAAGCAGTTAGGGGGGATGAGAACTGGCTTTATCTTGACGTCGGTGTTTTCAACGGATTGATGGAAAGTCTCGGTGGCATAAAGTATAGCTATTTCTGTGACGGAAGAGGAGAACATAAATCCTGGACAATAGCGGGGCCGAGTTGTGACAGTTTTGATGTTATGGACAGGGATGTGGAACTGCCGGAGCCGCATGTAGGTGATACCATGTTGATCCTTTCCTGCGGTGCATATACAGTATCTTACGCATCAGAGTTCAATGGATTTTCTATACCAAGGACAATAATGTTATAAGAGATAATAAAGGAGGAGACATGATCCGTTTTTTCGAGAAAGACCCATATTCCCCGATCCAGTATGTTTACGAGATCGATGATATCCTGCACAAGGAAAGGTCAGAGTTCCAGGAGATCATGGTGGTGTCTAACAGCTATTTTGGGAAGATGCTAATACTTGATGGTGTAGTTCAGATGACGGAAAGGGATGAGTTCTTCTACCACGAGATGCTTACTCATGTTGCCATGCATGCCCACCCCTCCCCGAAGAGGGTTGTCGTAATAGGCGGGGGCGACGGTGGGGCCGTCAGAGAGGTGGTTAAACATGAAGGGGTAGAAAAGGTTTATTTCATTGAGATAGACGAGCGTGTAATTGATGTATCAAGGAAGTTCTTTCCTTCTATAGCCGAAGAGGTCGATAATCCCAAGGTGGAGGTCCATAATATGGACGGAGCTGAGTTCATCAAGAACAGGCCGGGAGACATTGATGTAATAATAGTGGACTCAACGGATATTATAGGGTTTGCCAAGAGCCTTTTTACGGTAGATTTCTTCAGGTCCGCTCATGATGCCCTCTCCGGAGATGGACTGTTCGTAACTCTCTCTGAATCTCTTCATTTTCATAAGGATATGGTGGTGGAGATACAGGAGACCATGAAGATGGTATTTCCGATAGTGGACCTTTATACAGCTCCGATAGCCACATATGCGGGTAACTGGTGGGCTTTTTCGATAGCCTCTAAGAAGCTTGATCCGAGGGAGATCAGGAACGATCATGCAATTGATGCGAAATATTATTCTGACGAGATCCACGGTATTTCTTTCCTGCCCAGGGGGCTCTACTCAAAACTGATGGCCAGAAAACTTGGGTGGTAGGGGCCAAAAAGCACTTTCTTGACAATATATATATATTATTGTTAGATTATTAGCACTCTAACAGGAGGAGTGCTAATAATGCTTGATAGCAGAAGTCAGAGGGTTCTTTGGGCCGTAGTAGAGAGCTATATAGACTCTCCGGACCCCGTTGGTTCGAGGTATGTGACCAAGAAATACGAGTTCGGCCTCTCACCGGCTACCATCAGGAACATAATGGCAGACCTGGAGGACCTGGGATTTCTTACTCAGCCGCACACGTCAGCTGGAAGGGTCCCTACCGATATGGGATACAGATTTTATGTTGAGAACATACTTGCTCCGCCTGAGGAGAACATGGCAAGGATGTCAGAACAGATGACCAACAGACTTCTTACCGCAGGTGGAGATGTCGACGATATACTGCAGGAAGCCACAAGATTAATATCCAGTTTCTCGCATTACCTAGGTGTAGCATCACTGCCTCGAACGGAGAACTCGACACTGCATAAGATAGAGATGATGAACTATAAGGACGATAGGATAGTCGTAATGCTCTTTACCAATGAAGGAACGATAAAGCATAAGATCATCCCCAATGAGCTCTCTCTTGAGCAGCGCGATCTTGGCAGGATCTCGTCATACCTGAGCGAGCGTTTTACCGGTAAGAACATAAAAGAGATAAGAAGTAGTCTCGTCAGGGAGATGAAAGAGCAGAAGAGCGAGTTCGATGCACTGATAGAAAGGACCCTGGCCATTTTTGGTGAAGGATCAGATAATGCAGGTGATGATGTTCTGATAACAGGTTTCAAAGAAGTCGTAAATCTACCGGATTTTTCTGACATAGATAAGATCAAGATCCTGTCCGAGGCAATAGAGGATAAGCATACCATAGTAAAATTACTGGATAAGATTGTTGACAATGACGGGGTCCAGGTCATTATTGGTTCTGAAAACCGTATCGAGGGCCTTTCTAACATGAGTATGGTGGCTACGACATATCGTGAGAGCAACAGGCCCGTGGGCGTGCTTGGTATCATAGGCCCTACAAGAATGAACTACCAAAATGCCATTGTACTGGTAGATGCTGCAGCCAGGTGTCTTGACAGGATGCTTGGTGGTAACAGTTCCTAGGGCGATCTTCGGATAAATAACTGATAATTTATATATAAGGAGGACTGCTTTTGAGTGAAGAGAACAAGGATGAGATGAGAATAGAGATAGATTCGGAAAGTGACGTCGAAGCTCTTCAGGAGCTAGCTGATGAGATAGAGATCGAAGAGGAGGAAGTTAATGAAGGATCTAAAAAGCTAAAGGCAGAGCTTGCCGAACTGAACGATAAATACATGAGATTGTATGCCGAGTTCGAGAATTACAGGAAAAGGGTGGTAAAGGAAAAGGAGGACATTCAGAAGTTCGGTACGGAAGCGATGCTGCAAGAACTTCTTACAGTGATAGATACTCTTGAGATGGCATTAGGCCATGCCGAAGATGAAACGTCGCCTGAAAGTCTCAAGGAAGGGATCGAAATGACACTTAGGGAGTTCAGGAAAGTGCTTAACCGCAACGGACTTGAGCTCATAGAGGCCATTGGAAAGCCTTTTGACCCTGCTTTTCATGAGGCGATGAACCAGGTGGAGCGCGATGATGTAGAAGAGGGAATAGTTGTAGAAGAATATAGAAAAGGATATTCATTTGAGGATAAACTGCTCAGGCCTTCGCTTGTGGCCGTTTCAAAGGCTGCAAGTAAAGGGACAGAGGAAAAAGATCAAAATAATAATCAGGAAATAAAGGAGGAAGAAGAAAATGGGTAAAGCTATTGGAATTGACCTGGGGACAACGAACTCCGTTGTTGCGGTCGTGCAGGCTGGAGAGGAAGTTGTCATACCTAACCAGGAAGGTAACAGAACGACACCGTCGATAGTCGCTTTTTCGGAGAAGGGTGAGAGACTTGTCGGTCAGATCGCAAAGAGGCAGGCGGTAACGAACCCTGAGAACACGATATTCTCAGTTAAGAGGCTGATGGGCAGGAAGTTCGACTCTGATCAGGTGCAGGACGCGATAAAAAAATTACCGTATAAGATAGTTAAGGCGGATAATGGCGATGCGCATGTTGAGGTAAGGGGAAAAAGGTATTCCCCGCCGGAAATATCGGCAATGATACTGCAAAAGCTCAAGCAGGCGGCCGAGGATTACCTTGGTGAAGCGGTTACTGACGCTGTTATAACCGTTCCTGCATATTTCGATGACAGCCAGAGGCAGGCAACAAAGGACGCCGGAAAGATAGCTGGCCTCAATGTTCTGAGGATAATCAACGAGCCCACAGCTGCTTCACTTGCTTACGGCATAGATAAGAAAAAGGACGAGAAAGTAGCGGTCTATGACCTTGGAGGTGGAACATTCGACATCTCCGTACTCGAGATCGGTGAAGGTATCATCGAGGTCAAGTCGACCAATGGCGATACATATCTTGGTGGTGATGACTTTGACCTGAGGATCATGGACTGGCTTGTGGACGAGTTCAAGAAAGAGCAGGGCATAGACCTTAAGCAGGACAGGATGGCTCTCCAGAGGCTTAAGGAGGCTGCCGAAAGGGCAAAGATAGAACTGTCGACAGCCGCCGAGACCGAGATCAATCTGCCGTTCGTCACCGCAGATGCTACAGGCCCTAAACACCTTCTGGTTAAGCTTGCAAGGTCAAAGTTCGAGCAGTTGACGGATGACCTTGTCCAGAGGACGACCGAGCCTTGCAAGAAGGCGATAAGCGATGCAGGTATCAGCACATCTGAGATTGATGAGGTGCTGATGGTCGGCGGTCAGACAAGGACCCCAAAGGTGTCGAATATTGTATCGAGCTATTTCGGCAAGGAACCCAATAAAACGGTCAACCCCGATGAGGTAGTTTCTGTAGGAGCTGCTATACAGGCCGCGGTTCTTAAGGGAGATGTGAAGGAAGTTCTGCTTCTCGATGTCACTCCGCTCTCACTTGGGATCGAGACACTTGGTGGTGTTTTCACAAAGATCATAGAGAGGAACACCACAATACCTACTAAGAAGAACCAGATATTCTCGACCGCCTCTGACAATCAGCCTGCAGTTACTATCAAGATCCATCAGGGCGAGCGTGAGATGGCAGCTGACAATAAGCTGCTAGGGGTGTTCGAACTTGTCGGGATACCCCCGGCCCCCAGAGGCGTACCGCAGATCGATGTTGCCTTTGACATAGATGCTAACGGTATTCTTCATGTGTCGGCCAAGGACCTGGGCACAGGTAAGGAGCAGTCTATAAGGATAACAGCATCCAGTGGTCTTTCTGAGGAAGAGGTTGAGAGAATGGTTAAAGAGGCTGGTGAGCATGCTGAGGATGACAAGAAGACAAGGACCCTCGCAGATGCCAAGAACGAAGCTGATACCCTCGTTTACACGGTTGAGAAGTCCTTAACCGAATACGGGGACAAGATAACAGCAGAGGAAAAGACCAAGATTCAGGAAGCTCTTGAGAAATGTAAGAACCTAAAGGATAGTGCTACTGATGCTGATCAGCTCAAGAGCGCGATAAACGAGCTTGCAACAGCATCTCATAAGCTTGCCGAACAGATCTATCAGCAGCAGGCCGCGCAGCAGGAGGCTGCAGGTGCCGGGGCTGAGCCCGGTAGTGCCTCTGAAGGAGCGACAGGTGAAGATGAAGATGTTGTCGAAGCCGAGTTCGAGGATGTGGACAAGGATTCGGGTGAGTGATAGAAGGGATATCAGTTAATTGAGTGATTATTACAATATCCTGGGTGTTGAGCGCAATGCGTCTGATGAAGAGATAAAGAAGGCATACAGGCAGCTTGCGCTCAAGCATCATCCAGACAGGAACCAGGGTGATAAGGCTGCAGAGGAAAAGTTCAAGGAGATCAACGAAGCATACTCCTGTCTTTCTGATCCTCAGAAGCGTGCCCACTACGACCGCTTCGGCTCGACCGATGGAATGGGTGCCGGATTTAGCGGGTTTGGAGGTTTCGGAGAGGTCTTTGAAGAGTTCTTCGGGGACATCTTCGGTGGGTTTGGCGGCAGGCAGAGGACAAGAGCCTCACGGGGATCGGACCTGAGATACGACATAGACATCTCACTTTTCGAGGCTGCTACCGGAGTTGAAAGGGAAATAGAGATTCCCAGATGGGAAGAGTGCACTATATGTGGAGGAAGCGGGGCTAAGCCCGGTAAAGGGCCTGTAACCTGTCAGACATGCAGCGGTTCCGGGCAGGTCCGTTTCCAGCAGGGATTCTTTAGTGTTGCCAGGACGTGTGGGGACTGCGGCGGTGCGGGAACGATAATAACTGACCCATGCGATGATTGTAAGGGTGAGGGCAGGACCAAGAAGAAAAGGACCATTTCGATAAAAATACCGCCGGGTGTTGATTCCGGCAACCGCTTGAGGATGACGGGTGAGGGAGAGCTTGGTGCTCATGGCGGTCCACCTGGTGATCTGTTCATATTTATCAATGTAGAGAGGCACCCTTTCTTTATTAGGGACGGGAAGGATATCCTTTGCGGCATGCCGGTCAGCTATACTACAGCTGTCCTCGGAGGAGAGATAGAGGTTCCCACACTTACCGGGACGGAGAAGATCAAGGTCCCCTCCGGAACCCAGTCAGGGCATCAGTTCAGATTAAAGGGTAAAGGAATGCCCGTACTTGGCAGGAAGAGCAAGGGAGAACAGATAGTGAAGGTATATATTGATGTGCCTAAGAAATTAAATGCCGAGCAGAAGAAGCTCCTTAAGGAGCTTGATAAGATAAGCGGGAACGGTACATCAAAGGGATTTATGGACAAGTTCAAGGATATGTTCTCACAAGCTGAGAAATGACACGTCTCTTTGTTGATGATGTCTCACCGAACGAAAGTATAATCCGTCTTGACAGGCAGAACTCTCACTACTTAACAAAGGTATTGCGGCTCACCGATAATGACCGTGTAACCGTCTTTGACGGATCAGGCAGAGAATACATCTGTTCTTTGTCATTTTTAGAAGAGGTTCCTTTCCTGAAAGTAATAGAGACTCTAAGGTCCGACAGAGTCCCTTATAAGAAGATAGTTATATTACAGGGACTTCTAAAGGGAAAGAAGATGGACCTGTTAGTCCAGAAACTCTCTGAAACGGGTGTATCGGAAGTAATACCCGTAATAACCGAGAGAAGCCAGGTGAGGAGCACATCAAAAACGGAAAGATGGACCAAGATAGCTAAGGAGTCATCCCGTCAATGCGGAAGAACGGATGTATTAGAGATCTCCGGACCGCTTAAGTTCGAAGAAGCCGTGGACAGGATATCGGACAGATACCAAAGCTCTTTGAAAATTGTGTTCTATGAAGGCGGGGGGGGAACGCTCAGCTCCTTGGAGACCGACATCAGCTCATCAGAAGAGGTGGTCGTGTTCATCGGGCCGGAGGGTGGATTCAGTGAGCATGAAATAGGGATCTTGCGGAATAGCGGATTTCATATCGTCGGTCTTGCAGGATTCATCCTGAGGGCAGAGACAGCATCTATTGTTGCATCTGGAATTATTCAATATATTATCAGTAAATAATGTAAAGGATGTGATCCTCTTATTTGTCTGACCAGACTGCATATTCGTTCCCATTAGGGTCCTCGAAATGGAACCTTCTCCCGCCTGGGAATGAGAATGTTGGTCGTATGATCTTTCCTCCTGCATCTTCGATCTTTTTCTGAGTAAATTCTATCTTTTCGCTGTAGAAGACCACCAGGACGCTTCCTTTTGCCGTCGACACTGACATATCCGACCTGAAAAAACCGCCGTCGATCCCTTCATCTGCAAACGCTGTATAATCCGGACCATAATCAACAAAGGACCAGTCAAACACTTTCGTAAAGAAATTTCTGGTCGCTTCGATATCCTTTGCCGGCAGTTCTATATAATTGATCTTTTCGTGCTGTTTCATTCTTGATCATGCTCCCTGATACGAGCTATCTGATCGTTCATGACCACTACCCAGCCGATCTCTGTCTCGAGATGGGTTTCCGTTTCATTTATCTCTACAAGCTTCCCTATATAGATCATATCGTTTGCATCGATTTCCACTATCTTACCAATAAGATGGTTCATATATAGCCTCCTTGTCTCGTGTTAGTTCATTTATCATTTGTGCGCCAAAAAGAAATATGCAGCTTGAATAGTATATCCAGAGAAAAAATATTATGAATGCAGCTAATGGGCCGTATATATGTCCCAGCATGAAAACATATCTGATAAACAATGTGAACAAGTGTTTTGCGAACATAAGCATGATGCTGACAAAAAATGCCGATCTGAACGAGAACTTGAATAGCGGCCTTTTCCTTGGAAGGAAGAGATAGAACAGAGTAATAATGAGCCATGCGAGTATAAATTGTATGAAGAACATTAACATGTTAAAAATAACCCCGGTCTCATAAGCCGGAATAAACCTTTTTAGAAATTCTTCGAGTGAGGCAATGGTAGTTATGCTGAATGAGACAAAGAACAGAAATATTATAGCCGTTATTATACCGAACGATATGAGTATAGAGTGATGTATCTTCCTCTTTCCCTTAAGGCCAAGCGTCATATTCAATGAGACCTCGATAGAGCGCATGAGTCTGAGAGAAAGGTAAGCATATATAAGAAAACTGACTATTCCGATGCTTTTATAAGTAATTAATTTTGCAATGTCACTCGTAATATCGTGAGTAACCTCAGGAAAGGCCTCGAAGATCTCGTTTTTTATGAAATCTATTACAGCAGGATTACCTCCGAGAAAAAGTCCAACAAGTGTTATCAAAAGAAGAGTGAAAGGCACTATAGACATTATTGTGAAATATGATAACGAGGCTGCCTGGATCGAGAGCTGGTTCTTTATGAATGCCCTGCCGCTTTGATAGAAGAGTTTGGAGCAACGCATTACTTCTTCTTCCTTCCCCTTATGTAGATCCTCACCGGGGTTCCTGTATAAGGGTATTTGTTCCTCAAAAGTCTTTCTATCATTTTCTTATGCTGATCCTTTATCCCTGCAGTAGCACTTACGAAAAAAGCGAATGCGGGAGGATTCATCCCCACCTGGGTAATATAGTATAATTTTACTCTCTTTCCCTTGTGATTTGGCATCGAACTTTCGATCGTCTCCTTGAACCTGTTGAGTTCCGGAGTGGATATCCTTTTATTCTTTTCTGCAATGATCTCCCTGATGATGGGGAACATCTTGAATACCCTCTTTTTTACAAGAGCAGAAGTGGTAAGTAAAGGCGCATATGGGACGAACCATAGCTTGGAAGATGCCTCTTTCATCAATCTTTTATATGCCTTTTCCTGGTCGTCGACAAGGTCCCATTTATTAAAGACTATAAGGAGCCCTTTGCCCTTCTTTTCGGCTATACCGATTATCCGTTGGTCCTGCTCGACAACGCCAGAGGTAGCATCAAGGACCGCGATGACCACATCAGCACGCTCTATGCTCTTTATAGCCCTCATAACAGACATTTCCTCGATCGGTTCGTCTACCCTGGGTTTTTTTCTTATCCCGGCCGTGTCGATTATCAGGTATTTTTTCCGGTAATATGAGCAAACACTGTCTATGGAATCGCGGGTCGTTCCCGCCTGAGGCGAGACGATCATCCTCTCTTTACCCAGAACAGTATTTACTATTGTTGATTTGCCGACATTGGGTCTTCCGACTATGGCAATTTTTGGCAGGTCATCCGAAGGTGCAGGGTGGGAATCCGGCAGTATTGAAATGACCTTTTCCATCAGATCATCGATGCCGTAGCCGTTCTCTGCAGAAACAGGGATAAGTTCTTCAGCTCCTATGGGGTAGAAATCGGATAATCGTGATTCCTTTTCGAACGAGTCGATCTTATTTATCACCCACAATGTCTTGCTGCCGGTCTTTCTTATCTCGTTGGCGAGCTCTATATCAAGCGGATTAAGACCTTCCTTGCCATCCAGTAGATGGAGGATAATATCGGCTTCTTCGATAGCATAAAGAGCCTGTTTTTTTATGGATGAGAACATGTTGTCATCGGTACCCGGGAAGAAACCCCCGGTGTCTATCAGTGTCAGATCACTGTCGTCCCATGTCAGGTCTCCGTAGTTCCTGTCACGTGTTACACCATGGACATTTCTGATGATCGCTCTTCGTCTTCCAAGGAGCTTATTGAACAGAGTTGATTTGCCGACGTTAGGCCTTCCTACTATCGCTACTAATGGTCTGGACATATTTACCGCCTTAGCACAATGTTTTAACTAACATTCTACAACAAAGAGCAAGTTATTATGACAAAGAAGTCATTAAATGAACCGGGGGTTATTTTACTTCGAAGACAAAATCTATTTCTACGGGGGAGTTAAGGGGAAGACAGAATACTCCGACAGCAGCACGTGAATGCTTCCCTTTATCACCGAATATCTTAAACAGAAGATCAGATGCAGCGTTCAGGACCGATGGCTGTTCGAAAAATCCCTCAGCAGATGAAATAAATCCGTTAATTTTAATGCATCGCTCTATGTCATCAAGTGATCCTATGCATGATCTGATGACCGAGAGAGCATTAATGGTCGCCAGTTCACAGGATTCCTGAGCGTCTTCGATCGACACATCACTGCCGACCTTACCGGTATGTATAAGCCTGCCATCCTTTAATGGCAACATGCCGCTGACAAAGACCAGGTTCCCTGTTCTTACGCAGGGCACATATGACCCCAGCGGGTCCGGTGCTTCTGGTAATCTTATGTCCAGCGATTTGAGCTTATTGAGGATAGACATCATTGCCCCAATTCATCGGGGGTTGCGATCCTTCCTTTGACAGCCGTTGCAGCAGCTATAGCGGGGCTTGAAAGGTAGACCTCACTTTCCGGATGTCCCATCCTTCCGACAAAGTTCCTGTTAGTTGTCGCAACTGCCCTTTCCCCTTTAGCAAGGATACCCATATGCCCGCCAAGGCAAGGACCGCATGTAGGTGTCGAAACGGCAGCATCTGCCTCGATAAACGTCTCAATAAGACCTTCCTTCATGGCGTTCATATATATCTCCTGTGTGGCAGGGATAACTATCATTCTCATGTTCGGGTTGACCTTATGCCCCCTGATAACGGAAGCCGCTTCTCTGAGGTCCTCAAGCCTGCCATTTGTGCATGACCCGACAACTACCTGATCGATCGATATATCCCCGAGCTCCTCGGCCGGTCTTGTGTTTGAGGGAAGGTGAGGACAAGAGACCGTCGGCTTTATCTTCGCACAGTCATACTCACGTATATCTATATAGTTAGCGTTCTTATCGGAACTATAGAACTTATATTCTCGTTTGGCTCTCCCCTTAACATATTCCTCAGTTATACTATCAGGTCTTATGATACCGTTCTTACCACCGGCCTCTATAGCCATGTTGCACATCGTCAACCGTCCATGCATGGGCAGAGAATCAATGACCTCACCCTCGAACTCCATAGCCCTGTATAATGCTCCATCTACCCCGATATCTCCTATTGTGTGCAGAATGAGGTCCTTTCCTCCGACCCATTTATTAAGCTTGCCATAGTAGACGAACTTCATGGATTCGGGGACCTTGAACCAGCACTCTCCTGTTGCCATTGCAGCAGCCACGTCCGTTGACCCGACCCCGGTAGAGAATGCACCTAATGCACCGTATGTACATGTATGGCTGTCAGCACCAATTACAAGGTCGCCCGGGACGACTATACCCTGTTCGGGTAATAAGGCATGTTCGACACCCATCCTTCCTACCTCAAAGTAAAGCGATAAGGAATGATCCTTTGAGAAATCCCTTAGCATTTTGCATTGTTCAGCCGCCTTTATATCCTTCTGCGGCGCGAAATGGTCAGGGATAAGGGCAATACGGTCCTTATCAAATACATCGTCAGCCCCGATCTTGCCGAACTCTTTTATCGAGATAGGAGCTGTAATATCATTTGCCAGTACGATATCAACCCTTGCATTTATAAGTTCTCCAGGGCCAAGGTCATCTTTTCCGCAATGAGCAGCGAGTATCTTCTCGGTAATGGTCATCTCTATCTCTTATCCTCCGTCATTTTTCTTTTCCTTGCGTGCCTCTATCTTGTTCAAGGCTTGTATATATGCCTTGGCTGAAGCAACTATGATATCGGTATCTGATCCGGTCCCTCTTACTACAAAATCGTCCTCTTCAACAGTTACGGTGACCTCTCCAAGTGCATCTGTTCCGCCCGTGATGCCCTTAACATCATATTTCTTGAGGTTACTTTTAGTGCCGGTTAACTGATCTATCGCTTTATATGTAGCATCAACAGGACCGTCTCCACTTGATACGATCGCTTCTTCTTTGCCGGTGACAAGCATCTTAACAGATGCCTCCGGCTCAATCTCGGTCCCGCTCCTTGTCTCCAGCGAGATAAGGCTGAACACCTCTTCTATCCTTAAAACCTCATCTGAGATAAGGGTCTCAAGGTCTTCGTCATGTATCTCCTTCTTCTGGTCAGCAAGTTTTTTAAAGCGCTCAAATGCCTTGTTCAATTCTTCTTCTGTAACACTGTACCCGAGCTCCACAAGCCTGGTCTTGAAAGCATGCCTGCCTGAGTGCTTCCCGAGCACGAGCTTATTGCTGATGAGACCGACACTTTCGGGCCTTATTATCTCATAAGTCGTCTTTTCCTTTAAAAGGCCATCCTGATGGATGCCGGCCTCATGAGCGAACGCATTCGCTCCTACTATGGCCTTGTTAGGCTGAACAGGTATGCCCGTTATCTTCGTTATCAGCCTGCTGGAACGAGTTATTTCCTCCGACACGATATTTGTGTCGGCCTGGTAGAAGTCTTTTCTTGTCCTTAGTGCCATAACCACTTCTTCCATGGAACAGTTCCCTGCACGCTCACCGATACCGTTAATAGTGCACTCGACCTGTCCGGCACCATTTAAAATTGCAGCCAGTGAGTTCGCGACAGCCAGTCCGAGATCATTGTGACAGTGAACTGCTATTATCGCTTTGTCTATATTGCTCACCTTGCCCCTAAGGTCCTTTATGAACTTTCCGAACTCTTCGGGTGTCGTATAACCGACGGTATCCGGTATGTTCACTGTGGAAGCACCGGCATCTATCACAGCTTCGACCATCTCTGCTAGATATGAAAGTTCTGTCCTGGTTGCATCCATGGGGGAGAACTCGACATCCTCGACAAAACTACGAGCGAGCTTGACCATCTCAATAGACCTCTTCAGCGCCTCTGCCCGGTCGATCCGATACTGAAATTTAAGGTGGATGTCAGAGGATGAATGGAATGTATGTATCCTCTTGCGCATAGCTCCCTTTAGGGCCTCGTTAGCGCTCTTGATGTCTGCTTCTTTTGCACGTGCAAGGCTGCAGATCACTGGGCCCTCGATCTCTGCGCCTATCCTTTGAACGGCCTCAAAATCACCGGGGGAGCTTATGGCAAATCCGGCCTCGATAATGTCTACCCCCAGTTTTGCCAGCTGTTTAGCTACCTGTATCTTCTCATCTACGGTCATTGACGCGCCAGGAGACTGCTCACCGTCCCTTAATGTCGTATCAAATATCTTTATAGTTCTCATATTTTTAATTCCCCGCTCTGAAAACCGGTCTTTTTGCCAGTAAGTAAATGTTCTCTATTAACCCTATGGTCAGGTATAACATGGCAAAAGAGAACAGAGCTATCGGCGGATGAGCCATTATTATCATGATAACAATGACTATCATCACCAGAAACCAGAACGGTTTTCTCTTCTTAAAGTTTACCTCTTTCAATCCATGGAACCTTAATGTGCTTATCATCATAATACCAAGCATGAACGTCAGGACAAGTATAATTATGCTTCTCTCAGCAACGCCGCCAAGCTGGCTGAAGTGAAAAATGACCGTTGTCGCCAGTACCCCTGCTGCTGCAGGTATCGGAAGTCCGGTAAAATATTTCTTTTCGTCCGAGCCCATCTGTACATTAAAACGAGCGAGCCTTAGGGCCCCGCATGCTACGAACAAAAAGCTTACCGCCCATCCTAATCTGCCATAAGGCTTAAGGGACCAGCTATAGATCATGACAGCCGGTGCAACTCCAAAAGCAATCAGGTCTGACAATGAGTCAAGTTCTATACCGAACTTAGTGGTGCTGTTAGTAAGCCTTGCCACCCAGCCGTCTAGCATGTCGAACACTGAGGCGATAACAATAGCCCATGCAGCACTGGTAAAGGAGCCTTTGAATGACGAAAGTATCGAGTAGAACCCAAAGAACATTCCGCAGAGAGTCAGTCCGTTCGGCAGTATGTAAACACCTTTCCTCATTTCTTTATCCTCGCTATTATCGATTCGCCTGCCTTTATATGGTCATCAAGCGAAACAGCAACCTCAACATCGATCGGCAGGAATACATCGACCCTCGAGCTAAACTTAATTATACCATACCGTTGTCCCCTCAGAAGTTCATCGCCTTTGCTTACCCTGCATACGATCCTTCTTGCAACGAAACCCGCTACCTGCCTTACCATCACCTTCCCATGATCGGTTTCCAGAAGCATTACGGTGTTCTCGTTCGAACTGGCGGCTTCATCTTTATATGCAGCTTTGAAGCGGCCTTTCTTTGGTATTACGTCCACCACCTTGCCGTTGAGAGGGCTCCTGTTCACATGTACATTGAACGGCGACATGAAGATACTTATCTGCTTTGCCCTTGCCTTGAGATGTGAAGGCTCAAAAACTTCCTTTACGACAATCACTCTCCCATCTGCCGGAGATACGATCAGGTCAGCACCGGCTGGTATCTCTCTTTCCGGGTCCCGGAAGAAGAAAAGCATGAAGAGCAACAGAACTATCGGAAACACTACTGTCCAGTTGCGACCGATCAAGATTACAGCGACGGTCAGCACCATTGACCCTATAATAAAAGGCCATCCTTCAGGGGCTATCTTTAACATAATATTATTGACCGGGTGTATCAGCTCAAAGCAGCATGGCCATGATATTGCAGACAGGCGGTCCGCAGGACCCGTTCACAAGATTTGTTACGCTTTGGCCTTATCAACGAGCTTGCCCTTCTTCAGCCACGGCATCATGCCGCGCAGTTTGGCTCCAACCTCTTCGATAGGGTGCTCCTCGCCTCTTCTCGTAAGAGCGTTGAATACAGCCTTGTTAGCCTTGCACTCGAGGATCCATTCCCTGGCAAACTCGCCGGTCTGGATCTCATCAAGGATCTTCTTCATTTCCTTCTTCGTATCCGCCGTAATGACCCTCGGGCCCCTGGTCAGGTCCCCGAACTGAGCCGTATTGCTGATAGAGTATCTCATGTTGCTTATGCCGCCCTCATATAGAAGGTCCACTATGAGCTTGACCTCATGAAGACACTCGAAGTAAGCCATCTCAGGAGCATAACCTGCCTCGACCAGCGTCTCAAATCCTGCCTGGATCAGCGACGTCAATCCTCCGCATAGTACTACCTGCTCACCGAAAAGGTCCGTTTCTGTTTCTTCTTTAAATGATGTCTCTATAATTCCCGCTCTGCCGCCTCCGATAGCCGATGCGTAAGCCAGTGCAACGTCCTTAGTGTCCCCTGAGGGGTCCTGATGAACGGCTATAAGGCAAGGCACACCGCTGCCGCGAACATATTCGCTTCTTACCAGATGACCGGGGCCCTTTGGCGCGGCCATGAAGACATTAACATCCCCGGGTGGGACTATCTGCCCATAGTGGATATTGAAGCCATGGGCAAATGTAAGATAGGTGCCCTTCCTTATGTTAGGTCCGATCTCGGCGTTATAAATATCCGCCTGGAACTCATCGGGCAGCAATATCATAATGACGTCGGCCTTCTTGGTAGCCTCGGCCACGGTCATAACATCGAAACCGGCTTTTTTCGCCTTATTCCAGCTTCCTCCCTTTCGGAGTCCTATTATTACGTTCATACCGCTTTCTTTGAGGTTATTTGCATGGGCATGACCCTGACTGCCGTATCCAATAACAGCGACAGTCTTGTTCTTAAGGATCTTAGGATTTGCATCTTTATCGTAATATACCTTGATCATCAGAGACCTCCTATAATGAGCTAAAATTGAATAAATATTATATTACAAAGGATTACATAAAAACCACATAATACATGGTATTTTGTTCTCTGCAGGAGCATCGGGCAGGGTCCCCGGTCAACTAAAGGAGGCTGGCCAGCGTCTTAGAAAGTGTATCCGGGTCCTCTATCCTGTAGCAAGGGGCTGAGGGGTCTATTCTTTTTAAAAGGCCGGTCAGTACCTTGCCCGGGCCTATCTCGACAAATGCATCTATGCCTGATTCAATTATCGCGGTGATAGAGTCCTCCCAAAGCAAAGGACTGTCCAGCTGCTTTACAAGGGATACCCTTATACTGTCCGTCGTATTAAGCAGCATTGCGTCGGCATTGTTGACAACAGGGACAGAAGGATCACCGAACTCTATTCCCTTAAGTATATCGGAGAGCTTATTTGATGCATCAAGCATAAGAGTGCAATGAGAAGGCACGCTTACCGCGAGTGGCACCGCTCTCCGGGCTCCCGATTCCTTTGCCATTGCAATGGCTTCCTCGACCGCCTTCCGGTCACCTGCTATTACTATCTGGCCCAGGCTGTTATAGTTGGCCGGTGCCACGTACCCCGAAGATACGGAAAGACATATCGAATCCACTGTGTCCCTGTCCAGCCCCATTAGATCTGCCATTAGTCCCAGTCCTTCGGGGACCGCCTCCTGCATAAGTTTTCCCCTCAATTCGGTCAATTTCACCGCATCGCTGAAGTCAAGCACACCCGCAGCGACAAGTGCGGTATATTCACCGAGGCTGTGGCCGGCAACAACGATGGGCGACAGCCCTTTCTCTTGGGCGCATCTAAGAGCAGCTATGCTCGTGGTCAACAGGCAAGGTTGAGTCCTGAATGTCTTGTTAAGCTCCTTTTTTGGACCCTCAAAGCAGATCTTTGAAATGTCATATCCGATAGCATCAGATGCTTCCCGGTAGGTTTCTCGGGCACTTTCGAACTCATTGTACAGCGCTTTCCCCATCCCGACATATTGTGATCCCTGGCCCGGAAAGAGAAACGCCAGTCTCATAATCCCTTCGCTTCTCTGATCTTTTTCGTAAGTAAAGGTATAACCTCAAAGACATCCCCGACGATGCCGAACGATGCTACATTGAATATCGGCGCTTCCGGGTTCTTGTTTATAGCAATGATTATGTCAGAGGACTGCATACCAACGAGATGTTGAACGGCACCGGATATCCCGCAGGCTATATATACCTTCGGGCATACCGTCTTTCCTGTCTGTCCCACCTGATGGCTGTACGGTATCCATTCTTCGTCAACAGCGGCCCTTGAGGCTCCAACGGCTCCATCAAGTACCTCTGCAAGTTCCTCAAGCAACTTAAATCCGTCAGGGCCTCCCATCCCTCTGCCGCCGGCAACGATGACATCTGCTTCCTGAATGTTCACGGCAACCTCGGATACCTCTTTAATACTTTCCAATACCTTAGTCCTGGAATCGAGGCCGGAGGCATCGACCTCTATTATCTCTCCAGTTCGTCCTTCATCGAACTCGCCCTTCTTCATTACCCTGGGTCTGACAGTGGCAATCTGAGGGCGCCTGTTAGGGCAAAGGATCGTTGCCATTATATTGCCGCCGAAGGCCGGTCTTATCTGCAGAAAATCCCTGGTTTCTGCATCGATATCAAGTGATGTGCAGTCGGCTGTAAGTCCTGTGCTAAGCCTCGCTGCTACCCTCGGTATAAAGGACCTGCCTATTGGCGTTGCTCCTGCAAGGATTATCTCAGGTTTATGCTTCTTGATCAGTGAAGTAAGGACTGCAGCATACGGCTCATCATTAAAATGTCTGAGTTCATCACCGGAAGAAATGTATACGGTGTCGGCACCCCATTTGATCAGCTCATCGGCTTCTCCTCTATCGGCTCCAAGTAGGACCGCTGAAAGAGAACAGTCAAGCTTTTCTGCAAGCTTTCTTCCCGCGCCCAGAAGCTCCAGTGCGACCTGGGTTACCTTTCCTTCCCGCTGTTCAGCAAATATCAGGACACCTTTATATGCGGTGAAGTCATCCTGTTTCTTCTGCATGCTCTCTCCTATCTCTTTGATAGCTCCTTCGGGACAGGTGCTCAGGCATATCCGACAGACCTGGCAGTATTCATTTATGAAAGCCTTGTCACCTTCCATGACAATAGCGGTGTGAGGGCAGGAATCAACACAGGTCTCACAGCCCGTGCATACATCTACATCAACCTTTATGATCATTTACTATCCTCCATAACCATTATTGCATCGCAATTATTTCTCATATGCATTTAAGGGTCTTAAGCTCGCTTAGCAGTGACTCGATCTGTTCATCGGGGCTTCCTTCAAGCATTTTTCTGTCTTTCTTGACCTCGGGCGCGAATATGTTCTTGACCTGGGTGGGTGAACCGTTCAATCCGAGCAGGGAGCCGTCAGCGTTTATGTCATCGCCGCTTAACTTCTTTATCTCCACCTTCTTTGCTCTCATTTTCCCCTTAAGAGACGGAAGGCGGGGCTCATTGATCTCCCTTACGACAGTGAGAAGCGCGGGCAGAGATGCTTCTACTACGTCGTGACCTTCACCCATCAACCTGTGTACAATCAGACTCCCGCCATTTATTTTCTCAATGTTCTTTACATAAGCCACATGTGGAATGTTAAGGAACTCTGCCATCTCCGGGCCTACCTGGGCTGTATCACCATCTATAGCCTGTTTGCCGCATATTATGAGATCGAAACCGATGGTCTCTGCGGCCTTTGCTAAAGTGTAAGCGGTTGCCCATGTATCCGAACCGGCAAATGCCCTGTCCGTAAGCAGTACCGCCTCATCCGCACCCATCGACACAGCCTCTCTCAGGGCATCTTCTGCCTGGGGAGGACCCATGGTCAGAACTGTTACGTTAGCAGATCCTTCCTCCTTGATACGTACTGCCGCTTCAATGGCGTGGAGGTCATAGGGATTGATTATGCTCGGTACTCCATCCCTTATAAGAGTATTTGTCTCAGGATTTATCCTGACCTCTGAGGTATCAGGTACTTGCTTAATACATACAACTATCTTCATCTGTCTGCTCCTTTGATATTATGTGGGAGACACGAGTCCTTATGGCCTGCCGAGGTGCTTCCGGTACACGATACGGGGGGTGTCTTCCCGGATTATTCTATCCTATTTCTTTGATGCCGCCTCTTTGATCAGCGCCTGGCCTATTACATTCCTCTGAATCTGATTCGTACCCTCGTATATCTGAAGGATCTTTGCATCGCGCATCATTTTTTCGACAGGGTACTCTCTCATATATCCTGAACCGCCCATTACCTGCACAGCGTCAGTTGTTACCTTCATGCCAACATCAGTCGCATAAAGTTTTGCCATGGCCGATACCTTTGAGATGTCCTTGGCCCCGCTATCCACGTATCGGGCAACAGAGTAGACAAGTGAACGTGCAGCCTCTACCTCCGTTGCCATATCAGCCAGCATGTGCTGGACCGCCTGTATACTTATTATTGGCTTGCCGAACTGAACCCTCTCCCTGGCAAATTTGATCGCCTCGTCCAGTGCACCCTGAGCGACGCCTACACCCTGGGCACCTACACCCGTTCTTGAATGGTCAAGGGTCTTCATGGCGACTATGAACCCCATTCCTTTTTTGCCGATAATATTGTCTTTAGGTATCCTGCAGTCCTCGAACACAAGTTCGCTCGTTATTGAGGCCCTTATGCCCATTTTCTTCTCTTTCTTTCCGAAAGAAAAACCTGGTGTTCCTTTTTCGACCACGAACGCGGATGCACCTCTTGCCCCTTTGCTCTTATCGGTCATAGCGATTATTGTGTATATCTCGGCTTCCCCTCCATTAGTTATCCACTGTTTTGTGCCGTTAAGTACCCACTCGTCACCATCAAGTGTAGCGGTGGTCTGAATACCCGCGGCATCGCTGCCGGCATTGGCTTCAGTGAGCCCGAAAGCTACCAGGCGAGACCCTGATGCTATATCAGGAAGGTACTTATTCTTCTGTTCATCAGACCCGAAAAGTAAAAGAGGGTATGTGCCAAGGGCATTGGCCGCATATGTCGTAGAGACACCTACGCATGCCCTGCTGAGCTCCTCCACAGCAATAGCAAGCTCAAGGGCGCCAGCCCCCAGACCGCCATACTCCTCAGGTATGAAGAGGCCGAACATGTCGGACTGTGCAAGGACCTTCATTATTTCCCATGGAAATTCCTCTTTCTCATCAAGCTCGGCCCTTACCGGCACAACTTTCTCATCGGCTATCTGAGCCGCCAGCTCTTTTATCATCTGCTGATCTTCTGTCAGGAAATAATCCATTATATCCTCCGGTTACAGTTTCAAAGGGAATTTATCTTCTCGTCTAAAGAATTGATAATTCTAACATTATGATACACATATCTTCAATGAAAACCGGGTGCATCGCGCTTTGCAAGTGGGCCTACCCGCTGATGTCTAAGTCCCTGATCAGGAGGCTCGGCGAGCCGATCTTTCCGTAGAACCTGAGATCATCGGAGCATGCCTCGACATTTCTGTACAGGTCAAGGATATTACCGCTCATTACGGCCTCTTTCACGGGATTGCTTAACTTGCCTCCCTTTATCCAGATCCCGGTTACGCCGACAGAAAAGTCCCCAGAGATAGGATTTGCGGTATGAATGCCCATGGCTTCAGTTATAAAGATGCCATCGTCGACCGAGGAGATCAGCTCTGTCAGGGGGAGCTCTGACGATCCGGCTGAAGGCCGTATGAAAAGGTTTGTTATTCCTACAGATGGTATGCTTTTGAAACCGCTTCTTACTGCATTTCCGGTCGAGCTCACTCCATCCTTCTTTGCCGTATATGTATTATGCAGGTAGCCCTTGAGGACCCCCTTTTCTATAGGTACTTTGCTTCTGGTCGGGACCCCTTCTGCATCGAATGGCCTGCTTCCCATGTATCTGTCTATCAGGCCGTCATCAACTATATCTATTCTTTCAGATGCTATCCTGTCACCGAGCCTTCCTTCAAGAAGTGATTTGCCCTTCTGGACCGACTCCGCTGTAAGGGTCGATGCCAGGATGCTCAGGAATTCCACGGATGTGGCACTGTCAAGGATCACCATAGCCTTTGCCGGACTGCATTTTTCGGCTCCAAGTAACTGGAGCGCTCTCTTGGCCGCGGTCCTGCCTATCCTTTCAAAGTCCATGTCCGCGAGGTACCTGCATCCCTGGTAATCCCATCCGGTCTGGCTGTCTTTCCTGTCCTCGGCAACTACCATTATATGAGAACTTATCGATGAGAAGGATGACCTCTTTTCGAGTCCCTTCGAGTTCTTAATTATTATATCTCCGTATGATGTGCTCACCGACGTCTTCCGCGTTTTGGTGATCCGCCTGTCCAGCCCGGTTGCTGCTCTTTCTACTGACAGCGCCATCTCAGTCACGGCATCCTCATCCAGCCCCTCTATCTTATTGTCGAACGTGTCCACGTCACTATGCTTCTCGTCAGACGGAAGTCCGAGGTGTTCATCCTCATCTGACCATTGAGATACGGCTATCGCCTTGTTTACACACTCTTCGATGCCCCTGGGATCAGTTGAAAAGGAAAACCCTTCGCGTCCGTCCTTGATGACCCTTATGCAGTAGCCATGGTCTATTGAGCTCTCTAGCGATTCTATATCGTCCTTCTTAACCTCTACCAGTAGATTGCGCGAGCTAAGAACAAAGGCCTCTGCCTCGGCCGCACCCATATCGAGGGCGGATCTGATCATCCTGTCCGCTAAACCGTTATAGATCTTCATAATAAGTGGCAGATGCTGTCTCAGATTCCCATACTGTTACCGCTGACAGCTGGACATTGTCGTCATCGACCTTCTTCTTCAATGAATCGAATATCCATTTTGCGATGTTCTCGGATGAGGGATTTATTTCGGTGAAGGGAAAGACATCATTCAAAAAACAATGGTCGAGCTGATTGACGACCTCGTTCGTATATGCCTTGAGATCGTGAAAGTCTATAGCTATGTCTATCTCATTAAGTTTTTCGGCCGTAACAAATACCTGGACCTTCCAGTTGTGGCCGTGCAGCACTTCACACTTCCCTTTATATCCTCTGAGCTGGTGGGCGGAAGAGAATCGGGTTTCGATCATGAGATCATACATCTGTTAGCCTCCCTTATTCTAGGTACTTTTCTTGAATATTGATATGTATGGCAGGTTCCTGAACATATCGTTGTAGTCAAGGCCGTAGCCGACAACGAACTCGTTAGGGATCTCGAACCCCCTGTAATCCACAGGTACTTCAACCTGCCTGCGTTCTTTCTTGTCAAGCAGGGCGCATATCTTTACCGATTCTGGTGAGCGAGCCAGCACATGTTCTCTTATATAGTTCAGTGTTATCCCCGTATCTATGATATCCTCTATCAAAAGCACATGCTTGTCCGACAGGTCGTCCTCGATATCCCGCTTAATGTGCACTTCCTCCGTGCTGCTCGTCCCCAGGTAGCTCGATGCTATCATGAAATCCAGCGAAAGCGGCACCCTGATCGTCTTAACAAGGTCTGAGAAGAACATGAAGGCGCCCTTGAGGATACCGACGGCTATCAGGTTCTTGCCCTCGTAATCCTCAGATATCATGTTCCCTAGCTCCCTTACTCTCTGACTTATCTGCTCGGAAGAAAGAAGCGGTTTACCGGTAACCATTAGATGCCCCCTTTGCTTATCGCCCTGAGCTATGGCTGATCAAGGGAAATAGCATGTTCCTAAAATTACTTCTCAATTTTCTGGAAACACATTGCTTGCAGAATTATAACCCTCAGTTAAAAATATAATAGCACATACAGGTCCGGCTGCATAGTTTGAAATTATGAGTGCCATATTTTTGTCCGATTGATTTTTTTGCCGTTTATTTTATAATTTAATTACTTCTTAGAGCAATTTTATTTAATGAGAGGTAAAAGCGTTATGTCCGCGGAAAAGCATGAGTTCAGGGCCGAAGTTCAGCAGTTGCTGGACCTTATGATCCACTCGCTCTATTCACATAAAGAGATATTCCTCAGAGAGCTTATATCTAACTCTTCGGACGCGATAGACAAAATAAGGTATGAGTCGCTGACTAATAAGGATATCACGGAGGGAGATACCGAGTGGAAGATAAAGGTCATACCCGACAGGGACAACGGGACACTGACCGTGAGTGATAATGGGATTGGTATGGACAGAAAAGATGTCATAGAGGCCCTCGGCACCATTGCTCACTCGGGCACTCAGGAGTTCATTGCGGCATTACAGGGCAGCGAAGTGAAGGATGATCCCGA
This sequence comes from Nitrospirota bacterium, assembly GCA_020351835.1. Taxonomy (GTDB): domain Bacteria; phylum Nitrospirota; class Thermodesulfovibrionia; order Thermodesulfovibrionales; family BMS3Bbin05; genus BMS3Bbin05. The sequence goes on from CP070669.1 coordinate 1,538,899, forward strand.
GCTGATAGGACAGTTCGGTGTCGGGTTCTATTCTTCGTTCATGGTTGCTGACAGGGTCACGGTCCTGTCGAGAAAGGCCTCTGAACAGGCATCAAAGGCAGTGAAGTGGGAATCGGCCGCGGATGGTTCTTATACAGTTGAGGATATAGATAAGGAAAGCAGGGGTACCGATGTTATTTTACACCTAAATGATGATGCGAAGAAATATCTTGAGGAATGGGAGATAAGGTCAGTAGTTAAGAGATATTCTGATTATATAGAGCACCCGGTGGTAATGGACGTCGAGAGGACAAAGAAGAGCGAGATCAAAGATGGGGAGACGTATACGGATATCGAAGAGGAGGTCCTTAATTCAAGGAAGGCGATCTGGCTTAAGGAAAAGCCGGATGTATCCGAAGATGAGTATATCGAGTTCTATAAGCACATTTCACACGATTTTATGGACCCGCTGGAAGTGATACATTTTAAGGCGGAGGGCACATCCGAGTTCAGTTCTCTGCTTTATGTCCCCTCTCACAGGCCTTTCGACATGTTCTATAAGGACTATAAACCTGGCCCCGTGTTATACGTCAAAAGGGTTCAGATCATGGACCACTGCGAGGACCTGATACCACCATATTTACGGTTCATTAAAGGTGTAGTTGACTCCTCAGACCTGCCTCTCAATGTATCGAGGGAATTGCTTCAGTCGAACAGGCAGGTCGAGCTTATAAAGAACAGCATTACAAAGAAGGTCCTCGATACGCTCGCTGATCTGATGCAGAAAGACAATGAAAAATATCATAAGTTCTATTCAGAGTTCGGAAGAGTGATCAAAGAAGGCATACATTATGATCTTAAGAGAAGGGAAGCACTGGCCGATCTCCTGCTCTTTGAGTCAACGGCAGCAGATGCCGGTAAGACAAGGACCTTTAAAGAATACATTGAAGACATGAAGGACGATCAGGAGGAGATATACTACATAACAGGAGTATCCCGTGAAGAGGTCGTCAGCTCTCCATATCTTGAGGTTTTCAAGGAGAAGGGGTACGAGGTACTGTTCATGTATGAAGAGATCGATGATATAATCATGAGCAGCCTCAGCGATTATAAGGGGAAGAAGCTCAAGTCTGTTATTAAAGGTGACATTGACCTCGATAAGAAGGGTGAGGCCGAAAAGGAAGCTGCTCAGAAGAGGTATGAGAAGCTTATAGAGCTTTTAAAGGACAGGCTTAAGGACCGTGTGAAGGATGTCAGGCTGTCAGGGAGGCTTCGCGACTCGGCTTGCTGTCTGGTCGGTGAGGAAGGAGGGATGGACCCGCAAATGGAAAAGATGCTAAAAGCCATGGGGCAGGACATTCCTGAAACAAAGAAGGTCCTTGAGATCAACCCGTCTCATCCACTGTTGGAATCGATGACAGAGATCTTTGAGAAGGATGCAAAGGCCCAGGTGCTTAACGATTATGCCAGACTTATGTACGAGCAATCCCTTGTGCTTGAAGGGTCCAAGCCAAGTGACCCGTCGTTCTTTGCTAATATGATAACCAAATTGATGGTAAGCGGGCTGAAAGAAGGAAAAGAGGGAAAGAAAGACTGATCATTCAGACGGGGGATCTTCGTCGAGCTGGAGGCATTTTGTCTCCGTCATCTTCTCAAGTTTATCGCTTAATGACCTAAGAGACGACATTATCTCTTTTATATCGGCCTGGCCCTCATCGATCGATGCGATAATTCTCTTTATATCAGAATCAAGGACCTCCCTTAGCTCCTGTCTCGACCTGCACAGAGCTTCGAACTCATCTAGCATTATATTGACCTGATCAATAAACGAGCGTATATAGATATCGTCCCTATCCCGCGACAGAAGTCGTCTGTGATAATAGCCTCCAAGAATTATCTTCATATCTGTCTTAAGACGTTCAAAGGGACCTATGAAACGGTTGGTAAAGAAGTAAGAAATACCGAATACTATAACTGCATACCCGGCTATTACAACTATCATGGCCAGGACGTTTCCCTCTATGGTATACCCCAGGTCTACAAGGACCTCTCCGACTTTCTTTACTGCAAAAGAGAACGATGCTACTGCAAGAAGTGATGCAAGTACTATGCATGCAACAGAGAAACGGAGCTCACGGGCAGAAAAGAACATTTGCTTGTGATGCTTCTTCATGCTGCTATTATATCAGAACCGTAATTCATCACAAACCTACGTTGCTGTTCTTGAAGACCATCTGAGCTATCAGCCCTGCTATCGGCGGAAAAAAGAATGTGCTGGCGAACCTGACCATCGTAAGTTTCCAGCCAAGGACCCCGACTTCCATAGGTATCCTGTTTATACCCCAGAGAGACCATCCGGTGAGAAAGGCCACCATAGTCCCCAGTCCTGCACCGGCCCTGAACAGTCCTGCGGCAATGGGCAGGCTGACGAAGGGTCCGCCGGGTGTGAAACCCCCTGCAACTGTCCCGATAATAATGCCCTTGAACCCAGATTCTTCACCTACCCATTTTGCAAGCATATCCCTGGGAATTAGAACCTGTGCCATACCGGCCACTATGAATGCGAACACGAGCAGAGGCAGTATCTCATAGGTCATCTGAAATGCGGAAGTTAATCCTTCGATATGTTTTCCTTCTCCCTGCCGATATCCAAGGTAAAGAAGGAATATCGCGATGACTCCCATTATTATAGTTGGCCAAAGCATACCTGATATCCTCCGTTTTTTATTCATTTTCATTATTATCCGGTGCTGTCCGTCGATACAGGACCCGGATCGATCGATCCCTTAAGCCGTCTGATCCTTTCTATTACCGGAGGGTGTGAATAGTGAAATGCCGAATAGAGAGGATGAGGATGAAGATTGGAAAGATTATCCTTCGAGAGCTTGATCAGGGACATTATCATACCCTCTGCATCTCCAGTTATATCAGTTGAAAAATCATCAGCTTCCTTTTCATGCTTTCTTGAAAGCATATGGAAAAGCGGTGTTAACGGAAAGAGGGCGATCGAGCCCAGAAAGCCTATCAGTACAGCCTTAACATACACGGTCGCGATATCAATATTGAACACTATGGTCAGTACGTCGCTGCTGACAAGATGAAATGATATATAAAAGGCCATAAGTGCTATTGCCTCGGTCAGGAGTATGAACTTTAATATATGTTTTCTCTTCCAGTGACCGGCCTCATGAGCAAGTACGGCAAGTATCTCGTTCTTGCCAAGCATCTTTAGGAGGGTATCGAAAAGTACAATTCTCTTTACCTTGCCTATCCCTGAAAAATATGCGTTGGTGTGTGTAGAACGTTTAGAGGCATCCATCATGAACACTTTGCTTACCTTTATGCCGACCTTTGACATAACACTCGAAATGTCAACCTCAAGGGCTTCGTCCTCCAGCGGGACGAACTTATTGAACAGGGGTTCAAGAACGTACGGTGATATATACATCACGAAGATACTGAAGACAAAAAAGAAGATCCACAGCCAAAGCCACCAGAGCGCGGGGCTGTTCTCGAATATCCAGAGCCCTCCGGCCAGAAGAGCCGAAAGCATTATCGAGGTAATGAAAAGGGATTTGAACTGGTCAGTTATCCAGAGCGATACTGTCATCTTGTTGAACCCGTACTTTTTTTCTATAACGAAAGTACGATACAGGCTGAACGGTGCGCTTATCACCATCTCAGCATATACGAGTAACAGAAAGAACAGTATCCCGGATATTATAGTAGAAAGACCCAGGGATGATATCCATGAGTTATAAGCGTTGAGAACCCCGCCGAAGATGAAAATTAGAAGAATAATACTGTTTATTGCAGATGATACTATGCCGAAGCGAGTCCTTTCTATTGTGTAATCCCTTATCGAACTGAGAAGGTCTCTGTCCACATGTCCCTCCATCTCAGCGGGTACCGTGTTTCCGTACTTCCTCATGTGAGATATGTTCAGATATTCAAGGCTGTAATTGAATAATGATACGGCCAGATATATAAGGAGGATTATGAACAGATACGTGCTCATTACAGGATCAATCGAACGGGGCCGGTATGGTGTGGCCCTTGCAAGGGCACACTACTCTTCATCTTTGAGCAATTTGTATTCAATGCTGTCCACAAGGGCCTGCCAAGAGGCTTCGATAATATTTTCCGATACACCTACCGTTCCCCATTTGAACTTCCTGTCGCCCGATTCAACAAGAACCCTTACTCTCGCCTGTGTACCAGCTCCGGCAGAAAGTACCCTTACTTTATAGTCATGAAGCTCTACATCCTTAAGCTCAGGATAGAACTTCTCGAGAGCCTTTCTGAGAGCATTATCGAGGGCGTTAACAGGGCCGTTCCCTGTAGCTGCAGTATGCTCCGTATGTCCTCCGACCTTTACCATTATGGTGGCTTCGCTTATCGGTTCCTCGCGTTCCTTTCTCTTTTCAACTATTACCCTGAACCCTACAAGATTAAAGAACGTCTTGTGAAGGCCAAGGGCCTTTTTCATAAGTAACTCAAAAGACGCTTCAGCTCCCTCGAACTGGAATCCCATGTTCTCCAGCTCCTTTAGGGTGTCTATTATGTCATGAAGTTTTGGTGAGCTCTTTTCGATCTTTATCCCGAACTCTTCGGCCTTCCTCAGAACATTGCTCTGACCAGCAAGGTCGGAGATGAGGACCCTTTGAGAGTTACCCACCAGTACAGGGTCTATATGCTCATATGTTTCGGGCCTTTTTCGTATCGCAGATACATGTATCCCACCCTTGTGCGCAAATGCGCTGTCACCAACAAAAGGCTGTCTTTTGAAATGTCTTAAGTTGGATATCTCGTTTACGAACCTTGATGCATCCCTTAATTTCACGAGTTCGCTGTCCCTGATGCACTTATATCCCAGCTTGACCTGCAGGTTAGGGATAACAGAGACCAGATTGGCATTGCCGCATCTTTCTCCTATACCATTTATGGTCCCCTGGAAATGTACGGCTCCAGCCTTGATAGCTATGATCGTATTGGCTACGCCACAGTCAGTATCATTATGTGCATGCATTCCGACAGGGATATCTACGGACTTCCTTACGGTCTTGATGATCTTTTCCACTTCAACAGGCAAAGTTCCACCGTTGGTGTCGCAGAGCACTACGATATCCGCACCTGCAGCTTCCGCAGCTTTCAGACACTTGATAGCATAATCGGGATTGTTCTTGTATCCGTCAAAAAAATGTTCTGCATCAAAGAACACATTGTCAACGTTCTTCTTAAGGTAGCTGACAGAATCAGTTATCATGTCAAGGTTCTCCTTCAATGTTGCATGGAGGGCCTCTTTAACATGGAAGTCCCATGTCTTTCCGAATATCGTTATAACCCCGGTATCAGCTTTAAGGAGTGTCTTTATGTTCCCGTCATTCTGTGCCTTGACGCCCTTCTTCCTCGTGCTACCGAAAGCAGCCACTCTTGAGGTCTTAAGTTTAAGCTTCTTTACCTCCTGGAAGTACGCTGCATCCTTTGGATTGGACCCAGGCCATCCCCCCTCAATAAAATGGACTCCCAGCTCATCGAGCTTTTCGGTTATCCTCAGTTTGTCCTCAAGTGAAAAGGATATATCCTCGGCCTGGGCACCGTCTCTCAGGGTAGTATCATATACCTCTATCTTCTTCACAAATTCACTCTCCCGTGTATTATCTCTTTACTTTGCGTTTTTTTACCGCTTTTTTCTTTTTAGCCAGATCAAAAGCCTCATGCAGGACCCTGACCGCCAGTTCGGTATATTTCTTGCTCACAACGCATGATAACTTTATCTCGGACGTCGATATCATCATTATGTTAATGCCGTTATTGGAAAGTGACTCGAACATCTTTGCCGCCACGCCTGAATGAGTTCTCATTCCAACCCCTACGACCGATATCTTGGCTATGCTCTTATCAGTAGAAACGTTCTTCGCATCCAGCTCTTTCGCTATCTTATCTGATATCTCCTTTGCTTTTTTTTCATCGGTCTTCGGTACAGTGAATGATATGTCGGCGAACTTTCCGTCATGGCTTATATTCTGAACTATCATATCTACAACTATGTTTGATTCCGAGATACCCTTGAAAAGGGTTGCGGCAATGCCCGGTTTATCCGGGACACCCATGATCGTGATCTTGGTCTGGTTCTTGTCATAGGCTATGCCTGATACTACTACCTGTTCCATATCCTTATCCTCCTTGGTAACTAGGGTACCTTCAGCGTTAGAGAATCTGGAGCGCACCACAAGGGGAACATCATATTTCGCGGCGAACTCTACCGACCTGGTCTTGAGCACTTTTGCACCCAGGCTGGCCAGCTCGAGCATCTCCTCGTAAGATATCTTTTCCAGTTTTCTTGCTTCCGGAACTATGTTAGGGTCGGTCGTATAAACACCATCAACATCTGTATAGATCTCGCAAGCATCTGCCTTTATGGCCGAGGCGACCGCGGCGGCCGTAAGGTCCGAACCTCCTCTGCCAAGGGTCGTTACATCGGACGATTCCGTTATTCCCTGGAAACCGCATATGACCGGCACTATCCCTTCCTTCACCGCCTGTTTGACCCTGTCGGCGGATATCTTTGCTATCTTAGCCTTTGTATGAACAGCGTCCGTTATTATTCCCACCTGTCTTCCGGTCAATGACATTGAAGGGACTCCCAGTTCGCTTATAGCCATTGCCGTCAATGCTGCGCTTATCCTCTCGCCGGACGATAGAAGCATATCCATCTCCCTGTCCGGCGGCGACTGGGACAGGCTGTTCGCAAGATCTATCATCTTATCCGTTTCACCACCCATCGCTGACACCACAAGCACGACAGAGTTACCTTTCTTGCAAGTATCGACCACACGCCTTGCGACCTCTTTTATCCTTTCAACACTCCCTACCGAGGTCCCGCCATACTTTTGTACTATTAACGCCAACTCTTAGCTCCTCTTTAATCCTTGATGAAATGATCCATCAGTTCGTGCCCTTCTTCAAAGGCCAGAGCACGCTCGTTATCTATTATATCCTCATCGTATCCCGATATGCCTATATCGGCAGACACTTTTCCATCATAAATTACAAAAGGGACCGGATCATCAGTATGCGTCCTCACCGAAAGTGGCGTCGCATGGTCCGGCATGAACAATAACCTGAACTCTCCGAACATTTTCGGCAGAGCCGCAACTATCGGTCCGACCACCAGTTCATCTATATCCTCTATAGCCCTTATCTTGTCGTCAAGATTGCCGTTGTGGCCGGCCTCGTCTGGAGCCTCGATATGGAGATATACAAAATCGTGGTCTTCAAGGGCTTTCAGTGAATACTCTGCCTTGCCCTTATAGTTGGTATCGATATATCCTGTCGCCCCCGGAACATCGATGATATCGAATCCGGCATAAACTCCAAGGCCCTTTGTGAGGTCGACCGCGCTTATAAGAGCCCCGGTAATACCATATTTTTCCTTATATCCGGGTAAGGCAGGTTTTCTGCCTTGTCCCCAAAGCCATATGCTGTTTGCAGGGTTCTTCCCTGCAGCTTTCCTGTCTTCATTGATCTTGTGTCCATCAAGCACCTTCCATGAGCGTTTAATAAGTTCATTCAGTGAATCGCTTCCTTCTCCTTTTATCATATGCTCACCAATGCTTTCGCCAAGAATGTCATGTGGCGGTACGCAATCGACCTTATCATTCCCGTCCTTCCAAACCATAAGGTGACGATAGCTTATCCCCGGATAGAACCTTATGCTTTCAGTTCCAATCGCTTTCCCAACAGACAGCATTATTTCACGAGACTCATCACTTGATATGTGTCCTGCGCTATAGTCCTCCATTATGTATTCCGGCCAGTCCCCGTTCATATTCAAAGTGACAGTATTGCACCTGAATGCTACATCACTGCTTTCAAGCTCAATGCCCATGCTGGCTGCCTCAAGTGGTGCTCTTCCCGAATAATATACTGAGGGGGCATAACCCAGTATGCTCAGGTTTGCGACGTCCGAACCTGCCGGAAGCCCATCAGGTATGGTACGAACCCTTCCTACAGTACCCCTTGAGGCTATCAGGTCCATATTGGGGGTTTTTGCCTTCTTTAAAGGCGTAATACCTCCAATACTCTCTACCGGACGGTCTGCCATACCATCGCCTATGATAACTATGTATTTCATAAGGATTAAG
>CP070669.1:1547124-1575898 GCA_020351835.1 Nitrospirota bacterium
GGATGGAACTACCTTCAGCCTTTGGAGCCGAAATTAAGATCTATAGCACTTACGGTTCCAAGGCAGATGATGTCCGAACTGCACCCTGCGGATATAGCTGAGATCATCAGTTCTGTATCAAGAGATGAAGGCGCGTCCCTTTTCGAAGAGCTTAACATCGAAGCAGCAGCCGAGACACTGTCGGAGCTGGAGCCCGATGTCCAGACGGATATAATAGCCGAACTGGGACCGGAGAAGGCTTCAGATATCATCGAGATGATGCCTCCTGACGAGGCGGCAGACGTATTGAGCGATCTCCCTCCCGAGACCGCAAAATCGGTCCTCGAACTGATAGAAAAGGAAGAGGCAGATGATATCCAGGAGCTACTTAGCCATGAAGAGGATACCGCAGGCGGTTTGATGACCAACGAGTTCCTGTCCTATCTCCCGCAGACCAAGATCTGTGAGGTCATGGAACGGTTCAGGGCAGATGCCCAGGATGTGGAGAACATATACTACATCTATGTAACGGACCGGGCTGAAAGGATAATGGGCGTTGTTTCGCTCAGGGAACTGATCATTGCCGATCCCGATGAAAATCCGGACATCACTCTCGCTGAGATCATGGAGACGAACGTAAAGATGGTGCAGGCGGATGATGATGAATCCATAGTTGCCGCCGCGATCTCAAAATACAATCTCGTTGCCATCCCCGTGGTAAATGATGAAAAAGAGATGCTTGGGATCGTAACCGTTGATGACATAATAGACAGGATACTCCCGCCTAAAGCAAAGAGCAAGAAAAGGAAGGTCTAGCAATGAGGCGAACCAAGGGTATATTGTTCTACCTCACCCTTATGGGTCCCGGTATCATTACCGCAATGATCGACAACGACGCCAGCGGCATAACTACCTACTCGGTAGCCGGTGCCCGTTTTGGATACACACTGCTCTGGACCCTCATACCGACGACTATCGCTCTGATAGTAGTACAGGAGATGATAGCCCGCATGGGTGTCGTTACGGGCAAAGGGCTCTCAGACCTTATCAGGGAGAATTTCGGGGTCGTTCCAACTTTCTATATGATGCTTGCACTTTTCTTCGCTAACCTTGGAACTACAGCCGCTAATTTTGCAGGATGGGCCGCATCAACTGAGATCCTCGGCATGAACCGCTATATAATGGTTCCGGCCGCGGCTTTACTTATATGGATACTTGTCACTAAAGGAAGCTACAGGGTCGTAGAGAGGGTGCTTCTTCTTGCCTGTATCCTTTATTTCGGCTATATTATCTCGGGGCTTATGGCCAGACCTGACTGGGGAAGTGTGGCCAAGAACACTCTGGTACCTACCATCAACACAGACCCCGAGTACATTATGCTTGCCATAGCTATTATAGGCACGACCATTACACCCTGGATGCAGTTCTTTCTTCAGTCGTCAATTGCAGAGAAAGGCATAAAGATAAAGGACTATGCGCTATCACGGGCTGAGATCTTTGTCGGCAGCAGTATAACCGATATTATCTCGTTCTTTATAATAGTCACATGTGCAACCACACTTTTCGCAGCAGGAATAAGGATCAATGAGGCGTCCGAGGCCGCTATCGCTCTGAAGCCTTTCGCAGGTGACTATGCATCTCTCATATTTGCCATCAGCCTTGCAAACGCATCGTTCCTCGGTGCGATAATAGTACCTCTTGCGACCGCCTATTATACATGTGAGGCGATGGGTTGGGAGGCAGGAATTAACAAGACCTTTAGAGAGGCGCCTCAGTTCATGTGGATATATACCTCCCTAATAGTGCTTTCGGTAATAATAGTGCTGATCCCCGGATCACCCCTGGTGGCGTTAATGGTCCTTTCATCTTTCATTAACGGCCTGCTTCTCCCTTTTGTGCTCGTTTTCGCCCTTATATTGGTAAACAGTAAAAAACTAATGGGAGAATTCGTCAACAACAAGTTCTTTAATGCGGTCTCATGGTTAACAATATCAATATTAATAGTGCTGACAGGGTCTCTCGTGTTCATAACGGTTATCAATGCTATAGCGTGAGGCACTGATGAACGGAGGACGGATACTGTGGTAAGAGCAATAGACTGGGTTAATGGAAAGGTCAGGATGCTTGACCAGACAAGGCTTCCACTTGAGGTCCGGTTCGTGGATATCGATGACTATAAAGTCGTAGCTGAAGGAATAAAAAAGCTCTGGATAAGAGGTGCACCCGCTATAGGCATAGCTTCTGCTATGGGCATTGCGCTTGCAGCCATTGACATCAATACTTCCGATGTCGAGACCTTCAAGAAAGAGCTAGAACCTGCAATAGATACCATGATAGGCACAAGGCCTACGGCCATAAATATCAGGTGGGCAATGGACAGGATCAAAATGCTTATGGAGTCTAACAGTGACAGGAGCGTAAATGAGCTCAAGGCAATGCTCATAGAAGAAGGCCAAAAGATCCTTAACGAAGATATCGAGATAAACAGATCGATCGGAAAATGGGGGGCGGATTTCCTTAAAGATGGAGATACAGTACTTACTCACTGTAACGCGGGTGCACTCGCCACCGGCGGATACGGGACAGCCACAGCTCCAATACATGTCTCCATAGAGCAGGGCAAGAGAATAAGCGTCATTGCTGATGAAACAAGACCTGTTCTGCAGGGGGCAAGGTTAACAGCATGGGAACTGATGCAGGCAGGAGTACCCGTAACACTGATAACGGACAACTCTGCAGGGGCATTGATGAAGAAAGGATATATAGATGCTGTTATCGTGGGTACCGATCGTACTGTTGCTAATGGTGATGTCGCCAACAAGATAGGAACATACAGCGTTGCCGTTCTCTGCAAAGAGCACTCTATACCCTTCTATGTAGCAGCCCCTATCAGCAGCATCGATTTTTCGCTGGATAATGGGGAACTTATCCCTATTGAAGAAAGAGATAGTTCTGAGGTGACCCTGGTATCCGGAGAATGCAGAATAGCTCCTGAGGGAGTAAACGTCATAAACATGGCCTTTGATGTGACACCTGCCGAATATGTAACTGCAATATTCACTGAGAAGGGAGCGTTCAGGCCTTCCGATCTGGCTAAACTTGCCGATGAGGGGACCGATCTTGAAAAGATCAGAATATCTCCTTGACAATGCATAATACCATGACCTATCATCAGATTTTACTCCGATAATGGACTTCTCTTCTATATACAAAGAATACGAAACAGAGCTTAGGTCAGTTGAGCAGTCCCTGCTTTCGTTGTTCGAAAGTGATGCGACCCTTATCCCCACGATCGGCCAATATATAGTGCGGGGAGGGGGGAAGAGGATCAGGCCTCTGTTCCTGCTTGCATCGACGGATTCTTTCGGATACAGCGGCAAAGACCGGATAGAGCTTGCGGGCATCATAGAGGCCATCCATACGGCCTCCCTTGTTCATGATGACGTGGTAGATTCAGCCGAAAAAAGAAGAGGCCAGGCCTCCGCCAATTCCTTATGGAGCAATCAGATAGTGGTCCTCATGGGCGATTTCCTTTATTCCAATGCCCTTAAGCATGCCGTCGACCAGAAGAACCAGGCAATAATGGAACATCTCTCAAGGGCTACTACAAAGATGACAGAGGGAGAACTGCTCCAGCTTAGCAGGGTCGCAGATCCGAACATATCAGAAGATGAGTACCTGAATATTATTGCGGGCAAGACCGGTGCTTTGATCTCCGCAGCGTGTTCTATCGGTGCCATAATATCGGGAGCTTCCGATGATCAGATAGAGGCGTTCGCATCTTTCGGTATGAAGACAGGGATGGCGTTCCAGATGGCAGACGATATACTCGACTATGCGGCCGAGGAGGGCGCTCTTGGTAAGAAGCTGGGCAAGGACCTGGATGAAGGGAAATTGACATTGCCGATAATCGAGCTTCTTGCTGCCGCAAATAACAGTGAGGTAATGGAACTGAAGAAGATAATAGGTTCAGAGGAATTTAACGGTCAGGAGGGCCTTGATAAGGTGTTTGATTTGTTTGACAAATACGATACAATAAATAAATCGATGGAGAAAGCTGCCTCATTGATAGATGAAGCAAAAAGTGCTCTTCAAAATATGAACGGCAATATTAATCTCGATGTTCTTTGCAGTCTTGCCGATTTCGCGTTGACCAGGAGTAAATGATGCACCAACTTGTTAAGCTCGCTAAGGACACGATCGAAGAATATATCGGCAGTGGCGGGACCCCCGCAGTACCTGATGAGATCGACGATGAGTTTATTACAGAGAAAGCAGGTGTGTTCGTATCCCTTAAGATAGACGGACACCTTCGCGGATGCATAGGGACGTTCATGCCGGTTGCAGATAATATTGCTGAAGAGGTCATCAGAAACGCTATATCTGCTGCAACGTGCGATCCAAGGTTCCGGCCGGTAGGTAGAGATGAACTATCATCTATTTCATACTCGGTCGATGTCCTTTCACCTCCGGAACCTGTTGCAGACACAGGCGAGCTTGATCACAGGAAATATGGTATTATTGTTGTCAGTGGTCATAAGAAGGGACTCCTTTTGCCTGACCTTGATGGGGTCGATTCGGTAGAGCAACAGATCATGATCGCAAGCGAAAAGGCCGGCATAATGCCTGGTGAGGATAAAGAACTGTTCAGGTTCGAGGTCAAGAGGTTTAGATGATAGACAAAACAAAACTGGAGCACGATCTAGCCACTTCAGAAAGGACAGGCGGCCTTTCTTTAAGGGGCATGTTAAAAGTCATCCTGATCGTCGTGCTTGGAGCAGCAGTATTTTTCCTTCTCAACCTCATATCGGACATATCGGAACAGAACAAGAAGATAACCGAGCTGGAATCCAGGGTTAATGAGCTTCAGACCGCTATAAAAGGACTGACAGCTGACGATGGTGGTGATAATAAATGAGCAAAGTTCCTTACAAAGGCACATTTGCTGAGACACGCCTGCCTCTTATCCTTATACATCTCAACAGGAACAGGCTTACGGGAACTCTGGAAATTAAAGCGTCATCATTCACTAAAAAGGTCTTCCTGGAAAAGGGTGAGGCCATTTTTGCTTCATCTACTAACGTTGATGACCGCCTTGGTGAGACCCTCCTTAAGGTAGGAAAGATCACACTTGAGCAGTTCGACAGAGCGGCTGAGCTCCTCAAGAAGGGAGGGAAGAGACTCGGTGCTATTCTGGTTGACCTCGGCTTCCTTTCTCCCAAGGAGCTCTTCTGGGGGGTCAAGTTCCAGGTAAGAGAGATAATATACAGCCTGTTCCTTTTTGAGGATGCTGAATATGAGTTCGTCGAGGGAGATGTCCCCTCCGATGAGGTGATAAAATTGAAAATGAGCATGGGAAACCTTATATACGAAGGTGTAAAGAGAATAGATAACCTGACCCGCATAAGAAGAGAGATGCCCTCCCTCAAAGATACTCTCATGTTAAGTGATGATCCATTGAGCCTCTTTCAGAACATTGAGCTGTCATCCCACGATAAAAAGCTGCTTTCTCTCGTTGACGGAAGTAAAACGATAAAAGAGATCCTTGACCAGTCCTGGCTTGGCTCTTTTGAGGCCATGAAGATATTATATGTCCTGTTCTATACGGGCATGCTTGTCAAGAAGGAAAACGAATCCGAGCCCGCCGAGTCGATAATCGTGGATGATCTCCTGAAGGAGCTTTCCGAGGATGAGATGGCTTTCGATCAGCGGGTCGAATCCTTTCTTAAGAAGATCGAGATGTCAGATTACTATGAGCTGCTCGGCGTGGACAGGAAGGCTGATGAAAGCAAGATAAAAAAGAAATACATGCGTCTTGCAAAAGAGTTCCACCCTGACAAATACCTCAAGACCGAGGACCTTAGCCTTAAAGATAAGCTTACGACCATATTTGATGCTCTGACAGACGCATACAATAACCTCAAGGTATCGGCCCTTGTCGGAACTAACGGAGATGATCAGGCCAGTGCTGCCTCAAAACAGAAGCTTGATCCCAAAGCGGCAAAGGAAGAGGCGGAGAGGCTGCACCAGAAAGGTGTCTCGGAGTTCAAGGCAGGTAATTTCAAGGATTCGATCTCAAACCTTAAAAAGGCTACCAGCCTGGATATAAAGAACTCTCAATACTGGAACACCCTTTCACTTGTATTCACAAAGATACCGGATGGGATGAACCAGGCTGAAAAGGCCCTTCTCGAGGCCATCAACCTTGAACCTGACAACGCTGACTTTCTGGCAAACCTCGGCCTTTTGTTTATGAAGGCAGGGAAGAATCCAAGGGCCAAGACACAATTCAACAAGGCTTTGATACTTGATCCGGAGAACAAAAAAGCTCAGAAGGGACTTGATGATCTCAAGAACATGAAGAAGTGATCAACTCTTCTTTCTGATATATCGGCCGCTCTTTCCACCCTTTTTCTCTAGAAGCATGATCTTACTTATAGTTATATCCCTGTCCACAGCCTTGCACATATCGTAGATGGTCAGAGCGCTGACAGCTGCTGCCGTCATTGCTTCCATTTCGACACCGGTCCTGGCAGAACAGGCCGATTCGGCCCTGATGTGTACCTCACTTTTCTTTTCATCGATATCAAAATCGACCGTTACAGACGTGAGGTCAAGAGGATGGCAAAGCGGAATAATAGACGATGTCTTTTTTGCAGCCATTATACCGGCTATTCGAGCAGCAGCCAGCACATCTCCCTTGGGGACCTTCCCGGAAAGGAGCAGCGATAATGTATCAGATCTCATAGTCACGGTCGCAGCGGCAATAGCACTTCTCCTTGTAATTCGCTTCGATGAAACATCTACCATGACCGCTTTTCCCTTGCTGTCTATATGACTGAGCTTCTTCATCGTCTTATATTGTTATGACTCCCAATCCTTTTCTATTATCCTTTCGGCATACTTCCTTGCTTTTTCAAAACCCTTTGATCTGATCTCGTTCAACATCTCCTTACTACCAAGCTTCTTCAACAGTCTTGTCCTCTTATCTGATGCTTCGGAGGACATTCCTGGCATCTTCTTTTTTATCCTCTCTCTGATGTTCTTAAGCCATGACAGGTATCTGGATACATCCTTGTGAACATACTCTTCAAGGTCCTTCCTAAGTGTCCTCGAAACAGCCGGGCTAAGGCCCGATGTTGAGATGGCTATTTGAAGTGGCCCTTTACTAACGACCGACGGCACAATGAAATTACAAAGGTCCGGCATATCCACCGAATTAATGAGCCCTTTCGACTCTTCAAAGACCCTCCTGTTCACTTTTTCGTCAGACGTCGCTGCTATTACAAGAAAGAACCCGCCGGTATCCCCCTTTCTGAACCTCCTTTTCTTATGCCCGATCTTTTCGTTGGAGGACATTCTTTTCAGGGAAGCAGTTAACTCAGGACTTATCAAAGTAACATTAGCGCCTGCCTTTACAAGTGATCGCACCTTTCTTTCTGCCACCTTTCCCCCACCCACTATCAGACATTTTTTACCCTTCAGATCAAGAAAGGCGGGGTAGTATGTTCGCAGGGATGCGCTCATTTCTCCAGCAGTTCTTCTTTAAGTCTGTCAAGATGCTCACTTTTAGGATATTTATCATGAAACATCTTCTCGTATCTTTCTCTTTTCTTTGTATCATTGAGCCTGTCATAGCTGACCGTTATATAGTACATGACCTCATCCGTCGCTTTATAACCTGGATAGTTCTCCATTACTTCCAGGAACCTTCCAAGAGCTGCTCCGTAAGATCCTTTTTTGAAGTAAAACTTACCCACAAGGAACTCATACTCGGCTATCGTATTCAGCGCTTTCTCAATGTTAAGCTCTACGACCTCTTTATAGGGATTTCTCGGATATAGCGTCTGCAGCTTCCTGAACTCTTTCAGTGCTGCTCTTGCCTGCCCTGCTCCCCTGTCAGGCCCTCTGATCTGGGAGAAATAGATCATCGCTATCTGGAACTGTGCATAAGGAGAATAGACGCTGTCAGGGTACTGGTCTATATATCTCCTGTACTCATTAACGGCGGCCTCAAGGTTATCATCCTTCTCATACGATTCGGCTATCTTCAGCTGCGCTATCGGGGCATATTTTCTGGTCACATCACTGCTACGGACCTCGTTCAGAATCTGTCTGGCCTCTTCGTACTTATCCTCATCAATAAGGGTTTCTGCCCTGGCAATGGATTCCTCCGGGCTAAGCTGTTCGGGCTTCTTTTCTTTAGAGGCACATGATGAGAGCCCGATCATCGTAAGGATGATCATGATAATAAGTAATCTATTGTCGTTCTTTATGAAGGTCATTACCAACGTGTTAAATCCGATCTTTCTGGTGTAACTATTAAATCCTTTAGAACGTGAGCGTGTCAAGGTATAATCCATGCCGCCTGGTCATTACTCTTTCATTGCATATTTTCAACTGATGATCGATTCCTTGCCAAACGCCCTTTCCCGGTGGTATTCTTATATGTGAATTTAGCTTTTTTCAATAAACCCAGCCGCTACATCAACGGCGAGATAAACTCTATCTCGAAAACCTCCAAGGCTCCTGATGAAGTAAGGATAGCTCTGGCATTCCCTGATATTTACGATATCGGTATGTCACACCTCGGCCTTAAGATCCTATATAAGATAATAAATGATCTGTCCTATGCATCTGCCGAAAGGGTATTTGCTCCTTGGCCGGATATGGAAAATGGTATAAGGCTTAGCAAGGATCGCCTCCGTTCTCTGGAGACCGGGACGGAGCTGAAGGATTTCGATGTGGTAGGGTTCAGCCTTCAGTATGAGCTTTCTTATACATCGGTCCTTAACATGATTGATCTTGGCGGTATCCCTGTGAAAAGAAGTGAGAGAAGTGATCACGACCCGATAGTAGTTGCCGGTGGCCCCTGTACCGTCAATCCCTATCCAATGATAGATTTTATAGATGCATTTTTCATTGGTGATTCAGAAGAGACCGTCCTCCATCTTTCCGAGGCATGTCGCGATAACAGAGGAAAGAGAGACATGATATTGAAGGCCCTGTCAGGGATAGAAGGCGTATTCGTCCCGGGTTATTCAAATGACCTGGTAAAAAGGGCCTTTGTTACTGACCTTGATAGCGTTCCTTATCCCGTCGCGCCCGTTGTTCCTTACACAAAGACGGTTCATGACAGGGTCAATATCGAGATATCCAGAGGCTGCTCCAGAGGATGCCGTTTCTGCCAGGCAGGATCTATTTATCGCCCGGTAAGGGAAAGGTCACCGAACAGGGTCCTTGAGCTTGCGGATATCTCTTTGCAGAACACGGGTTACGATGAGGTCTCTTTCACCTCTTTGAGCGCTGGTGATTATTGCAACCTTGGCCCCATGCTAGCCGAGTTCAACCGCAGGCACGGTCATAATATGATAACAACCTCTTTGCCATCCTTAAGGGTAGGCGCTGTGAACAGCGAAGTTCTTAATGAGATAAGGTCTGTCAGGAAGGGGGGATTCACAATTGCTCCTGAAGCAGGCAGTGAAAGGCTGAGAAAGGTAATAAACAAAGATTTTTCCGAAGAGGATTACGAGAGGGCTCTGGGTATGCTTTTCGATGCCGGATGGCAGACCGTTAAACTGTACTTCATGATCGGTCTGCCTTCGGAGACCGCAGAAGATATAGTATCTTTAATATCAATGGCTAAGAAATGCCTTACTATAGCCAGAAAAAGGATAAAGAAGAGGCTCAACATAAATATAGGAATATCTCCATTCGTGCCAAAGCCGCATACGCCGTTTCAGTGGTACGGGCAGCACGAAATAAAGGAACTTGTCGACAAAAGAAGACACATATCAAAAGAACTGCCCCGCAGTCATTTTTCCGTTAAATCACATAATGAGGAGATGAGCATTCTGGAGGCGGCAATAGCAAGGGGCGATGAAAATGTTGGCGGCCTTATAGAGAGCGCATGGAGGAACGGTAGCCGTCTTGACGCATGGCGCGAGTTCTTCGATATGAAAATATGGCGTGATGCTATGGACCGATCTGGCATCGACGCTTACTCTTATGCAATGAAAAGATATGATATTAATGATCATCTGCCTTGGGACCTGATAGATACAGGTGTAAGCAAGGAATTTCTGGCCTCTGAGTATCATAAGGCAATGAACGGCGTTATCACACCTGACTGTGCCGACCAATGCAGTGCCTGTGGAATAAAGTGCAAAAGCAGGCAGTTCCTCCATGAGAAGGATCCCGTAAGAAGGATCACTGTAACGGGGAACGGGGAGAAGAGATTCAGCCATGTAAGGGTAAGATGCAGATTCTCAAAAGCCGGAAAGCTCCGCTATCTGTCACATCTGGAGCTTGTAAATGTTCTGATGAGAGCGTTCAGGCGGGCCGGCGTACCACTAAGGTATTCAGGAGGATTTCGCCCCTCCCCGAAGATATCGTTCGGGCCTGCACTCGGCGTCGGAATATCCGGAATCTCAGAGTTCCTGGACATGGATGTCTATCCGCCTTTTGATCCTGATGAATTCACGGGATCTATCAATAAATGTTTGCCCGACGATGTGAAGATCGATAAGATGGTTTTCATCGAACCGGGGATGCCGTCACTCAATAAGTTCATCGACAGCTATGAGTACAATATAGAGCCCCTGACCGATATTAAGCCAGTTTCGTATGAAACTCTTGTAAGTGATACAGCTATAAAGCCGTCAGTTCATGATTTTGCTATAATAGATGGCGGATCGGTAAAGATCAGGGTCCTTGATACCGCAGACGGTTTGCGGATATCTGACATAGTAAAAAGGCTGTATGGATCTACCCTGGACCAGGTAAGGGTTACAAGGACTGGTATGTGGGGAATGGGCACCAGTTTTATATCCCCGATGGATGTCGAAGAGATCGAAGCGGAAATCGACCGTGAAAGAAAAGAGATCAAGGGAGAGATAGCTTCATAATAAAAACAAGATATCATGCCTAATGACATCCTGATAAATGTGATATTTGACGAGATAAGGGTCGGTCTGCTCGAGAATGGCCAGCTGGTAGAGTTCTATGTCGAGAGGATCAAAGATGCCAGCCTTGTCGGAAATATTTATAAAGGAAGGATAGTTAAGATCCTTCCCGGCATGCAATCGGCCTTTGTTGATGTCGGTCTTGAGAAGGCTGCTTTTCTGTACGTTGCGGACATAAGGACCAATGTAGAGGACTTCTCTCATATATTCGATGAGGAAGAGGAGCAGGATGACGATATAGATACGTATCCTAACAAGACGAAACCTGATCTTCCCATAGAGGACCTTGTACAGGAAGGGCAGGAGATCCTTGTGCAGGTTGCAAAGGACCCGCTGGGAACAAAAGGAGCGCGAGTCACATCTTATATAACTATTCCTGGCAGGTATCTTGTCCTTATGCCCAACCTTGAACATATAGGTATCTCGAGAAGGATCATTGATGAGTCTGAAAGAGAGAGACTAAAGGACATCGTCACGAAAATAAAACCCCCGGGTTACGGCCTGATCGTGAGGACAGCAAGCGAGGGGGCTACAGAGCATGAGCTTAAGACTGACCTGGAGTTCCTTACCCTGCTATGGGAGAACACGCAGAGCAAAAAAGAAAAAGTATCAGCGCCGTCGCTCCTGTACAGCGACCTCAACCTGGTGTTCAGAAGCGTAAGAGATATAATGAACCATAACATACAGCGTGTAATAGTCGATTCCAAAGATGAATACGATAATATATTCGATTTCGTTTCTACATACTTTCCGAGGTTATCTGACAGGATCCAGCTTTATGACGACGATGAACCTCTTTTTGACGCTTATGGTGTAGAACTTGATATCGCCAGGGCCCTCGGGAGGAGGGTATGGTTAAAATCAGGCGGATATATCGTCATAGACCAGACAGAAGCAATGACCGTCATTGACGTAAATACAGGAAAGTTCGTAGGCAAAGAGGACCTGGAGGATACCCTTCTCAAAACCAACCTCGAAGCAGTAAAGGAGATCGCTTACCAGATAAGGCTCAGAAACCTTGGCGGGATCATAATTATCGACTTTATTGATATGGAACAGGTTGATAACAGGGAAAAGGTATTTAATGCGATCGTTGATGCAATGAAGAAGGACAGGGCCAAGAACACTATCTTCAATATATCCGAACTTGGCCTTATTCAGATGACGAGAAAAAGGGTGCGCGAAAGTCTAGGCAGGACCCTTTGTGAACCCTGCCCGTACTGTGAGGGCAAGGGATTCGTGCTATCGATAAAGACCATATGCTTTGAGATCTTCAGAAAGTTAAAGAGAATGTCCATCCCCAAGGGAGCCAAGGTGCTTATAACAGCCGACCCGGACGTAGCAGAATTCCTTTCGGACGAGGAACGTTCAACTCTCGAGCAGATGGAAAAGAGCACTCATGCCAATATAATTGTGAAGGCCGACCCGGGAAGGCACCAGGAAAAGTATGATATAAGCGTACTTTCTTGATATGTCGCGCTCAAAATTAGATATCCTTTTAGACCACCTTAAGGGCTATGACCGTTCCCTTATTGCATACTCCGGCGGTGTCGACAGTACTTTCCTGATCAAGGCTGCGAGCATGGCCGGGATCGATTTTATTGCCGTTACCTCAAGTTCAGAGACTGTACCCGAACCTGACCTCCAAAGAGCAAAAGAGATAACAAGTGAACTGGGAATAGAGCATATGGTTATCTGCACCGGGGAGATGAACAGCAGGAAGTTCACCGAAAACCCCACTGACAGGTGTTACTACTGCAAGGACATCCTCTTCTCGGCGTTAAAGAAGATCTCAAATGACAAGGGTTATGAGCACATCCTTGAGGGATCCAATGCAGACGATGTCAGGGACCACAGGCCCGGGCTCAGAGCATGCTCTGACCGGGGGATAATAAGTCCTTTAATGGAGTGCGGACTTACCAAGAACGAAATAAGGTCATACTCAAGGGAGTATGGGCTTCGAACGTGGGATATCCCTTCCTCTCCATGTCTTTCATCCAGGTTCCCTTATGGAGAACGAATAACTTTACGGGGATTATCGATGGTATCCGCTGCAGAAGATGTGATCAGAGGCCTCGGATTTAAGGTCGTCAGAGTAAGAACTACAGGCACTTCAGCTACAGTAGAGGTCGGAGCGGATGAGATGGACAGGCTCGGGGATAGTTCTCTCCGAAGCCGGATAGAACAGTCCCTTATAAATATAGGTTACGACAAGGTCAGTTTCGATCCGGAGGGTTACGTAAGCGGAAAGCTGAACAGGACCATTCCGAGTTGAACGAAGAGCAGTTCCATAGAAACATTGATGAGTGTATAAGGTGCGGCTCCTGCAAGGTCGCATGCCCCTCATACGACCAGTTCAGAACAGAAACCTCATCTCCTCGCGGCAGGATCGCCATTCTTAACGGTATTTTGAAAGGTGAGATAGGTGCATCCGGCGGAGCGATCTCCAGTATATTTAGTTGCATACAATGCGGTGCATGCACTTCGAGTTGTCCGCCCGGAATAAATATACCGGAGGTTATATACAAGGCAAGAGCCCTTTTTAAGCCGTGGTCTCTAAGGGATACCGCTATTCGCACTGCCGTAAAGACCGCTCTTTATCATCCGGGCCTTGCATTCAGGGCCTCAAGGCCTTTTAGAGGTCTCATGAGATCAAGGAACCTTCTACCTGATGATAATTCTTTGCGGCAAAGGTCATCTTCGGCTCAGAACCTTATCCCGGGATTACCTGAAAAAAAGAGGGGAACGATAGCATTGTTCCGTGGTTGCAGTACAAGATATATTTACCCTGATCTCAATGATTCGATGATACGTGTCCTGAGCGTACTTGGATATGATGTAATTGTACCGGATACAGAGGTATGCTGCGGCACCCCGCTCAGGTCCCTGGGCCTTGAGAAAGAAGCAAAAGACATGGCGCTTAAGAACATGGACGCATATGCCGGGCTGGGTGCTGATAAGGTCATTTCCGCGTGCCCTACCTGTGTAATGGCATTACGAAATGAATACCCTCACCTTATTAATGATTCGCTCAGTAATGCTGTCGATATCTCTACCTTCTTTATTGATGAGAATATCAATGTCATGGGAAAGATAGATGAGCGCGTTCTTTATCATGATCCGTGTCATATGGTCTATGGACTCAAGGTTAAGGATGGACCGAGGGATGTCCTGACAAAGCTCGGCGTAAAGCTTGTCGATGACAAAAACCATGAATGTTGCGGTTTCGGGGGGACCTACAGTCTATCGTTCAGAAACGCTTCACTTGAACAGGCATCTCGCAGAGGTCACAGTATAAATATGACGGACGCTGAGGTCGTTTATACATCATGCCCTGGATGTATATTGCAGCTGAGAAAGACGGTAAGAACGAAAAGAGTGCTTCATCTTGTGCAGGCAATAGAAAAAGCACTACTAAATTAATTTCTGTTATAATCATTGATATCCGGCAAACGGAGGAGCAGCATTATGCCTATATACGAATATTCATGCAATAATTGCGGCAAAGAGTTCGAGCTGCTCGTTTTCGGCAGTAGTGCGGTCTCATGCCCTCACTGCGAAAACAGCGACATCACGAAGAAAATGTCAACTTTTGGTATGAGCGGAGTGGACAAGCCTTTTGCCGGCACCGATACAGGCTGTACAAGCTGCAGCAAGACATCCTGTTCTAGCTGTAATTGATCACCTTATGAACGGATCATCGCGCAGTATCTTCCGGGCAACAAATGGGCTCTTACTGATAACGAACTGAGCGATCCTCGTATCTGCCGGATCTTTGTCCTTTTCCAACCACGAGATATAAAGGTTAACTGTCCCATCCTCTTCTATGGAAACCCATTTCATTCTGAATTCCATATCCTTGCCCTTAAATGTGTCCATTGAATCAGAAAGCTTAGCGAACAGTGTTTCCGAACACAGCTCTTTTAATTTGCTACGGTCGCCATCGAGAAAGGAACTCTTGATCTCTAAAACGATCTCGAACGCACTGTTGGCTGTCTCCGCTCCCTGGGATCTGAGCTTCCTGTCCTCAGAGGCACAGGCAGAGAATATTATGCATACTAATCCTATAATCACATACTTGTATATAGCTCGCCATTTCACATATTAATGATAACCAAAATACTAATTTTTTGAAAAGAAATATGATAATCTATTTTTATGTCCGAAAGGAAAGAACAGCTTCCGCTTGACGCAAAGCTGCTTAATCTGGCTATCATCGAGTTGAACATATCAAGACGCAATGTCTCCATGTACCCTGATAACCACCCGTCCATCAAGGCAGCTATAGGGAAGGCGTTCGGACATCTTGAAGAGCTTTTTCAGATAAGGAGCCAGATCACCCTGTCGATAGCAAAGGACTCTCTGATAATAGACGAATACTCACTGGATAAGAGCAATCCCGTCTATAACGAGTTCGCCAGGTCACTTTACGGGAGGGGTATCGCATCAGTAACGTTCATAGCGGGGATCACCGAAGAAGAGATAAAGCTTTTCCATAAGGTAATCACAATGGACGAAACCCTTTTGAAGGAGCAGGGGGGTGTTGAGAAGGTCATGTCTGATATGGGAATCTCTCACATGAGGGCGGGGATAATAGACTACGGTGCATTTCATTTCGTTGAGGGTCATCGTAGCGTCTCTCAGTCGCAGGCGCAGATATGGGAGAACTATATATACGCGTTTACCGAGGGGAAGCTGCTTACCGAAGCGGATGCCGAGGAGATCAGCGGCATCCCTCCCGACTTCCTTGCTGAAATGGTGAACAAGACGATGACCGGTAAAGAGGATGAGCAGACCTATGATAGGGTCATTACTTCATACCTCAAGAAATCATCCGAAGAGAAGCGCCTCAAAAAAGGGGCGCTCGGAAATTTACTGGAGTTCATAGACGGCCTTAAACCTTCACTGAAGAAGCAGTTCCTGTCCAGCTCTGTTAAACACCTTTCTGCCGATCCCGTTGAGGCCGCAAAGCTTGCGGAAAGCCTGTCATCGGACCAGCTGATGCAGATCCTCAGGGATATCAATGCCCAGGACGAACTGGTGCCGGAAACGCTCAAGAACCTGTTGGAGAAGTTCTCTAAGGTCAAGGTTACTATCCCTACTATCGATTCCAGAGTGACGGCCGGCGGTGATTCGCTCATTGACGATATAACCCTTTCACCCGAGGCCATGCAGCTCTTTCGCGAGGAGGCAAAATATCAGGGATATGTGACAGATACATACAAGGATGAGCTCGAGGCGATAATGGGGGCAGAGTTCGAGAGAGCAACGGACTCCAGCACCGAGGCTGTTCTCAAGGAATACGGCGAGGTGAACCTGGACCGCCTCATTGCTGAACTGCAGATTGAGTTCCTCGAGACAAATATGCTTAGCGACGAAGAGGTGGAGTACGTAAAAGATAATTTTATCGAATATATCTCTCTTTTCCTACAGACAGGTCAGTTCGATGAGCTGTCCTTCCTTTATGAGAAGTTCCACGATTTTCTGGAGAATGAAAGATATGAGGACCTTTCATCCACCGTTGTCGACCATATAAGATCTAACGAGTTCATAGAGATGCTGTTAGCCTCCTACAGGTTCTGGGGACGGAAGAACAGAGAGGAGGTAGTGGAGTTCAGCAGTAAACTAAAAGAGAAGCTGGCTGTGCCTCTTCTTGATTCGGTCATAGAAGAGCAGAACACATTCCTCAGGTCGTTCTACCTGTCGATACTATCAGGCTTCGGACCATACATACATCCTTTTGTCCTGGAGCGATTTTCGGACCCGAGATGGTACGTTAAGAGGAATATGATATTTCTTTTGAAAGAGACCGGTAACAAGACCGTGCTTAAGTATATTAAACCCTTCTGTAACAGCAAGGATTTTCGTATTGCCCTTGAGGCAATGAAGGCCTATCTGCATTTCGACTCTCCTGAGGCATACAGGTTCATAAGGGCAGGACTTCAGTCAAAGAAGATAGAAGAGAGGGACCAGATAATCAAGATGATAGGCACCAGTAAAGTATCAAGGCTCGTGCCTGACCTGTTAAAGCTTCTGATCAAGAAGGATGCGCTCGGGGGTGATTTTCATCTTAAGATACCTATAGTTAATGCGCTCGGGGATATAGGTGACCCAAGAGCTCTTAAGTACCTTTTAGATATATGTAAGTCAAAGAGCATGCTGTACAGAAAAAGCCTTGAGGAGCTTCAGGTTGCCATATACATGACCTTACATAATTATCCCGGGGATTCAATAGAACCATTCATCGAGCTCGGATCACGGTCCAAGAGCGAAAAGATCCTGGAGTTATGTGGCAGGCTCCAGGACATTGGTAGAGAAAATGAGTGACAAGGAAATTAAACTTGAACTGATCACCATACTTACAACAGCGATATCAAATTGCTCTCTATACTCGACTGACCATTCTATCGTCAAAGCTCAGGCCGAAAGGGCCCGCGACATGATCATGATCCTTATGGGGGAGAACGACGAGACCGAGATGATGATAATAGACAATGATCTCGTCTTCGATAAGGAACCATTTAAGGAGAGATCCATTCACCTGCAAAACTTCATAAAGAAACTCCAAAGAAAGGGAATAGATAAGATGATCTTCAAGAGGGGGTTCAGTTCTGAAGAGGTGGCCAGCCTTATCGGTGACGTAGCCGATATCGCTTCATCCCCTACAAGCTATGACCATATCAGCTTAGGGGCAGTTGAAGTAAGGCTGGAGTCCGAAAGCGAGTTCTCCCCCGAAGAGCTCGAGAACTTCAGGGAGGAGCAGATCAACAAGGTAAAGGACGTCTTCTCGGGTGTTAGTCGATATAAAAAGCTGGACATCACTGGACTTGAGGATGTAGTGATAAATTTCATCGCCGCCTTCAAAAAGGAAGTCAATATTCTTAACATCATGACCCCTTTCAAGTCATATACCGAATGGACATATACACACGCTGCCAATGTGGCCATAATTACTTTGTTCCAGGCAGAGGCGTTGGGCATCAAAGGGGAGCTCATCCATGAAATCGGGGTTTCGGCACTTCTGCATGATGTAGGCAAGATGTTCGTTTCCAATGATATCCTGAACAAAGCAGGGAAGCTTACTAGCGATGAATGGGAAGAGATACAAAAGCATACGCTCTATGGCGCAAAATATCTTCTGACGACCGAAGGGGCTCCTCAAATGTCAGTGCCGATAGCACTTCAGCACCATCTGAGATATGACGGGAAGGGGTATCCCAGGATGTCATCGTTCAGGAGCAAACAGCATATATTCAGCCAGATAGTCACCATATCGGATTTTTTTGACGCGATCAGGGCGAAAAGACCTTATAAGAAGGACTTTGAGGTAGTTGAGATACTCTCTTTGCTAAAAAAAGGAATAGGTACGACCTTTAATCCTATGATCGCCAATAGTTTCATAAATAATCTGGGCAGAACTCTTAATTTCAACTGACCGAAGAACTTGTTATCGCAAAACTCATGCTTAATGGTTTTATAGGATGATTAACGTCTTCTTTATGTATTATTGATACAGTTCAATGTGAAGGCTTTTCTATTGACAAATACCTTCTATACTGTTAGTGTTATCCATCGACCTGTTCTGTCTCGTCCAAAAAGTATATAAATTCTATTCTTAAAAGAATATCTGCACTTCGTGCAATAGAGATCAGTAATAGAAGAAAGGGGGTAAGGTTATCATGACAAAAGGTGAATTGATCAATGCTGTTGCTTCCGGCGCCGGGTTAACTAAAGCAGATGCCGGCAGGGCAATAGATGCTACTATAAGCTCCATAGTTAAAGCTCTTAAGAAGAACAAGAAGGTCACAATAGTAGGTTTCGGCACTTTTTCCGTCAGCAAAAGAAAAGCAAGAAAAGGACGTAATCCTCAAACGGTCGAAGAGATCAACATCCCTGCAGCCAAGGTTCCGAAGTTCACGGCCGGTAAGGGATTTAAAGATTCTATAAAATAATTCTTTATATTCATGAACAGAAAAAGGGATACTAATGTATCCCTTTTTTTATGATATCACGCTCCTGCCTCAATTAAGGCGGCAGATGCCTGAGAATTGAGATAATGGTTGTGATTCGAATAGAATACTGGTATCGATATAATTCTTTATTTTTTGAGGATATATGAAACTGAAGCTTTCCACGGGAGAGGAGTTCGAACTTAATAAGGGTGAAACTATACTGCAATCCCTTAAAAGGAACGAGCACTATATTGTTGCGTCGTGCGGGGGTAAGGGATCTTGTGGGAAGTGCCTGGTTAGGGTCCTGGACGGAAAGTTCGATACGAACCCACTCGGAAAGTTGACATCCGAGCAGATCAGCTCAGGTCATATCCTGGCATGCCGTACTACTCCAAAGAGCAGCATTACGATAGAAGTTCCCCAGGTCTCCCAGCTTATCGTGGGGGACAAGATAGCGATAGGACGGTCCCGCGAGCTGTATGAACTTTTAACCTCCCTCGGAGGCAAACCGACATCACTCATCATGCGTGAACAGATAAAGCTTGCACCTCCGTCACTTGATGACCATGCCTCGGACCTTGAGAGGCTGAGAAGGGCTCTCGATGAAAGAGGGCTCAATCTGTGCTTTAGCAGGGATTTCGTTAATGATCTTGCCGATAAACTGAGGGACAACAACTGGGATATAACGCTTTGTTATGAGCCTGCTGAAAGAAGGGTCCTGTTCGCTGAACCTTACGATCCATATCATTCACGATATGCTCTTGCTATCGATATCGGCACCACTACAATAGTTGAATACCTTGTCGACCTTTCGGACGGAAGGATAGTCGATGTAGGCTCAACATATAACTCTCAGATGAGGTTTGGAGATGATGTCATAACAAGAGTAGTACATGCTACTGAGGGAGGAGGTCTTAAGGACCTTGAAGAGGCTGTGAGGAACGATGTAAATGACCTGACATCACTGCTATGCAGCAGACATTCAATAAGAAAAGAACAGATAGAATCGATCGCGCTGGCCGGTAACACCATAATGACGCATCTCTTCTGGGGCCTAAATCCGGAGTATATAAGGGAAGAGCCCTATATCCCTACTGCAAACCACTTCCCACTCTGGGGTGCCGGTGCTGCCGGTATAGATGTACTGCACGAGGCACCCGTCTACTCGGTCCCGTGTATTGCCAGCTATGTGGGCGGCGATATTGTTGCTGGAGTCCTTGCATCGAAGATGCACAGGAACAGTGAGATATCTCTTTTCATGGACATAGGAACTAACGGGGAGATAGTAATAGGCAATAATGAATGGCTAATGACCGCTGCCTGTTCGGCCGGTCCATGTTTTGAAGGAAGCGGTATCAGGAACGGCATGCGTGCCACTGACGGTGCAATAGAGAAGATCTCATTTGACAGCAAAACACTTGAACCCTCTTATGATGTGATAGGTGATGTAAGACCTGTCGGTATCTGCGGCTCTGGAATGATAGATGCCCTTGGAGGAATGTTCCTTACGGGGATCATTGACCAAAAAGGGAAGTTTGTAGATGATGACAGGACAGACCGGATACGTAAAGGCCCGGACGGAATAGAGTTCCTTTTCTACAAGGACGATATTCACGAGGTCGTCCTGACAGAGGTCGATATTGAGAACATACTTCGTGCCAAAGCCGCCATATATGCCGGTGTATCACTTCTTATAACCGAGGTAGGCTTGTCCCTTGACGCTATTGAGAAAGTATATATAGCAGGAGGTTTCGGTAAGTTCCTGGACATTGAGAAAAGCATAATTATAGGAATGCTTCCTGACATGCCGAAGGATAAGTTCACATTCCTTGGCAATACCTGTATTGCGGGGACATATCTTGCCCTCATGTCCGAGGAGATGCGTAAAGAGATAGATAACATTGCTTCGATGATGACGTACATAGAACTATCTGTCTCCGGAAGGTACATGGACGAGTACATGTCAGCAATGTTCCTTCCCCATACAGACAGTAATCTGTTCCCATCAGTGAAGGAGCTCCTGGACAACCGTCAGGCCTGAGACCTGTGCGCCTGCTGTCCCTCGATCGGCCAATGCAAGAAGATAAAGATCAAGAGTTCATAAGAATGGTTGCTGATCATATGGAGAACGGTTTTCTGGAGAACATTGTCGACATGTTCATTCATGATGTCTCACTCTATTCGATACTTCCTGAACTGATATCGGATGAGCGCCTGGTTGTGAGGATAGGAACCACGGCCCTTCTCGAAACCCTTCTTGAAAAGGACGCTGAAAACGTTCGACATGCTGTCCCGGCACTCCTTCCTTTACTCAAAAGCGGTGAACCGAACGTAAGGGGAGACACTGTCAGCATTCTTGGACAGATCTCGGATAGAGACCTTACAAAAGAGATAACACCGCTGCTTAGCGATAAGAACAGCAATGTGAGGATGCTCGCAGAAGACGCACTTCAGGAGTTAAAGGACAGAATAAAGGATCACTGATCCTAAATTGTAATAAAAGGGCAGATAGAATCATATCTGCCCTTTAGATATATATATTTATGGGCTATCAGGGAGTTACAGTCTCAACGTGGCTTCCTACCTTCTTGCCCTCCATACTGTCATCAAATCTCTGTATAAGCACCTTAAGGCCTTCCTTTGCGGCTTTAACGGCATGGGGCTTTAGTTTTTTGAAATCCACGTTCCTTACATCCGCAACAACTGCCAGCTGAGAATCCGCAAGACCTGAAGACTGATGGACAGCATCTTTCCATACGACCTTACCCTCCCTGTCATATGCTACTGCACTCACACCTGCAAGTACCTTGAACCTCTTTACACCAACCCCTGCTCCTCCCGCTACACCGCTTGAGACACTGAAGTTCATGCTAACTATTATTACACCGTCCACCTTGAGGTCCACGGCAAGCCGGGTAAGGGTTTCAGTATCAGTAATGAACTTATATCCCTTGGCGGTATTAAGTTCTGTTTTCATGAACATTACCTTCTGAACCGGCTC
Source organism: Nitrospirota bacterium (assembly GCA_020351835.1). Taxonomy (GTDB): domain Bacteria; phylum Nitrospirota; class Thermodesulfovibrionia; order Thermodesulfovibrionales; family BMS3Bbin05; genus BMS3Bbin05. The sequence goes on from CP070669.1 coordinate 1,569,021, forward strand.
TTCCCCTTTCAATTTCTTATATGCCTTGCTTCCGAGGACCTGTTTTTCGGGCTTGATCTTCAAATGTTTAGATCTAGTGAACGACTTTATTAGCTCAGGCCGAAGCTTATTTAGGATGGACTGAGTGTCCTGCTCGGGAATATCTCCCTTGAACATCTGCAATAATCCCTTCTGTGCGGCAAGCTTCTTCGTGCCCACAATAGTTACAACTGCATACTTCTTCTTTTTTCCGAACGATTGAGGGTCTATCTTGATCCCCGGAGAGATGACCGTCATACAACCCGAAACAATGAACACCAGTGCCGCCAATATCGCCGCGGAGACTATCGTATTTCTTCTCATATACCCCCCCTGTTCAAATTTTCTTATGCTCTCAGAACAGCAACCCTGCCCTTGCACCAATACGCCAGTTGTTGAAGTTTGTGGATGTGTCCTTATAACCCTCGGTGAGCTGCAATTTCATTTCGGCGCCAAAGAAATACTGATCTCTTTTCAGATCGATCTCAGCAAAGAACTGGCCACCATAGAGCCAGTCGCTCTCATCAGAAGTGCCTGCAGAAATAGTGGCGTAATTATAAGAAAATCCTCCGCCCACGGCAGCTACAAGACCCTCCCCGGGCTGGACCGCATACTTAAGATTTATCTCTACGGGTATATACGATATATCTATTCCGCTTCCTGAGGAGCTTGCATAACCAACCTCACCGCCAAAGTACAGGTCCGGCATCATCTCAGTAAAAGCCTCGACACCGGCGTAGATCCCTGTATCAACATCCGAGCTCTCTAGAGAGCTATCAGAGAACTTAAGGTAGTCAAGTTTGACCGCGAAATGCCCTATCCCGAGTGGTTCGCGCCCCGCGGCAAAGACAGAGCCGGATATGATGAACACAAAAATCAATACCAATAATGCTATGTGCACTTTCTTCATATTTACCTCCTTAATTGGGTTATATGATAATGGATCATTATAGGCCTTTCCCCTCAATGATATGATTCTATCACTCAAAAAAATAATCGTCAACAAACGGCGAACGATAGCTATAAGGAACAAAAGGAAGAAATACATATATTGAAAAAAGAAGCGGAGGAGAAGGTCCTCCTCCGCTATTATGTTAAGAAATGTCTACTTTTATCTCTTTTGGTTTTGATTCTTTCGTTCTCGGGAATACTATTTCGAGAACACCGTTCTTCATTGAGGCCTTGGCCTTTCCTCCGTCCACTTCAGCAGGTACTGTTATGGTCCTGGAGAACTTGCCATAAGAGATCTCCGAGAGGTAATAGTCATCCTCCTTGATCTCCTCGCTTTTCCTGACCTCGCCCTTGATAGTAAGAGTGTCATCCGTTATTGACAGCTCAACATCCTCTTTTTCGATCCCCGGAAGCTCCGCCCTTACTATAAGCTTATCCTTCTTGTTGATCAGCTCGAGGTTGGGTACTATCCCGGTCTCTCCGTCGTTCTTCGGCCATCCGAGAAGCTCCCTGCTCTGGATAGGTTCCATAAGGTCACCCATAAGCCTCTGCATATCCCTTCTGATACTGCTAAGCTCCCTAAATGGTGTCCATCTAACTACTGCCATTGTACACCTCCTGTTAAGTTGTTATGTTCGAGCCTAAGGCTCATCAGTTACGGGCAAATTCTCCTGCCCTGTCCATCTTACTAAAGACCATCACTCCATCCCTGTGGTCCACCTCTACGACATCGCCATCACCGAACCTGCCGGCAAGTATTTCCTTTGCAAGTGCGTTCAGGATCTCCTTTTGTATCGCCCTTTTAAGAGGTCTTGCCCCGAACACCGGATCATATCCGACCTCCGCAAGGTGCACCTTCGCCCTGTCCGTCAGAACTACATCGACCTTTTTATCCTTAAGATACGTCTTCATCCTGTCGACCTGAATATCCACGATCTTCTTCAGCATCTCAACAGTAAGAGGATTGAACACGATAGTTTCATCTATCCTGTTCAGGAACTCCGGCCTGAAGAACTGCTTAAGGTCCTCCATTATCTTGCTCCTGAGCTCTACGTTATTAGAATCCCAATGCTCCTCTGTTAATGTACCGGCGCCTTCAAGCAACTGCTGAATATGAACACTTCCAATGTTCGAGGTCATTATTACCACGGTGTTCCTGAAATCCACCGTCCGGCCGTGACCGTCCGTAAGCCTGCCGTCGTCAAGTAGTTGTAACAGCACATTGAAGACCTCAGGATGTGCCTTTTCTATCTCATCAAAGAGTATTACCGAGTAAGGCCTTCTTCTAACGGCTTCCGTTAACTGACCTCCCTCATCATAGCCGACATATCCGGGCGGTGCCCCTATCATTCTTGAGACCGTATGCCTTTCCTGGTATTCCGACATATCTATCCTCTTCATCGCGTTATCGTCATCGAACATGAACTCCGCAAGTGCGCGAGCGAGCTCCGTCTTTCCTACTCCCGTAGGTCCAAGAAAAATGAACGAGCCTATCGGCCTGTTAGGGTCCTGTATCCCGGCACGAGCTCTTCTCACTGCGTCTGAGACAGCCTCGATAGCGTCATCCTGGCCTACAACCCTGAGCCTCAGTCTTTCCTCCATCTTCAGAAGCTTGGCCTTCTCTCCCTCGAGCATCTTGCTCACGGGTACTCCGCTCCACTTCGAGATGATCTCCGCGATATCCTCTTCATCGACCTCTTCCTTGAGCATCTTTCTCTGAGATTGCCTTTCGATAAGCTTGGAGTTCTCATTCTCGAGCTCCTTTTCGAGCTGGAGCAGTTTTCCATACTTCAACTCAGCCGCCTTTGTCAGGTCTCCCTCTCTCTCCGCCTTGCTTGCATCTATCTTTGTTTCCTCTATCTGCTCCTTTATATCCCTTATGTTCTGGATTATCTCCTTTTCACTCATCCATTGCGCCCTTAGCCCGCCCCGCTTCTCCTCGAGATCGGCTATCTCCTGACCGAGCTTGTTAAGCTTCTCTTTTGCATCTGAAGTGTTCTCCTTCATAACCGCCTGTCTTTCTATCTCCAACTGCCTTATTCTTCTTTCTATCTCGTCAAGCTCGGTCGGCATGCTGTCGATCTCCATCCTTAGCTTGGAGGCCGCCTCATCTATCAGGTCTATAGCCTTGTCAGGAAGGTGCCTTTCCGTAAGGTACCTGTTAGACAGGACCGATGCAGCTATCAGGGCCGAATCCTTTATCTTTACGCCGTGATGTACCTCATACTTCTCTTTTAACCCTCTCAGTATCGATATAGAATCCTCGACGCTCGGTTCATTTATATATACAGGCTGAAACCTGCGCTCAAGGGCGGCATCCTTTTCAATATGTTTCCTGTACTCATCAAGGGTGGTCGCTCCTACACATCTAAGCTCACCGCGGGCAAGTGCCGGCTTCAGCATGTTGGAGGCATCGACCGCTCCTTCAGCAGCTCCCGCCCCGACAAGTGTATGCATCTCGTCGATGAACATTATCACCCTTCCTTCAGCCTGTTCTACCTCTTTCAGCACCGCTTTAAGTCTTTCTTCGAACTCTCCCCTGTATTTCGATCCAGCAATAAGAGCACCTATATCAAGTGCAACTACTTTCTTGTTCTTGATGGTCTCCGGCACATCACCCTCGGCTATCCTCTGGGCAAGTCCCTCAGCAATAGCCGTCTTTCCCACCCCGGGATCACCTATCAGGACGGGATTGTTCTTAGTCCTTCTGGATAGGACCTGCATCACCCTTCTTATCTCATCGTCCCTTCCGATAACTGGATCTAACTTATGTTTTGACGCAAGGTCCGTAAGGTCTTTGGCATAGCGCTTGAGTGCCTGGTACTTATCTTCGGGGTTTGGGTCGGTCACTCTCTGCGAACCCCTTACCGTTTGCATCGCTCCAAGAAATGAGTCCTTTGCAACGTTATAGCGCTTCAAAAGGTCGGACGCCTTTCCACCGACAACTATCAAACCAAGGATTATGTGCTCTACCGATATATATTCATCGTTCAGGTGGCCGGCCTCCTTCATGGCAATATCAAACACTTCCTTAACTTTTGCCGAAACGTATATCTGTCCCATAGGCGTAGCACCCGAGACCTTAGGCAATCTTTCAAGCTCGACATCTACATCCTTCTTCATGAGTTTCGGGTCCACTCCCAGCGACTGTATGATCTGATATACGACCGACTCGTCGTCCACAAGTAACGCTGACAGCAAGTGCTCGGGCTGTACCTCCTGATTGCCCAGACGCTCGGCTATGCTCTGCGCTTCCTGTAACGCTTCCTGGCTCTTTATGGTCAATTTATCCAGTCTCATCTTCCTGCCTCCTGAACATCTTAATTAGTCCTCTCTCCCCTCTTATCCACCAAATATATCTCTAAGTCTTCTTCTGAAGTCATCCTGCATTTCGTCATCCAGCTCTTTCATCATATCCTCCATCTCTTTCTGAAGGCTTTCCATCCTCTTTTTCATTCTGAGTATTATCTCTACACCCGCCTTGTTAACACCCATCTCCCTCGTAAGCTGGAGGATGAGATCTATCTTCTCGATATCATTCTCAGAATATTGCCTCTGTCTGTTACGTCTTTTAGGGCAAACAAGCCCTTCTCTTTCGTAAAGTCTCAATGTCTGTGGATGAACCCCGAGCATCCTCGATACAACACTGATAACATACAGGGGCTCGCTTTTATCTCTTTCGTTCATCCTTATACCATTCCCTTACGCGGGTCTTCCGAGTAATATTTATCGAGCTCCTCGATGAGCTCTTCCGCCTTTTTATCCAGTTTATCAGGCACAGAGATATAGACCTCTGCATACTGGTCACCTCTGTTGCCTGTCCTCGGGGAAGGCATTCCCTTTCCTTTAAGCCTGAACCTCTTCCCGCCGGACGTCCCGGACGGTATCGTCATGAACGACCCCCCCTCTATTGTTGGCACCTTTATCTTCGAACCAAGCGATGCCTCCTTTATCGTAATAGGTACCTTTATATGTATGTCATCTCCGTCCCTCCTGAACAGCTTGTGCGGCTGTACCGAGATCCTGAAATAAAGATCTCCGGGCGGTCCACCGCCTTGTCCGGGACCTCCCTTGCCCCTTACCTTCACCCTGGATCCTGTATCAACACCTGCAGGGATCTTTACCTTTATCGTCTCTGTCCTGTTCACCGTCCCTCTGCCGGAGCATTTGTTGCATAGTTGGGTTATCTTCTTTCCGGACCCGCCGCACTGACCGCAGGCCTGGGTCATACTGAAAAAACCCTTCGTCGACTGTACACTGCCAGAGCCGCCGCAGCCGCTGCAGGTGTCCATCTTCTCAGCTCCGCTTCCGTTACATGTAGTACAGCTTATATCCCTGTTCATAGACACTGAACGCGTAATACCTGAGAAGGCCTCGTTCAGATTAAGGCTCATCGCCGCCTCGGCATCGGCTCCGCGTAACCTCAGTGTCCCTGTCCCTCTTCCGTCACTGAAACCGAACAGGTCCGAGAATATATCTCCGAACATTCCGGTCCCCTGGCCTCCTCGTCCGAAACCGGTAAAACCTTCAAAGTCGAATCCTCCCGGCCCGAACGGGGATCTGCCGCCCTCGTCATACTCCTTCCTTTTCTTTTCATCACCAAGTACCGCGTATGCTTCACTGATCTCCTTGAACTTCTTTTCTGCCTCAGCATCGCCGGGATTGAGGTCAGGGTGATACTGACGCGCAAGCTTCCTGTACACCTTCTTGATCTCTTCCTTAGATGAATCCTTTTTTACGCCAAGTATCTCGTAATAGTCCTTAACGGTCGTCATTTTCCTCTTCTCCAGTCATGATTCATATTATACAAGTTGATAAGAGTCATGTCAAGTATTTTCAAACGATATATATAATATATTGACTATATATTATAGTATTTATGTTAATATGTAAAGTGCCGAAAGTTATTGTAAGGAAAGAAGAATATGACAGTCCTACACTGCCCGTAACTGTATCAGGGATGCTCGAAGACCTGCTGTCAGCTTACGCACTGAAGGGGATGAATATTCTCGTAAAGCCCAACCTCTTGATGGCCGCCCCTCCCGAAAAGGCTATCACTACACACCCCCTGCTGATAAGGAATGTATCATCATGGCTTCTGGATCAGGGGGCGAACGTTACGATAGCTGACAGCCCGGGACGCGACAGTTTCAACAGGATCATTGACGTGTGCGGTATCCGAAGGTCCCTTGCCGGCCTCAGTGTAAAAATAGAAGAGTTCATGGACAAAACAACCGTGAAAACCGATCTTAATTTCAAAAACCTCGAACTGGCATCAAGTGCTGTCGATGCCGATCTGATTGTTAACCTGCCAAAATTAAAGACCCATTCACAGATGCTGCTTACCCTTTGTGTTAAAAACCTGTTCGGCTGCGTTGTCGGAATGCAGAAACCTCAATGGCATTTCAGGACAGGCGCAGATCTTGATATGTTCGCTAAATTGCTAATACAAATATATTTGAACTTAAAACCATCCGTTACAATACTTGACGGCATTCTTGCCATGGAGGGACAGGGGCCCGGTACACGTGGTACCCCAAGACATCTCGGGATCATAATGGGATCGGAGGATGCGATTGCACTGGATCACCTTGTAGCTCAGATGCTTAAGATCGATCCTCTGACCGTTCCTGTATTGAAGGCAGCGAATGACCTGGGAATTCTAAAGGAGGCTGATGCTGACGGCTCCCTCCCTGAAGTAGTCGGCTTTAGACTGCCCGGAACGAAGGACCTTCGTTTTGGCCCTCGATATCTTCACAGGTTCTTTAGAAAGCACATAACTCGCAGGCCCCTTGAGGAAAGAGACAAGTGTCTGATGTGCCTGGAGTGTGCAAGCCACTGTCCGGTCACCGCCATAGAGGAAAAAAGGGGACGCCTTCACTTCGATTACGATAAGTGTATAAGGTGTT
>CP070669.1:1575998-1604262 GCA_020351835.1 Nitrospirota bacterium
AGGTTTGCCTTCATCGGGAAACCGGTTGAAGGCAGATTAAGCGTATCCTTGTAATCCTTTGCCATAAAAGGAAAATTAACACTCTGATTTGTTAAATGTCAAGAAAGGGGTTTCAAATGAAAAGCATTAAATATTCATAAATGTCAGATTAGTGACTTAATCACTTGACATAGTTTTAAAGCGATGTATAATTAGAAAATATACCTATTGATAAATGTTTCTTTATAGGTAATGTCTATATAGATTGTTTCAACTCACGATCAGGGTCTTTTTTGTGATTTTTATCGAAAGGAGGTGAATATGGACCTTAAAGAGCTGAAAAAGATACTTTCCGGTCTAGGGCTCGCCGGCCTTATAGCCGGTGCAAGCTTAATGGCTGCCGGCTGTGCAAGCACTGGCGCAAGCGGTTGAGGAGCAGATAAGGCACCACCGGCCAAAAGCGGCTGAAGTGGTAGCTCCGGTGCAGGTAGCACCGATAATCCCGAAGGGAAAAGTGGTTGAAGTTGATCTTAACGTGCAGTTTGCACAATTAAAGTAGTTCAAGGATGATAGGAACGGTGTGTTAAATAAATAGCACACCGTTCCTTATTTAGTGGCTTTCACGTAATCCTCAAAAATAATATAAAATAACTTAGGGATATGAGTAAGAAAAACGAAAGAAACGGGCTGATAAATGTACTTGAGGTCTTCCCAAGGACTGCATCGATGTTAAATGACATAGTTAACGAAGAGATCATAAATAAATTCGGGATAGATCTTGAGCGTTTTCCGGATGAAGTAGAAAATATAAAGGAAAGCTATTCTCTTAAGGATTATATTGGTGATGTTGCAAGAATTGAGTATGCTCGTTTTAAAGCTAAAAATACTGAAGAAAGCATAGAGGAGCCGGAAAATAGAACGGTCAATCCGTCATTTCAGCTTTTACAGGTCTCGTGGCAGAACCTTATATCGATCTTTAACGGAGATGACAAGGGTAAGGGTAATGGTAATGACATTATCAGTGGTGACCAGCTGATAATGGTTTGGAAGGACAAGGATGAAGATGAAGTAAGAATGGAGTATGCTTCGTCTGACGACCTGCTTGCGCTCAAGATAGTGGTTGAGGGGATAGGGCCTGAAGATTTAGTTAGTGATACAGACCTCACTATCGGCAAGATCGATAATGTTATAAGGAGTTCCATCGAAAAGGGGATATTGATAGCACCACCTTCTTCATTGGTCAGAGACCCGGATATCTTTAAGGAGATAAAGGATACTGGTGAGGAGTTCCTGGTTGCCGATACATTCACTTTGCAGTGGCATATAACACAGAGCTGTGACCTTCACTGTAAACATTGTTACGACAGGAGCGACAGGACAAATACAGACCTTGCTGATGCTATAAGGATACTTGATGATATGAGATCATTCTGCCTCGAGAGAAATGTAAAAGGGCATATTTCTTTCAGTGGAGGTAATCCCCTTATGCATCCTGATTTCCTCGATATATACAATGCTGCTTCCGACAGAGGTTTTTCTTTGGCTATCCTCGGTAATGTTGCTTCTAGAAAGCAACTAAAAGATATTATTGCTATACAGATGCCGGGATTTTACCAGGTAAGTCTCGAGGGGCTTGAAGGTCATAATGACAGTATTCGCGGTGAGGGATATTTCAGGAGAGTAATGGATTTCCTGACGGTGCTAAAGGAGTTGGGTATCTATTCGATGGTTATGCTCACACTTACAAATGAAAATATCGATCAGGTGATCCCTCTTGCGGAACTCCTCAAGGGTAAAGTAGATAGCTTTACATTTAACCGCCTGTCTCTTGTAGGTGAGGGTGCATCTCTCAAAATGGCAGACAATGAAAAGTTCAGGAAATTCTTAGAGGACTATATTGAGCTGGCAGGAAAGAACAAGCATGTAAGGCTAAAGGATAACTTTATCAATATTATCAGGAGAGAAAAGGGCCAAAACCCGTTCGGAGGATGCGCGGGGTACGGGTGCAGTGCCGCATTCAATTTTATCACGGTTTTGCCGGACGGAGAGGTGCATGCATGCAGAAAGTTTCCATCAAAGATCGGCAGAATAATGGATGTCTCTCTTTCGGAACTGTATGACTCGGAAATGGCGAAGAAATACCGTTCGGGACCTGAGGAATGCAGGGGTTGCGATATCCGTGCAGTATGCGGTGGATGTATGGCTGTAGCATACGGTTGCGGGAAGGACGTATTTAAAGAAAAGGACCCTTTTTGCTTCATGCGTTTGGTATAGCTCCATCTGGTTCGACATCCGGACCATGTTAAATGGTCCCGTGCAAATTAATAAGAACATAAGAATATATAATCATCTTTTCTTGACAAATAAAAAATACAGTTATTAATATATCGACCAGCCGTTATATCTCTTTTTTTCCAGATAACAAGGGGTTTCTTACAGATGCACTTTATTTACATGTTTCTCATCATGTTCGGCTTCTGGATCGTGCTATCGGGGAAGTTCGATGCTTTCCATATAACACTCGGGGTAATATCATGCCTGATAGTTTCATTTCTTTCTCTTGACCTTTTCTTCCATGAAACGAAGAAAAAGGGCAGGATCGCAGAGGTCGTACGCTTTTTGAGCTATATTCCATGGCTTGTAAAGGAGATCGTGCTGGCGACGATCCATGTTGCATTTATAGCGCTAAGGCCAAATGTCAAAGACAATATAGATCCCAAGGTTATCATGTTCAAAACCAGGCTTAAAAAGGACCTCTCGAAGGTGACATTCGCCAATTCAATAACTCTTACCCCGGGGACCATAACCATTAAGGTCTCAGATGATGAGTTCTATGTTCACGCCCTGACTAAGAAGACGGCCGAGGGTCTGCCGGGAGAGATGGAAGAGCGGGTAGGTAAGGTCTTCAAGGAGTTCGGGGAATGACGACATATTTCATTTACGCAGGTGTAGGACTCTGCTTTCTTATGTTCCTGGCGCTCTATCGTGTGATACTCGGGCCCACGGCAATAGACAGGCTGATGGGCGTTAATGTGATCGGCACGAAGACGACCGTTCTTCTTATCGTGATAGGTCTTATTTACGGCAGGGTGGAGATGTTCGTAGATATTGCTATTGCCTACGCTTTACTGAACTTCATTGCAACTGTAGGTGCTGCAAGGTATTTTCAGCATCGAAAGAACCTTTGCTCGGTTGGTTTCGGGCTCAGGCACAAGGAAGATAAGGGGGATACCACGGAATGATCATTGCTCTGACGGTATTACTGACGGTCACAGGGTTCTTTTTCTTCTTTGCTACAACGATCGGACTGATAAGGTTCCCTGATTTCTATTCAAGGATGCATGCCGCGGGAAAGGGTGATACCCTGTCATCGCTGCTTATGCTTTTGGGCCTTGCAATTTACAGTCTTCATCATTTTTCGTTCGGCAACTTTCTTGTATCACTTAAGATAATTTTTATAATGGTATTTATATTCCTCGCGAGTCCTACGGCAACACACGCTATTATCGATGCAGGGTTCGAGTCCGGCGTAAAGCCGTGGACGAAGGAAGAGGAAAGGGCGGAAGAATGATCTGGCAGATAGACCTGATGGTGCTGACGCTTATAGTGTTCTGTGCTTTTTCGGCCGTAATGGTAAAGGACCTGTTGAGCGCGGCAATAATATTCGGTGCATACAGTTTTTTAATGTGCCTTCTCTGGACCGAAATGGGTGCGGTTGATGTGGCCTTTACAGAAGCGGCGGTTGGGGCGGGCGTAAGTACCATATTCATGATAGCGGCTATATTCAGGACCTCCCGTTCGGTCAAGCATAGGAGCAGGGGCAGGAGGTTCTATAAGCTGATCGGGTTCTTTGCAGCTGCTGTGACCGGTATGGTTCTGTTATACGGTCAGAGCGATTTCCCCGGATGGGCCGATCCGAACTCACCGGCGAGCTCTCATCTTTCACCATACTTTATAACCCATACCATAAGCGATACGGCCGTGCCTAACATTGTTACCTCGGTGCTCGCAGATTACAGAGGGTTTGATACTATGTTCGAAACGGCGGTAATCTTTACTGCCGGAATAGCCGTTATATTCGTTTTAAGGCAATACCGGCGTGATCAGACCGATGTTGCCGGTACTGATGAGGTTGCCTACCAGAGCCCTATCATTCAAACCGTATCACGACAGATGGTGCCGTTCATACAGTTGTTCGCCCTTTACGTCGTGGCACATGGCCACCACAGTCCTGGTGGCGGGTTCCAGGGAGGAGTGATACTTGGAGCAAGTTTCATCCTTGTCGGGCTCAGCTACGATCTAAGGTCGGTCCTTAAGAAGATGGGTGAGGGCCCTAACATTATCTTTGGTAACCTGGGGGTATTTCTGTATGCCGGGATCGGTGCCGTATGCATACTTCTAGGGGCTAATTTTCTTGATTACAGTGTCTTAAGCAGGATCCTGCCGGCAACAGATAGTGTGATGGCAAGATCCCATGGAATACTGGGTGTCGAGATAGGAGTAGCAATTGCAGTAATGGCTATCATGATAGCTATATATGTGAATATATCATCTCACGGAAAATATGATAAGGGGCTTTAATAGATGGATGTAATAATCGCCAGCTATAATTACTGGATATACATACTTTTGATGATGATCGGACTGTATGCCATGCTTTCCAAGAACAATCTCGTAAAGAAGATCATCGGTATGAGCATATTCCAGGCCGCAATCATCGTCTTCTATGTATCGATCGGTGCTAAGAGGGGCGCTACGATCCCGATCATTGAGCATGGGCACGGCCATGGTGCCGCAGAGCATGCGGTAAATGTTATGAACTACGTAAACCCGCTCCCCCATGTGCTGATGCTGACTGCCATTGTTGTATCGGTGAGTACGCTCGGTGTGGCCCTTGCCATTATCCTTGGGATACACAGGAGGTATGGAACGGTCGAGGAGGACGAGATCATGGAGAAGATACAATGATCTCACCGGAGCAGTACCCTGTACTGATAGTGGTTATTCCACTTTTGTCGGCCTTCATTATTAATGTGATCGGATGGTTCAGAAAAGGTTTCTCTTATCCGCTTATCGTTCTTTCCCTCATAATCACCTTTTATCTGTCAGTCAGCACATTGCTTCAGGTGGTAGATGGAGGTGCTATCAGTTACCGCCTTGGCGGATGGCCTCCTCCTTTCGGAATAGAATACGTTATAGACCATCTTAACGCTTTAGTTCTTGTAGTAATATCTTTTGTGAGCCTGGCTGCAGCCGTTTTTTCGAAGGAGAGCGTTAAAAAAGAGCTTCCCGACAGAATACCCCAGTACTATACTCTTTTTATACTTCTGGTAACGGGCCTGCTCGGAATGACGATAACCGGGGATGCCTTTAACTTATATGTACTTATAGAGATCGCGGCATTAACTTCATATGCTCTTATAGCATTTGGCCGTGACAGAGCGCTGGTATCCAGCTTTAACTACGTGATAATGGGTACCGTTGGCGCCAGTTTTTATTTGCTTGGAGTTGGCCATCTTTACATCATGACCGGATCGCTTAATATGGGTGACCTGCTCTCAATACTGCCGGCGATATCAGGTTCCAGGGCTATTTTCGTAGCTTTCCTGCTTATAATAGTCGGTATCTGGACCAAGATGGCCTTTTTCCCGCTTCATGGCTGGCTTCCTAACGCTTATACTTATGCCCCTACCGCAACGGGTGTCCTCGTTGCCCCTCTCATGACCAAGGTGTCTGTATATATAATGATAAGGCTGATGTTCTCGGTATTTTCTGCCGATTATGTGTTCAATACCCTTAACGTCCATGACATTATTGTCTGGATGGCTGTTGCGGCTATTATCGGCGGCTCTCTGCTTGCTCTCACGCAGACAGATTTCAGGAGGATGCTTACCTATCTTATAGTTGCTGAAGTAGGTTACATGGTGGGTGGTGTATGGCTGGCTAACAGCGCCGGCATAACCGGGGCTATATTGCATATCCTGAACGATGCCCTGATGACACTCTGCCTGTTCCTTGTAGCAGGAATAATCTACCACAAGACCAGAGGACATCATCTGGATGATATCAGAGGGCTATACCGCAAGATGCCGTTTACGATGGCGGCATTTACAGTTGGGGCCCTTTCCATGATAGGAGTCCCTCCAACAGTGGGTTTCTTCAGCAAGTGGTATCTGATACTCGGTGCTATCGATGCCGGGCAGTGGGGTTTTATGGCAGCGCTTATCATATCGAGCCTCATAAATGCCGTCCTGTTCTTCAAGGTCATTGAGGTAGGATACTTTGAGCCGATGCACGGCCATCACGATGATGGACACCATGAGGTGACTATCGATGAGGCTCCATTCAGCATGCTGGCACCATTATATGTTATTGCCGTAAGCTTAATTGTCGTAGGTATATATACGAGCAGCATTATTACCAATATCATAGCTCATGCGGTACCGAAAGGATTGTAGGCCAGAACAAATGGAAACAAAAATATGCATCAGGCCCCTTCTTGCGATACTCGTGTCTCTTATAGCCGTGGCCCCTATCGTACTTAGCAGTAAAAGGCCGAACCTTCGCGAGGGATGGACATTTATTGCCGGTATCATAAAGTTCTCTTTGGTCGCATCTATGGTACCGCTCGTTCTTGATGGTGTAAGGCTGGAGTATACCGTAGCTCAGGTTCTGCCCGGAATGGCGATCAAATTGGCGGTCGACCCGATGGGTTTGATGTTCGCATTAGTATCTTCTTCATTATGGATAGTAACCTCGGCTTATTCCATCGGTTACATGCGCGGGCTCGATGAGCATAGCCAGACGAGATACTTCTCTTTCTTTGCCATTGCGCTTTCATCTACCATAGGGGTAGCGTTCTCTGCAAACCTGTTCACCATGTACCTGTTCTATGAGATGCTTTCCCTGGCCACTTATCCTCTTGTTACTCACCATCAGGACGATGAGTCGCGATACTCGGGGAGAAAATACCTCGCATTCATACTTGGCACATCAATAGGTTTCGTGCTCCCTGCAATGCTGATATCTTACAACCTTGCGGGCACCCTGGAGTTTGCCAATAATGGCTTCCTTTCAGGTACTACATCAAAGACAGTAATGACGGTTCTGCTTATAATGTTCGTGTTCGGATTTGCAAAAGCTGCGATAATGCCGTTCCATGGATGGCTTCCTGCCGCGATGGTCGCCCCTACACCCGTCAGCGCTCTTCTTCATGCTGTTGCTGTTGTTAAGGTCGGAGTCTTCTCGATATTCCGCATCATAACAGGAGTATTCGGTACCGATATGCTGAGGTCGCTTGAACTCGGGACCGTTGTCGCTTATCTGGCAGCATTCACAATAATAATAGCGTCACTTATAGCACTTTCACAGGACGGGCTGAAAAGAAGGCTGGCCTTTTCGACGATAGGTCAGCTTTCCTACATAGTTCTTGGAGCAGCACTTCTTTCCCCGAAAGGTATGTCCGGTGGACTTGTCCATATAGCTATGCATGCATTCGGCAAGATAACCCTGTTCTTCTGCGCAGGTGCAATATATGTTGCTACCAGGAAAAAGAATATCAGTGATATGGTCGGTATCGGGAAAAGGATGCCCGTGACGATGATAGCTTTTCTGATAGGTTCTATGAGCGTTATTGGATTGCCTCCGACCGGAGGGTTCTTCAGTAAGTGGTATCTTGTTCTCGGAACTATAGAAGCTGATCAGATCGTTATGCTATTTGTTCTTTTAACAAGCTCTCTTCTTAATGCTGCATACTTTCTGCCTATTGTATATAAGGCATTCTTCTGTACTGCAGAGGAATCTATGTTTGATGATAAGGTAGCTGAGGCACCTGTGTGGTGCGTTGCACCGCTTTCTTTAACGGCCTTGGTCTCTATCGCTTTGTTCTTTTATCCGACCTTATTTATGAGATTAGCAGAGATGGCATTAGGTGTCTGAGGAGGTTAATATGCAAGGTGAAAAAGAAAAGGATTATTTCGAAAGGCCGGGCAATATCAAGAAGCTTTGGATAGCTCTGTATGTTGTGTGCGCTTTAACTATAGTATTTGAGCTGTTCATTGACAGGACACCTCATTTTGGTATTGATAGAATATTCGGTTTCTATGCATTGCTTGGATTTGTCTCTTGTGCGATCCTGATCATTATTGCTAAGGTGATCGGATTTATCCTGAAGAAGAACGAGGACTATTATGATTAATATACATCCTGGATGGCTTTTAATTGCAGGCGCACTGCTTTTGCCGTTGATCGGTGGTAAAGCGCGCAACTGGTTCGTTATATTTCTTCCTGCCGCGGCATTGTACATTATTTCGCAGCTCCAGCCGGGCATGTCACTGCAGTATCATTTCTTCGGGTATGAACTTACTTTCCTCAGGGTAGACAGGTTAAGCAAGATATTCGGTTATATCTTTACTCTTAATGCTTTTGCCGCATTCATATATGCCTTTTACGTAAAGGATAGTACTCAGCACATGGCGGCTCTTTTTTATATTGGCAGTGCGCTGGGATCGGTTTTCGCCGGAGACCTCGTGTCCTTATATTTTCACTGGGAAGTAATGGCGATCGCGTCTACTTTCCTGATCCTTTCAAGGAGAACGAAAAAGGCGATGGGTGCCGGATTAAGGTACATACTTATGCATATTTTCGGAGGTCTCTGCCTGTTGGCGGGAATAGTGCTTTATATCTCAAAAACAGGCTCGATCGATTTTAACGCTATGACCGAAAGGACCGCGGCAACGTATCTCATACTCGTCGGGATACTTGTTAACGCAGCAGCACCTCCTCTTTCCGCGTGGCTTTCAGATGCCTATCCCGAAGCCACAGTTACCGGTGGGGTTATACTGAGCGCGTATACCACAAAGACCGCAGTGTATACCCTGATAAGAGGATTTCCCGGCTGGGAGATACTTATAGTGGTCGGTTGCATAATGACGATCTACGGTATTATATATGCGCTTCTTGAGAATGACATGCGTCGTATACTTGCCTATAGCATTATTAACCAGGTCGGTTTCATGGTGACGGGCGTAGGGATCGGTACTGTCATGTCATTGAACGGGGCCGCAGCGCACGCTTTTGCTCATATCATATACAAAGCGCTGCTATGGATGTCCGCAGGTTCGGTCCTTTACATGACAGGTAAAAGCAAGTGTACAGAGCTCGGGGGTCTGTATAAAACTATGCCTTGGACAATGATTTTTGGTACGATAGGGGCACTTGCGATCTCTTCGTTCCCAGGCACGAGTGGCTTCACGACAAAAACACTTATTATAGAGAGCTCGGTCCATCAGCATCTCTTTTGGGTATGGATGGTACTGGAGATCGCTTCAGCCGGCGTTTTCCTGCATGCCGGAATTAAGTTCCCCTATTTTGTGTTCTTTGCCAAGGACAGGGGCCTCCGTCCCGGAGAAACGAATAGGTCGATGCTGGTTGCGATGGCCTTTATGGCGTTCCTGTGTATCTTCCTCGGGTTGTTCCCGGGTCCTCTTTATGATATTCTCCCTTTTGAAATGGAACACTATCACGCATATTCCTTTGCACATGTTACTACTCAGTTGCAGCTCTTAATGCTGTCAGCTCTTGTTTTCTTCCTGTTCCTTCCTCTTCTTAAAAGAACTGACACTATTGCGATCGATACCGATTGGATCTACAGAAGAGGAGGTGCTTTTTTCTATTCTGTGGTTGACAGGGTTCTAAATGGGTTTAATGAGGTTGTGGAAAGATTGGTGGTAAAGGGGTTGGTCCGGTCCATTGTCAATTTTTCACAGCTCGCTCCTGCTCTGGTGCTCTCTGCACTTATATATCCCTATTGGGTAATAAGCGGTTTTGACAAGAAAGAGAGGGCACAAAGGAAGGAAGAGCTGTATCGTGACATCAATACGGGAGCTATGTCGGTTGGCTTAATATCCATCTCTGTTCTCCTTTATTTAGGGATATTGTTTATCTTTTAAACAGTTGTTGCCCATAATCTTACCTAAATCGTCCATAAGAATATAAAATCTCAATTTTATTGACATAATTCGCTGTAGATTCGTATCATAAGCCTCGGTTTTCCTTTGTATTCTTTTAATCATAGTTTAAAGATATTCTCAAATAGGCCTAAAAGGAGGCGGATGTAATGTTGCGAATGAGACATCTTATTCTTATTATTTCTGTAGTTATGGTCGTTGTATCTGTATTTGGGGTTGCTTTCGGATCTGAAGTGGCCGAAGCACCTGCAGCTGTAGAAGGGGATGGCCAAGCCTGGTGGTTCTGGCCGCTAGTCCTGCTCATACTCTGTTTCTTCCTTGGTGTATTTGCGGTCCTTGCTGGTGTAGGGGGCGGTGTTCTTTACGTCCCTATCGTTAGTGGGTTCCTGCCTTTTCATCTTGATTTCGTAAGGGGGGCCGGATTGATAGTCGCCCTTGCAGGTGCACTTGCAGCCGGCCCGGGACTGCTTAAGAAGGGCATGGCCGACCTGAGACTTGCCATACCTGTTGCGCTGATAGCGTCTACTTGCGCAATATTCGGTGCGATGATAGGGTTGGCACTTCCTACACATATAGTTCAGACCCTTCTCGGAGCCACGATACTCGGTATAGTTTTGATTATGATAAAGGCCAAGAAGTCAGAGTTCCCGGAGGTCCCTAATCCTGATAGATTGTCACAATCACTCAGAATAATGGGCGTATACTATGAGCCGACCAGGAAAGAGGATATCAACTGGCAGATTCACAGGACGCCTCTCGGTCTCGGCCTGTTCGTCTTTATAGGAATCATGGCCGGTATGTTCGGGCTCGGCGCCGGTTGGGCAAATGTACCGGTCCTTAACCTTGTTATGGGAGCGCCGATAAAGATATCCGTTGCTACGAGTAAGTTCCTTTTATCGATAACGGATACATCGGCAGCCTGGATATACCTTAATAATGGTGCTGTTCTTCCTTTGATGGTGGTTCCGTCAGTGGTAGGGATAATGCTGGGATCGTTCGTCGGAGTAAGGGTCCTTGCCGTTACGAAGCCGTCTGTAATAAGGATACTCGTAATTGCCGTTCTGGGTGTTGCCGGCCTTAAGGCACTTCTTAAGGGTCTTGGTATAGGATAGATAAGGGATAAATACAGGAGGATAAATATGGAAAATAAAGCAACAGAAGAACAGATACTATATGCGAATCTGTTGAATAAAGGAATGCTGATAGGGCTTGTTGGTCTAGTTATCACCTTCGTTGTATATGGAGGGGGAATTTTGAAGCCTTTTATTCCGATCGGTGATGTTCAGAACTACTGGGTGCTCCCTGTAAGTGAATATCTCGAAAAAAGCGGAATGCATGCCGGTTGGTGGTGGCTTAGTAATCTGAAGTTCGGTGATCTGCTGAATTTTCTGCCGATCGCTTTTCTTTCAGCAGTAACGATCTTTTGTTATGCAGCTATAGTGCCGGGGCTTTTAAAGAAGAAGGATACGGCATACGTTGTTCTTGCCATACTTGAGGTGATAGTGCTTGTGGTAGCAGCCTCAGGGATACTAGGTTCCGGAGGACATTAAAGGGCACTTGGTTAATTATGAAGGGCGGCCCGAGGCCGCCCTTTTTTATTGACCTGCCAATTGTTAGGCTGTATATTGAACTGTAATGGAACTGCTTAAGATAATTTTCCCAGCTTCAGGGGTAGAAACATATCTGTTCATTCCTCCACTCGTTGCCTTTGTTATATCTTTTTTCTCTTCAATGGCAGGTCTGTCCGGTGCATTCTTTATCCTTCCGTTCCAGATGAGCGTATTCGGTTTTACGTCTCCTTCTGTAAGCTCAACAAACTTCCTGTATAACGTAGTAAGTATTCCTGGAGGGGTGTTAAGATTCATTCGGGAAAAACGGATGTCCTGGCCTCTCATTTTTGTTATAGTTGCTGGAACATTTCCAGGTGTCTTCGCTGGTTACTTTATAAGAATAAGATACCTTCCCGACCCGAAAGCATTCAAGCTGTTCGTTGGCCTTGTATTGTTTTATATAGGGATAAGGTTGATAAGAGGTTTCAGGAATAAAAGGAAAAGGGCCGATCAGGGTGATGCAAGTATGTTCGTTATTTCTAATGTCAGTTATAGCCTGAAAAGAATAAGTTACGATTTTAATGGTGAGACGTTCTCGTTCAGTGTTCCCGCTATGTTCTTGCTGTCCGCTATAGTAGGAATTATCGGTGGCATTTATGGTATCGGAGGGGGTGCCATCATAGCTCCATTCTGTGTTTCTGTGTTCGGGTTACCCGTATATACTGTTGCCGGTGCCGCTCTTATGGGGACGTTGATAACGTCCGTTGCGGGGGTATTTGTATACAGCATTGTTCCTTTCGGCGATGGTATGGCGGCTCCTCCTGACTGGTCCCTGGGAGCGCTTTTCGGCCTGGGGGGGCTTGCGGGTATATATCTGGGTGCGAAGGTCCAGAGATTCATGCCCGAACGCGTGATAAAGGTAATACTTGCACTAATTATATTCTGGGTATCAGCAAGATATATATATCAGTTTATAGCCGGGTAGAACGGTCTGCTAACGCCCGGTCCCGTTCTTCTTAAGCAGCTCACTTATTTTACGGTTCTTTCTGGACATGGAGGTCATTAAAGCTGTCTTTCCGTAAATGTCCTTCTTTTCAGTATCTGCTCCGTTTTCTAATAATATCTTTACGATAAGGGGGTTCCCTGTGACGACGGCCCACATCAGTACCGTTGTGCCTTCACTGTCGCTTGCATTTACATCGGCTCTTTTGGAAATAAGGAACCTGGCCATCTTAACATTCTCATTGACCACTGCCCACATGAGAGTTGTCTTTCCGTAATGGTCCCTCGTGTCCACAGGGATGCCTGAGTTCACGAGCTCCATTACCTTGGCCGTGTCATTATGGTATGCATATTTGATTATCTTATGGACGCTCTTCGAGGCAGACAACGAAATGCTGGGGGCAACAAGGCATATTATAATAACGAATATAATTTGTCTGAAGGACATTTCAGATATATTTTACCTTAATAATATTGAATTTTACATTGCTACTTAAAAGAGTGCAATTAAGGTTTATGAAGCAACGTATTCTGATATAATTAATGAAAGTTAGAACAGATTAGGAATGATAACCAAACAGCTTGTCATAAACCTCCTTCTCATCCTGTCCGTTGCATGGATCATGGGGGATGTGTTCAGAAGGCTAGGATTGCCTTTTGTTATGGGAGAATTATTTGCGGGCATCCTTCTGGGCCCTCCTGTCCTGGGGCTGGTAACGGCTGCTCCCCCTCTTGAGCTAATGGCAGAGTTTGGGATCTTCTTTGTCATGTTCCATACCGGACTTGAAATGGACCCTAAAGAGCTTATAGAACATATCAGACCTTCACTTGCCGTAGCTGTCGGCGGATTTGTTCTTCCTTTCATGCTGGGATATTTTGTGACAAGGATGTTCGGAGGTACTCTATATCAGTCATTGTTCGTCGGAATGGGCATATCGATAACTGCAATTGCAGTTCAGTCGGTCGTTCTTCGTTCGATGAGGATCCATTCTACCTATCTGGGACATATAATTATTGGTGCTGCCATTGCCGATGATATTCTTTCTCTGATCGGATTATCCGTTCTGATAGGCCTGGCAAAAACGGGATCTTTCGAACCGGTCAGCGTTATAATCGTACTTTCAAAGGTTGTAGGGTTCTTTGCTGTAACTATCTTGATGGGGCAATATGTAGTCCCCAGGTTTACAATTCGCCTCCATGACCGGGAAGCAAAGGCTTTTACCTTTGCCATGGTTACTGCTTTGTTGATGGCGTTCCTCGCTGAGCTTGCCGGACTGCACCTGATCATTGGTGCCTTTATGGCAGGGCAGTTCGTACGTAAGGAGATGATGGATGAAAAGATATTTGACGCCATAAGCGACCGTTTCTACGGATTAAGCTACGGATTTCTGGTTCCTATTTTCTTTGTTTCCCTATCTTTCCATCTCCACATACCCTGGGATCTTAGTTTTATGGCGTTCGCCGCGGTTCTCACCGGAATGGCAGTTGTAGGCAAAGTTATCGGCAGTGGAGTGGGGTTGGCTTTCTTCAGGAGGGATATAAGGGAGTCCCTTATAGTGGGATTTGGTATGAATGGACGTGGTGCGGTAGAGCTGGTAGTAGCGACCATAGTTCTGCAACTTAGCAGTGACCTTATGGCATCAGGAACTATAGCCGAACCATTGCTGACAGAGAACCAGTTCTCTGCGCTTATATTGATGGCATTTGTCACTACTGTTATGGCTCCAATAACGCTGAAACTCTCAGTAGTTAAGGCATGTAAAGCAGATGAAGCGGCAACATTTTGCAAGCTAATGGATGAGAACTGAATCTTCCTTGCCGGGATGTTTTAGCAGTTGTTATTTATTGTTCTATCAAATCGCTTAAATCTAATGGTCTGACATAACTGCGATCACTTGACAATTGTGAAATGTTGGTAAAAAATCTAAATATAAGGCAGTGCACCAGTGTTAGTGAGGGGAATCTGGATCATGCATATCGAAAGAAGGCACCGGGAAAGAAGGTCGGAGAGGGTTAAGTATGACATAATGAAGCCCTTCCAGCAGTTCGCTCGTAACGAGGCATCAAGTTCCATACTGCTTATGGGAATGACAGTTATGGCGCTTATATGGGCAAATTCTCCACTTGCAACGACTTATCATCATTTCTGGGAGACTGAACTTCATTTGTCTCTCGGCGGACATGAGATATCCAGAAGCCTAAGGGACTGGATAGATGAGGGGCTGATGGCCTTCTTTTTCTTTACAGTCGGTCTTGAGATCAAAAGAGAGATATTGGTCGGTGAGCTTGCATCGATGAAGAGGGCGTTCCTCCCGGTTGGAGCGGCAATAGGGGGGATGGCGGTCCCGGCTCTGATATTCCTCTTTTTTAATAGTGGCTTATCAACAGCGTATGGTTGGGGTATTCCGATGGCTACTGACATTGCCTTTTCACTAGGAGTGCTATTTATTCTGGGCAAAAGGGTCCCGATAGGGATAAGAGTGTTCCTCTCCGCATTTGCTATAGCTGACGACCTCGGGTCCGTGTTTGTTATAGCAGTGTTCTATACGAAACAGATCTTCACCGAGTATCTTTTAATATCAGCAGTCATCATATTATTCCTTGCTATTGCTAACTACATGTGGGTAAGGAAGGCTCTTATATACTCCATTCTGGGGATTTTATTGTGGCTGTCTATCCTGGCATCGGGTGTTCACGCGACAGTGGCGGGTATAATCGTTGCCATGTTCATCCCGGCCAGGGCAAGGTATGATACGGATGGGTTTATCGAAAATGTTTCAAGATGCATGGAAGAGTATCAATGCCCTCCTGATGGCTGCGGTGATACAGTAATGCTGAACCGCAGGCATCTTAATGCGGCTCAGGCCATTGAGATGGCCTGCCACAACTACGAAACTCCACTCCAGAGACTCGAGCATGCTCTGCATCCATGGGTCGCCTTTCTTATCATACCGTTGTTTGCCCTGGCAAATGTAGGTGTAACGCTCTCAGGGCTGAATGCGGGGGATATGCTCTTTTCGCCTCTTGCGCTGGGAATAACGTTAGGGTTGGTCATAGGAAAACCGGTAGGAATCACACTCTTTGCATATATCACTGTTCGATTAGGTATCGCCCAGCTTGCAGATGACATAAATTGGTGCCATATTGTCGGTGCCGGTATACTCGGAGGGATAGGTTTTACAATGTCTCTTTTTGTCTCCAGTCTTTCCTTTGCGGACCCGCAGATACTGGATTCGGCCAAGATCGCTATACTTACCGGGTCTATCATCTCAGGCATAACGGGACTCTTGATACTCAGGTTCGGCGTCGGGCTACATCCCGGGAAAAGTGCCAGCTAACAACACCTTCCCCCTACTTTCTGTTTTCCTAAATGCTTGAAATAAAAGTAAATTTTAGAAATTAAAGCATATTAGTGTGCATGTATGTACAGCGAAAATGGCAATCGATGACATAAATGAACTAATAACAATAAATATAAGTAAAATTTATATTCTGATTTTAATTTTTGTCTTGCAAAAGATTTTTTCATTATGTAGTATATTGCGTTTTCTTTGGTAAGAGGGGTTCGTAAAGATCGGAAACCCTGTGTTTTATCTGGGAAAAGCTAGTTCAAAATAACTAATTGGAGGTTGCTCATGAGACTCGTCTTACTTGGTGCGCCGGGTGCCGGGAAAGGTACACAGGCCAAGAAGCTTATTGAGAAATATCAGATCCCACAGATCTCTACAGGTGATATCCTCAGAAAGGCCGTCGCAGACGGAACTCCGCTTGGAAAAGAGGCTAAGTCATACATGGATAAGGGTGAGCTTGTACCGGATTCGGTCGTTATAGGGCTGGTCAAGGAGAGGCTTTCCCAGGACGATTGCACGAACGGTTATATACTGGACGGATTCCCGAGGAACACTGCTCAGGCAGAGACACTTGATAGTGTGCTCGCAGACATGAACGCGTCACTGGACGTAGCACTTAGCGTGGATGTAGACATGGACATCCTTATGAAGAGGCTTACAGGAAGAAGGACATGCAAGTCATGCGGTCAGATGTTCAATGTGCATTTCTCTGCACCTAAGAAAGAAGGGATCTGCGATAAGTGTGACGGTGAGCTTTATCAGAGGGATGATGATCAGGAAGAGACGATCAAGAAGAGGCTTGATGTGTACGAGGAACAGACCGCTCCGTTGATAGATTATTATTCGAACAAGGGGATACTTACCAGTGTAAATGGTGTAGGCAATATGGAAGATATCTTTAAAGAAGTCATAGCGAAGCTTGACACGGTTACGAAATAAATAACCTTATTAAGGAGGAAGAGATGGCATTAGTTAATCCGCATGGTAAGGACAAAAAGCTGAAACCTCTTATTCTCGAGGGAAGTGAGCTCGAGGCAGCGAAGAAGAAGGCTGAATCACTTAAGAAAGTACCTATGACCTCAAGGGAGACCGGTGACCTCATTATGTTAGGTATCGGCGGTTTTACCCCGCTTGAGGGTTTTATGGGATACGAGGACTGGAAGGACGTATGTGACGACATGAAAACCTCGGATGGAACGTTCTGGCCTATCCCGATCACTCTGTCAGCCGACAAGGATCTCGCCGACAGCATCAAAGAGCATGAGGAAGTAGCTCTTGTTGATGAGGAGAGTGGCGAGACCATGGGTATCATGACAGTACGTGAGAAGTACACAATAGACAAGGCTCATGAGTGCCAGCAGGTATTTACAACGACCGATATGGAACATCCGGGTGTCGCAAAGGTTATGGAACAGAAAGAGGTAAACCTGGCCGGTCCGGTGCAGGTCCTGAGCGAAGGTTCATTTCCGACAGAGTATAAAGGTATCTACATGACACCGGCGGAGTCAAGGAAGCTCTTCTCAGAAAAAGGCTGGTCGACAGTTGCAGCGTTCCAGACAAGAAATCCTATGCACCGTTCTCATGAGTATCTTGCAAAGATAGCCATCGAGATATGTGATGGTGTTTACATCCACATGCTCCTTGGTAAGCTAAAGGCGGGAGATATCCCGGCAGACGTAAGACAGAACGCTATTGATACACTTACCGAGAACTACTTCACAAAGGAAACAGTTTCAGTTGGCGGATATCCACTCGATATGAGATATGCTGGCCCAAGAGAGGCGCTTTTGCATGCGGTGTTCAGGCAGAACTTCGGATGCAGCCACCTTATCGTAGGTCGTGACCATGCAGGTGTTGGTGACTACTACGGACCCTTCGATGCACATGAGATATTTGATAAGATCCCGGAAGGCGCACTCGAGACACAGCCGCTCAAGATCGATTGGACATTCTGGTGCCACAAATGTGATCAGATGGCATCAATGAAGACATGTCCGCATGGTAAGGATGACAGGCTCATACTAAGCGGTACAAAGCTAAGAAAAATGCTCTCAGAGGGCGAGGATGTATCAGAGAAGTTCAGTCGTCCCGAGGTTCTTAAGATCCTGAGGAATTACTATGAGGGTCTCACCGAAAAGGTCGAGATCAAGATGCACAAGCATGCTGAAGGATAAAGCAGGATTATGGGTTGCCATCATTTTGATGGCTGAGTTTTGCAAACAAGCGGCTTACTTTAGGTCGCAAACATCAAGAAGGAGGTATATGTATGCCTAGTTATGTGATCACTGAAAAATGTGACGGCTGTAAAGGTCAGGAGAAGACAGCCTGTATGTACATCTGTCCTAATGACCTGATGAAGCTGGATCGCGACAGGATGAAGGCATGGAACCAGGAACCCGATCAGTGCTGGGAGTGCTACAACTGTGTTAAGATCTGCCCTCAGCAGTCAATCGAGATCAGGGGTTACCAGGATTTCAATCCGCTCGGTGGAAATGTTATTCCTCTCAGGGGTACAGATTCCATTATGTGGACTATCAAGTTCAGGAACGGCGTTCTCAAGAGGTTCAAGTTCCCTATCAGGTCGACCGCTGAAGGTTCAGTAGATCCTTATGCAGGTAAGCCGGAAGCTGACCTCTCAAAGATCAAGCAGCCAGGTCATTTTACGCAGCAGGGTGCTGGCGTAGAGATGCCAACAATAAAGTAATAAAGGAGGTTTAAAAAAGATGGAAAAAGAAACTTGCACATTTTCATATTGCGAGAAGCCCGAAGTTATCGAGCATGAAACTGATCTCCTTATCATTGGTGGCGGAATGTCAGCATGTGGTGCTGCTTTCGAGGCTACCAGGTGGGCCAAGGGTCAGAACATCAGGATAACGATGGTCGACAAGGCCGCAACGGACAGAAGTGGTGCTGTTGCAATGGGACTTTCCGCGATCAACACTTACATGGGTCAAAACGATCCGGCAGATTACGTAAGGTACGTCAGGAACGACCTTATGGGTATTATCAGGGAAGACCTCGTATACGACCTCGGAAGGCACGTTGATGATTCAGTTCATCACTTCGAGGAGTGGGGACTTCCGATCTGGAAAAAGGGAGATGAAGGATTCTCACTTGACGGTTTCCAGGCAAGGGATGCAGGAAAGCCGATGCTTAAGGACGGTGGAACACCTGTCAATTCAGGCCGCTGGCAGATCATGATAAACGGTGAGTCTTACAAGGTCATCGTTGCTGAGGCTGCAAAAAAGGCTCTCGAGATAAACAGGCAGGAGACCGGAGTTGAAGAGAACCACTTTGAAAGGGTTTTCATTGTTAAGCTTTTCAAGGATGCTAACGTAGATAACCGTGTTGCTGCGGCAGCAGGTTTCAGTGTTCGCGAGAACAAGATCTATTTCTTTAAGGCAAAAGCTATGTTGCTTGGTGCCGGTGGTGCGGTTAACGTGTTCAGACCCAGGTCCAGTAAGGAAGGACAGGGGCGTGCATGGTACCCTGTTTGGAACTCAGGTTCCGGATACGCTCTCGGTATGCAGGTAGGTGCAGAGCTTACCCTTATGGAGAACAGGTTCGTCCCGGCCCGTTTTAAGGATGGTTACGGTCCTGTTGGTGCATGGTTCCTCTTCTTCAAGGCGAAAGCCACGAACAGCCTTGGTGAGGACTACTGTGCTAATGAAGAGGCACTGGCAGAAGCAAAGGCCAAGTATGGCTCTTATGTAGATAAGCTCGGTACAGCAATCAGGAACCACCTGATGATGAGGGACATGAAGCTCGGTAAGGGCCCGATCCTTATGAGGACCGACCAGGCTATGGATGCGATCAGTAAGGAAATGATCGAGAAACTTGGTGAAAAAGAAGGAAAGAAGAAGATCAAGCACCTTGAAGCAGAGGCATGGGAAGACTTCCTTGATATGTGTATCGGCCAGGCCGGTCTCTGGGCATGTGATAACGTTGAGCCAGATAAGGTTCCGTCCGAGATCATGCCGACAGAGCCTTATATCCTAGGTTCCCACGCTGGTTGCGCTGGATTCTGGGTAAGCGGGCCTGACGATCTCGGCGCTCCTGTTGAGTGGCACTGGGGCTACAACAGGATGTCGACCGTTACCGGTCTCTTCATGATGGGTGACATCTGCGGAGCATCAGGTCACAAGTTCTCTTCCGGCTCGCACGCAGAGGGCAGGATAGCCGGTAAAGCAGGTATAGCATTCATCCTTGATAACAAGGATTATTCACCTGCCATCAAGGAGTCGATGGATGACATATCAGCTGAGCTCTACCTCCCATACGAGATGTACGAGAAGTACAAGAACTTTACGACCGATCCTAAGATGAACCCACACTACATCAAGCCTGACCTTCTCCAGACCAGGCTCCAGAAGATAGCTGACGAGTACTTCGGCGGCTGCTCAACATGGTACATGACTTCCAAGACCATGCTCGAGACGGGTCTCAAGAAGCTCGAAGTTCTTAAAGAGGATGCAGCTAAGCTTGCTGCCGCTGATCTTCATGAGCTGATGAGATGCTGGGAGAACTATCACAGGGTTCTTTCTCTCGAGGCACATGCACGTCATATCCACTTCAGGGAAGAGTCCAGGTATCCTGGATACTACTACAGAGGTGATTTTGACAAGATCGATGATGAGAACTGGAAGTGCTTTACAAACTCGGTCTACAATGCAGAAGACCTCACCTGGGAAATGAAAAAGGTTCCTTACGTACAGCTTGTAGACTAATTATAGCTTCAAATTGGATGGGCAGGTCATTCCTGCCCATCCAAAAAAATTTTGCTTTGAGCCTTCAGGTCTGAAGATCTTTAAACGATAATCAGGCTTGAATCTTCAAAGCGAACGGAGGAAAAACATGGCTGAAAACAAGGATATTCTTGTAATCGGAGGCGGAATTAGCGGTCTTACTACAGCTATTGAGGCAGCCGAAGCCGGATACAATGCGACTATAGTAGAGCGCAATCCGTATCTGGGTGGACGTGTCGCACAGCTGTTCAAGTATTTCCCAAAGCTCTGTCCTCCCTATTGTGGTTTAGAGATAAACTTCAAGAGGATCAAGACAAACCCCAGGATAACGTTCTATACAGGGGCAGAGGTAGAGAACATCGGCGGCAACGAAGGTGATTTCACAGCTTCTGTAAAGGTCAACGCAAGGAAGGTAAATGAGAAATGCACAGCATGCAATGCGTGCGTAGAGGCATGTCCCGTTGAAAGACCGAACGATTTTAATTTCGGTATGGACACGACCAAAGCTATATATCTTCCGCATGATCTGGCGTTCCCGATGAGATACGTTATAGACAGCAGTGTCTGCAAGGGGTCGGAATGCAACAAGTGTAAGGAAGCATGTAAGTACGATGCAATAGACCTGGACATGCAGGATAAGGCGGTCGAGATCAATGTCGGCAGTATAGTGACTGCAACCGGATGGAACCCTTATGATGCGACCAAGATGGATAACCTTGGTTTTGGAAAAATCAAAGATGTCGTTACCAATATGATGATGGAAAGGCTGTCAGCACCTAACGGTCCTACAAAGGGTGCTATCAAGAGACCGTCTGACGGAAAGGATGTTCAGAGCATAGCCTTTGTTCAGTGTGCAGGCTCAAGGGATGAGAACCATCTGCCCTATTGTTCTGCGATATGCTGCATGGCATCTCTGAAACAGGCTACATATATAAGAGAAAAGAACCCTGAATCGGATGTCTATATCTTCTATATAGATCTCCGGGCACCGGGCAAGTATGAGGATTTCCTCAACAAGATAGATGCTGATGAAAAGGTAAAGCTGATCAAGGGAAAGGTCGCCAAGATCGAGCAGGATGGTGACGGAGTAGTTGTAACTGCTGAGGATGTTATAGGCGGCGGCAAGATCAACCAGAAGGTAGACATGGTCGTACTGGCAGCGGGAATGGAATCAGCACTTAAGGGAAGCAACCTCTTGTCCACAATTAAGACAGAGGAGAGTGATTTTGCAGTGTCAGAAGGTCAGACTGAAGGCATATACGCTGCCGGTGTAGCAAGCAGACCGAACGATGTTACAACCTCGGTCCAGGGGGCTACCGGCGCCGCGTTGAAAGGCATACAGAGTCTGGTGAGGAGGTCTGAATAAATGAGCGAATCTAAATTAGGTCTATATATATGTACAGATTGCGGGATCGGTGATTCTCTGAACGTAGAAGATTTGCAGAACGCAGGCAAGGCAAAGGGTGCGGCCGTTATTAAGACCAATCCCTTTTTATGCAGCCAGGAGGGAGTGCAGGTCATCAAGGATGACATCAATAATGAGGGTGTCAATAAGATCGTTATAGCTGCATGTTCCCAGAGAGTTAACACAGATGCGTTTGAGTTCGATCCTCTGAAATATGTTGTAGAAAGGGTCAACCTGAGGGAACACGTTGTATGGTGCCAGCCACCAAACACCGATGAGACCCAGGCAATGGGTGAGGACTATATAAGGCTCGGTGTCGTAAGGGCTATGAAGTCAGAGTGCCCGGTGCCGAAGATAACTGATATCAACAGGGACATCCTTGTTGTAGGTGGCGGAGTTACGGGCCTGACTGCTGCCCTGGAAGCGGCTAAAGCTGGATCAAAGGTGATCCTTACAGAGAAACAGGCAGAGCTTGGCGGATGGGCTAGGAAGATGCATAAGGTCACGCCGACGAAGCCGCCGTTCACTGAACTGGAAAAGCCGGTGATCGGCAATAAGATCGACGAGGTTAATGCAAACGACAATATAAAGGTCTATACCGGAACAACAATAAAGAGCATAGCTGGAGAGCCCGGTATGTACAAGGCTACTCTCGATGTTAATGGCTCGGAAGAGACAGTGGAGATGGGAGCGGTGATCCTTGCCACAGGCTGGCAGCCTTACGACGCGGCCAAACTTGATAACTACGGCTATGGGAAGATCAAGAATGTCATTACGAACGTTGAGATGGAAGAGCTTGCCGCAAAGGGCAAGTTAGTAAGACCGTCCGACGGCAAAGATGCAAAGAGCGTAGTGTTCATTCAGTGTGCCGGACAGAGGGATGATAAGCATGTCCCGTACTGTTCATCAGTATGTTGTAATGTATCTCTCAAGCAGGCCATGTATGTAAGAGAGTCCAACCCTGACGCAGGTGCTTATATCATATACAAGGATATGAGGACCCCGGGACTATATGAGAACTTCTACAAGGCAGCTCAGGATGATGAAGGCATATTTCTGGCAAAGGGTGAGTTCCTTGGCGTAGAAGAGGCCGGTGACGGCAGTGTATTGGTTGAGGTAGATAACCAGCTGCTTGGAAAGAAGGTGAAGATACAGGCCGATATCGTTGTACTTGCAACCGGTATGGTAACAAGCCTGATGCCGGAAGGTTTTGATGTTAACAACCTTACACCTGAGTATGTAGGGAATATTGTCAGGAAAGAGACCCAGGACGGTGTTATAGAGGAAATAGAAGCAGTACCTACAACACTTAATCTGGCTTACAGGCAGGGCCCGGAGATGCCGCACCTTAACTACGGTTTCCCGGACTCACATTTTATATGTTTCCCTTATGAGACCAGAAGGACCGGCATTTATGCTGCAGGAGCCGTTAGACATCCTATGGATTCGGTTCAGTCGGCTGCAGACGCCGCAGGTGCTGCACTAAAGGCGATACAGTGTCTTGAGCTCACGGCGCAGGGAAAGGCAGTTCATCCCAGATCTGGAGATCAAACATTCCCCGAGTTCAGGCTGGAGTCCTGTACACAGTGCAGGAGATGTACGGTAGAGTGCCCGTTCGGGGTACTTGATGAAGATGAGAAGGGAACTCCCAAGGAGCATCCTTATCGTTGCCGCCGTTGCGGTACCTGTATGGGAGCATGCCCCCAGAGGATAATCAACTTCAAGAACTACAGTATCGATATGATCTCATCGATGATGAAGTCGGTCGAGATCGATGACGAAAGTGAAGAGCCGTTCATAATCGGTCTCATTTGTGAGAACGATGCATATCCGGCGCTCGATATGGCAGGACAGAACAGGATACAGTACAGCCCTAACTTCAGGTTCATAACACTCAGGTGTCTTGGCGGTACTAACCTGGTATGGGTTGCCGATGCTCTGTCCAAGGGTGTTGACGGCATATTGTTGATCGGTTGTAAGTATGGAGATGACTACCAGTGTCACTTTGTTAAGGGAAGTCAGATGGCAAACGAGAGGCTTGGAAAGGTCCAGGAAACGCTGGACAGACTGATGCTGGAATCTGACAGGATACAGCAGGTTCAACTCGGAATAAACGAGTGGGACAAGCTTCCGGAGATACTTAACGAGTTCTCTGATGAACTTAAGGACCTCGGACCTAACCCTTATAAAGGATTCTAGGTATTGTGAAAATAATTAACCTTTTATCGGAGGTATAAATATGGCTGAAGAAACAATAATAACTCCTGATCTGAATTTTGTCAGGTCATTGAAAGGAGCAGGAGCCGAGACGCTGAAAAAGTGTTACCAGTGTGCAACGTGCTCTGTTGTATGCCCGATCTCGCCGGATGACAAACCTTTCCCTCGTAAGGAGATGGTGATGGCGCAGTGGGGTATGAAGCAGGAGCTGGCGGCCGATCCGGATGTATGGCTATGCCATAACTGCAATGATTGCTCCAAGTACTGCCCCAGAGGAGCAAGGCCTGGAGACGTGCTGAGCGTAATGAGGCAGAAGGCTATTGAAGAGAACGCGGTACCGGGATTCATGGGAAAGATAGTCAGGAACCCGTTCCTTGCTCTGCTGATCCCGATAATCCTGTTCCTTGCGGTGCTTGGCTCCACCGGTCACCTGAAGGCGCCTGGTGAGGGTGCAATTGAGTATTCGAACTTCATGCCGGTAACCTACATCGAGATCATATTCATGTCAGCGGTAGGTCTGGCCGGAATTACATATCTGGTGAGCCTTATGAAGTTCTGGAAGACGATGGGGTCAAACGGTGCTGCAACG
Source organism: Nitrospirota bacterium (assembly GCA_020351835.1). Classification (GTDB taxonomy): domain Bacteria; phylum Nitrospirota; class Thermodesulfovibrionia; order Thermodesulfovibrionales; family BMS3Bbin05; genus BMS3Bbin05. Next base: position 1,600,804 of record CP070669.1, read on the forward strand.
TCAAAGGGTTTTGTCCCTTCGCTGATAGCAACACTGGTTGAGCTTATCTCACATAAGCGTTTTGCCAAGTGTGAGGCAAACGGTGACAGAAGGATAGGGCATCTGCTGGTGCTGTATGCATTTATCGGTCTTGCTATAACGACTATATGGATCACTTACTACTATTATGTGCCTCACATCGAGACGCACATACCGCTTAGTGACCCTATGAAATGGCTTGGTAATGGTAGCGCCGCAGCGCTGATCATCGGTTCTCTGATACTTGTAGCTAACAGGATGAAGGATAAGGGGATAGACACCATAAGTTCTTCCTTTGACTGGACTTTCCTTATCATGATAGTACTGCTTGCCATATCGGGTATTGCCACCGAAGCAGTAAGGCTGGCGGGGATCAAGTCAATTGCTTATCCGGTCTACTTTGTTCATCTTGTGTTTGTTTTCTATACGATCGTCTATTTCCCGTATTCCAAGCTTGCTCATATGGGATACAGGGCATTGGCTATAACCTATGCAAAGATGGCTGACAGAGATGTTCAGCTGTAGCCGGGAGGTTCAATGAAAGTTAAGGACCTGTTAAAAGAAAAAGGTACCGATATCATAAAGGTCGAAGCTGCAAGTAAGGCAATAACTGCAGTTAATAAGATGATAGACCGGAATATCGGTGCATTGTTGGTCGAGTCAGACGGCAACCTGGTAGGGCTTGTTACAGAAAGGGACATAATGAAACACATTGCCCAGGACGGAAGGCCGCTGGAAGAAGTAGATACGTCTGTCCTGATGGTGGACAAGGACCAGCTGGTAGTTTGTGAGCCAAAGGATGATGTTGAATATGCGATGACCGTCATGATCAAAAAGAGGGTAAGACATATTCCGGTAATAGAGGATAAGCAACTTATCGGGATTCTTTCTATAAGAGACGTTGTAAGGGCACATGTCAAGAACCTTAAGGCAGAGCTTCATTACCTTAAGGATTATATGGTAGACAGTTATCCTGTCTAGCATATAAGGGCATCATGCCGTCTTATTTACTATAATTCATTCTTAGAGGAGGTTCTTGTATGGAAGGGTTGGCATTATGGGCTCCTTTATTCGGAGCTGCAGGTTTGATCGTAGCTCTCATCATATACCTCAGGGTAGCCAGTAAGGACCCGGGTACAGGTCTCATGGTAGAGATCGCTGATGAGATCCACGCAGGTGCGATGGTTTATCTGAAAAGACAGTACTCTATTCTTTTCTTCTTCGTGGTTGCCATTGCAATACTTATCTATTTTATCCCGACGTTAGGGCCCGGTACCGCTGTTGCATATGTAAGTGGAGCACTGTGTTCTATAGCCGCAGGGTTCTTCGGTATGAAGTCGGCTACCAAGGCTAATGTTAGGACGGCACAGGCGGCTAATCTGTTTAAGCCTGACTCTGCTAAGGCATTATCCACCGCTTTTAATGGTGGTGCAGTAATGGGCCTGTCAATCACAAGCATTGGACTTATTGGTGTTGGCGTATTCTTTTACCTGTTCGGAAATGCCGAAGCCGCTTTCAAGATCAACGGATTTGCAATGGGAGCTTCTTCCATAGCCCTTTTTATGCGTGTGGGTGGCGGTATTTATACAAAGACGGCTGATGTCGGTGCCGACCTCGTTGGTAAGGTAGAGGCCGGGATACCGGAAGATGATCCAAGGAATCCCGGTGTTATCGCTGATAATGTCGGTGATAACGTAGGTGACGTTGCCGGTCTCGGTGCTGATCTTTTCGAGTCGTATGTGGGTTCGATAATCGCTACCATAGCACTGGGTGCTACGGCTGTAGCAGGCTCAAAGATAGCTGCTCTCGGTGATAGCACCAACCTTATGACACTACCTGTAGTGATAGCGGTAATGGGATTTTTTGCATCACTTCTTGGCGTGTTCTCGATGAGGGTGCTTGAGAAATTCAACCCTGCAGCAGCTCTTAGGTATTCGACGTTCATAGCTGCAGGCCTGTTCCTGATCTTCTCTTATGTGGCATGTAATAAGATGGCTGTTCAGAACAGCGTGTTCTGGGCAATATTCGTTGGTTCTATAAGCGGTATATCTATCGGACTCCTTACCGAGTACTACACGGCAGCTAAGCCTATAAGGAACATAGCTGAGGCGAGTAAGACCGGATCCGGGACCAACATTATAACGGGACTAGCTGTAGGACTTGAGAGCACAGCTCTTCCTGTTATAGCCATGTGTGTTGCAATATTCGTAGCTTCTAAGATAGCCGGACTTTACGGTATCGGTATTGCAGCAGTGGGTATGCTGGGCACAATAGGAGTTACGATGAGTGTTGATGCGTATGGCCCGGTAGCTGACAATGCCGGAGGTATATCAGAGATGGCAGGGCTTGGTGAAGATACCAGAAAGATAACCGACAGCCTCGATGCTCTTGGTAACACTACAGCTGCTATCGGTAAAGGTTTTGCTATCGGTTCGGCTGCACTCACGGCACTTGCTCTTTTTTCGGCTTACACCCAGTCAATAGCAAAGACATCGGGTCAGCCCTTTGAGATAATAGTAACTGAGCCTATCGTCGTCATAGGACTGCTGATAGGTGGAGTAATTCCGTTCCTTATCGGTGCTATGACAATGACGTCAGTTGGTAAAGCAGCCATGAAAATGGTAGAGGAGATAAGGCGTCAGTTCAAAGAGATCCCAGGCCTACTGGAAGGAAAAGAAGGTGTCAAGGGTGACACAAAGAGGTGTGTCGATATCAGTACAACAGCTGCACTTAAGGAGATGATACTCCCGGGTATAGTGGCAATATCGAGTCCGGTTCTCGTTGGCTTCATTCTCGGACCACATGCCCTTGGAGGCATGCTTGCAGGTGCTACCGTAGCAGGCGTTCTTCTGGCCCTTATGATGGCTAATGCTGGCGGTGCATGGGATAACGCGAAGAAATACATTGAACAGGGCAACTTAGGTGGTAAGGGATCAGATGTTCACAAGGCTGCAGTTGTTGGTGATACGGTTGGTGATCCTTTTAAGGATACATCAGGGCCTTCGATGAACATTCTCATCAAGCTTATGTCTATCGTATCCCTGGTTATAGCCCCGATAATAGCTGATATGATCAAATAGATCCTTGTGTAGATCAAAGGGAGGCCTTCCGGCCTCCCTTTTTTTATCATTTCAGAGTTGCCATGATGGAATATCCCAAGTTGAAAAGGCTGAAAGTATTTAGTTATTATATAAGTTCTAAATACTTGGAGGTTTATGATGGAAATGAAAGTAAAAGAAGCCCCGACATGTCCGGACTGTGGTGAAAAGATGAGGAAGATGGATGCCCAGAACTCGAACTTTGGCGATGGCCTGGGCTGGTGTGTCCCTTTTCTGTATGTATGTTTCAATGATGAATGCCCTCCTTATGTGAAGGGGTGGCAGAACCTGAAAGATAACTACGGGAAGATAGCGTCTTACAGGACCATTTGTTACCCTGACA
>CP070669.1:1604362-1620775 GCA_020351835.1 Nitrospirota bacterium
ATGGGGAAGCTTGACCCAGTCGGCCGTCATACCGTCGACACTGTTAACGGCCCTTATACCAACCGTATAATCATAGGTCCTTTCGTCACCCATAACTCCCACTGTCTTAACGGGGATAAGCACCGCGAACGACTGCCATATTTCGTTGTAAAGACCTGCAGCCTTTATCTCTTCAAGGACTATAGCATTGGTCTCTCTTAGTATGTTAAGTCGCCTCTCTGTGATCTCCCCCAGGCATCTTATCGCCAGGCCAGGCCCCGGGAACGGCTGTCTTAGGCATATCTCTTCGGGAAGGCCCATCTCCTTGCCGACCTCCCTGACCTCGTCCTTGAAGAGCTCTCTTAGAGGTTCTATAAGCTTTAACTTCATCACTTCAGGCAGGCCGCCCACATTGTGATGAGACTTGATCGTAGCTGAAGGTCCTTTAAATGAAATGCTCTCAATAACGTCCGGATAAAGGGTCCCCTGTGCAAGATACTCCACATCCTCTATCGTATGTGCCTCCTCCTCGAAGACCGATATGAACTCATTCCCTATGATCTTTCTTTTCTGTTCCGGGTCTGTTACTCCATGGAGCTTTTTCGGGAACCGGTCTTTTGCGTCGACCACAACTAGATTTGTATGGAACTGTTTTTCGAAAGTGTCTACGACCTTTTCCTTTTCGCCTTTGCGCAGGAGTCCGTTATCGACAAATATGCATGTAAGTTGATCCCCGATGGCCTTATGGACAAGCAGCGCCACGACCGATGAGTCTACGCCGCCGCTAAGTGCACAGATAACGTTTCCGCTGCCTGCCTTTGTACTTATGTCGTTAACAGCCCAGTCTATAAATGAAGACATCTCCCACAGCGGCTTACAGCCGCATATGTCGAAAATGAAGTTACTGAGTATCTTCACTCCTTCATCAGTATGCACTACCTCAGGATGGAACTGAAGGGCATAGAAATGCTTGTTCTTATTTGCCATCGAAGCGCAGGGAGAATTATCTGTATGAGCGTTCACCGAAAAACCTGAAGGTGCTTCGTCGATACGGTCGGCATGGCTCATCCATACTACAGAGCCGCTCCTTACTCCTTTAAAAAGGTCATTGTCATCATCTATGAGTATCTCTGCCCTGCCATATTCTTTTTTATGAGCCCTGTTGACAGTACCGCCCAGCAAATATGTCATTACCTGCATGCCGTAGCATATGCCAAGTACCGGGACGCCTAGTTCAAATACCTCTTTGTTAGGGATGGGTGCCTCTTTATCGTGAACGCTTGAAGGCCCTCCAGAGAGTATTATCCCCTTTGGCTCAAACTCTCTTATTTTCTCGATTGGTGCATTGAACGGGAAGATCTCAGAGTAGACCTTTTGCTCCCTTATCCTTCTGGCAATAAGCTGTGTGTATTGGGAACCAAAATCCAATACGAGTACTTTTTCTTCGTGCATCTATACCTCTTTATATGGTTTTAACAACAGGGCAGGACGAGGACGGCTTACTGCCACTCTCCCCTGTAGTTGGGTGCTTCCTTAGTAATGATCACATCGTGAACATGGCTCTCGCGCAGGCCTGCATTAGTGATCTTTACGAACCTAGATTTGTTTCGAAGCTCGTTCAGGCTCTTACACCCGCAGTAACCCATTCCCGACTGGACACCTCCAATGAGCTGATGAATGCTCTGGGCTACCGGTCCCTTGTACGGAACTCTGCCCTCAACACCCTCCGGCACAAGCTTGGACGTCTCGACACCTTCCTGGCCGTATCTGTCCCTGGACCCCTGGGACATTGCACCGATCGATCCCATTCCTCTGTATACCTTGTAGCTTCTTCCCTGATAAAGGATGACCTCTCCGGGCGACTCATCCGTACCGGCAAAAAGGCTGCCTATCATTACAGAGTGGGCTCCGGCAGCAAGTGCCTTTGTCACATCGCCCGAGAACTTTATGCCTCCGTCAGCAATTACAGGCACATTATGCTTCTTCGCAACATCATAGCATGACATGACCGCAGTGAACTGTGGAACACCTGCACCTGCTACTACCCGTGTAGTGCATATCGATCCCGGACCTATTCCTACCTTAACAGCGTCTGCCCCTGCCTTTATAAGGTCTTCTGTGCCCTCAGATGTTGCGACATTGCCTGCGATGACATCTATATCGAACTTCTTCTTGATGGTCTTGAGCATCTTAATGACAGATCCCGAGTGGCCATGAGCAGTATCTATTACAAGGACATCTACCCCTGCCTTTACCAGCGCGGCAGCCCTTTCGACAGCGTCCTCGCTGACGCCTATGGCGGCTCCTACGCAGAGCCTGCCCAGTTTATCCTTGCAGGCGTTCGGGAACTTCCTTCTCTTCTCAATATCCTTAATAGTGATAAGGCCTTTTAACTTATTGTTACGTCCTACTATAGGAAGTTTTTCGATCTTGTACTTATGAAGTATCTCCTTTGCACTGTCAAGGTCCGTTCCAGCCTTTGCTGTTATGAGCCTGTCCTTTGTCATAACACTTGAAACCTTCTTTTTTAAGCTGGTCTCGAACTTAAGGTCTCTGTTAGTGATTATTCCGATAAGGATACCGTTCTCCGTTACAGGCACACCGGATATCTTGTACTCCGACATCAGTTCCATGGCATCAGAGATGGGGGCGTCAGGGCCTATCGTGATGGGATCGATTATCATTCCGCTCTCGGACTTCTTAACCCTGTCTATCTTTATCGCCTGTTTCTCGGGTGGCATTGCACGGTGTACTATACCTATGCCTCCCTCACGGGCAACTGCAATTGCTAGTTTGCTCCCCGTTACCGTATCCATGGCCGCGCTTACGATAGGGACATTAATAGAGATATTGCGTGTGAGTTTAGTTCTGATATCTGTATCAGACGGAAGAATATTTGACTTTAAAGGCAAAAGAAGTACGTCATCGAATGTAAGACCGTCGACAAATCTGCTGTTCGGCATGGGCTATCCCCTTGAAGTTTCCTAGCATTGTAACATTTTGAAATTTGCTAAATCAATTATGACATTTTGACTTGACAGGCTGGACAGGATTTCAGTATATTTCGACTCGTAGATCTTTCCTAAAAGAGAAACGGTGTCCCATTTGGGGAGTGGGAGTCTGTAACCGGCGCTTGTTTTTAAAGTATTTTTTCTGGCATGTAATTTGATGTACGTATTGCGAGATGTGTTTATCTTCTAAACGAAAGGAGGTGTATCACAGGTGAAAAAGCTGATCATTCTCTCATTCACATTGCTGCTTGCTATCGCTTTCATAGGTACGGCCTTCGCTGTTCCTGCAGGAAAGACGGTTGACTATGCAGGCGGCAAGATGGGAAAGGTAGCGTTCGACGGTAAGAAGCACGCTGATGCAGGGGCAAAGTGTAACGATTGCCATCCCAAGGTTTTCAAGATGAAGAAGGGTTCTATGAAGATCACCATGGCCGAGCATAAGGCAGGCATTGCTTGCGGAACGTGCCATGATGGATCAAAGGCATTTGCCCAGCAGGGTAATTGTGCAAAATGTCATGTAAAGTAAAAGGGGGAACATGATGAAAAAGTTTTTAGTTCTGGTATTGACGATACTCTTGGCAGCAGCATTCATGAGCACGGCACTTGCAGTACCGCCGGGCAAGGTAGTTGACTACAAGGACGGGAAGACCGGTCCTGTACAGTTCGACGGTAAGAAGCATGCCGACGCCGGCAATAAGTGCAACGATTGTCATCCGAAGGTCTTCCAGATGAAGACCGGTGCTTCAAAGATAACGATGAAAGACATGAGGGAAGGCAAGAACTGCGGAACATGCCATAATGGCGAGAAGGCATTTAAAGTGAATGTTTGCAAAAAGTGCCACATCAAGAAGAAAAAAGTGATCCAGGGTTGCTAAAAGCTTTCCTGTTCCAAAAAGAAAAGGGGCTCATTAGAGCCCCTTTTTTTATTAAGATAGTTGTCAGAAACTAGCAGTAGGTCAACCAATCCGAATATCTACCGTTCTTTCCTTTGACCGTATCAAAGAAGATGTTCTGAACCCTCTTCGTTATCTCACCCGGTTTGCCGGAGCCTATCTCCCTGTCGTCCAGGCTGATGATAGGAGTTATCTCAGCTGCAGTGCCAGAAAAGAACGCCTCATCTGATATATATACCTCATCCCTGGTGAACCTCTCTTCAGAGACAGGGATCCCTTCATCCTTTGCTATATGCATGATGCTCTCCCTGGTTATACCTTCCAGGATAGAGGTCAGCGGCGTGGTCTTGATTATGCCGTTCCTGACTATGAACACGTTCTCACCGCTTCCTTCAGACACATATCCTTCCGAATCGAGTAGAAGCGCCTCATCAAAACCGCACGACATCGCTTCTTTCTTTGCAAGCTGTGATGTGACATAGTAGCCGCACACCTTAGCACGAGCCATATTGGAATTGACATTTCCTCTGGCAAAAGAGGATGTCTTTACTTTTATTCCATTTTTGATCCCATCATCCCCGAGATAGCTTCCCCATGGCCATACCGCTATGCTGACGCGGGTTGGATTGTCCTTGACATACAGACCCATTCCCCCGTCACCTATGTATACCAGAGGTCTGATATAGCACTCTCTAAGTCCGTTAGCATTAATGGTCTCCTTTATAGCCTCGGATATCTCTTCCTCGGAGAAGGGTATTTTAAGTAGAAAGATATGTGACGACTTGAATAACCTCTTTACATGCTCCTCCAGCCTGAACACAGCGGGGCCCTTATCTGTTTCATAGCATCGTATCCCTTCAAAAACACCAAGGCCGTAGTGCAGGGTATGGGTCAATATATGAACGTTAGCCTCATCCCAATCAACGAGTTTACCGTCCATCCATATCTTTTCCGTCTTTAGCATAGACTATTTTATAACAGTTATTCAGAACGACTGTCAAATAAGTTTCATCTGCTAAACCCGTTTGTCTAAAGGGTTTAAAAGGTTTTAGAATACAGCATGATGATACATATTATAGGTGGGGGACTGGCAGGGTCAGAAGCGGCATGGCAGGCAGCCAAAAGGGGTGTTAAGGTCGATCTGTACGAGATGAGACCGTTAAGGTCGACCGAGGCTCATAAAACGGGTAAACTCGGCGAGCTTGTATGCTCTAACTCACTTCGCTCGGATGACCCTTCTTCTCCTTCAGGTGTTCTTAAAAGGGAGCTTCAGATGGCCGGTTCATTAATAATGGAGTCTGCCAGAAAGCACAGCTTGCCAGCGGGCGGGGCTCTTGCAGTTGACAGGGAGAAATTTGCTCAGTTCATAAGCGACAGGATAGAGGAGCATGAAAATATTAGGATTGTTAGAGGAGAAGTAGAACGGATCCCGGAAGGCGTAGTCGTCATCGCTACCGGACCGCTGACCTCGGAGACAATGGTCAGGGAGATAAGGGGGCTCATAAATAGCGAATACCTGTCGTTTTATGATGCGATAGCCCCTATTATAAGCTATGACTCTATCGACCTTGCCAGGGTGTTCTGGGGTTCGCGCTACGGTAAGGGAGGCGATGACTATATAAATTGTCCAATGAACGAGGATGAGTACAATCTTTTCTATGATGAGCTCATAGCTGCCGATACCGTCCATAAAAGGGATTTCGAGGATGCGCGGATGTTCGAGGGGTGCATGCCAGTAGAGGTAATGGCATCTCGAGGCAGGGATACATTAAGATACGGGCCGCTCAAGCCTGTCGGATTGGTCGACCCCGGAAGCGGCAAGATGCCTTATGCGGTGGTGCAGCTAAGGGCTGAGAACATAGAGAAGAGCTCGTTTAATATGGTCGGCTTTCAGTGCCGGATAAAATGGCCGGAGCAAAAGAGGGTGTTCAGAATGATACCAGGACTTGAAAATGCCGAGTTTCTGAGATACGGGAGCATTCACAGGAACACATTTATTAACGCACCTCTGTCCGTAAATAAGGATATGACATTCAGGTCAAATAGGGATGTCTATGTCGCAGGACAGTTAAGCGGAGTGGAAGGTTATCTGGAGTCGACGGCTATCGGACTCCTGGCAGGCATTAACGCAGCTAGAAAGATAAAGGGCCAGGACCAGGTTGACGTGCCTGAGAGCTCAGCCCATGGGGCATTGATAAGACATCTAATAGAAAGTGATCCGAAAAGGTTCCAGCCCAGTAATATCAACCTGGGTCTTTTTCCGCCCCTGGGGGAAAAGATCAGGGACAAGAAGAAGAAAAGGGAGCTGGTAGCTGAAAGGGCGTTAAAAGAATGGGCTGTTTATATTGAAAAGCTTAAAGATCGGATCGAATTAACAGGGGCTGTAGAATGAGCTTAGACGAACGCAGCAAGACATATCTGGAAGGCTTCCTCAAGTATATGAGGTCGGAGAAGGGTGTATCGGAGCATACCATCAGAGCGTATGAAAAGGATATCAATACATTTCTGGAGGGATCATCCATTGTGGATGTTAAAGACAGTGATGTTCTTGATGTGAGAGGTTTTGTGGCTGACCAGGTCTCCAGGGGCCTTAACCGCTCCACCGTTTCGAGAAGACTTTCGTCGGTCAGGTCGTTCTTTAATTATCTTTGCAGGGAGGGGCTGATGGAAAGGAACCCTGCGAAGCTTGTCCCATCACCAAGGAAGCATGTTAATCCACCGAGGTTCCTTTCGGTTGATGACGCATTCGGACTTGTCGAATCACCCGATGGAGATGACCTTTTACGCTCAAGAGATAAGGCGATACTCGAGCTTCTCTATTCAAGCGGAATAAGGGTAAGCGAGCTTTCATCGCTGGACGTTAACAGCATCAACTTGGATGAACGGATATTGACCGTCAAAGGTAAAGGCAGGAAAGAAAGGATAGTTCCCGTTGGTGATGTGGCTGTCAGTGCACTTAATGCATATATTGCAGAAAAGGATAAGGCCGGGATCAAGGGTAAACCACTATTCATAAATAAGAACGGCGGGAGGCTGACGGAAAGGTCAGTAAGAAGGAGAGTTGTAAAATATGCGCGCGCGTTCGGACTGCAGGGTAAGGTAGGGCCGCATACTTTAAGGCATACCTTCGCTACTCATCTCCTTCATGAAGGTGCTGATCTAAGGGTGATCCAGGAGCTTCTTGGACATGAAAGCCTTTCAACGACCCAGAAATATACCCATCTCGACATCAAGAACCTGATAGATGTGTATGATGCCGCGCACCCTCTTGCAGAGGGCAAGAAAAAGGGAAAAAGCAGACCGTAGGGAATATTGCAACTACAATAGTCGTTATTTTATCATTAAAAACAGTTAATTAATCGGTGCAAGATCAAAAGTATAAGGGGTAATCATGTTCAAAGGAACAACAATATTATGTGTTATCAGTGGTGAAAAGGTATGTATGGGAGCTGATGGTCAGGTGACGATGGGTAATACAGTTCTTAAACACAATGCAAGGAAGATACGGAAGATGTACAACGACAAGGTGCTCGCAGGTTTTGCCGGCGCGACCGCTGACGCGTTCACACTTTTCGAAAAGTTTGAGGCCAAGCTTGAGTCTTACAGGGGTAACCTTACTCGAGCCGCGGTAGAACTGGCAAAGGAGTGGAGGACCGATAAGATATTACGTAGGCTGGAGGCTTTACTGATAGTCGCGGACAGTGAGCATGTGCTTATACTTTCCGGCACCGGTGATGTTATAGAGCCGGAGGATGGTATCGCGGCTATTGGCTCGGGAGGGCCTTACGCTCAGGCAGCTGCTAAAGCTTTAAGTGAGAGCACGGACCTGGCTCCACAGGATATTGTTGAAAGATCAATGAAGATCGCCTCGCAGATATGTATATATACTAATGAGCAGATCTTGACAGAGGAACTTTAATGGAAACACTTACACCTAAAAAAATAGTTGAAGAGCTCGACAAGTTCATAATAGGGCAGGGTAATGCCAAGAGAGCGGTTGCCATCGCTCTGAGGAACAGGTGGAGAAGGCAGCAGCTCTCTGATGAGCTTAGAGATGAGGTGTTGCCTAAGAACATTGTCATGATAGGACCCACCGGTGTGGGTAAGACAGAGATAGCCAGAAGGCTCGCGAGACTGGCCAATGCTGCGTTTGTAAAGGTAGAGGCATCAAAGTTCACCGAGGTCGGATATGTCGGAAGGGATGTGGAGTCTATGATACGCGACCTGACAGAGATATCGGTTAAGATGGTAAAGGATGAGCATCTCAAAAAGGTCCAGGTAAAGGCCGAGAAGCATGCGGAAGAGAGACTGCTTGACCTCCTCCTTCCGACTCCCAGGGCCGTCAAGGGGAGCCTTGCCATGACGGATGACAACGGTGATGACCGCACCGCGACCAGAGAGAAGCTCCGAGCACAGTTAAGAGAAGGTAAGTTTGACGAAAAGTATGTGGATATAGATGTAAAAGAGAAGATGATGCCTATGGGTGTGATATCTAATGTTGGAATGGAGGACCTGGAGATAAACCTTAAGGATATGCTTGGTAATATTTTCCCTGACAAACCTAAGAGAAAGAAAGTAAAGGTAAAGGATGCTGTAGTTATCCTGACACAGGAGGAGGCTAACAGGTTACTCGATATGGACCGGATAACGACAGAGGCGATAGAGAGGGTAGAACAGAACGGGATCGTGTTCATAGATGAGATAGATAAGGTCGCGAGCAGAGGCAGTTCTCACGGGCCTGACGTGTCAAGGGAAGGAGTGCAAAGGGACCTGTTGCCCGTAGTGGAAGGGACATCGGTCACAACAAAGCATGGACCTGTACGAACGGATCACATCCTGTTTATTGCTGCCGGGGCATTCCATATGGCTAAGCCATCTGATCTGATACCCGAGCTTCAGGGACGGTTCCCGATAAGGGTGGAGCTGAGCGCACTGGACAAAGATGATTTCGTAAAGATACTTACTGAGCCTGATAATGCATTAATAAAGCAGTACTCAGCTCTTCTTGGAACGGAGGGAGTGGAGATGTCGTTCAATGACGAATCTATAGATGAGATAGCATCGGTAGCTGCCCAGGTCAACGAGAAGACAGAGAACATTGGTGCCCGTAGACTGCATACTGTGCTTGAGCGTCTGCTGGAGGATATTTCTTTCGAAGCACCCGATAAAAAGGGCGAGAAGCTCCAGATCGATAAGGAATACGTGAATGACAAATTATCAGATATCGTAAAGGACGAAGACCTTAGTCGCTACATACTATAAAATGATAAGAAGATCATATATATTTTTAACATTCATTATATTACCGCTAATTATTATTTCATGTTCATCAGGAAGTTATAAAGGTGTAAAGCCTTTATCGGGACCGTTCTACTGGACGGCTTCATACTATGCTGACCAGTTCCACGGCAGGCCTACCGCATCGGGAGAGATCTTTAATATGCACGACATGACAGCCGCGCATAAGACGCTGCCATTCGGTACTAGACTGCATGTTACGAACCTGGAAAGCGGACAGAGCGTGGTTGTAACGGTTAATGACAGGGGGCCGTTCGTTAAGGGGAGGTCTCTTGACCTGTCTTTGGGAGCTGCCAAGGAGATAGACATGATAAACTCCGGTACGGCCAGGGTAAAGGCGGTTATAGTTGGCAGGGATACAGGCTATGTTAAGACAGTATCTTATGGTGCCAGCAGCGGACCTTTTACTATTCAGGCCGGTTCGTTCGGTAGTAAGGATAATGCGTTAAGGTTAAAGGATTCTCTTGCATTCTCTTACAAAAGGGTATTTACGTACCCTGTCATGATTAACGGAAAGAGGTTCTACCGGGTCTGCGTGGGTAAGTTCGGTAATAGGGAGGATGCTGACAAGGTAGCTAATAAGCTTGCGGACGAAGGCTACAGCGTTATCATTATCACTTACGATGAAAGAGCATAGACCTTATGAACAGGTAGTTGAGTTCCATGGGCATTCATGCCCGGGCCTTGCCCTGGGATACAGGGTATCTCTCGTTGCATTAAAGGAGTTCGAGGGGAGGGCGTCGGATGAAGAACTTGTAGCCGTCGTAGAGAACGATTCCTGTGCGGTAGATGCTGTTCAGGTTATGACAGGATGCACTTTCGGAAAAGGGAACCTGATATTCAAGGACCATGGTAAGCAGACCTACACCTTCTTTGAGCGGCCATATCCGGAGGCCTTAAGGATAAATGTAAAATGGAAGCATCCAGAGGAATCTGAAGAAGAGTCCGAGATGTGGAGGCGTTACAAGGATGGTGACAGGTCGGAAGAGGTGACCAAGGCAGTCCATAATATTAAAGGCCGTAAATTGCGGTCTATACTCGAAGCGGATGACAGGGAGCTCTTTAATATACAAAAAATTAACGTTGAACTCCCTCCGACCGCAAAGATACTTCCGTCCATTAAATGTACTTCGTGCGGGGAAATGGTAATGGAAACACGCGCACGCGTGAAAGATGGTAATATAGTCTGTATCCCCTGTATGGAAAAGAAAAAATGAAGAAGATAGTTGAAAAAGCGAGCATACTGATCGAGGCATTGCCGTATATCAGGAAGTTCTACGGCAAGACATTCGTTATCAAGTACGGTGGAGCGGCTCAGGTAAAGCCGGAACTTAAGGATGCTTTTGCGCAGGATATAGTCCTGTTGAAATATATCGGTATTAATACTGTCATAGTCCACGGAGGAGGCCCAAGGATATCTGATACCATGAAACAGATGGGCAAGGAGCCGAAGTTCATAGAAGGGCAGCGCGTGACCGATCAAGAGACCGTTGATATTGTTGAGATGGTTCTCGGCGGACTTGTAAATAAGGAGATAGTCAGTCTCATCAACAACCATGGTGGCCGTGCCGTAGGACTTAGCGGCAAGGATGGCGGCCTTGTTAAGGCAAAAAAGAAGATAATCAAGAAACAATCTCCCGAGACGGGCGTAGATGAGATAATAGACCTGGGTCTTGTAGGAGAGGTAGAGACGATCGATTCATCGATCCTGACAACACTTGATCTGAGCGGGTTCATTCCTGTTATAGCACCTGTCGGCGTAAGCAAGGATGGGAACACTCTTAACATTAATGCTGACTTTGTGGCATCGGCAATCGCGTCTGCGCTTAGTGCCGAAAAACTGGTTCTCATTACTGATGTCGAAGGAGTTACCGATAAAAAGGGTAAGCTCATCTCAACACTCAAAAAGAGTCGGATCAGTGCGCTTAAGAAGAACAAAACGATATCAGGAGGGATGCTGCCTAAGGTCGATTCATGCATTAAAGCCTTGCAGGGTGGGGTGAAGAAAGCGCATATCGTGGACGGCCGTGTCCAGCACTGCTTACTGCTTGAGATATTCACCGAGAGCGGTATAGGTACAGAGATACTCAAGTAATAGAAATTGCGGCTTGTATTGAGATCAATATTTCAACCCGAATAGTTCAGTGTATGATGTGATATAATTTCGATAATTTCTTGTAGTATCCTTTTAAAACCCATCGGAAACTTTTAGGTGAGAGTGGTCCCCGCAGGGTTAAGCATTTCTGAGTGTTTGAGGACGAAGGACGAGTTTCAGAAATGTACCGAGGAGACCGCTTGAGCCGTATAGAAAGTTTCCTGGGGTGCCCTTCTTTGGGTTCCGTTTCTTGGGCAAGCAAGAAATGGAACATAATAAATTAATTCTTTGATACGTTACTTTTCTTGATGAGCAAGGGAATGAACAGGCGTTCTGGAACGCCGCATATCAATCAATAAGAATATTCCTATATTCACAAGCTCTAAGAGCTTTCAAAGTAACCAAAAGAAACTCACCCCGTGAAATTCCCTTAACGGTTCGCTCGGTCGACTGAGCTAAATTCTAGAAACTCGCCTTACGGCTCAGACAGTCTAGAATTTTACGCTCCTTCTCGGTCGCTCACCTGTAAATTTCAAAGGGGCCCCATAAAACAGGAATCTTGAGATTTTATATACTATAAGTTAGTATTAAACAAAAGAACACTGATCAAGGAGGAGGAGATATGAAAAAGTATGCGATATATATGTTGATCGCAGCAGCATTAATTATTACAGGTTGCGGTACTACGGTCGAAAGGGTAGATACCGATGAAGTGATAGATCTCAGCGGGAGATGGAACGATACAGACTCCAGGATGGTATCCGAAGAGATGATAAAGGACAGTCTCGAGAGACCGTGGCTTGGCACGTTCAAGAGCAGGCATGGCGGAAAGGCCCCGGTAGTGATAGTCGGAACGGTTCGAAACCTTAGCCATGAGCACATAAGTGTTGAGACCTTTGTAAAGGACCTGGAGAGGGCGCTTATTAATTCAGGGCAGGTAGAGTTCGTCTCGGGAAGGGCCGAGAGAGATGAGATAAGAGAAGAAAGAGAGGAGCAGGCTGTTTATTCGTCACCGGAGACCATAAAGGCTGTGGGTGAAGAGATAGGTGCTGACTATATGTTAAAGGGGTCCATCAGCAGTATTCTCGACAAGGAAGGCGGCAAGGCTGTTATGTTCTATCAGGTCAACCTGGAGCTCCATGACATAGAGACCAACAAGGTCGTATGGATAGGCGAGAAGAAGCTTAAGAAGTACGTAAAACGCGGCCGGTTGGGATTGTAGAAAGTATCATCCTTCAGTCTTCAAGTGCCATGATCAGGTCTGAGGTACCTGTCCGCAGTTGGGGAGCCCTTAATTAACATGAGACGATATTTTATTGTCCTGCTTATAATTGCCACCGCAGTGCTCTCATCCTGTACGAGCGGTATCGACTACAGTACCCTCGACGCCATGATGGGCAGGGGTGAATGCGATGCTGCCCCTGAATATATTGAGCAAGGGGCCGATAGGTACGGGGATAACGCAAGGTTGCTCTATCATCTCGACCTCGCGATGGTGAACATGCTCTGCGGCAAGCATGAGGATTCTAACAGGTCGTTCCGTAATGCGGAAGATATTGCCGAGGAACTGTGGACCAAAAGCATCACGAGGGAGGCGGCCTCATTTCTGCTCAATGACTATACCAAACCATATGCCGGAGAGGATTATGAGCGGGCCCTGATCAATCTGCTTTCCGCCATAAACTATGCGGTCATCGGCGATCATGACGGATCGCTTGTCGAGGTCAGGAGGCTTGATGCCAATCTTCTGGACTTCAACGACAGGTATGAGAAGAAGAACATATATAAGGAAGATGCATTCGGCAGGTACTTAAGCGGGGTAATATACGAAGCTTCAGGAAAACTTGATGACGCGTTCATAGACTACCTGAAGGCTTACAACATATATGGGGATTACAGAGAGAACTACGGGACATACAGACCGGAAATACTGATAGAGGACCTTATAAGAGTTGCCAGAAAACTGAGAAGGGACAATGAGATAACACACATTATCGAGGCCAATGACGGACGTTATGATGAGAAGTTCGATGCCGGGAGATATGGCAAGGTAGTAATGATACATTTTAACGGTGTTGCACCGGTCAAGGTAGATGACAAGTTCATATTTCACTCTTCAAGCGGTCCTATCACGGTGGCCTTCCCTTCCATGATAGTAAAGGAACCGGTGTGCAGGCATAGCAGGATGACATTGATATCAGGGGACAAGGTCCGGTCGTTCGACTCCGAGCTGGTCGAGGATATAAACGGCATAGCGCTCAAGACCCTTGATGACAGGAGGGGAAGGTTAACGCTGAAAGAGATAACCAGGGTGTTCCTTAAACAGGGGGTGATCAACGCGGCAACGGACCATATAGATGACGAGGGCGCGAGGCTTCTTGCAAAGGTACTTCTGAACGTTGTCAATATAGCAGTAGAACAGGCAGACACGAGGTCCTGGAGGACACTGCCCGGTGAGGTGCATATGGCAAGAGCGTTCGTGCCACCGGGTAATTACTGGGTGAACGCTGACAGCTGCGGTTCAGAGTCGACCCTTATCCCTTCATTGAGCATAAAAGCCGGAGAGACGAAGTTCCTTCTTTTTGAGACCATGTACTGACCGGTTTTATATAAAATATCATCCCTCCGGCGGACGTTTTGGATTGTCCGGTCACGTTTTGTTACAATAATTAGTTCTGTCCTTAAGTAAATTATATTTTCCACATGGAGATGATATGTCATATACGATAGCATTTGCAGGGAAAGGAGGTACCGGGAAGACAAGCCTGGCCGGCCTGACAGTGAGATACCTTGTAGAGAAGAAAGGCAAGCCGGTACTTGCCGTAGATGCTGACAGTAACGCATGTCTTAACGAAGCTGTCGGTCTGGATGTTGATGCCACGGTAGGAAGTCTAAGGGAAGATTCATTGGAGACCATCCGCTCCGGAGCCGACCGGCCGGGTGGGATGAGCATGGAGCAGCTCTTCGATTTTCAGATCCAGCAGGCACTTGTAGAGTCGAAGGGTTATGACCTTCTTGTCATGGGAAGGCCTGAGGGCCCCGGATGCTATTGTGCGGCCAATAACATCATCAGAAAATATACTGATATGTTATCTGACAAATATGCATACACGGTTATTGACAACGAGGCCGGAATGGAGCATCTGAGCCGAAGGACCACGCACTCGGTGGACCTGCTGATGATAATCAGTGATCCGACAGTAAAGGGAGTAAAGACCGCAAAAAGGATATACGACCTTGTGGAGGAACTCTCACTTGATGTGCAGAGGAGCGCAGTCATCCTTAACAGGATCACAGGGGATGAGGGTGACAGGCTCTTGGACCTCTCCGGAGAACTCGGCCTCGAAATAGGCGGACTGGTTCCTCAGGATATCTCTGTGTTCGAAAATGATCTGAAGGGTGCACCTATATTTGAGATAGATGAAAGCTCTCCGGCCCGTGTCGCATTCTTTAAGATACTAGACGAGATTGGCATTCCATAACATGCTGTAAAATAAAGATAAATGTCTATTGCTTCGTTGAGCTTTAGATGTATATTATTTTTATATTTTTTATTGACATAAGGGCACGGAAGATGTAATATTATCAGAATTGGTAATCGGCCTATAATTAATCGTAATAGCCTCATCGCCTTGTGTCCGTTTAGTCAGCTATAGGAATTTACGCAAAAGGAGCAATGATTGCCGAAGATCCTGAGAAAAGAGCTGATCCGTAAACCTGATGTTTTCTACTATGAGGTGGAAGCGCCTCTGCTCGCCAAAAAGGCCCGTCCGGGGCAGTTCGTTATCATAAGGCTCCATGAAAAGGGTGAAAGGATACCCCTCTCTCTTGCCGGTATAGACCCTGAAGGCGGATCTATAAGTCTCATCGTCATGGCGATAGGAAAGACAACTTCAGAGATGTCCACCCTTAATAAGGGTGATGAGATACTCGATCTCTGCGGGCCGCTGGGCCTGCCAACTCACATAGAGAATTACGGTCGTGTTGTGCTCATAGGCGGAGGTTTTGGTGTTGCGCCTCTTTATCCTATCGCTCAGGCACTGAAAGAGGCGGGCAATCACGTTACGATGATAATGGGAGCGAGAAGCTCTGACCTGCTTATATACGAAGAAGAGATGAGCTCTGTTTGCAATAGTGTAATTGTAACGACAGATGACGGCAGCAAGGGTCTGAAGGGTATAGTGACAGATGCTCTTAAGAAAGAGATTGATGAGAACGGTGCAGATATGGTCATGGCTATCGGCCCGGCGGTGATGATGAAGGCGGTAAGTGAAATGACGAGACCGGCCGGCATCAGGACGATAGTCAGCCTGAATACCATAATGATAGACGGGACGGGGATGTGCGGAGGATGCAGGGTTACAGTAGACGGTGATACGCGGTTCGCTTGTTCTGACGGTCCTGACTTTGACGGGCACAAGGTCAACTGGGACCTGCTCATAGAGCGGCAGAGGACGTACATGTACGAGGAGCAGGAGTCGTTCGCGCAGTGGAAGAAAAGGCATGCCCACATGCTGGTCGAAGAGAAATGATCAGGTATTGGAATGATGGATAATATGACAAAGGAAAAGAAGAAGATAATTCCCAAGAAGACCCCTGTAATGGAACAGGATCCCATGAAGAGGCGTTCTAACTTCGATGAAGTGTCACTGGGTTATTCCGATGATCAGGCCGTCGATGAGGCGGCCAGATGTCTTAACTGTAAGGACCCAAGATGCATATCAGGATGCCCGGTGCATGTACCAATCCCTGAGTTCATAATGGATATCAAGAAAGGGGATTTCAGGAGTGCCGTTGACAGGATAAAGTCAGTCAATGTGCTTCCGGCGGTGTGCGGCCGGGTCTGCCCTCAGGAAAGGCAGTGCGAGCAGCTCTGTACACTTGGTAAGAAATATGAACCCGTTGCGATAGGAAGGCTAGAAAGGTTCGCTGCGGACTGGGAACGGGGAAGCGGTCATGTAGAGGTGCCCGGGACAGAAAAGCCCAGCGGCAAGAAGGTGGCTATAATAGGGAGCGGTCCGGCGGGGCTTACATGCGCATATGACCTTGCGAGGATGGGCCATAAAGTGACCATATTTGAAGCACTCCATGAACCGGGCGGGGTCCTTGTATACGGAATTCCTGAGTTCAGGCTCCC
>CP070669.1:1620875-1654066 GCA_020351835.1 Nitrospirota bacterium
TATATCAATAGTCATAGTTACCGTTCTGGCACCGGTGCTGACAGGTTACGACCCGCTAAGGATAGACCTAGATTCCATAAAGCAGCCTCCTTCAGCAAGCCATTTGTTCGGCACAGATACGAAGGGGAGGGATATATTCTCAAGG
Source organism: Nitrospirota bacterium (assembly GCA_020351835.1). Lineage (GTDB taxonomy): Bacteria > Nitrospirota > Thermodesulfovibrionia > Thermodesulfovibrionales > BMS3Bbin05 > BMS3Bbin05. Next base: position 1,621,021 of record CP070669.1, read on the forward strand.
GTCCTCCACGGCGGTCTCGTATCCCTCAGTGTGGCACTTATGGCTGCATTTCTATCAATGAGCATTGGGCTGATGGTGGGTCTTATAGCAGGGTATGCCGGAGGTAAGGTAGACGCCGTTCTCATGGCTCTTACTGATCTGGTCCTGTCGTTCCCTTCGCTTTTGCTAGCGATAGGCATCTCAGTGGTACTTCCTCCCGGGATATATACGGTGATGATCGCGATATCAGCTGTTGGATGGGCAGCTTTTGCACGTGTCATAAGGGGGTATGTACTGACCATCAAGGAGATGCCCTATGTGGATTCGGCCAGGGCCGTGGGTTGCTCCGGATGGAGGATATTGATCAGATACCTTCTGCCTCAGTGTATACCGGTAGCTATTGTGATGATCGGACTTAAACTTGGGGGATATATAATAACGGAGGCTTCTCTAAGTTTTCTCGGCCTCGGGCAGCAGCCTCCTGCTCCCAGCTGGGGAGGTATGATCAGCGCTGGAAGGGCATATATAATATCCGAGCCATGGATGGTGCTATTTCCTGGAATAGCTATAGTCGTAACGGCGCTATGCTTCAATCTTGTCGGGGATATATTAAGGGACAGGTTCGGCCTTCAGATAAAATGAGCTTCAGACTACTCTCTTAGCCTTTCTTCCTCTTCCTGCTCGGTCTTGCACTCTATGCACATGCTCGTAACAGGTCTTGCCTCCAGCCTCTTGATACCGATATCGGCCCCGCAAGACTCACATATGCCGTATTCTCCTGAATCGATCGCCTCAAGGACGCCCTCTATCTTCGTCAGCAGCTTCTGCTCTCTCCCTTTAAGCCTCAGCATGAAGTTCCTGTCTATCTCGGCAGAAGCCTGATCTCCAAGGTCCGGGAACAGTATCTGGCCCGGTAGTTCGTTTGCAAGAGCAGCTTCGGCGTCTGATATCAGCTGGTTCCTCTGGTCAACGAGACGTTCTCTTATTACATCTATCTTTTTGTCTCTGGCCGTGGACCGTTTGGTTGTCTTTTTCTTCACCGTCTTTACAGCCGGTGACGGCTTTGCAGACTTTGCCGTTCTCTTTGAAGTGGTCTTTGCTTTCTTTTTAGCCGTCTTCTTCGCGGCTTTTTTTACAGTTTTTTTGGCCTTTGCTACTTTCTTTTTCTTAACGGTCTTCTTTGAAGTGACCTTTTTCTTTGCAGTCTTTTTTTGCTTGGATTTCTTAGCTTTTGACTTCTTTTTTACCGCCATTTATATCTCCTTAATGTGAATAAAACGCACGGTCCCCAACTCTGGATGACCGCCATTTTTCAATTCAGCTAGTCTATCAAAATCTTTCTTTCTTAGTCAATTATTTATTTATATTAGGGACTTTTTGTCCTTGAAAAAAAAGGATTGATATGATAGATTTATGCACCCATGTCTTTTTTTGAATCCCTTGCTAACAGCATTGATGAGACCATAATTACCGTAGATCGCAAACAGCAGGTCACGTTCATAAACAGGTCCGGAGAGGAACTGTTAGGCATCATATCAGAGAGCTTGAGGGGGAAGAAGCTATCAGAGGTACTTGAGAACGACAAGACCATTATACCCCTGACAAGAAAAGCCGTAAGAGAGCTCAGGCCCATCAGCGGCAATAATGCAATATTAAAGATAAAGGAGAGCTATCGGTTCGATTTCTCGGTATCGCCCCTTATTGAACAGGATAAGGCCACAGGTGCTGTAATTGTCCTTAGGAGGACATTCGATATGCCGGGCAGAATGGACGAGCAGTTCGAATCCATCATGTATCTTCTGTCATCGGTCGCCCATGAGGTGAAGAATCCTCTTGCAGGAATAAGGGGCGGGGCACAGCTCCTTAAACAGAGAACGAGCGGTGAGGACGCAAAGCATCTCGATGTTATCATCAAGGAGACCGAGAGGCTGGACAGGGTCGTCAAGGGATATCTGTTCGGAGTAAGGAAACCTGCACTTAACGACCTTAATGTTCATGAGGTCATTGAAGAGGCCTTTACGGTACTGGACCACGAAATTAAAAAGAAGAAGGTGGTATTGAAAAGGTCTTATGACCCCAGTCTTCCTCATGTTAGAGGTGACGAGGGAAAGCTGCTTCAGGCGTTTATCAATATAATCAAGAACGCATGTGAGGCCATACCTGTCAAAGGAAAGATAGAGGTAAGGACGAAGCCTTCTTTCGAATATCTCATTGAGAAAAAGAAGAAGGTCAAGAGAAGGTTCGCCGTGGTCGAGTTTAGGGACAACGGCCCGGGTATACCGGATGAGGATATTGATAAGGTATTTATGCCATTCTATACGAGCAAGAAAGGCGGGTCAGGGCTTGGCCTTGCCATTTCAAGTAAGATAATAAGGGACCATAACGGGCTTATGAAGATAGGGTCGTCAGGAAAGAAAGGTGCCTCGGTGGAGATATACTTACCATTTATATCATAAGAAGGGAGAGTAGCAGCAGGGATGGCGGTAAAAGAAGTAGTAGTAATAGATGATGATGAGAGCATAAACTGGATAGTGAAGAGCGCCCTTGAGAAGCAGGGATACAGCGTAACCACGAAGAACACAATAAGCAAGGGCTTTAAAGCTATCAAGGACAGCACCAGGGTAGTTCTGCTTGACCTGGTCCTTCCGGACGGTAACGGCCTTGACGCACTTACCGATATCCGGGAAGTACATCCTGAAGTAACGGTGATCATTATAACCGCTCATGGCCGGATGGAAAGTACTATCGAAGCCATGAAAAGGGGTGCATACGATTACCTGGAAAAACCCTTCGATATAGAAGAGCTGGTCCTCGTCATAGACCGTGCATGCCGGGACTTTGAGCTGAGAAGTGAGGTGAAAAGCCTCAAGAAGGAGGCTTTTGCCAGTGAGTTCCCCCAGATAGTCGGGAAGAGCCCGCAGATAATGAAGGTGTTCAAGCAGATAGGCAAGGTCGCGGGCAAGGATATCACGGTTCTGATCACCGGTGAAAGCGGTACCGGAAAGGAGCTTGTCGCCAGGGCTATTCATTTCAACAGCAACAGGTCCCATGAACAGTTCGTGCCGGTAAACCTGGCCTCCCTTCCCCCCAACCTGATAGAGGGGGAGCTTTTCGGATGGGTAAAGGGGGCCTTCTCCGATGCCAAGAAATCAAGACAGGGTAAGATAGCACACGCTAACGGAGGGACACTGTTCCTTGATGAGATAGCAGAACTTGACATTAAGCTGCAGTCAAAGCTTCTGAGGTTCATGCAGGAGATGGAATATGCACCGCTGGGAAGTAATGAACTTCAAAAAGCGGACATCAGGATCGTGGGTGCCACTAACATGAACCTCAAGCAGGCCGTTAAGGAAGGGGTTTTCAGGGAGGACCTTTATTACAGGTTCAATGTAGTGGAGATCAAGATGCCGACATTAAGGAACAGGCCCGAAGATATCCTGCCGCTGGCCAAGTATTTTCTCAAGCTTGCAAGCGAGAAGTTCAGCACGGATGTGAAGACGCTTTCAAAGGATGCTAGGAAGGCACTGCAGGGTCACGATTGGCCGGGGAATGTAAGGGAGCTTGAGAACACTATATACAAAGCTGCGGTACTGTCCTCGGGTAGTGTGATAGACGAAAGAGACCTGTTTACCGATGAGATCACCCGGTTCACGATAAAGGATTTCTTTGAGGAGAAGATAAACAGGTACCTTGCTGACATGGCAAAGCTTGAGAACGGAGACCTGTATGACACGATACTTTGCGAGGTGGAAAAGTCCCTTATCGAGATAACCTTAGACCATACAAAGGGAAATCAGTTGAAGGCCACAAGGATATTGGGTATCAACAGGAACACGCTGCGTAACAAGATCCGGGACTACAAGATAAAGTGCCCTGGCAGGGGTAAAAAGAAAGGGTAAATGTTGTATTTTTCTCTGTAATTATGGTAGTTTAATCAATCCTTGCTCTTGCAGAACTTGTGTAAGGGCTAAATCCAAAAGGAGGTATTATGAACCACTACGAGAACATCACTATTCTCGACCCGTCCCTCAGTGAAGAAGAAGTATCCGATGCTACCGATAAGATCACTTCTCTGATCACCAAGAACGGAGGAGAGATCATCAAGTCCGAGAACTGGGGTAAGAAAGACCTGGCTTATGAGATCCATAAGAGGAAGAAGGGTTTCTATTTTTTCACTATTTTCAGGTCCCCGTCGGCTGTCATTAAGAAACTTGAGGACCTCTATAAGGTTTTCGATCCCGTTTTCAAGTTCATGATAGTCAAGATGAGAAAGAAAGAGATAACGGCCCTTGAGAGGTCGTTGCAGAAGTCCGAGGCAAAACCTGTTTCAGAAGAGGCCGAAATTGTATAACAGGATAATACTCATAGGAAACCTGACCAAGGACCCTGAACTTCGATACACACCCAACGGTGCGGCGGTATCAACCTTCAGGATAGCTGTTAACACGAAGTATAAGCAGGGAGAGGATAACAAAGAAGAGACCCTCTTTATCGACACCGTTGTGTTCGGGAAACAGGCCGAGAACTGCAGCGAGTACCTTTCTAAGGGCAGCCAGGTTCTGGTTGAAGGCCGTCTCCAGGAGAGGAGATGGGAATCCGACGGCCAGCAAAGAAGCAAGTTCGAGGTCGTTGCCCAGAACGTGAGGTTCCTTACAAAGAGGGGTGGAGGAAAGACAGACGTTTCCGAGAGCTATGCTCCTCCGAGCGAGACCACGGACCTTGAGCCGTTCTGATCATGTTAATTATGTGCAATAACGGAAAGGAGAAATAAATTGAGACCAAGGAAGATACAGCGCAGGAAGTTCTGCCGCTTCTGTGCCGACAAAGTAGAGTTCATCGATTATAAGAACGTGAAGCTTTTAAGGAGCTTCATAACCGAAAGGGGAAAGATATTCCCCAGCAGGATGACGGGCACCTGTGCGAGACATCAGAGAGAGCTTTCAGGCGCTATAAAGAAGGCAAGGAACATAGCTCTTCTTTCATTCATGGAAAAGTGATATGAGAATACCTAGATCCTGGGTCCCGATCATGGCTGCCAAGATCGTGGACAACCTCATTGAAAAGGAGCTCATTGGCCCCAAGGTAAGTAAACACGAGCTTACCATAGCGGCTGAAGAGATAATCATGAAGGAGCTTACGGTCGAGGACCGCCTGAACGATGAGGTCAGGAACATGCTTGAGCAGTATGAGCGGGAGATAGACACAAATAGGCTGGACTATAAGAAGCTTTTTGACATGACCAAGCAAAAGCTTGTAAGGGAAAGGAACATAATCCTGTGAGGCTTTCTGACGACAAAGTATCCCACCTGAGCCATGTGCTGCTGCAGGGGCTTATAGATCGTGACATGATAGGTGCAAAGGAAGAAGATGGAAAGGTCCGTCGCGAGATCAAAAGAGTTATCGAATCAGAGCTCAAAGAGGGAGATGAGATAGATGATGTTGTCAGGCGGAAATTGTTGTCGCTGTCGCGTAAACTGATCGAGGGGAGCCCCGAGTGGGAGGTACTATATCAAAAGTATTACGCAGAGGAGGAGGGAAGAAGAGGCAGAAGTTCCTGATAATCAGGAGTGTTCTCCTTGTTTCTTTAGCTGTCCTCTCTGCTCTGTTGTATCTCAAAATACCTCTTAAGAGGCCGTATTTCTGGTTCATTCCGTCAGGATCTGTCTTCTTTGCGATAGCGTACTGTACCTTTATCCTGGAGGATGAGCGGTTCAATTTTGAGTTCGCGCTTTTCTCACCGATATTCCTTGCGGGTCTTGCCCAGTACTATGGCCAGCAATGGATGCACTTTCTGATAATACCCTACATGACAGTTCTTGCATTTAAGGCGAGGACAAGGCATGTGATCATAATATCTCTGCTTTTACCCCTGATAAATGTTCATGAATACCTGCTGAGCAGAGAGAAGTTCCAGATATTGATCTTCTACTGCCTTATATCTTTATCTTCCGTTCTCATTGCTTTACTGGTGGGACGGCTGAGGAGCGACAGGGCAGTCGCCGAGCGGTCGCTTGAGAACATAACGAGCGATGCCAGGGAAGCCACAGGAGGCCCTGCCACACTTAAGGAAGAATCGATATCTCATTTTCTGGCGTCGCAGCTGCAGGTCGAAGATGAGCTCAGGGTAGTATTGGATGCTGTGCGATCGTCACTATATGCTGACGGGGCTTCCTTCTTTGAGAGGGATCAGTCTGATCAGCTCAAAATGCGTTACTCGACAGAGATGGACAGGACGGTCATTTCTACAGGGGGAGGGATAATATCCACCGTCCTCAGGAACAAAGCATCTTTGATAGTGGATGATATCAAGGCAAAGCGTGTTGATGCGGGTTACATAAAGAAGGATGAGTTCGATTCGTTAGCAGCTGTATGTGTGCTTGAGGGCAGTTATGCCCTGGGTGTACTTGTGGTAGACAGCGACCGTTATAAGGCCTTCAACAAGGCGGACCTTGAGTCACTAGGGGCATTTGCAGGGATCATAGCAAACATAGTAAAGCGAGGGAGGTTATATCAGCATATAAAGGTGGACCTTGAGGGATTAAAGATACTACAGGAGGAGTCTCTTAACATACTTTCTACGCTGAACATTAACGATCTGTGCGGTAACATTGTTAACGGTATACACCGGATATCGGGTGAGCCAGCCGCAATATTCGTGAGAAATGCGGCTAGCGATCTTTACCGGCTCGTATCTGCAAAAGGTGTCAGGACAGCGGAACATAGAGAGTTCGACCTGTCAGAAACGGTGCTGAGCCTTAGCATAGAGAACAGACAGAAGCTTGTGCTGTCAGATACTACATCTATGAGAAAGCAGGTGCTGCCTTTCAATGTGGGTAAGGTCTCTTCGATACTTTGCTTCCCGATGCTCCATGAGGATGAGGTCCTTGGAATTACCGTTACTTTCTCAGAAAGGAAGGATGCATTTGACATATATCAGACTGAGGGGATAGAGATATTGAACAATATGGCCTCACTGTCTATCGACAATGTCAATCTTCTTCACAGAATAGATGAAATGGCCCTTACTGACGGGCTCACCGGCCTTTTCAACCACAGACATTTCCAGGAACGGTTAGATGAGGAGATTAAGAGGACAGACAGAAGCAATGAGCCTCTTACCCTGATATTGACGGATATAGACCATTTTAAGAGCGTTAATGATAACTACGGCCATCCGGCCGGTGATGCTGTCCTTAGAGAAGTATCTGAGATCATTAAGAGCAGGATGCGTGAGACGGACCTTGCCGCTCGATATGGCGGCGAAGAGTTCGCGCTTATACTGACGAACACTGATGCAAAAGGCGCCCTTAAGATAGCAGAGGACCTTAGACGGGTCGTTGAGTCAAGGGATTTCTCGGCAGTGGACAGGCAGATAACCATTAGCCTCGGGATATCGGAATATCCTGCAGACTCAAGGGCAAAACAGGACCTTATAGATAAAGCAGACCAGGCACTTTATTTTGCCAAGGAGAACGGCAGGAACAACTCCGTTCTCTGGAAAGAGGTAAAGAAATGATGGACCATTTTGTACCCGAGGCGTCCGAGAAAGAGATAAAGAGGGAAAAACAGAAGGCGAGGGACCTTCGAAAATCACAGTGGTGGAAGAGGAAATGCTCGGAGGGCAGATGTTATTACTGTGGAAAAGAGTTTCGCTCTAAGGAGCTGACGATGGACCATATAGTTCCTATAATCAGGGGTGGCAGATCAACGCGTACTAATGTCGTGACCGCCTGCAAGGAGTGCAATAACAAAAAGAAGCACTCCCTGCCGTCAGAATGGAAGGAATATCTGGAAAGGATCAGAAAAGAGGATGCACTGTAGTCCTCGAAAAGCAATTATAACAGGGATGATGCTGTTACTGATATCGCCTGTCATAATCGCTGATGCCTCGGTATCAGAAGCTGAGGTGACAGTGTATGACGAAATAGCGGTTAACGGCATTCCGGTCACCGTAAGGGCAGAGACCAGAAAGGGATTTTTTCGGAGCGGAGGGGAATTGGTAGACTTCACTGCTGACGGGAAGTCCCTGGGCAAAAAACTGTCCGGAGGAGATGGTATCGCATTTATTGAGTTCTTGCCATATAAGGCGGGCAAGGTCAGGATAGAAGCTTCATTTGAAGGAAGTAAGGGTGAGGGGCTTATTCTGATCCTGGAGAAAGGCGGGGAACTGGTCTTCATTGATGTCGAGGGGAGCCTTCTGGAAAAGGGATTTACTATTGGCCCCAGAGACGGGAGCAGGGATGCAGTGGATATTATCGCAAAAAGATCTGCTGTAGTTTACCTGAGGTCGGGGCTGCCCGGACACTCAATGATAAAGAAATGGATCAGTGAAAAAGGGTTCCCCCCGGGGCCCCTTATAGCATGGGATGAAGGTGCCATATTTGAGGATGTCCGCTCGATCGGGTTGAAGGTAAGAGCCGTCATCGGGAGTGAGGCGGTGGTAAGCTCTGCAGAGGGATACGGGGCGCATCAGATCGTATTTGGCGAAGGTCCGGAGCATGACGGCTCTGTCGATGACTGGTCAATGGTGCCGGATATAGTAAGGGGTGATCCCGTGAACCCGAAGGGAGAACTTTAGTTTGAGAGATTATAAAGAGGCAAAGGACCTGCTCGATATCAGAATTTTCAGGCGCTATCCCAGTGAGTATGACGCAGTTATCCATGCAGATGGGAACAGGTACGGGGCAAGGACACTTTCGTATTCATTGAGCGGATTAAGCCTGCTTGTTGACGGCAGTCCGGAGATGGGCCGTGGTAGCATAATTAACGTTAAGGTAGACGAACTTGAGATAGACCAGAAAGGAAGGGTGATATGGGTCTCGAAGATGTCGAGCGGGACCAATGTGGGTCTTGTAAGGCTCGGCGTTCTAAACGGGCTGTTCCATCACTATCGTATATCGGATATCTTTATAGGCCTACAGAGAAGCCTTTTAACCGGCATTCTGCACATCGAGGTCGGTGATGTTTATAAAAAGGTATATATAAGGGACGGTAATATGATAGCAGCATGGTCGAACCAGAGCGAGGACCAGCTTGGAGAAGTGCTGTTACGTGAAAAGATAATCGATCATGACAAATATATAGAGGCCGGTGAGATAGAAAAGAAGATAGGGGCAGATTACGCATCTATAGTGGTCGAGATGGGTGTACTGAAGCCTAATGAAGTTAAAAATGCCCTTGAGCTACAGTCAAGAAGGATCATTGAAAGCCTTTTCAGGTACCGTGACGGGAGGTTCAGGTTCGTTGAGGGCAAGTTTGCCGATGAGAGTGATGTAAGGCTGAAGATATCCGCTGCTAACCTCATATTCAACGAGATAAAAAAGACCGCAGATGTCGGCATGGTAAGCAAATACCTGTCTGATGCTATAGTGGATTTTTCACATGCACCCCTGGACCTGTTCCAGAACATAAAGTTCTCTAAAGAGGACAGGAACATGCTTTCATATGTCGACGGAAAGACTAGAGTATCTGAGATCACTAAAGTGGTCTCAGGTGACGATAGCGAGACCCTGAAGAGCATATATGCACTGTTGGAAGCCAGAATAATCAGGATAAGGCATAAGGGTGAGAAACAGAGCATCATTAGCTCTGCGGATGTGTTATCAAAGGACAAAATATCCAGCGAGAAGATGATAGAAAGGATAGTCGATATCCATTCCAAATATATGGAACTTGGTTATTACGGGGTGCTTGATATAAAGGAATCTGCCAGATACGATGAGATAGAGAAGGCCTACTTCAAAGTGTCCAGGGAGTTCCATCCGGACCTTCACTTTGAGCTTGATGAGGACGTAAAGAACAAGCTGACTGAGGTATTTAGCTACATTACCAACGCATATCTTACACTAATAGATCCTATCGCACGGAAGAAGTATGATGACTGTAATAAGGAGTACGAATTTATTCAGTGCGCAGACCTTGAACAGGACAGGGTGACCAAGAACTCCGAACTGGCCAGGTCTAAATATGATGAGGGGATGGCTCTTTATAAAAATAGAAATTATGATAAGGCCTCCCAGCTCTTTGCCACGGCAATTTATTTCGATAATACGGTTGCCGAGTACCATCACGGCTACGGAAGTTCCCTGAGGATGCTTGGGAGGCTCAGGGATGCCCTGAGCGCCCTTAAAGGGGCATTAGATCTCAGTCCGCGAAATGCAGTGGTCCTGACAGAGATAGGATATGCTTTTTTGGGCCTTGATATGCACAAGAGAGCCCTTTCGAACTTTTCTTATGCCCTTAAGATCGACCCGGAAAACAAGAATGCTAAAATGGGGCTTGAGATGCTTAAAAAGGAGAAGGGAAAATAAAAATGTGGAATATTATCTCCTTGTCCAGTTGTTCAGGCAGAAAGTGTTTGCACATTTGGCGATCTTGAGGTTTTCGTTCTTTGCATCGAAATATGAGAACACGGGCAGGCCGTCCATTCCCATCGTAAGAGACCCGAATTGTCCGCAGCTCCCGGAGTCATCCAGAGTTATGATGGTATTGCCGGAAGAACACGATGCATTACCGCACTTTACGGCCTTTAAATGCTGGTTCGACGAATCGTAGTAGGAGATCACCGGCAGCCCGTGAAATCCGATAGTTATCGATGTATGCTCACCAAGGAACCCTGGAGAATCCACGATCACTAATGCAGTATTTACACTGCAATAGAAATCAGCGCACTTGGCCGTCTTCAGGTCCCTGTTCGATTCATCGAAATATGAAATAATAGGAAGTCCGTCAGGGCCTATTGTTATGGAGCTGTATTTTCCAACAAAACCTTCAGAGTCGATCGTTATCAGTTTTGTCCCGAAGGAGCACGCAGCGTTCATACATTTTGCTACCTTGAGGTCCCTGTTCGATTCATCATAGTATGCTATTACAGGATATCCGTCAGCTCCTATACTGATTGAGCTGTGCTTTCCTACGAAACCAATGGAATCGATAGTGGTGATCAAATTATTAGCACTGCACGCCGGGTTCCCGCATTTCAAGAATTTGAGGTCTCTTGATGTTTCTTCATAATAGGAAACGACCGGCAGGCCATCGGTGCCGATGCTTATGGAGCTGTAACTTCCTTCAGTATCGACCGACGGAATGCCGGTGATAGTGTTGTTTTTTGAACAAACCGGATCTCCGCACTTGGCGATCTTAAGGTCGCCGTTAGTAGCATCATAGTATGAAATGACCGGCAGACCATCAGTCCCTATAGTTATTGAACTGTACTGCCCTACCACACTATCCTGGTCTATTGTTGTTACTATATTATCTGAGTTGCATGAGATGTTGCCGCATTTTAATACTTTCAGGTCAGAACCGGAGATTGCAAAGTATGAAACAACGGGAAGCCCGTCAGTGCCTATAGTTATGGATGTATACTGTCCGACAGAACCATCCGAATCAACTGTTGTGATAAGGTTGGTCCTGGGTATCTGGGATGCAACTACATACCTTGCATCAAGTTCAGCAAGTGTTTTCCCCTCGAGCATTTTAGAGTCTAAGGACACAGATGAAGTTGAAGAGTTGCCAGAGATGCTTATAGGGTATGTTCCTGACAATCTGGCCGGATCCAGTGTTCCATGAGTTATATTGGCTGCGCTCAGGTCAGTCAGTCCGGCGCCGGTTCCTGAAAAATTTCCGTTTGTGAAAACGCCGCCACGAAGCATTGCTGATGAAAGGTCAGCTGTACCGTTTATATTAATAGAGGAGATGGTTGCACTTGTAATATCTGTGAATGACAGAGGGCCCGAGTATGATCCTGAAAGTTGGCTGTCTGACAAGGTTCCGGTCAGTTCAGACATATCATGAGCATGATTAGAAAGAGAAAAATCAGCCGAGTCCAGTCCGTCAAGAGTATCAGAGCTCAAAGCATGTGCGGAAACATCTGCTCTGATCGCATTGCCAATACTTGTCAGTCGCTGCCTGGGTTCCATTTCATCATCGGTTTCGACCGTGATGCCTAACCAGTATGGCTCATCAAATGCAAGTGATAATGGCACTAATTCTCCAAGCTCTATACTATAAACACCATTTTCAATATCGATCGACCTGGCACTTGTCCAGAGTGCCGATCCACCGATTTCTATGTTGTAGATCGAAAATGTCAAATTGAACTGTCCGTTCAGTGGAGTGCCACTGCTGCCAGTGATGAAACCCTGATAATTAATAGTGTGGGAGGCTATGCCCTGTACAGGGCAGATAAGTAATGATATGACCACAAATAAATATAAATAAGAAAATATTCTTCTCATTTGTCACCCCACCTTTTTTATCAATTCATGAATAGCTGTAGTTAATGTTATTGTAATCTACACTAATTATAGGCTCTATTGTGTATAATGTCAACAATTAGAACACATAATTAAACGTATTTTACATAGAATATAAAAGTAATACATAGGAGTTACTTATATGTATAAATAAAGAGGTGGCATTTATTGGCTGAGGCACTGTTTTTGGAATATATATCAATTACTTAGATCTTGCCGTGAATCTGTGTCACGCAATATGATGTTTACAGGTCCATAAGACGTCGAAATTCACTGAACCCGATTAACAGATAGAGAGGGATGACACTTATCGCATGAGCAAAAGAATCCTGATAACAATTTTCCTATTCAATATTTATCTCTGACATGTTAGGGACTGTATATGATCGATCTTATTTCATTCGAAGAGTAAAATTCTTTTGCATAAAGCTCATCTGCATCGGGCGAAAAAGAAGTGGATTGACAACTTAACTTGACCCATATGAAAAATGGTGGGCGAGAGAGGACTCGAACCTCCACGGGTTACCCCACCAGATCCTAAGTCTGGCGCGTCTGCCAGTTCCGCCACTCGCCCCATTGTGAAAAAACTATTATACAATAATTAATATTTGCGTTTGTTGTTTGATGATCCCGATAAGATCCTTTTCACAAATGCTAAATAGGTCAAGATATTGAATAATAGCACCTTTCATGATATGCAGCGTATGGGAGGGCTAATTATCAATAATCTTCGGAATGAATAACATATATAATGAGAAAAAGCTTATTTGATGGCTAAAAGTATTTGATAAAAAAGAAATATGGTCTTGCCTATTTTTTATGCAAAATGCTGAACGCTTTAACTTCATTACGCATGGGCTCGATCATGACTCACTTATTAACATTTTTTGTTAATAAGTGTTAGAAAGATCAACGTTAACTAATCGTTCAGGGGGAAATGGGTTTTAAAATGCCGGTACCGCTTGAATCTTTAGGAGTGCAAATATATAATATTAAAGGATTTAAAGAAAACGGGGGATGGGTGAATAGAATTTCTTTAATAAACCGCTGTTCTTGCCCTGGCCATGAGGTTTTTCGTGCTTAGTTCGACCTCATTATCCGGCAAGGCCTTTGCTTGCAAGTGGGCATTTAATAGTGCTTCGGCCTGCTTTTCCAACGCAATAAAGAATTACTTTATACACATTAAGAGACGGTGGATATGAGGAAGATAATTCTCCTTACAATGTGTTTCCTGATGTTTTATTCAGTCCTGTATGGCGCACAGCTGAGTAATGAGGTTGTCAAGCAGGATGGAAGAAATGTTGTCTTTTCCTTCGACATCGAGAGTACGGAAGAGTATGTTGATGTAAAGGTCGTTCTTAGCGTTGGGAACAAACGGTATACCTCGAAGAACCTTAAACTATCAGGTGATGCAGGGAAAGTGAAGCCAGGGAAAGGCAAACGGATAACCTGGAACGTGATAGGCAACTTCCCGGAGGGATATTCAGGGGAGATCAAATGGGAACTGAGTGCAGATGACATAAAGGCTGGTGTAGATAATATGGTGGAGGTTAAGGGGGGCTGTTTCCAGATGGGAGACATGTTCGGAAACAGTTATTCTGATGATGATCCCGCTCACGAGGTATGCCTGAGCGATTTCTACATAAGGGCCAATGAAGTGACCGTAGGCGAGTTCAGGAAGTTTGTAAAGAATACGGGATATAAGACACAGGCTGAAAAGGGCGGCGGATGTTTTTTCCTTTCAGGAGATGGCTGGGAAAGCAGGCGTAACAGGAACTGGCGTGATCCAGGGTTCGAGTTAAATGATAGTCAGCCCGTAGTATGTGTATCAATGAAAGATTCGAAGGCCTTCCTGAAGTGGCTTTCCAAGGAATCGAAGAGGAAGTACAGACTACCAACGGAGGCCGAATGGGAGTATGCGGCCCGCAGCAAGGGAAAAAAGGAAAAGTGGTCCGGGACATCCAGCAAGGGCGAGATGAGCAAGTACGCGTGGTTTATCGAGAACTCTAAGAGGAAGGCGAACCGGGTGGGGAAAAAGCTTCCGAATTCGCTGGGTATCTATGATATGACCGGGAATGTGTGGGAGTGGGTGTCCGATAAATACGACAGCTCATATTATGAGAAAAGCCCTGCACAGGACCCATCCGGGCCATCAGGTGGATCACTGAACGTTCTAAGAGGCGGGTCATGGTTTGACAGCCCAGACGAAATGGAAGTGGCAAGGCGTCTTAAGAGCGTTCCTGAGTTCAGTAGTACAAATTTTGGGTTTCGTTATGTGACTTCGAAATGATGTGTAAGAGATATATAGGTTCAGTATTAATTGCGGTGGCTTTTATTATATTGCCATCTGTTGTTTTTGCTGGGAAAGGCTCGTTGTCCATAAATGTGACGATCCCTTCCAACCTGATAATATCGGTCGAGTTCGGTAACGGTGCCGGTACTAATGTGATAGAGGCAGGTGGTAGCGGGACCATGGTCTTGAAGGTATGGAATAACGGCAAGACCAAAGCGACGAACGTAAGGGCCAGTATCAGCAGTAGCTCGAGAACTAAAGGGTTGAACTTTCCCGGCTATGTGGATTTTGGCACTATACTGCCCGGGAAGAGTGTAAGCAAAAGTATTAGAATTGCGGCGGGTGAGGAGTTGCAAAGCGGTTCTGCGGGACTGAATGTTGTGATAAGCGATGCGTCGGGATTCAGGTCGGAACCGGTAAGTACAGCAGTTAAGTTCAAGGGTTCGTCTAAACCAAAGCTTATTGTGTATGACTATGGCATAAACGACATGAACAATAACTTAAAGGTAGAGCAAAAGGAAAGGATCAGATTGATAGTAAGGGTGAAGAACACAGGAGGCGGGAAGGCTGAAAATGTGAGAGTGAATATGGCCACAGGGAAGTATGTAACGGTATGTGGGTCGGGGATATCCTCCTTTGAAGTAGGGGATATCAGGGCCGGGGAGTATAAGGATATAAAGTTCAATTTCTATGCAGAGAAAAAATTGAAGAACGGTCAGAAGATACCCATAGACGTTGAGATATTTGAGAGTAGGAGCGAATTCAATATTGTAAAAGGGCTTGATCTCGTAATGGGAGAGAAAATAAAGAGCAGCATGGACTTAAAGAGGTGACACCGACATGAACTTTTATTCATTTATAAATGATATTTACTCATTTCTTCATAGCCACGTTATTATTGCTGTCATAATCGCAATTATTCTGTTATTCGTTCTATACAGGTCCCCGAAGATCTTCTTTTTAATTCTCATGATAGTAATCTTACTTACCGGTATCTTCTATATCATTACTGATGTTGCTTATGTGGGCAAACACCAGAAGGGCAAGATGATAAAGGAGCATGATTTAGAGTAAACGATCTTATTGTTTTGTGTGATTTCTCGATAATTTAGGGCTTTGATATGCAACCGATTCTTTGATAGATTACACTGAAGCTTGTTTTGGATCATAAAATGCTCGACGAAAAGCAAAAATTGAACCAGCTTATAACACTCGGACTAGAGGTCTCCGAGGTCAAGGACCTGGACCTGCTCCTTGAGAAGATCCTCACCGATGCCAGAAAACTCGTAAATGCAGATGCAGGTTCCATATATGTAAGGGAGCATGACAATCTGAGGTTCAGCGTATCTCAAAATGATACCCTGGGAAGAAAGCTGCCTGATGGGAAGAAGCTTATCTATTCCACATTTGTGGTCCCTATCAATAATGAGTCGATATCGGGGTATGTTGCAAATACGGGGATCATTCTAAATATCCCTGATGCATATGAGCTTGACAAAGGAGTATCTTATTCTTTTGACAGGCAATATGACGAAATATCGAAATACAAGACCAGGTCAATGCTTACCTGTCCGCTTAAGACCAACAGGGGTGATGTGGTAGGGGTCTTACAGCTCATCAATGCTCAGGATGAAGATGGAAATATTGTATCTTTCAAAGATGATGATGAACCTTTTATCATGCATTTTGCAAATAATGCAGCTCTCGCGCTCGAGCGTGCACAGTTAACAAGGGCCATCATACTAAGGATGATAAAGATGTCGGAGCTCCGAGACCCTAAAGAGACCGGGGCACATGTCAACAGGGTCGCGTCGTACGCTACAGAGCTATATGGGACATGGGCCAGAAAGAGGGGAGTGCCTCAAAAAGAGATAGAGGATAATATGGACACACTTAAGATGGCTGCAATGCTTCACGACGTGGGAAAGGTAGCTATTTCCGATGTGATCCTTAAAAAGCCATCCAGACTGAACCTTGACGAGTTCCAGGTAATGCAGCAGCACACTTATATGGGAGCGAGGCTTTTTACCAATCAATACTCCGATTTTGATGAGGCGGCTTTCATAGTTGCTCTGAACCACCATGAAAGATGGGATGGTAAAGGTTATCCCGGGCACATCAATCCCATGACCGGGAGACCGATCCCGGGATACGAGACCGGGTCCGGAGGTGCTGAGGGGAAAAAGGGGGAAGAGATCCCGCCGTTTGGAAGATTGGTTGCCATAGCCGACGTATATGATGCACTTTCATGCCGGAGAGTATATAAGGATGCATGGGATGAGTCGAGGGTCTTGGAAACGATACAGGAAGAGAGAGGAAAGCAGTTCGATCCCGAGATGGTTGATGCGTTCTTGGAATCTCTTGATGTTATAAAGGCGATACAGGAACGCTACCCTGACGAATGACCGATTACTTATTAACAGAAGTAACAATATGATACAATTAACGCTATGAGAAAGATCCTTATAGTTGGTGACTTTGAGACATTCCTTGAGATGGATAAGAACATTCTCTCAAGGGAGAACTGCCTGATGCTGGCATCCTCATCCGCGGAAGGTGCGATCGATATCCATAAGAGAGAGTTCTTCGACCTGATAATAACAGATTATGGTCTTCCGGGAATGGACGGCGCTGAGCTATGTGAGTATATAAGGAAGCATATGACATTGAAGAAGGTATCTATTCTCTTGCTTTGCGATGATGATACCCAGGTCGACAGGGCCGGGAAGTGCGGTTCGAACGACTATCTAATGAGGCCATTTGGACCTGAAGACCTTAATGCAAAGATAAGCGAGCTTCTTGATATCGCTGACCGTGAGGGGAAAAGAGTGCTCTTACGGTCTGGGTTGAGCGTATCTGTCGATGAGGAAAGTTTCGAAACGGTCCCGGAAGACATAAGCAAGACAGGGATAGCTTTCAGGACCGAAAGGTCCATGGAAGAAGGACGTAAGGTATTGATAGCCTTTAAACTTGGAGATAACGATATATCGGTTCGCGGAGAGGTTGTCCGTATCAAGGAGGAAGGTTCGGGGGACATCCTTCACGGAGCACAGTTCGTTGACCTCGACCCCGAAACCAAGAGTATCATTGAGGAATATGTGAACTCGCATTGACCTTTTTTAAAACCCCCCTGTATTAAAAAATATTGCTGTAACTATAAAAGGAACGATCATGTCCGGATACGATGAAAGAAGGAACTTCAGGAGGTACAAGACAAACACTGAATTCCATCTGAAGATCGGCGAGGAGCGCTATGAATGTACCGCTGTTGACTACTCTGTGGACGGCATAAGCCTTTTGTTCCCTAGGAGCTTTCCTGAGATCAAGGTCGGAGACATAATTGATATCTCGGTCGAGGACCCAGATATAGAGATGAAAGGCGAGATGAAGTGGAAGAAGGCGGGAGATGACGGGCTGGTGATAGGTTTCTACAGGGTCAATGAGATAAAGGGGTCATGTTATGTGTTCAAACTACCCGATCTGCTGCTTGGCATACAGCGCCTTGGAAAAACGGGTACACTTGAAATAGTCTTCGGTTACAAAATGGTAAAGGTATTCTTTAAGGACGGCGAGATGATATTTGCTCAGTCCAACCAGGAGGACGACAGGTTCGGAGAGGTCCTTCTGAAAGAAGGCGAGATAACCCTTGAGCAGTATTTTGAGGCGAGTAAGATTTTAGCTGAGACCGGCAAAAGGCTTGGTACTATCCTTATAGAGCTGGGATATATGAAGCCGAACCAGCTTGTAGGAGCTGTTCGTCATCAGGTGGTAGAGATAATATTCAATATGATAACGACGGATTGCGGCAATTTTGTTTTCCATGAAGGGGCACTGCCGAGCGATGAAGCTATAACACTTAATCTCAGTGCCGCTAATATAATCTATCGCGGGATCAGAAAGATGACCAATTTTCAGTATATACTCGAGGATTTTCCGTCACTTGAAACGGTTCTGACCTTTTCGGAGGACCCGCTTGACCTGTTCCAGGACCTCGCCTTAGATAAGACCTCAAAGGAGCTCATAAGACGGATAGACGGGAAGAAAACAATAAGGGACATTCTTTCACCATCTCAGATCAATGATTTTGAGGCTATCAAGATGATATATGCTCTTCTATGTGCCAGGATAATTACGGTAAGGAGAGAGGATGATACAGGACCCGTCGTAGAGGCGGAAGATGTGTTCAGTGAGCCGCTTGCCGAGGTAGATCCTGAATTCGAGGGAATGATCGAGAAGATGAGGGCCCGTGTTGAAAAAGGGAATTACTATGAAGTGCTGGGAGTTGATAAACAGGCAAAGAGCGATGAGATAAAGAGGTCCTATTTCAAGCTTACAAAGGAGTTCCATCCTGACAGGCATTTTTCGATAGGTTCAGATGAGGTGAGAAAGAAATTAAATACCATTTCATCGTTTATCAATGCTGCGTACTCCTGCCTGTCAGACCCGGCCAGAAGAAGTGAATATGACCAGTCAATATCAAGTGGCGTTGGAGGGGTCGAGGAGGGAAGGACCGCCTCAAGGGAAGAGATGGCAGCGGAGAAATATGAGGATGGCCGGTCGAAGATGATGATGGGCATGTATGAAGAAGCGGAGAAGACGTTCGCGCAGGCCATATACTTCGATGACTCTAATCCTAATTTCCACTATTACCACGGCCTTGCCCTTAATAAGCTTGGTCTTGTCAAGGAGGCTGCAAGGTCAATGGAAAAAGCGGTGCAGCTTAAACCTGACGGAGTGCGTTTCATGATAGAACTTGGATACGTATTTCTAAAAATGGGAATGAAGAAACGGGCAGAGACCAACTTTAAAAGAGCCCTGGATATAGACCCACAGAACGAAAAGGCGATCAAGGGCCTTAGCAAAGCCCTGGAATAAGCATTAACTTATGTAATGAGATACCGTAAGATAGACGGAGCAGGTATAATTGGCATCATCTTTGCGGCTTGTGTGATATTCATATTGGTTAACTTTATCTATCCTGACATTACCTACCTTAAGACAGAGAATCCCGCTAAAACATCCTTCATGGAATACAGAGAAAGGGAGTGGGAGCTTAATGGGAAAAGACAGAAGATCGAACAAACATGGGTCCCTTACTCCAGGATATCGCCTTACCTTATTAAAGCGGTCCTTATAGCGGAGGATGACAAGTTCTGGAACCATGAGGGGTTCGATTACGACTCGATAGAAAGAGCAATGATAAAGAACATAAAGACAAGAGGATTTGCTGCCGGAGGCAGCACGATATCACAACAGCTTGCCAAGAATCTTTATCTTACACCTTCAAAGAACCCGATGAGAAAGCTCAGAGAGGCATTTCTTACTATCAGGATTGAGTCTACTCTGCCTAAAAGGAGGATACTCGAGATATACCTGAACGTTGCCGAGTGGGGGGAGGGAATATTCGGTATAGGCGCAGCTTCGAGGCATTACTTCGGGAAGAGGGCTGCCGAACTGGACCCTTATGAATCAGCTCGGCTTGCCGCAGTACTTCCTAATCCGAGGAGATTTGATCCCCTGGGCGACTCATCTTACGTGGCCAACAGGACAAGGATCATACACAGTATAATGATCAGCAGAGGAATCAATTAAAGAGAGTACAATCGACGTTATCCCCGGCCTCCTTATCACAGACCTTCGGGATTAAATAACACGGCTCAGCCATCCAATGTCTTTTATCCGCCCTGATGTTGACATTATTATAAAAAAGGAGAATAATATACATAAGTAATACTAAAAATTGTTTATATGTTTTTTATTTTGATAATAGCGTCAAATAGCATTGAAAGTAATTCGGAGAAATGAGTGATCTGCTATTTGTGCGGTGACTTTATAAGGCAAAATCCTGATGAGTCAGGCACTGTCTGCGAAACTTGTTCTATGCACTACTGCTTTCGCTGCTCTGCTGAACTTGAGCACTGCTATGTGTGCGGGAGCAGTACGTCTAAGATAGAAACCAAGAAAGTCTCTGTGTTTGAGCCTGAAGACATACTTGCCGAGATTGATAACGAGGACAAACGGGACCAACCAAGAAAAAAGATAAAGATAGAGTGCGCCTATAAGTTCGAAGATGATAGCGGCATAAACTATAAGGACAGGGGGCATAAGGCGCTAACAAAGAACATAAGTAAATCAGGGCTGTGCATATATTCATTGACACCCCTTGAGAAAGGACAAAGATTAAAATTTTCGGAGTGTAAAGCGCTCAGCGACAGGGCCTCTGCAACAGTTAAGTGGGTAAAGAAGACCAATGGCAAGATATATATAGCGGGCCTGCAGTTCGAGTGATCCACTTAACTTTCCGGCAAGACGTTGGTATGCTCTCCCAACAAGATTAGATTTGATGTAAAATTAACTAATGAAAAAGACAAAGAAGGACCAGAGGCCAGCCAGTAGTATGACAAAGGCGGAACTCGCAGAGGAGATAAAAAGGCTGAGGCGTAAGGTCTCCAGCCTGCATAAGTTCAAGGCCATGTACAATGAGATCAAGGGTGGTAGCAGGGAAGAAACTGCAGAGTATGAGAAACTTGCAGCTCTGGGGCGATTTACGGCTAATGTTGCCCCTGAGATAAGGAACCCAATAACTGTAATTGGTGGGATAGCCAGGCGGATGATACTTAATGCGGAAGACAGAAGCAAGAACAGAGAATACCTTAAGATCATAGTCAAAGAGGCCAGGCGCCTTGAGGATGTGCTGACGGATGCGATAACATTCTCGGGCAAAGGTATCTTTCACAGGACCGAAAGCGATATCAATAGCATAGTGAAGAGTGAACTTGAAAAGTTAGTACATCAGTGCGGAGAAAGAGGTATCAAGGTAGAACAGAAAAGTGGAAGAATACCCTCGGTCTATGTGGATAAGAAGGAGGTTGGAGAGGCTATATTTAACATAATTGAAAATGCGGTGGATGCTATGGGCAAGGGAGGGACACTGACCATAGCAACGGAAGTTGAAAAGATGAGCGAACGTGATTATGTGACCGTAAATATTAGTGACACTGGAGAAGGGATACCTGAAGAGAAGATAAAGGTCATATTTGAGCCTTTCTTCTCGACAAAGGTCGACCATCAGGATACAGGCCTTGGGCTGCCTATAGCAAAAAAGACGGTAGAGGTGCATGGTGGTTTCATTAAGGTTAAGAGCCAGGTAGGTATGGGGACTACATTCTCACTATATTTCCCGTTCAGGGGAAGGTCAAAAAAACGCAAATAGCGGTCATTATAAAAGAGCCCCGGGGATGACCCGGGGCTCCTTCTAAGGGTCACTCGATGGTTATCTTTTTGTGTTTCTTTTCGGCTTCTTTAGAGCGAGGTATCTTCAGCTCAAGTACCCCGTTCTTGAAACTGGCTGTCACCTTCTCTGTATCGACGTGTGAAGGAAGCTCAAAACGCCTGCGGAAAGATCCGAAAGAACGTTCATATCTGTAGTAGTCTTCCTTCTCTACCTTTTCCTCTTTCTTCTTCTCTCCGGATATCGTCAGCAGGTCCGCTGTAATATCAACTTGTATGTCATCCTTTTCCAGTCCGGGAAGATCAGCTTTCACCACAAGTTCTTTATCGGTCTCGTAGATATCGATCGATGGTGAAATGTCGTAACCTTCGAACTTCATGTCCGGCCAGAAAGGTGCTCTGAGCATTGAGAGCGGCCTTTTCCACATGTCCTCGAACCAGTGCTCTATGTCACCGAAATGAGGTAAGGTCCTTGACCCTTCGCGTTTGACTATC
The DNA here is from genome assembly GCA_020351835.1 of Nitrospirota bacterium. GTDB lineage: Bacteria > Nitrospirota > Thermodesulfovibrionia > Thermodesulfovibrionales > BMS3Bbin05 > BMS3Bbin05. The sequence continues at coordinate 1,643,275 of CP070669.1, forward strand.
TCTTTCCCTTTCTTCGTCATAACGTTCACCTCCTTTCATCGTTTCCCCTCCTATTTACATTTTAGTACCTGCCTTCGGCATTGGCAATAGCCGATTTCAGCCACTTTTTACCTCAATATTGGTTTTTTGAAGAGAACTGAAGGATAAGGTCTTATTTTACCGGTTTTCAATGGCCGGCCGGAAAAGGAGAAGAAAGGGTACAGCTATTATAAGCTCCTTAGAGCATATAGTTGATACTTGCTTGCTTCAATAGACTTTAACCACCACTTGCGAGACTTATAATAGTAATGTATCCCCCCTGCATATTGCTTTGCATACTTCTTTGATCCGTTATACTTGTATGCGGTTGCCCACGTCACCGGCAGGGATTTCCCGGCGAACATGACATTCTTTGAAGGCTTTATATCTGATGTACGGATATTAAGTTCGGCCACCTTTATTGATATCGTTTTCGCCGCCTCGGTCATACATAGAAATACATTATCAAGAACGTTGACCGGGACCATCTGATGCCTTATACGTACTCCGGATGCCTCCTGTACCTTTTCTATCCAGTAATCAGATTGCAGAACGGTGTTTGCCGCACGTAAGGTCTGCTGGGTAGTGCCTGACCCTCCATACCAGAACTCCATGGCGAAGTTAGTCTCAAAGGCGCTTATTAGAAGCATATAATCGGTCGGTATACCATAGAAAAGCTCCGTAAAGAAGGAAGCCGCCACGATCTCCCTTATCTGATTATCACTAACATCCGCTCTGGGGGATATTCTTGAGTTAGCCCCCTTATCGTTTATTATAGCCGCCGATACTACGCCTATCACCGGTCTTAACTCAAGGAACCTGGCAGCATTAGCATCTACTTCGTCATAACTGAAAAGGTGTTCGCAGAAAAAATAGAGTAATCCTTCCTCGAAGTCGTTGAAATTTTCGCCGAGGTAATCCTTCAGCCAGGAGTTCTTTCTAAGAAAAGCAGCTCTTTCCTTTTCAGCATCCGCAATGATGGATATATATTCCTTTCGAAGCTCCTCTATGTTCGTGTTTGTCATGAACTCACGCGTAAGACTGGCTGTAGCCCGTGACCTGCCGGCCGTCCAGTCCTTATCAGAAAAAGCCTCTTTCTGGCCAAGTAAGGATGATAGTGCCACGGACCTTACATATAGTATGAACCCTCTTTTATGCTCATCGTTAAGGCCATTGAACCACATTGAGAATCCGAGGTTCTCGGGGCCATTATCATCTATCACGTCAAATACTGCGGACTCCATGTAGATCAGCCTCTTCTTGACGGAATCCGCTTCGGATATGTATTCCGGGATCTCAAGTGTCCTGTTCGATTCGGCATACGATACTATCAGTACACCTATAGTTATCCATATTGCTGCGGACACTATCATTTTCGCTTTATTTCTTCTCAATTCTTCATAACCTCTCTTTGTCCATATATTGTGCTATACCCAAACAAAACAGCAAACATTATACCATATATGGCATTTTTTGTGCCAGTATTAGAGCACATGTAACCCATTGAAATATAAGGAAACCTAATCAGCGAGCTGTGTTATTGAGTGAAAAAATGTGTCAAAATCGATACAAATGAAATAATATGAGATGCCAGCCCCGGGCTTAAATGTCCCGGCTATCATGAATTGCCCGAGACCGGTGCAAGTCCCTGTGATATAATTAGAAAAGTCTAATATCAACTTCTGAGGTCATTGATCTGTGCTTAGAGGATAGATATCTGGAGTTACTTTTATGGTGAAAACAGGACTGGATAATATAAAGAGCAAATGGCCTAAAAGCTTAAATGGAGCATCCGCCGGACTCGTTGTCAATCCCTCCTCGGTCAACGGTCAGTTGGAACACGCCGTTGATGTACTAAGATCTTTCAGTTCAATAAAGCTTAAGGCACTTTTCGGACCACAGCATGGTATCAGGGGAGAGACCCAGGATAACATGGTCGAATGGCAGGGGTTTAAGGACAAAAGGACAGGGCTACCGGTGTTCAGCCTTTATGGGTCGACCAGGGAGCCTCTCGATGATATGTTAAGAGGTCTGGATGTGCTCATTATCGATATGCAGGATGCGGGTGCGCGATACTATACGTTTATCTGGACAATGGCGCTTTGCATGAACGCATGCGAGCAAAAAGGGATCTCATTGGTCATACTTGACAGGCCTAATCCCATAAATGGTTCAGATACAGAGGGGCCTGTCCTGGACCCGGCATTCACCTCTTTTGTTGGCCTCTATCCAATACCTGTCCGCCACGGAATGACGATAGGCGAGATAGGTGTTTACCTGAAGGATGTGTTCTTTCATGACCTTGAGCTTATTGTTATCAAGATGAGAGGATGGAGCAGGAAGATGTGGTTCGATGATACAGGTTTGCCTTGGGTGTTGCCATCTCCTAACCTTCCAACTCTTCAGTCTTCTATGGTTTATCCGGGCATGTGTTTGCTCGAGGGGACAAATATGAGTGAAGGAAGGGGAACAACAAGGCCTTTTGAGATATTCGGAGCCCCTTATATAGAACCTTATGATCTGGTGAGGAGGTTAAGAAGGTATATGCTTCCCGGAGTTGGTTTCAGGCCGCTCTACTTTGAGCCAACGTTCCAGAAATACGCGGGGAAACTATGCGGGGGAGCCCAGCTTCATGTTGAGGACAGGAAGAAATTCCGCCCTTTCAGAACAGGCGTGGCAGTTGTAAAGGCCGTTCATGATCTATTCCCAGAGAGGTTCAAATGGAAACAGCCTCCTTACGAATATGAGCGAGAGAAGTTACCGTTCGATATCCTGTGCGGTACAGACAGAATAAGGAAAGATATCGAGGGAGGAAAGAACATTGGATCGATGGTAAGATGGTGGGAAGGACAGTGCTCGAAGTTCGATCACGAAATAAGAAGAAGATGCATTATATATGAAAAATAAGTTCAAGACCTTCATTCTGGCAGCCGGACTCGGTGAGAGACTAAGGCCTATTACTGATCATATCCCCAAGCCCCTGATGCCCGTTCTCGGTAAGCCTGTTATAGAGAGAGTGATAAGGTCGATGAACGGGCTCGATCATGCCGGCATGGGCATGAACCTGCATTATAAGAGAGAAATAATTGAAGAATGGCTCAATAAGAACGGTTATAGCGATGATATAAAGACCTTCCATGAGGACCCAATATTGGGAACAGGCGGTGCCCTGAGGAATGCTGCCGATTTTCTAAGTGAATGCACCTTCCTTGTCCATAACTCCGATATCATCTCTGACGTTGATCTGGCCGAACTGGTGGCGTTCCACGAAAGTTCCGGCAATATTGCGACACTTGCTGTCCACTATCATGAGAAGTTCAATAATCTGTGTGTCGACAGTGAAGGAGATTTCAAGATGATAGGGTTTGGATATTGCATCCCTACAAGAGGCCTGACAAGGCTTGCTTTTACAGGGATCGCTGTATATGAGCCTGAATTTCTTGAATTCCTTCCACCGGGCGATTCCAGTGTGATCGAGGCATGGGACAAGGCGGTTAGTGCGGGGCGTAAGATAGGAACATTGGATGTTACGGGGAGCAAATGGACGGATATTGGTACTCCTGCGTCCTATGCCAGAGCGGTGTTCCAGCTAATGAGGGAGGATGGTGAGAGCATGTATATTGATCCGGAGGCCGGTGGGTGTAAAGAGGTTGCAATGGCCGGTATGGTAGCATTGGAGAGCGGAAGCTCGGCAAAAAAGGGGGCATCTCTAAAGAATTGTATATTGCTAAGGGGGGGGATGGCGGAGAAAGGCGAAAACCTCGAGAACTGCATAAAGATAGCGGGACATGTATTGAAAATTGATGAGGGGCGGCTCTTTCCAGTAAAGCACAGGACCGGAATGCAGATGATCGGATCGGGCGGTTCCGATCGTGATTACTACAGGATGTCATATGGGACGGGCACTGCTGTCCTTCTCAGGAACGCAGGTAAGGATTCAGGTCTTGAAAGACATATCCGTTTAACAGAGTATCTGTCCGGGAACGGAGTTCCTGTACCAGGGCTGTTATCGGCTGACACGAGCAAGAATGAGGCAATTTTCGAAGATCTTGGAGATACATCATTGTATAACTGGCTTAAGTGCGAGGACGAGGCTTCAGAGATCGAGATGATGTATCGAAGTGTTCTGGATGTTGCCCTGAAGATGCACTTTGAATTAGAAGGTTCAAGGGTTTGCGATGAGATAAAAGAAGTTATATTCGACTATGGACATTTCAGGTGGGAGACGGATTATTTTATTGAGATGTTCGTTCGCGGTATAAGAGGCCTGGAGATGTTTGACAGGCCGGCACTGGAAAACGATCTGGACGAACTTGCAAGAACCGCTGATGAGTTCAATAAGACGGTCATACATAGAGATCTTCAGTCTCAGAACATAATGGTAGTCAGTGACGGGTCACCCAGATTGATCGATTACCAGGGCGCTAGAATGGGACCTCCTGCTTATGACCTGGCATCGCTTCTCTGGGACCCTTATGCAAAGCTTGATGCCAAAATGAGAAGCGATCTTTTGAGGTATTATCTGTGGAAAGCGACAGAGGTTTCAGGGGGGCAGGCCGATGTCGGTGAGATAGAGAGATCACTGATATACTGCAGGCTTCAGAGACATATGCAGTCCCTTGGTGCTTACGGTAACCTTTCCATGAACATGGGGAAAAGATATTTTCTTAAGTTCGTTACCGAAGGTATCGATCTGTTGAAGGTGGACATGAAAGAGCTAAATGAGGGCCTGCCCGCACTTCGAGAGCTTATTGGTTCGTTATAGATATTTCTTTTGCCAGTATATTGAATTTTTTATCACCAGGTTATAAAATACGGTGACCTAAGACAGTCCGGGGGAAGTAGTGGGGAATAATCGCATATTGATAGTAGATGATGAGCCTCATGTTCTTGACATGATAGGCCAGGGACTTACGTCCGAAGGCTTTAAGTGCGAGGTAGCTATCTCCGGTGAAGAGGCACTGGAGATGATCATGCAGAACGATTACGAGTTCCTCATCGTCGATGTTGTTCTTCCCGGAATGGATGGTATCGATCTTACCCGCAAAGCCAAGAAACAAAAAAAGGATATCCTTGTCATATTAATGACCGGGTTTGTCGAGAAGTTCTCCTATGAAACAGCTCATAGCACCGGTGCTTCGGATTTCATTGGAAAGCCTTTCAGGGTGCAGGAGCTCATTCTTAGAATGAAGCATGTGAGGATGCAGGAGAGACTTCGCTTAATGTCCATAACCGATGAACTTACAGGGCTGCTTAACAGGCGGGGGTTCTTCCCTATGGCTGAAAAGCAGTTGAAGATAGCGGACAGATTCGGTGATGAGATGGCACTGTTGTTCGTTGACCAGGATAACCTTAAGTCGATCAACGATACCTGGGGTCATAAGGAAGGCGATAGTGCGATAGTAAATACGGCATGCCTGATCAAGGATACATTCCGTGACTCGGATATCATTGCCCGGATGGGAGGAGACGAGTTCGCTATACTTATGGTCGTTGACAGGGAGTTCAACGGTGATGTGGTTGTCAAAAGGCTCGAAGAGACCTTTGACCGGCATAACAGGAACAGTAGCGAGAAGTATGACCTTTCTATCAGTGTAGGATGCGCAATATACAAGCCTGAATCGATATTTTCACTGGATGACCTTATAAGCCGCGCGGATGCTGAGATGTATCATAACAAAAGTCTGAAGCGCTCCGGTTGAAATGGGCCTGGCCGGACAAACCGGTATCAACTAATCAGACAGTATAAGAAGCATATCATTCGTAAATCTTAACCTTTTGCACAATGTAACGGCGATCGACCTGTAAACGATGCTTGCCATATCTTTGTCCTCTTTCAGTGCCTTATCGAACTCCCTGGTCGGGATCTCAATTAGTACTGTTCTCTTTGCCGCCTTAACGGTTGCAGACCTTGGCCCCCTGTCGATGAAAGATACCTCACCTATCGGGCTTCCGTCTGAAAGCATGCTTACGGTCTTGTCGCCCTTGATAACATTTACAGTTCCCTCTTTAATGATAAAAAAAGAATTGCACTCATCACCTTCGCTTACTATCTCGTCTCCCATCTCGTATACAGATTCTTTGCATATCCTGCTTATTTTCGTCAGCTCCATAGTTGAGAGTCCGTTAAGGAACTCTATCTTTTTTAGCAGCTTGATGTTCTCCATTTAAGGTTCTCCTTATTTAGGCGATGATATCAGGCAACAAGTGCTTATGCTGTTTAATGTATCATCAGATGTTTTTTATTGTCAATTTTGGCATTTATGGTGGGACCTATCTTGATTCTCTCTATGATCTGATGTATATTTATAGCGTGGATGAAAATATAGTGCAAAAGTTCAATGAGGCCTTCGACAAGTATTCCAGGTCAGAGTATGAATCTGATGGAGTAGTGCTGGGAGACATTATAGAGATAAACGGCAAGCCCGAAGGGGTCAGGGTCCAGCTGGCGCTTCTCATTTTTTTTATTATAGTCCCGGTCGTTGCCCTGATCGAGGACAGATCATTGCTCTTGATCACTTTCTCACTATTATGGATCATTGTTTCTGTGAAAGTTATGTATGAGATCACTAAAGCTGACCTCTACGCCAGGTTCAGCTATGTTGAGAAGACCTTTGAGGTCGAGAACATAAATCTTTTGATAGGGAAGATCAGAAGTTTGATAGGCTTCAGGTATTCCTGGGAAGGGATACATAAATGGTCGGACATGAAGCAGATATTGCTAAGAGAAAAGAAGTTCGGTAAATTGATCTCTAATAAGGAATATCGACTCATTTTCATCGGGACCAACCGGAAGGAATACCCTATAGCTGAGTTCACAAACAGCCACCTCGCCGAGAACGTCGCTTATATACTAGCGAGACTGACCGGGGCAAAATACTATAAGATAAGGGCTCACTAATACCATGTGTGAAAGCTATTAAGGTTTATGCGGAGAGGACTATTCTCAGAAGGTCCTCTTTTTCTTCGGGGGACAGTTCAGCGTATAGTTCGCTTTCTTTCAGGATACTGACGATCTCACTGATCATCTCTTCATCGGTCTTGTTCTGGTACTTACCGGTCATATTAGACTCCGGAAGCAGTTTTAAGCATTATCTATGCCAGAACGGAACATATTGATATTAAAAAGAATATCTATTGAGGGGGTGTGTCGTAAATTAATAGATCTGTAACATTTTGATACTATACTTATTGATCAGATCATTTCTCTTATCTTTATATAGTCATCAATAAGTGCCTTTGACGTTGCATCGAGATTATTGAACCTGAGGCCATATTGGAAATGGTTATCGCCCAGTTCGAGCTTTCTGACCACCTCTCCCTCGATCGTAACACGGTTAAGCCTCATGAATATCGAAAAGTTGAGAGTATCACCCTTATTAAGGGCTTTATTTGTCTCTATCAGCATCCCTGAGGAACTAATATTCTTCGAACTGCAGTAAAAGGAGTTCTTGAACTTGCCGTCGACAGCAATGTTCATAAGTACTCTTATGCCCCGCCTCTGGGGTACATCGAGAAGCTCGCTGGCCTTTCTGTACAGCTCCTGCGAATAGACGGGCTCTGTAATGATGGCATTAGCACCTGCAAAGACACATTTGTCTATAGATCCCTGTTCATTATCACAAGTCAGAAGAACTGATACGTTACGCAGTTCCTTATCGCTCCTGAGGGTTTTACAGAGCCTGTCACCTCCCATCCTCGGGAGGCTCAGGCTGGCTATTACAAGTTCCGCTGGAGACCCTACATGTATCTCAAGCATCTCTTCGCAAGAGGAGGCCGAAACCATTTCTATATCGGATCTCAGTATAAAGCTGCTGTTCTTGTCAAGGAAATGCTTAAGTCTCTTTTCAACAATGATCTTTTTCATTCAAAAATTATAAAACAAAACTTGATAGCAGGTCTAACAATGTGACCCGAAGGAATATTGTGCTGGTCAGGTCGAATGTGAGAGATGCCCTGTATTAATTTATATATGATCCATTTAAAAAAATAATATAATAATAAAAAAATATAAAAGCTATAAATTCAATGACTTAGATGTAATAAATGTAGTTACATTTATATACTTAGAACAGCAAAGAAGCTCAAAATTCTGTATAATGAAAGCAGGAAAATTGGTTTATTCCTATTTGGGGTTATATAATGCTGTTGCATGAAATTTAATTAGGTGATTATATAAAAGAGAGAATGAGGGACATGAAGACAGAAGATAACAGGGTTCTGATCGTTGATGACGATGATACCGTTTGTGAAATGTTCGGCGAAGCGCTTAGCAATGAAGGGTTCCATTGCATGACCGCATCCAATGGAGAAGATGCACTTAAGTTATTAGACGATAATACTTTTGATTTTATGATCACTGATATTATTATGCCCGGGATGAAGGGGTTTCAACTTGTAGAGAAGGCTAAAAAGGCCTATCCCGACCTGTCGGTGATATTGATGACCGGCTTTGTAGAGGATTTTTCCTATGATGATGCTATCGAGGCCGGTGCATCGGATTTCATCAAGAAACCATTTACTCCAAATGAGCTGTTCATGAGGATGAAACACGTTAAGATGCAGGAGAAGGTCCGAAGTATGTCTGTTACTGATTCTCTTACCGGCTTGCTCAACAGGAGAGGTTTCTTCCCTATGTCAGATAAGCAGCTCAAAGTTTCTGACCGAAGCGGGATACCTTTAGTTTTGTTATTCGCAGATATAGATAACCTGAAATATATTAATGACACCTGGGGGCATAATGATGGGGATCTGGCCCTGATAAATATCTCCAGGATCATCAAGGACACATTTAGGGATTCTGACATAATTGCAAGGCTGGGAGGGGACGAGTTCGCTATACTTTTGTGGGGTGGGGATGAATTCGAGACCGACCTGGTCATAAAGAGGTTGCAAAGCAACATCGATAAGTTCAACAGTAATGTTAGCGACAGATATAGACTGTCTCTAAGTGTAGGGCATTCTAACTACGATCCCAGGGAGAAGTGCACCATTGATGAACTGATATCCAAAGCTGACGCTAACATGTATGAGAGCAAGCGAGCAAAAAGGACGATCCGGCAGTCTTCAGACGATACTCCTGACAAATAATGTTCTGATAGTTTAAAATTCCTCCTATATGCATATGCAAGGGGGAACCGCATGCCGTCTAAGAGGGATCAGAAGAGGTTCATTAAGAGGCTAAATGCCGATTTTACCGTAAATGGTGTGACACGAAAAGGTGTTTCAAGTAACTTCTCCATAAACGGTCTGTTCATAAGGACGAACTATCCGTACGTTGTGGGTACCATGCTGGACATTGATATACATCTTCCTGATGGCGAGATATCCCGATTGAAGGGTAAGGTGGTAAGGTCAGACAAGACGTCTATGGGAAAGGTGATCGGTATGCCTGTGAGATCTATGAAGAACGGAATGGGTATCGAGATAATTGATAAGGACCCGAACTACCTGCATTTGATAAGAGACCTGGTTGACTGAGCGCTGTGCGACCGTAAGGTCTTCGAACAAAGAATGAGTATTAGCGATCACAGCTGATCTGCTTTGAACCCTCTTTTCTCAAGCAGTGAGATTATTCCCTTCTCCCCTGTAAGATGAGCAGCTCCTACAACTATGAAGTACGTACCTTCTTTCCTCAGCAGTTCCATTATTTTTTGGGCCATATTAGTGTTCCGGTCATCTATTAGTTTTTCGTATATGTTGAGGAGGTCCGGCCTGTCCTTTATACTTTGGGTAAGCAGCGTATGCATCTTAATAGTGTCGCCTCTCACCCATGAGCTCACAAGTTTATCGATCTGAGTGCCAAACAATTCAAGGTCGTTCAGAGTGTATATCAACAATAACTCCTGTTCCTCATCTGAGAAGGAATTAAAAAGATCAGCCTGCATCTCAAAGGATTCAAGCTCTATGATCGCTTTCTTACCCCTTGCTTTTCTGATGAAGTGGATATCTATCCCGTGCTCGGGTTCAAATCCCAGCTTGTTCAGCTCCAGGCCCGTAAGCGTAAGAGCAATGAATGAGGGTTTGAACATATCAAATGATGTTATATCGATACCGAAGTCGTACAGTTTCTTTTGTGTCCTCTCATATGTGTCCATAGTCAGCCTTTCAGATAGAGGAACTCCCTTGTCATGCATCGCACCTTTAAGAACTGAGCTTTTCATATCGTCCGGTGCTAAGCTCGCGATATCAACTTCTACTACAAGCGAGTCAGAGCTCTCGAAAGCCTGCTCTATTATCTTGTTCAGGGGGTATAGTTCCTTCTTGAAGAAATGCACGGAGCCGAGCAGATATGCAGTTGCTGTGTCGGATGTTACTCTCCATATGAAAGACCTTTCATCTGCGGCAGCACTTGAGCTTGTCAGAAAAGCGAATAGAAGTATTAAAGTGCCGATCAGGGCAGAGGCAAGAAATCGATGCTTAAAGGGCCTGTCAGACCTTCGCTGTTTCCGAAGCATTATCCGCTTTGGCCTCTATCCTGTGAGCTTGAATAGTATCGTTATTAGCAGGTGCTACATCAACGGCGGTCTTTTCTCCTGTGCTCTCCCTGTAAACGCTTACTCTCACAGATGTATGCGCTTTGGCATCGGAGTACCGTGCGGTCATTGATGCGGCCAGCTTGATCGACCTTTCATCACATGTGCCCCTTAACAGTGTTATGGGGCTACCATGATCGTCTACCCAGAGCTGAACATCAGAGGGTCGAGAATGATTTAGTATCGCATTGTTCTCAGATTCATTGCGGCCTATTATGATCTTACACGTTTCTGACGCC
>CP070669.1:1654166-1668411 GCA_020351835.1 Nitrospirota bacterium
ATTAATAACGTGCTCATAATACTGCCACAACGGCCCTTTATTAAATACCGTGCCGCGTGACCACAATGCTGACTCATGTTCCCTTGTAACGAGTGCACCCAGGCCTATCAATGACCTGCGCGGAGAACCGCTCTTCTTCACCGACCAGCACACGTCGGCGGCGTTCTTCTTCAGCTTTTCCATCACCTGATCAGGCGAGTCATCCCATGTCAGGTCTGCGTAGATCCAGTCACCGGCATATGAAACGCCCGCACACATAAATAATATACTTAACGAAATAACCAAAGACTTCATCTTATTCCTCTCTCGATAAGATACTTAGAAAAAATACAGGATATGAAATATCACTTTATCTGATGGCATTGAGTACACTTTGTACCCATTCCTTTTTCCTTATGGCAGTCACGGCAGAAGAAATGCGCTTTTCTCATAAACCTCGGAGCGATCTCGCCGTTATGACAGCCCCTGCACGGGCCCTTATCGACTCCCTGATGGTGACAGAAACCGCAATCGGGTATAATCTCCTGGTGTTTATGGTGTGTAAAATTAATATTACCTTTGCGAGGCGTAAGAACTACTACCTCAGGACCGCTTTGCGCAATGGCTACGATAGCCAGGCCCGATAATGAGATGAGTACAAAGATAACAACCAGATATTTCAAATTTCTGCGCCCCTGATTATCCATACTTTTCATTAGGATAGCACGAAATTACTTCTAAATCAATAAATCAGTACATATGTAGAAATATTGGGAAAAATGGTCGGGGCGACCCGATTTGAACGGGCGACCTCTCGCACCCCAAGCGAGTGCGCTAGCCAGTCTGCGCTACGCCCCGATTATTTGATCTGTTTTAATATATCTTTAAGGCCTGATTTGACCTTCTTTAAGGTTTGCCTTAATTGTTCTACGTCAGGATTTGATATGCTCTCTACCTTCTTTACTTCCTTTCTCTGGGGAACAACTTCGAGATGAGGCTCTCCTAATCTCTTCCTTACTCCTTCGATTGTGTATCTTTCATTATAAAGAAGGTTCTTGATCTGTGAGATCAGCTCGATATCCTTCTTCACATATACTCTTTGGCCAGAATTGCTCTTTCTCGGTTTAAGGAAAGGGAATTCAGTTTCCCAATATCTGAGAACATAAGCCTCAACTCCCGTTATCCTGCTTACTTCACCGATCTTGTAAAATAACTTCTCTGTTATCTGTTTCTTCTTGCGGACTCTCTGCGGTTGTTTCATCAGTCAGCCTTCTCTATCATTTCCTTTAGCTGGTTGGACGGCCTGAATGTAACAACCCTTCTGGGCGTTATTTCTATCTCTTCTCCCGTCTTGGGATTTCTCCCCCTTCTGGCACTCTTTTGTCTGACATTGAAGGTGCCGAATCCAGAGATCTTAATAGACTCCCCCTGGACAAAAGTTTCCTTCATCGTACTAAGAATGATCTCGATGATATCCTGCGCCTCCTTCTTAGGGAGACCGACCTTCTCAAACAGGGTGTTAACTATGTCCGCTTTGGTCATGCTCATCTCCTTAAAGTATTTTCTTAATTATATTAAGTAACTCCTCAATTGTCAAGATAAAAAATGAAGGGTGCTGATTTTTATAATAAAATCTCTATCAAGGCGTTCTGCCTGAGGTCTCTCGCCCAGGTTTTGAACCTCTGTTCAGTTTTATTATTTACCAATAATTTCCGTATGTTATCCCTTACTACTTCAAGATTTTCTGGAAGTTGTGTTTTGACCAGCTGGATTATGTAAATACCGTCATCTGCGTACAACGGCTTTGCTGTTTCCCCGTCGCTGAGACCCCTTATATGCTTTGTTATGTCATCCCTCAGGTCTGTTTCTTTAATAAGATCTGTATCAGCAACGAAATCGACCATGGGATCGTTCTTGACCCTTTCCATTATCTCAACGAAATCACCTCCGCTCTCCAGGTCATTATATACATTCCCAATGAAAGCCTCCGCAGCTTCAAGGTCGGCCCCACCTCTTGGTACCAATAGCTTTATCTGCCTGAACCTGTAGAGCCTGTCCATATCAAGGTCTCCCTCGTTCTCTCTGAGGAAATCATCTATCTCATCCTCCGTTACAATTATCTTTGAGGTTATCATGAAATGAACTGCCTTTTGGATCAAAACCCTTTCTCTTATCCTGTCGACATACTCATCATATCCAAACCCTTGATCGCGAACTGCTTGCCTGAACTCATCTTCAGACATCTTGAACTGTCCTCTTGTGTTTGCAAGAGCAGCATTGACCTCCTGCTCTGTCACATTTATCCCATTCTTCTTTGCTTCGGCTATCTGAAGCTTCAGAACGATAAGCCTCTCAAGGGAAATGCTTTGCCTTTCCCTCAGAAAATTATCTCTTTCTTCGGTATCCATGCCTCTCATCTCACTTTCATAATCAAATGACATCGCCTTGTACAGTTCACTCCATGTGATTATTTCCCTGTCCACTATTGCCACGACCCGATCAAGCATGATAGAGGCAAGAGAGCTGGTCGAGAAAGTCATTAAAGCTATGAGAATTATTATCGTTCTTTTCATCAATTCATTTCACCTAATGCATAATGGATACATCTTCCACCGCTCCTAGAAGTACAAATGTCTTAATATTGTTGCTCCCTCTGTCCACGGGCATGATAAAGAACCCTTTCTGGTCCGATTCGACCTTGGAAATGAAATAACCCTTCTTCTTGTCCCAGGGAACGTCTCCGATGAGGAATCCCATAAGCGTTTCGCCGTCCTTGAACTTAACGAAAGCCCTGTCACCCTTTTTCTCCCTGATACCGTATATCTTCTTTTCACTGTATGTCCTCTTCCCTTCAAAGGACCTTACAAAGAATACGGCCTTCAGATCAGCCACTGGTATGGTCATCTCCTTGTTCGTATCGTCCTCTTTGATCTTAATATCCTCATCGGTCTCGGAGAAATGCACAACATGCCCTTTTAGTATCTTGCCGTCAGGATACCTTATTACCACTTTCTCTGACATTTCCTGTCCCCCATAGCTGAAAAAACTATTTTACATGTATCTTGATATCGGCCTTTTTCTTTCTCTCCTCGATCAAATGTACATACATGCCCTGTCGCTTCTCGTTCAATATGAGCGCCCTGATCTCATCCTTTGCTTCCTCAAATGTCTTGGGTCTCTCTTTTTCCCTGTCCTTTACCCTCAACAGGTAAAAACTGTCTTTTGAAGCGAACGGTCCGCCATAACCGCCTGTCTTAAGTTCTTTGAGCGCCTTCTGTATCTCGCCTGAGAAGAAGTCCGGGTTGACCCACCCATAATCGGTGACAGTTGCCCTCTTCTGTTCCTTTACTCTGTCCGCTACTTTGTCAAAACCGGCTTTTCCAGCATCAACTATTTCCGAGATAATTGATTCAGCCTTAGCCTTGTCCTGTAACTGTATAAGCCTTACATTGACCCTCTCATTCATAATGAAAGGCCTTGGAGAGTTCTTATAGAACTCCTTTATATCCTTTTCATCTATACTATCTCCCGGCACAAGATTTTCCATGTACATATCTATGGTCATTCTTTCACGTAACTCTTGCTTATACTCATCAAGGGTCATGTCCCTCTCTGATAACTGCGCTTTGAACCTGTCTTCTCCGAACATCTTTACTATATCATCGAACTTCCCGTTAAGATCATCGTCTGTTACGACTATATTATTGTCCCTTGCAGCTTGCAAAAGAAGTTTCTCGCCTATTAACTGTTGTATGACAGCATCTTTCAATTTGCTCGTATCAACTTTGGCATCCGGCATTGTATGCTGTGACGATCTATCGTTAAGCACTCTTTCGAACCTCTTTTTACTTATCGCTTCTCCGTTTACCTCAGCGGCAGGTTTTGCACATCCGCTCATGATCAGTGCTGTAAAAATTGCAACATATAAAAGAACCGGCATCTTCACTATTATCTCCTTATAAATCGATATTTCAGGTAGTTTGATCAGATCAACATATTCGGGGAAGTTGCTCACCACTTAACATATCGAGGACCCTGGTCCCCCCGATACGGGTTTTTAGCATCACATTTCCAATCTTCTCTTGAATAACCTCACCTATCATCACTGAGCCGCGACCTAGCGGGTGTTTCTTCATGTGCTCTACTAGAGATTTTGACACATTTTTTTCAACAAAAGCAACAAGTAAGCCCTCATTGGCCACATATAAAGGGTCCAGTCCAAGGAGCTCGCAGGCTCCCAGCACTCCGCCATCTAGCGGTATATCCTTCTCATTCACAATTATCCCTAAATTCGCGTCTACGGCTATCTCCTTCAGAGTGGTAGCAAGACCTCCTCTGGTCGGGTCCCTCATTGCATGGACCTTATCAGTAAATGAGAGCATATGGGCGACAAGACCGTTAAGTGGGGCCGTATCGCTTAATACGGGAGGATCAAAGCTAAGCCCGTTCCTTTCACTCATGACAGATACTCCATGCCTGCCAATTGTTGAATTCACTATTATCTTATCTCCGGCCTTTATCCTTGAAGGACCTATATCTATACCGTTTCCTATTATCCCGATGCCAGACGTATTGATAAATATGCCATCACCCTTCCCCTTGTTAACTACCTTGGTATCGCCAGTAACAACCTCTACACCTGACAATGACGCAGCTCTAGAGATAGTCTCTGTAATGATGTTTAAAGAATCCAGATCGAACCCTTCTTCTACTATGAATGATGTTGTTAAGAACCTGGGCTCTGCTCCTACCATTGCAAGATCGTTCACAGTTCCGTTAACGGCCAGATCACCTATATTGCCCCCAGGGAAGAACAGAGGCGATACTACAAATGAATCAGTTGTAAAAGCGATCCTTTCGCTTCCCTTCAGGTCCAATACGGCTGAATCGCTCAGAACACCTTTTATGCCCATCTTAGGTATTATGTCCTTGTCAAGAAGCTCATGCATTAATTTGCCACCGCTGCCGTGAGCGAGGGTTATCTTTTTCATTCAGTCCCTCCGTACTTGTAATAAGCAGCACAACTGCCTTCGGTACTGACCATGCATGCACCGACCGGCTTCTCAGGCGTACAGACCTTACCAAAAAGGTTGCACTGGGTAGGAAGTATCCTGCCCGTAAGGACATCTCCGCACCTGCAGGCCTTTGGCTCTCCGGCATCAGCAATATCGATATCGAAAAGTTTTAATGCATCTCGGTGCTCATACTCTTTGCGCAATACAAGCCCGCTTCCGGGGATCACCCCTATCCCTCTCCAATGGGCGTCTTCCTCTTTAAAGAGGTCGGTCAATATCTGCATCGCTTTAGGATTGCCCTCCTCCCTTACAACATCACTATACTGAACCTTTACATCGTATTGATCTCGTGATATTTGCTCCATAAGGAGTTGGATCCCCTTTAATATATCCTCTGCACCAAATCCAGCTATAACCGATGCAATATTATGATCATTACAGAGAAACCTATAGGGAACCACACCAATTATCGTACTCACATGGCCCGGAAGTATGAAACCGTCAATATCAATTCCCTCCATCGAAACGAGCGCATTAAGGGCCGGGGGCACAAGTTTGTGCACAGAGTGAATATAAAAGTTCTTTACGCCCTCTCCTTCTGCCATTAAAAGGGTCGCTGCTACAGAAGGTGATGTGGTCTCGAACCCTGTAGCGAAGAATACTACAGTCTTATCACTATTGTCTTTGGCTAAAGTGAGAGCATCAACAGGAGAGTATACTATTCTCACATCAGCACCTTCTACCCTCGCATCGGTCAGGGTCCGCTTCACTCCCGGAACGCGCATCATATCTCCGAAAGTAGTAAGAATAACCCCCTTCTCTTCGGAAATCCTGATGGCCTTTTCGACATCAGCCACCGAAGTCACACACACCGGACAACCCGGGCCGCTTAGGAGCCTGATCTTATCGGGGATAACAGACCTTATCCCGTGCCTGAATATGGCAACTGTATGAGTACCGCATACCTCCATCAAGTTAAGAGGCCTGCCTATGTCCTCTGACAGCTCTTTAATTCTCCCGATGATACTCTCCATGCTCAAACGAGACCTCTCTTTACTTTCTCCCTTGCAATAAACGCCTGACCCAGGGAAATCCCGGCATCGTTACAGGGCACCTTTCTGTTCACATAGACCTCAAGCCCGGCATCTTCAAGATATTCGATACACTTTGAAAGTAAATACCTGTTCTGGAACGTTCCGCCGGAAAGAACAACTTTATCTATGAAATTGTTCTCTTTTATCCTCAACACCATCCTCAGTATTATACTTATTATAGTATTATGAAAACGCGTTGATATGGTCATTTTATCTATACCATTAATTATATCGTTAACTATCGCAACGAACATCAGGGAAAAATCAATTTCCATAGGATCAGCAAACACTACATCTACCGGATAGTCATCAAGCACCCCATCGATCGTGAATGCCTCGAGCTTCATTGGTGCTTCTCCCTCGAACGTATTTACATCACATATGTTCAAAATAGATGCTACCGCATCAAAGATACGCCCCGCGCCTGATGAAAGAGTGCATAGCTCCTGTTTACTGCAAAGTTTCAGGATGTTCTCTATATCGCTTTCGGCCACTCTTTTATATAGACCGATCTTTGCTAGATTGCTGACCGTTTCCGACCCGAAGGCCTCTTTTAAGCATGATACAGCTGTTTTCCACGGATGCCTGATGGATGATTCCCCCCCGACAAGCGGAATATAACGGAAATGTGCCATCCTCTTGAAGTTGACAGCATTGCAGATCATGAACTCCCCTCCCCACAGATTGCCGTCTGTACCGTAGCCTGTCCCATCCAGTACTACCCCTATGACATTATCATGCAGTTTGTGCCCCGCCATTACCGATGCTACATGAGCATGATGATGCTGGACCGCTATGAGATCTACGTCATTGTTCTTTATGGCCCACGAAGTGGAGTAATATGAAGGGTGCATATCATGGCCAAATGCTACAGGCTCAACCCTGAAAACGCTTTTTAGGTTGTTCAGGGCCTCCTCGAAGAACGACAGCGACTCTAAATTCTCCATATCACCAATGTGCTGGCTCGGGATAGCAAATCTCCCCTTGGTAAGTGTAAATGTGTTCTTCATATCAGCTCCGACACCCAACACTTCAGGGCCCTCTTCTTCAAGCAGTATAGCAGATGGGACATAGCCCCTTGCTCTTCGCATATGGATAGGAAAACCTGATAATTCGTTATCAACAACCGATGAGACCGAGTCATCAGCCTTCATGAATATATCCCTATCGTGGAACAGGAACCCGTCAACCATATCAGCTAGCAGTTCCCTGGCTTCTTCATTGTCTGATACTATCGGCTCTTCGGATCTATTGCCGCTTGTCATAATAAGACACTTCAGTGAAGTTTCGCTGTTCGAAGGATGCTTGAAAAGAAGATAATGGAGCGGTGTGTAAGGCAGCATTATTCCAAGATATTCTATTCCGGGAGCAATATCGTCTGGGATATCAACACCTTTCTTCCTTTTTAACAACACTATCGGCCGGGCAGAAGACCGTATTAACTGATCCTCAAGCTCATTGACATAGCAGTACTCACTGACCGTTGAGATATCGTCAGCCATGAGCGCAAACGGTTTATTGTTCTTTCTCTTTTCTGATCTGAGCTTTTTTACGGCGATCGGGTTCAGGGCATTGCAACATATATGGAATCCGCCGATGCCCTTAATAGCGATAATCTTTCCTTCAGAAAGTCCGTTAATCACCTCTTCTATTGCGTCCTGCCCTCTCTTTTCTACAGAACCGTCTCCGGATTCATAAAAGACTTGTGGACCGCACACCGGGCAGGCGTTTGGCTGTGCGTGAAACCTTCTGTCAGACGGGTCGTCATACTCGGCACGGCAATCCGGACACATGTCGAACACTTTCATCGTGGTATTAGGCCTGTCATATGGGACTTTCTCGGTTATTGTAAGGCGTGGGCCGCAATTCGTGCAGTTGGTAAAAGGATAAAGATAGCGTCTATTCCGGTCATCCATAATATCGTCAAGACATTCACTGCATACAGCAACATCAGGAGATGTCAGTGTAAAACCTGATCCATCGGCGCTCTCAAGTATAATGAACCTTTCATTGCCGTCAGAAATGTCATCAACAGGTTCTACTTCTATAGACCGGATGTCAGCAAGAGGCGGCGGGTCCTCGGAAAGAGTGCTGATGAATTTTTCTATATTAAAGCCCTTTATCTCGATCACTACACCGCTGTCCGTGTTCTTCACGGAACCGCACAGGTCCAGAGATCTTGCCAGGTTAAAGACATAAGGCCTGAAACCTACTCCCTGTACAATTCCGCTTACTCTGATTCTCACGCACTGGATATTTTCTTCACTGTTATTTATTAACAAGCCGCTATCTCCATCGGATATATTGGTAAGTCCAATATTATATCATACGTCCATTTCATCATTAGTCACGAGATAACCTTATAATAATATGTGAATTTCTAATTGATAACGGGTCTGCTGTTCTGATACCTCTCTTCGCATACAACAGACTATAGACAGTGCAGGACAGTTAGGTCTATAGCGATGGACATAAATACTCAGTTGCTAATGATGCTAATTCTTTGCAAACCTATAACCCGCTAGATTTGAAGGTTTTTTTATGACCTATCTGTTATAATCGTTGATCATGAAGATAATGTTCCTTTGTACGGGAAACTCATGCAGGTCTCAGATGGCTGAGGGTTTCGCCAAAGAGATGGGGGGTGGCAATATCGAGGCTTACAGTGCCGGCCTCTTCCCCGTAGGGATCAATCCATACGCCATAAAGGTAATGAGAGAAGAAGGGATCGATATATCAGTGCAAACCTCGGATGCTATAGATCCGGAACTTCTCGACCGAATGGACATCATTATTACTCTATGCGGAAATGCAGAGGCTCAGTGCCCTGCGACACCCTCTCATATCAAAAAGTTCCACTGGCCGATAAAAGACCCTGTCGGGGCGACCGGTACGGAAGATGAGATCCTGGCTGAGTTCAGGAAGGCAAGAGATATAATAAGAGAAAAGGTCGGATCCTTTATTAAGTCAATAAAAAACCCCTCAAGCTGAGGGGTTTTTACTGTTTCCGGTATTAAGCTTTTATTTGATCTTATCTCTTAAAGCTGCTTGAGCTGCCGCAAATCTTGCAATTGGCACCCTGAACGGAGAACAGCTCAC
Organism: Nitrospirota bacterium; assembly: GCA_020351835.1. GTDB lineage: Bacteria > Nitrospirota > Thermodesulfovibrionia > Thermodesulfovibrionales > BMS3Bbin05 > BMS3Bbin05. The sequence goes on from CP070669.1 coordinate 1,663,354, forward strand.
GTAGTTTAGTCCTATCCTGTGGCAGAACTCTACTGACTTTGGCTCGCCTCCATGCTCACCGCAGATACCAAGTTTAAGGTCTTTCTTCACCTTTCTCCCCTGTTTGACAGCTATCTCCATAAGTACCCCTACCCCGTCTATATCTATCGAAACGAACGGGTCCTCTTTTAGCACACCGTGTTCGACATAGTAAGGCAGGAACCTTCCGGAATCGTCTCTTGAAAGCCCATAAGTGGTCTGCGTAAGGTCGTTCGTGCCGAAGGAGTAGAAATCAGCAATCTCTGCTATCTCGGTAGAGGTCACACAGGCACGCGGAAGCTCTATCATCGTTCCAATTGAATATTTTACTTTAGCTTTGGTCTTCTTTATGACCTCCTTTGCAACATCATCAACGACCTTTCTCATCGCCTCCAGTTCCTTAACGTGGCCAACCAGAGGTATCATGATCTCGGGGAAGACCTTTACCTTCCTTTTTGCCAGTTCACATGCAGCTTCCATGATCGCCCTTGCCTGCATTTCGTATATCTCCGGATATGTTACTCCAAGACGGCATCCGCGATGGCCGAGCATAGGATTGAACTCATGCAAGGACTTGTTCTTGACATCAAGGTCCTTGAAAGGAACTTTCATAGACCTTGCCAGGTCCTTTAATTCTTTGTCTGTGTGCGGCAGGAATTCGTGAAGTGGCGGGTCAAGAAGTCTGATAGTGACCGGTAACCCGTTCATTGCCTTAAAAATACCCTTGAAATCACCCTTCTGCATGGGAAGAAGCTTTGCAAGTGCCTTTCGCCTACCCTCAAGGGTCTCTGACAGGATCATCTCCCTGACGGCCTTGATCCTGTCTGCCTCAAAGAACATATGCTCCGTCCTTGTAAGTCCTATCCCCTCGGCACCGAAAGACCTTGCTACCTTCGAATCCTGAGGAGTATCGGCATTTGTCCTCACTTTAAGCGTCCTGAACTCGTCTGCCCATTGCATAAGCTCTTTATACCACTTATTATGCTCTGGATCTGCCGGCAGGAGCTTTTGTTCGCCCTTGAACACCAATCCCTTAGTACCGTTAAGAGTTATCCAGTCACCTTGCTTTATAACTTTTCCATTAACACTAACTTTCTTGCCCTTGACATCAATATTTAGGTCTGAGCAACCTACGATACAGCACTTACCCCATCCCCTGGCAACAAGAGCTGCATGACTGGTCATCCCTCCTTTGGCTGTCAGGATAGCCTCGGCGGCATGCATACCATGAACATCTTCGGGTGATGTCTCGTTCCTTACAAGAATTACCTTCTCACCCTTTTTTGCCCACTTTTCGGCCTCATCAGCCGTCAGAACGACCTTTCCTGTAGCTCCTCCCGGTCCTGCGGGAAGACCCTTGGCAAGCTTGACCGCTGTTTTCTCCGCTGCTGGATCAACGCTTGGATGGAGAAGCTCATCAAGCTGGTCAGGATTTACCCTCATTATGGCTGTTTGCTTCGATATCAGCTTCTGTTTTGCCATTTCAACCGCCATTCTGATAGCAGACTGGCCGTTCCTCTTTCCGACGCGTGTCTGAAGCATCCATAGACGGCCGTCCTCGATCGTGAACTCTATGTCCTGCATATCCTTGTAATGCCTCTCTAGCCTCTTCTGTATCCCAAACAGCTGCTTGTATATCCTCGGCATGTTCTCCTCAAGTGAAGGGAGATGACGGGTATCCCTGGTCTTACCTGCCTTGTTCACGGGATAAGGTGTCCTTATGCCGGCGACAACATCCTCACCCTGAGCGTTCGTGAGCCATTCGCCGAAGAACATATCTTCTCCGGTAGCCGGATTACGAGTAAATGCTACACCTGTTGCGGAATTGTCTCCTGTGTTGCCGAACACCATTGACTGAACATTAACAGCTGTGCCCCAGTGCTCGGGTATCTTCTCTATCTTTCTGTAAGATATTGCCCTTTTGCCCATCCATGACTGAAACACAGCGCTGATACCTCCCCAAAGCTGTTTGTTATGGTCATCAGGGAAATCCTTCTTAAGTGTCTTTTTGATTATCTTCTTGAACTCATCACACAGCTTTTTAAGGTCCTCGACCTTCAGGTCTGTATCGTTCTTGTACTTCTTTGCTTTCTTGACCTTCTCCATGGCATGCTCAAGCTTCTCACGAATACCCTCACCATCCTTGGGTTCGACCCCGGCAGCCTTTTCCATAACAACATCCGAGTACATCATTATCAACCGGCGATAAGCGTCATAAACGAACCTCTCATTGTTCGTCCTCTTCACGAGCCCGGGTATTGTCTTTGTGGTAAGTCCTACATTAAGAACGGTCTCCATCATGCCCGGCATTGAGCTCCTCGCCCCGGAACGGACCGAAACGAGAAGAGGGTTCCTGGGATCACCAAGTTTTCTTCCCATAACCTTTTCAGTTCTCTTGAGGGCCACATCCACCTGTTTTTTGAGTTCCGGTGGGTATTTACGGTTGTTCTTGTAGTATGCGGTACACATCTCGGTAGTAATGGTGAATCCTGGTGGTACAGGGATCCCAAGGTTCGTCATCTCAGCGATATTTGCCCCCTTACCGCCAAGAAGGTTCTTCATTTCGGCCTTTCCTTCAGCCTTTCCGTCGCCGAAAAAATAGACATACTTCCTTGCCATTATAGTGCCTCCCTTGTTAGGTTTTTTTGTAGATTATAATAAGGAATCGAAAACAGGTTAGATTAACTGAACATCGCTGAAAAATTCAATTATTAATGCACATTCCTGCTCTCGACCATCTCACTGTTCTTTATGAAGTAGAATGATGCTGCTATGCATACAACTGACGAAACCCTGAGCGCGTTCATGGTCCCGATGAACTCGGCCAGATAACCTACCAAAAGGTTCCCCACCGGCGACATCCCCAGAAATACCAGAATATAGGCACTCATGACCCTCCCCCTTATACTGTCAGGCACGCTCTGCTGTATAAAGTTATTGGCATTTGCAAGATAACTGACTATTCCAAATCCTGTGATAACCAGCACTAAAAGAGAAATGATCTCTATATCAGAGAATGTAAGAGCAAATATCGACAGAGAACCTCCCATGATAGCGATAGACATATATGCAGCCCTTCTTCTTATCGTCCCTTTAAGAGCAATTATGAGAGCAGCAATGAGCGCCCCGGCACCGGATGCTCCGCCAAGTCTGCCAAGTCCCTCCGCCCCTGTATTCAGGATATCCTCTGCAATGACAGGAAGAAAGCTGCTGTAAGGTATCCCGAACAGGCTAATAAGAGCTATCGTAATGAATACTGTTCTTATAGGTATATTCCCGCATATGAAAGAGATCCCCTCACCCAGTTCCGAGATGATCGACCTTCTGCCTACCACCTTGCCTGTCCCCCGTGTCTTGATGTTCATCATAACAAGTATAGCCGGCGCAAAGCTCAGACCGTTAATGTAGAAGCATGTCTCAATGTTTATCCTTGATATGATCAAACCGGCAAATAATGGGCCAAGAACACGAGCACCGTTGAAGGCTGCCGAATTCAGAGCGATAGCATTAAGCAGATTGCTCTTCCCTACCATCTCTACAAAGAATGACTGCCTGGCCGGTATGTCGAATGCGTTGAGAGTCCCTATCATGAAGACTATTAAGAAAATATGCCATAGCTCTATTATCTGAAGGTCGGTCAACACAGCAAGAGTTATAGCAGGAACTATAGACATTACCTGTGTGCCTATCAGAATGTTCCGTTTAGGATGTCTGTCTGCAAATATACCTCCTATAAGCGTAAATACCATTATCGGCGCGGATAATACCATCATTGTTAGTCCGAGGTACAACGGAGAAGATGTCATTTCATAAACCAGCCACCCTATCGCTACATGCTGCATCCACGTGCCGGAAAGTGATATGACCTGTGAGACCCAGAAATTCCTGAAATCTCCGATCCTGAGAGCCGACAGCACTTTCTTTTCACTGTTCATTTCACTCATAACTACTAATTATAGAATATTGCCTGTTCTGTTGACCGATACGTTGTGCCGTAATATAATGATACACATGGATATTTTTCAGAAGTTAGCGGAAAGAAGGATAACGGAATCGATCGAGAAAGGTGAACTTGACTCCCTTGAGGGAGCCGGAGAACCTCTTAAGCTTGATGAAGACAGCTTTGTCCCCGAGGAACTGCGCCTCTCCTACAAGGTACTGCGAAACTCAGGATTTATTCCACCGGAGCTCGAGCTTAGAAATGAGATCATTTCCCTTAGGGCAATAGTTGATCTCATAGACGATGATAAGAGCAGGATAAGAAAATTGAGAGAGTTGAACTATATGATACTAAAGCTGAACGAACTGCGAGGGAAAGATCTGGACCTGAGCAGCCTTCCGGAATACGAAAGAAAATTGCAAGAGAGAATGTTGTGACATACAAAGCCGTTCACATGGAACAGACATACTCATCGACCCCCTTAAGGTCCTCGAGTACTATATCAGCTTCAGTTTCCGATAGGTCCTCGAAACTGTAAGGCCCCGTAGCTACTGCAATACACTTGGCACCATATGGCTTTGAGCACTCAACATCCCTGGGAGTATCGCCGATAACGACACAGTTCTCAAATGGAACATCGATACCGCTAATGTCACTGTATTTTCTGACTGCTATCGGAAGAAGGCTATTTCGGTCCTTATTGTCGCTGCCGTACGCCCCAACCTTGAAATGATCATGTATACCCATTGAAGAAAGCTTTATCCTCGCACCCATTTCAATATTTCCAGTCAATATCCCCAGGACACAGTCGTTTCTTGCTTCCAGGGCTTCAAGTGATTTCTTTACGCCCGGCTTCAGCTTCTTGTCTGAGTTCCTGATCTCTATCTTAAGCAGCTCTATGTATCTACGCTCAACTTTTCCCATCAGGTCATCATCGAAATTGATACCATGTACTTCACATGCTTCACTCACTATCTGAAGATCTGTTTTCCCGGCCATTTTGATCCCATCAAAAGCATTATCTATAGAGAATAGTTCCTGGAAAGATACCGTGAGTGCCCGAGTGCCAGCACCACCAGAATCGATCAGCGTCCCGTCAA
>CP070669.1:1668511-1685367 GCA_020351835.1 Nitrospirota bacterium
ATAAGGTCCGCCGTAAATTCTACAACATGGACCATCTTCGAGTATCTGGCATTTTCGAACACGGTTCCGGTAGCTGGTGAGACCGGCTCTTCGAGCTTCTCACACTGGTTCCACCACGTGGTAGTATACTGGTTGAGCACTCTCCACATATGACCGCATTCACCGCCAAGTATCCACTTGACCCCAAGTCTTTCCGCCTCGGCGTATATCTTATAGTGCAGTTTCTTCGCCATCTCGTTCGATGTAAAGAATCCGAAGTTACCGCCCTCAGATGCGTAGGTGCTGAACGTATAATCGAGGCCCAGATGATGGAACAGGATCACATAACCCATAGCGGTGTAGATCCCGGGCATCCCGAAGAAGTCACCCGATGGTGTAACGAAAAGTATCTCCGCTCCCTTTCTGTTCCACGTGACCTCAGGCCTTACACCCGTGACCGTCTCGACGTCGTCGAGCATTGAATCGAACATCGTGTGTAGCGTATGGGGCTCAAGGCCCAGATGGTTGCCCTTGTGATAACAGTTCGAAACGGGACCCATGATCCAATCCGTATTCAGCCCCAGCAGGTTCATCAATTCCCTTCCGATGATAGTTATCTCCGCCTGATCGATCCCGTAAGGACAGAACAATGAACAGCGGCGACATTCGGTGCACTGATAAAGGTAGTACCAAAGCTCCCTTAGCACTTCTTCCGTGAGATCTCTGGCACCTGCAACCTTGCCGAGCGTCTTTCCTGCCGTCGTGAAGTATCTTCTGTAAATCGACCTCAATAGCTCAGCCCTAAGTACAGGCATGTTCTTGGGATCGCCTCCTCCTATATAGAAGTGGCATTTATCTGCACATGCACCGCACCTTACGCATATGTCCATAAAGACATGGAACGTCCTGTACTTGGCAAGGCGCTCTCTCATTCCCTCAAGGAATATCTCCTTCCAGTTCTCGGGAAGGTTCCAGTCCTCTTCTGCTGACTTCCACTCACGGGCATGAGGCATGTCAACCAGTTCAAGATATGAAGGTCTGGTCCCGTGGCAGAACGTGCCCGGCTTGAAATCGACCGGGGTGTCCATCCAGTTGGTCTCCGGCGGACTGTAATCTATCTTCTTTAGTTCATCTGGTTTCGGTGTCTTTGCCATGTCATCACTCCTTTTCTACCGGTAATTCGACCATTTTCATTTTTTCCCTGAACTCGTCCTCGTACTCTTCGTATGTGTGGACCTTAACATCATAGTTCCACGGGTTGACGTGCTTCTTCATGCGATTACTGTTAGCCAGGTTCCTCGTCGGGCTCAAGAAAACGCCGCCGAAATGAACCAGCTTACTGAAAGGAAAATAGATAAATAAAGAACTGATAAGGAAAAGGTGCACATAAAAGATCGCGCCTATTCCCTCAGGAGCTTTTGGACTAAGAGTCGCCAGTCCCATCGTCAAATTCTTAACCGCTATGATATCAACCTTATAGAAATACCTCATCAGTATTCCTGATGTCGCTATCGCAATTATCATTAGCAGTGCAAAATAGTCCGAAGTCAGGGAGATATACCTTACCTGAGGAATGTAGAACCGACGGGCAAGAAGGTACAATGCTGCACCGAGAAGTACAACACCAGTAAGAAGTAGATGAGGTACGCCTATCTGGAGGAATCCATCAAGCTTGTCGGCCAGATTAACGACCGCAGGCACCGGCTGCAGAAAGAACCTGAAGTGCCTGAAGAGGACTATGAAAAAGCACCAATGGAAAGCCAGTCCCGCTATCCAGAGCCATTTTTCCCAGCCATATGCAAGTTTTCCGTCCCTCAGTTCGGCTTTCAGGTTCCTGAACAGGGACCTGAACAGAAAGATCTCAAGGAGCATTCTCACGATAACACCGAATGTCGAAGATGGATTATCGTATTTGGAATGCTTGATCCACGGAAGGCTTTTTTGCTGACCGCCTGTCGTCGGTATCCTGAATGGCACTGGGGATGCGGCCCATTTCAGCACTCTCAATACCAGGCCGGCCAAAAATATGAGAAGAGCGAGATACGGGATATAGATACCGAAAAGACCGCTAAGGCCTGCCTGAGCTCCAGCATAGGATACACCGATCAGAATTGCAACGATCACTAAAGATAAAATGAATCCCATGTATAACCTCCTTTCAAGTTTTTATAACCTATTAAAAAATGCTTTAATTACTATCAGGATTCTCCTTAAGGACGTTTGCGTTCTCGATGATCTTGTATGTCCACCTGTGAAGCTCTGTCGCCTTGATCTCATAAAGCTTTTCCCTGCAAGACATGAATATATCAAATGACAGACAGGCAAGCTCGTCGATCCGTGCCTCAAGCCCTAAGAGTTCATCAAACAGTCCGTTCTTCCTGACAGCATCGATAAGTGTTCCTCTTATAATGTCTTTGAGTAAAAAGATGAAACGAACGGCTTCAGATGGTGAAAAGTCCTGGATGGCCCTTACGCGAATGATCTGGTCCAGGACATCAGATCCCGTTAAAGGCTCCTTATCATTGATTAGCTGGTCAAATATACCCTCGACCGCCTTATTGATAGTGTCGCCGACAGGGTTCCTGAACTCACTTTTGTTGCCGCCAAAGAATTTTGAAGTTTCAGGAGGATAGGTCTCGATAACAGCATCAAACCATTTCTTCTTTATCGCTGAACCTTTTTCGGATAACAGGTCGTTTAGTGTCATGCTATGTTCCGGGCATCCCCCATCAGCATTAGGCTGGATGTGCCCCCCTGTGAAACCTCCCTCTCCTTTTTTCTATTTTCGGAAGGATAATATAAGGCAGGCACTCCGCCTGAACACGGAGTGCCCTGCCATTTACAGTAAAATCAGACTTTACACACAACCAGTAGGCTTTGGAAGACCAGCATACCTACATGCCTGCTTTGCAGGGCCATCCGGGAAAAGCTGGTACAGATACTTCGTGTTGCCCTTATCAGGGCCCATGACCTTTGCGATCTCCTTAACGAGGATCTTGATCATAGGTGCGATCTGGTACTGCTGGTAGTAGTTCCTGAGAAAGTTAATGACCTCCCAGTGAGCATCGGTTAGCTCCTGATCATCACCCTCTGCCAGGTGCTTTGCGAGGCCCTCTGACCAGTCGTCAAGGTTGGTCAGGTATCCGTCCTCATCAACTTCGATCTGCTTGCCATCAAACTCGATAGATGCCATGTAAATACCTCCTTCTGAAGTTTTTTGACTTAAAAAGTACCCTCTACGCTCAAATCCCAAACACAAACATTATTGTTAAATAAAACTATATTTGTCTTAAAATTCAAATTTCATAGGGCACTAAAAATTAATACACTGGCTTATTTGTCGTCAAATTAAAAAAACTAATCGGCCAATCATAAATACTTATCGGCATTGGATCGAAACTCTATTATTTCTTAAGCTTTACAAAGATCAGTTTTCCCCTCATCCTGTCCCGGAAACTTCTCTTTATCTTATGCCTCATGGGGTCGTAACTGATCGTATCTTCCTCATATTCCTCTCCAGGTACGAGAGAAAGAGCCCTGTCCCAGTCATTATCGCAAAGAAGCACCAGGGCATCCATCAGTGTCTCCCCCAGGTTCTTTCCGGTCTCATCACAGATATAGGCCGCGCCGCAGTCACAACGACCCCCGGTGAACTCAGTGAACTCCCCCCATATAGATGAGGGTTTTTCGAATGCCTGATCACAAAAAGGGCATTTCGGGATCGACAGCGAGCTCTTATCCTCACGCGGCCTGTTCCCATATTTCCTTTTTTTCCGGGGAGTTTCGTCCATATTATCCGTGCAAGAAGTTAAGATAGTTGATTATAAATTCAAGACCGGAGCAATGTCAAACACCATATCTATTCAGTAAGAAAGTCCCTTACCTCAACGTCCCTTAGCATTCCGTCGATATATATTCTGGCCTTTGCGTGATCAGATGAAAGCCTCTCCCTAATATCATCGGGTATCTCCATCCCGGCTCTTTTTGCGCTCATAAGAGCAAAATACCTGACCCTGGGATTAACGTCGGACAGTGCTTCTCTTATGGTCCCGGCATGCATCAGTACGATGTCGGGAGAGCTTTCGGCAAACTTTGAAAGGCCGTACATTACCCCTTCCCTGAATATCTCCTCTTCATACATTGATACTACAATAGGCACGAGGTCATATAGTCTGCTAAGGTCACTCGCTATTATCTCAGAGAGCATCTCTATCGACGACCAGGCCACGTTGCCTGACTCTTCGGTCACTGACCATATAAGCCTTCTGGTAGTATCCCTGATAAAATCATAGTCACTATTGATAAGCACTCTAGCGGACTCGCCCACAGCCTGAACGGCCCTCCAGCTGAGCTCCGTGTCCTTGTCATACGAAAAGCTCATAAGGATATTGATAACCCGCCTGTCCTCGGAAGCAAGACCCGCAATTGCATCCATGTCATCTTCGGCCAGCTTTTTCTTAAGTTCTCTCTTAAGGGCAAAGAGCTTCATGTAGCTGTGCCCCTTGCACTCCTGTACTTACTGGCCAATTTAATTATACCGCTTACCCAACCAGGGCTCCCGAGAGCGTGCAGATGAGTGTAAGTTGCAAATACGTTCCGATATGTGATCCCGTCAAATCCTTCCTTTATTCCCTTCCCTCGCTTCATTCTGAATGTAAGCTCCAGGGCATCACTACTCATATCTACGATATCGGAGTAATGGAACTCATGACCTTTCAGCTCCGTTCCGGCTTCGAAATAGGGATTATCTCCCTCTACCTGAACCTCCGTATAACCGTGAGCAACAGGCCTGTCGCTCATGCTAAACCTCAAAGGAAGCACCCCCGCCATTTTAAACGTCTCGCCACCGGACTCTATCTCATCTCCCAGGTACATCAGCCCCCCACACTCAGCATAGACCGGAAGGCCTGAATCTGCACCGTCCTTTATGTCCTTCATCAGCGTCCTGTTAACCGCAAGTGCTGCCGCCTGTGTCTCCGGGAATCCGCCGCCTATGTACAGAGCGTCAATATCAGGAAGGTTCCCATCTCCAAACGCGTTAATATCAACTATCTCAGCCCCGCTTTCTTTTAGGAGTTCAAGGTTATCAGGGTAATAGAACTGGAACGCGGAATCCCGCATAACCCCGATCCTTACATTATCATCTTTCCCTGACGCTCCGGTTAGCACTTCGTCATCAACTGCAAGGGGTCCTGCAGATGACATTATTCCCAGAACCATCTCGGTATTGACAGACCCGGCGACCAGCTCCTCCATCCTTTGAAGAACATCCTGCGTACCATTTGATTCGTGTTGAGGCAGGAGACCGAGGTGTCTTTCTTCTATCAGCTTCTGCCCTGACCTGCGAAAGGCCCCTACCACACTTACGTCAGTATGGCCTTCTATTGCGCTTCTTATCACTCTCTCATGTCTCTCTCCTGCAATATTGTTAAGGACCACCCCGCCAATTTTGATCTCCTCATCAAATGAGAGAACCCCCTTGACCATTGCTGCAATAGTAGCCGTTACCTTTGTACAATCTATAATCAGAATGACAGGAGCCGAGAGGTCCCTGGCGAGACGGGCAGTACTGAAGGTCCCCTTTTCATCCATTCCGTCGAAGAGCCCCCTGTTGCCCTCTATAAGGGCACCTTCAGCTCCTGAGGAGTGTTTAATAAAGGATGCCAGTACTTTTTTTTCCGGGAAAAGGAATGCATCAAGATTGTAGCAAGGCCGGCCGGCGGCCTTTGAAAGCCAGCCCGGGTCTATATAGTCCGGGCCCTTCTTGAAGGGGACTATTTTCTTACCACTCTTCTTGAAATTCTCAAGAAGGCCTAAAGAAAGGGTGGTTTTACCAGAGCCTCCCTTCAGCCCTGCTACAACCACCCTTGGAATGTTATAGCTCACCTATATATTATAAACTATTATTTAGGAGGCAGCTCAACATAGCTTCCGCCCTTGTACGAGTACACGAGCGTGCCGGCGTCCATCAGGTCTTTAAGTGCTGCCTTTCCGTCGCCTCTCTCCACTCCATGATCTGCCTTGAGCTTTTTCATTACATCACTGGGTTTCAGCTTCTTCTTGCCCATCGAAGCCTCGATCATGTCATAAATAGCTTTCTTTACCTCTTCTTTGTCCATTATGACCTCTCCTCTTTGGATTAAGATTTAGTAATAAAAGGGGGGAGATATCTCTCCCCCCTTTGAACATTAGATTAGTGTTTGAACGTAGCAGCCATTCTGAACGTTTCACGTGCGAACGTGAAGTCATCGACATGCTGGATCTTGAACTCTAGTCCGGTAATATCGAAGAACTTCTCCCAACCTATCCTCTCTACCCACTCTCCGACCCTCTCATGCTTCATCGCACCGGCGATGTATGTATCGAGGATCTTCTTTACGGCATCAGTGACCTCGGGCCACCTCGGAGGGTTGTTCGGGATCCACGGAATAGCGAGCTTGGAGAACTTCGGAACCGTCCTGAGATTAGCGACCTTACCGCCAACAACGATAGCTACGCCGTCGTTCTTTGGATCCGCTATCGGCATTGCAGGGCAGACCGAGTAGCAGTTTCCGCAGTACATGCACTTCTCAAGCTTGATCTTTACGCTCTTCTCTTTTGGATTAGGGCTGATCGCGCTCGTCGGGCATGATGCAACGGTCGAAGGTATCTCACACATGTTCTTTATCTCTTCGTCAAGTATCCTTGGAGCAGTCTTATGGACACCAACGAGAGCTATATCCGAGCAGTGAACCGCACCGCACATATTAACACAGCATGCAACAGCAAGCCTTACCTTGGCAGGCGTCTCCTTATCGGTGAAGTACTCGCTGAGCTCGTCCATAATTGCCTTCACAAGACCGGATGCGTCTGTAGCCGCAGAGTGGCAATGTACCCATCCCTGGGTATGGACAACATTACTTATCCTCGAGCCTATACCACCGAGCATGTATTTCTTATCCTTAAGCTCCTTAACAAGGCCGTCAACTTTGCTCTCGTCCGATACCAGGAACTCTACATTGTTACGGGTCGTAAAACGGATATAACCGTCACAGTACTTATCCGCTATCTCAGACATCTCCCTGAGACTCTGCGTAGCAAGAATCCTCGGTGATGCTACCCTTACTGTGGTGATCTTGTCACCGCTCTCTGCAACATGGACCATAACCCCCGCGCTTTTCTCCTCGTGATAAGCCCATTTCCCGTAGTTCTTCTTGATAACCGGCGGAAGGAACTTCTCATAATGAGGTGGTCCTATATCTGTCTGTCTTTCTGGTAAATCTGACATTTCAACCTCCTTTATTCGATCTAAGTTATTTTTCAATATCCTCTTCAGACCAGAAGAAGAAAGGATCCCTTCTGGGCTCTGTTACCATCGCCGGATGAGGCTCAAGGTCAACTCCCTTGAGGAACGTCGGGAATCCGAGCCTTTCAATCAGCTCACCAACCCTTTCACGGTTCTTGCCGTGCTCATCCCACCATTCCCAGATCCTGTCGATCAGGTCCTTGAGCTCTTCGAAAGGAGGCTCCATCTTCATGAACGGTACTATTACCCATGAAAGCAGTGCACCCGTAACGATAGGCGCCTTACTTCCGAGAAGGATCGTGGCTCCTCTCTCTTTGCCGGGCTTCAATGCCTTGGTCATCTTGGCTATACAATGCATGCACCTGTTGCAGTGCTCATTGTTGATGCTGATCGCTTTGCCGTCATAACCCATACACTGTGTAGGGCACATATCAATGATCTCTGCCTGTATATCCATCCCGCCCTTTGCATAATTAGCTACTTCTTTCTGGTCGATCTGGATGTCTCCCTTCCAGGTTCCGATAATCGACATATCAGCACGGGCGATCGAGGCGATGCAATCGCAGGCGCAGCCGGCTACCTTGAACTTGAACTTGTATGGGAACATCGGCCTGTGCATCTCGTCCTGATAATGCTGGGTTATCTCATTGGTTATCGCCATAGTGTCAATGTTCGCCCACTCACAACGAGCCTGTCCAACACAGCAGCTCGGTGTTCTCATTGCAGAACCGGAACCGCCAAGGTCCCAGCCTCTGGATGAAAGCTCTGCAAAAATAGGCTCAAGGCTCTCGGTGTTCGTTCCGAGAAGAACAAGGTCACCGGTCGAACCGTGCATGTTCGTAAGACCGCTGCCGTACTTTTCCCAGATATCACATATCTCTCTAAGGGCATCCGATGTGTAGAAGAAACCTGAGGGCTGGTTGACCCTGACGGTATGGAAATGTGCTACACCCGGGAACTCGTCCGGAATGTCGGAATACCTTCCGATAACACCACCACCGTAACCTCTAACTCCAACGATACCTCCGTGCTTCCAGTGAGTCTTCTTCTCGTTGAAGGAGCGCTCAAGCAGACCAAGCAGGTCTTTTGCATAATCGGCCGTTTCCGTGGCTTTTTCTATTTCTGTGATAAAGCTGGGAAATGCGCCTTTTTTAAGCTCATCCAACATGGGAGTATCATACTTCTTAGCCATAAAATCCTCCTTTTATGAGATTTTTGGAAAAAAACTACTTATTCGATAAATTGCAAGGCATACAAGCCTAATATACAGAATATTAAATCGTCAAATAAAAAAAACTTATCTGAAAATCATAATTATTTATTGACCCAAAACTCTGACTTCATACAAGCAATAGCTATATATATAAGGTAATATATATAGGTCTTGCCCGGATTCAGCCGAAATAAATGCCGGTTTCAGTCTTATTTTGACGCCTGGTCCTGTAAAAAACACCTCTTATCTGCAGATCTGCAATTTTAATTGATACTTCCAATGTCTAAAATGTATACTATGCGAGGGTCATTCTCCGGCCCCTCTCTTTCGACTAAAGAAACATATGAAAATTGAAAAAATCGAACTGAACGGATTCAAATCTTTCGCCGACAGGACCGTGTTCAATCTGCATAAGGGCATAACCTGCATCGTTGGACCGAACGGCTGCGGCAAGAGCAATGTTGTCGATGCCTTCAGGTGGGTACTTGGAGAACAAAGTGCCAAGACGCTCAGGGGCGGTAAGATGGAAGAGGTGATCTTTAACGGTTCCAGCACGAAAAATCCGAAAGGTATGTCAGACGTTACTCTGCATATGTCCGAGATCGACGGGTCTTCAGACGGTAACGGCGGAAGCGGAAAAGGCATAACAGTATCCAGGCGCCTGTACCGATCGGGAGACAGCGAGTACATGATAAACAGGAACATCTGCAGGCTCAGAGATGTCAAAGACCTCTTTCTCGATACGGGGCTCGAGGTCAAAAGCTACTCCATTATCGAGCAGGGACACATTGATTCCATCCTCAACTCAAAACCTCTGGATCGACGTTTCATTATCGAGGAGGTTGCAGGCGTTATGAAATACAAGGTAAGGAAAGAGGAGGCGCAGAGGAAACTGGAGAGCTCAAGGCTTAACCTCCAGCGGATCAATGATGTAATTACGGAAGTGAACAAGCAGATAAAGACCCTTGACAGGCTGGCCCGCAAAGCAGAGCGCTATAAGGCCATATCCGACGAGCTCAAAGAGATCGAGCTTAAGATAAACAAGAAGGAATACACTGAGCTCAAAGAGGTCCTGGAAAGGACCGACACCGAGTATGAAGAGGCAAAGGAACAGGAGGCCGCCTTCAGAGCTTCTCTTTCTACAAAAGAGGTCGAGTACCAGAAGATAAAGATAGATACGATAGAGACCGAGAAAGAGCTTCAATCATTGAACGAGGGTTTCCTTGCGTTACAAAGATCGGTATCCGAGCTTAACCAGAACATCGCCGTATACAACAAAGAGGTGGAGAACGCAAGTCACAACTCACAAAGGATATCCACCCGGCTTACGGACCTTGATGAAAAAAGGAACACACTCGAAGCCAGGATATCCTTGCTCGGCTCGGAAAAGGAACAGCTAAGCTCGCAGTTCGAGGATTTCTCTTCATCTGTATCCCGAAAGAAAGACTTTATATCCGACATAGACAGACAGATCTCGGAGAAAGAATACAGCATCGAGGAAAGACGTAAAGATATATTCGATATAACTGAAAAACTAAGCTCGCTCAACAATGACCTGGCGAGGTACCGCGCGGCCATAGAATCGTCCTCAAAGAAGGAAGAGGCCCAGTCAAGGGAGATGGAGGAGACATCTGATGCGATCAGTGCGGTAGAGGCAAAGATATCTTCTGTAGAATCAGAGGTCGTAGCAAAGAACAACGACCTGGCACTTGCCAACGAGCAGAAGCAGGTGACATCGGATACTATCTCAGATACACAGAACAGGATAGGGGAACAGCAGAACCGCGTTTCAGCGCTCAAGGAAGAGCTGGCATCTGACAGCTCCCGCCTGACTTCACTCAGGGAGATCTCTTTAGAGGGTGTACCGGCAGATATGCTTAGCTCAGACGCACTGCATGTCACCGGGGTGATCTCGGATGTAATGAAGGTAGACTCCAGATATGAACGAGCTATCGAATCGGTACTTTCAGACAGGATAAACGGCCTGATAATGTCTTCGTACGATGATGCCGAAACAGCCGCCAGACACATAAGAGAAAATGGCCTGTCTAGAACAGCATTGATGATACTGGACGATGACGCTTCTTCCGATACAGCCATCCCGACCCATCTGTCCGTGAAAGGAAGAGCCTCTGATTTCGTAGATACAGATAGCAAGTATGCGAAGCTGATCGGCAAGCTGCTCGGCAACGTGGTGATCACTGAGGACCTGCGGAGCGCCTATGACCTCTCCGGAAAGAACAGAGGGCTAATCTTCGTCACGCCTGAAGGCGACATCATAGACCGTTCACGTACCATCCTGTCAGGCCACGGCAAGGACATACTTAAGAGAAAGCGTGAGATCCGTGAACTTGCAGATATGATAGAAAGAAAGAAGGATGAACTGACAAAAGCGGAGAACGACCTGTCAGGGCTGAAGGAATTGCTATCGGAGAGCGAGAAGAAGCTGACCGGGATCGGAGACAGGATCACTGCTGTGGAAAAGGAGGTCTCGATACACAAAGTTGAGATACAGAACCTGGAGCAGGAAAAGGAAAGACTGAGCAGAAAGAGGTCGACGATAAACCTTGAGATGGAGCAGACCAGACAGGAAAAGGAAAGCGTTATCAAGACGGTCGATGAGACGATAAGCATGATCAGTGACAGGACGGCTAAGAAGGAGGAGATGGAGGCAGGCCTGGCTAACCTTCAGAAAGAACTTACGGAAAAGAAGGAGTTTTACGAAAAACATAGAGATGACCTGACCGGGATACAACTGGAGATCACGAGGTATAAAGAAAAGATAGATTCTATCTCAAAGGAGATGGGCTCTGTCAGCTCATCCATAGAAGAGATAGAAAGGACGAGGTCAGACCTGGAAGCTGAGGTAGAGAGCAACCAGTTCCTCATAGAACAGAAGAACAGGGCGGTAGTAGACTTCGAAAAGAGCCAGAAGGAAAAGGTCCTCCGGATAGATTCTCTAAGAACTGACATATCATCAAGAAAAGAGGACATCGAGGGAAGGACGTCTCGGCTTAACGAGATGGAACGTGATATCAGCGATGCCCGTAAGAAGATAGAGTCTGTAAGCGAGCGTGCATCGTCTGCTGACGTGGCCCGGACAGAGTACAGATTGAGATCAGAGAACATTTTCAATAACATGATACAGAAGTACGGTATCAATATAGAGCACCATGATGCCGAACCCCCCAGTGAAGAGGAGATGGAGAAACTCCCAGGTCTCAGGGAAAAGATCCAGTCCATCGGACCGGTAAATCTGGGCACTATAGAAGAGTACGAGGAACTAAAGGAGCGTTACGAGTTCCTTTCTACCCAGCAAAAGGATCTTTCACAATCAATAGACGAGCTTGAAGAAGCTATAAGAAAGATAAACTATACAACACGTAAGCGATTAAGAGAGGCCTTCACTCAGCTTGACCAGAAGTTCTCTGAAGTGTTCATGAGGCTTTTCGGAGGAGGAAAAGCGAACCTGGTCCTGACAGATGATCAGAACATACTCGAATCCGGGATAGACATAATAGCACAGCCTCCCGGGAAGAAGCTTCAGAACATTACCCTCCTGTCAGGAGGCGAAAAGGCATTGACGGCAATTTCGCTAATATTTGGCGGTTTCCTTATAAAACCGGCTCCGATATGCATACTCGATGAGGCCGATGCACCACTTGATGAGTCTAACTCCGGGAAATATGCGGCAATGCTTAAAGAGCTTTCAGAGGATATCCAGCTGGTCGTTATAACCCACAACAGAACAACTATGGAAGCCGCTGATCATATCTACGGCGTTACTATGGAAGAACCAGGGGCATCAAAGATCATATCAATGCAGCTTGCAGAGGTCTGAACCGTAACACCATGGGTGATAAGAGAAGGCATCAGCGGATCCATGCCGAGGGTAAGGTAGATGGCCGGATGGTGCTCGCTTCGGACATCGAGATAATGGACCTCAGCTCAAGCGGGATGCAGTTCAACTGTAAAAAACATATCTCTACCAACAGCACCTGCTCAATAAATATCATACACAATGACATAACCCTTAACCTTAAGGGAAAGGTGACCAGGTCCTTTTTCAAAAGGCCCTCTTCGGGACCTTCCGGTGGTTCGGCTATATATGAGGTAGGGATGCAGTTCTCAAACCTAACCGAGGCCAGGTCTAATATTCTCAGGACCATCATAGAGTCGCTTAAGGAATGAAAGGTCTCAAAGACATCCTTCCGCCTGACGGTTTTTCTGACGCACCGGAGACCCTGGTATGTTACGGATTTGATGCATCGGGCACGGGATCAAAACCTTCCGCGGTAGTATGGCCTGAGGGAACCGATGATGTAGCAAGGATATCGAAGTTCGCATCCGATAACAGAATAGCTATTGTTCCCCGCGGCGCCGGCACGGGCATGACCGGAGGAGCTGTCCCTCTGAACGGAGCTATCATTATAAGCTTCGAGAGGATGAACAGGATACTCGAGGTAGATGAAAAGAACCTGACGGCCCTTGTCGAACCCGGCGTAATAAACGGTCAACTGCAGAGGGAAATAGAACCAATGGGGCTTTTCTATCCTCCGGACCCTGCCAGCATGCACTTCTGCACTATTGGCGGTAATGTCGCGGAGAATGCGGGAGGCCCACGCGCTGTCAAGTACGGGGTTACACGAGATTATGTGTTGGGCATTGAGGCCGTACTGCCGGATGGACGGGTCATCAACACGGGAGTCCGGACAATGAAAGGGGTCGTTGGATATGACCTTACGGGACTTATTGTCGGCTCGGAGGGTACGCTATGCACGATGACCAGGATCAGGCTGAAACTGGCTCCCCTTCCCCAGGCCGTCACAACGATACTCGCCGTGTTTGATGATCTGCGCAAGTGCGGTTCAGCCGTGTCTGATATCACATCATCACTAATAGTACCGAGAGTTCTGGAACTGATGGACAGAGAGACAATAAAGGCGGTTGAGAGCTATAAACCCACAGGCCTGCCTGCAGATGCGGAAGCACTCCTGCTTATTGAGCTTGACGGACAGGAACGTGCAATAGCAGAAGATGCTGAAAAGGTCTCCAACTTATGCAAAGCCCTGGGAGCAGCGGTAAATGTTGCCGTTTCCGAAGAGCAAAGACAGAGATTATGGGAGGCAAGGAGGTCCCTGTCCCCAGCCCTTTTCCACATATCCCCCGGCAAAGTAAGCGAGGACATCGTTGTACCGCGCAGCAGGATCCCCGATCTGCTCGTCAGACTCCGTTCACTTTCTAAAAAAAGGGGGATAGATATCGTCAGCTTCGGTCATGCCGGTGACGGGAACATTCACGTCAATATCATGGCCGACAGGAACGATCCCGATCAGAAAGAAATTATAAAGAAGGTCGTAAAGGAGGTCTTTGAGATCTGCCTTGAGATGGGCGGAACCATATCGGGTGAACATGGTGTCGGCACTACAAAGGCCGGGCACATGGGGCTGGAGGTGAAAGGGCCCGCACTTGATATGATGAAAGGCATTAAGGAGGTTTTCGACCCAATGAACATAATGAATCCCGGAAAGATATTCGTTAACCGGGACCGTCATTAGAACTTCCGGAGGAGGCTGAGGCCTGTCCGACCATACAATGATAATAGTAATATCTACAATACTATCTTACCTTGCAGCTGTCAGATATCGTTTCATGCTGTATGCCGGACTGACAATGCATATCGCATATGTAATGTACCGGGGGGCGACCGCGGGAAGGCTCCCTATAATAGGCCTCTTTGACACTCTTCTTTTCATGTCACTGTCTATCGTTATCTTTGCACTGGCCTTAAGGCCATTTCTGGATAACAAGAACGCCTTTACATCGTCAAGCGCTGCCTCCGCTGCCGTCTTCCTCTTTCCCTCATTATTTCTCTCTCCCAACAATAATCCCCTGCCGCCGGTCCTTGACACCTACTGGTTCGAGTTTCATGTCGTACTGTCGTTCTTCGGATACGCCCTGTTTGTTCTGGGAGGGATTCTCGGTATCATTTATATAAAAGATAAAGGCATTTCTGCAGAGAGACTTCAGTACCGCTCGATATTGATCGGTTACACCTTCTTCTCTGTTGCCATGATAGCAGGCGGCATATGGGCTTTCTATGCATGGGGAACATACTGGCTATGGACGCCCAAGGAGTTCTGGACATCTATACTATGGCTGTATTACTCACTGTACCTGCACGCCCGCCTGCACAGCCGGTTTGCAGGAAGGACTGCTTCAATACTTGGAACGGCCGGGACGCTCGTAATGCTTTTCACCTATCTCGGTGTAGGCATCTTTATGAAAAGTTCTCATTCATTTTAGATATGAACGTTAAAAGGACCATAGATATAGCATCCTCTCTCATGACGGGCATCGCAGGCCTGTTCACTCTTACCCTGTTGATGGCCGTGGGTTCGATCGCTATGCTTGGCACGGGTGCATACGAATCGATAAACACCATGCCTCTTTTCAAGTGGATAAACAAGGTATCGCTGAAGGATTCATGGTGGCTCGTACTGTCCCTTGTTACGTTGTCGATAATTACTGCCAATACAATACTATGCACGGTTCGCTCCCTCATTGCAAAAACACCTGCAAGGTCCTTCCTTCTTAAGATATCCCCCCAGATAATGCATGCGGGTTTCCTTCTTATCCTTTTAGCTCATCTTTTCAGCTCTTATGACAGTTTCCATTACGTAACCCGAATCTATGAGGGACAGGGCATACAGATGAGCAACAGCACGATAGCAAGGTTCACAGAGATAAGGCTCCTGACTGATAAGACCGGATTTCCAACAGGCATGACGGCTAAAGTGACAGTGACAGAGGGAGAGGACAGAGTACTTGTAAAAAAGATATCTCCCAACCATCCGGCGTTCTATAATAATATGGGAATATATCTAAAGAACGTCCTTCCATACCGCTTTCCTGCAGCCATGGTCGAGATAAGCAGCGATAGCGGTGCGATCTGGGCTTTTGCAGGGGGAATATTGTTCTTTACAGGAAATATTCTTCTTGTAGTACTTAAATGGCGGCATGAGTTATCCTCATCATCATTAAATTAGCATCAAGCAGCTCCTTCAAATATTCAACTACGAATCCGTGGTAGTCCCTGCACAGTAACAGTGATAATGGAGGCCAGGCCTTGCATTCTATAAACAAAATACGAGACCTGGCCCCTTTCATGAGGACACCATTATGTCATTACTGCTCAATTTCCCTGTAGCGTTTTTGCCATTCGAGCATCTGGCGTTCCATCTCTCGAGATTGCATCGCTATCCTCTGTCCAGATGGGTTAGGTTCGTCGAGTTCGGCATCCATCTCCCTTAGCTGATCGCGGATCCTGTCGCGACTTCGGTCCATGTCCCTTATCCGGTCCCGGACCTGGTCCTGCTGCGCATCGGCCAGTCCCGACTTGAAGCGTTCATGCTCCCTCTCCATGGCCCTCACCTCTTCGCGAAGCCTCGACTGCATCATCTTCGCATCGCCTGCCTTGAAGCCGGGGCCCTCAGCGAACCGGTACATCTCGCGTGCGCGCTCGCAGACACGATCAGCTGTCGCTGTGCATTCCTGCAGCCGCTCGCGCTGCTGCGTGTTAAGGCGGATCCGCTCCTGACGGAACTGCTGTATCTGCTCCTGTTTGCCGGACCCCTTCATACCTTCCTGCTCCTGGAACATCCCACCCATTGAACCGCCATGACCTGATCCGGCTCCGGCACCTCCGCCTCCGCCACCGCCACCTCCGCCGGCCGGCGCAGGAGTTACGCTAAAGATGAAAATGAACGCCACGACGGCAGCGATACTGGTTAAACGTTCTCTCATCTGACACCTCCTTTAAAGGCTCTCATTGATCCCTCATCAATACGGTGCCACACAAAGTGTGTGGCACCGATCCTGCTTTATCGATGACTATCTCTTTATTCCTATATGCCACCTCCGCGTTCATGGATACTGATATCCATAAAGGTAAGGTTATTAATAAAATCGATAACCCCTCTGCCGCCACCTGTCGGCGGTTCTTCCGCTGCTATTACTATCTCTTCCTCGGCTGGCTCAATTATCTGCGTTATGCCTTCTACAAAGAATGTATTGAGCGCGTAGGCACCGCATACCTGGTCAAAACTGAAGGTTATGCGGTAATCACCAGCCCCTTCATTGAGCTTCCTGACGTTCCATGTATAGCCGAAGATTATCCTGCCCTTTACATTGATCTCGGCAGAGTAGTAGCCGGGGCCGTCACCACCTTCATGCACCGACCCGTTGAAAATAGACGGGTTGATCAGGTCATCAGGATACCCCTCAGGTTCGGTCCATCCCTGACCGGGCACCCAGACCAGGTCCGCAAGACGTGCATCGTCCCGTGCCACTAAAAGCTTCTGTATAGTCAGTCTCGCG
>CP070669.1:1685467-1726601 GCA_020351835.1 Nitrospirota bacterium
GCTTTAAGGTCCGCAATTCGCTCATCTTCATTCCTCACACCATGCTTATGCATGGAGAAGAACCACCTGATATCCTCTTCCATGAACTCTCCTTCACGAAGAAGTAGTTCACCATCGATCAATGCACCCTCGTCATCTATATGCTCTGCATCAGGTGGAAACGATCCCGGTGTACGACCGCCGATATCAGCGTGATGCCCGCGGGATGCGGTAAAGAATATTATCTCCTTATCATCAGCGAACACCGGACATACCACCGTTATATCGGGGAGGTGCGATCCCCCGCGGAAAGGATTATTTGTCACAAATGCATCTCCCGGCTGCATAATATCACCCTTATCGGCAAGTACTGCCTTAACAGTATCTGACATTGAACCGAGATGTACCGGTATATGAGGGGCATTCGCCACCAGGTTCCCTTCAGAATCAAAGATCGCGCATGAGAAATCGAGGCGTTCCTTCATATTGACCGAGTGAGCAGTGTTCTGCAGTGTATAGCCCATCTCGGTAGAAATTCCCATAAAGAGGTTATTGAACACTTCGAGCAATACAGGATCAGGTTTATCCCCACCCTGGCCGCTCTCTGCTTCCTTCTTGGTTATCCTCTTCAACATGATAATTCCGTTATCTTTAACTTCACCCTCAAAGTCCGTATCAATAAGCAGGGTACTGTTATCATCTACGACCAATGCAGGTCCCTTTATCTTTCCTGACGACTTAAGGGCGGTCCTTTCAAAGACCGGAACATCCACATTGCCTGAGCTGAACTGCACCCACTGGTGAGACAAGGGTGACGGGTCGTCAGCTATATTTTCATCCTCCTTATAAGGGGAGAAGAACTCATCCGCACTGCTAACCTCGATCCTGGCATTAACGAGCTCAAGTTCCTTATCCTCTGAAAAGAAGCCGAAGATCTTCTTATGCCTCTCGCCGAACGCTTTGACCGTTTTCTCATACCCTCCATCATCGTACTGGACCGTTATATATGTATTTGCGCCCTTAACTCGCAGGTCTATTTTCCTGTCGGTTTTGACCCTTTCATCACCGACCTCGGCAAGGTCTTTCATCATATCGCTGAATATCCCTTCAAGGTCCTTGTATACCGACCCGTCATATTCGATCATAAGGGTCCTTGAGTTCATAGCTGAACTATTGGCCATACCAATACCGTAAGCCGACATAAGACTACCGAGAGGATGAAAGACAATGGTATCGATATCAAGGAGAGATGCAACACCGCACGCATGCTGTCCACCCGCACCGCCAAAACATACCAGAGCGTGCTCTCTTATGTCGAAACCTTTTGATACAGATATCTCCTTGATCGCCATGGCCATCATCTCATCCGCGATACGTATGAAACCCATAGCTACGTCCTGAGGCATAAGCTTTTTATCAGTCCCCCTGTTAAGTTCCTCCGTGAAGGCACCGAAAAGCTCCTTAGATGCATCAATATTAATAGGGCCTTTTCTGTCCTCACCGAACGTCTTGGGGAACCGGTCTGCGACCAATCGGCCGGTGATCGCATTGGCATCTGTAATAGTCAGAGGTCCTCCAAGGCCGTAACATGCCGGTCCGGGTAGTGCCCCGGCTGACTCGGGCCCGACCCTCAACTTCTTTCCGTCGAACCATAGTACAGAGCCCCCGCCGGAGGCTATCGTATTTATGTTCATCATCTCAGTCTGTATCTCAACTCCGCCAATGACCTTCTCATACACCTTTTCGTAACCCTCTTCGAATCGAGAGACATCCGTTGATGTCCCCCCCATGTCAAATCCGATCACACCCTTTATCCCGAGTTCAGCAGCTATCTTTGCAACTGCTACTACCCCACCGGCAGGACCGGAGAGTATTGCATCCTTTCCTCTGAAATAATAAGGATCGGACAGTCCTCCCGAACTCTGCATGAACTCTACAGGTACATCCCCCGTTTCGGCTTCAAGGTGTTCCCTGTACCTGTCAATTACCGAGCTCAGATATGCATCGACCACTGTGCTCTGCCCTCTTCCGACTATCTTTATTAGTCCGCTTGTACGGTGTGACAGTACAATATCCTCAAGACCCTCCTCCCTGATTATCTTCTCGCACAGTATCTCATGAGCCGGGTTCTTCCATGAGTTCATAAGGACAACTGCAACCGTATCAACTCCAGTAAGCCTTACAAATCTGATCGATTTTCTCAGCTTTTCAGTGTCAAGGTTCTTTACGACCTTCCCTGAGCTGTCTATCCTCTCTGACACCTCGTTAACGATCGTATATAACAGCGAAGGCTTTTCAATATTAAGGCTGAAGATATCCGGCCTGCACTGGTCGCCTATTTCAAGAACATCAGAAAATCCCTCAGTGATAAAAAGGGCCACCCTGCCGCCCTTCCTCTCCAGAAGAGAATTGGTCGCTATAGTAGTGCCTATCCTGACAGCCTCAATGTTCTTTTCAGATAGCGTCTGGTCCGGAGGGACTTTGAGTATCCTTTTTATCCCCTCTATAGATGCGTTCCTGTATTCCGGAGATCTTGAAAGTAGCTTCTGAATATGGTATTTGCCGTCAGGATCTATACCTATTACATCCGTGAAGGTACCCCCCCTGTCAACTGCAAACCTCCATTTAGCCTTAGCCTCTTTTCCCTTTATCCTTAATCGCATATTATTCCTATCAGCTTATCATAAAATCCATGAATTCTAACAGGTTACGCCTGATGTCAATACTTGACAGCTCTTAAATCAGCTTCCGGGATCAGCGATCATCCTTTTTGACGGGACTATCGCTGTTCTCGACACTAACGAGTTCAGCTGATATTGAACCTATAGACACCTTTGTCTTGAGCTTAACGGGTATCCGTTTCTCATCATCTGTCAACCATGTATAGATAGCGCCTTCCCTCGAAAATATTCCCTCGGACTGCAAAATAGGTGAAATGAGGATAGTATCGAACTCACCGGCCGGTACGACGATCTTCTCTTTCTTTATTACTTTGACCTCAAGCTCATATAAAAGCTCGCTGTCAAACAGCGTTATATATGATGATTCACCTATCACAAGGTCCGCCTTTCTCATCATGAAAAAAGCGGAAAGAGGATCGAACACTTTCGGTGGGACCTCATATTCCTTTTTCTCGTCATTCAGGTGATCAATATATGTTGCTTTCAGCTCCTTTCGATCGAAAACAACCTCCCAGTTCCTCTCTCTGGCACCCTCCTCCTGCTGCAGATGATAGTTGATCGGGAACCAGAAGGGTTCCTTTTCGATCACCGCATCTACCCTGTCGCGGACACGGAAGAGGACAGATACCCATCCGACAGACCTTGCAGTAGAAGCTATATGAATAGTGCCGTCCTCTCCGTCACTTATCTCAAGGGACGACTCACCTGCCTTGATCCCGATCCAGCTTAGATCATAGTTAAGTTTTTCCGGGATATCGAAAGCCAGGGAAGGAGAAAGGAGACAAGAGGTCATCGAGACCGATATGATGACAATTACAATGAAAGCTTTCCAGTGCCCCGTTATTTCCGCACGAAAATTCATAGATAGATAAATCTTATCACTGAAAGTCCACTATGTCTATGGTAATAGCCATTTAAGGCATGATATGCATAAATAGTATCAGTAAAAGACTGATGGTCCATGGTCCGGGGATTATTGGGAAGGTAAGGTCTCTACAAAGCCCTTCGCTTCGAGAAGCCACTCATTAAGCACCTCATCTTCGGCAAACCCTTCCGGCTCGACCATGACCCAACCTTTCATCGGCCTGCCGGTTACGTCGAAGGGTTTTACATGGTCTGCACGAAGAGCTTCCTCAGCTCCTTTCTCACCTAATCTCAGGAAAAGAAAGTCTTTATACACTCCGCCTAACATGTTACCCTTCAAAAGGTAACAGATACCCCCGAACATATTCCTTTTTTCGGTCTTATTCCACTCTTCCACTATTCTACTTACCCGTTCGTCTATTTTTTCGTTATAGGACATGTTGATAGGATCAGTTATAAAACGCTCTTTACGTACTTATCAATGGCGGTACTGAGCTCTTCTTTGATATCAGTGAACCTTATTCCATATTTACCGGATTTAAAACCCTTATGTTTCTCAGCATTCCGGACCACCACTGCCTCCGAAACTATATGAGAATTGTCAGGCAGGTAAAAACCACACTTCATAACATCCCCTTCCTTCAGCTCATTATCACACTGTATCAACATACCCGAGGAGCTGATATTCTCAGAGTAACAGACGAACGTTCCATTATTGCTATCACTTTTTATCTTTACACCCAGAGGTGCCCTGAAGTTAGCCCTCTTACTTACGTTAAGCAGTTCATGGGCCTTATCAAGTAGCGCCGAAGGCGAATACGGTGACATTATGAACTCATTGGCATTGCAATCAGGCAATTTATCACCGGAGAGTTTCATATCTGACGACACTGCAATTATCGAGACCCTGCGCATTTCGGGATCATTCCTTATTAAAGAGCACAACTGCTCAGATGACATACCAGGGGCATCAATATCGAACACTATCAGATCTACGTGCTCTTTCATATGTATGCTAATGACCTCGTCCTTCGAGGAGGGAGCATACAAAGCAAGGTCCTCTCTATTGAGAAAGCTGACCTCGTTCTCTATGAAAGAATATATATCCTTTGTTATCAGTATCTTTTTCATATGTATCAAAGATGGTCCTTACTGATAATTATAGGCTTAAAAGCGAGAATTTGCGAGTTCACTGATAAGCATCAGAAATCAAAAGATGAACTGATCTCATTTCCATGTGCGTCATATATAACTGATGCAATAAAGTGTCGTCCCGGCATATATCCGTAAGATAGCTCTCTCCATTCGACGAGAGTGTATCCATCCTTGCTAAAAACAGATGGGAACGGGAACCTGGCAAAGTTAAGAAAGCTTTCTACATGACGGTTATCCTTTGATAACATTATCATCGGATCAAGGTCTGAATAAACCAGGTCATCATGCTCATAGGTCCTTTGAGTAAAGAGATCGACCATTCCCGTCCGGATATTATCCTGTTCCGAGATGACATACCACCATCTCAGAAAATCATTAGGCAAAGGTGCAAGGTAGATATGTCTGCTGTTTACCTGCCGCCTCAGGAAGTTATCGGCCGAGTTCTTGAATATTGCCTTGCTCCCCACATACCCGAATATTAAGATCGCTGCCGTCATAGAAATTACGAACCTTCTCGGTCTCATGAACCTCATTAGTACTGCAGCTGCTATGAACGTTATGGATATATAAGGATCTATTATGAAGGTAAGGCCCAGCGAGTACTGGTCCCAGTCGAACGGGGAGAGTATCCTCGTGCCGTACTGATTGGTCAGGTCGAGAAACAAATGGACCGCATAACCAGCAAATGAAACGATAAGGTACGATATGAAACCAGCTCCATAGATCACCCTGAAAACGCCGGCGACCAATAGTGTGAAAAAAAACATTGCAAGGATGCCATGAGTAATTCCCCTATGATACCTTAGAAAAGATTCTATACCCCACAATCTTGTTACATAGTCAATATCCGGTAATAGCGATGAGACGACAAGTACCCAGAAATAGACTTTTCTTCTTGGAGCCAGACCTGACAGTGTGATCCCGGCAAGGGTATGCGTTACAGGGTCCATGGATTAATTATAGCAGGGGGAGAACAGAACTGTGATTATGACCGGATCAGCTACCTGTTCTTCCAACGCGCTATAAGGTATTCCCCCAGAGCTTTATCAAGCTTAGCGATGTGATTCGTTACCCACGAATAAAGCATATGACCGATCTCTGTCTGGAGGCCAAGATATGTAGGTTTGTTATGGCTGATCACCTTTTCCTTCATCTTCTCTATATCGCTTACGAACTGGTCGTGCTCCTTGATATGTTCCTTGTAATCGGGATACTTGGAGTTGATCATATAATCCTCTTCAGAGCTGAAATGTACCTGCATGTAATCTTCCAGGAAGATGATGGTGTCCAGGATCTCCTCACGAGCCTTGTCAGGACCCTTACCCATGGCATGCATCAGCTCGTTTATCTTGCTGACAAGCTTTTTATGCTGGTTGTCGATCTCATCTATGCCGATCGACAGACTGTCATCCCACTCGATCTCCAATTAAACCCCCTGCATATGATACAACGTAAATCGATTATATCATAAAATCATTCCGGCTTATAAAATGTTATTTCTAAATGAGGACCTTTCAGTCACGCTTGCTGCAAGTTCTCCCAATGTTCCATAATAACATCCAAATACTTGTAGAACAGGGGGTATTAATGCTGAAAATAGCTGTTCTGGCCTCTGGAAGAGGTTCCAACTTCCAATCTATAATAGATGCCATCGAAAGCGGTTATATACAGCATGCCGCTGTAGATATGCTCATAACCGACAAGGCGGATGCATTTGCCGTCGACAGGGCAAAAAAGCACGGAATTGATGCACTTCATCTTGACCCCGGGACGTTCGGATCCATGGACGATTTCTTTATTGAGATCGCTGAGATCCTTAAGGAAAGAGGGATAGAACTTATAGTTCTGGCAGGTTTCATGAGAATAGTGAAAAAACCACTTATTGATGCTTTCCCGAACAGGATCTTGAACATTCATCCCGCTATCCTGCCCTCATTTCCAGGTCTTCATGGCCAGGAACAGGCATTTGATTATGGAGTAAAACTGGCCGGCTGCACGGTCCATTTTGTGGATGAGGGAATGGATACAGGGCCTGTAATAATACAGGCGGCCGTTCCTGTATATTCGGATGATACCGAAGACAGCATTTCGGAAAGAATTCTCAAGTTCGAGCATCAGATATACCCTCATGCTGTAAAACTTTTTGTTGACGGAAGGCTGAAAGTAAGTGGCAGGAAGGTCATCATTAAGGATGAAAAGAAGCATGACACTTTCTTAATGAACCCCATTCCGGGGGATTGATGCGCATTATCTCAGGCAGGTCCAAAGGAAGGAAGATACGCCATGACGGGTCCGATGACCTAAGGCCTACCTCCTCAAAGGTGAGGGAGTCGATCTTTAATATATTGTCCGACAAAATAGAAAATTCACGTTTTCTTGATCTCTTTGCGGGAACAGGCGCAGTAGGTATAGAGGCATTGAGCAGGGGAGCATCTGAATGCACCTTTGTTGAGAGCAACTCGAGACGGGTAAAAAAGCTTAAAAATGACCTTGAAGCTCTGGGTCTTTCAGGCAGGTCAAAAGTTGTGCATGAAGACTCCATGGAGTTCATTGTAAGAGCCAAAAAAACCCTTTATGATATTATATTTGCCGACCCACCTTATGACTACAAGGAGCTCGAAGGTATTTTGGATAATCTGGCCAATATGGATATAATAGACAGTAACGGAATAGTGGTCATAGAGCATTCTTCAAAAAGGAAAATGCAAAATACTTATGGAAATATTAAGACCGTCAAGACATATAAATACGGAGATACTTCGATAACAAAGTTCAGGAGATCAAATGGTTAAGACAGGTATTTGTGCAGGGACGTTCGATCCGTTCACAAACGGGCATCTTGATATAGTACAGCGAAGCCTGAGGATATTCGAAAAGGTAGTTATAGCGGTAGCGATAAGACCTAAGAAAGAACCACTGTTCGATATAGAAAAGAGAAAAGAGCTGATAAGGCAGTCAACTTCGGAGCTTGATAATGTAGTCGTAGAGGCATTTGATGGACTTCTTGTAGATTACGTGCGCCAGAAAGAGGGTGTTGCCATAGTAAGGGGGCTCAGGGCTGTCTCTGACTTCGAATATGAGATGCAGATGGCGATGATGAACCGGAGGCTGGACAATGTCATTGAGACCGTGTTCATGATGCCATCGGACGAATTCTCATTTCTTACCTCGACCATGGTAAAAGAGGTCGCTTCCCTGGGCGGCTCGGTCTGCGGACTTGTGCCCTTACCTGTTGAAAGGGCACTTAAGGAAGTCTTTTCACCTTAAAAAGAGGCCCTTACCGATCCATGCCATATCTATATATAATCTTTGCGATACTTTTGTGGAGCTCACTGGGCATCATGGTAAGAATAGCCGGGATGCCTACTCATGTCATCATCTTCTATTCATCATCCTTCTCACTTCTTTTCCAGAGCGTCCTTTTTACACGCCCAGATTACAGAAGGTCATTTCCTCCTCTGAAGAAATTGCCTCAGATATTCCTCCTTAGCCTGTGTCTTCTATCAAATGTGTTCACTTTCCTGTTCGCATACTCAAAGACATCCATCGCAAATGCTGTTCTGACTCATTACATTGCTCCGATAATCGTTGCGGTCCTTGCTGTGATATTCCTGAAAGAAAGAATAACGCGTATCATAATCATATCGATATTGATAGCATCTGCGGGATTGTGGACAATGCTGGGTGGTGCGACCATCTATGATTGTGTAAGAAGTGTGTTCAGGGAGGGATTGCACCTGTCCGATGACCTTATCGGGATCACATCAGGTATCATATCGGGAGTGGCATACGCTGTATTGATAATCCTTGCACGCGTGTTCACGCAAAGGTTCAATCCTTACAATCTGGTATTCGTTCAGAACTCTTTTATAGTCTTGCTACTGCTCCCGTTCATAAGAATATTCCCCGCAGACAGATTAATAATATTTGCTGCGATGGGACTTATCCATTCAACAATAGCCCCGTTCCTGTATTACAGGGGGTTGCGGGAGGTTAAGGCCAGCAGTACAGCAGTTCTTGGCTATCTGGAGCCTGTAGGAGCCATAATATTGAGCATTTTTCTCCTTAATGAGTGGCCTGACCGGAAGGCGATCTATGGTGGCATCCTTATCATTTTGTCGGGTTACCTTGTTATTAAGCAGAGAGATAAGTAGCTTTGCTACTTAAATTGACAAAAAACCTATAGTGGAAATATAATTTATTATTAAGATCATGAGGAGGATCAAATGGCCGAAGGTGTAATGGAAGTAACTTCTTCTACGTGGGACAAAGAGGTTTTACAGACCGGCGAACTTGTAATGGTAGATTTCTGGGCTGTATGGTGTGGTCCCTGCCGCATGGTTGCACCCACAGTGGAAGAATTATCAAGGGAATATGCGGGCAAATTAAAGGTAGTTAAGCTTAACACTGATGACAATCCCGACATTGCCAGCAGGTACAAGATAATGGGCATCCCGACCCTGATGTTCTTCAAAGACGGTGAAAAAGTAGAACAGATAGTTGGTGCTGTTCCAAAACCTCAATTACAGGCAAAAATAGACACACTTCTCGGTTAAAGGATCCGGATCTTCCGGGACCTTATTGCCGTCATATTAATGGTCCTCTTACCTTGTATTGCAATTGGAGGCTAATTGACCAATAGGATATCTATAGTCGTAGTGATCTGTTTGCTGCTGTTTTCGTGTCAGCCCGATCGACCGGTCGGGACAGCGGATGTCGGACAGACAGCGCCAGATTTTAAGCTCAGGAACCTTAACGGATCGCAAATAAGCCTCAGTTCTTTCAAAGGCAAAGTAGTTTTACTGGAGTTCTGGGCAACGTGGTGTCCTCCTTGCAGAACATCAGTTCCTGATCTGAACGAATTACAGAGGAAGTTCGTCGGAAAGGATTTCAAACTGCTAACTATCAGTGTAGACGACGGAAGGAACGTTTCCGATAAGCTTGTCGAGTTCAACACTGATTACGGTGTGATCTATTCGGTGCTTATCGATGATGACCTTACGAGCAGGTTGTACGGCATAACAAGTATCCCCGTTATCTTCCTGTTGGATAAGGACCATAATATAGTAAAGAAATACACGGGATATTCCCCGGGACTTACCGATGAGATATCTCAACACATCGAGGAGCTCCTTTAATAATGTTCGAGTCACTTAGCGAAAAACTGGATTCGGTACTTTCAAAGCTCAAAGGCAGAGGTCTTCTTAAAGAAGAGGACATTGATGCAGCAATGAAAGAGATAAGGATGTCTCTTTTGGAAGCCGATGTTAACTTCAAGGTTGTAAAGGAGTTTATATCTGAGGTCAAGTCCAGATCTCTTGGCAGTGATGTTCTTGAGAGCCTTACACCGGGACAGCAGGTAGTAAAGATCGTTAATGATGAACTGCAGCAACTGCTTGGCGGAGCAAGCGAAAAGATCAAGCTGGCCCCGAATCCGCCGACAGTGATAATGATGATAGGGCTCCAGGGTTCGGGAAAAACGACCACATCTGCAAAACTCGCTTTATATTTTAAGAAAGCCGGAAGGAGGCCTATGCTGGCCGCCTGTGACCTTCAAAGGCCCGCTGCTATTGAACAGCTTAAGACCCTTGGAGAGCAGACGGGCATACCCGTATTTCATTCGTTTGATGAAAAGGATCCTGTAAAACTGGCAGGAAGTGCAGTAAAGCAGGCAAAGCTTGAAGCAAATGATATTCTCATTATAGATACCGCGGGTCGCCTGCATATAGACGAAGAGCTAATGGAGCAACTCAGGGGCATCCGGGACTCGGTGACCCCGTCCGAGACCATTCTGGTAGCTGACGCCATGACTGGTCAGGATGCGGTTAATATAGCCAAAGAGTTCAATGATTCCATAGGCATAGAGGGCATTATCCTGACGAAGATGGACGGTGACGCCAGAGGCGGTGCCGCGCTGTCCATCAGGTCTGTAACATCCAAACCCATAAAGTTCATCGGTACAGGAGAAAAGATCGATATGCTTGAGCAGTTCCACCCGGACAGGATCGCATCGCGCATACTCGGTATGGGGGATGTATTGACACTTATAGACAAGGCTCAGGAGACCTTTAATGAGCAGGAAGCCGCATCTATCCAGACGAAGTTCATTGCCGATTCATTCAATTTCGAAGATCTAAGGGACAATCTTAGAAAGATGAGGTCGATGGGGCCTCTTGAGAACGTCCTTTCTATGATCCCCGGCATCGGCAAACAGCTAAAGGGTGTAGACATTGATCAGAAGCAACTCATTAGGGTCGAAGCAATTATCGACTCAATGACGCCGGAGGAGCGTAGATACCCAAAGACCCTTAACGGAAGCAGGAAGAAAAGGATCGCGGATGGAAGCGGCACCACCGTTACGGATGTCAACAGGGTCGTAAAACAGCAAAAAGAAATGAAGAAGATGTTTAAGAAGTTCAAAGGCAAGAAAGGAATGCGCCTCCCTGAAGGATTTCCGCCTTTCTAGACCCGTAAACGCCCAGAAATCCCTTTACTTTATTAATGGAATATATTAGAATTTATGTTCATATTAAGAGTGTTATCGTAATTTTACTACTATTTAAGGATACTTATAAGGAGGAAGATCATTGGTCAAGATCAGATTAACACGGCTTGGAGCTCATAAAAGACCTTTTTACAGGGTCGTTGTAGCCGATTCGAGATCCAGGAGAGATGGCCCTTTCATAGAGATATTAGGCACTTACGACCCTAAGAAGGACCCTTCTGAGATAAAGATCGATACCGAGAAAGCTAAGCAGTGGATCCAAAAGGGTGCGCAGCCTACCGATTCAGTAAAAAAACTGTTGCAGCGGGCCGGCCTCGGCGAGGCAGCCTAGTCCACGTTTGGAGGTAGAGCAAGATGAAAGGTTTGGTTGACATGATGGCTAAGGCACTGGTAGACAAGCCTGAGGAGGTTAATGTTACCGAAGTGGATGGCGAAAAGACCACGGTTTATGAACTGAAAGTTGCTTCAGGCGATCTCGGTAAGGTTATTGGAAAGCAGGGAAAGACTGCAAGGGCGATGAGAACCATTCTTTCCGCAGCCGGAACCAAGATCGGAAAACGCTGCGTACTTGAGATCCTCGAATAAAAATAGATTAGTCACAATAGGAAGAGTTGCAGGAACAAAAGGGGTAGGCTCCCATCTGAGGGTCCTACCCCTTACTTATGACCCTCATAGGTTCCTGAGGCTCGACAGCGTACTGATAGATGTTAACGGTGAGATCATCAATGAGAAAGTGGATGAGGCCAGATTATCTGGAAAATACGTGATCCTGACCTTAGTGGGGTCAAAAGACCGTGATGAACTGGCAAAGTATACAGGATCTGAGATAAAGATCGAGGAGTCCAGGTGTGAAAAGTTGCCGGATGGAGAGTATTATCACTTTCAGATCATTGGACTGGACGTATTCACCGACAGTGGGCAAAAGCTCGGTAAAGTAAAGGATATCATTGAGACAGGGAGCAATGATGTGTATACGGTCATCCATGAAGATAAAGAAATACTCATACCGGCCATTAAGGATGTTATCAAGCTTATAGACCTTGAAAATGAACGTATTATCATTTCGCCCGTGAAAGGACTGCTGGATGAGATTTGAGGTTCTTACGATATTTCCCCGGTTCTTCGAGACCTATTTCGATGCCGGCATATTAAAGAAAGCGGCCGACAGGTCCGTTATATCATATGATGTCCATAATTTACGCGATTACACTCATGATAAGCATAAACAGGTGGATGATTATCCGTTCGGGGGCGGTTCAGGCATGGTGATCAAGCCAGAACCCGTTATAGATGCAATAGAGCACATAACCAAAGACGGCAGCGAAAGAAGTGTCATTCTGATGTCGCCCCAGGGAGAACAGTTCGACCAGAAAATGGCGGAGGAAATGGCACACAAAGGTGAAGATCTGCTTTTCGTCTGCGGACGTTATGAGGGGATTGATGATAGAGTGCGTTCCTATATCGATAAGGAGATCTCTATAGGGGACTATATTTTGACTGGCGGAGAACTGCCGGCTTTGGTTATAATAGACACCGTCGCCAGATTGGTTCCGGGGGCTCTTGGAGATGAGAACTCGGCTGTAGAGGAGTCCTTTTCTTGGGGTATTCTCGATTATCCGCATTTTACGAGACCCAGAACGTACAGGGATATGTCGGTACCGGAGGTACTGCTCTCAGGAAACCATAAGGACATATGGCTATGGCGCAGGGAGCAGGCCCTAAAGAACCCGTTAATGAAAAGGCCTGACCTTCTTGAAAAGGCCGAACTGACGGATGAGGATATGAAGATTATTGAAAAAATAAAGGAGGATATTACGAAATGAACAGGATAAAGGCCATTGAGGAATCTTTCAGGAAAGAGATACCTGCTTTCAACATCGGCGATACCGTCAAGGTGTTCGTAAAGGTTGTTGAGGGTGACAAGGAAAGGCTTCAGCCTTTTGAAGGTATTGTCATAGCAAGGAAGGGAAGCGCTTCAAAAGAGACCTTTACGGTTAGAAAGGTATCTTTCGGAGTTGGAGTTGAAAGGGTGTTCCCTCTTCATTCTCCTATCATCGACAAGATAAAAGTGATGAAACAGGGTGTCGTCAGGCGAGCTAAGCTCTACTATCTAAGAGATAAAAAGGGCAAAGGCGCAAAGATCAAAGAAAAGGACCTTTCAAAAAAGTAGGATATTTATTCTGCTGTCTGATACACAGTGGATATCTTTTCTTTCGATAATAGCATCCGCGATAAAGGTTATATATCCATTGCGGGCATAGATGAGGCCGGCCGTGGTCCGCTTGCAGGACCGGTCATAGCTTCAGCAGTGATCTTAAGAAAGGGCTCTAACATTCCGGGACTCGACGATTCGAAGAAACTTAACTCTAAAAAGATCGAATCGCTCTTCTGGGAGATCACCTCAGAGGCAGAATCGATAGGATTAGGTATCGTTGACTCGGAAGAGATAGACAGGCTTAACATCCTTAATGCCACTAAAAAGGCCATGAAGATTGCGGTAAGGGACCTTAACAAACTGCCCGATCTTATCATGATAGACGCATTATCATTGGATGACCTCGAGATCGACCAGATGGCTATAGTTAAAGGCGATAGTAAAAGTGCCAGTATTGCTGCCGCATCCATAGTAGCAAAATATATCAGGGATTGGATGATGAGACACTACCATACTGTATACCCTGACTACGGTTTCAATAAACATAAAGGTTATGGAACAAGGTTGCATATTGATAAGATCAACGAATATGGGCCATGCCCCATCCACAGGCGCTCATTTCATCCCGTAAGCGCTATTCCACTTCCATTTTAAAGGATGAGCATATGAACAAAGAAAGAATTGATGAAGCCCTCGAACTTCTGTGGGTCCTTGAAGAAGCTGACAAGAAAGACCTTAACACTTATAAGCTCTCTTCTGAGGATGAGGATGTAGATACTATCATAGAAAAGATGATATATGATGGACTTGTAAAGATCGAAGGTGATGACCTCAAGTTCACCGATAGCGGAAGAGAAAAGGCAAAAGGACTGATCAGACGACACAGACTTGCAGAGAGGCTTTTCACGGATGTCTTTGAACTTAATGAATCGGTGTTTCATGAAGATGCATGCCGTATGGAACATATACTTAGTGAAGAACTGACGGAAAGTGTATGTACTTTTCTGGGTCATCCACCCCATTGCCCACACGGCAAGGTCATACCAAGGGGCGAGTGTTGCAAGAAGTACAGGGTGGATGTAGCGCCTGTTGTGACCAGATTAAGCGATTTCGAAGTTGGAAAGGCCGGAAAGATAGTTTTTATAGTCTCTACCGATCCCCAGCGTTTGAACAGACTGAACTCCATAGGCATTATTGCGGGAGGGGAGATCAAACTAATACAGAGAAAACCATCGATCGTAGTGCAGATAGACGAGACAACTGTGGCGATAGATCCTGATATTGCCAGAGAGATACATGTAAAGAGGATAGCCTAACAACAGGGATAGATAATGGAATACCGTACCGGGAATCAGGGAAAGATTATTGTTGCAAAGTTCGATGATGGAGATGATGTTCTCTCGGGCATATCGGATATTGTGAAGAAAGAGGAAATTCGGTGCGCGTTCTTTACACTTGTCGGTGGAATGAAGGGAGGCAGCTTTGTTGTCGGCCCCCAGGATGAGACGATGCCTCCAAAGCCTATGTGGCGTGATCTAAAGGAAAGTCACGAGATATTCGGGAATGGCACCATTTTCTGGGAAGGGGATACGCCGAAGATACATTTCCATGGTTCCTACTCCAAGGGTGACTCAGTTCGAGCCGGATGTCTTAGAAAGGACTCTCAGACATTCCTTATAACTGAAGCCGTTATTGTCGAGATACAGGGAATAGATGCCAAAAGGGAGCTCGATGAAAAGGTGGGGCTGCCACTGCTGAAGTTCTACTGATCAATAATTAAGGATCTCTCTGAGGTCCTCCAGGTCCTTCCTCTCTTCCTCATCCATTGTCATTACAATTCTCGCAGTGAACACGTCAGCAGCTTTCCTCCTGTTACCCTCGATCTCAGGATCTACTTTGATCCCTTCCATCAGCGCAGCAGCAGCTTCACCGTACAGCTCGATCATGTTATTACTAAGCGCCAGACCGTAATAAGCGCTTGTGAACTGAGGGGCCCTTAACAGTGCTTTTCTGAAATTATCTATAGCCTTTTTGTATTTCCTGAGCCTGTAGTACGAATTACCAATATTGTAATAAGCCTGTGCCGGTGATACATATAAAGGATTTTTCAATGCGCTCTCGAACTGTTCTATTGCCTTATCCCACTTCTTCTTACGGCTATACACGACACCGAGGTTGTTATATGCATCTGAGAAAGAATCATCTACATCGATGGCATCCAGGAAAGACATCTCCGCTTTTTCAAAATCCTCGAACTTAAGATAGATAAGGCCGAGAGCGTTGAGGGCCAGTTTATTGTCCGGATTCTCCTTTATCGCCTTCTGCATCTCTATAAAAGCCTCCTGGTATTTTCCCTCTTTCATGTAGGAAAGTCCCATCTGGTAGTTGGCATCTGACTGGGCATCACTTTTGATAGTTGCCGCTGTAGAACACGAGATGATGAAACATATGACCAGATATAGCAACTTTTTCATTCTTCCTCCGGATCGCTTCTGTTATAAATATGATTCATATATATATCACAATCGCAATGATAAACTCAATTGTCGCCTTGTTTAGCTATACGCTCAAGAACATCCCTGGTGAGCTGCAGATTATCCTCCCACGAAACCTCTTTACGATATATTTTTATACCATCCTTCATGAACCTTACCCCGTCATACGTCTCCGCAAGACCCAAAAAGCTATCCATATCGATCCTGTCCTTTGAAAGAAATATTATCTTGACGCCTGACGAGTCGATTATAAGCCTGCTTACTGCTGATCTCTTTAAGGCTGGCTTTAGCGAGACCAATGCTAGCAGGTTGTTCACTTCCTCAGGTATCTCACCGAACCTGTCCAGGATATCATCTCTGATACCCACGATCTCCTCTTCTACTTTTATCCTCGATAATCTCCTGTACAAGGACATCCTTATCATATCATCGCTCACATAGTCCTCAGGTATGCGCGCGACCGTATTTACATCCACCTGAGGCTCCGGATCTTCATCTATCTTCTTCCCTTTTAACCTGAGGATCTCCTTTTGAAGGATATCCTGGTACATGTCGAATCCTATCTCACGGATATATCCAGACTGCCTGTATCCGAGTAGTGTACCGGCACCGCGGATCTCAAGGTCCTTCATTGCCAGCTTGAGCCCCGCGCCAAGGTAATTAAGCTCCTCTATCGCTTTCAGTCTTTGCTTCCCCTTCTTTGTCCTCGATCCGTCAGTTCCGGCAATGAAGAATGCATAGGCTCTTGTATTACCACGCCCTACCCTCCCCTTTAACTGATAAAGGTCTGCCAGACCGAATCCCTCCGCCATATTGACGAATATAGTATTGGCTGTACTGATATCGATGCCTGATCCTATGATATTCGTACAGAGAAGAATATCTGCCTCGTGCTTCATGAATCCGAACATGACCTTTTCGAGCTCGGAAGGCCTCATCTGACCGTGCGCGACCGCTATTCTTACATCCGGAAGGATATCCTTCAAAGTACCGAGCACTTTGTTGATATCCTTAACTCTGTTATGAACAAAGAATACCTGGCCACCTCGCTCTACTTCTCTCGATACGGCCTTCACTATAAGCCCCTTATCATACCTCACAAGTGATGATCTTACAGCAAGTCTTTCTTCGGGAGGTGTATCAATAATGCTCATGGCCCTTATCCCCGAAAGTGTCATCTGAAGCGTCCGCGGTATAGGTGTAGCGCTTAACATCAGACAATCGACACCCTTTTTCAGTTCTTTTAACTTTTCTTTCTGTGCTACACCAAACCGATGCTCTTCATCAATTATCATTAGACCCAGGTCCGAAAACCTTATATCTCTCTTCATCAAAGAGTGTGTCCCGATAACTATGTCCAGGTCACCTTTTTCTATCATCCCTATCGTCCTCTTGATCTCAGAAGGTGTTCTGAAGCGGCTTATATATCCGATATTCACCGGGAATGCCTCAAACCTCTCAACAAAGCTCCTGTAGTGCTGATCACACAGAACCGTTGTCGGCACTATAACTGCGACCTGCTTTCCGTCAAATACCGCCTTGAAAGCGGCTCTCATAGCTACCTCGGTCTTTCCGAAACCCACGTCGCCGCACAGTACTCTGTCCATAACATTCTCCGACTCCATATCCTTCGCTATCTCATCGGCAGCCCTCAACTGATCTTCAGTTTCCACGTATGGAAAAAAACTATTGAACTCTCTGTGCATCTCAGTGTCCGGGCTAAAATGGAACCCTCTTTTTACCTCCCTCAGCGCATATAGAGAAAGAAGCTTCTTTACCATAATATCAATGCTCTTTTTTGCCCTTCTCTTCTTTTTCTTCCACGTCCTTCCACCCATAGCGTCAAGCACCGGGAGCTCCTCTTCTCCGGCCCTGTATCTCCTGAGCTTCCCAATGTTGTATAAAGGAACATATAGAACCGCACCGTCGGCATACTCTATCATCGCGGCGTCCACATCAGAATCTCCGACCTCATAACTTACTAATTTTCTGAAACGACCTATTCCGTGATCGGAATGCACGACCATATCCCCCTCTCTGATATCCTCGATGTTATCAAGGTAGCCTTCGCCACCTGCGTCGACCATTTTCTCAAGAACGATATCCTTCCCGAAAAGCTCCTTCTGCGTAAGGATCATAAGTCCCTCAACCCTCAGGCCCTCGGAGAGGCTGCCAATGGTCATAACGATCCGCTCGCTGGTATCCTTTAGCTCTTCGCATTTCAATACCGGGACAAAAACACCCTTATCCTTAAAAAGGTCCGACATCCTTCTTGCCTGGTAGTCGTTCTCAACGACTATTACAATATTGTCGCTAATGTCTTTGATCACCTCAGGGATCTCTTCCGTTGATTCTCTTTCAGAGCGCAGCACACCTGAACCGGAAAGAGGCATGAATATTGGCCCTTCCTGCACATTTGATATCAATGAAGCATCTATGACAGGGCCTTCATAGCCGGCAGAACTAAGAGAACTCTCAAGGTCGATAACCACCCGACCTGTGCATATGTTATCTATTATTCTGCTATCAACAGCATCTGGCCACACCCGTGCGGCCGGATATATCCTGACCATCTCGAGATGTTCTGTTGTCCTCTGTGTATCTATACGAAACCTCCTGAGCGAATCAATGACATCGCCAAAGAACTCTATCCTTACAGGACTGTTCTCGGTCCCGGGGAAAAGGTCAATAACCCACCTTCTGACAGAGATATCACCTCTTTGACCTGCGATAGGAGCAGCTCTGTATCCCATCTTGACCAGCTTTTGTTCCAGTTCATCTCTGTCAATGACCGCACCTTTTGTAAGGTTGATATAGATCTCATCTTTATGCAGGGGATCAATTCCCGGATGCAAAAGTGCATCGGGATAAGAAACAAGCGTAGGTATATCGGGTGATTCAGACATGATCCTGGCCAGCTGGCCGGAGCCGTATGGACCGGCCGGAAATGGCAGTACTTCCGTACGGCCATTTCCAAAGAACCTTTGATAAAATATTATATCGTTCTTTAGCAGTTTTGCCGAACTCTCATCATTCACAGATACGATCACAGGCAAATCACAAGACGCTATCAGCGAGGCAAGAGCCGAACCTTTCAATCCCCCTATTGCCCTGTCGGGAGTGATATTATACCTTCTGATTATATCGAGGTGATCAAGAATTGACATATCAAAGAGTGATCAGGACAATCGAATATATGACAGCTAATATCAGGACTTAAGCGATCTGATCTTATCTATTATCCCCGTTGTTGACATTCCTTCATAGTACTTTAAGCTATGGACCTCTTTAACGATATCCGAGCCTATGATGTCCTTTCTTGACCAGTCGCCACCCTTTACCAGCACATCAGGGCCGAGAGTCTTAATAAGCTCATACGGGGTCTCTTCATTAAAGATCACAACAAGGTCTACCATGTCCAATGCAGAGAGCACTTCGGCCCTTTCTTCCTGCGGAACGACCGGCCTTCCATCCTTAATCCCTTTTACCGAACTGTCAGAGTTCAGCCCGACTACGAGCACATCACCCAATTTACTCGCTTCCTTCAAATAACGTATATGTCCCGCATGGATTATATCGAAACAGCCATTGGTGAACACTACCCTCTTGCCGTCCCTCTTAAGACCTTCTATCATACTTTTCGCCTTATCTACCCCTGCAATATTTCCCATAATATTGATCCTCTATCATACGTCCTGGCCATTAAGAATGTTCCTGACCTTATTAAGTATCTGTTTATCAGACCTGTATACTACTTTATCTATTGCACTATCAATATCTATCCAGACAGCGTCTTCCACCTCTGAATCATGGTCCCCTGTCTCTCCGCTGATATAACGCAGAAGAAAAAAATGAACCGTTTTCCTGTACTTGATATTATCATCTTTGTCATAGAACCAGTATGAGATTGAGCCGAGATCATTCTTTATCTCCCCGGTAAGACCCGTCTCCTCTCTGACCTCTCTGAGTGCAGTTTCTTCGACCGATTCATCGTTATCAATAGTACCCTTTGGAAGTGTAAGTATTGTTCCGCCTCTTAAAGATATAAGAACAACGTCTACAGATCCGTTGTTCTCCCTGTAAACCACTCCTCCCGCAGATGTCCTTGTCCTTATCGAAGCAGGTCTTCTTGAC
The DNA here is from genome assembly GCA_020351835.1 of Nitrospirota bacterium. Classification (GTDB taxonomy): domain Bacteria; phylum Nitrospirota; class Thermodesulfovibrionia; order Thermodesulfovibrionales; family BMS3Bbin05; genus BMS3Bbin05. The sequence goes on from CP070669.1 coordinate 1,705,436, forward strand.
ATAGGTCACAACTCCCGTTCCAGTGCATCTGCAACAAAGCTCTTCATTTTGATCGGCCTCAAGCCCCTATCAACGCATGCGAGTCTGACCGTAGCAACCGCAATGACCTCTTTGGTCCCCTTGCGGTATATCTTGTGTGAGAATATCACGGAAGCAGATGCTTTTTCCTGAACTTCAGAACACACTGACAGTACGTCACCGTACTTCGCTGGCATTTTATAGCTAATATTAACATGCACGACAACAAAGTTTATACCCTCATACATGAGCTCAGCTAGCTTTATACCCCTGTCCTCAAGGTACTCTGTACGCGCTCTTTCCAGGTATGCCAGGTACTTGCCATAATACACAACTCCACCGCAATCAGTGTCCTCATAGTAGATCTTTACGTCAATGCAGTCATTCATAGTACTTTATCTTGGAATGAAATACCTGACAATATCATTGTACGTCACTGCAAGCATTAGCGCTAACAACAACGCTAACCCGATCTTTGTTGCAATAACCATGGTGCGCTCACTAAGAGGTCTACCCTTTATCCTTTCTATTATCATAAACATCAGGTGACCACCGTCAAGCACAGGAACAGGCAGCAGGTTAAGAACTCCAAGATTAACACTGATCAATGCCATAAATAGTAAATAGGGTAAAACTCCAAGTGATGCCATCCTTCCTGACTCCATTACTATAGTGATAGGACCACCAGCATTATCTTTAAAAGATACTTCCCCGCTAAAAAGCAGCCCTATCGATTCATAGATAACCAGCCCATATTTATATGTTACAAATAATCCGTCATAGAGTGCCCCTGTGATAGAATCGCTTTTAACTATTATATGTTCACTCTTCTTTCTAATACCTAACATCCCAATGAACGACTTACCTCCCTTAAATTCAACTTCCACTGCTTCGGGAATTGCTTCAGTATTTATTACATCTTCACCCCTTTTGACCGTTATATCAATATTGACCCCAGGGTTATCCCTTATTACGCCTACCATCTCATTCCAAGTGTTGATATCTATATCATCTATTTTTATTATTCGGTCCCCATTGCGGAGTCCGGCATTATAAGCAATAGAATCTGCTGTAACAACATCAATAATATTACTGTTATTAGCTTCTATCCCTGCCTGGCCGATCTTCTGATTTAAACCTATATTAATTTCTAAAGGAGTAACAACTAATTCTAATAACTCTTCTCCACGTTCTATCGCGAACTGTAATGGGATACCGGGACTTTCAGCTACTATCTCTTCTATTTGTGCCCGGAACTGGATCTTCTTGTCATCTATCTTAATAACTTTATCACCAGACAGTACCCCGGCAACATCAGCAGGTGATCCAGGCACGACCTCACTTATAACCGGTAATACCTTCTTTATAACCGGGATCTGAATAGGGATTTGAAAGGCAAGAACAGATGTATATATGACGTATGCTAAGACGACATTAAAGAACGCACCCGCAAAGACTATTATTGCCCTTTTCGGCAATGACTGGTTCTGGAACGATCTATCCTTGTCATCCTCCGAAAGCTCCTCACCGGGTTCTTCCCCCAGCATCTTTACATATCCACCAAGAGGGAGAGCGGCTATCAGATACTCTGTCTCGCCTAGCTTCTTGCCTATGAGTTTAGGTCCGAAACCAAGGGCGAACTTGAGAACCTTCACTTTCATAAGCTTGGCAAATATGAAGTGTCCTAGCTCATGAATGAATATAAGAATGCCCAATAGAATTATCGCGGATATTATCGTCATTCTATGATCCTATTATCTCCTCTGCAGTCAGTCTCGCCCATTTATCGTATTCAATGATATCATCCAGGCCTGGTTCATGAGCAATATTGTGTTTATTCATTACTTTTTCTATAAAGACCGGTATTTCATTAAATCCGATCTTTTCATCAAGGAACGAACTTACAGCAACCTCATTAGCAGCATTTAATACCACGGGCATCGATCCTCCATCCTTCAGTGCCCTGTATGCCAGACCGAGACATGGGAATATATCACCGTCAGGTTCACTGAACGATAAATTGCCTATTTCATCAAGAGCACAGGACCCTACGACGTCCGGCAATCTGTCAGGATAAGACATGGCATACGCTATAGGACCGCACATATCCGGTCTAGAAAGTTGAGCTATTATACTACTATCTATAAACTCGACCAGTGAATGTACAATGCTCTGCTGGTGTATCAGCACTTTAATATTTTCCGGCCCGGCACCGAACAGGAAATGTGCCTCGATCACCTCGAGACCCTTGTTCATCAGGGTAGCAGAATCTATCGTAATTTTCCTTCCCATGGACCAGTTAGGATGATCCAGGGCCTCCTTAACGGTTACGTCCTTCATTTCGTCCTTAGTTCTTCCAAAGAAAGGTCCGCCCGACGCTGTAAGTATCAACTTTCTTACCGATCGATGGTCCTGTCCGTTAAGGCACTGAAAGATAGCGCTGTGCTCGCTGTCGACAGGGATTATCATGGACCCGCTGCTCCTCGCAATACTGTTGACATGGTCACCTGCCATTACCATTGACTCCTTATTTGCCAATCCTACCGTTTTGCCTGTCTTAACGGCTTCTATGGTAGGTAACAGGCCAGCAGCCCCGACAATTGATGACAGTATAAAGTCCGTCTCAGGATACGACGCTACCTCTCTCATCCCCTCATCTCCTGCAACTATTTTCAAAGAAGGGAACTCCGACCTTAGCCGGTCATAGGAACCAACATCATTGATGCCGACCAATTCAGGCTCATACTTCCTGACCTGATCGATCAGCAGGTCTGCGTTGCTGCCTGCAGCAAGGGCACTGACCTTGAACTTATCCTGGAACTGATCAATGACCTGTAGGGCTGATGTACCGATAGACCCTGTTGATCCTAGTATTGTTATCTTCTTCACTTGCTCTCCAACATCATCAGATAACTATCCTGATGACCGTCCAGTATAAAACGGGGGATGCGAGTACCATTCCGTCGACCTTATCAAGGATACCTCCGTGACCCGGGATCAGGTCACCAGAATCTTTCATGCCAGAGTCTCTTTTGAACATGGATTCGATAAGATCTCCGATAATTGTCACAAAGCCTATCATTGAACCTATCAATGCCGAGGATAAAGTGCTGAGCCCGAGGTTTAATACTATATTGAGAAATAAAGACATGATCAGCCCTCCGGCTATCGATCCAAACGCCCCGGCCATTGTCTTATTGGGGCTCATAGTCTCATACAGTTTAACTTTACCGAAAGATCTGCCAATAAAATATGCGCAGCTGTCCGAACACCATACCGATCCCAGAAGATACAGGACCCACTGGGGGCCGAACTCTCTTAGCTTTGTCATATAACTAAGGAGCAGGGGCACATATATGATTCCTATCGTCATTATGGAGACATCCCTGGTCGATCCGCCGGGTGATCTGTCCGAGAAGAGTCTTATAACAGCTACAGTTATAAATAAGACGGCGAAATAATCATCGGGGGCTGCACCGTCACGAAATATCAGTAGCATGAGAGAAGCACCGAATATCAATCCAAGCGTTCTATATCCTTTCTTGATCCCATAAAGCGCATAGAACTCGGTCTGCCCTATAAGTGCCACTGCCATAAGGAGAAGTAAAAAGAACAACGGGGGCAGATACATCACATAAAGGATCAGGACCGGAAGCAGGACCAAAGCCGTCAGTATCCGTGTCCTGTTCATTAGATGATACCTCCCTGATTGATCTCTCCATACCTCCTCTCCCTTTTCTGATAATCTCCTATTGCCTGCAAAAACTCTTCGCTCGTGAAATCCGGCCACAAAGTCTCGGTAAAGTAGAACTCGGCATAAGCTCCCTGCCATAGCAAGAAGTTACTCACTCTCTTCTCACCGCTAGTCCTTATGATAAGGTCGACAGGCGGCAGCCCGGACGTATCAAGATTATGGTCTACCATCTTATCGTCTATATCTTCGACCGGCGTACCACTATCTATTATTTTCCTGAATGCCCTGATCACCTCATCCTTCCCCCCATAGCTGATAGCAGGTACGAGTATCATCCCCTCATTATTGACCGTCCTGGTCTCAATATCTTTTACCAGCTCCTGGATCTTCGCAGGCAGCCTGTTCCTGTCACCGATCATCCTGAATATTATGGCCCTTTCCCTTATCAGCTCTTCCACTTCATCCATTAGATAGTGCTCCAGGAGACCCATCAGCGTATCTACTTCCATCTTTGGCCTGTTCCAGTTCTCGATAGAGAACGCGTACAAAGTGAGAACATCAACTCCAATGTTTATCGCAGCATCGATAATGTCCCTCGTCCGTCTAGCACCCTGTCGGTGTCCCTCTACCCTGGACAACCCCCTCATCTGCGCCCACCGGCCATTGCCATCCATGATCACCCCGATGTGAGCTGGTATTTTTTCGCCTTTTATTAACATCGTCATCCCTGTCGGCCCGTTCTCATTTAAACGGATATATGTAGAGCCTTCTATTGAACGGATTCTTACCCTTAATGATGTTCTTGAAATTAATTCCCATATAGGGCCTTGTCAATACCGCTATCTTATCATTAATTATCACAAAATCGATGATCGTACCGCTTAGATCATCCAGGATAGTTTCTTCTTCTACACTTCCTCCGCTTATCCTTAGACCTATGATCCTTGAATCTTTATAACCAATACCCGGAAGAGCCTCTGAAGCAAGCTCTCTCTTCATCATTATGTACCTGCCCCCGAACGGAACGACCCGATCCTTGATGAACCACCACTCTTCCTCATCTACAGAAGCCGGCTTTTCTATCTTGTAAGCTTTCAAGAATCCAGTCTTAAAATCGCTCTGCCATACCCTCACACCATCATCATTATAGACGTTTATCCGGCCTGAATCATCGATCAGAATATTGCCGGTTACCCCTTCGATCAGGACCGGTGTAAAATCATAGAGATTGGCCCCTAAGGGCGTCTGGAATATCCTGTCCTTTACCCATCCTTCTCCTTTTTCCATCACGAACACTCTTCCTGAAATGCCCTTGTTCTCATCATAAGCCTGGTAATATAGCTTTCCGTCTATTGCCCTCATAAAACCGCTTGTCCTGTACACTGATTCCAGCCGGCCTTCGTTCAATTCCATTATCTCCGAATAGAAACCTCTGTCCGTATAAGGAGTGATCCCCACCGCTTCATCATCCGTCCTGCCTCTGTCAGTCCCCCCACCTATATCAAGAACAAGTAAGATCTCCGGTTCCCTGTCATTGTCAATGTCCATACATTGCATCCACACAACGTCACTCAGCCTGTCAACTTTTCTCGAATGGACCGGCTCAAGATCGACGCCAACTCTTAATATATCAACTCCTCCCTTAACAGCCATTATAAGCTCCTGCGTACCGTCGTTATCAACATCACATGAGACCATCATTTCAGCCGACGACGATACATCAAACAAGGACTGTAAAGATGTATCAATATCCTTCAGGAAAGCAAAGCCGAACTTAAGCTCGTTAAGCAGTTCCTTTGTCAGTTCTATACTACTCTCATAGAACATGGTCCCGTCAGGGTGATACATACTGACAGCAAGAATATCCTTGCCATTCTCCTTCAACTGCCTTATGTAAAGGCCAAAAACTGCACCTATCCTGGCGGTCTCCCTGAGCATCGCATTGACCTCTTCTTCATCTTCTTTCGTCTCAACGATCTCAAATCTTTCCGAGGTTTTGAAATTTCTGAACAGAGAATCTCCTACTGTCCATTCAACACTTCGGCCCTGGTAGAACAACATCTTAAGCGAACCCTTTGAGATCCTTACTCGGTCATTTGGCTTAGCGCTGCCGTTTAAAAACCTGACCGATGACCTTCCGGCTTCAATCTCTGATACCTCAACAGTTCCGATCTCGGTCTCGATCTTACCCAGGGCCTCTCCCGTAACAGGATGGTGGAACACCTCACCCTCCCTGAACACTTTTAACCTCATTCCTTTTCTTACTCCCTCTGCACTTCCGATATCTATCATACCTTCAGTATCGCTTACCTTTATCAATCTGCCCGATATCGGAGCGAAGAAGGATGCAGCGTCATCAGAGAACCGTTTGAATATCTCATTTCCCTGCGGTTCCTGTGCAAGGGCCACCGAACAAAGAATAACGGTTATCATGGCTACGAGTGCCACTCTTTGCATTGATTTACTTATGGACCTCTCTAATGTCATCAGGACCATGGTTAGAAGTAGTTTCATCACTTTTGCCTCATGCCCTCTTTACCTTTAGCTCTACTCCCAGAGTCGTGTCGTTCCCAGGGAATATTAAGATGCAGACTCCCTGGAAGACCTTTTCGGCCCCTTCTTCGGAAAGGGATACGGTATCAACTGGATAGTGCCATATATCTATCTTACGGTCAAAGGTGAAATTTACCATTATGTCAGCATTATTATCAACTATATGCATATCACTTACTCCAATGATCTCACCCCTGTCCTTAACGAACTTGCCTTTCTTTCCGGTCATTAATTTTGAAAATGGCGAGCCTTTAAGAGTAAGGTTGACCTCTATCGCAAATAAGTATTTATCTGGCCCGCTGAACTGATAATCTACGAAGAGACCCTGCTTCCTGAAATTAAACTCCTTCCTTACAGTGAACTTTGATCCCCCCACATCACCAGAGGTAACAGCAGCCACCCCCTGATCGGGAACTATCCTTAGATCGTATATGCTATTGGCAAGATCATGTACTTTATCCTGCTCAGATCTTATCAGGTCATCAAGCTTTGTCCTATCGCTTAACAAATGTTCTACAAAAGACAGCCTCCTGTGGTCATCAAAGTACAATGATTCAATGACAGTCTTATCCTTTATCTCAAGTCTTTCATGTATTGTCGCTGTTGCTTTAGAATCATCATCATGTTCCTGGTCCATTAACTTTCTATGGTAGTGTTCCCTCCTCCTGCTGAGGACATCCATTATATTCATACCTGATGATGGCATCGAACATTCAATTATTCCTCCTCCTACTGAAGACAAAGAATATAGCCTCCCGGAACGTAAAATTATTATCTCATTGTTACCATCGCAATCGATATCATCACTTACGGCGTACTCCTCTCTTCCAAGCATCCTATCGGCTATATTTTCTGCCTTAAGAAGGTTCTCCCATAATGCAGACCTTAGATGAGGAAGATATAATCCACCAAATATCCCATGCCAGTAAGCGTCATTGCACTGAGCCCTGTACAAATGGTCAACGGCCAGGGTAGCCTGCCTTCCCCCCTTTCTGGTGGCTTTTAAAACCTTATCGCTCACCGACATCATGCGTTTATGAAGGTAATTGGACTCAGGGTATTTTGAAAAGAACCCTCTCCATATACCTCCACCGATCCATGTTTTTGCGGTCTCTTCGTTCCTGTCCTTAAGGTAATCATAGACATCCTCATATTCAGCTGCTGCTCTTTCCGGAAGGGACCATTGCCCCATCTCCCTGTATGATGAAGTGGGCAGATAAACCCTGCCCGAAGGCCCCTTTGATCTATAATACTCCTCGAATGTCGTCGTCTCCAGCCAGTCAGAGCTGGAATCAAGCAAACTGAAGAAATCTCTTAGCCACCCCTTACCGTAGGAAAGCTTATATGTAGAAGGCCAGATACCAAACTTTTCACCATCATCGGCAAATGTCAATAATGGCTCTTTATGGCTCTCATAGATCCGTCTTAAGTAGTCTCGTACTACTTCAACATCTTTGAAGGGAATATAGTACCTCAGGGTCTCACTTCCCGGGAACAGGCCAACCGATCTGCCCCTGTCCTCAGTAATATAGTAGCCATTTACTATCTCATCATCATTTATGCCCACCCGTTTAAGGTGGTAGTCATCGATCGGCAGATATTTCATTCCCGCCCTGTTCATCAACGGCGGTATTGAAGGCTCCCATACCCTCTCAGCAAGCCACATTCCCTTTGGCCTCTTCCCAAAGAGGTCCCTTAAATGGTCGCTCAACATCCTGATCTGTCCAACTGCATCTCTTTCTGATATCAGCGGAACTATCGGTTCATAAAATCCCCCTGACAGCATCTCTGCACGCTTATTCAAGACCATTTCACTAAGAATATCAATGAACTCAGGATGGTGCTTCTCGATCCATTGTAGAAGGAAACCAGTATAGTGAAGTACTACTTTTATCCTTGGAAAGTCAGCAAGTGTCTCAATAAAGGGCAGGTAGGCCTTCTGGTAGGCTTTCTCAAGCACATCATCAAAATTACCAACTGGTTGATGATTGTGTATTGCGAGTATAAAAAATAGCTTATTGCCGTAAATATTCATTATTTAAGGGAATTCACGATGTTCTAAATTATATCATAATCAACCGTTCCTTAAGAGCACATTCTTTTTTTTGATAAATGCTTGATGATATAATCAGTTAATGAATGGGAAGGTAGAGTCAGTCAATCTAAGTAAAGATAAAGGAACGAAAAAATCTCCAGTCTTTGAGGCCTCTCTTATAAAGGACCACGGATTCGATGGTGATGCCCACGCCTCCTCACAATGGCACCGCCAGGTAAGTCTGCTTGCACTTGAAAGCATAGAGAAAATGAGGGCTAAAGGCCTTAAGGTGGGACCGGGGGACTTCGCGGAGAACATAACGACATCCGGATTAGAGCTTACCGTGCTTAAGATAGGGACCATCCTGAAAATAGGAGAGAATATCGAGGTTGAGGTAAGTCAGATCGGAAAAGAGTGCCATGACAGATGCGAGATATATCATCAGGCAGGTGACTGCGTAATGCCAAGAGAAGGAATATTCGTTACAGTCATTGAAGGAGGAAAGATAAGAAAAGGGATGGATATATCTGTATTGAAATGACCGTGTGATCGATATGATAAAGACAGTTATATTGATAATAAGTGACAAAGGATCGACTGGTGAACGGGAGGACAAGTGCGGTCCGCTCATCAGTCAAGTTCTCGATAATAGCGTCTATTCCCTTGCAGGTTGCGAGATCATTCCGGATGACATAAATGCCATTAAAAGCTCTTTGTCCAGGCACTCCGGCAAAGCCGACCTGATTTTGACATCAGGAGGGACGGGGTTATCTCCGAGAGATGTTACCGCTGAGGCTACGCTGGATATAATAGATAAAGAGATACCCGGGATACCCGAGGCTATCAGGACCGCCGGAATGAAGCATACTGATCGCTCGATGCTCTCAAGAGCGGTTGCAGGAGTAAGAGGGAAATGTCTTATAATAAATATGCCGGGGAGCCCGAATGCTGTAAAAGAAAGCATAGAGGTCATACTTAATGTCATTCCCCATGCAGTAGAAAAAATAAAAGGTTCTGAAGAGGAGTGTGCCAGATGAACGAAGTATCATACCCTATAGCTTTCCTTGCGGGGGTCCTGTCATTTCTTTCACCATGCGTAATGCCGTTGGTTCCATCATACGTGTCTTTTATAACCGGAATATCATTTGAGGACCTGACCGACAGCACCGACAAGAAGAGGATCAGGTTTCTGACTATGACAAACTCTCTGGCTTTTATATTCGGTTTTTCTGCCATATTCATCTCACTCGGCGCTTCCTCATCCTTTATTGGACAGTTCCTGTTCCAGTACCAGGACACCATAAGGATAGCAGGAGGGATAATCATAATAATATTCGGCCTCTTCGTTATGGGTTTTATAAAGCTGGACTTTCTTTCGCAGGAAAAGAAAGTACATTTAAGCGGCCGTCCATCCGGTTATGCCGGGGCTTTTCTCATAGGAATGACCTTTGCTGCAGGCTGGACACCATGCATAGGGCCGATACTGGGCAGCATACTTCTGTACGCAAGCACAAAGGGGTCTACGGTGGCGGGCATTCAAATGCTCGCAGTCTATTCGCTCGGCCTGGCAGTCCCCTTCTTTATATCTTCTCTTGCATTTAATAGCTTTCTAAGCTACTCGAAGAAGATCCATAGATATATGAGGATGATAATGATCACAAGCGGTGTTCTTATGGTCCTCTTCGGTATAATGCTTCTGGCAAATAAGGTGAGTCAGCTTACGAAGTTCTTTCCTGACCTTGGTATCAGTATCTGAACACATTTAACGATGAATTGTGAGGAAGAGATCGCCTTTTACGAGGTCATCTCTCAGCATGTAATCAGTTGATAATTCCTTTGTCGTGAAACCTGTTATATCTAACGGACGGACATAAAAGAGCTGGGGATCCCTTGCCGGGATATCATACGAAAGCAGGTTAATATGCATCGCTCCCCGGCAAAGGCTATAAAGTTTCTTCAATACCCTGTGCATTGATTCCTCTATCCCGGCTATTAAAAGGTTGAAAACGCCGCAAGCAAATATGATATCGAACTTCTCGCTGATATTCTCCTCCTCGATGTCAACTACTGAAAAGGAGGCCTCAGGATATTTTTTTGAGGCCAGTTCGATCATGTTACTGTTAATGTCGATGCCTGTATACCTGGTTATGATACCCCGCCCGGCGAGAAATCCATACAGGTCACCCTTACCACAGCCGAAATCAAGGACCTTCTTACCGGAGATATCTCCGGCCATAGTGAGCAATGCCTCGAAGCGACTCATCTGTCCCGAGGGTGTCCATCTTACGGCCTGTGGGTGGTCACCGAAGTCCCTGAGGTGCCTGTCATAGAAGGATATTAGCTCGTTCTTTCCATAAGGGTTCATAGCTCAAAATAACAGTTGTATAATAAGCCGGTCAATCAGATACGTATGGAAATTTTATCGTAAAATTCGAATTACTTCATTAAACCCTCCGGATAATTGTATAATTTCGGATAGTTATTTGCGGAGGTCCACACTTGGATAAAAAGTATAAACCACAGGAAATAGAGGCAAAATGGCAGAAAAGATGGGCAGAAACGGGTATAAATTCAGTTAAGAACTCGTCTTCAGGAGAGAAGTTCTACTGTCTCGAGATGTTCCCCTACCCCTCCGGCAAGATCCATATGGGTCATGTCAGGAACTATGCCATTGGCGATGTTATAGCCAGATATAAGAAGATGAGGGGATTCAATGTGCTCCACCCTATGGGATGGGATGCCTTCGGAATGCCCGCCGAGAACGCCGCGATAAATCATGGCATTCAACCATCCAAATGGACGTACGAGAACATCGCCTATATGAAAGACCAGCTCAACCGAATGGGATTGAGCTATGACTGGGACAGAGAGGTAACAACGTGCCACCCCGATTACTACAGGTGGAACCAGTGGTTCTTCATAAAGATGTACGAAAAGGGTCTTGCATACAAGAAGTCATCTCCTGTCAACTGGTGTGAGACATGCTCGACAGTTCTTGCGAATGAGCAGGTAATAGAGAACAAATGCTGGCGCTGCGACAACGAGGTCGAGGAAAAAGAGCTGGAACAGTGGTTCTTCAAGATAACCGACTATGCCGATAGACTGTTGAACGACTGCGATAGACTCACCGGGTGGCCCGATAGTGTTCTGACTATGCAGAGAAACTGGATAGGTAGAAGTGAAGGCGTTGAGGTGGACTTCGGTGTCGAGGGTTCTGATGATAAACTAAGGATATTCACAACAAGACCCGACACTTTGTACGGTGTAACCTTTATGTGTCTTGCCCCGGACCACCCCATGAGCCGTGAACTTATTGAAGATCACAAAAAACTTGATGATATGAAAAATGCGGGGGAAGACCCCGACGAAAAGATCATACTGTTAACCGACAGGTCCGCTATCAACCCGCTCAATAATGAAAAGATACCTATAACGGTCGCTAATTTCGTATTAATGGAATACGGTACAGGTGCGATAATGTCTGTACCGGCCCATGACCAGAGGGACTTTGATACCGCAAAGAAATATGGCATCCCCATAAGGGAGGTCATATCTCCTGACGGCAAACCTTCAGAAGCAGCCCTTGAGGAGGCCTTCGAGACAGGGGGCACACTCATAAACTCGGATCAGTTCACAGGACTAAAAAGCGATATCGCAAAGGAAAAGATCGCTGAGTTCATAGAAGCTGAGGGAATGGGGACAAGAAAGGTCAACTACAGGCTCAGGGACTGGGGTATCTCAAGGCAAAGATACTGGGGCACTCCAATCCCGATGATATATTGCGATAAGTGCGGTATAGTCCCTGTACCTGAGAATGATCTTCCTGTTGTGCTTCCCGAAGAGGTATCACTCGAAGTAATGGGAAGGTCGCCGCTTGCCGATGTAAAGGAGTTTGTGGATGTCATATGCCCGGGTTGCGGGGGTAATGCCAGGCGCGAGACGGATACGATGGATACCTTTATGGACTCGTCCTGGTACTTCATCCGCTATTGCTCGAAGAAGAGCGAAGAGGCTCTAAATAAAGAGAACATATCATACTGGATGCCTGTAGACCAGTACATCGGTGGGATAGAACATGCCGTACTTCACCTTCTATATTCAAGGTTCTTCACAAAGGTATTAAAGGACATGGGTATCGTAGACATTGATGAACCGTTCACAAACCTGCTTACCCAGGGCATGGTCTGCAAAGAGACGATCAAATGCCCCGACCACGGTTGGTTGTTCCAGGAGGAAGCAGAGAACGCCAAATGTAAGCAGTGTGGATCAGAGATACAAAAGGGGCGGGTCGAGAAGATGTCAAAGTCAAAGAAGAACGTTATAGACCCGGAGCATCTGATAAGAGATTACGGTGCTGACACTTCAAGATTGTTCTCCCTTTTCGCGGCACCTCCTGAGAAGGACCTTGAATGGTCAGAACAGGGGGTTGACGGTGCTTTCAGGTTCATTAATCGCTTATGGAACACTTCATATGAGTTAAAAGACCAGCTTAGAGCATCTACCGAAAATATGGACACCGATTCTGCCCTTTTACGTAAGACCCACCGGACTATCAAGAAGGTTACGGGGGATATCGAGAGGGCCTTTCATTTTAACACTGCTATTGCTGCCATGATGGAGCTGCTCAACGAGGTCGTATCGGTAAAGGCAAAGGGATCGAAGGTAGATACCGGGATCGGGTTTACCTTGAGAACATTGATACTTCTAATAGCACCATTTGCCCCTCACGTGGCTGAAGAGCTCTGGCATGGATCGGGAGAAAGTGGCAGTGTCTTTGAGCAGAGATGGCCTGAATGGAACGATGAGCTTGCTGTAGCTAATGAAGTTGAGCTGGTGGTTCAGGTGAACGGTAAAGTCCGGGCAAAGATCATGGTCACAGCCGGCCTCGAGGACGAGGAACTTAAAGAGATCGCTCTTAGCGACCAAAAAACAAAAGAGTTCATTGGCGATAAAGAAATAAAAAAGGTTATCGTCGTCAAGGGAAAGCTTGTTAGCATAGTAATATGAAAAAAGTATCTATCCTGATAATTGTTTCTCTTCTGTTCTCATGCGGATATTCAATAAGAAAAGTGTCTGAACTTCCTTACAGGGAGATAGAAATTGGAACGGTCCAGAACAGGACTTTCGAACCTGACATCGAGGACATCCTTGAAATAAAGCTTACAGATGAGCTTTCAAAACAGGGATTTCTAATAAAGAATACGGCCGCCCACAGGATAACAGGTACGATCACGAATTTCGACCTGAAAGTAGTTTCTGAAAAGGACCAGTTCTCCAGAGAATACGAGGTTGTGATCATGGCTGACATCGTCTTGACCGGACCGGACGGCTTTGAGCTGAAATTGATCAATGTAAGGTCCCCTTTTATTGAGTCCTTTACGGCAGAGACGGACATTAACAGCATAATATCATTTAAAGAGCTTGCGACAGAGCGAGCACTGGGGTCATTTGCCAACAGGATAGTGAGCGAGGTGATCTATAAATGAGCTTTAATAGTTTTCTTAAAGAGCATAAGAAAGGTATGTTCAGCAGAGCATACTTTCTTCATGGCATTGAGCCTTTCTTCATAAAAGAAGCGGAACGTATCATAAAAAGCGGTATATCAGATGAAAAGCGGGACTTCGGTCTGAACATTTATGACCTGGACCCGGCGTCAGGGAGCAAGGTTTCCCTGAAAGAGGTCCTGGACAGCCTTAATACTTTTTCGTTCTTTTCAGAGAGCAAGATCGTCATTATCCAGAACCTTCAGAAGCTGAAGAAGGCCGACCTCGAACCGTTAGAGCAATATCTTGCCGATCCTTCGGATTCTTCAACACTTTTCATGTTCTATAACGGCAAGCCCAAGGCATCGTTCAGAGAGATATCATCCTCCAGCATGAAAATATCCCTTGACCTTTCACCTGGTGAGCTGAGAACCTGGATCGTGTCATATGCTTCCGGAATTGGGATAAAATTGAGCACTCAGGCGACAGAGTACCTTTTAGAGATCCTTAACAGTGATGCAGGTCTTATATCATCCGAGCTGACCAAGCTCTCTTTACTTGGAAAAGATACTATCGACCTCAAGGATATAGGTGATCTGATCTACGGAGAAGCAGGGATCGATACCTTCGACCTGACCAGGGCAATTGCATCAGGGAACAAGAAAAAGGCTTTCTCACTGGCAGGAGAGATAAGCGGGGCAGACCCTAACATGCTTATGGGGGCTATCAACTGGCAGATAGCAAAGTTAAAAGGGAAGAGGCCTAACAGGACATTAATTGATCACTTCAAGGCCCTGCTGGATGCGGACACGGTGAACAAGTCTACCGGAACCTATTATCCTACAGAACTGCTGATAACTAAGCTGCTTGGTCGCTAATGAACTTGTGAAGTTTCTTCGAAATATTGGAAATTCGGCGAGAAGCGTTGTTCCTGTGAATTATCCCTTTTGAAGACGCCTTGTTAAGAAGCTTTATTACCTTGCCGTATACTTCCTGAACACTGTCCTTGTCGCTGCTTACCAGTGCCTCGTTGAACTTCTTGGTCAGTGTCTTTACAGCATTTCTTACCGCCTGATTTCTCTCATGGCGCTTCCTCGACTGTCTGACCCTCTTTTCTGCCGACAGGTTCTTCTTTACAGGTTTGTTTGCCATTATTCAATTACTCCTTAAAGATATCTATAATACTTATGCCATCCAGGTTTACTAACCGGCAAAAGCGTACCTGAGATTTAACCATACTAATACACAAAAAATCAAGTTTATGCTAAAATCCTCTAGATCGTATTTTCCTTTATAAAGGGACACTTAATGAAGAAATACAGGCCGCTTTCATTCAACAAGATAAAGAGGTATTCCCTCAGCAAAAGGAAGAGCAAGGTGAAGGGTTCCCAGACTGCCTCGGTGTTTGATAAAGGTGGTACATTCAGAGATTTTATGGTATCTCTTCCTCCTATCCTTGCGGCAAAGGGCATCAGAGAGGTAGCTGAATCGATCGTTTCTGCCAGGAATAATGGCAAGCCGGTAATTCTTGCCATGGGAGCCCATCCTATCAAGGTAGGCCTTTCCCCTATAATAATATCCCTTATTAAGAATGGTATTATCACAGCGCTGTCTACCAATGGTGCAACGATCGTGCATGATTTCGAGATGTCATATCTCGGGAAAACATCAGAAGAAGTGGCAAGAGAGCTTAACAGAGGAACTTTCGGAATGGCTGAAGAGACCGGCAAACTCCTGAACAGAGCAATATCGAGAGGCGTAAAGAAAGGTCTTGGACTTGGAGGGTCTATAGGAGAGTTCATAAGCTCCGGAAAGAGTTTCAGGCACAGGGATCTGAGCATTTTAAGGGCCGCCCATGAGGAAGGAATCCCGGCCTGTATACATGTCGCCCTTGGGACCGATATCATACATATGCATCCTGAAGCGGATGGATCATCTATCGGAGAAGGAAGCATGCGCGACTTCCGGCTTCTTACCTCTGTTGTGAGTGACCTGGACGGCGGTGTCTTCCTGAATCTGGGATCGGCAGTAATAATACCCGAGGTTTTCCTTAAGGCGCTGACTGTTGCAAGGAACCTGGGCAACAGGGTGAATGACATAACTACCGTTACGATGGACTTCATAAAGCAGTACAGGGCCGTCGAGAACGTACTTACCCGTCCAACGTTGAAGGGCGGGAGGTCGTACTTTATTTCGGGGCATCATGAGATCAACCTCCCCCTTCTTGCGGCGATGATCACTGAGATAAGTTAGTTACGGCCGGCAACCTTTCAATTCTTTGATTTTCAAGCAAATATTCTATTATTATGTATGATGAACATTAAGCATATGCTGGAAGACAGTAACCGTTATCTGATGAACACATATAACAGAGCGCCGATCGTGCTTCGAAAGGGCCGGGGTACGCGCGTATGGGATATAAACGGAAATGAGTACATCGATTTTCTCGGCGGTGTATCGGTAAATGTTCTTGGCCACTGTCATCCCAAGATAGTTATTGCACTGCAGAAGCAGGCACAGCGCCTTATCCATGTATCTAACCTGTACAATATAGAACCTCAGATAGAACTTGCAAAGGTACTGGTTGAACTCTCTTTTGCGGACCAGGTCTTCTTTTGTAATTCAGGAGCTGAAGCAAATGAAGCAGCAATAAAACTGGCAAGAAAGTACGCCAAAGAACACCATGGCGATTATAAGATCGAGATCATCACTGCGACCAATTCCTTTCATGGGCGAACTATCACTACCCTCTCAGCCACAGGGCAGGATAAGTTAAAGAAAGGGTTCGAACCTCTTACCCCGGGATTTGTGAATGTGGAGTTCAATAACATAGAGGACCTCGCTTCGGCAGTATCAGAGAACACTTGTGCAGTCCTGCTTGAACCAATCCAGGGAGAAGGCGGTGTAAGACCGGCAACAGTTGAATACCTGAAAGAAGCGCGTAAGATATGTTCCGATAACGATGTACTTTTAATACTGGATGAAGTACAGACAGGTATAGGAAGAACAGGGAAGCTCTTTGCTTATGAGCACTATGAGATAGAGCCGGATATCATGACACTCGGCAAAGGACTTGGCGGAGGTGTCCCGATAGGAGCGATGCTCGCTAAAAAGGATATAGCTTCCTCTTTCGTCCCCGGAAGTCACGGATCAACGTTCGGGGGAAACCCTCTTGTATGCGCATCCGCACTTGCAACAATAGAAGCCATAATGGAGGACGGAATACTCCTTGAAGAATGCAACAGGCTTGGTGAGTATATGAAAAAGCGCCTGACAGAGCTCAAGAAGGAGTTCCCGAGCCTGATACTTCATGTACGCGGCAAAGGCCTACTGATAGGCGTGGAGATCAACAGGGACTGTGGCCCAATAGTAGAGGAATGCCTTAAAAGAGGCTTTCTTATTAACTGTACGGCCGGAAGCACTTTACGTTTTGCTCCACCACTGATAGTATCTGAGCATGAGATAGACAAGCTCATTGATGTGCTTGATGAGATGTTCGGGAGGCTTCAATGAAAAGAGACTTTCTTAGGGTAAGTGACCTGACAAAGGATGAGATATCAGCACTTATCGACAGGGCTATAGAGCTTAAGTCAGGCAAAGATGCGTCCGCATGCCCTTTAATAGGGAAGAGCGTAGGTTTGATCTTCGAGAAATCATCCACCAGGACAAGGGTTTCGTTCGAGGTCGGGATATACCAGCTCGGCGGCCAGTCCATATCCCTTAACCCTAAAGAGATACAGCTGGGCAGAGGTGAGACGATCTCGGATACAGCAAAGGTGCTCTCGAGGTATCTTCATGCGATAATAATAAGGACTTTCGGCCATGACAGGATAGCCGAGTTCGCTGAGAACTCTACCATCCCTGTTATAAATGGTCTATCGGATGACCATCATCCATGCCAGATACTTGCGGACCTTATGACCATAAAGGAGCGTAAGGGCAAGATAGAGGGAATAAGGGTCGCATATATAGGAGACGTGAATAATGTCACGAACTCCCTTATAGAAGCGGCGTCCATACTTGGATTTGAGCTCGTCATAGCATGTCCGGAAGGCCATGAACCGTCATATGAGGTACTTGATTACGCGCGTGAGAACAAAGGCGATATTATAGTGCTCAGAGACCCAAGAGAGGCCGCCGGTAAAGCCGATGTCATTTACACCGACGTTTGGGTATCGATGGGGCAGGAAGCCGAATCTGAGGCTAAGAAGGACAGGCTTAAAGGATATCAGATAAATTCGGACCTTTTATCATGTTCTAACAGAGACGTCACAGTGCTTCATTGCCTTCCTGCTCACAGAGGAGAAGAGATAACCGATGAGGTCATGGATGGTCCAAACAGCGCGGTATTTGACCAGGCCGAGAACCGCCTGCATTCTCAAAAGGCTCTTATGGAGTTTCTCGTAAAGTAACCCTTGATGTCTAAACCCCTCTCCATAATTCCGATAGGTGGGTTAGAGGAGATCGGCATGAACATGACGGTCTTCAGGTATCTTGATGATATTATTGTCGTGGATACCGGCCTAATGTTTCCCGAAGAGGATATGCTCGGAATAGACTATGTCATCCCGGACCTTACCTACCTCAAGGATAATGCAGACAAGATAAAAGCGATAATAATAACACACGGACACGAGGACCATACGGGGGCCCTCCCTTTTGTGCTTAAGGAAATAGGATTAGATATCCCGGTTTATGCTACACCGCTTACTATAGGCATAATAAAGGGCAAGCTGAGGGAGCATGAAATAACTAAAACCGATCTGAATCCGATCAAGCCCAGAGATATTGTTGAGATAGGTGCCTTCAAGGTAGAGTTCATAAGGGTTACACACAGTATAGTTGACGGTGTCGGTCTTGGTATTCAAACACCTATCGGAAACATAGTACACACGGCAGACTTTAAGCTTGACCCGACACCGGTTGACGGAGAGTTGATGGACTTTCATAAGTTCACAGAATATGGTGAGAAGGGAACTTTAATACTGCTATCAGATAGTACGAATGCTGAAAAAGGAGGGTTCACATACTCGGAGAAAGAGGTCCGCAGGGCCTTTGAGAACATATTCTCTTCCACTGACGGCCGGCTCATAATTGCCACTTTTGCATCTAACATTCACAGGATACAGCAGGCAATTGATGTTTCAGTGAAGTACGGAAGGAAGGTCATTCTGTGCGGAAAGAGCCTTGTTACCAATGCACAGATCGCACTTGATCTCGGATACCTGAAGATCCCCGAGGAGACATGGTTATCTCTGGAAAGGCTCAAGACACTTGACGATGATAAGGTGACCATTCTTACTACCGGCAGCCAGGGAGAACCTATGAGCGTCCTCTCACGCATAGCTATCGATGAACATAAACATATCAAGATCAAAGAGAATGATACTGTAATACTATCCGCCAAGATGATCCCCGGCAACGAAAGATCGATAGGCAGGATAATAAACCATTTGTTCAGCCGAGGGGCTGACGTTATTTATGAAAAGGTGTCTGAGGTACATGTATCAGGACACGCATCCAAAGAGGAACTTAAGCTAATGATAAATATGGTGAAGCCAAAGTACTTCATCCCTATTCATGGGGAGTACAGGCATCTTGTCTACCACAGCAAACTCGCCAGCAAATCGGGCATACCCGCCGAGAACATCTTCATAATGGAGAACGGGGATGTATTGCAGGTTGGTGAGGGATCGGCTGAGATCAACGGAAAGGTCACCAGCGGCAGGATATTCATCGATGGGAAAAGCCTTGGTGATGTGGCCGATATGGTCCTGAGGGACAGATGGCGTCTCGCTCAGGATGGAATAATAATTATATTGTTATCGGTAGAAAAGTTAAGTGGAAGGATAATAAACGAACCTGATATTATTACCCGTGGCTTTGTAGTGGACAGCTCATCGGACTTCATTAACAAGGACCTTAAGGATTTCATCGCAAATACGATCGGTGATATGGAACCGGAGATTGTAAAGGACGCTTCTGTCTTGAAGGAGAAAGTAAGAAGCCTTGCTAAAAAGAAGATAAAACAGACCTTCAAACAGAGACCGATGATCATTCCTATAATAATGGAGGTTTGAGGGCTTGCTTGAAGCGATCATTCTAGGTATCATTCAGGGGCTGACAGAGTACTTTCCGGTTAGCAGTACAGCTCATCTTATCCTGTTCACATGGTTCTTCGAGATCGGCGGTACGGTTGATACACTTAGTTTTGATATCGCACTTCATATAGGCACCCTTTTTGCCGTCATAGTATATTTCAGGAAGGACTGGATAAAGATGTTCACATCCAACAGAAGGCTTTTGCTTTTGCTCATAATAGATACTATACCGGCGGGAATAGCAGGCTTTTTTTTGAGCGATATTATAGAGAGCAGCTTCAGAAGCCCCGCGCTCATAGCAGGAGCCCTTATACTGTTCTCTTTTGTAATGTGGATGGCTGAAAGGAACAAAAACTCGAGAGAGATGAATACACTGACAATTACCGATGCATTTATCATTGGTTTTGCTCAGATATTTGCTCTTATCCCGGGGGTCTCCCGATCGGGGATTACAATCTCAGCCGGCCTATTCAGAAATATAGAAAGGGAGAACTCTGCCCGTTTCTCCTTTCTGATGTCCACTCCCATAATAGCCGGGGCAACCTTTCTTCACATGTTTAAGATTTTAGGGTCGGAATCGGACTATAATATGAAGATAATAATGGCAGGTGTAATGTCTTCAGGAATAGCAGGTTTTCTTGCCATAAAGTTCCTGATAGGTTTTTTCAGGAAATATTCGCTTAACACATTTGTTTATTATAGAATAGCACTGGGATTTGTGATAATTATTTCATTATGGCTGAAGGGATAAAGAGAAAAGCAGAAGAGATAATAGGTATCACCTCTATACTTGCCGGTATATTTTCCATTCTTATACTACTGACCCATTCGAGCTGGGACCGCTCCCCGTTTACATATACGACCCAGGAGATCAAGAACTGGGGCGGCATTTTTGGAGCCTATATCTCTGATACGCTCTTTAATCTCGTAGGGATAGCAGCATACCTTGTTCCGGTAGCATTCGTTATATACGGGACGAACAGGTTGCTGGGACTTAAGAAGTACAGAGTAAAAATGGCAGGCATAACCCTTCTTATGATAGCCGTTTCTATAATCATGTCCCTGGCCAATGATAACTTCGATCTTGAACTTCATGCTACAGCGACAGGGCTCGTGGGACTTACAGTGGGAACGATACTAAGGAAGTTCCTTTCTGTCCCGGGTGCCTACATAATAGCTCTATCACTCGTCTTTTCATCGATAATACTCCTTATTCCTGTTACAGTCGAGTCCATCGTCAAGAAGATGAAGGAGCAGGAGAAAAGGAAGAAGCCTCAAAAAG
>CP070669.1:1726701-1735449 GCA_020351835.1 Nitrospirota bacterium
ATGGACGGCAAGGCAGTATATGATAAGGTGTGCTTCGTATGCCACAAAACAGGTATATCAGGCAGCCCTAAACTTGGAGATAAGGATGCATGGGTATCACGTATTGATCAGGGAAAGGCAGTACTGTATGAGCACTCCATAAAAGGATTTAAAGGAAGATCGGGGTTCATGCCGGCAAGAGGCGGCAGACCTGACCTGAGTGATGATGAAATAAAGGCTGCCGTAGATTATATAGTCGACCATAGCAAATAAGTAAGTCAGGAGGATATAGTGATGGTAACGAGGCGTTCTTTAATTATTATCGTGTTAATGATGTTGGTGGTCATGAACGCAATGATGCCAACATATGTATTTGCTGAAAATAATGAAACAACTGCAGTGTTCGGTGTAAAGTGATACGACGTAGGTAAGGCTGCCCTGGAAGGGCAGAAGGGAGTTAAGAAAGTCACCAGTGGCTGGAGGGGGTTTACAGAAATAAATACAGTTACCTACGACAAGAACTTGATAACAATAGAAGAGATGGAGAGTATTCTCAAAAGGGCAGGAACATATAAAGAGACATTCAGGTAAGATCCGTAATTAACTTATAATGGTCTTATGAGGAAATTCAGGATCGTAGCTTATGTCATTCCGCAGTTGCTGGTATTTCTTTTTTTTGGTGGCAAATATGATCTGATCTTCGGTTTTAATCATTTAGATAACGGATTTACGATTCTTGTCATACTTTTCCTGTTGTCCCCATTATCTGCCTCCGCTTTAATGTTGGCCGAAATGATAACCTACTATAGGAAAAGAAAAAGAGATTTTTTGAGTCCAGCATTAGTGCCAACCATTGTCTCCGTACTGCTTGTAATGGAAGCAATTACGATCGATCTTTATATTCTATCTCTTGTAAAAATGTAGGTATATCAAACTCTTATATCCGAAATTATATATTGTTAACATAGCACTCTATCTGCCTTGATCCCCCACGTCAACCTGCTGGGACTGCAGTCTTTTATAGTAGAAGTTCTGGCCGTACAGAACGCTCACCGGATTATGGCCCGTTACGCGGTCTTTGACCACGATAGTCGAGACCGGTGCATCTGAATACTTAGTGAATAGCATATCGTGGCCGACACAGAGGCCTACTATCAGGTTCATGTCGGTACCTGCCTCATTCAGAAGCCTTGCCTGTGCTACAGGGTTGCACGCGGGCTCGAAAGTCCCGGGTCTAACCTTTACCGATTCATCAAACCCTAACTCTATCTTGTCGAAACTGCCTGTCTTACAGCATACGCTCATAGGGGTAAGGCCTTGAGCCTTTAGGATATTTGCCAGCTTATTCGTTTCATCAAGCATGCCTATGCATGTTGCTATCCCGATCTTCTTATAGTCCATTAATTTTGCAAAAGCAATAGTGTCCTCTATGCGAGTCCACCTCGCATTGATTATGTCCGTGCCCGGAACAGGCTGGTAGCACATACCCTCGACACGTGCTGCTACCCGGGCTATCTTTGCATCCTCACTATTATCCGTTAGGAGCGCGAACGAACTGTTTATAAGCTCTTCGTTCTCATTGGTCGGACAATATGCAGGTTTTGCAGGCCTTTTTTCAGGGTCTCCGCTCCAGCAATTTGTAGCACCATTCTTTTGCCATACACCTCCGCACAGGCCGCATGTATATTCTTTATCTTTTGCCATCCGCTCTCCTCCTTATGTCAATTTATATATTTCAGAGTTACTGACATTTTAACATTAAGGCCGGTTGGCATGTTCGGTCAATAGTATCATCTTGATAGGCTATCTTCTCTGATGTATAATCCATACATGCAGGGAGATATGAAATGAAAGCTGCGGTTTTCCATGAGTATGGCGGGACAGATAAACTTAGCATTATAGAGGTAGAACAACCTGAAGTAAGGGAAGATGAGGTTCTTATAAAGGCTCATGCGGCCTCAGTTAATCCACTTGACTGGAAGATACTCTCGGGACAGCTGAGGTTCATGAGCGGTCTGATGCGACCTAGGATATCTATACTTGGATTTGATGTATCCGGAGAAGTGGTCACGGTGGGGAAGAATGTATCGGGTCTCCAGGTAGGAGATGCGGTTTATTCAAGGGTTACAAATCGAGGCGGGACCTTTGCTGAATATATAACAGTGCCGGCCGGTATTGTAGCTAAAGCACCTAAGTCCATTTCAATGATTGAAGCTGCAGCTGTGCCGCTTGCGTCACTTACAGCACTGCAGGCATTGAGAGACAAGGCGGGAATAAGTAAAGAAAGAAAGGTACTCATTAATGGTGCTTCCGGAGGGGTCGGCACTTTTGCTGTTCAGCTTGCCAAGGCATACGGTTCAAACGTGACAGCAGTGTGCAGCTCAAGAAATGCAGAAATGGTCAGTTCTCTCGGGGCAGACGAGGTATTGGACTATGAAAAAAATGACTTCACGGCAAACGTGGAAAGCTACAGCATAATCTTTGACGCTGTTGCGAACAGGTCTTATTCTGAATGCAAGCCGGCATTGTCATCAAAAGGTGTTTATGTGACCACAGTCCCTTCCCCGGGGGATATTCTTTCGATATTATTGACCTCTTTTACCGGCGGCAAGAAGGCCAGGGTTATTATGGTGAGATCGAGCAAGGAGGACCTCGACTGGATCACTTCCATGATCGATTCCGGTAAGGTAAAACCGGTTATCGACAAGGAGTTCCCTTTCTCAGAGATAGCGGATGCTCTTACATACAGCAAGGGCGGAAGGGCGCGCGGTAAGATCGTTATTCTGTTCTGACAGGAGGAGTTGTGAAACGAATGAGAAAGAAATATTATTTAACCGGTATTGTAATCATTTTTTTTATGTTAGCTATGGATGTGTTTGCATCAGAAAAGGCTCCCGGAGATGCAGAGCGACTTATGCGCATTCAGGTAGAGGCCGTTAAGGACGGCCACCATCAAAGATTTCTTACTAACGGTAACCAGGCGTTCAGGTCCCTTATGGACAAGTTCACTTTTGATTCACTGAAGATGCAGCACCAGAGGCGATTGGAGAAGGGTTATAAACTGAAATACCTTGGCGCGATAAAAAGGGCGGGAATGACGGAATACATCTGGAGGGTTGAGCTCAAAGGTGTGAGATACGAGCTACTCGGCAGTATAACATTGTCAAGCGGTAAGGTCGCCGGATTTGATCTTCAATAGTAATTAACGTGATCCGCCATGTACATGATCACCTATTCTTTTTATCCTCTCCATCTCCTCTTCTGTTAGCGGGCCCGAGTCGAGAGCCTTAAGGCCTTCGACCATCTCTGCATCATTTGCCGGTCCAATCATGCACAGGTCTACATGAGGGTCGGACAGGACGAAACGGTAACACTCATCAGCTGTTAGCGGTCTCTCTCCATCAGGCATTTTCTTGCGGTCGAGCAGCTTGCCCCAGCATGTAGCAGTATAGGTTGTAAGACCGGGTCTGTTACTATCGGGAAGGTATGGAAATATGTCCTTTTCAGCGCCGCGATGAGCGGCATTGTATCTGACCATGAAAATATCGATAGGATTATCAGAGCGCTTTGCTATCTCGCCGAAAAGCTTTCGATTATGGCCTGACATAGAGATATAACCTACAAGCCCTGAGTTGACAAGCTCGAGAGATTCCTTTATAAGTTTTTTCGGGGGATACCAGTTATGCCATCCGAGCATTGCTACATCAACACGTTCAACACCCAGTGCCTTCATCCCCTTTGTTATTGAATGCTTAACGGTAATGCCGATATGATCATAAGATTGCAGGACTATGATGATATTATCACGTTCTGTTCTGGCAAGGCTTCGAAGGCCGTCCCTCATACCGCGTTTTCTTGGTGAGCTCCAGAAGAAGTAATTGATGCCGTGATCATGGTATGCCTTCTCAACGCTCTTGGCGGATATGCCGTAGCCACCGGCCAGGCCAAGCCGGCTTACCTTAAGCCCTGTTCTGCCCAGAACTCTCTTTTCGGCAAGGTCTATCATGAGAGATCCTGTTGGATCACTTAGATCTGATGGCTCAAAGCCCTTCTTCGAGCGTTTCGTAGAACTCGTTCTTCTCGCAGGTTAAGTTCCATCCACAGTCCATGCAGTACATGTTATACCATTGCGAGAATATATCGGGGATCCTGTCACGAATGTTGCTCCAGCTTTTTGACTCTCCATCTTCCAGCAAAAGCAGCTCAAGGGCTGTAGAGTCCATATCCCTTACATGATCCTCCGAGCTTTTGTTCTGCTCGCATTTCCCTTTTTTAAGCCAGGGACAGGAGCCGCAAACATCATCAGCTTCTGAAGTAATGGTTATGCTCTCATCGGATGCTTGAGAAATCACATTCCTTAGGTTATCTATGAAAGACCTGTCATACCCCTCTCCATTGAAAAAATGGAGGCATATAAGATGATGTCCTCTTAATATTGGCATAGCACACTCCGTGAAATTAACTAATCAAAGAAACCGGGTTTATATAATAACGAAGGCTGGTTCTTTTTTATAAAACATTACGCAGAAAAAAGCAATAGTCCTGGTGTGCTATATGGGACTATCGAACCTAAGTTGTGTATATTATTATATGTATCAGCTCGAGCTCGCATTCCCGGACCGTGTCGATATCAGCCGGTATCTTGAAAGCAAGGTGAACAGAAAGATACTGCTCAAGATTACGGACAATACATCAAGCATGATCTCATACAGGTATGAGACCGAAAAGATAATTCTCAGGCTTCACAGGATGTTCCTGACCGCAGGGACCGATGTGCTGGACGAGATCGCTTTATTCATAAAAGGTAAGAACGGTAAGGCCCCTGTCCTATCCGGGTTCATCAAGGACAACGGATCGCAGATCGTGAGAGGGCCTTCGAGAAGACTTAAGATAAGGACCAGGGGAAAGCACCATGATCTGAGGTCCGTATTTGACAATATTAACGCCTGTTACTTTAATAACAGGATCAAATCGAAAATATCATGGGGCCCTAAAGGACCGAGGAGATACGCGAGGTCGAGGACACTGGGCAGTTATGTTGAATCAGATGATATTATAAGGATAAATTCCATACTTGATAGCAGGAGTGTTCCAAAATATTACCTTGCTTTCGTTGTTTACCATGAGATGCTTCATGCCGATATAGGCATATCGGGAACTTCCGGAAGAAGGTCTGTACACTCAAATGAGTTCAGAAGAAGGGAAAAGATGTTTGAGTTCTATGCAAGAGCGATCAAATGGGAAGGCAGATAGCCTTTGTGATAAATGCTAACAGCAGCTTAATCCTGCAAGCACCGATGAATCAGGTTGAATATTGACCCACTTGACGGTTGCTTCCTGACACGAAGTAGGCAATTCAGTAGATATCTTAATGGTCTCTTCGTTTACTATCGGTCCCATAGTGTTTATGCATAAGCCACAGGCACTGATGTTGGTAACTGTTGCCTCGTACGATCCATTGCAAGACGGTATCATATACTTGATATCTATATTTGTCATCTTCCTCTTATGCAATCTGATCACCCCGACAGGGACATCAAGGTCGATACTCTTTTCACACTCATTCAGCCAGTTACTGATGGTCGAGAACGAGAAGGGTTTTTCTATAAGGACGAGTTCCAATGCTTTGATCTCTCGTCGATGGTCATCAGAGGGGTTGCCTGACATAACAGCTTTGTTCCTTCGGTCCATCTTGCAGTTCCTGGCAGCTTGTTTCATTATAAGCTCTATCCCGTTCATTTTCGGCATATTCAGGTCAGTGATCATCACATCAGCGCAGGGCTTTACGTTCATGCAGGTTTCAACATCATCATTATATACAGGACAGACAACGGGTTTATCAAAAGTAAGGACGTCATAATCGAACATTTCCATGGATTGGCCCAGAAGTTCAAGGATCATGGGCTCATCATCATAGATGATGGCTCTTTTCTTCCTCATGTCGTTTCCCCCGATCGTGATGGCGGGTAGTTCCCTCCCCCAACACACACATTATTCAGCAATTATATAAGCTGGGGGCTATAAAATCAAGACATGGGCGGTAAAGACGATAATATCGAAGGGAGTGAGATCAGTTAAAACTTCTTTTCATGAAATGCTCAAGTAAACCTCTGTCACTTACCGGGTCAATAGGGTCGTCGAGGGTAATGCCTACATGATGAGCGCCATCATCAGGGTAAACCCATGAAACAATACCGAACAAAGCTGATTCATCCTCTGCCCCGTCCCTGTTAACGAACCTGACTATGGATAATACCGGTGTGCCCGGCTCCAGGCTCTCTTTTGATCTCATCTGAAGGCCGTGCACAGAGATATCCGTGATAAAACAGACCTGTGAGATAAGGCCTTCAGGTGTGTTAGCGATGGATGTTACCATCTGGCTTGCCGGGAAACGCCTTTTCTTTCTTTTCTCGATCATTATGACCTTTTACTCCTTCCTGTCACTATGATACCGATTATCTCAGTTTGTTCTCTGTGACAATGTCACATATTTTCGTAATTCACAAAAAATTCATAATTTATTCATTATCTGTTCAATTTCGGTTGATATCATTAGATCGAGGAAAAAAAGGCCGCGAGGCAGCCGCATATAAAAAGGCGCCCGGCAACTTCGGCGGAAAGTGTCAGCCGCCATTGAAGAGAGTAAATTCCTCAACCCTTTCATGCGGCAGCCAGGTTCTCCCCCCACCTGGCTGCCTTCTTATTAATAGCCGGTGGGAATAGAGTTGATGAGAGAGATGAAGATATGAACAAGAAATTGGATAAGAGGGAATGCAAGGGCGGCGATGATTGCCGCGAGGATAACCATCTCTGTAAGATGGCTAAACGTCATGAACTTGACTCGATCCGCGAGGCAGTGAAAGGCTCAAAATATCTCTGCATGAAGTGCGGAAGAACGGCTGTAGAGCCGTCTTATCTTTGCAGGCCTGACATCATATGATAACGACAGGTTAAGCGTTGAGAACTTTAATGGTCATAATAATGGCTTTTATATTAATGGTCGTGATCGTTCTGGATGGTGAAGGAGGTCGGGGCATGAGCAGAAAAGATCCATCAAATAAGGACATACCCCAGATAGATCAGATCAGGCATTCTGAGGTCAGAACGGCTACGTTCGCCCTTGGCTGATTCTGGGGCCCTGACTCCCAGTTCGGGAGTATACCCGGAGTTATCAGGACAAGGGTAGGGTACACGGGGGGGACCAGGCCAAATCCTACATATAACACGCTGGGTGACCATACCGAGGCGATACAGATCGATTTTGATCCTTCTGTATTAACCTATAAGGAACTTCTCGAGACCTTCTGGTCTGCTCACGATCCTACCTCTGGTTCAGTTTCGAAGCAATACAAGGCTGCGGTGTTCTATCATGACGAGGAACAGTTAAAGCAGGCTAAGGATAGCTTAAAGAAAGAGGCATCTAAGCGCTCAGGAGAGATACGTACAGAGATCATAGAGTTTAAGGGCTTTACTGTAGCGGAAGATTACCACCAGAAGTTCCGCTTAAGAAGTGAAGGCCTTCTTATGGATGAGCTTGTAAGTATTTACCCTGATAGCAGTGACTTCATGAACTCGACAGCTGTAGCAAGGATCAACGGTTATCTGGGATGATACGGGACTCCCGAGGACCTGTCCGAGGAGCTTGGTGATCTTGGCTTGTCCTATAAGGCAGCAAAGAGATTAATAGACATCCTTTCAAAGAAGAGACCAGCATTCAAAAGCTGTCCTATCCCGGCAAAGTAGGGCGGGTTTTCCGATCATAGAAGGCTAAATATTTAATATTGTTGATAAAACAGCATTTGAAATAGGATATAGATGTTTTTTATCTAAGCCCGATCTTTGTCATCAGCAGGCCAATATATTTGTTGAGGAAGTGTTCTCTGGCCAGAAAACGAAAGGGTGGAGGACGCCTGATGCCAAGCTTGGCAAGCTCTGTGATTATATCCCTGTTTCGGTTATCAACCTTCAGGCCTTCCCTGAAATTGACAACCGCAAATTCTCTATTGTCCATAAGCAGGTATACCCTGCCGATATTAAGGTGCAGAAAGGACTCTCCCTTGTTCTTCTTGATGCGAGGATCCCCATGATATTTTTCGAGGGCCCTTTTGCAGGTCTCGAGCCCTGCCTGATGGTTCTTCATTGCTGCAGCATCAAGGTAGCCGTAAAAAGATTGAAAGAACGGATTGTTCTTATTGAATAAAAGAGCTTCGTTATTCAATGTATAGGCCTCATCGAACCTGCCTCTGTCGATAAACCACCTTATCTTTCTCATGTACTCGGCCTTGGACCTTGTGGTATCGGCAGATTCCGGATTAAGTTTTGACCTCATTGCTTCGTGCTGGATCTGTATCTTTTCTTTGATATCATTTTCGGACAGGGTTGCATTCTTTGGTAGGGGGGCCTTTATGGTATCGGTGACCGTGCCATCGACGAAGACCTTTGTTATTATCATAGGCCGGCCGGTAGATAGATACTCGGTCTGTATGAAATGTTTCTTTCCGCCAATGGTCATGGCACTGTCATGGCCTATGTGCAACGTTGCAACCTCCCTTTGGAAAGACATTTCAATCATAATTATACATAATGCAGCAAATAAAAGCATTAAATATCTTATGAAAGACTTTGCATTCATTCTCTCTTTTTCTTGCCAGCAGAGAAGATCAAGTATATAATCATATGATAGGAGGAGCTATGGCTGAAAAAGAATATCGCTTCAAGGTTGCTATCGGCCCGCTTACGACATCATACGGGTTCAGGTACTGGAGCTTA
>CP070669.1:1735549-1824349 GCA_020351835.1 Nitrospirota bacterium
TGGAAAGAGCCCGATAGGCATTGAGGTACCGAACAGAGTAAGGTCAATAGTATCGATAAGGGAGATACTATCATCTGCAAAGTTCGTTAAGAGCGCTTCAAAGCTTTCTATTGCCGTAGGTGTCGACATCTACGGTCAGCCGATCATAGCAGACCTGGCTACCATGCCCCACCTTCTGGTTGCCGGAACTACGGGAGCAGGTAAGAGCGTTTCTCTTAACTCAATGGTAATGAGTGTCCTATACAAAGCGTCGCCTGATGAGGTAAAGATGCTCATGATAGATCCAAAGCTCATAGAGCTGTCAGCTTATGAGAACATCCCTCATCTTATAAGCCCTGTGATCACGAACCCTAAAGAGGCCACTGATTCATTGAAGAAGATGGTCTTTGAGATGGAGAAGAGGTACAGGATGATCGCCGAACAGGGTGCGAAGAACATAGAGAGCTATAACAGAATGGTTAACAAGGATGAGAGGCTACCGTATATTGTCATTATAATTGATGAACTCGCCGACCTTATGTATACTGCATCTTCCGAAGCTGAGTCGGCAATAGTAAGGCTCGCTCAAATGGCAAGGGCATCCGGTATCCATATGATAATAGCGACCCAAAGACCCTCAGTAGATGTGATCACAGGAATAATCAAGGCAAACTTCCCGACCCGTATCGCCTTCAGGGTAACTTCAAAGGTCGATTCAAGGACCATACTTGATACTAACGGTGCCGAACACCTTCTCGACAAGGGGGACATGCTGATGCTACTGCCCGGAGCACGGATCATTCGGTGCCATGGCCCTTTCATTACTGAAGAGGAGATAAGGGAAGTAACTGAGTTCATAAGACCGCAGCAGGACCCTGACTTCACTATCATCCGGGAGATAGAAACGGAGATGGCGACCGTCGAACAGCAGACAGATCTTGATGATAAGGATGAACTGTATCAGCGAATAATCGAGTACGCCGAATCGATAGGAGAGATATCTATCTCTTCAATGCAGAGGAAGTTCAAGATAGGCTATAACCGTGCTGCCCGGATAATGGACCTGCTCGAGGAAGATAGCATGGTCGGTCCTCCCAAAGGCGCCGGCAAACCCAGGGACTTTATCGGTCGAAGGAACTACTAAATTCCTCCTGACCCGTCATTTCCTGTGACATGCATTACACAACACATTACGCTGCAACCTGAGCTTTCCTTGAGCATCAGCTCCTTTCGCAGCCGGCTCATGAACAATTACCCCCGAATCATGGGGATTATGACATGTTGAACATGTTATCCTGTTCCTGGGAACTATTGGCAATACAACATCAAGCTCCCTCTGGCTCTTCCTCATATTCTGCCATACCTTTCTGGACGGCCTGTTAAGAAAATGGTACTTGAAGAACTCCTGGGGCATCGGGGGATGACATCTCCAGCACAGGAAACCCACGTCAGCCCTGAACTTTACATCTCTGGTCCTGTCTTTACCCGGATCGGGCACAACAGAGTGGCACATCAGGCATACAGGCTTGTCCCTAACCTGAACAATATCCCCTTTATCATCCTTCATATCGTGGACATAGATCTCGGCATATTTCTCTCTGAAATGACACTTAAAGCAGATAGCTCTCCTGTCATCATACGGCCCGCCTCTCAATAGTTTCGGGGCCTCCAGGAGACCCTCACCGCCATGTACCTCATGGCATGTAAGGCATTTCACACGGCCATTATATAATGGAAAGGTACTTCCTTCTGGCGCTGTAAATTCATCCGATGACACAACATTATTGGGGTGATGGTTCTCCTCATAATCGTGGCAGGATATGCATATGTCTGAAGTATCAAGGTCTCCCGCCAGGTCAGGTGGCGGGCCAACAGGCTCCGAGGTCATATGGCATGTTGAACAAAAAGAATGCTTTATCCTTGCTTCTTTGCCTTTGCTATCTGGCCGTATCTGATTTGAACAGGCTATGACAAGCAAAACGCCTATATATATGACTATTATCTTTTTCATATTCACCTCCCATATATATCATCTCATATAAAATTCTACCATTCAACCTTTTTTTATCTTATTCTAATTTGAAGGTCATTACAGTGACTTAATCACAAACGGTCATGCATGGATTCTTGCATGATTTATCCTCAAATAGAGGGTTTTTACGGGATTTCAAAACTAAACGGTTCAGGAAGAAATAGTTGATTCCAGAAACTGCCTATTCCCTTTCGATACTACATTGTTTTGGAATTTTTTTAAAATATGGATATTTCTCAAATATTTCGGGATATTTCTCTTTGGCTTCAGCTACAGTCTCATCTTCTCTGTCTATTAGAAGTATATAAGCCGCAGGTCCTCCTGATTCGGATGACCATTCAACTACTAAGTCGCCTACGTAAGTAATAGTTCCAGGTTTAATAAAAAAGTAATTTCTGTCTCCCCATACAAAGCTATCTCCCCTGAAGAATTTACTAAAATTCGATTCACCGCTTTTAATTTTGATTACTCGGAGGTCCTCTGGGGCTTTCACAGGCTTAAATTTTACCCATGGCCATTTTTCGTCCTTTCCATGAATATAAATATAGCTATTATTTACATTTGTTCTTATTTTTGTTATTAATATTCCTTCATCTACATCTAATAATGTCCGAGAAGTTACATCAGTTACAGGAAATGTAGCGCAGCCAGTAAATATCATAATTGTAAACAATATGAAAAATGAAGATAATAAGATAACAAATCTACTTCTTTTCATTATCTTTAAACTCCTCTTTCAGTTTTTTTAACTCATCAACCTCTTCGAATTTATCTACAATTTCAATATTTCTAACCGGGATTTTTTTTCTATACTCATATTTATCAAATAACCAGGGATATTGTTCTCTGACTTCAGCCATTGTTTCCGACTCCCTGTCCAATATTTGCATGCTAACATTTCCACCCCAAAAGCCATCGGTCCACTCAATAAAGATATCACCTACATAGGTAGCCACCTGTTGTTCTATTTTAAAAAGCATCTCCCTCACTTCTGCGTAATATAATTGTCGATTCATTAGCCGCAAGTATAAGGAGTCACGGGCCGAGATTGGGATAACAGTTAAGTGTTCAGGATTTTCAATCCTGAAGTCTGCAATAGGGAATCCAGACCTATCCGCGTCATACATCATAAAGAAAAAAGGAGTAGAATTTGAATGGATTTTTGCAATTAAAATCCCTTCATCCTTATCAAGACTGGTTTCCCTCGTAATATTATGCGTAGCACATGCTGTAAGCAAGAAGGAAAATAAGAGAATAATGTAGATGAATGAATGCTTCAAGGATTTCTTATTCATAGTACCCCCCATTATAGGTATACGATTTAACTGTCTGATATCAATAATTCTACAAGAAACTAACAAAATTATATCACATCATAAACTGAACTATTCTGGTTGAATCAATTATATATACAGAATTAATAATAAATGCTATTCGCAATCCTGAATATAGCCGCTTAGAAACTCGATCCTTTTCTGCAATCTCTCTTTTTCGACCTCATCCTCTGTCAGATCTTTAAGGATATTTAGGTCAAGTATAATAAAATATGTCCATCCGTTATTTCGGTCTATCTCCAGCGCTCCCTCGACATATTTTATATCCTTTTGCACTTTCGCAGCCTTTCTCAGCATTACCGAATGATAAATATCATTGGGGGACTTACCCGGTTTTGCAGGAGAACTTCCGCCGGCACTTAACCTCCTAAGCTCTTCTACGGTTCTCTTCTCTTCTGCACACTTACCGACGGAGGCAAACTCATCGGCTTTTGTAAGTAAGGTCTCATCCGATTTTTTGACATAAGAAAAGAACAGATATTTCTGAATATACGCATCTGATATAGCGCATATATCATCAAGTTGTGCAAATATATCGATGGCGTTCACAAGGGACAGTTCAGCATCACAAACTCTTCCCTCAAGGAACGATCGCCTGAATCGCTCCATTTCGTCCAGGGCCTGGTTGCGTATCGTATCCGGAAGCTTACCCGGCGTATAGCATGAGACCAAGCCTGCCATCACTATCATTATTATCATTATCTTTTTCATGGATTAGGGAGCTCCGGCCTTTCCTTTCTTTCTCCCTCTTTAGGTGCGAGTGGCCACGTGTTGTTCAGCTTTAATAAGAGTCCGCTTCCAAGGTTGAGCGTACGATCGACCTTTCTTCTCAGCAGGTCGAGATCTCGAGTGGTCTTTGATATATTATCAAGTACCGGGTTTAACCTTTCGTTCACAGTAAGGTTTAGATCAGTGCTAAGAGTGTTTGCGTTCTCACCCAGAATTATGATCTTATCTAACATAGTGTCGATCTTTACCTTGCTCTCCTCTTCGAACATGAGATAAGAAATAGCACCTTTTCCATCTTCGACTGTAATGCTCAGCTTATCAGAGATTACCCTTATGTTCTTTACTATCCGGCGCACATCCTCCATCACGGGTTTCGCCTCTTTTATCAACGCGTCAATTCCTCCTTCGAACTCCAGGATAAATATCGCTTCCTCCTGCATTGGTTCCTTATCTGCCGAACCTGTCGTGAAATGAAGGTATGGATTGCCTATCATGCTTTCCTGGGTAAAAAAGACCCTGCTATCGCTCTTGATCCACTTCTGATATCTTTTTAGGATCGACAGAGTAAGCACGATATTACCGTCCTCACTTAATTCGACCTTGGACACCTCTCCCATCCTGAACCCTTCGAACTTGACCGGTATCCCTGCGAACAGTCTTTCACCGGTCTCTGAGTAGACAAAATACTTTATCTTTTTGGAAAAAAGGTCCTTTTGATATCCGACATAAAGAAGAGCTATTACCGTGAAAAGGATCACCAGTAGCGCCAGAGCCCCGATCTTTACTTCAAGGTGTTTGAATTTCCCTTCAGCAGCCAAGAGCTACCTCCATATCATATCCCCAGTCTAAAGCATGGCCCTCACCGACCCCGATCCACATCCGGGTACCGGAATTCATTACGCCCATAAGAGAAGGAAGTACATCCTTGAACTCTTTCAGGGTCAAAGAGTATTTAAAATCGCTCATAAGAACGACCTCCGGGTTCAGCACTATCCCTCTGAGAAACATTGCTCTGTACAGCTCCGTCTTATTAACTGCCTCTTTTCTACTGTGCATGACACCTGTCAGCCCTAAACTCTCAAGCCTTTGCTCCACCTTTTCTATAGCTTCTTTCTTAGTGTTATGTTCATGATACTCAAGAGGTAAGATTATGTTCTCGATTATGCTCAAGTTAGACAGAAAAGGATAATACTTGGATACAATACCTATTCTTGAAGGAAGTGCTGCACCTTCGATGTCCATATCTGCAAGAGCCTCAAGAAGTTCGATGATATCACTATCATGTAGATAGCTTATCTCGATATTCTTACTTGTATCCAGTATATTCCCCTTATAAGATATTTCCATATCTAATCATATCATAGACGAGATCAAAGAAGACTATGAGCATTAATTGAAGCACCAGCCCATGGATCAATTTGACCGGGACCTCTGTGATGGAATGTTTAACACTTAAGGCATCCCTGATAGAAATAAAAACTATTATCAACCCGAACACGGTAGACTTGATATATACAGTTATGAAATCCATCATGTCGGCTGATGCCGCCATTTTCATCAAATAGTCCTTGAACGGCGTGTTATTTATGTATCCAAAAGATATAAAACCTCCTATAAGAGCTATCAGGCAGAAAAATACAGCAAGCATGATATTTGACAGTACTATAGCCGTAAAACGGGGGAACATCAAATATTCATACATGTCTATGCTAAATCCCTTTAACGTGTTCAACTCATTGTTCAACTTCATCAGGGCTATCTCAGATATCATGGCGCTGCCAGACCTTAACATCACTATAATTGCAACGAATGCTGATGAGAGCTCGTTAACTATAACAAGAAGAATGAAATCCCCTATCTGGTCATTGGCCCCGATAGAAGTAAAGAAATTGATAATATAATGAACTATTACAGCACCCATTACAAACGCGCCCGCAAATACAATGGGAACAGGCTGAACTGCCGTAAAATAAAGCTGTCTTAGGATAATCTCGAAGCCTGCCGGTGAGAAAACACTTCTGAAGCCCTTTAAAGTTCTTACAAAAAGGATAATAACGTCATGCGCCAGCTCATATTGCCTGAGAACGAATGCCCCTTGTCGTCTCAGAATAGTTTCTATCAATGTCCTCCCCTTTTTATCAGGTTCTTCCTACGCTGTAATATTTGAACCCAAGCCCCTTCATCACATCCGGTTCATAAACATTCCTCAGGTCAAAGAAATAGTTCTTCTTCATCTCACTTTTGACCTTCTTCATGTCGAGATTCCTGAACTGGTTCCATTCAGTTATGATCAATGCAGCATCTGCACCTCTGAGTGCATCGTAAGCATCCTTTGCGAACTTCACGGAGGGCAACACGTCACGAGCATCGTCCATAGCTGCAGGATCATAAGCACTGATCCTGGCCCCTTCGTTCATCAGGGCCTCTATTATATGTATTGCAGGTGCTTCACGCATGTCGTTAGTGTTCGGCTTGAACGCAAGCCCGAGGACACCTATCTTCACGCCCTTCAGTTCACCCATGGCATGATTTATCTTAGAGACCATTCTGTCCTTTTGTTGCTCGTTAGTCTGCACCGCGGCTTTAACAACGTCCATCTCTACCCCGTGGTCCTGCCCTATCCGGATAAGAGCCCTCGTATCTTTGGGAAAGCACGATCCACCGAAACCGGGACCCGGGTGAAGGAACTTCCTTCCTATTCTACCGTCAAGCCCCATTCCCTTTGATACCATATGAACATCAGCTCCAACCTGCTCACACAGATTCGCCATTTCGTTTATGAAGGATATCTTGGTTGCAAGAAAAGAATTAGACGCATATTTAATGAGCTCAGCTGTCTCTATATTGGTTATAACGAAAGGTGTTTCGATAAGATACAAAGGCCTGTAGAGGTCCTTCATTATAGCGATGGCCTGCTCACTGTTCGAGCCAAGCACTACTCTGTCCGGCCTCATGAAATCCTCAATGGCCGCTCCTTCCCTGAGGAACTCAGGGTTAGACACGATATCAAAATTCACTTTCTTCTTGAGGTTCTTCTTCATTATCTTTCTGATACGCTCGCCTGTACCTACCGGGACGGTACTTTTCGTAACAATGACCTTATAATCCTTCATTAGTGCAGCCATCTGTTTTGCAACTTCATCCACATATTTCAGGTCGGCTGACCCGTCTCCCCTGGGTGGAGTACCGACCGCTATGAATATCACAAGTGATGATCTTATCGCATCGTCAAGCTTAGTACTGAACGACAACCTTCCCTGCTCTACGTTCCTCTTTACCAGATCATCCAGGCCGGGCTCATAAAATGGTATCTCACCTTTTTTTAAAGCTCTCACCTTCTTCTGGTCCTTATCAATGCATGTTACATATACTCCGAACTCAGCAAAACATGCGCCCGTAACAAGTCCTACATACCCGGTCCCTATCACTCCTATATGCATTATTCCTCCTTATAACAATTATGCAAATAATTAATCAGTCTTTTATCTCCTTGAGCTCAGCTGTAACGTGTCCTATAAGTGCTTCCAACTGTATCTTCACCGGTACTTTTCTGTGATCATCCGTTACCCAGATGAATATATCCCCCCTGCTGCTGAATATACCCTCTGATTGCAGGTTAGGTTTAATTAGTATCGTATCGAACTCTCCTGCCCGTACCTTTATTTTTTCCTTTTTAATTATGTCGACGACCACATCCCACACCTTCTTACTGTCAAAGATCTTCAATATGACCGGCTTACCCACATGCAGCTCCATACGTCTTAGTGAAAAGAACCCTGAAAGAGGATCATATGAGTTCTCCACTATGTCGAAAATCTTCTTCTCTTTCTTCCTGTGATCCAGGTAAAGGGCCTTCTTTTCATCCTGTCGGAAGCGGACCTCTTTGTCTTTCCTGCTACTCCCTTCTCTTAACTTAAGATGGTAGTTAATAGCCTTTCCGTATTCTCCACCACTACCATCTACGATACAGGTTATGCGGTCATCCACCTTATAAAATGATGAGATAAAGTCTGTAGACTCCGCTCTTGACTCTATAACGTAGTTGCTATCCTTCATCTCGACGCTCATTGTAGCTGTCCCGGCCTTTATGCCAAGCCATTTCAGTTCATACTTAAGCCACTCCGGAACATTAAACGCCTCAGCTTGTACAGACATAACCGTGAGAAATGATATAAATACAATAATGATTATAATTGAACGATTGTTCCTCATAGCGATCCTTCTGCTTTCTTGTTCCCTTTTGCTGCTGATATCCATGATAGTATCTTTTCATGCATTTTGATGAACCTCTCTATAGCGGGATGTTGCTCACCAAGAGTGGCCTTAAACATGGTCAAAGACCTTTCGAACGAATCTGTTCTATCACTCCTTGCCAGATTATCTGCGTAAGCTACGATCATCTCTTCCGGCGCTTCTGGCATATAATTTTTAGATGGCAATCCAAGTTCCTCTGCTTCGTCCTTTGTAATCCCAGACCCTATATGCCTCTCTATTATCCTGACCACCCTTTCATCCATACCCATCTCTCTTGCTATGTTTGCACCTACCACCGCATGTTCTATGTCAGAGGTCTTTGACCGGCCTATATCATGGTTAACAGCACCAGCTTTTATAAGTTCCATGTCGACAGGTATCGAAATGTCTCCTGCTATCTCTAAAGCTTTTTCAGCAACCATTATGCAATGGCTGATAACAGCATCAGAACAGCCTGCCAGCCTAAGGTACTTAAGGTCCGCATCATCTATCACTGTATCTCCCGGAAGTCAATGATGTATATTTTAAATTATGGCAGATATCATTAGCAATAATATTGATTTCAGATCCTCATTAGGCTAAAATGGAGACAATCTTCGCCCATTAATTCACTAATGAACATCGAACTTGTCAGCCAGGAGCTAAGGAAATACTCAAGCAAGCCCAGGGCTAAGGCTTTACAGAGGTTTTTCAAGACAGGACCCGGAGAATATGGAGAGGGAGATATATTTATAGGGGTCAAGGTCCCCGATACAAGGAAGGTAGCAAAGAAATACCGGGATCTTGACATGCAGGCTGTCAAAATTTTATTAAGCTCACCTATACATGAGGAAAGACTTCTTGCTCTGTTGATAATTGTTCATCAATATTCATGCTGTGGCCCTTCGGTAAAGAAAGACATATATAAAATATATTTGAGCAGTACAAAGTACATAAATAACTGGGATCTCGTTGATCTAAGTGCCGGCAAGATACTAGGCCATCACCTATCGGTAAGAAGTAGAGGTCCGCTATACAAGCTTGCCCGTTCTTCGGACCTGTGGGAGAGAAGGATATCTATAATAGCCACATCACACTTTATCGGGAATAGTGACTTTGAAGATACATTAAAGATCGCAAAAATACTTTTGCACGATAAAGAGGACCTGATCCACAAGGCGGTGGGATGGATGCTCCGTGAGATCGGCAAAAGGGATCTAGCGGTTGAGGAAGATTTCCTTAAGGAACACTATAAAATAATGCCAAGGACCATGCTGAGATATGCCATTGAGAGGTTCCCGGATAAGAAACGACAGAAATATCTGAAGGGAAAGGTATAGTCAAATATCGTAAGCGTGTCCTGCCACTTTGCTAATGATGTACCTTTCCGTGTAAAATAACGGACATATCTTATCAAGGAGAGGATGAATGCCATCATTTGATATTGTATCTGAAATCAATATGCACGAAGCAACGAATGCCATCGATCAGGCGAACAGGGAGGTAGCAAATCGTTTTGACTTTAAAGGGACGAACTCCCGCTATGACAGGTCTGATGATGACATAATGATGACATCTGTGTCAGAGTTCAATTTGAAGCAGATGATCGAGATCCTCAAGCTGAAACTGACCAAGAGGGGCATAGATATCAGCTGTCTTGAGGTCTCCGAACCTGATATCTCCGGTAAAGAGGCACGTCAGAAGATCACCCTAAAGCAGGGGATCGATACTGAACTTGCTAAGAAGATCGTGAAGATGATAAAGGACGCAAAAATGAAGGTTCAGGGATCTGTACAGGGTGATAAGGTCAGGGTCTCTGGCAAAAAAAGGGACGACCTGCAAAAGGTTATATCGATGGTAAAAGATGCTGAGCTCGGAATTCCACTTCAGTTCGTTAATATGAGAGATTAACCTGTTTCAGCTACATTTTCGTCGCTAAGGTCAATATTACCGTCTATCGCTCTCAGACCTTCTATTGCTTTCTCATTAAAAGGGGAAATATCGAGAGCCTTCCTGAAAGAGCTTTTAGCCCTTTGTTTGAACCCAAGTTTATAGAAAGTAAAACCCAGTGCAGTATGATAGTTTGTCATGTCGGGATCAAGCCTGACCGCCTCCTTTAGCTCTTTAGATGCTTCCTTGTAGAATGACAGCCTGTTAAGAGCAAGCCCTCTGTAATAATGATATTTTGCGTTGAACCCGGCGATCGATATAGCTTCAGCAAAAAGCTGCTCTGCCTCTATATAAGAATGGTGCAGCATTTTTGACCGACCTTCTTCGAACTTCTTTTCAGCTTCCTGTTCAACGGTCAGATCGCCTTCTGCAATGTTCTCATCGGGCTCGGTCTGAAGCGATTCATCATATTCTTCCCGCTCCTCCAGGTCAGACAACGCGTTATAGGCTTCAGTTATAATGCCTAGTATTTCGTTCAACTTTCTCTTGGTATCCTCCGATGATATGGCGAAATGCCTGTCAGGGTGGAACTCCTTGGCAAGACTAAAATATGCCTTCTTTATCTCATCCGTTGTCGCATATGACTTCACACCGAGCACTTTGTAATAATTTGCGGTCTGGCATATATCATACATATCATCCACCATTTTTACGAACTCCTGATCGATCTCCGCGAGCGGTTCGCTGATGATCTCCTCCGGGGTCACGTACTGCTGGGGCTGGTCCTTCTTCCTCTCCACTATGATCCGTGCGCTAAGAAAAGCATAGATCGATTTTATTGTCTCAAAATCGTTCATAAGTTCCGGGGTCAGGATATCCCTTATAGGTGTCTCTCCGTCTATTCTCGAAAGTATCTCCTTCCCTGTATCATCTAGGGCAAGGTCCTGGAACAGGTCCATTGGGTCCTCAGATAGGCACAATACTGTATCAAGAGAAGGGAAGTCCTGCAGTATGTACTGAAAATTATTGATCCTTTTAATACTATGATATATAAGGTTTGCAGCGCTCAGGTTCAATGTGATAGCCTCATTTGCTGTCAAAGGCCCCTCCTCGAACTCGAAATAACCGCAATCGCTGATCAATATACTGACAATTATTTCCATTACCTGATGCCTTACAGCTTTAGTTAGATCTGTCGCGTCAAGGTAGCCTAGCTTTATAAGCACAGCACCAAGTCTGTTGCCTGTGCTTTTTAACAGCTCACTTGCCTCAAAATATTGTTCCAGAGATATCTGCCCTTCTTTAAGCAGGACCTCGCCGAAGCGGTCATCTTCCCTGTTAGAACGGGCAAATACCATATCTCCGCCTTTTATGAATATTTTTGTTACTCTGGACCCTGATGTAACGACAAGTGTCCCTGTCTTCATGCTTCTCTGCAATCCGAGCAATATGTCAGGGAGCCTGAACTCCTGACAACTACCCTTTATGGCACCTACCCGCCTGAACCCTACTATCAAACCCTGAAGTGACGGCTTGCTCCAGATGACCTCCCCCAGGAAGTCGATCTCGTACTCCTCAATATCTACTTGTATAACCTTGCCTTGCGGGAATGAGGGTGCGCGGTCCAGTATATGAAGGCACAGTCCATCGGCAGAATAGTCGATCGTTTTGCACCTGTATCTTTCCGCATCGATCTTAAGCAAAAACTCCGTCTCTCTCTTATATCGTCTGAATATTCTCTTTTCGTCACTTCTTTCGATCAATGAATGTTACCCCCGGATCGATATGTCATGTTCTTTGAACAAGAAATGGTCAATTACATATTACACTTTTTTTTATTCGTCTTCAAGTCGATCGTCAGCGACCACCATTCCCGGCGTTACCCTTTCATCAATGAATGATGCCGGATCACTGATACTTCGCAGGAACACCGGCATCAGGAACTTATAAACAATGAAAACCTTATCTTTCATTCCTTTCCTTTCGCCCTCTGCGATCCTTGACTTATATTCCTCATGTATCCTGCTCTTCACAATCGGCAGTATCTTTACTGACAGCGACATCGTTCTGAACAGTTCTCTTATCGGCAATCCCACCTTCTCGAGCGGCCTCAAAAGCTCTCCCAAGGCATTAAGCGATTCATCAAGGGGTGATACTATAGTCAGGAACTTTGCTCCGTATATCAACAGCAACACTCTCATCGTCCTAATAGAAGCTATACGGATACCTTCCTCTGTAATGATAAATGGCCCCAGGTCGAACATTATCCTCCCGGGATAAAATAGAACATTGGTAATGAAAGTGATAAAGAGAAAGATGGATATCGGAACGAAGCCAGTCTTAAGCTTTCTGTAGGGGAGCAAGATAGCAAGCGCTATAGCTAAAGCACAACCGGATGACAGAACAATGAGATCAGATATCCAGAATATAGAAGCCGCAAATACTATATATCCCGCGATACAGATCCTGGGGGCCAAGCTATTACCTGCTGGCCAGTTTGGGCATGTCGGGGAGAGTTGAGAGGAATGAATTGATCCCCTTAGCTATGGATAAGGCCAGGTCCTTTCTGTATGAAGTCCTTCTCATCATAAGTTCTTCTTTTGGATTGGATATATAAC
Organism: Nitrospirota bacterium; assembly: GCA_020351835.1. Lineage (GTDB taxonomy): Bacteria > Nitrospirota > Thermodesulfovibrionia > Thermodesulfovibrionales > BMS3Bbin05 > BMS3Bbin05. The sequence goes on from CP070669.1 coordinate 1,748,365, forward strand.
CTATCTCAAGAAGTGCCGACGGCATATCCGTAAATAAGACGTAAAAACGTGCGTACTTAATATCAAGATCAACAATCCTGCTTTTATATTTTACTTTCAGGTTCTTGATCATCGAACTTTGAATGTATCTTGCCAGTCTTCCTGAAGTATCCCGCTTAAGCGAGGTATCCAGGTCGGCCAGTATCTGGTCCTTGACCGATTCATATTTCTTCTGCTCTTCCAGTGAGATCGCGTTCTCTCTCGCCGCTACCTTCTGGTATTCCAGGTTATTCGTATGGTTAAGGAACCATGTCTCTATTCCACGTAATCCTCTCTTTCTGCTTGCATTTGCGTGAATCGATATAAATACATCAGCCTTGATGGAATTTGCATAAGAGGCCCTTCTACGAAGCTCGACGAACTTATCGGACTCGCGGGTCATATATACCTTTACAGCATACTTGCTCTCTAGAATCTCCTTTACACGCTTTGAGACATCAAGCACAACATCCTTTTCCTTAAGACCTCTTCTTCCTATAGCACCGGGGTCCTTCCCGCCGTGCCCAGCATCAATAACCACTATCTTCTTTCTGGGAATGAACTCATCTACCTTCACACCATGGTTGATGTCAATGACTATACGGTCAGGGCTCTGGAGTGTATAGATGTTATAATCGTCATACGATCCAAGGCTCAGAACTACCCGAGTGGTCTTTTGATCGAACTCGGAGACCTGAACAGTCTTTACACTATTGTCATTTATTTCTAATGTCTCTTTATGGAATGTCCCCGGATCAGTATCCTGGATATCAAAATACAGCCTGTCGGGAAACTTCAAGAGGTTCGGCTCATATGATGCCTTCTTATCAAGTTCAACTACTACCCTCGTATATTTTTCATTGGTACTATACCTGATATCCGTGACGGTACTTTTATTTGATGACGAAAAAACAAGCGAAGAGGTCATCGAGAACGCAATGATCAGTAACAGCACCTTCAATGCCTTTCTCCAAAATATCACTCCGTATCCCTTCATATCAAACCGCCAGTACCTGGTCTACCTCTGGGACTTCCTGCTTCAGGGTCTTCTCAACCCAGTTCTTCATCGTAAGGGTAGACATTGGGCAGGTACTGCATGCTCCCATTAGCTTCACATAAACTGTCGATCCCTTTATATCCACGAGTTCAATATCTCCGCCCTCTCTCTTAAGACCTTCTCTTATCCTTTCAAGGGCATTTATCACTTTATCCTTCATTGCGTGCTCCTTCTTTTAATAATATTATAATTATCGCTATAAATCAAGATAAAATTGGTATTTTCTTAAAGTAATTTATTAAGAAGCGCTAATTTTTACAGGAATAAGTGAAAAAAAGCCGAGTACGAATAGCGCCCCTACAGACAAGACAGCGGGTCTTTGACTATGAAAAAAAGCCGACATCAGCCCGAACACCAGCGGGCCGATTATTGCCGAAGCCTTTCCTACCGTAGCATAACTACCGAAGAACTCTGCTTCGCGGTTCTTTGGAACGAACATTGTGAACAGTGCTCGCGAGGCCGACTGGATAGATCCAAGTACGGAACCCGCAAGTGCAGCTACAATAAAGAACGCATCTTTCGATTCGACAATATAAGAGCATATCACAACAGATATCCACACCAGGATAGAGAACTGTACGATCCTCTTCGCCCCCAGTCTGTCAGTAACAAAAGAGGCCGCCATAGATCCGATAAAAGCAAATCCCTGAACTACTATGAAAAGTATCACAGCCTCTGCCCGTGAGAAGCCAAGGGTTGTTACAGCAAATATGCTTGCGAACACTATCACTGTATTTACACCGTCCGAATACAGGAAATACGATAGAAGAAAAAGCCTTGATTGCTTTAATTTGAGCAGACTGCGGATAGAACCTATAGTCTGGATCAGGCCATCCTTTGCAGAACCGATAATACTTTTGTCTCCTTTATCAGACGGCATCATAAAAAAGATCGGCATACTGAATATTAAAAAAAGAACGGACACTTCTATCCAGATGGCATTCATACTCCCAATATTGATAAAGTAGAGGGCGATCAATAGCGATATTATCGATCCCACGTACCCTACAGCAAAGCCGATAGCCGATATCCTTCCTACATTGTGTTTATCCGATATTTGCGGGAGATATGAGTTGTAGAATACGAAACCGCCCTCAACTCCGGTGTTAGCCAGCACAATGAGGATAAAGCCGGTTATCACCATTCCGGGCCTTAATGTAACGAACGATGTTACAAGAACTATAGCGGACAGCGTAAATAATATCAGGAACCTTTTTCTCTTCCCACTTGCATCGGCTATACCACCAATGAACGGTGAAGAAATTGATACAAGGAGCATACTGAGAGATATTGCCCTTCCCCACCAGATATCACCCATGCCATCGGCATTACCGACTATAATATTTGCATAGTATACGGGGAATATTACTGCAGCAATGACGGCCGAATAGGAGGAATTTGCGAAATCATAAAGTGCCCAGGCAAAGACCTTTCTATCCATGAAATACCGTATCTATCAAGAGGCCACTTTGATGATAGCTTATCAACACTTCTGCCTTTAAAGGAGATACTCGGCCAGGTTTATCTTGTATTTATTAGGATCCAGGGTCTTATATATGCTTCTTTTATATTTTCCATCATCCGTCTTATCGGTAAGGTCAACAACGTAACCATCAACCTTCTTCCCCTGACTGTTAACTATCACAAGCACTCTTGGCCTGTCATTGAAAAGAGGATTTGTCTCATGGACCAGCCCCATCTCTTTGCTATTCAAGAAAACTAGCGTCCCTATCGGGAATACGCCTACCATATTAACGAACACCTTCAGTAGAATCGGGTCTATCATGCTTCCAGCCCTGTCAACCATTACGCTAAGCGCTTTGTCGGGTCTAAGCGGGACCCTCGAATATACCCTGGAAGAGGTCATCGCATCATACTGATCGGCGATGGTAACTATCCTTGAGAAGAAATCAAGTTCTTTCGTATACCTGACTATAGGATATCCTTTCAGGTCAAAATTCAGATGATGTTCAAAAGCTACGATCGCCGTTTTTATAGTGGTACTGTCGAGCCCCTTCAACTTAATGGCTGCCTGGGCCCCCCAGTATGGATGCTTCTTGACCACATCCCACTCTTGATCCGTAAAGCTCGATGGTTTGTTCAGGATTTCAGGGGGTATGTCCATCTTTCCCAGGTCATGGAACAGAGCCACCATTCCAAGTTCTGTCACCTGTTTCTTACTAAGTCCCAGTTTATGCCCAAGTGCAACCGCCAGGATACTGACATTGACCGAATGATGATATGTATAGTCATCATATTCCTTAATAGCCGTCATGCCGAGCACCAGCGATTCCTCCTCAAGTATCATGTCGACCATGGATTCGACGACCCTTTTAGCCTTCTTAAGCCCTACCTTCTCACCCGATTTGATCTTCGATATTACTCCTTTGCTGAACGAAACAGCATTGAAATAGGTCTTCTTAACTACCTTTCTCGGATCACTATCTCCTTCCTCTTTGATATGCTTCAGCCGTCCAAGTATCATCTGCGGTGTTTCTTTCATCATATCGGCCATCGCTATAAGTTTATCCTGTGCGTTCTGGCAACCCAGGAAGGCCTTGATGAACCTCTGCATGTCAACCGGACCTATGACATTCTTGAACTCAATGTTGCCTAGTTCTCTTTCCTTGAACTCCTTCATTAGATAGTCGAAATTAAGCAGGAACTCAACGGAATATCTGACCCTTGTATCATTTACATAGAAGAATTCACCAACAACCTCTATCGATACAACTGCCTCTGACTCGATAAATGGATTTATCAAGGCTACGAACTTCTCAATAGCGCTAAGCACAGCGACGTTAGATGGCGAGTGGAACTGGGCCGACCTCAGTACGACCGCCAGCTGGTTTATGATGTTCTTTGCCTCTTTATTTAGTTCTTTCTGGAACTCCATGCTCCAACCTCATGACCGCCATTCGCACATTGTCACGAATAAGGGCATTCTTTTCGTTCTTGAATTTAGCAAGTATATCAATGACGTCTTTCTGGCCTGTGAGCCCGAGAGCATAAGCCGAACAGGCACGGACCTCATTTAATTTGCCTCTGCCAAAAAATGGCTTCTTTCTAAGTATCTTAATGAAATAGTTGATCATATCCCTGTCTTTCCATGATGCTGCAGCCTCAAAGAACTCCTTTTTCTCACTCAGGTCCTTGCCCTTAAAGGCCTTGGACATTATCTCGTCCTGGAGCACCCTTTTTGCCAACGGAGAAGCCGTTGCTGCAAGCGCTTTTGCCGTCAGTCCCCTGACAGCAGGATCTGAGTCGAGCAAGAAACTCCTAAGGCCATTTACGACCTCGGCACCTCCAAGGTAGCCAAGGGCCTTTATCACTTCTTTTCTGACCCTTATATCGGTATGCCTCAATTTCTTCTTCAGAAACTCGACCGCTCTTTTATCCTTTATACTTTTTAATACCAGTATGATGTTCCTTACCACGAACCACCTTTTATCGTTAAGCCCCTTTGCTACCGCGACAAGGTCTCTCTTGCCCAGGATTATCAATGAATTTATCATTATCTTTCTTGCATGGATCGTTTCAAGCTCACCGAGGGTCTTTATCAGGGCAGGAATAGCCGAAATATCCATTAGCGGGAACAGCTCATTAGAGATCTCCTCATCATCCTCGGTCCTGCTATCCAGGAGTTCACCGAGCAATGTTATTACCCTGTCAGAATTTATGTAGGACATAACCAGCTTAAGAAGTGATTTCATCTTTTGTTCGGTCATTTCTGCCGTCATGATCAACCTGGTCCTTTTCAGGATATTGACCGCAAGGTCTATATGATTGTTCTGAAGAGCGAAATCAATAGCACTCCTGAAGAATGATACCAGGTCCTGGAGCTCACCCTTCTTTTCTGAAAGATGGAGCATCTCGAAAAGAAGGTCTGTAAGCTTATCTATATAGTATCCGGTATCCCTGTCGAGCTCAGTCTGGAGCTTCTTTATGTCATCCTCATTGAGGGGAACTACAGGAACAACGCTAGCATCCTCCGCACCTGACATCTCGTTATATGCTTTAAGCAGGTCATCCTCGTCGGCCGAGTTATCCTTTGCCTGCTGTACCGCCTTTTCCTCATAGTCTTCCTCATCAGAAAGAAAGGTCTCATCTACTATATATGATATATACTGGAAATCCCTCTCCCACATTAGAGTTACAACATCATCATCATCTTCTTCAGAATCAAGGTCCTGCATGATTATCTTCAGGAAGTCCTCTAGTTCTACCTTATCAAGGCCCCTCTTGAACGTGATCTCTCTGATCCCATCCTTAAAGAAGAAAAGGGCCAGGTTATCCTCTTTGTCCGGTTTGTAATAGACCTGCTCACCGTCATAAAGGATCTCGAGCTGTTTTACCTTAAAAACTATATCATCCGTATAGTCAAGAAGGTCCTCGAAGGTCTTATGGGCAGCTTCTATTGTCTTTATATAGATGGGATTGTTCTCAGGATACATCCTGAGATTTTTTTTGGACTTGATCAAAGTCTGCAATACTTCTTTAGCTATTTGTATCGAATCGGCTTCCATAGATTAGAAATTATCACAGGGATAGAATGTTGTCAAACAGTTCATCAGAATAACCTGAGCCTCCGCTCACGTACATAATTCTTTATTATCATGGTTGCAGAATGGAGCCTTTGAAGTCGCATATTCCTCCACCTGATAGCTTCGACATCACCGTGTTTTATCTTCTCACCCCTTATAGATGCCTGGACCTTGATCAGTTCCTCGTAGAGCTCCTTTATGACCGCTGGCTCCAGTGGCTTAAGGAATATCGGGTTGACAGTGACATATCCTTCCCCAATATCAAATGCTATGGCCTTATAGCTCTTCCCTCTTATGTTAGCCATCTTCCTTCTCCTTCGGCCTGAAGAGTTTTGATGCCAATATACCTATCTCATATAATACCATTATCGGACCTGCCATAAGCGTCTGGTTGAAAGCATCAGGAGTGGGAGTAAGTATGGCAGCTATCACAAAGGATATGAGAACAGCGTATTTCCTGTTCTTAGAAAGGGTCCGGGGGGTAACGATCCCCATTCTCGTCAGAAAAACGATCACTATCGGGAGTTCGAACACAAGGCCGAACGCAACGATGAACTTGAGACAGAAATCAACATATGCACCAACCGATATCATTGGGGTAAGGGTCCCTACTTTGTAGTTAAGCAGGAACCCCATAGCAAAGGGCAGCACTATCAAAAAACAGAATGCTGCTCCCATCACGAACAGTGATGAAGCTATCATTATGAAAGGACCGACATACTTCCTTTCCTTAGGCAGAAGACCGGGTGAGATGAACTTCCACACCTGGAACAATATTACCGGTAATGACAGGATGAAAGCACTTACAAGAGAGACCTTTATATGCATCCAGAAGGCCTCTGCAGGTGCAAGAAAGACGAGCGATTCTACATTGCTCTCTACAGGAATGAACCTGATAAAAGGAGCTTCAGCAATAAAGGATATCTTTGACTTTAACGGCAATGTCAGAAATTCGAATATATGCTCAGAGAAGCCGAACAACAGCGCGAACCAGATGACCAGTGACAATATTGAGAATATTATTCTTCGCCTCAGCTCAGACAGATGTTCGGTGACAGGCATTTGCTCTTCAGTCATTCCTGCCCTCTTCGTCATCCTCTCCCGATTCACCGTTACCTTTCTCAGGCCTTTGCTCACCAGTTGAAGGGTCCAGTCCTCCCTTCTCTATATAAGATTCCATATCCTTTGTACCCTGCCCGCTTACATCCTTTACCTCTGCATCTATCTGGTCCTTTATGCCAGACATAGATCTCTTCAGCTCTCCGAGTGCTTTTCCGAGGGTCCTTCCAAGCTCCGGCAGCCGTTTAGGTCCGAAGACTATCAAAGCGACCACAAAGATGACTATAAGTTCCTGCATACCAAGATCGAACATTATTTATCCTTTTCTCCGCACGCGGTCATTTGGGCTCTTCTACCATGTGGGGACATTATTAGTAACCGGCAGGCCCTGTTATTCATCCGTACCAGATAGCACGAAATTGAAGGAGGCCATAAGCCTGAACTCAGGATCTCTGTTCTGAAATTCATAGCCGGCGCCGAGGACAGTATACATATTGTCGAACGACCTTATCCTGTAACCCAGTCTTCCTTCTATGGTCTCAAAACCATCGGAATAATAACTGTCCACCATGAATAACTCAGCTATTATATCGATATCATGGGCAGCCTTGAAGTCCATTCCAAGAATGAGCTCCATCTGCTCATCATATGCATCATCGAACGGCTCGGCGTAGATGAAATTAATATGACCTGTGAAAGGACCTATCTTCTTACTTATTATCAGACCGGCACCTGCAGAGCCATCGGTCGTAAAAGTATCTTCACCACTTGGAAAAGATGCCATCAAGAGGTAAGCTATTGATGGACCATATCTGTTCTCTCCGAAGAAGTTCTGCTTTATTCCTATAAATAAATCCTCTGCGCCATTCGTAACACCCTGAAAGTTGGACAGATAAGGTGCAGATAACATGATCTCCATCTTCGAAGTAATGGAATAACCAACCTTTAAAGTGCTTCTGAAATAATCAGTTTCTATGGCTTTTTCGAAGTCTAATCCTATGCTCAATGATCCCTTCTCCGATGTTAACGCACTGAAACCAGAGAATCCTCCGTTTGGCTGAAGGGGCTGCAGCCCGTTAAGCTCAAAAGCCATGGCGGGAATAGCAATGCTGAACACAGCAGCAAACAAAACCAGGAATAAGATTGTTCCTCGTTTCATTGCTAACGATAACAAAATAATTCTGTCACTGTCAACTAAAAGTATTTGAAATATAACGAATTATTCAGGAAGCCTATTGATGGCCGGTCAGTCCTGGCCATTTTTATCCAGATTGAACTGAGGTCGGCTATTTTATATAATGATTAGGAACATTCTTTTTTTACGGGAAGACAGTTAATGCATATTCTGGATAAAGTAAAACAGGCCATTAAGAGACACTCTATGCTGTCTGGAGGAGAAAAGGTACTCATTGGGCTTTCCGGAGGCCCGGACTCAGTTTGTCTTTTGCAAATAATGGCGGAGCTGCGGTCCGGACTTGGCATTGAGATATCTGCAATTTATATTGACCACGGATTAAGACCTGAAGAGATACCGAATGAGATAGCCCTGTGCAAAAGGCTTTGCAAAGAGCGCGGGGTAGACCTAATAACAGAGTCTATCACGGTTAAATCAAGTCCGCTTGTTAAAGAAATGGGCACACAGGGAGCTGCCAGAGAGCTGAGATACGAAGCTATCCAGAAAGTAGCTACTGCCACGGGTTCTGATAAGATAGCTCTCGGACATCACATATCTGACCAAGTGGAGACCTTTCTGATCAATATGATCAGGGGTGCAGGTATGTCTGGACTTTCAGGAATACCTCCGTGTCGAGATAACATAATTCGCCCCCTTATAGGGCTCCACAAGGAAGAGATAGATGAGTTCCTCAGCTCAAATAAGATCGAATACATAAGAGACTCATCAAATCTCGACGAAAAATACCTGAGGAACAGAATAAGGTCTTTGATAATCCCGGAACTGCAGAAGATCAATCCCGGGCTTATGGATACAATTAGCCGGAATGCTGAGATACTCAGGCAGGAAAACGATCATCTGGAAATGATCACTACAAAAACACTTATTAGGTTATTCAGCAGGAGATCAAAAGAACGGGTAGAACTTTTCCTGGTGCCGATGATATCATTGCCGGCAGTTATCCTAAGGAGGGCTCTAAGGAGAGCTATAGCAGAGATTGTCTCGCTGAGATCGGTAAGCTATCAGAACATAGAGGATATGATAGAGCTTGTGAGAAGCGGTGAAACAGGCGGAAGGCTGAGCCTTCCCTGTGGGGTGAGGGTTGTACGCGAATATTCTGTCCTTGTAATAACGACAGAGCGGCCGCAAGAACTGAAGACCTATACACTTGATATTAATATGGACGTAGTTATTGAGGAAGCAGGTATTATGGTTAGTGCTGAAAGGTCTGCTTCACCCATTGAACCCGGGAGCAGGTCCAGAGCAGTTTTCGACCTGACAAAATTAGGACTCCCACTTACGATCAGAAGGAGGAACGCTGGAGATTTCTTTTATCCTTACGGCTTTGGCAGAAAAAAGAAGATACAAGATTATTTCGTTGATGAAAAGGTTCCCAGGGACCTGAGGGACTCGATCCCCCTTATATGCTCCGGAAATGACGTGGTCTGGGTAGTTGGCTACAGGCAGGACGGAAGGTTTGCTCCAGATCAGAATACCAAAGATTTTCTTATCCTCACGTCACGTATTATCAATAACTAAAACGTGATATAATTTAACTAGTAAGGTTAGATGCTCTCAGCAGTCTTTGATGAAATAAAGCAAGACAGCTATGATGGAGGGATCTATGGCAGTCAAGAACACTATAAATTTTGTTATCCTCAGCGTTAACGATATGAGCCAAAAGACTGAAGATAGCATCTCCATGCTCCAAAACGCTCTTTTTTACAACAAGCGGTCTTTTGTAACAGATGCTCTTTCTCTCACGAATGAGATTCGTGAGAGGAAAGATAAGCTTACAAAGGAACTGGAGGTTGCGGCTGAGTCCGATCCTGAACTCAAGGTATATATCTCAATTCCGGCCCATCTCGGAAGGGTAAGCGATCTTATAAACAATATAGCTGATTCTATCTCCTCCAAGATTGATAAACAGCTGTTGTTCAGCGATAAGGCCGTCTCGGAGCTGACTTTCCTGCTTCAAAGGATAAAAGAGATACTTAACACGTTAACGGACTATATCCTGGCCAGGAACACCTTTATTGCCAGTTATCTGAAGGAATCGGAGCAGGAAATTGAGCGAAGTGCTACAAAGTTCTCTACCCTTCATGAGGAGAGATTGATAGAGGGAATATGCACAACAAACGCATCGACACTTTATGTCCAGATGCTGGATGCGATAAAGGGGATAGCATGGCATACAAGGAAGATCGCGGAGGAATTGATCTCTTAATTAACGACAGACCATATAAATGAAAGCGGGCCCTGTACAAGGCCCGCTTTTTTTATGAATTAAATGTAATTAATGATTCATCTTATGTTCATGACCATGTCCGGAACCGGCCACCTGGAACTTAAATACGGCTATATCAGTCAATTCCCCCTTATTGACCGATATCCTGATCTCCCACTCTCCTCCCATATTTATCACAACGTTCTCCGCAATATACATGCCATTACCTTCCCCTTTGATAACCGCTTTCTCATCCACCCCATGTCCCATCCCGGGCATCCACGGTACTACCTCTATATTTGCGTCTTTTACAGCATGGCCTTCTTTATCTTCTATCATTATATCAAGCCTGTTCTTCCCTACCTTCATCTCCTTGTCATGCACTGACAACTTAACAGCGAAATTTCCGTTATCCGTGTTCATGGAGATCGATCCAGTGCTTTCCATGTGTTTATGTTCCATCCCGGCAATCGCTATGACTGGAAACATTATCAGAATAATAAAAAAAATCCTTATTTTCATAGAACACTCCTTTTTTACTTATCTTATTTTATGATGGATTGAACCTGCACAATACATATGAACTTTTCGACAAAAAGTTCAACTTGCTTTTCATGCAGATATGGGAGGTCTGTCAAGGTCTTCTACAAAGGAGCTCACATAATATCCGATGTCAAATCCCTTAACAGTGAATGATACAATGAAGTATACAGTTGTAGAAGGAAACAGACATACTCCCTTAAGGTCATTGCTCAGCTGGGAAGTAGCCCCCCCCAACTTGCAGACTTCAAGCGAACAAATACAGGATCCTGTCCCGCTCTTTGAATGGTCATATGAGACAGGCATCATGAATGCAAAAACAATACAAAATATGACTATTAAGCCGATAGGCCTCATTTCATGTATGTTCGATGAAAGCGCGGATGAAAGTCAACTATCAGATGTTTATGATCTCTCCATCCATTGAATCAGTATCAATTACCGCAATAGTTGCCTTACCGTATAACCAGTGTCCAGCCTCTCCCGGATTTACTAATAAAACGTTGTTCCGCGTCGCAAGCTTAGCCTTGTGTGTATGACCGTATACGACAATATCGTAATGGCCGCTATCGGCAAGGGCATCTACTAGATGGTGTTCATGCATTACTATAATCCTCTTGCCAGAATATTCGAACTGATACGGTTGCTTCATTATCCTGCCTTCCGCCCTCTCATTTAGCAGAAGAAGGTCACCGTCATTATTACCGAACACCCCTACAAACTCAGCATTAAGGTCTCTGTAAGGTATACATGTAAAAGGTGATGTGAAATCACCCGCATGAACGACCAGGGCCACATTCCTTTCATTGAATATATCTACTGCTTTCTTAATATTGTCGACATTGTCGTGAGTATCGGCCAGCACCCCTATCAACGACATCCTATCCTCCTTTGAGTATCAGATCCTGGTTGAGCAGTCAAAAAACAAAAGAGGGCCGGACATGCGGTCCATTGCCCTCTCTACAGTATATGATTTAACTTAACTTGCTACTGCGTTCTTATATTCTCTTATGAACTCTGCCATGCGGTCCTTCATGGCCAGTTTCTTTTTCTGGAGTTTTTTCCTTTCAAGCTCTTCTTCTGTCGACAAGTATTTGTTCTTGTCCATTTCGGTGATCTTACCATCAAGTTCCCTGTGCTCTTCCTCTACCTTTCTGAATTCCTCGTTCTCTTTTCTTAAGGCCTCTACAATTTCGCTTTCTTTCACCAAAACCTCCTTAACTCCTTAATTAAAAATAAAAAAGACCCAAAGCACTCAGTTTACAATCCATTTCGATCTGGTTGTGAGTACTTTGTGGCCTTCACTCTTAAAAAATATCATATTCCAGTTCAAATTACAATATCTTATTTTGGCTCTATAATTTCTACTTGCATTTCAATACGTTCTACCGGATTATCCCTGGCATCCCTCTCCAGGGAGACTATCTTATCTGCCACATCCAGGCCCTCAACGACCTCTCCAAAGACGGAGTACTGTCCGTCAAGATGAGGGGTATCTGCAACACATATGAAGAACTGTGATCCGGCACTATCAGGATGAGCCGAACGTGCCATTGATAATGTACCTCTTTTATGTGATCTTTTTGAGAACTCTGCTTTTACGGTGTATCCAGGCCCACCAAGCCCGTGCCTTGCCCTGTTCTCGTCCTTAGAGTTAGGGTCACCTCCCTGTATCATGAAGTTCGGGATCACCCTGTGGAAGACGGTCCCATCATAGAATCCTTTTTTTGCCAGTTCGATAAAGTTATCAACGTGATTGGGTGCAACATCCGGGAAGAACTTCAGCTTAATAGTACCAAGCTTGGTCTTGATCACAGCTAGAGTGTCTGACATTTTCTTTATCTCCTTTTTTGTATAGTTCTTATGCCTGGCTTTACCCCTTTGCAGATACTGCATCTGAGCATCTGCAGAGACAGCAAAGATCAAGATCATTGACATCATAAAGGTAATGAAAAATCTGTCCCTCATTATCCTACCTCCTTTAATCCAAGGATCTTTTCGCTCCATATATATGAGTTCTCGATACAGTCGTTCAGCGATATCCCCCTGTATGCATTACCCGTCAAATAGAATCCCCTCCACTTGCTGATTATCGCATGTATACTAGCAATTATTCTTTGATGACCTACATTGTATTGAGGGATGGCGAGGTCATGCTTATATACCCTTACGAACTCGGGATCTGCGTTAATGCCCATTATAGCCCTGAGCTCCGACATAACGTCACCTACTATCTTATCATCTTCCTGAAGGGCTATATCAGATGCCCTTGCCCCTCCCACCATGGTTCGGAGCAGTACCTTGCCATCAGGTGCTCTGTCAGGGAAAATGCTAGAGTCCCATAAGGTCCCAAGTATCCTTCTCCTTTCTTTGTAAGGTACCAGGTAACCAAAACCATCCAGGGATAGTCCGATCTTTTCTTTACTGAATCCCAGACAGGCCACTGATACGGCCGGATAGGGTATCTTATCCAGCATTTCCGATATTTCTTTATTCTCCTGCCTGAGTATCTTCGATGAAATATGGGCAGGGGTAGCCAGCACCAGTATGTCTGCTTTCATCTCATCACCATTGCCAAGAAATACACCGTAGTTCTTATCCCTCCTGTCGATAGAACTAACCTCTGAGTCGATCTTCAGTCTATGGCCAAGCTGCTCCCTCAAACTGTCTATAAGCGAATGCATTCCTCCATCGAAAGTTGTAAGTGTACCGCCGGGGCCTGAACCTACCTTCTTACCCGTCCCCTTTGCCTCTTTCTGAAGCTTTATCATTCCCCTTATAAGGCTTCCGTATTTACGCTCGATCTCATCAATGCGGGGAAAACAGCTTTTCAAAGAGAGCTTGCTGCTGTCTCCGGCATAAATCCCGGATGCCATGGGATCTATAAGCTTTTCGTACGCTTCTTTTCCGAGACGCCTCACAGCGAAATCCATAAGGGTCTCATCATCAGCCGTTCCCCTGGGAGCAAAGATCTCATAGATTATCCTCAACCTTCCCCTCAAGCTGAGTAGATTCGACCTAAAGAACTCTGGCGGGGACTCGGGCAGTTTGTGGAGTTGGTCATCCGAGTAGATGAACCTCTTGCGTGCATTATCATTGCTCCTTACCGGTGCGAGCCCCAACATGGAGGCAAGTTCAAGAGTTCTTGGCTTATTGTCAAGAAAGCCGTTCACACCCCACTCACAGAGGTACCCCTCGGCCCTGTCGGTCCATATCTTGCCACCCGGCCTTGAGGCACTCTCCAGTACCTCAACATCCAATCCCGGTTCTTTCCTTAAAAGAAAGTAAGCGAGTGATAGACCTGAGATACCTCCACCGACAATTACTATTTTCATAAGATCAGACCCCTAACGAGATGTCTTTCTGAGAACAATGTCTTTCAATGCTTCGATGAACTTATGCGATGTATTAAGAGAATCTACTCGTCTGAGCATTATACCATGTTCCAACGCAAGATCCCTGTACAGTATATCTATCTCATAAAGAGTTTCAATATGGTCCGATACGAAACTGACAGGCACAATAAGTAATTCTTTAATACCCGTCTTCCCCAACTCTATTATCTTCTCATCGGTCGACGGCTCCAACCATTTGACAGGCCCGCTTCTGCTCTGATAGGCGAGGTGAGAACGGATATCATACCCTTCAGAACCCAGTCGTTCGTTAACAAGTTCTATGGTGCCCTTAATATGGTCAACATACGGATCACCATTTTCTATGAAACTTTTCGGCAGGCTGTGAGCGCTGTAAAGAAGTTCAACTTCGGTCCTTCCATCAGGAACGGATCTCTTTATGCTTTCTGCAATAGCATCAACATAAATAGGATGATCATACCATTGCTCTACAAAATCAAAATCGATCTCATAATCATCAATGTGCCTTTTCAACTCCCTGAATGCTGAACCTGTCGTAGCTATGGAATAGTGCGGGTACATAGTAAGAACAACGCACTCTCTGATACCGTCGTTACTCATATGGTCCATGGCATCTCTTATAAAAGGTTTCCAGTACCTCATGCCGATATAGACCCTGAAGTCATTTTCTCCGCCAAGGGTCTTTTGAAGTTCCGATGCCTGCTCGCCGGTTATCTTAAGGATCGGGGAACCACCCCCTATCTGTCTGTAGTATCCCCGGGTCTTACCTGAACGCATGGATGATATCAGCCACGCTAAGGGCTTCTGAAGGAACGGCGGACCAAGTTTGATGATATCTCTGTCCGAGAAGAGGTTGTAAAGAAAAGGCCTTACTGCTTCAAGTGTATCAGGACCGCCAAGATTAAGAAGCAATACGCCTTTGGGTCTTTCACCCATCTTACTTACTGCTTATTTCATGCACGGCATCAACGAGTGCCTTTGCGCCATCTACAGGGGTCTCAGGAATTATGCCGTGACCGAGATTGAATATATGCCCCCTCGCAGAAGAGGCCTTGCTCAGGATATCTTTTGCAGCTTCCCGGATCGAATCCCTAGGCATGAAGAGGCACAAAGGGTCTAGATTCCCCTGTATGGAACGTTTTTTACCGATCTGTTTGGCCGCTTTTGCCATATCTATGCGCCAGTCTATCCCAAGTACATCTGATCCGGCCTTCCTGGCAATGTCAAGTATACCTGCGCAGTTATTAACAAAGTAGATTATCGGTACGCCCTTCTTTTTCAGTACCTTGACAGCATCTTTAACAAAAGGCAGAGAGTATCTCTCATAGTCTGCCGGCGAGAGTGCTCCAGCCCAGCTATCGAATATCTGTATAGCCTGTGCTCCTGCGTCTATCTGAGCAGACAGGTATGCAACAGTATTATCAGTGATCCTCTCCATCAGTTCCATAAAAAGAGGTGGGTTCTGGTACATCATCCGTTTAGTGTTAAGGAAGGTCTTTGAGCTTCCACCTTCTATCATATATGTGGCCAGTGTGAAAGGCGCTCCCGCAAAGCCTATAAGAGGCACCTTTTTGGCAAGTTCCCTGCGGAGGATCCTGATGGTATCAAGAACAAACGGGACATCCTCTTCAGGCTCAATATCAATAAGCTTCTCGACCGACCTTCTGTCCCTTACTGGATTGCTGAACACCGGGCCCTTCTTCTCAAGGAACCTGAGCTTAAGACCCATAGGCTCCAAAGGTATCAATATATCCGAAAAGAGGATGGCGGCATCAACTCCAAGAATGTCTATCGGCTGGATAGTGACCTCCGCCGCAAGTTCCGGTGTCTTACATAACGTGAGGAAATCCACTTTTGATCTTACCTTTTGATAGTCGGGCAGATACCTTCCGGCCTGGCGCATGATCCAGATCGGCGTATATTTAACCTCTTCTCCTCGGCATGCTTTAAGAAAGGTATCGTTCATATATCCTCCAGTCGTTCTTATTTATTTGAAATATCATGTTTCTTTATTTTTGCAGGCACATAACTGCAGAACGGCTCCTCGTCCATATAATTGCCTGTGACCGCATAAGCCCTTGCCCTGCAACCTCCGCACACATTTATATACTCACATGCTCCGCACTTGCCCTTGTAGCTTTTAAAATCCCTCATATCCCTGAACAGCTCAGAGTTCTCCCATATCTCTTTGAACGGCTGCTTGAAAACATTTCCTGCAGACTTCGGAAAGTAACTGCAGGGTAACACTTCTCCATCGACATCGATCAGACAGATAAGTTGTCCGGCTATGCACCCTTTCGCACCACCAGTGGAGAACTTCAGAGATCTTTTCTGGAACTTTTCACCATCCTTCTTGGACCTTTGCAGAACTACTCTGTAATAATGGGGGGCGCATGTAGGTCTGACTAGCATATCATGCTCCTCTTTTTCCATATCATAATGCCAGTCAAGTATCTCTTCATATTCTTCCTTCGATATAAGCTCGCTCATTATGTCCTCACCTCTCCCGGTCGGGACTATCATGAACATATACCATGCCGTAGCTCCGATCTTCTTGGCCAGTTGATATACCTTCGGTATCTCTTCCTGATTTCGCTTCGTAAAGGAAGAGTTTATGATAAACTCGATCCCATGCTTCTTGAAAAGCCCAGCAGCCCTTAAAGTCCCATCGAACGCACCTTTCTGGTTCCTGAAGTCGTCATGAACCTCCTTTGTAGAACCATCGAGGCTCAGAGATACGATCCTGATCCCTGACTCCTTCATCTTCTCACATTTCTCGTCGTTAACAAGAACACCGTTGGTTGCCATGCACATTCTGAGTCCCTTGTCCGTCCCGTATCTGGCGATATCGAACACGTCCTTGCGCATTAACGGCTCCCCGCCAGAAAGAACGACCACAGGTTCAGAGTATGAAGCTATGTCGTCAAGCACCTTAAAGGCGTCTTCGGTAGAAAAATCGGGATGATCCTTAACTACCGCCTCAGAAGACGATCGGCAGTGGACACACTTAAGGTTGCATCTTCTGGTAACTTCCCATGCTATCCATTTAGGGCTGAAATCCATGATAACTCCGTAAAATCAGATCTATATTATGATCGGCCAAAAAAGCAGTAATTATTATACCCCTACTATGTTTATTTTTTCCTGCTCAAGAAATACGGTCTCTTCTATCGCCCTGAGAAGCGTCCCGAAAGTACCCCGGTCAAGAGCAGAGATGGCAAGGGCAGAATACCTGTTCATAATGTTTCTTATCTCATCAGAATGTACTTTATCTGCTTTGTTAAATACTATCAATCTTCTCTTTTCGCCCAGATCAAGGTCGTTCAATATCCGTTCTACTGAGCCTATCTGCTGTTCGAACCTGGGGTTGGAGATATCGACAAGATGAAGAAGCAGGTCCGCGTCCTCAAGTTCTTCAAGCGTAGCCTTGAACGCCGCCATCAGGTCTCCCGGCAGGTCTCTTATAAAACCGACAGTATCAGTTATTATTATCTCCCTTTCTTTGGGAAAGCGTAAGCGTCTGCTGGCGGTATCAAGAGTTGCAAAAAGCTTATCCTCCACAAAGGTCGATGAATCGGTCAACCTGTTAAGAAGGGTAGACTTACCTGCGTTCGTATATCCGACTATCGAGACGATTGGAAGACCCTGTTTCTTGCGCCTGTTCTTTCTCTGCTTTCTCGCGCTGGATAACCTCTGAAGCTGTTTTTCAAGGAGTTTGATCCTGTCACGAACACGCCTTCTGTCTATCTCAAGCTTCATCTCGCCCGGTCCTCTTCCCCCTATACCACCGGTCAAACGTGACATTGCGGTTCCCTTTCCGGTAAGCCGCGGCAAACGATACTTCAACTGTGCAAGCTCTACCTGTACCTTTCCGTCCTTGCTATGGGCCCTTCTGGCGAAAATATCAAGTATGAGTTGCGACCGGTCAATGACCTTCATTTCGGTTATGTCAGCGATAGACCTGCTTTGGGACGGCGTCAGGTCCTGGTCAAATATCAGGACTGTCGCTCCTTTGGACAGGGCATTGATTATCAGTCCTTTCATCTTTCCCTTTCCCATGAGATATTTCGGATCTATGTCCTTTGCCCTCTGTATAACCTTGTCAAGAACCGCGACATTACATGAAAGTGCCAGTTCGTTCAGCTCTTCCAGGGAATCCTCCTGCTCATATACAGGCGCCTTTGATACGCTTACAAGAATTGCCCTCTCACGATCATCTCCTGCCTTGAGCATCCATTGCCTGTCCATCTCCTTTTCCAGGTTAGACAGGAATGAAGCAAAGTCCATATCAAATCCATGAAAATCACCGCTATAAAAGATCTCTACTTCTCCTCCAGGCATTAAATGTGCCACATGGAGGTATCTGGGCATTTCATCATATACACCGATAGCTGCTATAGCATCCATACGGAGCAATGCGAGGTCCGTCAGGTCGTCCTGTGTGAGGGTCTCTTTACCAAGATGTGTATGGATAAGTCTCAATCCCCTCAGTGCCTTTCTACCTATGGGATAATTGGTAAGATCGGGGATATATATACCGTCCGTGTCACCAAGGATCACATGAGTCACTGCACCGTTCCTGTTCACAAGTATCCCTATCTGTCGATTTAGCCTGCCGGACAGCTCTGCAAGGAACCTTGCAAGTTCATTCGTTACAAGGTTGACGGGAGGGATCCTGCGCCTGTATAGCCGCTCAAGAGAGCTCTTCTCCGTTTTTTTCAGGCCGGATGTATTACCGAATACAGAAGCTATATCTTTTCCTCCATATTAATATTATACTGGATTTGACATGCATAGTGCAGAAGGACGAAGTAAATATTATTTAATAACAGTCAGTTAAACTACCTACGCAGGGCAGACGATTGACCCTGCCCAGTTTATTGTTATATATTAAATAGTTTGGTATTAGTTTATAAGTTCAAGGAGGTTCGTATAAATGCCTATTTATGAATATAAATGCTCAGACTGTTCTGAGGAGATGGAGTTCATTCAGAAGTTCTCTGATGATCCCATTGAAGAGTGCCCGAAGTGCAAGGGAAGGCTCGAAAAACTGATATCTGCTAACTCCTTTGTTCTCAAGGGCTCTGGCTGGTATAAGACGGATTATGTATCCGGCAGCCAGAAATCTGAACAAAGCGACAGTAAAGACAAGAAGTCAGATGATAAGAAGAGCGCCGGGAAGGAAAAGAAGACAGAAGCGGTCAGTGCATAGTGCCCGGTACTCATATCCACATCCCCTTCAATAAGATCGGTCAATATAATTCGTTCCTTAACGAGAAGAGACCGGATCTAGAAGTGTATTTTAACCATGATTCACTGGATATCGCCGATATAGGCCTGTTAGAAGATACTTTTTCGCTTCTCGATTATAAGCCGGAGCTGTCAATCCACGCACCTTTCATAGATCTCTCACCAGCCGCCATAGACGACAGGGTCAGGGAAGCAACAATGTACCGGTTCGATCAGCTGCTAAAGGTCGCTCAAGTATTAAGACCCGGGGTTATAGTGTTCCATTCCGGTTATGAAAAGTGGAAATACGCCCTGGAAATAGATATCTGGCTCGAAAAGAGCCTGCTAACCTGGAGAGATATCCTGGGCAGATGTCAGAAGCTCGGAATAAAAATAGCAATAGAGAATATATTTGAAGACACTCCTGATAACCTCTTCCTTCTTGCGGGGGAAATGGGTTCAGAAGACTTCGGTCTCTGCTTTGACACGGGACACTTCAACCTGTTTTCATCCATCAGTCTCGATGAGTGGATAGGGAAGACCCGTGAGCATATAATAGAGCTTCACCTCCATGATAACGATGGCAGATCAGATGCTCATGGAAGCCTGGGTAGTGGAAGCTTCGATTTCCATGAGCTCTTCAGCCTTTTGAAAGGCAGGGATGACATATTAAAGACCATAGAGGCGCATACGCCTGAGGGTGCGCTTAAAAGCCTTGAGATACTGGATAAGTATTGACAATTCTTCCGCATTTTTATTAGTTTATATATCTTTAGATACTAATGAACGGAAGGAACAGATAGATGAAGACACTGTTTGCGAAAAAAGGTGAAGTTGAAAGAAAATGGTATGTGGTCGATGCCAAGGACCAGGTCCTTGGAAGACTGGCTACCAGAATAGCAAATTACCTGAGGGGTAAGCACAAAGCACAGTTCACGCCCCATGTTGACACGGGTGATTTCATTATAGTCGTTAACGCTGAAAAAGTTAAGCTAACGGGCAACAAGCTCGAGCAGAAGGAATATTATCGCCACACGGGGTATCCCGGAGGCATAAGATCGGAATCTGCTAAGTTCAGGATGGAGAACAAGCCAGAGGCGATGATAATAGATGCGGTAAAGGGAATGCTTCCAAAGAACAGGCTTGGAAGAGGCCTTATTAAGAAACTGAAGGTCTACAGGGGATCAGAGCATCCACACACGGCGCAAAGACCTGAAAATATAAGCTTATAATTAAGGAGTATTGATTAATGGCAGACATCACGTATAGCGCGACAGGAAGAAGAAAGAGCTCAGTAGCCAGAGTGATCCTGAAAAAAGGAAGCGGAGAGATCACGGTGAACAAGAAGCCTATCGAAAAGCATTTCCCGAGAGAAACACTGCGGATGGTTATAAAGCAGCCGCTTGAGCTCACAGGAATGCTTGAAAAGATAGATGTATCTGCCAATGTAAAAGGCGGTGGTCTGAGCGGACAGGCCGGTGCAGTAAAGCACGGGATATCGCGTGCTCTGCTCGAAGTCAATCCAGACCTGCGCGGTAAGCTTAAGAAAGAAGGATTTCTCACCAGGGACCCCAGGGAGAAGGAGAGAAAGAAGTACGGTCTTGCGGGTGCACGCAAGAGGTTCCAGTTCTCCAAGAGATAATATCCGATGCTTAAGGTCGCCATATGCGGGGGCAGCGGTTACACTGGCGGCGAACTACTCCGGATACTTTCCAGTCATTCCAAGGTAAAGGTAACTGCTGTAACCTCAGAGCGTTCAGCGGGAAAGAAGGTGACAGACCTTTTCCCGTCGTTGTATACGTACGCACGGATGGAGTTCGAGCCGCTGAAGCCGGAAAAGTTGCTGAAGAAAGCGGATCTGTTCTTTCTGGCCCTTCCTCATGCGGCCTCTCAGGAGGCAGTGGATTTCTTTTATCAGAACGGGAAGAAAGTGATAGACCTTTCGGCCGATTACCGGCTTCATGATCCAAAGGTTTACAGCGAATGGTACAGTACAAACCACAATTTTACAAATACTTTAAAAAAGGCCGTATACGGCCTGCCCGAACTTCATCGCGGTAAGGTAAAGAAATCATCGCTGGTAGCAAATCCGGGATGCTACCCCACAAGCGCTATCCTGGGACTGTATCCTGTCCTGACAAAAGGGCTGATCAAGTCAGGCAGTATAATCATTGACTCTAAATCGGGCACTTCAGGAGCTGGGCGGAAGGGATCGGTGAACTTCTCATATTGCGAGGTTAATGAAGGGTTCAAGGCCTATGGCATAGCAGGTCACCGGCATACTCCGGAGATCGAACAGGAGATCTCTTTGATAGCAAAGAAGAAGATAAAGGTTAACTTCACGCCGCACCTGTTGCCTGTGAACCGAGGGATACTATCGACCATATACGTTGATCTGATAAAGAGGTCGGATACGAAAACGATGATCGAGCTTTATAAGAAGATTTACGGGAAGGAAGCTTTCGTGAAGGTCCTTGATGAGAACTTCTTTCCTAACATAAAGAACGTCGCAGGCACCAACTTCTGCGAGATAGGATTAAAGGTCGATACTCGTACGAACAAATTGATAATAGTCTCGGCTATAGATAACCTTATCAAAGGGGCTTCCGGCCAGGCAGTTCAGAACATGAACATCATAATGGGATTTAAAGAGAGCGAGGGACTCGATTCTCTGGCAGTGCATCCTTGATCGAAAACTATCTCAGGAAAAATGATCATTCCAAAGAATAAAAAGATCCCTAAAGGGTTCCGGTTTGCCGTTGCATCGGCCGGCATCAAACATAAAGGGCGCGCAGACATGGGACTCATAGTATCTGACGTAGAGGCTGCCGCAGCAGGGGTCTTTACTACGAACAGGGTACGTGCTTTCAACATTGACCTTAATAAGAAGAAGTTGCGATACGGACGAGGACAGGCAATAGTCGTTAACAGCGGCAATGCCAACGTATGCACTGGGAAGCAAGGAGAAAAGGACACTATTTACATGGCAGATTCAACTGCACAGCTTATAGGTGTCGCACCCGGAAGAACGTTCGTCTGTTCTACCGGCGTAATTGGCACACCCATGCCAATGGATAACGTCCGCAAGGGTATCAATACGCTTGCCAGGGATCTCGGCAAACACTCTATCAGTGACGTTTCCAATGCGATAATGACAACAGACAGGTTCCCAAAGACCTCGTCCAGACAGATCATGGTCGGTGGTAAGATGGTGACCATAACTGCATCCGCTAAAGGCGCAGGTATGATAGATCCGAATATGGCAACGATGCTCTGTTTTATTATCACTGATGCCAGGATAGAAGGTAGTGCTATGAAGAAGGTCCTTAAAGATGTTGTCAATGATACGTTTAACACAATAACGGTCGACGGTGACATGAGCACAAGCGATACTGTGCTAATGATGGCGAACGGACTTGCCGGGAACAAGATAATAAAACCCGGGTCTAAGGATATTAAGAAGGTAAAAGCAACTGTTCACGATATTTGTTACGAACTTGCAGAAATGATGGTCAAGGACGGTGAAGGTGCAACCAAGATAATAGATATAGAGGTCAAAGGGGCCAAGACGAAGGCCGACGCCCGAAAGGCAGCCGATGCGATCGCCAACTCACTCCTGGTCAAGACAGCGATATACGGTAATGATGCCAACTGGGGGCGAATAATTGCGGCTGCCGGATATTCGGGTGCAAACTTTAACCACAGGAAGGTCAGTATTTTCTTTAATCGTTTATTGGCTGTCAAAAATGGTGTATCAGCAACGACCGATAAGGCTGCAAACGCAGAATTGAAGAAGAAAAAAGTGAAAATAACGATAGATCTCAATGCGGGCAAATGTGCGGCAGCCGCCTTGTCTTGCGACCTCACCGAAGAGTACATCAGGATCAACGCCGGATATCGCACCTGAACCGATATAACTCTTTGTTATTATTGCATTTAATTAGACTCTATCAGGGATAATACCTAAGCGCTTGCGCAATCTATTAACAGGCTACCTAAATTTATAAATTTAAAATACCTAAATTTTTTTCTTGACAAAGGTGAATAATTGTGATTAAATATACCCATAAGCGCCTCGTTACCTCCCCTAAGCTGCTGTCCACAATCCACGGACAGCAGCTACTTTTTTTTTAAACCATAATAACAGTTTCAATTGAGGTTGTTTTTGATATATCTTATTGAAATATATAGATTTTTGCTGGAAAAATAAAGCCGGACCGGTCGAGATCAGTCAAGGCTATCATTGTAAGCTGTTGTTTTTATTTAATAATTATATGCTCTTTCGGGCTCCGGCAAGGTTCAGTCTTCCAGTTCTATCAGGTCATAATCCCTACTTCCGAGCCCTAGTCTTTCTGCCTCCTCCACCTGTATATTGTATGGCTTCTTATGGAGCTTTCCAAAGGTATCTCCCGGTTCACGGATATCCTCGTCTGAAGCCAGTGAATCACCCAGCACAGCCGTCCTGTCAAGTATGTCTATTGATGCCTGCTCGATCGCAACTATATCATCAGAGAGGAGTATGCCCGCATCCTGAATAACGGGGACCTCGGCCGCTGGCATACAGTCACACTCCGGCTGGACCTCTGTCAGGAAGTTTATATACAGCACTTTATGTTCTTTAAATGTAGACAGGACCGCGGATGTCGCCTCCGCAAGTGACCTCATGAACCTTTCATCGTCCTGCGGGAACCCGATAGATCCAGTCGGGCATCCGCGTTCGCACCTTCCGCATCGCCAGCATTTCTCCTCTTCCCATTCCATCTTTCCACCGCTAAAAGATATGATATCCAAGGGACATATCTCAACGCACTGGTCACAAAGTTCACACAGTTCCTCATCCCACTTCATCCTTCCCTCTCCTATCGTGTGCATAGAGCCGCGTCCGCATTTCCAACCGCACTCTCTGTGAGATGAACTTACTCCTCCCATGGCCATGTTCTTTATTGCACCCGCATACCCGGCATTGATATGTCCCTTAACGTGCGAACATACTACCATCGCAGGGACATCATGTATAAGAGATGCTACAGCGATCTCTTTGAGTATATCTCCAGCCTTTACCATAATATTGTCATTACCATAAAGACCGTCCGCAATTACGACAGGGGCTCCTACTGAGAGGTTATTGATACCGTTATGATTAGCAACCTCAAGGTATTCAACACCCATGATCCTGACCGTATCTGTTACAAAGGGTTTTGAGCCGATCGCAATGAGTGCATCTACTACCTTTCTTATAAAGACCGGTCTTACGATCCTGTGAGCTCCGAACGAACCGAAATGGGTCTTTACAGCGACATATTCATTTGCGAAATATCTATTAAGCTCTGCTTTTTTAAGTAGTCCTTCCAGCTTGCCTGGCATGCTGTGCTCATACTTCCACTTGTCAACCCGGGCTTTTGAGAAATATACATTTGACATACAGGTGCCTCCTTTCGAAATTCATAATTCTTGCAATATGTTCACTATAAGATATATATTTAAAAATATGGTAAATCTGATACTTAGAAAGATTTTTGGCACAAAGACCGAAAGAGAGCTTAAACGCTTATTGCCCCTTGTAGAACAGATTAACGGACTTGAAGCCTCTATATCAACCCTCTCTGACGAGCAACTTCAGGGCAAAACGGAGGAGTTCAGGGCAAGGCTGAGGAGCGGAGAAACTTTGGACGATATACTGCCGGAGGCCTTTTCGGTCGTGAGAGAAGCCTCCAGACGCATCCTTAATATGAGGCATTTCGATGTTCAGTTAATGGGTGGCATGGTACTTCATGAGGGTAAGATAGCAGAGATGAAGACCGGGGAAGGAAAGACGCTCGTCGCGACGGCCCCTGTTTACCTTAATTCAATAGAAGGAAGGGGTGTTCACGTCGTAACAGTAAATGACTACCTTGCCAAGAGAGATGCCCAGTGGATGAGCCCTGTATATCATTTTCTCGGTCTTACCGTAGGGGTCATTCAGTCCGACCATTCTTTTTTTTATGATCCTTCTTATACAGGAGATGATGTGCGCTTGCAGAACCTGAGACCTTGCAGCAGACATGAAGCATATTCAAAGGATATAACATACGGTACCAATAATGAGTTCGGATTTGACTATCTTAGAGATAACATGAAGTACGAATTCAGTGATTATAGTCAGAAGGTCCACAACTTTGCGATAGTGGATGAAGTGGATAGTATCCTTATAGACGAGGCCCGTACCCCGCTAATAATCTCAGGGCCGTCCGAAGAATCAACTGATAAGTACTACAATATAAACAGGATGATCCCTAAGCTTCAGGTCGATCAGGACTTTACTATAGATGAAAAGGCCAAGACCGCCATTCTCACCGAGGAAGGAAGTGTAAGAGCAGAGCAACTGCTAAATGTTGACAACCTTTTCGATCCATCTAACATCGATCTTGTTCATCACGTTCTTCAGGGCCTTAAGGCTCATCACCTCTTCAGGAAGGATGTTGATTATGTTGTCAAGAACGGCGAGATCATAATAGTAGACGAGTTCACTGGGAGGCTCATGCCGGGAAGGAGGTGGTCGGACGGGCTTCACCAGGCTATAGAGGCTAAGGAACATGTAAAGATCGCAAGCGAGAACCAAACGCTTGCCACGATCACATTTCAGAACTACTTCAGGATGTATGACAAATTGGCTGGAATGACAGGAACGGCAGATACTGAGGCAGAGGAGTTCGCAAAGATATATGATCTTGATGTAGTGGTAATACCGACCAATAGGGACATGGTAAGAAATGACCATTCAGATATGATATATAAGACCGAAGCTGCAAAGTTCAGGGCTGCAATAAATGAGATAAGGGACTGCCATGAAAGAGGGCAGCCGACTCTGGTCGGGACTATATCTATAGAAAAGTCTGAACTTCTCAGTAAGATGCTCAAAAAGGAGAAGATACCCCACTCAGTGCTAAATGCAAAGTATCATGAAAAGGAAGCGGAGATCATAGCTCAGGCCGGCAGGCTTGGGGCGGTGACCATAGCAACAAACATGGCCGGAAGAGGCACTGATATTGTGTTAGGTGGAAATCCCGGTATAGTTTCGAGAGAGATACTGAGAGATATTAACGATCCTTCAGATGAACAGTTGCAGGATGCTCACAGCAAAGCAGAGGAGCAGTGCCTTGCCGAAAAAGAGAAAGTACTTGAAGCCGGAGGACTACATATCCTTGGAACGGAAAGGCATGAGGCAAGACGTATCGACAACCAGTTGAGAGGCCGTTCAGGAAGGCAGGGAGACCCTGGAAGCTCCAGGTTCTATCTTTCACTTGAAGATGACCTGATGAGGATATTCGGTTCTGACCGGATATCAGGGCTTATGGACCGACTCGGAATGGAGGAGGACGTACCGATCGAGAACAGACTCGTGAGCCGCGCCATAGAGACATCACAAAAGAGGGTCGAGTCACATAACTTCGACATCAGAAAGCATCTTCTTGAGTATGACGATGTAATGAACAAGCAGAGAACCGAGATATATGCATACAGGAGAGAGATACTCACATCGGATTCACTTAGGGACAAGGTTGTTGAAATGATAGACATATGCATTGATGAGCTATTGTTTATTTATTGCCCTGAGGATAAGCACCCTGAAGAGTGGAATTTTTCAGGGCTTAAGGAGGCCTATTACGGTATTTTCGGGTTCACTCCATCCGGAACGGAGGATATAAAGGGCATTGAAGCGCTCAGGCAGGAACTTACTGAACAATCGTTAACCTTCTACAGTGTCAAAGAGAGCGAGATAACCGAAGAGGTCATCCGCAGCATAGAAAAAATGGTCATGCTCCAGGTAGTAGATAGCCAGTGGAAAGATCATCTTCTGGCGATGGACCACCTTAAGGAAGGAATTGGGTTAAGGGGTTATGGACAGAGAGATCCTCTTGTTGAATATAAAAGAGAGGCATACGATATGTTCACTGATATGACAGACAGGATCAATACGGAGATAATTACAAGAGTGTTCAGAGTTCAGATTAGATCAGAGCAGGAATTATCAGGCTCTATCAATAGATCTCAAAAAATGGTATACAGTAGAGGGGAGTCTGAGTCAAAACAGCCTGTAAAGAAGACCGCTAAGGTCGGGAGAAACCAGCCCTGCCCTTGCGGGAGCGGCAAAAAATACAAGAAGTGTTGTGGTGCTAATGTATAATGTAATAATCATAGGTAGCGATCTCCAGTTTGATGAGAAGTTCAAGACGATCATTGCGGAATCTAATATTAATGCGACCTCTTTCAAGACCATTTCACAGGCAAATAAGCATATAAAGGACGCATCAGCAATAATAATAACTAACGAGATGTCAGCCGATAAGGGGTTTGGAGAGTTCATAAGGAGAACGGAGGACATACCAAAACTGGTGGTTATGAAGGAATCCCCTATGAGAGGGTTGAACAAATGGACAAGATCTGACCTCATCTATCCGATCCTTACTCCCTCACATAAGGAACTTCTTTTCTACATAAATAAAGCTATCGCCGACAGTGAGATTTATCATAAATACGCTGAACTGAAGAACGATTTCCTGATCGCAAAGAATGACCTCGTCCTGTACGAAGAGATGAACAGGTCACTTACAGCATCCCTTGACCTTGACGAGATCATAGATAATTTCATGAAGCTTATAGTTGACAATGCTAATGCGAAGGAGTGGTCCCTTTATTTCTACGATGAAGAAGAGAAGGGGTTATTTCTTGAGAAGACCCATAGAAAGAGCCAGAAGAGATCAAAGAACGACAGACTGAAGCTCGGAGAGGGAATAGCAGGATGGGTCGCTCAGGAAGGACATCCGATCATAATACCTGACTCAAGCAGGGATAAAAGAATAAGCGCAAAATCAAAGAAGGAAAAAGTTATACAGAATAAATCGATCATCTGTGTACCACTTAAGAGCAAAGGAGACCTGATCGGGGTACTTGAGGTATTTAACAAGAAAAAGAACGTGCCGTTCTCAAAACATGATCTTGATATTATTCAGAAGATAGCTGACTATGCGTCCATTGCTATAGAAAGAGCGTCGCTATACCAGAAGATGGCTGATCTTGCTATTACTGACGACCTGACGAAATTATTTAACTCCAGATATCTTAACAGGACAATAGAGATAGAGCTTACAAGATGTGAGAGGTACAATACCTCGGTATCATTGATATTCATGGACCTTGACTATTTCAAGGAGATAAACGACCAGCACGGTCATCTGGTCGGAAGCAAGGTTCTGGTTGAACTTGGTCAACTACTTATAAAAGGCCTCAGATCAGTTGATATAGTTTCCAGGTATGGAGGAGATGAGTTCGTCATCGTGTTGCCTCAGACCTCTCCTACTGTCGCCACCGAAATAGCGGACAGACTGCGCATATCGATAAACAGGCATATCTTTCTTAAAAAAGATGGGCTCAACCTTAAACTTACGGCTAGTTTTGGTATTGCATCATATCCTGAAAGCGCTGGTTCAAAAGAAGAACTACTAAGACTTGCAGATGAGGCAATGTACGAGGTAAAGAACAGGACAAGGGACGGCGTCTACACTATAAAAGCCTCTTCTTAAGGGGTTCCCTTTTTTATATGTTCAGTGTACAATAATTACAAATATGGCTCTTTTTAATTACGCGACAAAAGAGATCACTCTCAAGATAGTCTATTACGGACCAGGCCTCAGCGGGAAAACCACTAATATTGAATATCTACACTCGACGTTTGATCCTAAAAGCAGGGGAAAGCTTCTTTCATTGTCCACAGAAGCTGACAGGACCCTCTTCTTCGATTTCCTTCCTGTCGAGATAGGAAAGATAAAGGAGTTCTCGATACGGTTCCAGCTCTATACTGTGCCAGGACAGGTACGGTACAACTCTACAAGAAAGCTTGTATTAAAAGGTGCTGATGCAGTTGTATTCGTCGCCGATTCGCAGGAGGCAATGAAAGAGGCTAATATCGAGAGCTATCAGAATATGAAGGAGAACCTTTTAGAGAATGGCCTTGATATCAATGATATCCCTATTGTGTATCATTATAATAAGCGTGATCTTCCGGATATCCAAAGTGTCGATGCTATTAGCAGGGACATTAATCCTAACGGAGCATCATTTTTCGAGGGTGTTGCTATAGAAGGAAAGGGAGTAGAGGAGGCTTTTCAGGCCGTAACAAAACAATTACTTAAGCATATAGCCAGGAAGCACCGCATTGATCTCTCTTCGAAGGAAACGATGTCAGTTGAAACGCCGTCATTGGTCGAAGAGGAGGTTATTGAGGAGCTATCGCCCCTGGAAGCCATTCATGCAGATGAAATGGGCATGGAAGCTGAGGAGACAGTCGAAGCTGGTATCTTTGAAGGTGAGGGCTCATCTTTGGAGGAACTTCATGCCGAAGTAGTAAGTGATATCGATGAAGATGAGGCAGTGGAAGCAGACATATTCGAACCGGGTACTGGATCAGATGAGATCAATGACGTACCTTCACTTGAGGAACTTCAGGAAAAGATGGCCCGTGAGTTGGAGGATGATTCGACAGCGGATGCAGAGGCCGTCCTGTCAAAAGGAGCTGACTTTGAATATGAAGGTGAAGACGATGCATTCGTCCTTGAAGAACCTTCTATTGATGATACAGCTGGATCAAGTTTTGATGACGGATCAGATGACATAGATCTGGTGAGCTCTGAGTTCGATGATACACCTACCGAAACAATGGATGACCTGCAGGACCAGGAAGAGGTCATGGAGAGCTCAACTATCGAAGACAGGGATGAAGAGATGTCCTTTGAGATACCTGAAGAACCTGCTGAACAGGAACCTGACAATGTCATAGAAGAAGAGCCTGAGCAAGAGGATGAATCTATTGAATCCATTTATAAGGCATTTATGACCGAAGAGGAGGAAGATACGGGTGATGTAGCCGAGTCAACGCCTGAGCCTGATTTCACTCCACCTCCCCCTATAGTTGAAAGTACTCCTGAAGTCAAACCTAGTCCTTCCGAAGAGATCGAGATCACACTTCCTGAAGGGTCCGAGGAAGAGGAACCGGCCTTTGAAGAACCTGAAACTGAAGCAGTTGAGTCAGCTGAGTTCAATGACTTCAGTAGCGCTATATCCGAAATGGAGCGTGAGAAACCTGCACAAGATACCCGTTCTGAAAAGTTATCGCCTGTATCCGGGGAAACCGGCATATCTGAAGCAACAAGGAACGTTATCCTCGATGAGATCAACGCTCTTTCCAAGAGCGTAGGTAAAATGGGTAGTGCTATGTCTTCCTTTAAGTCCGAGCTTAGCGTACTGGCGGACAGGATAGCTGACATTGAAAAAAGCATATCTTCGATAAGTGAACAGGCGGACGAAATAAAGGAAGCGGTCGAGAACGGATCGGCCAGTCCCGGGATGTTAACAAGCCAGACCCTCGAGACGATAATGCAGTTGAAAAGCAGTATAGATAAGGCAAAAAAGAAGAAGTTCTGGTTATTTTTCAGCTAGCCCACTTCGTTTAATGTTTTAATAAGGGCCTCTGCCTTCTTTAAGGTCTCAAGGTACTCTTTTTCAGGATCTGAATCGGCAACGATCCCGGCACCCACATGAACATAAGACCTTTCGTCTTTACATACAAAAGTTCGAATTACAATGTTCATATCCATTATCCCCGAATAACCTATATAACCTATTGATCCCGTGTACGGTCCTCTTTTTACGGGTTCCAGTTCGTCTATGATCTCCATACATCTCACCTTGGGGACTCCGGTTATCGTACCGCCAGGGAAGGTAGCCCTGACCAGGTCGAAGCAGTCCTTATT
The DNA here is from genome assembly GCA_020351835.1 of Nitrospirota bacterium. Lineage (GTDB taxonomy): Bacteria > Nitrospirota > Thermodesulfovibrionia > Thermodesulfovibrionales > BMS3Bbin05 > BMS3Bbin05. The sequence goes on from CP070669.1 coordinate 1,779,373, forward strand.
TTCTGCCATTCTCCCCTTGACGTTAGAAACGATATGAATTACGTGAGAATAGTCCTCCGTTATCATAAGCTCATCAACCTCAACCGTTCCATAATCACATACTTTACCTATATCATTCCTTTCCAGGTCGATCAACATTATATGCTCAGCTCTTTCCTTCTTGTTCAGGATCAGCTCACGTCTCATCCGTTCATCCTCTCTATGATCTCTTCCTCTCGGTCTAGTCCCTGCTATTGGTCTTGTATCCGCTATCCCGTTCCTCAGCCTTACTAACCTTTCAGGGGATGAACTCACTATAACGTAATCTCCAAGGTCTGCATAGGATGCAAACGGAGAGGGATTTATCTCAAACAATTTCCTGTACATGTCCCAGGTATCCGTTCCCCCCATATCAGCTGATACTCTCTGCGACAGGTTAGCCTGAAATATATCTCCGGCTCTTATATATTCTTTGGCTCTTTTAACCATATCAACGTAGTATGGCCTCTCCATCTCGTAGAAGATCTCTTTGCCGTTCTTACTACGTGACCGCATCTCTGGTACCACGATATTCTCTAACCTCTTTAGAACATCCTGTATCTCCTCAACTGCACGGTCATAAGCTAATGAAAGGTCTATATCGGATATGTTGTCAGTGAACGCTCTCTCCCTGGCTCCCGGACAGATAACTACCCAGGCTTTTTTCAGCTTTTGATCAAAGGATACGACCTTATCAACTATAAGAAAGTGAGCATCAGGTATCAAGAGGTCATCCTTTACAGTAACAGGCAGCCTTTCAAAATAATGAACAAAATCATAACTGATAAGACCTATTGCACCGCCCTGAAAGGGCGGGAGTTGAGGATCGTTCAGCTGATCATAAGCACCAAGAATCTTTCTTAGCTTCGACAAAGGTCTTTGGAATGATATAGTTCGTTTGCCGTTTATTATCGTTTCTACCCTTCCGTTCTTCACTTTTAATTCCATATACGGATCAAATGTGATAAATGAAAATCTTGAGATGTGCTCGGGCCCTTTCCCGCTCTGAAGAAGTATGGTCTTTGCGTTCCTGAAGGCAGAGTAGATATAAGCAGGATCACTATAATGCACCTCCACAGATAAAGGGGGGATAGGTCCGCCGGCACATCTGGCAAGGAACTCTTTTTTAGAAATGTATGATCTCATTAAACGAAGGGATCTGTCACACCGACATTACTTCAAGGGAAATGAGCTCAACGGCATTAAGTGGATCATCGTGGCCTAATATACCTCTTCCCACAACTATATAATCTGCCCCGTTCTTAAGTGCATCCTTGGGCGTCATCGTCCTTTGCTGATCATCGGGCGGGCTCCATGAAGGCCTTATCCCCGGTGTAACAACGATGAAGTCATCACCGCAATGCCTCTTGATCATGGAAGCCTCATGACCCGAGGCCACAACACCGTCAAGGTTACATTGCTTGGCTAAAGATGCAAGTTGCTTTGCATGCGTCTTGATAGTGTGCGAGAACCCGAGCTCTCCTTTGAACTGGTCCTGTGAGATACTGGTCAGAACTGTCACTCCGATGACCTTAGGTCTGTCAAGGTTCTCCTTCAGGCATACTTCAACCACCCTTTCTTGGCATCGCTTCATCATCTCTGACCCGCCGGAAGTATGCACATTGAACATATACACGCCCATTCTTGATGCTAATTCGGCGGACCTTAGCACTGTATTAGGAATATCATGGAACTTGAGATCGAGAAATATCTTTTTACCCTTATCGCCTATCTTCTTAACTATATCGGGTCCGCCAGCAAGGAACAGCTCAAAGCCTATCTTGAACACATTGACCCATTCACCCAGCATATCGACGGTCTCGATGGCTTTCGAAGGGTCTGGCATGTCAAGTGCCAGTATCAGTTTGTCCTTTAATTGCAAATCAGGCCCCCATATATGATAGGATCCAAGCCTTTTTGATTTAACTTATTTCAGGCACATTTGTCCATCAGGCCTGCTAGCGTCCGAACGATATCAAAATGTATAGTCTGTTGATATTGTCCGGCTCGCTCAGTGCAGCCTCCCTGAAGTTCTCATAAGTCCCTCTGTCCTGATCGGCCAATTGTATCTTACTTGCAGGAATATCGCTGTGCTCAAGAATGAAGTCCCTGATCCTTTCTTCACGCTTTGAATCAAGTTTAACATTCTCAGCCGTTACATTCGAATCAAATGAGTAACTTACTATATCAACACTTCGAACCTTCCTGTCGGATGCATATGATATCAACTGAAGAAGGAGATCGAAGGATTCGCTTACGATATCATCCGTACCTGCAGGAAAATGTATCATTAACTGAGCACCTTCATGGATAATATGAACCTTATCTCCTGATATATCTTCAAGCACTGCAGGGGGTGCCGCTATTACCGTAGGCACATCTTTGGTCATCTCGACATCTTCGATAACCACTGTGTCTTTGGTTATATCAGGCCGCGTTTCCTGCACAGCCATTTCCTGATCGCTTATCTCTTCGATGGTCTCTTCCTCTCTGATCACCTCAGGCCTGGTTTCCTTTGTAGCGATCACTTCATCCTCTATTAAACCTGCCTTCTCTACGGCCTCTTCAGCATCAGCTACAGGGACCTCACCGGAAACCTCTTCCTGCTTTATCCTTTCCTCTTCATCTTCATCATCATAGTACCTGGCCAGTGGTTCACTGAAGCGGGTGGGCTCTTCCTCACCCGGTAAAGGTGAAAGCATGTCAAAGGCCATCATAATGCCTATCGTCCCACCATAGTTATGCTCCCCTCCATCCACGGTATAATAATCATGAAAATCTATCTTTACCGAATAGGTTTCGTCTATGAAATACCTGAATCCTATCCCGCCATTAACAGTGAACTTGCTCTCATTGTTCACAAGATCGGTGTTAAAATTTCCGCCACCTACACCAAGAGAGAGATATGGTACAAAATCCCTGTCAGAGAATGGATATAATAAGGCACTCAGCGACAGGAAAGTAGCGTTCGGAACATTTGCGTCATAATCAAGCGTTGAAAGCAGTGACAACTCGATGCCGACATGCTCGTTAACATTGTACCCCAGGTCCAATCTGCCGGAAAATCCGTCATCACTGCCCAGGTCTTCATCGATCATCATATAACCAAGCGAGAACCCTGCCTCACCCGTCTTAGCCCTAAGATCTGCATTACAATGGGCTACTTCTACAACCAGACTATAGATGACGAATAGTGCGATAAATAAGAACATGCGGCTATAGGATGTTCCCGCAACATAGCGACTAAATCTTCTAGAAATAAGGCTGGTCATTTAGAGCGTATTATATCACAAAATCTTTTAAATCTACATATTTATTAAATTTCTATATGGTATTTTGTAAATATTATCCGCGATAATATTTACCCTGTTGCGTGAGTTGACTTAATCACAAAAATGAACTATCATTAGGAGTTTGTGAGTGTCGATTATTATGAAAGTTAAACTTTTGATTATAGGCATCCTCACTTTCTTTCTGCCTTATTATCAGGCTGCAGAATGCGGTGCAAAGATACGGGAGATGACCGGAGAAGCAGCTATTTCGGTCGGATATATACTACTTGATGATGAGCTTGGAAGCAATGACCGCTTTTTCACCAGAATAGACCTCGGCGCAAATCTGACCCACAAGTGGGGCTTCGAGGTATCTCTCCTGAACTCTGTTCATTCACTTGCCAGGGTTCCTGACCTTACTTTCTATAATGTGAGTGCCGTATATCATATCATGGAAAAAGCTAACAGATCCCCTTACGTTGTAATGGGCTTGGGGGCCGGTAATTTCAATACAGATAAGTTGAACAATGAGAGCAAGTTCAATGTCAGTGTTGGTGGTGGCGTTAAATGGTTCCTGGAAAGGGACCTGGCATATAAGATAGACCTTAGAGATCAAATAATCGCTGATGATCTTTCTCATAATATTACTGTATCTTTCGGCATAATGTACCTTTTTGACCTGTTCGAGACGGAATCGCCATCAGTAATAGAAGAAGAGCCCGAACCTGAAGAAATGCCTGAACCAATAGAAGAAGTGCCGGCTGCACCTGTCGAAGAAGAAAAGGAACCTGAAGTAGTGATAGACATGCCGGAAGAGGAAGTTGTTTTTGAAGAAGTTCAGGACGCGGCTGAAGATGAGATAGTGATGCCTGAACCGGAAGAAGAGCCCGAAGAGGATGAAGAAGAACCTGAAGAAGTGCCTCCACCACCACCGCCGGTTAAGAAACGTGTGCCCGTTGAAGAGGAGAACAAATGGTTAAGGTGATAATAGTACCTATATCTCAATGAGTTGGACCCACCTGCGTTATTCGTTACAATGTGGCATATTTTTTTTCATACTGATAAAATATCATCCTGTATTTCTTGTTAGCTTAGCAATGTACAAGCATTTGATATGAAGAAGAACCGCATTCTAATAATAGCATTATCAATTTGTATCATTTCAATATCAGTCATTTACATGGCCGATGCTCCCGAAGGTGCAGATCTTTTCAGGAGCGAAGGGTGCATCGAATGCCATACTATCAATGGCCGGGGAGGAAAGATAGGTCCGGACCTTACCTCTGTGACAGAAAGAAGAAGTGCCGGCTGGATCAAAGATCAGATCAAAGAACCTAGATCACATAATCCTTCTTCCCGGATGCCTGGTTTCAGCCATTTATCGTGGATGGAATTGCGTGCACTGACAGGGTATCTTAAGGAACACAACGGAAAGTGATGTCTAGCCGGGAGGATCCTCTTCAGCAAGTTCCGCCTCTATCTCCTGCTTAACTTCCTCGACGATCGTGTCTATTACCTTTAATGATTCCCTGGCCATGTCACGCTCGACCTTCTGAAGCGCAAATCCGGCATGTACAAGCACATAATCACCAACCTCGACCTCAACCGGCATAAGCATGAGGTTTATGTCCTTTCTGGCACCATAAACCTCTATCTTGGCTTTCATACCGTCCATTTCGATTATCTTTGAAGGTATCGCGAGACACACGGTCCGGTCAGCTCCTTTCCCAGAAGTTCTTCTGCATAGATGCCATCTCTTCTTCAGAGACCGGCTCAGGAACGTACCCGAGGGACTTCAGTTCATCTATAACAACATTCACAAGTTTCTCAAAACTGGCCTGGACCTCATCTGTCAGCTCAAGGCCCAGGGATATCTTTTTGGGTTCGACACCGAACAGTACCATATTCAAAGGCAGTTCATCGGATACGGTTGCCGCAGCCAGTACATCAGAAAGTCCAAGCTGGTGAGGAGATATCTTTGTCATGAACTTGGCCGGGACATCCTCCCCCTCCAGTCTGACTACAGTTCCGGGTTCTTTTCCGCACTTTAATGCGTCAATAATGATCAGATGGTCCCTCTTACTGATATATGATAGAAGTTCGATACCGGAAGTACCCCCGTCAAGGAACTCGACATCATCACCGAACCTGTACCGTCTCTCTATCTCATTAACGACCCTTACACCAACACTGTCATCGGTCATGAGCACATTTCCTACACCTAGAACTAGAACTTTCAATTTGTGACCCCTTTGATCAACGATTTTCTAATACTGGCATATACCGGCCCCCTGAATCAACAGGGGGCCGGATAAGCGGAAGGTTATGTATTAAACAGCCTTTACCTTTACTATCTCGTTATTGTTCTTATCGACAACATGAATAGCACACGCAAGGCACGGATCGAATGAGTGAACCGTCCTTAGCACCTCTAGCGGTTTCTTCGGGTCCTTTACCGGCGTCCCTATCAAAGCCGCTTCATAAGGACCAAGTGCGTCCTTGCTGTTCCTCGGTCCCGCGTTCCAGGTCGACGGAACAACCGCTTGATAGTTCTTGATCTTCCCGTTCTTTATAACTATCCAGTGGGACAATATGCCCCTAGGTGCCTCATGGAACCCATGTCCCATCTGCTCACCTGACGGAAATGTCGGAGCATTGAAAGTGGACACATCTCCCTTAGAGATGTTCTCTACAAGTGCTTCCCACTGTCCGACAAGTGTGTCGTAGAGTACGGCACACCTTATTGACCGGGCCCCTATCCTTCCGATCGTCGAATGCAGTGCTCCTACACCGACCTTTGTCTTGGCAAGAGAGCTGATAGTATCTAGCATGCTGTGGACATACTTCTGAGTGCCTTTGTGCCCCGCTGCATACATACAGAGCACATTAGCAAGCGGGCCCACCTGCGCCGGCTCGCCCTTGAAGGTAGGTGATTTTACCCAGGAGTATTTACCGTTGTCCTGAAAATCGGTATATTTTGGCTCCGTCTCCTCCTCAAAAGGATGTCGGTCCCAGTCTCCGTCATACCAGGAATGCTTGATGCTCTCCTTAACATTGTCCCTGAAGAATTTGTCCTGATAGCTCTTTATGGGCGTAAACTTACTTACATCACCGTTAGGGATATAACCACCCGGCAGGGCGAACTCAGTGCCCTTTGTATCCATCGGCATATCAGGCGCCGAAAGATAGTTGACGACGCCCTTGCCATGACCGGTCCAGCCTGCATAAAATGCTGCAACGGCAGCGGTATCAACCAGCAACACGTTCTTTACAAAATCACCGGCCTTGTCTATCAGTGTCTTAATGTAATAGAGACGCTCCATGTTAAGCGTTGACTGACTGTCAAGGTTAATGGCATTTGCAACGCCTCCGACAGCAACGTTCTGTATATGGGGTGTCTTTGAGCCGAGGATACCGACAACCTTGTTTATCTCACGCTGCTGCTCCAGGGCCTGCAGATAATGGTGAGCCGCCAGCATGTTCACTTCCGGGGGAAGTGTCATGGCCGGATGACCCCAGTATCCGCTTCCGTATACACCAAGCTGCCCCGAACCAACAAACGTCTTCAGTCTGTCCTGTGACTCTTTTACCGCCTGATAACTGTTGCCGGCCCATGATGAAAGAGACTGCCCCAGCTTAGCTGTAGCCTTGGCGTCAGCCTTCAAAGCAGAAACAATATCGACCCAGTCCAGGGCTCCGAGGTGATAAAAGTGTACAATGTGATCGTGAGTGGCATGAGCACCCATCATAAGGTTCCTTATATACTGGGCATTAAGTGGTACCTCAAGACCCAGCGCATTTTCTACCGAACGCACAGAAGCCAGTGCGTGGACCGTAGTTCAGACGCCGCAGAAACGCTGGGTAAATATCCACGCATCCCTGGGGTCACGGCCCTTTAGGATGTTCTCTATCCCGCGCCACATCTGTCCCGATGACCATGCATTGGTCACCTTACCGCCTTCGATCTCGCAGTCGATCCTGAGATGACCTTCGATCCTGGTGATAGGATCAATCGTTATTCTCTTTCCCATAAATGCCTCCTTCCACAATTATTTGATATATTTATTATCTCGTATCTCAATGGGCCTCCTCCGGAAAAAGGTTCAGATATTTGACGGACACCTTGAACCCTAATATTGCAAATGCCACCATTCCGGCGGTAAGCGCAAACTCCATCCAGGATGGGAAGTAATCGACACCTGTCTTCCCCGCATAATCCGCAAGTCCGAACAGAGCTACGTTCATTCTGTTAAGGACTATACCAGCAATTACAAGCACATTGACCGAGAAAATACTTCTCATATTGCTTCTCCGATCCCTGGATATTAGCAGGATGAACGGGAGTATAACACCTATAACCATCTCGAGCAGATACATGTTAGAGGAGGTGCTCCCGGTAAATGCCATGCCTATCCCTGCAACGGTCACAAGGTCCCAGAGCTTCATTATGAGATACAAGGAAACCGTGATCAATGAGCCTTTTGCAAGCCCGGAAAGGATATCCATATCAGGCTTGTGATTGAATACCCTTGTGCTTAGTATGGTCTCGAAGCTTACCATGGACAGACCCATCAGAACTGCGGATACAAGAAAATGGTAAGGAAGCAAACTGCTATACCATAATGGCGAGAGCTTCGATGGTATTATCAGGTACACAGCACCCAAAGATGACTGGTGCAATGTCGACAGAAGCACGCCAAAAAGAACGACAGGGACCATTATCTTGTTCATGAAGTTCAACAGACCCGTCATCTTCAGTTTCTCGAATATCATCGGGCTGGACTCAGCCGCAAGTGTGCTCGTGTAAAGAACAACATGGATAGCAACTATGAACATGATAGAATTGACCTGCCACATCACCATTGGATGCCATATACGGAACGACTGGCCGATGTCAAGGAATATCGCTATGGCAGCAAGCAGGTAGCCAAAGAAAGCGTTCAAGACAGCCGGCCTGACGATCGGTTTATATTTCTTCCAGTTCAGGATATAGACCGCACCCGCTATTATGAATCCTCCGGCTGCCATTGCAACCCCTCCGAGGACATCAAAGGCGATCCAGAAACCCCACGGCCATATCGAGTTAAGATTAGTTACCGCTCCGAGACCGAAGAACATACGGTACAGGGCAACAAGTCCACCGGCACCCATGATAAGAAGCAAGACCGTTGTCGTCGGAGTCCACATCTTTATATCATTTTGGTTCATATGGTCATTCCTCCTTATCCGCTTTCTTATTTCTGCTCGTTATAGCCCATGTTCCAGCGCCAACCAGAAGCACTCCGACTATAACGGCCGGTATCTTCGATATGTATGCCCAGGTAAGGTCAGGAAGGAAGGTCTCATCAACATTCTTATGGAACCCGAGCAGATCAAAGGGGACACCGGCAAGCATCATATACTGAGTTCCTCCGGCCTCCTTCGCCCCGTAAATATGGTTAAGGTACTTTGAGACAGGCCTTCTCATCTTCTCACCGGAATCTACCTTTTGCACGGGATAGTCATATTCCTGCCCAGGCTTGAGCTCCAGCCTCTTCTGGGCCTCGACCTTGAGGTCTGCAACCTTACCGAATATCGACGCCCCGGTAGGGCAGAACTCGCAGCAAGCCGAGAACGAACCTTCTTTTATCCTGTGACGGCAAAGCTGGCATTTTCTGACCTGAGGAAAGGCCTTTTCATATTCGTATTGAGGGACCCTGAAAGGACATGCAAGCATGCAATACCTGCAGCCGATACACCTGTCCTCTTCGTAATAAACGATACCGTTGTCGGGGTCCTTCTTGAGAGCTGCGACCGGACATACAGAAACACAGGTAGGAGCTATACAGTGAAGACAGTGCTGCTTGATAAAGGAATAGCCGTTCTCAGCGCTGTCCTTGTTCTCTCCCGTGCCGCTCCTGTGGACCCTGATCACATTAAGTGTCTTTGAAGAAAGTGCCTTCGGTGCGTCCCATATCTCCTGAGGGGTCCTGAACTCGTATGGCGGGTCCGTTGCGCCTTTGGAGTAAAGAGCACCTCCTTCCACACTATTGAACTGCTTGCAGTTGTACATGCATGACTTACATCCGATGCACAAAGTTGCGTCGTAAAGAATCCCCACAGCTTCCGGAGGAAGTTCCCTTGGCATGGATGCATCGGCAGGCCGCGCACCGGACGACAGTACAAGGCTGCCGCCGACAACTGCAGTCTTTAAGAAATCCCGCCTGTTGATATCCATTACCTACTCCTCCTTATCTTGTTTTTCATCATCCTTCTTGCCCAGACCTGTAAGCATAGCCGCACCTGCCGCGCCTATCGCTACACCGGCCACTCCTGTAGCAAGTGACTTTATGCCTGATGAAGCGCCTTCTTTGCCCGGCAATACTTCATCGAACAGAGCCGGCGGCGTAATATACTTCGGCCTTGCCGGGGAGTGGAGCGGAAGAGTAAAACCGACTCCCTTCTCAGTACATCCGAAGCAGGGGTGTCCGGTTCCGACCGGCCATGCTCCTGCTCCGATATCATTGAAAAGAATGACCGGACAGTTAGCGTGTGTCTCCGGCCCTTTACATCCCAGCTTATACAAACAGTACCCTTTTCTGTGCCCCTCGTCCCCGAACTGATTAGCGAACCTTCCGGCATCGAAATGAGGACGGCGCTCGCAGTTCTCATGTATCAGCCTTCCATATGCGAACTTTGGCCTTCCCTGGTCATCGAGTTCAGGAAGCTTCTTCAGGGTCAGGAAATACAGCACTGTTGAGAGGAAATTATACGGATTGGGTGGACATCCCGGTATATTAATAACAGGGGTCTTGATCCCTTTGTTCTTTAGAACCTCATGAGCAGGTGTAGCACCTGTCGGGTTCGGATCAGCCGAAGGAACTCCGCCCCACGATGCACAGGATCCGATCGCAATTACGGCTGCCGCTTTTGATCCCATATCCTCAAGGATGGACTGGACCGTCTGGCCACCTATCTTGCAGTAAATACCGCCATCCTTTACAGGTATTGAACCGTCAACTACCAGGATATACTTACCTTCGTTCTCCTTCATTGACTTCAAACGCGCTTCTTCCGCTTGATGGCCTGAACCTGCATTAAGGGTCTCATGATAGTCCAGTGATATCAACTCAAGAATAAGTTTCTCAAGGGTCGGGTGGTTAGTCCTGAGAAGTGTTTCTGTACATCCTGTGCACTCCTGAGCGGACAGCCAGAGGACGGGCGGACGTTTCGGACTTGAAGCGGCCTCAGCTATCCTCTCTCCCATACTGACCGGAAGTCCGAGAGTTACAGCAACTCCGGTACAGAACTTCACAAAGTCTCGTCTGGACACTCCCTGCTTTTCGATCACAGACATAAAATCCATACGTACCTCCTTTTCGCACATTTAACGAACGAACTTCTTTCCCTTATTTAAAAAAATCAACTAATCGTTAGAACCCCTCCTGAGACAATGTATTATTTTTATATACCGCTAATAATTACATATAATATTTTATATGTCAATAAGGAATTTTGATAAGCAATATTCATACCACAGCACTGTGCCATAACGAATTATTTAACTAGTTGATCTACAAAATAAATTCTTGCGATCAGAACGCTGTCAGGACATGGATAACAAGTCTTATTTGTGTATTTTCGTAACGCCTCGGGACGCTATTATTCAATTTGATTTAAGCAATGAATATTTTGTACCATGAATGCACACTTTTGCTCCAGGGAAGTGTTTCTCACCGTCTATAATTCTATGCCGGAGGTAACTGAATGAACAAGCGCTTTGACGAACTCTGTATCAATACCCTTAGAATGCTTTCTGCAGATGCCGTCCAGAAGGCCAATTCCGGACATCCCGGGATGCCAATGGGAGATGCCGCCATGGCATATACTCTATGGACAAAATTCCTGAAGCACAATCCAAAGAACCCTCACTGGCATAACAGGGACAGGTTCATACTTTCCGCCGGTCACGGTTCAATGCTTCTGTACAGCCTTTTGCATCTCACTGGTCACAATATTTCAATGAAAGACATTAAGAATTTCAGGCAGTTAGGCAGCAAGACCCCGGGTCATCCCGAGCACGACCTGGACAGCGGTATAGAGACAACGACAGGCCCTCTCGGGCAGGGTTTCGCAACAGGGGTTGGGATGGCAGTAGCCGAAAAGTATCTTGCAGAGATGTTCAATAAGCCGGGATTCAGTATCATTGATCACTATATATATGCCATATGCAGTGACGGAGACCTGATGGAAGGCATATCTCATGAAGCGGCTTCCTTTGCCGGCCATTTCGGCCTCGGAAAGCTCATCTATCTTTACTCTGACAATAAGATATCGATTGACGGTTCCACAGACCTTACCTTTACCGAGAACGTAGCTTCACGTTTCCGTGCCTATAACTGGCATGTTCAGAAAGTCGATGGTAATGACGTTCAAGAAGTAGCCTCTGCAATAAGAGAAGCACAAAAGGAGTCCGGTAAACCTTCTATGATCATAGCGAGAACACATATTGGTTACGGCAGTCCTAATAAGCACGATACCTCCGGTGTTCATGGATCACCCCTCGGAGAAGAGGAGCTTAAATTAACAAAAGAGAACCTTGGATGGCCTTTAAAGAAGTTCTATGTGCCGCCTGAAGTGCTCTCACATTTCCGCAAGGCGGTTGATAAAGGGAAGAAGGCAGAGGAGCAGTGGAAAGAGAAGTTCAAGAAATACAGGAAGAAGTATCCCAAGCTTGCGAAGCAGTGGAATATGATGGTCAAGCGTAATGGAACAGATCACAAAAAATATTTCCCCTCCTTCAAACCCTCTGACGGACCTCTTGCTACAAGAAGTGCTTCGGGCAAAATACTTAACAGTATTGCTGACCATATCCCTCATCTCCTTGGAGGATCAGCTGACCTGGCCCCGTCCAACAATACATACCTGAAGGACTACCCGGAGTTCGGATCGAAAAAAGGAGGAAGGAACTTCCATTTCGGCGTTAGAGAACATGTGATGGGGGCTATTTTGAACGGTATGGCTCTGAGCAATATGCTCATTCCTTATGGAGGAACGTTCTTTGTCTTTACGGACTATATGAGATCCTCAATGCGAATTTCGGCTCTTACAGGAGCACATGTCATATATATTCTCACACATGACTCAGTAGGACTTGGTGAGGATGGGCCAACGCACCAGCCTATAGGTCACCTGACCAGTATGAGAGCGATGCCCAACATGTCCCTTATCAGGCCGGCAGATGCGAATGAAACATCGGTCGCATGGCAGGTAGCTCTGGAACAGAAGGACAGGCCATGCTCGCTGATACTTACGCGCCAGAAGCTCCCTGTTATCGACAGGAAGAAATATGCTTCTGCCAGCCTCATAAGAAAAGGCGGTTACATACTTGCGGATTGTAAGGGCAAACCCCGCATCATTATTATTGCTTCAGGTTCTGAAGTACACCTCGCCCTTGAAGCGTTCGAGAGGCTTTCCGCTGAAGGTCACAGAGTGAGAGTGGTCAACATGGCCTCGTTCGATCTTTATGAAAGGCAATCAGGAGCATATAAGGATAATGTCCTGCCCCCTGATATCGAGAACAGGATAGCCATCGAGGCAGGACACACGCTTAGCATGTATAAGTATGTCGGACTTAAAGGAGACGTTATCGGGATCGACAGCTTTGGAGCTTCTGCTCCGGCTAAGGACCTCTTCAAGAAGTTCGGGATAACGACGGACAACCTTGTAAGACGTGTCAGAACAATGCTCAAGGGGTAACGTAATGAAAATAGCAATAGGTGCCGACCATGGAGGTTTTTTGCTTAAGGAAGCGTTAAAGCCATACCTGGTCCAGGCAGGCCATACCGTCATAGATGTAGGCGCTCCATCTGATGAGCCATCCGACTATCCGGATATTGCCGCCATGGTCGCGCAGAAGGTCATGAGAGCTGACTCTGACAGAGGCATAGTTATATGCGGAAGCGGTGTGGGAGCGTGCGTTGCGGCTAATAAGTTCCCGCGTATCAGGGCTTCAGTATGCCATGACACCTATTCAGCGCATCAGGGTGTAGAACATGACGACATGAACGTGCTTTGCCTGGGTGCAAGGATAATCGGAGAGGCACTTGCAAAGGATATTGTATCATCGTTTATCTCGGCAAAATTCGCCGCAGATGTAGAAAGGTACAAGAGAAGACTTGATAAGGTACTTGACATCGAGAGGCGATTCAGCGCCGACAATACCTGATACCATAGGACATATTATCCCCCCGCAGGTCTCTTCTGCCTTTTTCTGAGCCTTACGATAATGAATATGCCGGCAGCTATCATGGCACTGCATAGCATCTGACCCATCGTCAAGGTTCCAAAGATCAATCCTATCTGGGGATCAGGCTCGCGAAAGAACTCTATTATGAACCTGAATATCCCGTAGAAGATAAGGAAGAACGGCATCATCAGACCATCAGCTCTTATTCTGTCCTTGAGTATCCACAGTATAGCGAAAAGAACAGGTCCCTCAAGGAAAGCCTCATATAGCTGTGAGGGATGCCTCGGCAAATTACCACCCTCAGGGAATATCATGGCCCATGGGACATCGGTCACTCTCCCGAACAGTTCACCGTTAATGAAGTTGCCGATCCGGCCGAACATAAGGCCTACAGGTCCTGTAACCGTTACCATGTCAGCCATGACCGCAAGGTTCAGGTCCCTTCTCTTTACGAATATCACTCCGCAGATAACCGCCCCTATCAGACCGCCGTGAAATGACATCCCACCATGCCAGACGGCAAAGATGTCAAAAGGGTTCTTTATATAGAAAGAAAGATTGTAAAAGATAACATAACCCAGACGCGCACCCAGTATTAGCCCTATGATCATGTAGAAATATAGCGACTCGATGACATCTTTGGATATTCCAAGGCCCTTTTTCTTGATCTGCTTTCTGACTAGCAGGTATGAACCTACAAAGCCAAATAAGTACATCAGTCCGTACCATCTGACCTGAATAGGTCCTATCTCGAAGATATACGGCCTGATGTTAGGAAATTCTATCATGAAAAATATTTTACTGTTTTCATGCTGTAAATGTGTATCATGCCTTACTTTATTATATAAATGGATTGTGATACTATTTAGATTATTTACCGGGTATTTTTCTAAAACTGCTTTTGGAGGCAATTCATGAAACTTGCTATTATCGGTCTGGGCAAAATGGGGATGAACATGGCTAAGCGCCTCCTCCGTAACAAGATAGAGGTAGTGGCTTTTAACAGAACATCCCGGAAAACAGAGCAGATCGAACAAGAAGGAGCTATCGGGGCCTATTCTCTTGAAGAAGTGATCAATAAGACAGGCTCACCAAGGATAATCTGGCTGATGTTGCCGGCGGGAAAAGCAGTAGATGAATACATCGAACGCCTCGCCGATATGATGAGTGACGGAGATATCATCATTGACGGTGGCAACTCTTTCTATAAAGACTCTGTCAGAAGACACGATTTTCTTTATTCCAAAGGTATCAGGTTCATTGATGCCGGTATAAGTGGCGGTGTATGGGGACTTGAAGCAGGTTATTGCACTATGGTAGGTGGTGACATCAAGACCTACAAATATCTTGAGCCTGTGTTCAGAGCTCTCGCTCCCAAGCATGGATATATGTACTGCGGCGCGACCGGCGCGGGCCATTATACAAAAATGGTCCATAACGGTATAGAATACGCCATGATGCAGTCCTATGCCGAAGGATTCGAGATACTTAAATCCTCTCCCTACAGGGAATCATTGAACTTCGCTGATCTGTCACGACTGTGGAACCAGGGTAGCGTCATAAGATCGTGGTTGCTCGAGCTACTCGAAAGGGCTTTTGCAGATGATGATGATCTGTCCGACATAGAAGGTTATGTAGAAGACTCCGGTGAAGGCCGCTGGACCGTCCAGGAGGCTATAGACCTGGATGTCCCCGCAGAGGTTATCCTTATGTCGTTGTTCAAAAGGTTCCGCTCCAGGCAGTCAGCTCCTTATAGTGACAAGGTGATAGCGGCCCTGCGTAACCAGTTCGGTGGACATAGCGTAAAAAAGAGATCCTGACATTTGTCCGGGAGAGCTATGCATGAATTTATCCGGGCAAATCTGCATAATATCAGTACTTCGCATTTTCAATATATTAGGAGGTAACAATGTCTGACAATCCGCTGGTAGGGCTGTTGAAACTCGGCCAAAGTTTCTGGTACGACAATATTAGCAGGGACCTGATAGGCTCCGGTGAGCTCAAAAGGATGATAGATGAGGATGGGATGAGAGGTGTTACCTCTAATCCAAGTATCTTTTTCAAGTCCATAAAGGGCAGCGATGTCTATGATGAACAGCTGAGGTCATTCCCGCCTGACAACGGCATGTCTGACAAGGATGTTTTCTACGAGCTTGCTATAAAGGACATTCAGGATGCAGCGGACCTGTTGTTGCCCGTTTACCAGGAGAGTAAGGGTTCTGACGGTTTCGTCAGCATGGAGGTGGACCCTTCCTTTGCATACAAGATAAAGGAAACTATCAAAGAGGCAGAGGAATTGTATTCACGAATAAAGAGGCCCAACCTGATGATAAAGGTCCCTGCTACCAAGGAAGGCCTCTTTGCCCTTACTGAGCTGATATCAAAAGGGATCAACGTAAATGTGACACTCCTTTTCTCGGTTAAACGGTATGAGGAGGTGACACATGCATATTTACAGGGGCTTGAAAAGAGGCTTCAGAGCGGTGAAGCTATTGGTAATATCAGTTCGGTGGCAAGCTTCTTCGTAAGCAGGGTGGATAGCCTGACAGATAAACTTCTAAGCGAAGTTATATCGTCAGACGACCCCGATGACGACAAGAAAAAGGCAAAGGCACTGCTTGGCAAGACAGCCGTAGCGAACGCCAAGATAGCTTACCAGGTGTTCAAGAACGTATTTTCTCATGACAGGTACATGAAGCTAAAGAAGGAAGGAGCCAGTGTCCAGCGCCTCTTATGGGCCAGTACAAGCACAAAAAGCCCTGAGTACAGTGACCTCCTCTATGTTGACAGTCTTATAGGTCCATCTACGGTCAATACCATGCCGCCCAATACACTTGTTGCGTTCAGGGACCACGGCAAGCTGGAGAGAACGGTAGACAGGGACATAGATGATGCCTATAAAGTGCTGAACGAACTTGAGGAGCTTGAGATCAATATAGAGCAGATAACCGAGGACCTTGAGGACGAAGGCGTACGACTGTTCAGAGAGGCATTTGATTCTTTAATATCACTCATAGGAGAAAGGAGACAGGTGCTGAGCAAATGAACGAAGGTCCGGCGAGTAACACCGCTTGTGCTATAGAAACCATCAAAGATCCGTTCTGCATAGTTATCTTTGGGGCTTCTGGTGACCTGACAAGAAGAAAGCTGATCCCATCACTTTATAGATTATATATCAACGGTATACTACCGGATAATTTCCTGATCGTTGGCACGGCTCGGAGCGATATGACCGACAAAGCGTTCCGGAACCTGACAAAGGACTGGCTTGAGAAGGAAGGCAAGAAGGACTTTGACAGAAAAAGGTGGAACAGTTTCTCCGAGAGGATCTACTATAAAAGCGTTCAATATGATGACCCCGGGACTTTCAAGTCCCTTGAGGAACATATCTCGGCCCTGGAAGCAAAGCACGGCACTTCGGGTAACCTGATCTTCCATCTTGCTACACCTCCGCATCTCTATGAGTCGATAATAGACAATATAGGTTCATCAAATCTCCAGTTCTCACATGGAGGGTTTACTAGGATAGTAATAGAAAAGCCGTTCGGAAGGGACGTTGAGACAGCAAAGGCACTGAACTCACACCTTCTTAAGTATTTCAAGGAGGAGCAGATATTCAGGATCGACCACTACCTTGGCAAGGAAACGGTACAGAACATCCTCCTTTTCCGGTTTGCCAACTCCATAGTTGAACCGCTCTGGAACCGTAATTACGTAGATCACGTTCAGATCACTGTAGCAGAAACTCTCGGCATAGGCCACAGGGCAGGATACTATGATAGTGCGGGGGTTCTCAGAGATATGTTCCAGAACCATATGCTCCAGCTGCTTGCTTTGATAGCGATGGAACCGCCAAGTGTTTATGACTCGAGACATGTCCGGGATGAAAAGGTTAAGGTCCTGCAGGCTTTAAGACCTTTAAGCAGGGAAGTGCTCTCCAGTCAGTTCGTGCTCGGACAGTACGGAGAAGGACAGATAGACGGTAACAAGGTAACATCATACAGGAACGAAAGTGGGATCGACCCCCGGTCCAACACGGCCACATTTGCTGCAGCTAAGATCTTTATCGACAACTGGAGATGGCAGGATGTCCCATTCTTTATAAGGACAGGGAAAAGGCTTAACAAGAGAATATCCGAGATCTCAGTGCATTTCAAGAACGCGCCGAACCATATGTTCAGTAACCACCCCGTCGATGTAACACCTAACGTCCTTTCATTCATCATTCAGCCTGAAGAGGAGATCGTGTGGGGCATTCAAACGAAGGTCCCCGGATCTAAGCTATGCCTAAGAGATGCCGGGCTCCGCTTCAATTACCGGGATCACTATTCATTTCTGTCACTTGACGCTTATGAGAGAGTGCTCATCGACTGCATCATGGGCGATCAGCTCCTTTTTGTTCGTCACGACGGCATTCAAACTACATGGGAATTTCTCAAGCCTGTCCTGGATTCTATTGATGGAGGTCCGGGAGCACCTTTTGAAGTACATGGATACAGGTCCGGATCATGGGGTCCTGACGCTTCTGATGAACTTATCGGTCAGGAGGGCCGGGCATGGAAGAGCATGGCATGAATAATCCGTTATGTATGGTCTTGAGATAAAGATATTCGATTCTTCAGATGATCTGTATAATTATACAGCCGGACTGTTATCCAGAACAATAAAAGATAGCTCACTTTATCGGAAGCATTCGTCTATCGCCCTGTCCGGCGGAACCAGCCCGATGAGACTGTATGGTATCATGGGAGATTTTGGGGGCCCTGATAACATTGAATGGGAAAATGTTCATTTGTTCTGGGGTGATGAAAGGTGCGTACCTCCCGATGATAAGATGAGCAACTATGGGTCTGCAATAAGCTCCCTTATATCCAAAGGTAATATCCCGTCAGATAATATTCACAGGATCAGGGGAGAGCTTGGACCTGAGGACGGGGCCAGGGATTATGAGATGAGGCTTAGGGAGTTCTTCAACGACTCATTGTTCCCGGAGTTCGATGTCATACTGCTCGGGCTCGGTGAGGATGCCCATACAGCATCGCTTTTCCCGGGTTCCGAGGCTTTAAGGGAAGATGAACATTGGGTAACGGGAGTAAGAAGGGACAACGGCCCTGACAGGATAACGCTCACTATACCGTCTATAAATAACGCAAATACTATCATATTCATTGTAACCGGAATAGAGAAAGCTGAGGCTGTATCGGACGTCTTCTTTAAGACTCCAGATCCCGAGATATATCCAGCACAGGCGATAAAGCCCGCAAAAGGGAACGTCTACTGGGTACTGGACAGAGACGCCGCATCTGTTTACCTTCAGAGGTCCTCAAAGGCTTAGACATTTAGCAGATATTTTGTAATCATGCTTACGACGGAAGTAACAGCTTTTAGTTATAATACTTTCATACCCGGATCACTGAAATAGTTCAATCATGTCAGGAGGCAATATGAGAATATTTAGAGTTTTATTGATAACGCTGGCCCTGATTTACATCTGTGCTGCCCTCTCTCTGGCAGACATATCGCAAGGGAAGAAACTGTTCGAAGACCCTAAGTTCGCCGGCAGTACAAATAACAAAAGCTGCAACTCATGTCATCCGGATGGCAGGGGACTCGAGAACGCTTCCGGAAAGCCCCAATACTCTATAATGGGGAGCAACCTTTCATCGCTTGAAGCAACGGTTAACGTCTGCATAAAGAAGGCTCTAAAGGGAAAGCCCCTTGAGCATAATTCAAGTGAGATGAAGGACATTGTAGAGTATATCGGCTCAGTCAAAGGAAAAGAGTTCAAGGAAAGAAGAGTTATTAAAGGTTGTTAATATAAGGGGGAAATGTCCCCCCCCTTATATATTAATGAGTGGTCAAGCATCCCCCAACCCCTCCCTCAGGGGGAAACTGACTCATATGATATTTTATAACCACTCCTCCTCTATGAGATTGTACCTTTAGTTCTTTTTCTTGTAAGTTTGGGTAAAAAATGCTGTAAGTGGAGCAACTTAAGAAGAGACCGTCTTATTTGAGCTTACCGCTGATGATCCTGTCAACGGAAAAGGCTCCGGCACCCTTTACTATCAGAGCAAAACATATTCCCAGCACAAGAATATGATATTCATACCCTTCGCCCGCCTGTACACCGAACCAGTTCATGAAAAATCCGTGCTGAAGATGATTAAAATATGCACATACACCAATATTTACCGCTATACCAAGAGACGCGATCCTTGTCAATAAACCTAATATAATTGCTATGCTTCCCCCAAACTCGACAACTATTATCATTATAACTACAAATGAAGGAAGGCCTAATGCAGTTTTAAAAACCTCAACCGTTTGTTCAAAGCCAGCCCCGCCGAACCATCCAAGTGCTTTCGAAGCTCCATGAAAGAACATTACTATCCCCAGAGAAAGTCTCAGGAACATAAAACCTGTAGTATCATCGGTCTGAAGGATCTCTTTTAACATTTTAGTGTTCTCATATGATCAGCTTGGCTTTATTTACAGTAAACAATAAAATCATTATACCATAATATATTTGTAATTCAATTAGAACACACATTACCTCTATCTGTGATCGGGGTCACATTATTTATGACCTTTGTTCTGGCAGAATATACTTAAGGAGGCATATTATGAACGACACAGGGGCTCGCCGTCTCAAAGAAGCAGGGGAGTTCTTACAGGAAGCGAAATTCTTACTGAATGAGAAGCTCGGCAATGTGCACGTATTAACGAAGATATACCACTCAATGATCTACGGACTGTTCGCGTTGTTCAATATACGATCCATAGGGGATCTTTCACATTATGAGCTGATCCAGATGTTCAAAACAGCATATATAGAAAAAGAAGGATTCAGCCCTTCCTATCAAGAGGTGCTTGATCTGACCTACGACCTTGTACACACGTGTTCATGCTCTGACACCAGAGATATCGATCTTATAGATACAGATAAGGCATTGTCGGCTGCAAACTGGCTTCTTAAAGATATAGCTGATCACCTTGCCGGCAGATGATCTATCCTAGGGAATGCTGTTCTCGTCTATGAAAGGCAGTAATATCATGAACGTAGTCCCTTTGCCCACACTGCTTTCAGCATATATATATCCATTATGCCTCTTAACGATCCCGTAGACTATTGACAGCCCAAGACCCGTACCCTTCCCCACATCCTTAGTGGTGTAAAAGGGTTCGAATATCTTCTCTTTAATATGGGGCTCCATACCCGTTCCATTATCCTTTACCTTTATAAGCATATAGACCCCCCTGGCCCCAAATCCGAACGTCTCAATGGCAATATCGTCCATTTCATACTTCTCTGTCTCGATAGATATCTTACCTGCTTTACGCATAGCATCCTTTGCATTTGCTATCAGGTTTACCAGTATCTGCTCGAACTGGTTCAGATCGATCATTACATACCCTTCATCGTCCAAAAGCTTAAACTCGAACTCGATATCTATTCCTACGATCCTTCTCAAGAACTCCATCCGACTTCGTATGAACTCATTTACATTCACCGGCTGGATGTTCACAGGATGCTTTCGGCTGTAAGTAAGAAGACCCTGTGTAAGGTCCATAGCTCTCAGAGTTGACTCATATATGCCGTCAACATAATTTTCAAGAACACTCCCCTTTTCGACCTCATCTTTAAGCATCTCCGCAAATCCATGCATGGCCGTAAGGATGTTATTGAACTCATGAGATATTCCTCCGGTGAGAGTCCCTATCGCCTCGAGCTTTTGTGACTGAAGAAGCTGTTCCTCAAGGTTCTTCCGGTCTGTCACATCTCTTACTACCTTAACTCCCGCTATCACCTCACCTTTTTCATCAAAGAGAGGAGATGAGACCATATCATAATAACGGGTACCATCATCCGAATCCATGATCCTTTGAGACCCGTGGATCTTACCGTCCTGATAGGTCAGTTCGACGGGGCATCCGTCACATATATCATCCAGCCCCTCATAGACCTTATAGCAATACTCACCTTTCCTGTCGCCAAAGGTCCTCTTGTTCACTTCGTTCTGGAATATTATCCTGAAATCCCTGTCCTGCACTATCACATTGTCGCCCATGGCCGCAAAGACAGCCTCTGTTTTCAGCTGCTCCCGGGAGAGCTCAACCTCCGCTTTGTTCTTAAGTTCTTTACTTTCTTCTATCTTTGAAGAGTACATCGTTATCATAGACAGCATAACAAATCCTACCAAGAACAGAACTACTGAGATAGCTATCTTCAATCTCAAAAAATCTTCCCTTGCATCCGTAATGTCATAGTAAACCTCTATCGCACCTGCATACTGGCCCTTAACCATTAAAGGCAGATACGCTTCAATTGTATCCGCACTTATCGGGTAGCCTTCAATGGATATTTCTCCCTGTTTTACGAACTCAGAGTATCTATTGCCCTCCACTAATTTTTCATTAATCATATCACTGGAGATGACTATTCCTACCTCGTCACTATTTGTGGAATATACTATCTCACCGTTATCTGAGAATATGCTGATCTTATAAAGTCCGAACTCTCCTTTAAGGTGCTCTATTTCCTCCTTTAAATCTTCCGGGAATGATTCGGAGCTGAAATTCCTTCCCTGGATGTTGTATTCGCTTCCTAAATGCTCCGCAACACGGAAGGCCTCTTCAGTAGATTCCTTGATCAATATTGAATCTATCAGAGGTGCCAGAATAAAGAACACAATAAGGGGGAAGACCAGAGACACACTGAAGGCACAAACAATTACTCTTTTTGAGATCTTACTGAACTTCATGACCTTATTTTAGCAAACGAACATTGAATTTGCGAAATTATACCATTAATACGCTGTATCCGCTCTAAGCTCCTCTTTTCCTTATTACATTGACTATCAGTGATATAGCTATGTCAATATCGTCCTCCGGTTCGAACAGGGGCCCAAGTAGCTGTACCTGTCCCGCTCGATTCAGTAAAGACTCATCGTACACAGCCAGTTTGCATCTATTACGCAATCCGGCAACAAAATGGCGGAAGTTATCCATCCTTGAGGACCTTTTATCGCCACTCATTGAAAAATAATCCATCGAGTTCTCTCTGAAAGTAATTACACTGCTGTCCTCGTCATATATATTCAAAAATCCCTCTCTGACCTCTTTGATCTCCTCGTGTTTCTTCTCGACGGTCTTTGTACCGGCCAGGCCAGCCGTCATAATTGCCCTTCCCGCGCTGAACTTCCTCTTCCTTTCCTTAATTGTCTCCGAAGAACGATCTATACTAGTTCCCCTCAATAGCACTCTTATGCTCTCATAATTTACTGTCCTTTTCCCGAGACGGGACTCAAGCCGCAATCTGTCCTCATCCAGGAATGCCCTTCTCACAACGAACCTGTTTTCCTCGGTCTCAATCTCCCTGTCATGCATTATCAGTGCGCCAAATCCCGATGACAAAAGTTGATCGAGTTTAGCACTCGCATTAGCAGGATCAGCATATCCTGCCATGATCACAGGGACGTTCTCTACGAATTTTATCCTTGATACAGCTTCATACATTGTGATCCCGAATATATTCGCAACAACCGATGACGGTTCATTTCCTCTTTCGGGCAGACCATATATTGCGATCAAGTTCATATTCAAAACTCAATGATATTATTACTGAAGCATTTCCGGATCAGCGCCCTTGAGATGTGACGGTCTTCTTTCCGCCATTACATAGAACTGAATATAGATCTTCGTTAGTGGTCCCGGCCTTAATAACCTTCTCACCGAGCGTATTCTGGTATGCATTGACCGACTCCCCACCTGAGAAGGTCACTATGTTCTCTATCTGGGTTACAGTCCTTTTTTTGCAGTTTAACTCGTTATATGTCTTCCCCCTGCGAAGAAGATTGTCCTTCATGTCATACTTGCCGTATCTGAGCCATAATCTGAATACATCAGAAGAGGGTCTCGTGATGCTGTCGGTATCGTAGAAATATTTATAAATGAACCCCCTTGACGACCGGTCTGTTGCGTAAAGAACCCATTTATCACCTGATTCGGCAGGCAGGGTGCTCATAAGAACAATCACGGTGAGATAGATGAACGCAATAAGTGATCTCATAACATCTAAGATTATACAGCAGTTACTCTATGCGGGCAAGGTAGCCCATTGTAAACAGAAAAGTAAAACAAACCGGGCACTATCTACCGCGGAACCTTTATATTCACCGCTTTTCCGCCAAATCCGTGCACCTTATCGTGAGCTCTGATAGTCACTATATCTATGCCAACCGGGATATAGACCCCTGAAAGCCCTCTTGTAAAGGGCTGCTCATCAACATGGGGATGGAGAAGCGTTCGTGTTGCGATAACCTTTCCATCAGGACCAAGGACCTCCCACCTGTCAGCATAATGCTTCCATCCCTCGTCCTCATGCTGAACAGTAACCTCAAAACTGTACTCGTTCCCTCCCATCCTGGAGATATCTACCTTTAGTACATCCGATTCACCTGCAAGCGCAACTAAAGGAAACGCGATAAGGACCACTGCGAGGCATATTATCATCAGTGTTCTCATGCCTTCAGTATAAACCTTATAAGGGCAAATTAAAAGTGCTTATTCATAGAGGGATCCACCGTAGAAAGATCTCCTCGTTCTGTTAAGATAGTGAATGGAGCTTAAAACGCCAGAGCAGGCCTATGATGAGATAAAGCTCTATAGGGTAGCTCTTCTATTATCGGCTATAACCATAATTTATAACATCGCTGAAGGGGCTGTATCCGTTTTTTTCGGTATCGATGACGAGACCTTTGCACTGTTCGGGTTCGGTCTTGATTCGTTCGTTGAGGTTATATCAGGGATAGGGATATTCCACATGGTCAGCCGAATAAGGAGAAGCCGCGGCTCCGATCCGGACAGGTTCGAGAGAACGGCCTTAAGGATAACGGGCTCGGCGTTCTATGTATTGATGGCTGGGCTCATCATTGTGGCTTCTATGAACCTATACAAAGGGCATAAGCCTGAGACAACCACATGGGGTATTATTATCTCATCTATATCGATTGTTACAATGTTGTTGCTCATACACTACAAGGTAAAGGTAGGCAGAGCATTGGGTTCAGATGCCATAATAGCCGATGCTAACTGCACCAGGGCATGTCTGTACCTGTCTGGAATATTGCTTGTTACAAGCGTAGGCTACGAAATTACCGGAATAGGGGGGATAGATTCTATAGGAGCGCTCGGAATAGCGTGGTTCGCTTTCAGGGAAGGAAGAGAATCCTTAGGTAAGGCTCGCGGAAAGTCCTGCGATTGTACCGGGAGCTGTAAGGTCGTCAACAATATTGGAAGCACAAAAAAAGAGCGGCCGGCATAAGCCGTACCGCTCTTCTCTGTAAGATCAACCTTAATTACCACCTGCAGCCGTAACCGCCTCTCCTTCCGTATCCTCTTCCATATGCTCTTTTGGGGGCTTTTTCATGTATCTTGTCCTGAAGCTCGTCGATCTCCTTCTCCAGCTCGGCTATTTTCTTATCTTCCGCCTTAGGGTCCCGAACCGCCTCCATATACTCGAACTTCTTCTCGTGAAGTTCTTTCCTCAGATCTGAGGTCTCGTCAAGGAACTTATTGTCAGAACCATAAGGTCCTCCACAAGCTCCATATCCTTCGCAGGCACCGTAACCCCGGTCAAGACCGCCCGGGCCATGGGCAAATGCTGTTGCCGATACAGCGATAAGGCCAATAATACCGATTACTGCCAGAAGCTTTTTCATACTTCACCTCCGTGATTTTTTTATGGCCCTATTCTATTACTGTCTTTTGAAGAGATAATGAAGAGATAATGAAGAAAATATGAAATTTCAAATAGTGGTTAATTTATAATTATAAATTTAGATTTCTACTATAATATATTGGTATATATCACTTTCTTGGCTCATTAAGAACGCCAAGGATCCTCTTTGCCTCCCTGGCAATATCCGAATCCGGGTCTATTGATATGACCTTCTCGAGAGCTTTTTTTGACGCATCTATATCCCCGGAGTTAGCGGTCACGAACCCAAGGCTCAGCCATATACGCTGAAACTGCGGGTCAATTTCGATCCCCTTTTTCAAAGACGTCAGAGCATCCTCCGAACGCCTCGTATAGAACTGTGCGAGTCCAAGATCGTTATATGAATCCACATCCTTTGGGTTCAGCTCAACTGCTTTCTCATAATTGGTAATGGCCTTCTCATACCTCTTGTTCTCAAAGTAGAGGTCTCCCAGCAGTGCATATATCTCGGCATTCTCGGGCTCCTTAACTATCATCTCGAGGTAAGCTTTCTCCTTTACACTGAAATCGGACAGGCTGCTCGAGATCGGCGGCGGCTGGCGGCGGTCAGGGACCGATGGCTGAGACCGTTCAGTAACAGATGATATGGGAGGTGGCTCGTACTGGTCAGGTCGTTGACTTAAGAAAATAAGGATAACAGCGGCTGCGATGACAAGTATAAATACAACTGTCTTCTGATAACTTGAAAGCATCACTAACATTACAATTTTCAAATAAAAAAGTCAAAAGATGTTAGAATAAAAAAAGCATTTCATAAATAATACACATTTGGTATTTATCATTTAGTAAATAATGTGAGAGGAGACATCATGGGTAAAAGAAGAAATTTCCGTCTTTCATCGGCCTTGGTTATCTTTCTGGTGGTCAGCCTCCTGGCTGGTGTATCCGTTGCGGGAGCTGCACTGTCAAAGGAAGATGCAAAAGGGGTATTGACAGGTCTCGTGCCGGACGTTCAGGTAATATCCGTGGAGAAGTCTGTCATCAAGGGCCTTTGGGAGGTCGTGATCAAGAGCAGAGGCCAGAACCATATCGTTTATATTGATGACGCCAGAAAGCACGTAATATCTGGATCTATCATCGAAAGCGCTACAAGGACCAACATCACCAAGGTAAAGTTCGACGAGATAAATAAGGTCGATGTTTCTCTCATTCCGATAGAGGACACTTTCCTTATGGGTGACAAGGACGCAAAGCATAAGGTCTTTGTATTCGATGACCCGGATTGACCTTACTGCGCTAAACTTCATCAGGAGATGAAGAAGGTCCTTGAGACGAGAAAGGATATAGCTTTTCGCATAATCATTATGCCGCTTGTGCAGATCCATCCAAAAGCATACGATAAGTCCAAGACTATACTATGCGCAAAGACAGACGAGGCATCTCTCAAGCTTCTTGAGGACGTCTTCGCAAAGAAAGATATCGGGGCTCCCGATTGCGACAGAAAGTCAGTGGACAACAATATATCCCTTGCCAGTAAGTTAGGGATCAGTGGCACACCCGCCATCATCTTTGGTGACGGCAGCATGGCGAAAGGAGCGATCAGCGCAGAGGAGATAATCAGCAGGGTAGACAAGCTTTAATTAATTAGCCGCAAAAAACATATACTGAAGACCTGCTTTAACGAGCAGGTCTTTTGTTTTCAATGGTAACATATTATATGGATATTAAGAGATTGAAGAACAGGATAATAGCAAAGTTCATAACCAGGTTCCCTTCACTGTCGGAACGGTTCATAGATTCTTATAGCCCGTGGGAGAACGAGGATGTACCATGGGCCCCGGTAACCAGACCGCTTAGCGAACTTAAGGTCGCGATCGTGACCACTTCAGGTGTGCACCACATAGATCAGGAACCGTTCGATATGAAGGACCCTGACGGAGACCCCAGTTTCAGGCTCATAGACAGCTCGAGACCTCTATCGGACCTGACAATAACTCATGACTACTATGACCATACAGACGCCATTAAGGATATAAATATAGTTTTTCCAATTGAAAGGCTCCGTGAGTTCGAAAAGAACGGTATTATTGGCAGAGCATCGGAAACTCACTACGGGATCATGGGGCATATCGACAAGAGCCACATTGCAACACTAATGAATGTATCCGCACCCCAAATAGCGTCAGGCCTGAAAAAGAACGACGTTGATATTGTTATCCTGACTCCTGGCTGAGGGATCTGCAACCAGTCGGTCGGACTGGTTCAGAGAGAGATAGAGAAGGCCGGAATATCCACAATAGGAATATCCATAGTAAGATCGTTCTCTGAAAAGGTTAAGCCACCAAGGACCGTTTTTCTTCGATGGCCATTCGGTCATCCGCTCGGGGAGCCGAATAACAGGGAACAGCAAAGTACGGTATTAGCGGAGGCATTGGCAGCTCTTTACTACATAGATACGCCAGGGGAAATTATTGACCTGCCCTTCAAATGGAGAAGGGAGAGATATGGCAACATCGACCTGAAGGCCAGACTCCTTGAGGCGCAGTCCATGGTATTAGGATGATCATATGTCTTGACCATCTAAACTAACTGTGATAACATTGTGGAAATGGGGGGCCATGGGGCCAGTCTTGATATCTAATAATTATCATTGATCAACTGGAAAACGGAAGGATGGGCAAGCAAAAAAATTCCGAATTCTTCGAGAGCGTCCGAAGAAGCATCAAGATATCTTATTTTGTTGCATCAATAATACCCATATCTATACTTGTATATCTGTCAGCCAAGTACATCCAGCCTTACCTGAACAGCACGGATCAGAACGCATATGTCTCGATCGGTGTGATACTGGTCCTGACAGTGATCATATCTGTACTGGGCTTCATACTTATAGTAAAGACAACCAATAAGACGCTTTACTCTATACAGGACTCATATGACAAGCTTAACAGTCTTCTGGAGGTGTCCAAACATTTCAGGGACACTCTGTATGTGGATGTACTTCTCGAGTCTATCACTGGATCCGCCACTGAACTTTTAGATGCAGAAGCTGGCTCTCTTCTTCTGACGGATGACGAAGGCGCTCTGTGGTTCAAAGTTGTAACGGGAGCAGCCAGCAGGGACCTGAAGGATAAATCCGTAACAAAAGGAGAAGGCATAACAGGATGGGTGTTAGAGCATGGAGAACCTGCGGTGATCAACAAGGTTGATAAGGATGAGAGGTTCAGCAACAGACTTGATGATGCCACTGGTTTCGTCACAAGATCTATCCTATGTGTACCTCTGATCTATGAAAAGGTAACCATAGGTGTCCTTGAGGTCGTTAATAAGAAGGAGGGCGAGTTCTCTGAGAGCGATGAGAAGATACTTTTCAGTCTTGCTGACCAGGCGGCTATATCGATCGCCCAGAGCCAGTCTCGCGAGAGCGAGCATTCCGACATCGTTCAGATGACGGAGATACTTGTAAATGCAATGGACAACCATATACCGATAAAGAAAGGGCACACTAAGAGAGTAGCAAGGCATGCAGGGGCCATAGGCCGTGTAATGGGCCTTGATGATGAGGACCTCAAGAAACTTCATTTCTCCGCTGTGCTCCATGACATAGGCCTGCTCAGGTTCCAATATTTCGAGCAGATGGAGGGGCAGAACCTTGAGCAGCATCCCACAATAGGATATGAGATGGTCAGGCCGATCTCATCCTGGAAAGATATTGCTCAGATAATACTCTTCCATCATGAAAGAATGGACGGCTCCGGCTATCCGACGGGCAAGAAAGGAGAGGAGATCCCTCTGCTCTCAAGGATAATATCAGTAGCTGATGCCTTTGACGTAATGACTAACGAGAGCAATTACAAAGAGATCCTCTCAAATGAAAAGGCCGTGGAAGAACTTGAGCAGAATGCAGGGACCCAGTTCGACCCAAAGGTGGTCGAGGCCTTCAAACAGACCCTTTCGACAGTTGATTAGCAGCAGGGCCACAGTATCATTCCTTATCACCACCATTCCGGCGGGCATGACATATCCGGCCGCTATCTGTTAAAATCACTTACTAAATATTTAAGGGAGACACGATATGTCAGAAGTCAAGTACAAAGAGTTCACCAAAGAAGAGGAAGAGATTTACGACAAGGCTATTGCCGAGATAAAGGATAATATCGAAAAGGGCGTAAAGTTCGAAGAGGCTTGCAACATGGTTGAAGTCAAGGACGAAGAGCTTAAGCACCTGATCCTGGAAGATTTCCTCAAGATAACCGTAGCCGAGCTACACTTCACACAGCGCAAGACGATGGAGGAGATCGCAAAGGAACTTGATATCCCCGTTCAGAGCGTGGTTCTTACTTACAAGAGAATGCTCAATGACATCATGAACACTCACAAAGGCAACCTCGGGCTTGGTACGCCGGACGGCCCCGACCTTACAGGCCCTGCGGGTAACGCCTGATCAGGTTCACTCCCCGCAGTACCTGTACCACAGAGATGCTATAGTTCCCCATATTGCGTTGAAGAATATTGTCAAAACAGGTGTGAGAGTACCAAGAGAAAGCCCGTAAACTCCTTTCTTCATTGCAGGATATGCGACAAAAAGCATTATGGCCGAGGGGATGATACTTAATATCAATCCTCTTGAGTACAGCGACCTTTTCATTATCGGGACCAGGAATAAAAACCCCCAAAGACCTCCCCAGACGATCCTTGAATATATGAAAGATCTTGTCAGGTCTGGCGCTATAGACACCCCGAGAGCGGCATTGATCCCGGCTACACCGAACAGCCATATAACCAGGGCGCTTGCGATCCCTCCTGCAACACCCGCGGAGAAAGAGTAGCTCAGCTTTCTAAACATATTAATTCTCCTTTTATAACAAGTAATTAGTGTGATTATAGCAAAAAAGATCATATCCTACTGCAATTTTCCGCATATCTTTTGCTTTCAGCCAACATCATTAGCTATATAAATGTAATTAATTTGTAATTATTCCATGTATTTTATTTATATATGAAATAATATTTTATATTTTGCATATATTATTATTGACTTTACATATAATGTATACTAAAATAAGTCAAATCTATAAAAGGGCTGGAAATATATAACCCTTCATCAAACGATAGCTACATATTGGGGGCATTAAACGACACCGCCTAACAAAACAGCTAAAATTTTTCATACAGATATGACGGGTTTAAACGTCTATATATATAGAAGACGTAAGACCACTGGATAAAGATCATGAAAAGAAAGATCATAATATCACTTGTAACTCTCATTCTTGTCTCCTCGGCAGGAGCTACAATTTCAACTTTTCAGATCAGGAACATAACTACAGAGCTTAACAACCTTGTAGTGAGGCACCAGGTGAAAGGCCTGCGCCATGACCTTATGCAAAATGTTCAGCACATCCAGGGACATATCTTTGAGGCAATAGCAGTACATAAAAGAGATATCCATTCGATCGAGGAAAACATAGCCAGCCTGCAAGCAGCTTCAGACAAATGCCGAGGATGTCATCATAAAGCAGATATAAAAGAGCGCCTCGATAGTATGCACACAGCGGTAACCGACTACAGAGGTCAAATCAGGTCACTGCTCACAGCGGACCTGGATCCCAGAGCTTCTTTCAACGACCTGGTCGAGATAGCTTCAGCAGGCAATGAACTCCTTCTTATGATTGAGGAAATGGCCTTTGATGCTAATGCCAATATAGAGGTGTTAACAGGAGAAGCAGTTATAAAGATAGACAACATGAAACGCCTGCTGTTCGGTACGATAACAATAACCCTGATCCTTGGAATTTTACTTGCCCTGAGACTTTCTCACGATATATCCAGACCCGTGACAAGACTGGTAGAGGCAACAAGAGAGATATTGGCAGAGGGACCCGGACACCAGGTCGAGGTAAAAGGTCAAAAGGAGTTCGCTGAGCTTACCAGGTATTTTAACCAGATGAGCACAGAGCTCAGGGACGGTTATCTTAAGCTGGAGGATGAAGCCTTCAAACATAAAATAACGGGAGAAGCTCTCAGAAAATCAGAGGAGCGTTTCTCACTCGCAGCAATGGGTGCCAATGACGGACTATGGGACTGGGACCTTGATAAAAATATGATCTACCTTTCCCCTAGATGGAAGTCCATGCTCGACTTCTCCGAAACAGAGATTAGCTCTGATCCGGATGAATGGTTCAGCAGGGTACACCCCGGTGACAGGAAAAAACTGGATGCAAAGATACAGTCACATATGACCGATGGCTCCGTTCATCTTGAAAGCGAGCACAGGATACTGAATAAGAACGGGGACTACAGGTGGGTGCTGGTCCGCGGGCTCGTTGTCATGAACGATCAGGGAAGGGCTTGCAGGATGGTCGGTTCGATGACGGACATCACCGACCGGAAGACCACAGAGAAGCAGCTCCTTTATGATGCGTTCCATGACGCACTTACAGGACTTCCGAATAGGGAGCTCTTCCTGAACAGGCTCGAGCATATGATCAAATGTTCCCCAAGGCAGAAGAACTGTCTCTATGCGGTACTCATCATAGACCTTAACCGTTTCAAGGTAATTAACGACAGTCTAGGCCATAAGGTTGGTGACAGGCTTCTTGTCAAGGTGTCGGAGAGGCTCCTGCACTGCCTTAGACCGGGAGATACTGTGGCCAGAATAGGAGCCGACGAGTTCGCGATCCTCCTTGAGAACATAATGGAGGTGAGCGATACATTAAAAATTGTCGAAAGGATACAGAGATCACTGCCGGGACCATTTAGTATTGATGGCAACGAAGTATTTACTACCGCAAGCATCGGTATCGCACTTTCCTCAGAGGACCATAAGCACCCGGAACAGATACTGAGAGATGCTGACATTGCCATGTATAAGGCCAAGTCGAAAGGGACCGGCAGCTACGAGATATTCGATCCAAGTATGCATGCCGATATAGTTGAACGGGTAAGGCTTGAGTCCGACCTGAGGCAGGCCGTCGAAAGGCAAGAGTTCGTCCTTCACTATCAGCCGATAATAGACCTCAGGGAGGACAGGATGATAGGATTTGAGGCACTTGTGCGCTGGGACCATCCTACCAGGGGGCTTATATACCCGTTGGATTTCATACCTATTGCGGAAGACACCGGTCAGATATTTGAGCTTGGGCAGTGGATACTACGTGAGGCATGCATTCAACTGAGGGAATGGCAGGATGAATACCCTAAAGAACCTCCTCTAAAAATGAGCCTTAACGTCTCGAGCAGGCAGTTCGCCGACCTTTCGCTTTCAGAAAGTATAGCAACTATCATAGATGAGATAGCTATAGAGCCCGGGTCACTTACACTTGAGATAACCGAAAGCATGATAATGGAAAATGCGGATTCAGCCGTAACCCAGCTTCAAAACCTGCGCAATCTGGGAGTTGATATACATGTTGATGATTTCGGCACTGGATATTCGTCACTTAGTTATATACATCGCTTCCCTGTGAATGCCCTTAAGATAGACCGTTCTTTCGTTAACGAGATGTTCTCCAAGAGAGAGAGCCTCGAGATCATAAAAGCGATCCTGGCACTGGCAAGTAACCTCAACATCGATGTGGTAGCCGAAGGTCTGGAACTGAACGAGCAGCTTACCCAGTTCAAGGGAATGAAATGCCAGTATGCCCAGGGATATCTTTTCTCAAAACCGATGGCACCGGCACAGCTGAACAGGTGGATAAGTACCGCGTCGATACTTTCCTAGTCGTTTCCGATTCTCAGACACCCCTTGCATCATCACCGTAGATGACCTTATGAAGCTGCAAGTTCAGACGTGCCTTTGATCTGTCTTCGACCATCCATTTAGACAACATTGAAGGCTCAAGGCTGCCATGCGCAGGCGACAGCAGGACATTGCACCTTCCATACAGGTCATATGAACTTATCATTTCAATAGCCCACTCATAATCCCTTTTGTCGCTGATAACGAATTTTACATCGTCCTTCTTCCGAAGATGGTCAAGATTCCCCATTATCATCTTTTCACTCATCCCGCTGGAGGGCGTCTTTATGTCCAGAACGATACTGACCCTGTCGTCTATCCCTTCGATACTGACCGAACCGTTGGTCTCAAGCAGCACGTTCTTGCCTGCAGAGAGCAATCTATCTATAAGTTCGTGAACATCATCCTGCAGTAGAGGTTCGCCGCCCGTTACCTCGACCAGGTCAATACCAAAGGCGGTGGCCCTTTTGACCAGGTCAGCTATCTCCATATCGGTCCCCTCTTCATACGCATAGGTCGTATCACAATAAGTGCAGCGAAGGTTACACCCTGTAAGTCGTATGAATACGCAGGGATATCCGGCAAATGAAGATTCACCCTGAATTGACGCGAATATCTCACATACCTTCAATATTATCCTCCGTATATGGCAAGTGTAAACGAATTATATCACACCGTATTAACTATTCAATGCATATCTGTTAGAATTACGATTATCATTTATTAAGGAGGATTGATGGCTGATAACGCCAAAGAGCTCTGGAAGGCTATCAAAGAGGACCATATAAAGAACGTTCACCTTCTTTCGGATATAAGGCAACTGGCCGGGACCAACAAAGATCCGGCTTTAGTTACGTTCGGCACATCCGGATGGAGGGGAGAGATAGGGACGGACTTCACTTTCAATAATGTCAGGGTCGTTACCGGTGCAATAATCCACACGCTAAGTTCCGATAATGCTGAGATAAAGAAGGCTCTTGGCATCAGAGATATGGATGACGTAAGACAACGAGGGATAGTAATAGGCCATGACAACCGGCTCCTTGGCCCGGAGTTCGCAATGGAAGTGATCAGTATGATGACAGCTGAAGGCATAAAGACATACTATGCCGGGGAAACGTCGACACCTGAGATATCGGCTGCGGTCGAGATGCTCAAAGCAGCCTGTGCCATTAACCTTACACCTTCACATAATCCCTCCAATTATGCCGGCATGAAGTTCAATCCTTCTGACGGTGGACCTGCCGGTCCTGAAATAACTGACAGCATACAATCGGAAGCTAACAGAATGATGGGCGAAGGAACGATTATCCCCGAACAGACCGCTGCTGACGGGAGTTATGAGAAGATCGATACGATAGATCTTTATCTCAGATATATCGAAGAAAGAGGGACTATCGATCTCCAAAAGGTACGGGATTTTGTCAGGAACGGGGACTGCTTCATCGTAATAGACCATGTTCACGGGTCTACTAGAGGAAGGCCGGCCAGACTCCTTTTCGGACCTGATGACAGTCCGAGTGATAAAGTCATGTTCCTCAGGACAGAGGACGATTTCCTTTTCGGAGGGGTAGCGCCTGAACCGTCCGAGGATAACATGGCAACCGTTGAAAAGGAGATAGCCAGAAGTAAAGCCAGGTTCCGCCTGGGAGTTATAATGGACCCTGACGGCGACAGGATAAGGTTCGCTGACCCTTCCACTCAGATAGCGATGAACTATTTCGGTGCCATGGCCCTTCACTTCATGCATGTCCACAAGCAGATAGACGGTGTCGTGGCAAAATCTGTAGGAACGAGCAATTTCGTTAACGCTATCGCTTCTAAGCATGATATTCCCGTAATGGAAACAAAGGTAGGCTTTAAGAACTTCAGGCCTTATATGCTGAAAGGGGCGGACAAGAGAGCTATAGTTGCTTTCGAGGAATCAGACGGCATCTCAGGGTTCAACCACACTCTTGAGAAGGATGCCCTTTTCGGCCTGCTCCTTGCCATAGAGATGATGGCCACAACGGGAAAGAACCTGAGCGAGTACCTGGATGAGCTGCTTGAGAAATACGGCCGTTACTATCCCGACCGTTCGGGGATCGAGGTCGACAGGGAACTGGTAGGCTCACCTCTGAGAGAGAAGCTCGCATCGATCAATAAAAGATATCCCGTCGGCAGTACAATAAAGATAGGTAAAAAGGAACTTAAAGTAAAGGATGTTATTGATGTGGACGGGATAAAGATAGTACTTGAAGATGATTCATGGTTGATGATAAGGCCGTCCGGGACCGAACCAAAGGTCCGCTTTTATATAGAAGCGAGGACCCCCGAGGGAAAGGATGAGATATTCAGGACGGCCTCAAAGCTTACTGAGGAAGCTATAAGAAATAAGTGATAAAGGCAATACTCTTCGATTTCGGTGGCGTTATAGCCGAAGAGGGCTTTCGCGAGGGTCTTATGGAGATCGGGAGGAAGAACGGATATGATCCGGACATGTTCTTCCGGAAATCTACGGACCTGGTATATGAGAGCGGCTATGTGTACGGGAGAGCTGATGAATCCGCCTACTGGAAAACCATCAGGTCTGAGTTTAGTATTAAAGGGTCTGACGAAGAGCTGAGAGAAGAGCTTCTAAAAAGGTTCGTTGTCAGGCCGGAGGTCATCGAAATAATAAAAGAACTGAAACGGCCGGGGATGGGGATATACATATTAAGTGACCAGACCAACTGGCTTGACGAACTCGAAAGTAAATACCATTTCTTCGAACTGTTCGATGAAGTCTTTAACTCGTATCACATGCAGAGGACCAAGAGAGACCGCTCCTTGTTCTCTGACATATGCAACGAACTGGGCATACCCGCTAAAGAGGCGCTGTTCGTTGATGATAATCCGGCTAATACCGAAAGAGCGGAAAAGGCGGGCCTTAAGACTATAACGTATATCTCCTCACAGGAGTTAAGAGATTCACTCCAAAAATATATTAAATCCTGATCCCTGTCATGCCGCCTGGATCTTCTTCTTCGTCCACTCCACCAGCCCTCCTGCAGCGATCAGCTCCTGCATGAAGTCCGGGATAGGCTTGGCAGAATATTCCTCTCCCCTGGTCAT
Source organism: Nitrospirota bacterium (assembly GCA_020351835.1). Taxonomy (GTDB): domain Bacteria; phylum Nitrospirota; class Thermodesulfovibrionia; order Thermodesulfovibrionales; family BMS3Bbin05; genus BMS3Bbin05. Next base: position 1,815,447 of record CP070669.1, read on the forward strand.
GTTCCTTATCACCCCGCTGTCGGCATCTATCTCTATCTCGTCGCCTTCCGATATGCCATGAACGGCATCAGGTGATTCAAATATCGGTAAGCCAATATTGAACGAGTTACGATAGAAGATCCTTGCAAAACTTGTTGCAACTACGGCCTGGATACCTGAAGCCTTAATAGCGATAGGGGCATGCTCTCTTGATGAACCACACCCGAAGTTCTTCTCCGCCACCAGGATATCTCCCCTCTTTACCTTTTCCGGAAATGAACTGTCGGCATCCTCCATTACATGCTTTGCAAGCTCGCCCGGATCCGAGGTATTAAGATATCTGGCCGGAATGATCGCATCTGTATCTATGTCACTTCCAAATTTCCATGTCCTTCCTTTTATTACCATTGCAATTCCTCCGTCTATGTATTAAGTCATAAATTATACAAAAAGTGGCATATCTATATCATCAATTGGCGATATTATCAGGTATCCGGCGGCCATTAAAGGCTTTTAATTTACTTATTTTTCAAAGGCTTATAAATTTCTTGACACTCAATATCTTTTACTGTTAGAGTATTACACAACAATTGATAAAGATTTCCATTTAGAAGGGAGTGATAAATAGATGTCGTCGGTAAGCGTAAAGGAGAGTAATTCCTTTGAGCTTGCTTTAAAAAGGTTCAAGAAGCAGTGCGAGAAAGAGGGAATCCTCTCAGAAATAAAGAAAAGAGAACATTACGAAAAGCCGAGCGTTAAGCGCAAGAAGAAGATGATAGCTGCGCGTAAAAAGGCTGCCAAGAAGTCGAGGATGTTCTCCAGACAGTAGATGCCTCTCGCTGAAGCAATAGATTCTGACCTTAAAAGCGCTCTGAAATCATCTGACAAGATCGCGGTCTCGACTTTAAGGATCGTCAAATCTACCATTAAGAACAGGGAGATCGAAAAGGGAAGCCCCCTCTCGGACGATGAGGTGATCTCCGTCCTGACCACGTTATCCAAACAACGTAAAGAATCGATAGAACATTTCGCCAAGGGGGGGCGGGACGATCTTGTGGCATCGGAGACCGCCGAACTGGAAGTACTGAAGAAGTACCTTCCGGAACAGCTGTCGGACGAAGAACTGGACGAGATCGTGAAGCGTGCTATCTCTGAACTCGGCGTCAGCGACAAAAAAGAGATGGGTAAGGTCATGAAAAAGGTCATGGCCGAGACCAAAGGCAGGGCGGACGGCAAGCTGGTCAACCAGAAGGTTGCAAGCCTGCTTAATTAAGTGAGGTCCCTGATAAGCTTTGAATTTTTCCCCTTTAAACACTTAATATACTTTCTATCTGAGTCTTTTAAACCATTTTTCATTCTTTTAACGGAGGTGTCTTTATGAAACTCAAGGAGTTCTACGAGAAAGCGGTCCAGGCAGGTATAGATAACGATCCAAGAGGGAAAAGCTCCGTAAAGGAATCTTTGAAGGCAAAAAAAGGAACTTTCGAGGCACTGAAGGCGGACGAAAAGAAGCTCTTCGATAAAGAGTCTCTCACCAATCCTTACTCCGACACGAGAATACTGAACGGCAAGGGGAGTGAGAACATAAGGACCGTTCTTGCGGGGATCGATATAGAGGTAGGAGAGATCATGCTTGCCGATTCCATGCGCTCTAAAGGCAAGAAGATAGATCTTGTAATGGCCCATCACCCTGAAGGAAGAGCAATTGCAACACTTTATGATGTAATGTCAATGCAATCGGACATTCTGAGCAAGTTCGGTGTGCCTATCAATGTGGCTGAGAACCTGATGGAAGGCAGGATGAGGGAGGTCGAGCGCAGATTGATGCCCATGAACCACACGCGTGCCGTGGATGCGGCAAGGCTTGTCGATATCCCTTTTATGTGCGTTCATACTCCGGCTGATAACATGGTGGTCTCATACCTCCAGAAGATGTTCGATTCCAGGAAACCCCGGAAACTTGGGGATATTATCAAAATGCTGCTTAAGATCCCCGAGTATGAAGATGCCGCAATGAACGGTTCGGGACCCAAGATACTCCTAGGTTCAGAGAGGAGAACTGCTGGCAAGGTCTTTGTGGACATGACGGGTGGCACAGAGGGCTCAAAAGATATATTCGAGAGCCTTACCGGTTCGGGCATCAATACGATAGTGTGCATGCATTTAAGTGAGGAGCACAGAAAAGAGGCTGAGAAACACAAGATCAACGTTATAATAGCGGGTCATATATCAAGTGATAACCTTGGAATTAACCTGCTCCTTGATAAGGTGATCGGTAAAGGCAAAATAGATGTGATCCAGTGTTCCGGGTTCAGAAGGGTAAAGAGAACTTAACTGGTAGAGACCGGCGATCTGCATTCGACCGGCTTAAAGCTTAATAATATTACTCTTAGCACATGATCGATAACAATATCTCCGATGAGATAAAGTCACGTCTGGATATAGTGGATGTGATATCCGACTATGCCGACCTTAAGAAGGCCGGCAGTAATTTCAAAGGGCTCTGCCCTTTCCACTCCGAGAAGACACCATCATTCGTTGTGAGCCCCCAAAAACAGATATTCCACTGCTTCGGATGTAATGCCGGGGGGGATATATTCGGTTTCATAATGAGATACGAGAATGTAACCTTCCCTGAAGCTCTGGAGACCCTCGCAAAGCGTGCAGGCGTAGAATTTAAAAGGTCTTATTCAAGTAAGGGAGGCAAGCAGAACGATGCCCTGTACAGGATCAACGAGGATGCCGCCCTCTTCTACTCCGGGGAGCTTAATAGAAGTAAAAAGGCCACCGGATACCTGAAGGAACGAGGTTTAGATGAGGATATCATAAAGGCCTTCAGGCTCGGATATGCACCTCAAAAATATGGATCGCTCCTTGATCACCTTAAAAGCAAGGGACATAGCGAAGCACAGATAGAAAAAGCAGGTCTTATCAAGTACTCTGAAAAGAAAAAGGCATATGATATGTTCAGGGGCAGACTGATCTTTCCTATATGTGACATATCCGGCAAGGTAATAGCTTTCGGAGGCAGGATCATGGATACTAAAGATGCCCAGAAAGCCCCTAAGTACATAAACTCTCCTGAAACACCTGTATTCAAGAAAAGCTACACCCTTTACGGTCTGAACGAAGCCAGCAGGGCTATCAGGGAAAAGGATTATGTCATTGTCGCCGAGGGATATACTGATGTAATTGTATGCCATCAATATGGCTTTAAGAACACTGTGGCACCTCTGGGAACGGCACTTACCGAGGGTCACCTTAAGAGATTAAGGTCCCACACAAAGAAATTGCTCCTTGTCTTTGACGGTGACGAAGCCGGTCTCATGGCAGCTAAAAGATCAATGCATATTATCTACGAAAATGGTCTGAGGGGAAAGGTACTTCTTATGCCGAAGGGTGAGGACCCTGACAGCCTGCTGAACAAGAAGGGGGCGGATGGATTACAGAAACTCTTCCCGGGATCAAAGGACCTTGTCGATTTCTTCATGGAAATGAAAGGTGACAGAATAGAGATAATACGTGAGCTCATCGAGATATCCGCAAAGGTGCCGGATGCGATACTCAGAGGAGAGCTTGTCAGTAACATATCTCAGAGGGCATCGATATCCGATATATTCCTTACCGAAGAGGTACAGAAGTTCAGGAAAAAGAGTAAAAAACCGGCGCAAAAGAGAGAGCGCAAGGGGGTATTGCTGCCTGAAGAACAGCTTGCCGGGATCATATTCACGAGACCCGATCTCTCTAAAGAAATTATAAATAAATTAAATACTGAAGATATTGAAAAAAACCCTTTAAAAAATATATTGTTAAGCGTAAAGGAAATGGGAAAGGTTCCGCCTTTAGACAACCTTAATTCCTTTTTCACGGAGGATGAGTCATCATACATTACGTCTATCACGATCGAGCCTGGATTTGATGAAGAAATGATAGATCAGATAGTTGATGACTGCGTTGCCAAGATCAGGCAGAGGAAGATAGCCAGAAGGATAGAAGAACTTGACCAGCATATCAAGATAGCTGATGAAGCTGGGGAACACGAGAGGGTAGAGGCACTGCAGAAAGAAAAGAACAAGCTCAAGCGAGAGGCAAGCAGATAATGGAATACTATGATTTTTTCGATACAAAGCCGCTGATCCCCGAAGATACAGAAGACCCGACCGTAGAGGAAGAAACTGTTGTAGATACCCCACGTTCCGATACCGAAAGTGACCCGGTAAGGATATACCTCAGAGAGATGGGAGGCGTCCCGCTTCTCACAAAGGAGGGTGAAAGAGAGGTCGCCATAAGGATAGAGAACGCGCGGATAAACATCACGAGGATAATATTCTCCGTCCCTTTCACGCTAAAAAAACTGATCGAACTGGGAAAGCTGGTAAATAAGGGCCAGGCGCCGCTCGAGGATATCATCCAGCTCGACGAGCTCGACTTTGACGATAACGTCATGGAGATAAAAGATGATTTCTTCAAGGCGACCTCTGAACTGAAAAAGCTCCTCGAGAAACGCCGCTCATACCTTAAGACCCTTTCGAAATGTGACGGCAACCCTCACCCCAGGACGGTAAGATCGCTGGAGGAGAACAGGGAAAGCATATTCTCGACCGTTGAGAAACTTCATCTAAAAGAAGAGATAAGGGAGGTGTTCGCCGAGGAGCTCTCCCGCGCCTCATCTGACAGCCAGTCGCTGAAGAGAAAGATAACGTTGTCACATACGAAGCTTGTGAAGGCAAGGGTCAATGTCGACAGGATAGATAAGGGCAAGATACCCAAGAGCCATAAAGGTGAAACCGAGGACGCCATCAATAAATATATCGGGCAAAAGAAACAACTTGATCAGATAAGAAAGAAAATGGGCATGCGCATCTCAGATGTCAGAGAGGCAGCTCTGTCACTTAAGAAGGCAAAGCTGGAACTGGAGCACGCAAAGAGCATCCTGATAGAAGCCAACCTCAGGCTGGTGATAAGTATCGCAAAGAGGTACATTGGCAAGGGGATGAGCTTTCCCGATCTTATACAGGAAGGCAATATCGGTCTTATGAGGGCAGTTGATAAGTTCGAGTATAAACGTGGATATAAGTTCAGCACGTATGCAACGTGGTGGATAAGGCAGGCAATAACGAGGTCAATAGCTGACCAGTCACGCACGATAAGGATCCCTGTACATATGGTAGAAACTATAAACAAGATCACAAAGACCATGAGAGAGATAGTACAGGAGACCGGAAAAGAACCCACCAATGAAGAGATAGCCAAAAGGGTACGGCTTCCTCTCGAAAAGGTAAAATCGATACTCAGGATAACAAAAGAGCCCATATCGCTCGAGACGCCGATCGGTGATGAGGACGAGGATAACTATCTGAGGGATTTCATCGAGGACAAGGCCACCGACTCACCGCTTGATGCGGCCATAAAGGGTAATCTTAGGGAGCACATAGAAAAGATCCTCTCATCTCTTTCTCCTAAGGAAGAGCAGGTCATCAGAAAGCGGTTCGGCATCGGTGAAAAGAGGCCGCTCACACTCGAAGAGGTCGGGCAGGCCTTTAATGTCACAAGGGAGCGTATCCGGCAGATAGAAGTTAAGGCTTTGAGAAAGCTTAAACATCCATCGCGTAACCGCTGGCTCAGGGAGTTCCTGGACAGGGCTTGACCTCCATTTAATAACAGTTATATAGTATCTGATACTTTATTTCTTCTTGCGAGGGCCCATAGCTCAGCTGGAAGAGCTACCGGCTCATAACCGGTTGGTCCCTGGTTCGAGTCCAGGTGGGCCCACCATCATTCCAAATCGGAGGTAAGATGCATCCGGAACTGCAGGTCCTTATAGAGCTACAGGCCATGGACAACGAGATAATTGATCTCAGGGACAAGATAGACCGGATACCTCTTAAAGTAAGGTCCGTAGAACAGCCCCTCGCAGATGCAAAAGCCGACTTTGAAAAGAAGAAGGCCCAGCACGACAGTTCCTTGAAAAAGAAAAAGGAAAAAGACCTTCAACTGGATGAGATAAACGACAAGATAAACAAACAGAAGGAACGCGCGTCGGATATCAAGAACAACAAAGAGTACCAGGCTCATCTAAAAGGGATCGAAAAGCTCGAATCAGAGATCATTAAGGTCGAAGATGAACTGCTCGTGTTGATGGAGGAGGTTGAGAACATGATGGCTGAATTGAAAGAAATGGAGAGCTCGGTCAAAGAAGAAGAGAAGAAGATAGAGGATTACAAGGCCACTCTGAAAAAAGAGGCCGAAGAGGCTGAGAAGGTCCTTGAGTCCCTTCAGTCAAAAAGGACAGGGCTTGCTGATAAGCTCAGCGACGACACTTATGATCTGTATATGAAGCAGCTCGACAAGGGTCAGGGGCTGGCAGTAGCTGAAGTTGCCGATGAGATCTGTATGGGCTGTAACATGAACATCCCGCCACAGCTATACGTAGAGGTCAGAAAAGGCAGCGAGATAGAGCAGTGTCCGCAGTGCAGACGTATCCTGTACTTTCCCAGTAAAGAGAACTGATCATGACAAAGGCTGAGATATTCTCGGACGGGGCATCGAGCGGCAATCCCGGCCCCGCAGGAATAGGTGCGGTCATACGACTGGGCGATGATGTATATAAGATATCCGAAAGCATCGGGATCGCAACAAACAACGTTGCGGAATACAAAGCCCTTATAGCAGGACTGAAAAAGGCGATCGACCTTGGCGCTGAGGACATCGTGGTAGCAGTCGACTCAGAACTTCTTGTTAAGCAGGTCAACGGCCAGTACAGGGTAAAGAACAAGGGCCTGCTCCCGCTGTTCGCAGAGGTGGTCCACCTGCTCAAGAAGTTCAAATGTTATAATATATATCATGTGCCTCGTGAGAAGAACAAAGAGGCAGATGAGCTTGCGAAGAAAGCATCTTTGAAGAAAAGATGTCTGCTGGTTCAGAGCAGGCGGAACGGCCGCCATGTGCCTCCGGGTACATGGAGGAAAGTCCGAGCTCCGCAGGGCAGGACGGTGGCTAACGGCCACCGGGGGCGACCCCAGGGAAAGTGCCACAGAGAACAGACCGCCACGCGATCTTCAGGATACGTGGTAAGGGTGAAAAGGTGGGGTAAGAGCCCACCGCCCCGGATGGCAACATTCGGGGGCACGGTAAACCCCGTCCGGAGCAAGGTTGAATAGGTCCCGCTCTTCGGGCTGCCCGTTCGATATGCGGGACGGGTACAACCGCTAGAGCCTGAAGGTAACTTCATGGCGTAGATGAATGGCCGTATAAACAGAACTCGGCTTACTGCCTGCTCTGAACTAAACAGAACCTGCCTTTATATATAGATGTTCAAACCGATTGACAATCATAAAATAATTTTATTAATCTATTACCGTATTTTTTGGAAGGGTAAACATGGAAGATCATAAACTTAAGGTATTCTGCACAGTTGCGGAAACGAAAAGCTTCTCCAAGGCCTCTGAGATCATTCATCTCACCCAGCCGGCCGTCAGCCTTCAGATACAGGCACTGGAGGAGCTTTACGAGACAAAGCTTTTTGACCGGTCCAGCAGCAGTGTAACCTTGACCAAGGCAGGAGAGGTCCTGTATAAGTATGCCAAGAACATCCTGTCCCTGTATGCCGACGCGGAGAAACAGATAGGAGAACTTACCGGTCTTGTAAAGGGCAGCATAAGCGTCGGGGCCAGTACCACTATCGGGAATAACCTCCTTCCTTCGGTGATCTCCGATTTCAAGAAGACCCGTCCCAAGATCAAGGTGAACATGAGGGTCGGTAACACCAAGAGGATAATCGAGCTGCTTAATTCCGGCAATATCGATTTCGGGATCGTCGAGGGGGACATATCCAAGCAGAAGATAAAGAGCGAAAGGCTTCTTGATGACGAGCTCGTAGTGATAGTACCGGCGCACCACCCGTGGGCAAAGAGAAAGGAGATATCCATCCTCGAGCTCTTAAAGGAACCTTTCCTTTTCAGAGAGGAGGGTTCAGGAACACGCCAGATAGTGGAGAAGTATTTCTCGTCACATGGTATAACGGTCCAGAACATGAAGATAACGACAATACTGGGCAGTACAGAGGCGATAAAGGATGCTGTCGAGGGCGGACTTGGCATATCCATAGTATCGAGGTGGTCCGCGAGAAAGGAGAGAAAGTACGGAACGCTCAAGCTGCTCAGCATCAAAGAGGAGAAGATGATGAGGAGCTTTACTCTGATATTCAGCAAAAGCTCAGTGCCAACTCATGCAGTTGATGAGTTCATCTCATATATAAAGTCCTATCAGGCGGACAAGCTTCTTCAAGGCTCCTGATCGGCCAGTTTCTCACCCGGAGCAGAACAGCCTGAAATCCACATCAGTGAACTTACCGCTGCTAGCTGTCATTCTTTCAAGATAAGCATGATCGACCCTTCTGTCATTCACCATCAGCAGCAGCTCGTTCACTGCATTATAGTGGTCAGTAATTCTGCTTTTGACATATTCCTCGGATATTCCGTTGTTCATCATAAAGGACCAGTCACTTGACTGAAGAAGCATAAGTTCCCTTGCTGCCATATTGAGACCTTTTACAATATTAGCATCCATCTCGTCCTTCATCTCCTCAGCTGTCCTTATAAAATGATCCGTTGCGCGGTATATACGCCTTATCATCCAGTCATTGTTAGGATTGATCCAGGTCTCACTATAGCCCTTGTGGCCCCAGCTGGATGCCTGCGGGAGAACACTTTCCATAACGGCCCTGTCATCTGATATCTCTCTGCTGTTTGCCATCGCGAGTTCATCGTCTCCTGATATCAGCTCTGCCACCCTCCTCAACCAGTCACATCCCTCATACCACCAATGACCGAACAGCTCTGCATCGAAAGCAACCGTTATTACGGGATCAATTCCTGACTGTTCAGAGGCCCTTCTGACATCATCCTTAAGACTATCAACAAATG
>CP070669.1:1824449-1865280 GCA_020351835.1 Nitrospirota bacterium
GGGAACTGAGTAAATCAGGAGAGGGAATATTCGATAAGATGAACGGCATTGGAGCTCATGAGGTAATAATAGAAACACCTGATCATGCTGAATCACTCTCGACCATGCCTTTAATAGCAGTAGAGGATGTTCTTCTTGCTTATCACATCAGAATGGAGGACCTTAAGAAGGATTCCCGCTTTAAGTACGTTCTGGTCTTCAAGAACGAAGGAGAGGCCGCTGGAGCAAGCCTCGAACACACACATAGTCAGATCATAGCCCTCCCAATTGTTCCTAAGGTCGTTAGAGGAGAGATGATGTCCTCCAGAAGGTATTATGAATACAAAGAGAGGTGTCTGTTCTGCGACATAATCGCACAGGAGAGCAGAGATATGAAAAGAGTGATATACGAGAACTCCTCTTTCCTGGCGGTTGCTCCTTTTGCCCCCAGGGCCCCTTTCGAGACGTGGATCCTTCCAAAAAGACATGAGTCATCTTTCCGACCCGGCGAGGACGGGTTCAGTGAACTGGCCAGTATTCTTCAGCGAATTCTAAAGCAGATCGACAAACTACTGGAAATACCACCTTATAACTTCATATTACATACTTCCCCTTTTAATGAGGCAGACAACGATTATTATCACTGGCACCTTGAGATAATGCCTAAACTGACCAAGATAGCCGGCTTTGAATGGGGTTCAGGATTTTACATTAATCCAACCCCTCCGGAGGTCGCTGCCGAGTATATGAGAGAGGCTGACATCTCATCATGAGAATAGCCATGGTCGCTCCTGAGGCCGTTCCGTATGCAAAAACGGGCGGACTTGCTGATGTAGTAGGAGCTCTTCAAAGAGGTATGAACATTAAAGGACATGATTGCTCGATGTTCCTTCCATGTTATGAGCGGATACAGAACAACCACGATATTAAGCAGATATTAAGCGGGCTCCGTGTTAACGTCGGTGACAGGACCTACTACTATAACGTTTTCTCCCTGGACGGAGCGTACTTTATTGCTAACGACTTTTTTTTTAACAGAAGCGGCCTTTATGGTGATTCGCGCGGTGACTTCCCTGATAATGCTGAAAGGTTCGCTTTTTTCTGCAAAGCAGTGCTCCAGACCCAATCTACTCTTGGTATAGTCCCTGAGATCTACCATGTCCATGACTGGCAAACAGGTCTTCTCCCTTTTTATCTTGACCAGGATAGTTCCTATGGACATGATACAAGGTCTGTGCTCACGATACATAATGCCGGATATCAGGGGGTATTCCCACCATCTGCGATGACATCAATAGGTGCGTCAAAGGAACACTTCAGGATCGATTCGCTCGAGTTCAATGGGAATATCAGCCTTCTGAAAGCCGGGATAGTTTACTCGGACAGTGTAACAACTGTCAGTCCTACCTATGCCAGGGAGATAACTGAAACCTCTCTTGGTTACGGTCTGGAGGGCCTTCTTTCGGCAAAAGGGGTAAAAGGAATACTTAACGGTATAGACTACGACCTCTGGGATCCCTCTACCGACACATCTATTCATATTAACTATGATGTAGGAAAAAGGAGCAAAGGTAAGTCAGCTTGCAAGAAACACCTGTGTAAGATCCTTGATATGAACGACCCTGCCCTCCCGGTGATAGGAGTAATAGGCAGATTCAGCTGGCAAAAGGGTTATGACATTATTGCGGGGTCCCTTACAAAGATCATATCAATGGGATTCAATGTGGTAATTCTCGGCAGCGGGGACCTTGAGATCGAGAGGTCTTTAAGGGACATAGCCGTTAAGTTCCCGGGGCGAGTCAGTGTTAATATCGGGTTCAATGACGCTCTCGCGAGGAACATCTATGCGGGATCGGATCTTTTCCTTATGCCTTCAAGGTATGAACCATGCGGATTAGCGCAGATGATAGCTATGAGCTACGGCAGTATTCCGGTGGTTCGTCATACAGGAGGCCTTGCAGATACGATAAAGGATCACAGGCCTTCACGATCATCCGGAACAGGCTTTATCTTCAGAAAGGATGACAGCATAAGCCTCCTGAGATGTCTTGGGCGTGCTCTAAAAGCATATAATGACAGGACCGTCTGGCAAAGACTTACAAAGAATTCGATGATGAAACGCTTCACCTGGGATTACGCTATCGATCAGTATATTGATGTCTATTCATCTGAGAACAGAGTATCAATGAACTAGCCATGCTGATAAAGGACAAACTCATATTATTCACTGCGGGTTTCCTGGTCATCATATTGTTCCTTTCTCTGGGAAGTATATATATATTCGGTAAGGTAAGTAACAATATCGAACTGTTACAGAGCGTCTCCGAAGAACATTCGGTACACGAGGACCTGAAGCGAGCGGTTCGTGAGTACATCGAGGTAGTTCAACAGTGGGCGCTTACCAGTAATCCGAAGTACAAACGTATGTTCCAAGTTAAAAGAGAAGCTGCGCTGAAATCTTTCGGTGCTCTGGATAGATATGTGATCAATGAAGAAAAGCTGAATGAGATAGGAAGAGAGTTCGAGGAAGTAGACATCATCGCAAGGTCGATACTTAAAGCAAAGCCTGGGTCAGAGAGCTCCTTTAAAAAGAACCTGCCGCAGTTATCAGAGTATGACCTCAAGATCGATGCATTAATATCCCAAATGGATGAGATGTCCATTCAGCATCTGAAAGCTGTCGCAAGGAGAACGGATGTATCCAAAGACACGGTTACGACTTTTCTGCTGATCATGATAGTCCTTGGCGGCATAGCCGCTCTATCACTTATCACGATCTTAAAGCGGTCTATCAGCGACCCGATAACAAGCATAATAGAAGCAACCGACAGGATCTCCAATGGAGATCTTTCATATAAGGTGCCGGTAACGAGCTCTGATGAACTTGGCCTGTTATCTGAAAGGTTCAATGTCATGGTGGACAAAGTATCCTCGTCGGATTCAGCATTAAAATACAGGCTTAGCGAGACCGAGCTGCTTCTTGATATCGCGAAGATAGCAGGGACTGCGACCGATATTAAGGCAGGATTCAATATTATTGTTCAGATCATATCAGAGCGCCTTAACAAAGATGGTTGTGCTATCTATGTTCTTGATGAGGACAGCGGATCCCTTAGAAAAGAGGCATCTGCAGGTATTTATGAGACTTCGTTCAATGATGAGATAATAGCAGATGACGTTATAGCTAAAGAAGCCCTCACCCATCATCGACCTCTATTTCTTTCTGGCAGCGACATCTCTAAAACTTCCGGTCTGACCGGAATAAATGGAACTATGCTTAGTATTCCGATCTTAGTGAACGGAAAGATGTTCGGCATCATGCTTACAATAACCAATATTGAAGAGGACCTTGACCAGGATGAGCTCAACCTATTTATTCTGATATCACACACTATCGGAACCGCCATCCGGAACGTTGAGCTTTATTCAGGCACAAAGGTCCAGCTTAAGCGAATAAGTGCCTTGTACAAGCTTGCACAGACCCTGACCGATACGATCACTATCAGTGAGCTGTTCAAGAAGGTAACTGAAGAAATGACAAGGTTACTTGAGGCAAGGGGATGTATTATAAGGCTTCTGGAGGAAAATAAACTTCCGGTGAAGTCCTCTTTCGGCCTTTCGTTCGAAATGGAAAAGGAAATGGAGCTTGAGATAGGTGACGGCATAGCCGGGTGGGTAGCTGAGAACGGCAAACCTCTTCTCGTTGAAGATGCCTCGCACATGCCTGAGAATATGAGGGTTCCTGTAATTGATGTCAAATCGGTCATCTGTGTTCCTATGTTCATAGCTGACAGGATAATAGGTACCATAGGGATCTATGACAAGAAAGACCCCCTGGGTAATATCATCAGCTTTGACAACGATGATCTGTCGACCATGGAAGGGTTCGCTTCATTAACATCGGTCGCTATTGACAAGGCCATGTCATACGAAAGAGAGAGGGACAGAGAACGAACAGTGCTCGAAGCCAAAAAGAGGATGGAGATACTGTTTGAAAGTGTACGAGGCGGTATAATTACGATCAATAGAGATTGGAAGGTCATTCTTGCGAACCGTTATATTGAGAACTGGACAGACAGGAGGCTCGATGACATTATTGGACATAATAGTCTGGAGATCTTCCATAAGGCCAACAATCCTATTTGTCCCCACTGCGTAGCCAAGGCAACCTTTGAGACCGGTGAGATAAATACCATTACACAGTCCAGAGGTATAAATTATGCTGAGCTCAGCTCATATCCCATTAAAGATAATAAGGGCAATGTCTCTGAGGCGGTCGTCTTTATACAGGACATAACTGACAGGGTCTTATACCAGGAGGAGATCCTCAGTCTATACAAGGAGGTCTCTCAGACCAAAGAATACCTGGAAAGTCTTATAGATAACTCTGCAGATGCCATAGTTACGACCGACATTGAGGGTAACGTGACGTCGTGGAACAAGGGTGCAGAGAAAATTTACGGCTTTAGAGAAGATGAAGCAATTGGAACATTTCTGCCTTTCCTGCCGGAGTTCCTGGTCGAAACCGAGAGGAAGTACATTGAGAGACTTACCGAAGGGGAGACAATAAAGGATATCGAGACCGTCAGGTTGAGAAAGGACGGAACAATGTTCGAGGTCAGCCTGACATTATCACCTATAAAAGACACTTCTGGCGAAGTGATCGGCATAACCGGTATCTCCAGGGATATTTCCGAGAAGAAGAAGGTGGAAAAAGAGCTTATAAGAAGGAACCAGGAACTATCAAGGCTCTTCTTTATCAGTTCGGCAATGAGGGGCACACTTGAACTTGAGAAACTCCTTAGAATGGTCTTGACGGCTGTTACAATGAGCGACGGCCTTGGCTTCAACAGGGCAATGCTGTTCATGACCGATGAAGATAAGAACTCCGTGAAGGGGGTCATGGGTGTGGGGCCTGCTTCACACGAAGAAGCATGGCAGATATGGGATAAGCTCTCTCTGGAGCAAAAAACACTCCCGGAGGTACTTCAGGAGGTTGAAGAAAGTCCCCTCAAAAAGGATTCGTTCCTCGATAAGCTAAGCACCGGGATAGAGGTCTCTCTGGATGAGGACACGGCTATCGCAAAGGCAGTAAAGGAAAAGAAGGCTATCAATATAATCGATGTCCATCAGGAACCGGGATCTGACAACGTAATAATACAACAAACGGGGACCCAGGCCTATGTCCTGATACCTCTAATATCACGTGACCGGGTTACCGGGGTATTGTGGGCTGATAATTATTTCAATCGAAAACCGATAACCGATGAGGACATCCGTTTCCTTACAGGCTTTGCAGACCAGGTAGCGGCAGCCATAGAAAGTGCAAGACTTTTTGAGCAGGTCAAACTGGCTGAAGCGGAACTTGAGAACATATTTGAATCGATATCCGACATGGTCTATTTCAACTCCAAGGATTATGAGATAAAGAGCATCAATAAAGCCGTATCCGATAAGATAGGTCTTCCACCCGAGGAGATCATTGGCCAGAAGTGCTATAAGATATTTCACGGTATGGACCATCCCTGGGAGAAATGCCCACATCATAAGACCGTTATGAAAAAAGAGGCATTTGTCGAAGAGCTTGAAGACCCTCATCTCGGAGGAACATTCCTTGTATCGAGTTCTCCAATTTTCAATCAGCAGGATGATTTTCTTGGTACTGTCCATGTAGTAAGGGATATCACTGAACAGAAGCTTATGAGAGAAAAGCTTGCAACAGCTGATAGAATGGCAGCTCTAGGAGAGGTCGCTGCAAAAGTAGCACATGAGATCAGGAACCCACTTGTTTCGATCGGGGGATTCTCAAGGAGACTGGAAAAGAAACTTGAAGGTGATCTCAAGGATTATGCTTCAGTGATATCCAAAGAGGTTATACGACTTGAAAGGATACTGAGGGAGATACTTGGATATGTCAGAGAGGTAAGGTTGACCCATGAACCGGCTTTCATTAATGATATTATTAAGGATGTTCTTCCTCTTTTTATGGAGGAGGCTAGGAAAAGGAAGATATCCATATCGACAACTTATGGAAAGAAAATGTCAGAGATAGACGTTGATATTAACAAAATCAAGGAAGGTCTGATAAATTTAATAGGTAATGCATTAGAAGCCGTTCCTGATAATGGCAAGATCAAGATAAAGACCTATGTTAAGGACAACTTCTCTGTAACCGAGATATCTGATACCGGCCACGGGATCGATAAGAAAGATATGCCATACCTTTTCGATCCTTTCTACACTACAAAGGTTGCAGGTACTGGACTGGGTCTTTCGATCACGCACAGAATAGTAGAACAGCATAAAGGCAAGATAGAGGTAGAGAGCGAAGAAGGTAAAGGTACAAAATTCATAATTTATCTGCCATCAAAGGAGGTGTAGGTCATGAAAATTCTTATCGTTGACGATGATCCCGCAATAAGGATGCTCTACAAGGAAGAGCTCGAAGACGAGGGATACTCTGTCATAGTTGCCAGTACTGGTGAAGAGGCTCTAAAGCTCTTCGATAATGAGAATCCCGACATCGTAACACTGGATATTCTAATGCCAGGAATGGACGGGATCCAGGTATTAAGGCATATGAAGGATAAAAACCCTAAACTTCCGGTAATCATGTCTACAGCCTACGATTACAGGGATGATTTCGCTGTTTGGGCATCAGAGGCATATATTGTGAAGTCAGCCGACCTGACACAGCTTAAAGAGACGATAAAGCAACTGGCAGGTGATAAGTAGAGCATGGAACTTAAAATATTAAATCCTTTATACGGCGGCATGGGCCTTGCGAGGGATGACCAGGTCTTCTTTGTAAAAGGGGCTATCCCTCATGAAACCGTCGAAGCAGAGATAATAGAAAAGAAAAGAGATTACTCAATAACAAGAGTTACCGATATAATCGAACCCTCCCCTTACAGGCAAGACCCTCCGTGTCCTGTATACGGCAAGTGCGGAGGTTGTCATTATCAGCACATTATATATGAAAGACAGCTAAGCATGAAACAGGAGATAATATGTGATTGCCTTAAGCGAATAGGCAAGCTGGAAACAGTTAACTTCGAAGAGCCAGTTCACGGCGACCAGTTCAGGTACAGATACAGGGCTCAATTCAAGATACAGAATGGTGTAACAGGGTTCTTTAAGGAGAACAGCCATGAAATAGTGCCTTTCCAGGAGTGTCTTCTCCTGGATGATACTTTGAACGAAGCACTTATAAGATTAAAGCGTATCGATATACATCCTTCGATATCAGAGGTCACAGTTACCTCAGGTGATAATTTAATAGCTTATTTGCCGTCGAAGAACGTTCCACGTGAGTTCCTTCTGAAGCTGATAGAAATGAACGTATTCGATGGGGTAATAGCGGGTAATGGCGAAACGGCAGGAAAGACCAGTACAGAGCTCTCGCTGGGAGCCTACAGGTATGTGATTTCCGCTAACAGCTTCCTCCAGAGCAACTGGGCACTTAATGACAGGCTTTCGGACCTGATAACGGACCTTTTATCTGCTAGTATTGGCGATGATCTAACAGTGGAAAACAGACAGAGACCGTTCAAGTACGGTTCTCTGCTGGATGTCTATGGAGGATCTGGTAATTTCTCTATCGCTCTCTCACACCTTTTCAAAAAGATCAGTGTTATAGAGGAAAACCCATGTTCAATAGCAGATGGCAAGACCAATATAGAACTAAATGATATCCAGAACATAAAGTTCATACACGCAACTGCAGAAGATATGAAGGTCCGAGGTAATTTTGACGTCACATTAGTGGATCCGCCAAGGATAGGACTTACAAAAAAAGCAATTAAGAAGATCCTGGAACTTGCCCCACAGCAACTCATATATGTTTCGTGTAATCCTGCAACGCTTGCAAGGGATGCATCAAAGCTGGGAAATCTTTATGAAATAGACTCGGTAAGGCTGGTCGATATGTTCCCTCAGACGTACCATTGCGAGATCCTTTGCCACTTTAAAATAAGGGAGCATGACAATTAAGCTGATGTACAATAGTTAATCATGAAAGGAAATATTGACGTGATCTCCGGGAATAGTGCTGGAATAGTCTCAGAAATAGTGGTCTGCGACAGGCAGTTCACTATGCAGGCACATAAGGACCTGTTCAAATATGATGAAGACAGGTACATTGTCGAGAGGTCTCAACTTGTAGGTATTTTATCCGGATTGGCGGGTCAGGCAAGAAAGATCCATTTATCACTTTCATGGCATGGTATGCTCAAGGTATCACTTTGGAGCGAGAACATAAGCTTAAGTTCTGTACTTTTTCTGCTGAAAGAGAACGGTATGAAGGAAGAGGATACCCTGCCCTTTAAGGAGGCAGATATAGAGGACATATTTCATGTTCTTTATTACGGTAAGAACTACGATATCTTAAGAAGGATATGCAATACTGCAAAGAGGTCGGCTGAAAATAACATTGGCGGGGACTTGACGTCAGTGGCATGCCATCTTGTCGGAGGACCTGATTCAGGGATCGTAGCAAGTAGCTTGTGAAGATGCAAATGATCTCCGTGTGAGGTCTTAATCACTATGAAGAGATATATACTTGCCATAACGGGTGCATCAGGGTCTATCTTTGGTATAAGGCTGTTGAAAGAGATAGCTTCATCGAACCATGTATATCTGGTGGTATCCAGGAGCGCTCTGCCAATAATAAGGGATGAGACCGGCCTTGACCTGAGATCTGATCCATTATCTGTCATTAAGGAGCATACCTCTTCGGATAATATTGATGTATTTGATGATGATAACCTTTATGCGCCCATAGCTAGCGGCTCATTTGAGAACGATGGGATGTTCATCGCACCATGCACTATGAAGACATTATCGGCAGTCGCCGCAGGGGGATCATCCAACTTGATAGAAAGGGCTGCAGACGTGATCATAAAGGAATCGAGGAAACTTGTCCTTTGTCCAAGAGAAATGCCCTTTAGCCCAATTCACCTTGAGAATATGCTTAAGCTTTCCAGGATCGGTGTGTCGATTGCCCCACCTGTTCCCGCGTTCTATAACAGGCCCGGATCGATAGATGATATGATAGATTTTGTAGTAGGTAAGCTGCTTGACTGCATGAATATAAAGAACGATCTTTACAACAGGTGGGGTGGGGATTAACTGTTCTGCTCCGCCAGTTTTTTCATTATTTTTTCATATTTTTCAAGACCAACACACTCTTTTGCAGCCGGGCACCATTCGAGGCACGTGTTCTTCATGTCCCTTGTCACAGCTCTTCCGCAGTTCTTACATGCCGTTTCAGTTTCATCCGACCATATCTCGACCCCTGACCCGCAGAACACACACAGGATCTCCTCAGGGTAAGGATTCCTTATTTCGCGGCTTCCTGGACAGCTTTCTTTCATGATCATATTATAGCCGATAAGTGACCCCCATTTTATGATATACATCATAAAGGGTTTTGCCGCCAAATACCCGGTTTCTTTATTATAATTATCATGATGGAACTTATTATATTCGACCTTGACGGCACGATAATAGATTCGGCTAAGGACATATGCAATGCGCTGAACCATTCGCTCCGTGGCATCAGGACCGGTGCTCTGACTGTAAAGCAAACGACCCGGCTGATAGGTGAAGGTGTTCATAGACTTATCGAAAAGGTCGTACCCGACGAGCTAAGTGACCACAGGGGTAGAGTATTATCTGAATTTCTGTCCTATTATACTGATCATCTTCTTGACAATACTAAATTATACCCACACGTCAAAGAGACACTGCAAAAGCTTGACCGTATCAGGAAGGCCATTGTATCCAATAAAAGGGAGACACTTTCAAGGAAAATACTGGAAGGTCTTGAGATATCTGATCTGTTCGACGATATACTGGGAAGTGACTCCGTAAGTGAGAAAAAGCCGTCCCCCATGCCAATCCTACATTTACTTGAGAAGTATTCTTTATTAAGCTCACAATGCTTGATCATTGGAGATAGTAAATATGACATTCTCGCAGGAAGATCTGCCGGAATAGTGACCGTGGGAGTAACATATGGATATGGAGACCGTTCAGCCCTGAAAGAGGCTGACCATATAATTGATGATATTAGAGAATTACCACCATTAATGGACAGGTGATATAATATTCAAGTAGACACTTGCCCGAAGAGATTAAGACAATGAAACCCGAAAAAAGACTTATACTGACACTTTTGATATCTCTTGCAATACTTGTTGCTGAAATTATTGGTGGAATGATCAGTAATAGCCTGGCCCTGTTAAGTGACGCCGGACATGTTTTCACAGATTCACTTGCGCTTTCTTTAAGTCTAATAGCGTCCGTTATATCGAGAAAGGCGCCGGACGAAAAGGCAACGTTCGGGTACCAGAGAATAGGTCTTTTAGCTGCTATTATTAACGGGCTCAGTTTGCTCGGGATATCTGTCTATATCTTCCACGAGAGCTATAACCGGTTCATGTCACCCCCTGAGATAAGGTCCTCGCTCATGCTCGTAGTAGCTTCTGCCGGACTGATAGGTAATATCGTTATGGCGTATGTGCTCAGTGAGGGCCACAGTGACCTGAACATAAAGAGCGCCTGGCTTCATATAATAGGTGACCTTCTTGCTTCTATCGGAGTAATAGTCGCGGCTGTCATAATCTATTTTACGGGATTCGTCATGGCGGATCCTATTGCAAGTATTGCTGTAGGGGGCCTGATCCTCATTGGAGGGCTCAGGGTTGTGAAAGAAGCCCTGGGGATATTTCTCGAAATGGTCCCGAAGGGCTATGATCTCAGGGAGATCCGGCGCTCTATCCTGGACATTAACGGTGTGATCGACATTCATGATGTTCACCTTTGGTCGATATCTCATGGCAAACCTTCCTTTTCTGCTCATGTCTTAACCTCAGATCTTAGCCTGAGCGAGGTTGATACGATCAGAGGACGCATAGAGGGGCTCTTATCAGAGTTTGGGATAGACCACACCGTGCTACAGCTTGAATGCGGCAGATGCGAGAACGATCAAAACGCTCACCTGTGATAACATGCAGGATCAGTCAGTCATATACGCGCTGCTTTATCAATATCCCGACTAGTCCATGTATCCATTTGTAATACATAATTTATTTTTTTATCAAATAGTTATATACTATCTAAACTTATAATTACGAGGAGGCCTCCATATCATATGAAGAAGAGAAGGTTCGGGGTTAAGTTCAAGTTCACAGTGGTTTTTAGTGCTTTTATAGCCGTTGTTATGTTATTTGGCGCTTCCTATATGAATAAAAAGCAGAAGGACCTTATAACTTCTTTATCCTCGAAGAAAGGAAATAGCATTACTAATCTCATTGCCAGTGCAGCTCATTCGCATATTGAAATGGATGACATACGCTCGATAGACCTTCTTATTAAAAATGTCTTGTCTGATGATGATATTGCGTTCGTCTTTGTTACAGGTCCTAATAATGAGTTGATCAGCTCTTTCAGGTCGGGCATGAACATCATTTCTGACGAGTTCCAGGCTTGGGGTATATCAGCTGACGATCCTAAGAGATCCGTGAACAGCCTTATGAACGATGAAAGGATATTTTCATACGAACAACCTGTCAGTAGCTTTGTGAATGCAGGAAAGATAAAAATAGGGCTATTCAGAGATAGAATGGGAAAAGAGGCAAGCGGACTTCTGTCATTAATGCTCATCATAACCGCAATAGTTGTCGTCACATTAGCCCTTATCTCACATTTCATGTTCAAAAAAATGGTATCTAACCCTATCGACAAGATCATTTTGGTGTCTAATTCCCTCGCAAACGGCAACCTTAAGGATGTAGTAGATATAAAGAACTCTGATGAGATAGGGGATGTAGCCGGAGGCATCAACCTTCTGTCAACCAGCCTTAAGGATATCGTAACAGAAATGCGCCAGCTGATCGATGAACTTCAAGAGGCCGGTCATACAGTTAACGGGCGGGCCAATGACGTTACGAACAGATGCAACGATCAGTTGTCTATGATAACAAAGATGATATCAATAATTGACAACAATACATCTTCTCTCAGGGAGCTTGCAGGCCAGACAAACGAGCTCAAGCAGTCATCTGAGGACACATCAGCTTCGATCATGGAGCTTGTATCCAGTTCATCAGAAATATCCCTTAATATGGATACTCTTGCGGGTGAGATAGATGAGATAAGCGGTGCCTTGCAGCAGATATCTAATGCCATCAATACACTGGTAGAAGTTGTCGAAATGGTCTCCGAGTCTACTGATGAGACGTCCTCATCAGCCCACGAGATCGATGCCAGCATTAAACAGATAGAGAACCTAACAAACGAATCCAGAGAGATAATTGAGGATATTAAGCGGAAGACCGAAAAAGAGGGTCTTGGCGCCATCGAGGAGACCATTGAAGGTATGAAGAAGATAAAGGATTCAGTGGAGATCACAGATGAGATCATCTCGATCCTGGACTCTAAATCACTCGAAATAGACAAGATACTCCAGGTCATAGATGAGGTAACTGACAGGACCACGTTACTGTCACTTAATGCCGCCATCCTTGCTGCGCAGGCGGGTCAACACGGAAAATCCTTCTCTGTGGTCGCATCAGAGATAAAGACCCTTGCATCCGATACCTCTTCATCTACACAGGAAATTGGAGGGATCATAACGATGATACAGAAGGAGATAAAGACGGCGGTAAATAGCATAAGCCAGGGGATCGGCATGGTATCGAACGGTCTGAAGCTTGCCGAACAGGCAGGGGATATTTTTAACGGCATATCAGCAGGAACCAATGAAGCGTCGGAATACTCAGAGAGGATACATAGCGCCTTACAGGAACAGGCCAGTGGCATCAGCCTGGTCACAAAAACAGCTGAAAGCATAGCAGAAAGGGTCGGAGGTCTTTTTGTCTTCGTTAAAGAACAGAAGGATGCTATCGACAGGATGATGTTATCAGTTGCCAATATACGTGAGGTTGCCCATCGCGTAAAGAGCTCAACGGACGAACAAAAGAGAGCAAGCACAGAGATTAGTGTAGCATCAGAAGATGTTTCGTCCATGTCATCCGCCATAGCGATCGCCCTGAACGTTCTAAGCGATAAAAGCTCTGAACTTGTTGAAATGGTGGACAAAATAAGGTCTAGCGCTGAAGATAGCGTTAATGTTGCCGGAGACGTTTCATCCTCTATGGAACAGTTGTCTGGAAAAGCATCGTCATTGAGTGATGCTATCAGTAAGTTCAACATATAGCATTTCATCACCTCTTTACCATTATCCTGTCCAGCAGTAACGAAAATATCTACCGATAATCTTGCTTTTTCCCATCACTAAGCTAGTATTATATAATGATAATCGTGGATCGAAGAAGATAAAATGTTTTTTGGCAAAAAGACCACTGTCACTATCCCAAACCTGATCAGCTCCCCTTTGCTGATCATTGAGAATACGGGTGCGATCCATTCGGTCAACGCGGTGTTCTGTGAAATATTTTCTATAGATAAGGATGAGGTATTAAATAAGAACTATCACGAGATCAGGCAGCTAAAGCCGATCGAGAAGAATATTAATACATCCCTTATTCAGAGGCGACCTGAGAATCCGCGCCTAAGTTATCGTGATAAGCATTTTGAAGTATCAATAACTCCGCTCGAAGTTGACAGGGTTAACTGTGTTTCAGTGCATTTTTATGAGATAACACCTTTCCTCGAGATCGAAAGAGAGCTTCTTAAGAGAAACCGCGAACTGATGATAATCAACACCCTGTCAGGTGCATTTATATCTTCTGAGAACATAGAGGAGGTCTTCAGTGCACTCCTGGAGAAGGTCCTGCTTATAACCGATTTTACCACTGGGTGGATAATGCTTCGTGACGAAGCTGATTTCGAGGTCAAAAGCAGCCACGGCATATCGAAAGTGTTTCTCAAGGAGATGAATGAAGGGAAGATAGTCGATCTTTGTGACAATATTGCGAAGATAAATGATCCCCTGTACATATTCGAGGAAGATGAGATCGATGCTATCCCGGTCATAAAACGCGAGGGTATTGTCATACTATCGGCAATACCAATTAAAGTAGGCAACAAGCTCAGGGGGATAATGTTCCTTGCAAGCCGCGTGAACAGGGAATTCGACTTCAATCTTGCCTCTATATTGTCACTTATCGGAAGTCAGTTCACACTGATAGTAGAGAAGATAGAGCTATTTGAGGAAACTCGCAGGTTGTCCATAACCGACAGCCTTACTGGATTGTTCAATTCCCGCCATTTCTATGAAGCCCTTGATAAGGAGGTAGCAAGAGCGGGAAGATACAGACAGATATTCTCCCTTGCTATTTTTGATATAGACGACTTTAAGGTAATGAACGATACTTACGGACACCAGGTAGGTGATGAGATACTGAGAAAGATCGCTGGTGTCATACTGAAGGAGTCCAGAGAGACGGATATTGTAGCCAGATATGGAGGGGAAGAGTTCGTTGTTATATTCCCGAATACCCCGAAGCATGACGCGCTTGCAGTTGCTGAAAGGATACTAAGGGGTGTAGAAAGTAGCTCACTGGTCCCTGATATAGATCCTCATATAAGAATAACAATAAGTGGTGGCATTGCTTCTTATCCTGAGGACGGAAGTTTTCCAAAAGACCTTCTCTATAGGGCTGACATGGCAATGTATAAAGCTAAAAGCGCAGGAAAAAAACAGGTGGTATGTTATAATGTCACGCATGAAAAAGGTATTCAAAAGACCTGAAAGCCTGAAAAACACTCCTTTCAGATTCTGCCCTGGATGCGGCCATAGCATAATTCATAGAATAATTGCTGAGAGCATAGACGAGCTAGGGATCAGAGAAAGAACCATAGGCATAGCTCCGGTAGGATGCGCGGTCTTCGCCTATGATTATTTCAATTTCGATATTATTGAGTGCCCCCATGGAAGGCCTCCTGCTGTAGCTACTGCGCTGAAAAGGACTCAACCCGACAGGATAGTCTTCTCTTACCAGGGTGATGGCGACCTTGCAGCTATTGGTACAGCCGAGATAATCCATGCTGCTAACCGGGGTGAGGACCTCTCCGTATTCTTTGTTAACAACGCAACATACGGAATGACCGGGGGTCAGATGGCTCCCACAACTGTCATTAACCAAAGGACCACTACTACTCAGAAAGGCAGGGATGCTAAGACGCATGGATATCCTCTTCCGGTGGCTGAGCTTATTGCATCACTTCCATCCGTACCTTTCGTTGCACGAACCTCAGTAACAAGTTCAAAGAACATACTGCAGACAAAAAAAATGATACTACGTGCACTTCAAAATCAGATCGAAGGTAAAGGTTTCAGCTTTGTTGAGATCCTTTCCCCCTGTCCGACAGACTGGGAAATGTCATCTCTTGACTCACTAAAGTGGATAGACGGCGAGATGGTAAGTTATTTCAAGCCTGGCATATTAAAAGATAACGAATGATCGGAGGCGTTTTGGGAAGTAAGATCATGATAGCAGGTTCGGGCGGACAGGGCATCCTTTTTCTCGGAAAGATCATCTGCCAGGCAGCTATGCTCGAGGGGAAGAACGTAACATGGTTTCCGTCATATGGTGCTGAGATGAGAGGCGGAACGGCCAGTTGTACGGTAGTAGTATCTCCTGATATGATCGGCTCTCCCATAGTCAAGAACCCGGATACAATGATAATCCTTAACTCGGCATCGCTCTCCAGATATCAGTCACGAATAGTGGATAAAGGATACCTCTTTTATGATTCTTCTCTCATCTCTAACGGCTTTGAGAGAAAGGACCTGAACGTCTCTGCAGTACCTTCAAGCAAGATAGCTGAAGAACTTGGTAACCCAAGACTTTCCAATATGGTCCTTTTAGGAGCTTTTACAGGGATCACTAATGTGATCTCAGCTGACAGTGTAAGATCTGCAATAGACCTGACAGTTCCATCAAGCAGGGCGGAGATCAAGCAAAAGAACATAGATGCCATAGAAAGAGGATTAGAGTTTGTCTCAGGTCAGAAAGGCTAGAATTAGTGATATAAAATATATCCACAGTTCTCTTAACAATTTTGCAAAAAAGGGCCTTACCCTGCCTCGCTCTCTTAATGAACTGTATGAGCATCTCAGAGATTTCTATATCTTTGAGGATGACGACAGCATCCTGGGCTATAGCGCCCTACACCTGATCTGGGAAGATATTGGTGAGATAAGGTCTCTGTTCGTCAGTGACGAGGCAAGAGGTCACGGAATAGGAAAGAAATTGGTCAAGAGATGCCTTAAAGAGGCCAAGCATCTGGGCTTAAAGAAGGTTTTTGCATTAACATACGTTCCTGACTTTTTTAAGAAAATAGGGTTTAACGACATTGAAAAATCGGAACTTCCCCATAAAATATGGTCGGATTGTCTTAATTGCCCTAAATTCCCTGATTGCGATGAAGTTGCAGTAATTATCGGGCTCTAACTGCTGTCAAGGGGCAGCTCCTTGATCACCTTTATCCGGGACTCCCGCTTTAGCTCTTCTATATGATTTGACAATGTCTTATTAACTTCGACCTCTATTAGATACGACCTTATAGAGCTATATACTTCTCTGATCTCCGAGCCCTTGAACTCTCTGATATTGTGATTATAATACTCTCTGACCTGCTTGTCATCCACCCTTATCAAAGCCCTGATCCTGATTTCAATATACTGTTCCAGTATCTCATCATCATTCCCCTCCATCCTGTACCTGGAAGCATCTTTCAACAGAACGACCCTGTTGATCATTCCATTAAGAACATCTTGCAGTGATATTCTACTTCCGCCCTCTCTCATCCTTCTGTGCTCCTCCAAGAGCTCTGACCTTGTTATAGCAATATCATCAACATTAGCTATAATCTCATCTATCACTTCAGCGTCTACAGACACACCCAAGACTATCAATAGTACCCCAAGGACCAATTTCACTGGCACAGTTGTTCTAAAAAGCATGACCAATACTGAAGTGTATCTCATAGTCGCTTTCTCCCACTTCCTTATTTAGCTTATACCCATAGTCTAACCTGACGGGACCTACAGGTGTATTGTACCGCAAACCGCCACCAGTAGAATATTTTATCTCTTCTAGATCTATATCACTTTTTTTATCCCATACATTACCACCATCAAGAAACACTACTATCCCTACGCTTCTCCAAATATTTATCCTTAACTCTATATTACCTACAACAAAGGCACTACCTCCTACAGGATTACCATTAACACCAATCGGACCCAGAGAGTCCTGTGTATAGCCCCTTACTGTGCTCCTGCCACCAAGAAAGAACCTCTCAATAACTGGAAGGTCACTTGTATCACCAAACGTCTGTGCCAAACCTCCTCTTAAGGATAATGCAGCAACTACTTTTCTATGAAGTCTCTTATATGTGTTCCCGTTAATAACCAGCTTATTGAACTCAGTTTCAGAGCCAATATTCCTGGACGCTATCTCATAATAAAGTCCGCCGAATATCCCCGAAGAAGGATTGAAAGGATCATTCCTCGTATCATATATCAAACCCGGCCCTATCTTTGATATCGCAAGCGTGCCAGTATCCTCCTTTGAAAGGACAACATCCGACTGGATCTCGTAAGTATCAACTATAGAATAGGAATATAATATTCTACCCTTGATATTCTCAGAAAAACTCATTTCTATATTACTGTTAAGTGAATGCTTCCTCACTTTGTACCTGACCTCTCCTGTATCTATATTCTTCTCGGTTCTTCTTTCTGTCATCAGGTTCATACCTAGTGATACAGGACTATAAGCATTTTTGAACCTGTATAGCCATGGCTCAAACGCACCTAATATCAGTTTTTCTGATAATGTATCTATCTCCATTCTGACCTTACCGTACCTGTTCATTCCAAAGAAGTTTCGGTAACTTATATCCAGGTAACCTCTATACTTCTCGTAATCACCATAACCAGCACCAATTTCAATCGCACCTGCGTTAGACTCCTTAACATCCACAAGGACGTCTTTGTATCCTAGCTCGTCATCTATAATTTCAGATCTGACGTCAGAAAATAGGCCAAGTCTATATAATCTCTGAGTATTAGATCTCAATGACACAAGATCAAGTGGCTCTTCCCTTTCAAGCATAAGTTGTCGGGTTATTACTCTTGAGTTAACGTTTCTGTTGCCCCTGACTATTGTAAATCCATACCTATGCTGCACGCCTTCATTTATTACGAACTTCAAGTACACCTTTCCTTCACGGAACCTTCGCTCCACATCGACAGCTATATCCAGATACCCCCGGGTCTTATATTGTGTTGATATTGCCAGCCTTGAGTCCGATATTGATATCTCGTTATAAGGTGATGTCCTTCTTACTTGTACTATTTCCTTAAGCTCATCACTATCGAATTCTTTATTGCCTTTGAAGAAGACCCCCCCGACCACGGTCTGGTCTCCCTCCAGAATATCAATATTAATATCTACAATACCTTTTTCCTCGTTGATCTCATAATTGAAATCATTTACCTTAACTTCTCTGTATCCAAGGGCATAATATAACTCCTCTATCAACAGACTGTCCCTTGGCACATTATCGGGATCGAAAATACCTCCCTCTTTTAATGACAATGCTTTTTTTAATCGCTTGGCAGGTATACTTATTCCGCTTATCCTTATATCCCCTATGAATAGCTTCGACCCCTCAAAGATGAAATGGTCTACCACATATGCGTCGTCAGTCTCAGTAATTACAGGTGCTAATTGTGCAAATGCATATCCTTCTTCGTGATATAACCTGACGATCCTTTCTGAGGATTCTTCGATGATCTCATCCTCTATGCTTGCTGAACTGAAATAAATGGTCTCATCAAGCAATCTCTTATTACTTATTGCTTCATTCCCGCTGAACTTGATATCAAATCTCTTTCCTTTATTTACAAATACTGTAAGTACCCCGCCAGTATAGTTGAAAGGCCCAACAGTTGCTTTATAGTATCTCTCATTCCTGTAGATATCCTCCATGATCTTCATACGTTCGGTTACGTAGAAAATATCATAAACGTCGCCAGGAAATACTCTAAGAACACCGATCGCTCGACTAACTTCCTCCTTCTCGACCAGACCTCCTATAACAACCTCATCAACAGTTGATGGCTCTCCTTCATCAATATTAAGTTCAATGATCACCGATCTTGCGTCCTCATTAAATGTAACCTTGCCTTCAATGTTTACATTTTGATATCCACTCCCCTTAAGTTTTTCTTCAAGGATTGCTAAATGCTCGCCAAACAGTTCCTCGTCAAAATAATCATAGAGCTTAATTTCGAACTGATCAATAATGGTCTTTCTCCTTAGCCCTTCATTACCAAAAACCAGGATCTGCTCTACTACATACCTCTCTTTAACCTGAATGATCATGCTCGAACTATCGCTGTCGGAGATGCTTATAATCAGATCATTGAACTTTCCACTCCTGAATGCCCTCTTTATCCCCGCCCGAACAACGCTCTTCTTAAGAATATCTCCTTTCTTTATACCTATAAGGCCCAGGAACTCCTTCTCTTCCATATTACTAAGGCCTTCGATATTGATCGACTCGATAATTTCATCTTCATTCACGGCAAATGACCTATGAACGATAACATGAGAGATCATTACCATGATGACCGCAATAAGACATATTCTTTCTAATATTCTCATTTGAACTCAAATCTTATCTTAAGGTCACCGCTCAAAGAACCGTCTTCATCACTTTCGCCAACGATCGAAACATACTTGTTCACCTTGTATTCAAGCTTTATGACATCTTCCTCCGATATTCCTACTGTCGATGAATATGTAACAAATAGTTTGTCTTCTATAATTCTCTTCGATGCAGTGACTCGTGGGCTTATCTCACCTGTTTCAGCCGATACATAAGGTTCTACGTTCAACCTGTCCAGGCCTGTAATAAGTGTCAATCTTTCCTCCAGCGCATCCCTGTACTTTCCTGTAAGGAATGATGTTGCCTCAGCTGTGCCTATCCCGGCCTCAAGACCTCCCAGCTGACTTCCCAACTCGCCCACCGCCAACAATCCAAGTATATCTGCCTCTTCCAATGGAGGATTAGAAGTAAGCGTGAGATTCAGCTGCGGCATCTGACCTTCAATTACGGCATGAATATCATAACCCTTTACGACGGTCTTTGCGGATATATCAAAGAACGGGTTCATTATCTTATTCTCTACAAAATCAGCGCTGGCGTGTACTATTTCGAACTCATTGTTCCTGAAATACAACACACCTTTTTCAGCAACGATCCTTCCGAACAATAAAGGATCAGATACAGTGCCCCTTAATAGCAGGTCAATAATGAGATCCGACCTTGCTACATTATTGTTTACTACGATGTTCTCATTCCCGCTTATCTTAATGTTTAGCTTCGTCCTGTCAAACTGGCTCAGGTCCTCCTTTTTGATCAACACTGCCCCTGGTCCAGTGTACTTCGATCTCCAATCTACACTCCTCGATAGCAATGCCTTTTTCACGTCAATCTGGCCTACTATAAATGAGTCGTCTCTCTCTCTGTTCATAATTAGCCCACCATCAACAGTTATTACCATTCCTCTTCCAAGGCTTATTGTGGACCCACTAAGCTTAACATCAAGATAGAACTCATCGATCAGATAAGACCGGATCCGGCCGTATCCACTTATGTCAACTCTGCCACCTCCTATATCACCGTAGATCGACTCTATGATTACCCTGTTATTATCAACATAAAGATAGCCTGATATATCATTTATCCTGAACGGCATACCAGTAATGCCGATAACTCCGTCCTTTAATGATATTCCTCCATTGATCTCAGGAGATCGCCACGGGCCTGATACGGCAAAAGACATGGAACCATAGCCTCTCACATAATCGATGGAATTAAAAATGCTCGACAGAGCCGATAATGAAGAGTCACCATATATAAACAGATCGATGCTCTTTAGGGGTTCCATCCTTCCCTCAATAGCAAATAGAGCATTGCCGCTCCTCAATCTTACCTTGTCAAATCCGATAACGTTCTTCTTAAGAGTTATACTGATGTCTGAATCATTAACAAAGCTCATTCCGTAAATGTTCATTATCATACTGCTCATTAATAGTTGACCATCATATGACCGTTTATTGCCTGATAAACGCAGATCCCCTTCCATGCTAAGCATAAGGCCCTCCGGGGCTTCGCCCAGTATGTAAGCCGGGATAAAATCATATACCTTACGATCGAACGATACATCGAGACTCCAATCATAACCGTCCTTTAGATAAATATATCCCTTCATTGCTGCTTTACTGTCAAATAGTTCACCCGTTGCAGATAACTTCTTCTTATCCAGGATAACTTTAATCACACTATCACCAATCGGAACTCCAGCTGTAGTTGCATCTGTTATAGTGAGCTTTGCTTTTACAAAAGGATCATTCAACGTACCCCTACCGGTCAGATCAACATCCATAGTACCGCCATCGATATTAAGATCAAAGGGTAGCTGGCTCAGTTCGATCTTTGCTGATTCAGTCTTGAACCTATAATTACCGCGTTCATCGATCGAAAGCTTCCCGGATATTACGGATCCTCCCGTTTCGATCCTGATGTCGTCTAGTTCAACTTTATGTCCGGAATATTTAATTCTTGTTCTTACCGTACCTACAGAATAATTAAGGACATTTGTATCATTAATAACAACATCAGAAATAATGCTCATATCATTACGGGGACCTCTGATGGAAGCTCTACCACTTAGATTACCATCGACAGGAATGTCAAGACCGAACTCTTTTATGCCGTTCTTAAGACCAATATTACTTAACTCTGCATTTAACTCGAGCTCCGGATCGGAAAAATCAAATATTTTTTCTGCACCCTTAAATCTTATAGCTCCTCTAAGTCTGTATTCCTCCTCGAGGAGAGAAGCTCTGAAGTCCATTAGCCTAAGTTTCTCTTTACGATAAATGAGCCTTGCTGAAAGCTCCTTATAGAACATGCTTCGATGAGATACATCGGTCATACTTACATCGGCTGAAATTATCGGCGAACTTGCATAACCATTTACAGAATATGAGATAATTCCTGGTCCTGATATAACATCATAATATGGATGAACAAGGTCCCCCAGGTTTTCTGATATGATCTTTCCATCTAGATCTATAGATTTGCTCTTAATACCGTACTCCCCGCTAAAATTCATCGCTGAATCCTTAGACAGGACCTTAATATTGTTAAGCCTGATGGTTTCATCCATACTTTTGAAAGATCCCTCGGCCCTGACCACTCTCTTCATAATATCGCCCTCAACAGGAACGAATGTAGATATGAACCTTCCCTCTGGCCTGAACTTTTTGCCTTCACTGCGTATTTCACCCTGTACCCTGCCTTCAGCAAGTCCGAGATCGAGCCTGATAAGACTAAGTAAGTCACCGGACCTGGCACCATCTACCTTGACGTCGACCATGAACTTCTTGATCTTTGGCAGCATAAGATAGACCTCGGCTCTGGCCTTACCACCATAGAGCTGTCCTGTCCCATTCCTGAAGTAGAGAATATTATCTTCATATGAAGCGTCGCAGGATACTCTGTCAATATCAACACCATATACGTGGCCTTTTATCAGTTCAGCGTCCGCTGAACCTGTTATCTTTCCATTCTTTATCGCCATTTTTCCATCAAACACGGTCAGCCCTCTAACAGGCACTTCTTTACGGAAAATGCTCATCAGTGTTTCGAGGTAAAATTGACCGGACAGATCTGAATCAAGGAATAGCTCCTTCTTTTTATATTCTATCCTTCCCCTGCCGGATATCCTTCCAGGAAGTTTTACTTTCAACTTTAATATCTCATTAATATCATCAACATCGAGGTCCATAGTGACCTCACCAGCGATATCAGTCCTTCCCGGCTTATACTTGCCTTTTGCTATTAAACTTGACAATGACTTATTCAAAGATACAGATCTGATATCTATAACATCTGGCCTTACGACAAAGTGCCCATTTGATCCAAAGTTCTTTATATCAATTCCCTTCCATTGCATATCAGAACTATTAAAGTTATACTTTATCTCTGGTGCTCCCTTTAGGAATGAAGATAAATTGAAATTCTTAAGCAATAAGGACAGATCGCCGTTACTGAACGAAATAGATGAATGCCTAATATCTATCAGACTGACTAATGGTTGACCGCCCTTCGCTCCTTTGTCTCTAAGTAGACTTACAGCTCCGACCTTATCAGTCGTTAGTTCTATATCAGCCTTGTCGACCAATATCCTTCTGATTTTTGAGGTCCCGCTAAAAACACTGAATATATCCAGATATATCTTTACCTTCTTTGCTTCAAGCCATTTACCATTATTATCATTGACCCTTATCCCTCTTGCTTCAAAGAAGAATGGAAGAGGATTGATAACTATCTCATCCATTGTTACCCTCTGATCCGTATATGAGGGGACCATTTCCATAGCCTTACCTTTTAGGTAATCAGATACATATGCGTTATGACCTGCGGCATATGCTATCGACCATAATATCAATATTGCTATTAGTATCAGATATCTTCTTGATACTTTACTTTTTCCCATAACTCTCCGATCATCTTGTAGAGTACATGTGAATGTACACTCTGACCATTCACGTCAAGATAAAATACATCATTAGCGACATCCTGTTCCGTATATATCTTTCCTCCTGAAATATTCATTCCGTTCTTACTGAATGCTACAGATATGTCATAGAGAAGACCATCCCTGTCAGGAGCCATTATTTCTACAACTGTCCTGTTCTCCATTACTTCATTGTCAACCTCTATGAAAGTCTCTATCCCTCTCTTTTTTCTGGGCCGATCTCCGAAAGTATATATCTTCCTTCTTTCTATCGCCTCCTTCAGGTCAGACATTAAAAGCTCGTCCATTCCTTCCCACCACAACTCCTTCCAGTTCGACATCCTGATCCTGTCAACAACATAGCCATCTTTTGAAGTAAATAGTCGGGCTTCAATGATATTGAGCTTCCTGACTACAAGCACGCTGACAATGCTCGAAAAAACACCTTCCTTGTCATGAGTTATGATCGTAAGATCTGTAGTTCCGTCATCTCTGTTTTCAATGGATATGTCCAACCCGCTCTCTTTAGCCTTTGCATACATCATACTTTCTCTCTTTCTTAATGTCTCCGGAGTAGATATGAAATACTGCTCGTTCATATTCAACTCGAATTCCCCAACACTACCAAAACCCTCGGACCTTGCCCTTATCAGCTTATCTTGATCACTGCCCTCTTTTCTTATTCCCCTGAGATGGTCTTTCGTCTTCATATACAGTTCATGCAATAGCAATGCTCTCCAGTTGGTCCAGTAGCTTTTGCTGACAGATGCCATATCCGAATATGTCATTAAATATATAGAATCAAGCATATCTTCATTACTTATCCTTTCAGCGAACTGCGAAATTACGTAAGGCGACTCGATATCATACTTAAAAGCAACCTTTGACATAAATACATGGTTCTTTACCAGTTGTTCAATAAAGTCCCTTGATTTGACATCGAGGTCCATCCTGTCAGAGACCTTTTTGATCAACTTATATCCCTCGGTCTCATGATATCTACCTTTAGATTTGCCTATATCATGAAGCAGGATAGCTAAATACAGCAGCTCTTTTTTCTTTAAGCCGGCATGGATCTCCTTTATTCGATTAACATTATGTCCTCCCTGTCCGGCTATATCCTCAAGATTCTCGATACACTTCAACGAATGCTCATCGACAGGGAACTCATGATAGTAACTGTTAACAAGTAAGTACCTTACAGCGCCGAACTCAGGAATGAACTTTCCCAATACTCCTGTTTCGTGCAAATATCTAAGCGTGTCTGAAACTCTCTTAGAACTGAGTATCTTAAAGAATTCATATATAACCTTTTTGTTTTTCCTGAAGTGATCATTTATGTATATTATATTGCGCTTTACCAGCTCCGTAAGGTGCTCACTTAGAGGATAACCGTTCTCAGCATAAAGAGAGAAAAGTTCCATGATCCGATCTGGACTCTCCCTGAACACATCATCTGAACTCGCTATCAGCAGGTTCTTCGATACTGAGAAGTTATCGCTTAAACGCTTTGTTCTCAGATTAAATCTTCTCCTCGCATATTTACTCCCGATCATGCTGAATATCCTGTCACTGATAGAACTAATTGTCCCTGCTTTCAAGAAATAATATCTCATCATCCTTTCAACAGATGTAAACTTCTTTGAGCCCTTTATTCCCAGGAGCTCTGCCACATGGTCCTGGACCTCAAAAAGAAGCCTGTCATTCTTTCTTCGGCTGATCACGTGAATGGCAAATCTTAACCTAAGTAGAAAATCATATGCTCTTAGATATTTCTTAAGATCTTCTTTGCCTATCAGTTCGCTAAGCCCCTCTATATTATCCTTCTTGAAGACTACCGATGATAGCCACAAAACTCCATTTATATCGCGCAACCCTCCTCTGGACTCCTTTACATCAGGCTGGAGAAGAAAAGGTGAATTGCCATGTTTCTTATGGCGCAACCTTATCTCCTTAAGCTTTCCGGCAACATAATCTCTGCTTCTTTTTGCGCGCAACTTCTGCAATACTTCGGAAGAGTATGTGTTTGCGATATCCATGCTCCCACAGATGAATCTCGCCTCTATCAGGGAGGTTCTTATCTGCATATCCTGCAGTGCATCCCTGATACAATCTTGAGGGGTCCTGAAAGCATGACTTATATCCAGTCCTGTATCCCATAACCTGTATAGAAGTTCCTTAACTCTCTCTCCAACGCTTTCCTTATTCGAATAGATCATGATATCGACATCTGAATACGGGCAGAGTTCTCCCCTTCCATAGCTACCAGTGGCAAAGATCGCATAAGGTGGTTCTTTCCCAATTTGACTTAACACCTCTTTTATTACTTTATCGACCTCAGCTGTACAGTAGGATGCCAGCTCTCTGCCCTTCCATCCATCATAAATATGTCTTCTTAATGTTTCTAAATGCAGGTTACCCAACAAGATAAATGTCCTCTCTCAATATATATATATTCATCATATCGAATGATAACCGCCCTTTTCCCAGGGAATACAGAAAATTATCCAGAATATATATTCCATGATCAACTTAATATTATAACAGATTGGAGAAATGGTCAGAACAGACTAATATGTTGATATTAAATGTTTTTTAGAGAGGCATGCCAAGATAATAATATATCTATTTCTTCCAGAAGTTAGGGACAAGGATTATGATGACTGTATAGACCTCCAGTCGCCCGGTGAGCATGCAGAACAGTAGCACCCATTTTGCGGCAACCGGAAGTGATGCATAGTTATCGGCCGGCCCTGCATCGCCGAGAGCGGGACCAACATTACATATTGAAGATATCGTTGTACTAAGTGACGTGACCATATCGACACCAGTGGCGGTTATAGCAACGGCTGCCACAACCGAGATCAGTATAAAGAGAAAGAGAAAGCCCCATATGCTTCCCAGTATCTCCTTTGTCATGTTCTTGCCATCCACTTTTAGAGATCTCACCGCGTGAGGATGTATCAACTGATATATTTCACGGTAGATCTGTTTAATCATTACAAGAACTCTTATCTGCTTCATTCCGCCAGCAGTTGAACCTATCATACCGCCAAAGAACATTATGGTAATAATGAGTGATTGTGCAAATGGTGACCACATCTCATAGTCAGCGGTTGCATATCCAGTTGTCGTCATAATCGAAACGGTCTGGAAAATAGAATACCTAAACGCTTCTAATATCGATCCATATTCCGAACCCACTATGTCAAAAGTGATAAGCAATCCGATACCAAGTGCCATGTAAAGGTAAAAGCGAAACTCAGAGCTGTGTCTGATCCTGCCAAGGTTC
The DNA here is from genome assembly GCA_020351835.1 of Nitrospirota bacterium. Taxonomy (GTDB): domain Bacteria; phylum Nitrospirota; class Thermodesulfovibrionia; order Thermodesulfovibrionales; family BMS3Bbin05; genus BMS3Bbin05. The sequence goes on from CP070669.1 coordinate 1,851,296, forward strand.
CCCCTGAACGCAAAGAAATATAGAGTATAGTTCACGCCAGCCATGAACATGAAGACAGTCGCCACGTAATGTATAAACGCGCTATCATAAAATGCAAGGCTTTGGTTCTTGGTTGAAAAACCCCCAGTCGCAAGAGTTGTGAAAGCATGACAGACGGCATCGAACGCATCCATTCCACCTATCATATACATTGCTGCAGCTAGCCCTGTTAGAAGGGCATAAATATACCAGAGAGCCTTTGCAGTATCTATGATTCGTGGTCTAAGCTTATCGATAGTTATTTCAGGCACCTCCGCCTTGAAAAGCTGCATACCGCCGGAACCCAGCATGGGGAGTATTGCAAGAGAGAACAGGACTATACCCATACCACCTAGCCACTGAGTAAGGCTTCTCCAGAAAAGTATTCCGTGAGGTTGTGCCTCTATATCAGTAAGGACGGATGAACCGGTCGTAGTAAACCCGGCCATCGATTCGAAATAAGCTTCTGTGAATCCTCCAAAAGTACCATTGATCAAATAAGGCATAGCCCCGAATAGAGCTATGACAAGCCATATTAGCGTTACCGACATGAACCCGTCTCTATGACGCAGGTCTTCCCTTCTATGCTTTCTGTTAAAAAGAGCCAGAGAGAACCCTGCAGTGATGGTAATTATAAAGGATATCATGAATCCCCAGGCATCTCCATCTCCATAAACAATGGAGACGATCAATGGAAGAAGCATAAATGCTCCGATGATCATTAACACCATACCAAGCAAATAAAGGATTATTTTCCAGTTCATCTTTAGATAAGGTCCCCGGGAAAGCTATTAAATTATCTTCTCGACGTCTTTTATTGATTCTCCGGTCGCGAAGACTATGATCCTGTCACCCTCTTCGATCCTGTCCTCTCCTGAAGGAATAATCGCTTCTTCTCCCCGAATGATCGCACCGATAAGAGAATCCTTCGGCATGGCAGCATCTTTAAGTTTTGAGCCCCCGATCTTAGCACCTACTTTTACTCCTGCCTCCATTATCTCGGCTTTGTCCTCCACTATCTTGGTCAATGAAAGAACCTCCCCTATCCGGACATATCTCAGTATAGAGCTTGCGGTAATTATCCTTGGGCTTAGAACTGATTCGATCCCAAGACCATGGGCAACGGTCAGGTAATCAGTCCTGTTAACAATAGTTATGACCTTTTTTGCACCCATCCTCTTGGCAAGAAGTGACGACATTATATTTAGCTCCTCATTATTTGATATTGCTGCAAAAACATCCATGTCCCTTATGTTCTCCTCGTCAAGCAGCGAGCGATCAGAGCCATCTCCGTGAAGCACCACTACATTTTCAAGGCTTTTGCTCAGAAACTTACATCTCTCAGCTTCATGTTCTATTATTTTTATGTTCAGGTCACTGTTCTCTAGTAACTTTGCAACGTTATAACCTATCCGACCGCCGCCTGCTATCATAACGTTCTTAACAGGTTTTATTTTCTCACCGCTTACAAAAGCAAGGCTCTTCTCTATCTCGTCTTTAACTACCGGGAAATACACTATATCGTTCTCTATTAGCTTATCCCTACCGGAAGGTATTATGATCTCATGATCCCTCTGAACTATACCAACAAGAAATCTCCCCTCATATGTACTTCTAATGTCCTCTAGTTTTTTTTCGACCAGTGGTGAACTAGCGGTCACTTTATATCCAACGACCTTTATCGCACCGTCTTCGAAGTCCTCGACACTGGAAGCAAGTGGTATCTCTATGAGGCTCGCGATAGCTTTTGCTGATTCAAGCTCGGGACTTATCGCAGGGTCTATATCAAGATTGTATTTATTAAGTAATACACTGTTGTTCAGATACTCCTCGTTCCTGATGCGAGCGATCCTTCTTTTTATATTGAACATGGCCTTGGCAATAAGACATGAGATCATATTTGTCTCATCACTGTCCGTTACCGCAAGCAGTATGTCAGCACCCTCAGCCGCAGCCTCTTCATATACCGAAGGAGCACCTCCATGTCCTTCAAGAACCGCAACATCAAGTTCTTCGCTTACCTTCCTGAGACTCTCTTTATTGCTGTCAATAATCGTAACGTCTACTTTTTCCTGAGCAAGGAACTTGGCAACATGATATCCCACCTCTCCAGCCCCCACAACAATTACTTTCATTGGTCACCTCAAAAGACTGTCTCAATCAACGTAAATACAAAGACGGTCATACTTATATACCCGTTCATATTAAAAAAAGCTATATCCAGCTTGCTAAGGTCGTCCTTTCTGACCAGAGCATGTTCATAGAACAGTATAACGCCTACTACAGCTATTCCTGCAAAGTATATTACACCTGTATTGAAAATACAACCTGTTATTAATAGCAACAACCATGTAAATAAATGGGCTATTCTTGATATGATCAACGAGTTCTCTGTTCCAAATCTTTGCGGGACAGAATATAACCCGTGGCTCCTGTCGAATTCCATATCCTGAAGAGCGTAAAGAATATCAAAACCTGCCAGCCAGAATACAACAGCAAATACAAGAGGCATTATCTGGACGTCTATGCTTCCCGTTATGGCTATCCAGGCACCAAGTGGTGCGCCGGCAATTGCGATCCCAAGTACAAGGTGTGATAAGAACGTGAACCTTTTAGTATACGAATAGAAAACCAGAACAGCTATAGCCACAGGCGACAGATAGAAACTTAGCGTATTCAGCATATATGCGCTGAAGACCATGATCCCAAAAGATATTACTACGAAAGTAATGGCATCGTGCAACTGAACCTTGCCGGACGGTATCTCGCGGTCCATTGTCCTTGGATTGACTGCATCGATTTCCCTGTCGATGACCCTGTTCATACCCATAGCAGCCGACCTAGCACTTATCATTGCGACCACTATCCAGAAAACCTGCCACAGGGTCGGACTCCCATTAGCTGCTAAAAAGGCGGCTGTTAACGCGAACGGAAGCGCAAATACGGAATGAGAGAACTTTATCATACTAAGATAAGTAAGGATTCTGCCGTACATTTGTCAGGCCCCTTTAGGAAGTGAGAATATTCAGTATCTCATCATATCTGCCAGCTGTTTTGGACACTATGTCATCAGGCAGTTCAGGCCCGGGATGGGTCTTGTCCCAATCGAGAGTCAGGAGATAATCTCGTACTATTTGTTTATCGAAGCTGTCCTGACTCTTTCCAGGGGCATAGTCCTTCATAGACCAGAACCTTGAAGAGTCAGGCGTCAGAGCTTCGTCTATGATTATCAGCTCATCATCATAAATACCAAACTCGAACTTAGTATCCGCAATAATTATACCCTTTTTCTCTGCTATCTCAGATGCTTTCCGGTAAATATGCAGACTGTAGTTCCTTACACGGTCCGCAACATCATCACCCAGTAATTTGACCGCTTCTTCATAGGATATGTTAATATCGTGCCCTTCATCCGCTTTCGTACTTGGCGTGAAAATAGGTTCAGGAAGCCTGTCAGACTCCTTAAGGCCCGCAGGGAGCTCGATTCCGCACACTTTTCCATCCTCCTGATATGCCTTCCAGCCTGACCCTGAGATATACCCTCTTACAATGCACTCAACCGGCAGAGGCTTGGCCTTCCTTACAAGCATACTCCTCCCCTCCAGCTGAGACCTGTACGGGACACATTCATCAGGATAGTCATCGACATTCACAGAGACGATGTGATTCTCTATTATATCCCTGATCTGATCGAACCAGAAAGTAGAAATTGCCGTAAGCACCCTTCCCTTTCCCGGAATACCATTTGGCAGTATTACATCAAAAGCAGACACCCTGTCGGTTATGACCATTAACAGGTAATCGCCCAGGTCGTAAATATCCCTAACCTTTCCACGCCTCACCAGATCCAGATCGTTGAACTCAGTCTTCAGAACTACATCCATATCTATCCTCCCTTACAATTCCTGTTAAATGGTCCTCTTAAAGTGGTTATTTTATCAAATATCACATCGGATTTTGTAAAAAAAGTTCATGGATCTGCTTTAAAAGCAGAATTGTTTCACGTGTTCGATTCTACAGGCCTGTTTAAACGCCAATATAATGCATTAGAGACCTGCCGGATACCTGCATCATTCTTGCCTAAAAATCACTGCATTGATATAATCACCAATATGAGATTACCGCGATTCGTTTCAACGAACTGGTTCATAGGTTCTACGATAACGTCGATATTTCTTATTGCATATCTGATAGGCCTCTACCCGTTGGTTCTGGCCGAAAATAAAATGTATGACCTCATGTCCAGACTGGACTCCGGGAAGGGCTCATCACACGTCGTCCTGGTAGAGATAGATGAAAAGAGCATTGAGGACCTTGGTCCGTGGCCATGGCCCAGAAAGTACTTTTCGGATGCACTTGGCAACCTTTCGGACAAAGGGTCTAAGGTAATATCACTTCATGTTCCTTTTACATCACCTGACATAAATCCCGGACTTGATAAGATTCGTGAGGTCAGGAAGGATATCGCAAAAAAAAGGAAGCGTTCAAAAAACAATATCTATTCTGCTATATATGCTGACATCAGGAAGGCTGAGAGGGAGTCTGATCATGACACAATGCTAACCAGGGCTGCAAAAGCCGCCGGCAATGTGCTTCTATCGCTAAATGTTCGTATCGGCGAGCCCTCCGGGAGCAATGATAAAAAGATTCCTGTATATTTAATCAGGAACTCAACTATATTTGATAACGGGCAGCTTTCAGGCTCAGATAATAAGATTACTGTAAAAAATCCATTTGCTTTCAATAGGGATCGCTACATATTTGCGTCCACCATATCTCCACCTTTTCAGGATCTTGCTTCGAATGCAAAAGGCATGGGGCACATTTCGTATCCGGAGGACAAGGATAATGTGATAAGGAATGCAGCGTTGTTCATATCATACAAAGGAAGACTTTACCCTTCGCTTGCTTTACAGTCCGCAGTAAGGTATCTCGGTCAGGATGAGAAGCATGTAAAGCAAATCATCGGGAAAAGAGGTTTCAGTGGGATCCAGATAAAGAACCTTAGGGTCCCGACCAGTGAAAGGTTCGAAATGCTAATTTCGTTCCAGTCCAGCAGGGATGTACACCAAAGATACTCTTTCAGCGATCTGGTAAATGATGTGATCCCTCCGGATATTTTTAAAGGGAAAATAGTTATTATTGGTCCGTCTTCACCTGACTTAGGCTCACTCCACATTACCTCCGTGGGAGAGGAAATGTCCGAGATTAGCATAGCGGCAAACATAATTGATAATATCCTGAACGAAACGGCCATTATGCGACCGTTATGGGCCTATATTATTGAAGCTTCAGTACTATTGGCCCTGGGATTGTTCGTTGCTTTAATGATACCTCGCCTCAGGAAAAGGAACGGGTCCATTCTCCTTGGTATTTTCGTTTTGACGTGGTCTGCGATCTGCCTGTTCCTGTTTGTAGGGTTCGGCATATGGCTAAAGCCAGTCACTGTCATTATGCTTTCCATAGTTGCATTTGCAGCAGTTACAATTAACAGGATGATTTCGTCAGGTGTTCTGTCTGATGCTGAAAGCATTGAGTCCTACAAGATGCTGGGGTTATCTTTGCAAGGACAGGGAATGCTGGATATGGCCCTTGAAAAGTTCATGAAATGCCCTGTAAAGGATGATTCCGTTAAGAGCTTGCTCTATAATCTTGGACTTGATTTTGAACGAAAGAGGATGTTCAATAAGGCTGTTGCTGTATATGAGCATATTCTTAAGGGAGGGAAATACAAGGACTCACAGGAAAGGATAGTCAGATTGAGGCCGGCAGAGGAAGTAACTGCTATAGGCACACAATTCCTGTCTGATGAGCGAACCATGATACTTGAGGATACGGTCACCAGGCCTACACTGGGCAGATATGAGGTAGTTGAAGAACTGGGACGGGGAGCGATGGGGACTGTTTACCTTGGAAAGGACCCGAAGATCAACAGGGATGTTGCGATCAAGACCCTCAAGTTCGATCATTCAAATGAAGAGGAGCTGAGCGATTTCAAGGAACGCTTTTTTCGCGAAGCGGAGGCAGCCGGCAATCTGGCCCATCCCAATATTATGACCATTTACGATATTGGCGAAGAACATGATATGGCTTATATTGCCATGGAACTTCTAAAGGGCCGTGAGTTAAGTGAATTTACAAGTCATGAGAATTTGCTTCCGATAGAAGAAGTACTTAATATTATATCGTCAGTGGCTGAAGCTCTTGATTATGCTCACTCTAACGGTGTTGTCCATAGGGACATAAAGCCGGCCAACATAATGATATTAGGGGACGGTACTGTTAAAGTAGCGGACTTTGGTATCGCCGCTCTGTCTGCTGCTGCTGAAACGCATACTGGAACCCAAACCGTTGTTGGGACCCCCAACTATATGTCTCCCGAGCAGATATCGGGTAAAAAGGTCGACGGACGATCCGATCTGTTCTCCCTAGGATGTGTACTATACGAGATGTTGACCGGTGAGAAACCTTTCAAAGGGGATAACCTTGGGGAACTTCTTCGTAATATTCAGAAAGGCGATTACCATTCACCTGAGGATGTAAGACCGGACCTTCCAAAATGCTGCGTTGAAATAACGAACAAGCTATTGTCAAAAGCTCTTAAGAAGAGATATAAGAACGGAAAAGAGATCGCAGATGACATCAGGAAGTGCATCCAGAAGGTAAACTGACCTGTCAGGTAAGGATTATTTCTTTTTTACCCTTATGGTCTCGTCCATAAACTCTGGCATTAGCTTTTTAGGCTCTTTCTTCTCGCCCTTCTCTGTCTCTTTGAACACCAGGGTATATTTGCCAACACCTATCTTGTCATTATTATTAAGGCCGGAACGCCAATTGACCATTGCACCATTAACAAAGGTTCCGTTAGTGCTCTTTATGTCTTCTACAAAAAAGACTGAACCATGCTTAATAATCTTAGCATGCTCACGGGAAACAGACGGGTTCTTCAAATAGATATCACATTTTGATTCACGTCCGATGACCGTTATCTTCTTATCAAGAGGAACTTCATCAACAGCCTTTCCACCTATCTGAACTATTACTTTCGCCATAACTACCTCCCGGTGATATTTGATGATATTATAATGAATGACACTGTAAAAAAAAAGGAGCACTAGCTCCTTTTAAAATAAATCCCGGGCAATTTGTATCAGTTATTACACAGGTACTTTATTATGACTTCAGCTTTTTCGATATCATCCGGGAAAATTTCTCTCATCTGCTGATCGACCTCGGCCATTCCACTTTCATCCACTGGGTGGTAACCTTGCCTGATCTTCTTATTGACCATGTACCTCGCACACCTTTCCTTGTCCTTTACACAGTACTCGACCTTATACTGCATCCTCTCCTGAGCAGTGGGCAATCTGTTCATTCTGTTCGTGAAAAATACGCATACATCTGTTTTTTCACATATACTCATTTCGGCCCCCTTTTATTTGATGTTTACACTGACATCCTGCTTTTCCCTTTCCCTGGCTACAAATTAACACTTTTTAGTTGCATTGTCAAGTAATTTATTAATTATTTAATTTATGTATTACATATCTATATGCAGAATAATTCGAACTATGCCTACCTTATTGTTATTTCAGGCTTTTTAGCCAAAGGTGTGCGAGCACACCTCGGGCTAAAATATTATTGCTGGGATCCGGCCAATCAAGTTTGGGATGAACGGGTCTATGAAATTTTCTTACTTCACCTTCAAATTAAGTTTGCCGGGTGATACTCCCTGGACCTCAAGGTCGAAGCCCTTAAACTTCATTTCATCTAGTATCTCCGCAAGCCTGATCGAATCACCGTTATAAGTGATATTGAGAACAGCTGTAGGAGCATCAAAGCTTCTCTGAAATACTTCCGACACACCTCTCAGTGCCCCTATCTCGTCCTTAACGCTCCTGAGGACGGTGAAATTGACCCCGCTAAGCACTATCTCTATTTCATTGCCCCGTATCTTTTCTTTGTTCCATTTCTTTACGATCTTCCAGAAAATATCGCTTGCTGCGCTCTTACTCGTTCTTTCCAGTGCCTTTCTCTGGGCCGAGTCTGCAACCGCATCCGTAGCTGCTTTGGACTGACTGGATATGGCATAAAGTGACGCATTATCGGTCTTAAGGGCCCTGAGCGATATGCTAGCCTTACTTGCATAAAGCTGCCCTCTGATGCTTTCGACATCACCGATCGAAGCCGTTCCAACAACCACTACCTCAGCACCTGACCTCAGGCCAATTTTGGCTGCCGCTAGCTCATCTCCCTCGGCAATCTTCCTAAGCTCGTCCTTCCTTATATTTTCAATGGCCATGGCCTGGTCGATAAGCGAGAACTCCTTTTCTACAAATATACTGCTTACGGCATGTTCTGCATGCTTAGTAGGTATTACATCCTTGCCTCTTACTTCAAGTACTATTACCATAAGACGCGGCTTATCCATTTCATGGTATATTAGCGTGGCATCGTCTATCAAACTGCTCTTTGACACATCCGCCTCTATATCTATCAGATAATTGTTACCGCTTTGCTTCTCGCTTATTATTTCATACCTGTGCACATAACCGTCCGCTTTAGATATTATCCTGTCCCTGACGAGATCATAGTTCTCAACGACTGATTCTGATAGCACGTGAGAACCTACCTGGTCTACTGCATTTCTTTTCGCGTCCTCAAGAGCTTCTTTCTTTGCCGCTCCCACGTCAGCCGAGTAGATCACAGCACTCCCCGAAGCCATCACCGTCTTTATTTCGCTCTTCTTTGCCTCTGCCTGCAACACCATCACAGGAATAAGCACAAATAAGAACATAATTATAAATACTCTCTTAAACTCCATCTTCCACCTCCATTACATATATTGGTTATTTGGTAGTCATCTCAAAAACGCCATCCCACTTATCTGTTGGCGGTGATTCAATAAGCTCCCGGCATCGTCTCACGTACAGAGCGGATGGTCCGTCATCAGGTTCAATTAAAAGAACATCTTGGAACAGGTCCAGAGCATTCACCCAGTCCCTTTCTCTATATGCTTTAATAGCTTCGCCATATTTTTCAAGGAATACCGGTCTTTCTTCAGATGATTTAGATATAAGCTCATATATCCTTACTGGCTGGTGTTTCCCTATTACCCTGACAAGGTCAAGCTCTCTGAAATTGAAATCACTACTTGCGGCTTCCATAGTGTACTCACTAACGATGATCTTAGTGCTATAGATCTTGTTAAGGGACTCGAGCCTTGAACCAAGATTTACGCCATCTCCCATCACCGTATAATCAAATATCATTTCCGAACCCATATTGCCTACTACCATAGTACCTGTATTGATGCCGATACCAACTTCTATTATCGGTTTACCTTCTTTTCGCCATTTCCCATGAAGAGATACCAGCTGACGTATCATATCGAGGGCTGTCGCGCAAGCCATGGACGCATGACGGGTCATCTCTACCGGGGCACCGTAGAATGCCATTATGGCATCTCCCATATATTTATCCAGCACCCCATTATGCTCGAATATTACCTTTGTCATTGCTGTGTGAAATTCGTTCAGCAGTTCTACAACATCGGAAGGGTCCATTTTTTCAGATATTGCCGTAAAATCCCTCGCATCAATAAAAAGAACGGAGATATCCTCCTTGTTACCACCCAGTTTCATTAGTGCCGGGTCCTCGAGAAGCTTCTCAATTACCTGAGGTGAAACATAATGTCCAAAGGCCTGGCGGATCCTAACCTTATCTCTAAGAGCTTGCATCCTGTGATAAGCCACACCTCCGAAATAGGTGAGCAGTACTATCCCCTCATATGACACTATCTCAATAAAATAGTCGAACTTAATGAAAACAAGATATGATATCATCCCTGTAGCAGTGAACAGGACCACGCATAGCAGGAACGCTACAACAGGCCTTATGTTAAGGACCACAAACAGAACGGTCGTGATAATGCTTATCACTATCATAAACCCGACTATTCTGGCCCTGCCCGGCGTCCTTATATAGTTCTGCTCAAGTATAGTGTTAATTGCATGAGCATATACCTCTACTCCGGGCATACCCATCCCGGACTGTTTTATGATCTCCTTCGTTTCGAACTTAACTACTTCAGAGCTCTTTGTCCTGAACGGGGTCAGAAATGAGTCATGATATGCCGGATGAACATTCCCTATCAGTATCACTTTATCTTTTACCTTCTTATTATCGAAATTGCCGGTCATCACATCACTGAACGAGACCTGATCGAAAGCGCCTGGCGGCCCCACATAGTTCACAAGCATCTTTCCCTCAGGATAAGGTATCTCTATGCTGCCCATTTTAAAGACATCCGTGGCACCAAGGTCTATTTCAGGGATCTCGTCAGGATATATGATCAGTCTCGCTGTCTCTACAGCAAGGGAGAGGACAGGTTCAAGATGACCTGTTACCTCGTCCACTTCAAGGCTCACAAGAGGTATCCTGCGCAATATGTTATCCTTGTCAACAAGATGGTTTATAAATCCCTCCCCTACCTCTCCATCTCTGAACTTCTCTAGCGGAACTACCTGATGTCCCTGGGTTATATACCTCGAAAGTACGACGTTTCCGGAATCATAAATAGCCCTTGCCAGAACATTATCTTCTCCATCAGCATTAAATCCCGGCTTTGACAGGTCCATGTCCATAACGATAAGGTCAGCACCGGCAGCTGTTAGGTTCTGCAGTGCTTTAGCATAATAGGTGCGAGGCCACTGACTTATTTTTCGGTTAAGGTATCTAACGCTCTTTTCATCTATGGTTACTATCAGGATGGAATCATTAGTGACCAGCTCGCCTCTCAAACTAAACCTGAGGTCACGTGACATTAGCTCCAGGCGTTCAAGGGTACCTGACTGATTCAGGACCAGCACAAACGTTAACACGACCGCACCAATGATAAGGCCGGCAATGTATCTCTTCTCTAGCAATGCTACTAACCTTTCAGTGATAATCATCTTAAGCGTTCGTAATGCGCTATCAGAGGATTGAGCGGGCTATCTATACTTCCCTCAGTACCACCTATGGATGAGTCAGTAATAATTATAACCCTGCTCTCCTTGAACAGTTTTGACAGATCTTTGTCCGATTCGATCTTTTTTGCATCAGAACCGCTTATTACTACATTAGCCTTTAATGGTCCGTCACTCCTTACACCTTTGACCTTCAGCGGATTGTTTCCCTGGCGTCTTTTTCGCCTCTTCTTATTTTCATGGTTTTCAGCAACTAATGGACCGCCTGATGGCATGAAGGTCTCATCGCTGGACGCAAGAAGAGCGTACTCTGTAGATATCGCGTTTATATACAATGGATTAAGACCGACCCTTTCCGTATTCGTTTCAGGAACACCGGTGGTATAACCGACGACCCCTCGTTTTATAAATGATGCCTCATCCACCATCTCGACCGAATAAATCTGCCTTCCTGTATTATCCAAAACCATTGGGAACAGGGCTGTTCTCAGGCCCGTGCCCCTTGCATCTATCACGATTCCGGTTATCCCTTCATCAGCTTTGTCACTCCCTCTCCCGGGCATAACCTTTTTCTTCTTTACAACCTTGCTATATATCTCTACCCCCAGTCCCTTGATACCTGTAAGCGGGACCTTTATATTTACCCTGTATGGCCTATTGGCTTCCTCGCTTTCGATAGATGCCGACCTGACAATGCCCTCTATTCTGTAGAACAGCTCCTTATCTTTACTGAGAAGCCCCTTCAACTGTTCCTCTGCATCCACTCTTATGCCATTTATCATTTCCAGGGCATTAGCCTGTGCGTCAATTACGGCCGCCCTCCTGGCCAATAGTTCAGCTTCCTTCCCTTCCTTGTCCGAGGGCCACTCTCCAACCCCGTATGATATCAAGAACCCGTCCTGCCAGTTGATGGTTCCATTGGGAAATTCCTCAACAAGCGGCTTTAATCCGGTATATACCTCTCTATCATCCTCTGTAAGAGAATATTTTTCTATCAGCTCAGAAGGGATCTCAACGAATGAACGTATGTATACAAAGTACGCCCCATCCTTTTCTCCTTCGCTCAATATATCATAAGAAAGTGTTCCTTCAAGATCTGACCTGACCTCTCTTATATTGGGTATCATCTTTACTGATACGGAAGCTCCCAGGCCTTTCTCTATTGCATCTCTTTTAGCCAATATCAGAGCCACTCTTTTTGCCACTGAAACGGTAGTCTTCACAGGAGCTATCCCCTCCCCCACTATCTCGACACGCACGGTCTCCTCAGCTGATCCAATAGACGGTGTTTGAAAAAAGGCAAAGAACATTAAAAGCAAGCTTGCCACAAAAGAGTTATTAAGTTTCATAAAGAACCCTCCAGAACAGGTCTTAGAACGTATAAAAAACGGCAAGTGTAACGCCGTGAGTAATATCCCTCGAGGTTATAGCCTCTGTCCGTCCCGGTGCACGACCCGTGAACTCGAACATCTGATACCGGTAGCCTAGCTGTACAAGCACGTTCTCGATAGCCTGGTACGTAACATTAATCTCTGTATTGAAACCCAGCTGACCCTGCGGAAGGATATCCTCCGTAACACCGTTCTCATTGGTTATTTTCATATCCATCATAGGGTATGATATGCCGGCCTGTCCGCTAAGAACGACCTTATCCATGACGGGATATGCTGCTCCAACACCAAACGTCGGAACATGTGCATGGGCATCAACTATATACCTGTCCACCTGAGTCCCCATCAGCGTATATGTCATATCAAGTTTCAGCTCCATCTGCTGATATTTATATCCGAAAAATGCCTTGAACATCCCGTTCAAAGCATAGCTGACAGCAAGGTCATAGTCTTGTCGGTCAAGTCTGGCGGTCCCTCTGGGGTTCATGGCCCCGGCTGTCCCCGCCCAGTCCTGATCAAAGCTGCTCAATACCATAGGGGCGAAACTCACCGATAGTTTTCCGTCATCAGTTCTGTATCCTAACAGGGGGCCAACCATATATCCACTGCCGATGTCTCTTTTTGCCTCGAATTGCACCCTGTTAACCAGGAATGCAACAGCAATGTCCTTTTCAAGCCAGTCCAGAATACCCGAATCCCAGAAAGAGTAATATCCCTTTACCCCGACAAAATAGTCACCGGCATCTGAATTCAACGGGAGGACAATGATAAGCGCAATAAGAACAATGAATAACACAAGTATGAACCTTCTCATAGACTGCTCCTTCACGATCTTGTATTTATATCAATACTATGCAACTCCATTACTACAGGGTCATAGGCAAAGCCATAGCAAGGCTCGCAAGGTTATTCCTGGCCCTCTCATACCCCGGATCATAATTTAGTGCCGCTTCAAAATTTGACCTTGCTTTATCTATCAGGTCCTTTGCGAGATCCTTCTTCCCCTTGGCCTTAAGGTCTTCAGCCTCATGAAGTACCATCTCACCGGCATAATTGCTTAGGGAAGCATAAAGTGATGTTGTCTCGATATTCTTTTCTATTTCATCTCTCTCTGAATCCGTAAGAGTTGCCCCCAGGTACTCTGTCATCTTTATGACGAGTTGCTTTTCCAGTTCAAAGAACCGGTCAAGCCTTCCGGTGACGGATGATGCACCAAGAAGTGCACCGCTTTCAACGGAGTATATTTTAGCTTCCATAACAAGTTTACCGTTCATGACCATATAAGCGCCTGCAAGCGTGAAGCGTGCAGCTACGATCTTTCCCATCTCTACGGCATCGTCCTCTTCTACAAGTCCTAGATGTTGTATCTTCTGTTGCTCCAGGATATCCTCGAGCCTTTCCCAGCTTATGATATTGAACAACCCGATGGATTCGAGATCGGTCATTATCATCGATGGTATCCCGAACTGCCATGGGTCGTATTCTGATGCGACCGATTTGGCAGTGGTATTTTTAAAGTTAAGGACCATAAGAGCGACTCGCTCTTCCCGAGGAATATCCCTGAGAACCTTTCCGCTGGAAGTCGTACCTGTGCTCTTACAACCTG
>CP070669.1:1865380-1937287 GCA_020351835.1 Nitrospirota bacterium
GAGTTGGAGGAATAACTCATTATTACACACCAATTATGAGAGATATTCTTGGAATCTCAGACGATGTTAAGAGTCGATGCCAAGAATAAACGAATGAATAATTCTTCCTGAATCTGTTGACCCAAGTTCAGGCAGGATCTCATCAAATTTAACTCCAAATAAATAAATAAGGCGGCCCGAAGGCCGCCTTATTTTACTTACATCTTCATCTGAGGGGGGCTGGGTACGTTGCTGGTATGACATGAAGTGCAGTTGTCCTGGGCCGTCATGTTATACGTACCTATGTGACCGTAATGCTGAGCCTCATATTCGCCCTTGTAGTAGGCATTTAACATCATCGCCATTTGTTTTGATACATCACCGGCAAGCCTGGCACATCTATCCTTCCTCTCAGGGCTTTTGAACGCATGTCCGGTCTTCTTCATCCATTTTCCTACAGAAATATGGCATAAAGGCGAATCGCTCTTGTTCTTTAATGGAGCTTTTGCCAGCTTCGGCTCTTTTGGCATATATATAGGAAGCTCTGTATTAGCATAATATGCCAGCAGGTCGTTGATCATCTCATCTCCGTCATGCCCGGCCGCAAGACTGGCCGCTATCCCCGCACCTGCCATCGTTCCGCACAGGGTCCCCCAACCTACTACACCACCGTGGGCAAACCTGATTATATCTACCGGCAGGACAGTGTAAGGATAACCGACCTTTTCCTTAAGCTGCACAAGAATGCCGCTTGCTGAGGCATACGCACAATAGTTCCCGTACCAGTTCTGGTAAGCGATCTCTGCAGCCCTGTCCGGATCTATCTGCTCGTATGGCCATGGGTATTCAGTTTCTTTCTTAGCCTGTGTCGGTGATGATGCTGATAAACATCCAGAAGTAACCAGTGCCGTACCAACGGCAACCTTTCCGGCGTTCAGTAAAAGACTCCTTCTTGTAATAATGCTATCTTTTTGATTTGTATTCTCTTCCATTTCTTTATTCACATTTGTCTCCCGGATAAAATAGTGTCGTATGCCTCAACGGGCATTGGGTTGTAACAAATATAATCACTATTCCTTTTATCTATTATGAGAGGCGGGGTGGCTTATCGTTCTCAATGGAGTACAGGAACGATCTGGCAACTACATTGAAAACAGGATATTGCTCTTCATAACGGAAGGTAAGTGATCCAGCTCTTAATAACTCCAGGCATGGATCATCGATATCTACTACTATGGTCGGATTGGATTTACCGCATACATCATAACCCATTACTTTACAGCCTGAGGCTGGATCTGGTGATGCCTCTGCTGAAGATTGAAAAAAGGGCAAGAGAGAACTGATCAGTATTAATATAATAAGTATCGTTCTCATACACGTACATATTACTTACGAATGTATGTACTGTCAAGTTATGCATAAATAAGTTAAATAAAAGAATTAAAATATCTTTTTTCCAAAAAAAAGGGCGGCCTGATGGCCGCCCTTAGAAGTTATACACCCTACTCCTCTACAAATTTCAATTTCTTGCTCTTAGAGTAGATCTTGTCACCTTTCTTGCCACTGATGTAGTAGTAAAGGTTAACGGTAACGTCAGCTTCCGTTGCGTCCTTCTTGAACTCAAATACATACTTCTCCTTCTGCTTGACAAGAGGCTGCAGCGTCAGATCGACTATCTCCTTGATCTGCCATGCACCGTACCTCATAAATCCGTCGAGGTCGTTACCGATCTCATAGTATGATTTTGTCTCTTTTAACTCTGTTCCCTTATTGTCTTTAGCGATCACTTCCAGGACCACTTTTCCTGACCATAGTCAGCCGTCGGGAACCCTGTGGCCGGACTTGTTATCTATAGCTATATCTACGATAGCTGTCGGTATCCACTTGCCTACTGTATGCTTAACACCTAGAATATTAGCATTGAAACCTATTCCTTCCTTGACTATCTCAAGGTCATGACCACCCGGGAAGAAATGCCCCCTCTTTCCTTTCTTCATATGGCAGTCCTGGCAGGTCTCGCCTCCGCCATTCGCGACATAACCATTGTAGTAACTCCCGCTAAGAGTGTTGCACATGATTATCTCACCGTCAGCTGCCACGTATTTTCCGTGGCACTGCGCGCAGAACAGGGAGGTCCTTAATGCATTCGTCTGTATTGTAAGATGTGCCGGAGACTCCTTTCCATTAACTCCGTAAACAGCGTCCTTAACAGGCTTACCCATCAAGCCTTTGGCTATGCTCGTAGCTTTTATGTTGTGACAGCTTATGCAGCCGACTCGAAGCTTCGATAGTTCTTTTGTGATCTTTTTTACTTCACTCTTGCTTTTGGAATCGATCGCTTTAATGATCATGTTTGCGATCTCGACAGCAAGTTTTTCAGAAGCGTAATTGATCTCAGGCACATGGCAATCCAGACACTTCAGTGCTTCTGCTTTTGTGAGTTCCCTCTCCCATTCAGTGGGCACGCCTATGGCAAAGAAGTTACGCATTCCGTTCAGTGAGCTTGTAACGGACTTTGCATGGAACGACTCTTTCCATTCTTTTGCTATTTGCGGATGGCATTCCATGCATTTTCTGTCATCGAACATCTTTACCAGCTCATCTATTGTATCTGCCTTTTTCATCCCCTCGGCGAATGCAGATAACGGCAGCATAACAGCCATCATAAGCAGGATAACCAGTAGTTTCTTGCTCATATAACCTCCAAATATGAAATTATTGACCGATCCTGAACCGATAAACGTGGGGCTACTGAGGAGGTTTGTCATTCCCGAGAACGGGAATATAAGATGTGCGAAGATCTTTGAAAGTGGTAGAATCAGCGATTTCTTCAAAATAAAAACAGGACGGCCCTGCAGACATGTCACAATACAGGTCCAGTGATACAGAGATGAACACTGCCGTCCTATTACAGACATCGGCTCCCGTCAGTTTTGTACAGTTAGATGTGTCAGGAGCCGTTGAGGCGTCAACGCCTGCGACCGAAATAAGCGTAATGGTTACAACCAATAAAAGGACCAGACCCTTCATAAATAAATATTACGCCTGCAAATCTGGACTGTCAAGATTTATTATCGCCCCTTTTAAAACTATACTACAGGAGCTATCAGTTTAGGTAAGATCCCCGTAACTATGCCTAATATAACGAATATTACGACCTTTCTATCCTTCGGTCCATGGACGTCGGGAAGAAGCTCAGAGGTATAGATATGAAGGAACGTCCCACCTGAAAAAGCCAGGGCAATGGCAAGAAATGTCTCCGATGTGGCTCCTAATAACAAATAGCTCATTAACGCGCCTAAAGGTGTAACAGCAGAAAATATTGCGAGCATACCCTTAACCCTATTGGAGGAATATCCTCGCGAAAGGAGTATAGAGGATACAGAAAATCCCATTGGCGCTTTGTGTATGAGTATGGCCATCATTACAAGGATACCAAGAGAGCCGGATGCCTTAAAGCTAACACCCATGGCAATACCGTCCACTAAAGCGTGAAAACTGATACCGGTCCAGGCAAGCATGCCAGTTGCCTCATGTGTCTCACATCCTTCATCTCCGCAATAGTTAGTCCTTATATATCCCTGTATGATATAAAAAATGCCGAGTCCCAGCAGAACATAAATGTAATTCTTATCTATCTGCGCTTCGGGGAGTATATGTACTATGGCTATGGATATAAGGAGTCCGGCCGAAAAGCCGTTCGATATATTGACCTTTTCAGGGCTGAGCCCTGTACCTCTAAGGTTCAGGTATCCGCCAAGAAAAGCTGAGATATAGGCAAGTAAAGCGGCAAAAACGATCATGATATCAACTCCTTTAACGATTTTGGCGTTTCCGTGCTCTTACATGAACCGCTTACCGATATGAGAGATTACTATATCATTGATAAGAAATACAACAGATTTGTATAATATTATTAAGCATTTAAGACACGGAGGAATAAAGAATATGAAAAGAAGTTTAACTTTGATTGGTGTACTTTTTCTGATACTGGTCGGGATAATAATCGGCCTCTCGCTATCGTCTAACCTGGATATCCAGGTAAATTCTAATGCACAAATATCGGATGTTTCTTCCGGAAGCTCTGAGTTTCTTGATAAACTTGGAACTGCGCTGTCAGAGATATCTGATGCGGTGAAGCCGGCAATAGTGAACATATCTACCGAAAAGACGGTGAAGTCACAGGGCAATCCTTTCGACCATTTTTTTGACGATCCTTTCTTCAAACGTTTCTTTGGTGAAAGGGGCGGCCCTTTTGGAGAGCCCAGGGAGTTCAAATCAAGGGCGCTCGGATCGGGTGTCATAGTGAGCAAGGACGGTTATATACTTACCAACAACCACGTAGTAAAGGATGCCGATGAGATAAAAGTACTGCTCTACGACAAGAGAGAGCTAAGTGGGAAGATAATAGGGTCTGACCCAAAGACAGACCTTGCTATCATAAAGATAGATTCAAATGATCTTCCGGTCCTCAAGATGGGAAATTCTGACAAGCTGAACGTAGGTTCACTTGTTATAGCGGTAGGCAATCCTTACGGGCTCAGCCATACTGTCACAATGGGTATAGTAAGCGCTGTTGGAAGGGCTAATGTGGGTATTGCCGATTATGAGGACTTCATCCAGACAGACGCCGCAATAAATCCGGGGAACTCGGGAGGTGCACTGGTAAACACAAAAGGCGAGCTTATTGGCATCAACACTGCCATATTCTCAACTACGGGCGGTTACCAGGGCATCGGTTTTGCAATACCCAGCAATATGGCCAGTAACGTGATGAACAGCCTGATAAAGCATGGCAAGGTTGTCAGAGGCTGGCTTGGAGTAACGATCCAGAACCTTACACCTGAACTCGCAAAGCATTTCGATATAGATGAAAAGGAAGGCGTATTAATATCCGATATAATGGATGACAGCCCTGCAGATAAGGCCGGTCTTAAGAGGGGCGATCTTATCGTTGAGTATAACGGCAAAGAGGTCAAGGACACATTTATTCTGCGCAATATGGTGGCCGCTACATCGCCTGGAAGTTCTGCTGATCTGACGATAATCAGGGACGGTAAGAAGAAGACCGTAAATATGAAGATAGGAGAGCTTCCGGATAATATAGTCGCTGCGGCTGAACCTGCTGAAGAGTCTCCTCTTAAAGGAGTAAGCGTAAAAGAACTGACAGAGGAAATACGTGAAAGACTTGATATATCAGATAAGGTCAATGGCGTGGTTATAGCAGGGATCGAGCCAGGAAGTATAGCACAAGGCGTTCTTATCCCCGGTGATATTATCCAGGAGATAAACAAGAAGGCCATCAAAAGCATATCGGACTACAACGGTGTGTTGTCTAAGCGTAAAAGCGGTGACATTTTACTGTTAGTCTACAGAAAGGGATCTTATCTTTACGTAACGTTATCTGATTAGCTTTATAACCGATACTGTTAGACAGTTCAGATAATGATGCTTAATCCCAGCGTAGCCTGGACCAGATAAATAAGGAGAACGGATATCCCTATTCGATAATGAAGGTCCCTCCAGTGCGCTTCAGGTCCCTTTATCATCCTTGATACGATAAAGAGATTCACAATGAAGACCGAGAGGACCACACCGAACAGAAGATGAATGGGGAATTCAAGGATGTTCTTGAAGTCTATATAGACGAGTATTATTCCGGCAAAGAACCCTCCTACCCCGAGCACCGCCAGTATCGGTCCTAACCTCCTGTGTCTCTTAACTATATTGAGTGGAGCGGATCCACCTGAAAGCCTTGTCTTTCTTATCTTAAGACCGAAATACCCCTGAATGAAGAACATTAGCAATATCAGCAAATTATAAGAACCGTGCGCATATGGCAGGAGGTCCATTATCTTTTTATCTATTGCCATAACAGATTATAGCACTATGCCAGGATAATGTTCGGTCATGATAAAACCTAGCCGCATACTGGGCAATGCGGGTCCTTCGGAGCCTTAAAGGTCCTGAACTCCGTCCTGCTTCCGTCCCATACAAGCAGCTTACCCATTATATTGCTCCCTACTCCGGCGAGATATTTGATAGCTTCCATGGCCTGAAGTGAACCTATAACGGCAGGTGTGGCTCCTACGACCGGAAAGACCTCTTTTGGAGGCGACTCCGGGAAGATGCATTTCAGGCACGGTGTCTCAGGTGATTTAATAAATGATAATCTTCCCTCAAGACCCCAGATACTTCCGTATACAAGCGGTATCCCCTTTCTTCTTGCCGACTCGTTAAGCAGGAACCTTGTGGGAAAATTGTCCATACAGTCAAGTATCAGATCTGCGTCACCAACGAGCTCATCGACATTATCAGACTCGATCTTCGTATCGATGGCTGTAATATTAATGTCAGGGTTAAGCCTCTCAAGGGTCATCTTTCCCGATACGGCCTTGTTCGTTCCTACCCTTGTGTGGTCATGAAGGATCTGTCTGTTAAGGTTAGACAGGTCCGGAGAATCGAAGTCACATATCCTTATGTTGCCTATTCCGGCCACGGCAAGGTATATCGATACCGGCGAGCCCAGCCCCCCGGCTCCAGCAATGAAAACGGTCGATCCCTTGAGTTTCTCCTGCGTTTCTTCACCCCAGCCTTCCATCATCATCTGCCGGGTATATCTCTGTGATTCCTGTTCTGACAACATATCTCGTTCCTCCCACTATTTATATATATTATGGACTATGATAATAAGTCATCAATTTACAAATTATCAAGTGACAGCCCGAACAGACATTGATATCGTATTATTGAGAGACCTGCTGCCCCTTCAGAAAGTTAGAGATGTTCTCGACCTCAATGACCCTTTCGATCTTCGCTATTGATAGCAGCAAACCGAACCTTGCGTTATTAAGTTCACTTTTAGCTCTCGAGAGTATAAATCTGGCATCAAGCAGGTCTGAAGTTGCCGCAACACGCTGTTTGAACTGGCTTTCGGTTATACGGTAGTTCTCATTTGCCTGATCAACTGCCGTTTGAGCAACATTGATCATATTGAATGATATCTTATATTCCTCCAGAGCTGCCTGTAGTTGAAGCTTGAGCTCCTCTTCGACGTTCATGAGGTCCTCACTTGCAGCCTCGGCATCATATCTTGCCGCGTTCATATCGTTCCAGGTCTTAAAACCATCAAAAAGGTTCCAGCTCGCGCTCAAAAGTATCCTCTCATCATCATCAAATAAAGGGGCCGGTCTGCCTTCAAATGCATCATCCTCTCCAAACCTGTAATAAGTATATGAGAGATCAAGGCTCGGAAGGTACCCTCCTCTTTCAGATCTTGCAGTATACCTGGCAGCGTTAAGCTTTGACCTCATGTATCTCAGCTCACTTCGTCTTTCGCCCATCAGGCTAACCATCGATACCTCATCGAAGATGAGCTCGTTAGGGCCTTCGACGGATTCAAAGACCTCGCCTTCTTCGGTCTTCATTCCTATGCTCTTCTCTAACTCTCTGAGCGCGATATTCAATCCCATCTCAGCACTCAACAGTTCCTGTCTTGCTGAAGCCAGTTCGACCTCTACCTTAAGGAGATCGTTCTTAGCGATCAATCCGCTTGAATAGAAAAGTTCAGCATCTTTTCTCTGCCTCTCGAGCAAACTCACAGCATCCTTCTTGACCACAACGTTATCCTGCGACCTGAGCACTGAAAAATATCTCCCTTTTACTTTAAGGATAGTGTCAGCCTCTACTGACCTGGCCATATACCTGGCGGCATCGTATTCTGAAACTGAGCTCTTTAGCGAAAAATAATCCCTGAAACCGTTAAACAGGTTAATACTGGCCGAAGCAGCAAAGGTGGATGACTCTTCAGTCAGAGGTGCTACAAAGTTCTCATGCTTATCATAGTCATAACCCAGATCGACCTTTGGAAGGAAATCTGACCATGCCGATGCCGCTCTGCTCTTTTGAGCATTTGAGATGTTCCTGTACTTCTTGATCTCGTGGTTATTCTTAAGTGCAAGGTCTATAGATTCTTCAAGCGTTATCGCCATTGCCTTGCAGTTATATGTCCCCGATAACAGTATCAATGAAAATATCGCCGATGTAAGTATAAGAAGATATCGTTCAATCTTCATCCGGGCCTCCGTATGAGACACCGACCGTTTCCATCCTGATCACGAACATCAACAAGGCCGGGATCAGAAATACGGTGAATATCGTTGAGATGGCGATCCCGCCGATGATCACACTGCCGAGCCCCCTGTATAGTTCAGATCCAGCCCCACCGATCACTACGAGCGGTAGCATCCCGAAGATACTGGTAGAAGCGCTCATATAAATTGGTCTCAACCTTACTCTAACTGATTCTATAACAGCTTCCTTATGGTCCATACCGTTATACCTGACATTATTAAGGGCTTGATGGACTATCAATATAGCGTTATTAACAACAACACCTACAAGTATGACAAAACCAAGCATCGTTACAATGTCCAAAGGCTGAAGCACAAAGAGGTTCATTATCCTCAAGCCAAGGAAACCTCCTGCCCCGGCAAGCGGAACGGTGAACATGATAATAAGCGGGTATAGAAAATTACCGAACAGAGCCGACATTAGGAGATATGCTATCAAGGCCGCTAAAATGAAATTCCACTGTAAAGTACGGCTTGCTTCCTTAAGTTTATCGGCTGCACCGCTTATCCTGACGTTTACACCTTTGAACACTCCTCCTTTCTGCAATGGAGCAACGATGTCATTTGTTATAGTGTTTACTGCAGTCTCTAACGGCACCTCAAGCGGGGGTGTGACCTGGAGAGTTATGGTACGAGTGCGTTCAAGATGTCTTATCTCCGTTATTCCAAATGTCCTTTCCATGCTTGCAAGAGACGA
This sequence comes from Nitrospirota bacterium, assembly GCA_020351835.1. GTDB lineage: Bacteria > Nitrospirota > Thermodesulfovibrionia > Thermodesulfovibrionales > BMS3Bbin05 > BMS3Bbin05. Next base: position 1,874,189 of record CP070669.1, read on the forward strand.
TACAGGAACTATTTGCCCTTTAGGTGTAACTATAGAGCTGGAATAAAGTTCTTCAGGAGTGTTAATAGATGTTTGAGTTGTCATAAGGATCATATCCCGTTTCTTCCTGCCCTGCTCCTTGAAATCTCCGATATCACTGCCGTCCATTATGACATCCAGTGCTATCCCCAGGTCGTAAGCACTTAGCCCGCTGGCCTTCAGACGGTCACGGTTGGGGACAAGCTTTATCTCCGGGTACTGCAGTTCTACAGACGGCACCGGCCTTACCCTGCTATAGACGGCACGAACCTTGACGAACAACATCCCGGCTGCCCTTACAATGTCGTTTATATTGTCACCAGAAACGTCTACGTCGATCGTTCTGCCTCGAGCGAACCTTGTCTGGAATATACCAGGCTGGAGGGCAACCCCATACATCCCCGGTATAGTATATATAAGCCTGTTAAAGAGAGGGACAAGTTCAGAAGCCCTTTCCCAGTCAGATGATAATGCCCCGAATAACATGATGCGGTCATGCCCTACATAGAACATGTTCTCTATTGCCGGAAATCCCTGGTGTTCCTGCTTGAGGTGCGGCTTCACCTCTTTAAATATATTCTCGCCGATCTCCATCCTTTCCTGAACAGAAAGTCCCGGTGGAGGAGCAAGTATTGTCAGGACAAAGTTTCTGTTGCCCTGAGGCAGATACTCCCTCGGAGGAAAGAAAATCATCGTAATAAGTAAGGCGGCTCCTATCAATGCGCCAACCGTTATAGCTCTGGACCTCAGATCCCTTATACATAACGAGACCAGTGCGATCATACGGTCAATTATCCTGTTGCCGATATCAGTTAAGGGATTTGCCCTTAAACTGACCCCACCCTTTTTAAGGCTGAATAATTTGTTGGCAAAGGTCGGAATAACGGATATCGAAACAAAGAGGCTTATAGTAACGGCAGACACAACGGCTATAGCTATGTCGCTAAAAAGCTGGCCCGACTCCTCTTTGAGGAAAACGACCGGAAGGAATACGGCAATAGTTGTTAACGTTGACGCAAGGACCGCACCCCACACCTCACTGGCTCCCTTATATGCAGAATCGAACGCTGACTTGCCCAGTTTTCGGTGCCTGTCTATGTTCTCGATCACTACGATCGCATTATCCACTAGCATTCCCACTGCAAAAGCTATCCCGGACAGGCTCACTACATTCAGGCTTCTGCCAAAGGATTTCATGAATATGAATGTTCCTATTATACTTATCGGTATTGAGGTAGCGACCACTATTGTAGAACGGACACTTCTTAGAAATATAAGAAGTACTGATATAGCGAGGATACCTCCGATAAAAATATTCTTCTGGATCTGACTGATAGCCCCTTCAATATAGTGCCGCTGGTCGTATACCCAATGAAAATAGATCCCGTTATCCTTCATTTTGGTATCGTTAAGCTCTTTTACGACCCGCTCCACTCTTCTTGTCATTTCCAGAACGTTAGTACCCGGCTCAGGCTTGATTCCGAATGCCATACCTCCGGAACCATTATGCAAGACGGCAGAGACCTTCGTTGAATACCCTTTCTTTACGTCAGCTACATCACTTAACAGTGTGCGAGCCTGGCCTGAAGACATTAGAACCAGGGCATTTACATCCTCTATGGAACTAAACTCTCCGGTCGTTCTTATCCTGAAATCTCTTCTCCCAACACCCATAACCCCGGCAGATATATTAGCGTTCTCGACGTTCAACACGTTAATAACATCACTGATCGTCAAGCCATGCGCAGCGAGCTTCTCCTGGTCCATGATGATATGAAGTTCCTCTGCCCTGCCGCCGGGAACGAATATATCAGCAACTCCCTCAACTCTCTCAAGGTGTTGCCTGATCTCATCCTCAAAAAAGCTCAGGTAAGTATCTACTTCACGCGGGTTTCCTTCTTCGGTACGCATTACTATCCATATTACAGGTGACGTTGCGGAACCCGTTGCATTTATGACAGGCTTATCAGCCCCCTCGGGGTACCTCTTTACCTCATTAAGTTTATTGGATACCCTTAACAGCGCATCATCAACGTCTGTATCTATCGTAAATCTAAGGGTTATAGTTCCACGGTCGTTAAAAGAATCGCTCTCCATCTCAGTAAGGCCGGTAATACCTTTCAGGGTATTTTCCTGCTCCTCGATAATGTCTCTTTCGACCTCATAGGGGGATGCCCCTCTCCATATGGTCGTTATGGTTATTTCAGGGACAGTAACTGACGGGCTAAGCTGGTAAGGCATGGCCTTAAGGCCTATGATACCGAACATTAGGATAAGAAGGATGCCCACTATCACCGTTACCGGTTTCTTTATAGAAAATCCTATCAGGTCCATTTCGACTTCCTCAGTTCCCTGCAACTACTGGCTGGCCTTCTCTCAGGCGTTCATTACCTTTAGTGACAACTTTCATTCCTTCTTTCAGTCCTTGCGATCTGACACCGGCATTAAAACCATCGTAACCGACCACTTGAACCGGGATAGGTTTGGCTTTGCCATTATCAGTGATAAATACCAACGTCATACCGAACTGAGTTATCACAGCATCTCGATTAACCAGCATTACGTTCTCTTTTGCACCGGAGGGAAGCCTTACCCTGGCTTCCATACCTTCCTTTAATGAACCTTCGTTCCTTAGCCTTATCCTTACGGGAAATGTCCTTGTGGCAATATCTCCTTTTGGAACGACCGCCCTTATTTTTCCTTTCAATTCCCGATTTCCCGTTTCTACAGGAACTTCTGCACCGATCAAGATAAATTCCACAATGTCCTGCGGCACGTTCACTATGACATCTATCTCGTTGTCCCTGGCAACGGTAGCCACATTACTGCCTGATGAGATCCACTCTCCTCTGTCTACGCTCTTTTTGATCACCACTCCATTGAATGGCGACCTTATCTTCATCTTGCCAAGCTCGATCTCCAGCTTTGCCACTTCTGCCCTTAATGAAGCAGCCCTGCTCTCAAGTGCCTTTACAGTGAACCTGTTCTCATCATAAACCTTTTCCGAAACTGCATCCTGCTTGAACAGAGGTTCTACCCTTTCAAGGTCAAGCTTTGCCCGATCCAGGTCTGCAAGAGCCTGTTCATATGACGACCTCGTCGACTCCAGAACCTTTTCTATAATTTCCGTGCTAAGCTCAACAAGAACCTCCCCTTTCTTTACTCTTTGGCCTTCTTCTATCATTATCTTTAAAGCTTTACCGCTTACCTCGGCAGAAAGGTCCGAGACCTCCGCAAAGTAGATTGATCCGATGAAAATACTGTCAGGAGCGATCATGCCAGACCTTACATCGCCAACTACCACCTTGGCAGGAGGTGGTCCTCCAGCCTTATTCTCTTCCTGAGCCAGGGCTGTTCCGTTAAAAAGTAAATTGATCAAAAAGATAATGGCCAGGATACCTGCAAGTTTAATTCTCATCTTACCTCCGCTAAATTTGAAAAAGACTCTTTGTTATCTTTAATAAGTAACTGGCGTCACCATGAAGAACCAGTGGACGGTTCCCATATCAAACACTTAAGTATCAATTAAAATTCTAACAAAAAAACAAATCGAATAGATACTATTTTTTATCTTTTTACCTGTGACTTTAGCCACCGGAGCCAGTCATCCAACCCGGTACCTTTCTTTGCTGAACATTCTATTATCTTGATCTTGCCATTAAGTGATATTACATCCTGCTTTATCTTATCAACGTTAACATCAAGATGCTCGGCAAGGTCCATCTTGTTCAGAAGTAGCACAGATGCCTCCTGAAACATCAGGGGGTACTTGAGAGGCTTATCGTCTCCCTCCGTTATGCTCAATACCATCGCTTTTACATCCTCTCCTACGTTGAACTCAGCTGGGCAAACAAGATTACCTACATTTTCGATGAATACCAGGTCCAGTTCACTAAGAGGCATATCTTTTAAGACCTCGTTGATCATATTAGCGTCCAGATGGCAGGCGCCTCCTGTATTTATCTGGACAACGGGCACATCAAGGGAACCGATCCTTTCAGCATCGTCAGTTCCCATGATGTCACCTTCTATTACTCCGATCCTTAGGTGGTCCATTAAGCCTTTAACTGTCTGTTCCAGCACTGTCGTCTTTCCGGCTCCGGGTGAGCTCATAAGGTTCACAACATATACACCGTTTTCATCGAACAACGCTCTGTTATCAGCCGCTATCCTCTCATTTGCCTCCAGAATCCTCGAAACGACCTTAACCTTCATCACGAAACCTCCAGTTCTATTATCTCCAGCTCTCTCCCGCTGGTCACTCTAAAGTCATCTGCTCCGCATTCGGGGCATTTGAATATGAACTTCTCCTCAACTGTGAAGTCACTGTTGCAGGAATTGCAGCAACCACCTACCGGTACCTCATCTATGATCAGTGAAGCTTTTTCTGCAAGGGTACCTAATTTTACAGTATCGAAGGCAAAATAAAGGGCATCGAGCATTACACCCGATGCCTTTCCTATCTTCAGAGATATGGAATCTATTTTTTTGTAACCTTCACCCTCGCAGTTCTCAATGGCGATATCAAGTACGCTCTGAACAATGGATACCTCATGCATCAGCTCGCTTTCTTTAAATTCTCCTTTTCTTTCAGATATGCTTCTTTACCTGCCTTTAACGCGCCCTCGATGGCAGATCTTTTCTCCTCAAAAAGCTCCTTTCCTTTGTCGATAGTTGATACGACCTCGCTCTTCTTCTTATTCATATATCCTGCAGCATCTTCCCTGGCGTCATCAGAGTATTTTCTGATCTTTCCTCTCATCTCTTTACCTGACCATGGCGCTGCAAGTAACATAACCGTGGCTCCTATGACTCCACCGAGAAAAAAAGCGAGCAGAGAGTTACCGCCTTTTATTTGTTCTTCTTTGGTCATAATTTCCTCCTTTCTCACTCTTACGTGTGCTTCTACTATAATTTTATCAGCCACATAATTAAAAATCAAAGGAAATTTTTCCTATAGATTCCAATATGTTACGTATCAGATTCGGGACCGGAGTTATACAGGTTCATGGCCTTTTCAAGTCCCTCGTTTATGATGATCTCGACTGCATCAGCCGACCTCTTGATCGCCTCTTCAGACAACCTTGCCTCCTCAGACGCAATCTTTCCAAGGACATAACCCTCTATGTTGTCATGAGGGGGCCTTCCGATACCAATCTTTATTCTTATAAAGTCCTTCGAACCAAGTGATGATATGATAGAATCAATCCCTTTATGGCCTGCCGTCCCCCCTCCAACCTTTATCTTGATGCGTCCCGTCTCGATATCAAGGTCGTCATGTATGACTATAAGGTCCCCGATATCCGCCTTATAATAGGACATAGCCGCCGTAACCGCCGCCCCGCTAAGGTTCATAAAAGTTAAGGGCTTTATAAGAAGTACTTTTTTACCTCCTATAAAGCCCTCTGCTTTCAGATAATTATCGTTCTTTTTGAAATTTGCACCGATACGGTCAGCTATTGCATCGACCGTAATGAATCCCAGGTTATGCCTGGTCCTCTCGTATTCGCTCCCGGGATTACCAAGTCCGGCGATCACATGCAAGGAAGTTAATCCTCTTTAGATGCTTCCGCCGCACCCTCTTCTTGTCCCTCTTCTTCCTTCTTGCCTTTCTTCTCTACTTCCGGCTCTTCACCCTCAGCAACTTCAGCTTCTTCCTCTTCTGCCACCGGCTCCTCGATCTTGGTAGGTTCAATAACCGACATTACTGTATCCTCAAGGCTACTAAGCACCTTGACCCCTTCAGGGACCTCAATATCGCTTACATGAACAGAATTGCCAATTTCCAGCTTGGATATATCGATCTCAAAATGTCCCGGTATACGGCCCGGAAGACACTCTATCTCGATCTCCCTGAGCAATTTCTGCAGTATGCCTCCATCCCTCTTAACACCGACAGCAACACCTACAGTCACCACCGGCACGGTAATAGTTATTGCCTCCTCCATTGACACTTCAAAGAAATCAGTATGCAGAAGTTCATTGCTTGCAGGATCAACCTGATATTCCTTCAGCAAAGCTATCTTCTTTTCCCCGTTGGAGAAAGCAAGGTCGACTATGCTCTGCTCCCCTGCTGAAGCGTTAATGAAGTTCACAACCTCTCTTTTGTTGAGGGCTATCGCCTGGGACCTGCCCTCCCTGTAAATGACCCCGGGTATAGATCCTTCCCTTCTCATCTTCTTCGCTACCGACTTTCCCGTAGCATCCCTGACCTCTGTATTCAGAGTAATACGTTCCATTATCTGGTCCTCCTTAATTTATACGAATAGCGAGCTGATCGAGGATTCGTCATGTATCCTCTTTATTGCTTCAGCAAGCAGATCTGAAATACTCAGAATTTTTAGTTTACTACATTCTTCTTTCTTACTGTCAAGTGGTATTGTATCCGTTGCTATCACTTCCTCAAGAACTGATCCGTTTATCCTGTCTATAGCCGGGCCTGAAAGTACCGCATGTGTACAAGCAGCACCTATCCTTTTTGCACCGTTCTCCTTCAACACCTGAGCAGCCTGTACCATTGTTCCGGCCGTATCGATCATGTCATCCAGTATCAAAGTATCCTTTCCTTCAACTTCACCTATAACGTTCATGACCTGACATTCGTTCGCTTTCTCTCGTCTTTTGTCTATTATTGCAAGCGAACTTCCGAGCCTCTTCGCAAAGGACCTTGCCCTTTCAACACCCCCGGCATCTGGAGATACTATGACAAGATCACCGTTAGTATAGTTTGCCTTTATATAGTCTATCAGAACAGGTTTTGCGTATAAGTGATCTACCGGAATATTGAAAAATCCCTGTATCTGCCCTGCATGTAGATCTACAGTTAACACCCTGTTGGTGCCCGATGCCTCAAGCAGGTCTGCAACGAGCTTTGAAGATATCGGCACTCTCGGCTGTACCTTTCTGTCCTGCCTTGCGTAACCATAATACGGTATTACTGCAGTTATCCTGCTTGCCGATGCCCTTCTTAGGGCATCTATCAAAAGTAGGAGCTCCATAATGTTATTATTTACCGGAGCGCATGTAGGCTGGATAACGAAAACATCATAGCCCCTTACGTTCTCTTTGATCTTCACGCTTATCTCGCCGTCGGAGAATGTCGTGAGCTTGGTGTCCGAAAGCTCTACCTTTAAATGGTCAGCGACCTTTTTCGCAAGACTGATATGCGCGTTCCCCGACAGAATCTTGATTCCCTTTGGCATTAACACCTCCTGAGCTTTTTCATCACTGTCTGGCTGGGGCGGGAGGATTCGAACCTCCAAATGGGAGCTCCAAAGGCTCCTGACTTGCCGTTTGTCGACGCCCCACTATTGTTTAATAACAATAGGTTTTACTGTTTTTATTAAAGGATATAATTAAGTATTTAAACAATGTATTAACGAGCAAATAATTATACTATTTCCATTATGCTCATTACAACAGGAACTTAGTTCAAATCGTACTCACAACGCTGGTCCAATAGCCCTTGAATTTCCCCCTTGCCCTCTCGGCGTCTTCCTTACTTTCAAAGACCCCGAAGACCGTTGAACCGCTTCCGCTCATTAGTGCGATCCTGGCACCAGTGTCCAGCATTTGTCCCTTTATACCTTCTACGACCGGATACCTGCGGAACACCGGCCCCTCGAGGCTATTTATCATCACTTCCCGGAGTCTTTCGAAATCGCGCTTTCTATAGGCCTTATCGAACTTATCTAATACAGCCCTCTCTTCTATCTCTATATAATCTAAATTGTTTCTATATGCCCAACCGGCAGATACAGGGACCCCCGGGTTAACAAGCAAAATATCGTAAGATACAGACTTATCAATGTACTCTATCCTCTCGCCCCTCCCCTTCATTACACAGAACCTCTCTGATACAAAGAAAGGTATGTCCGATCCTAGTTCAGCCGCAATTCTTAGCAACTCATCATTGCTCAATCCCAACTTCCATTCATTGTTCAATGCCCTGATCATCTCTGCTGCATTGCTACTCCCTCCTCCTAGTCCGGCAGAAAGCGGTATGTTCTTTCGAAGCGATATATCGATGCCATCCCCTTTATACCCTCTCTCTTTGGTCAGTCTTTCGATAACTTTGAGTATAATGTTGTCAGGTATATTGCTGCTGCTATTTAGCGAGATATTCTTGGAAGGGTTTAATTCTATTTCGTCAAAAAGCGAGACCCTTTGTACAGTTGACAGGATGTCATGGAACCCGTCATCTCTCTTGCCCAGAACATAAAGGAACCAGTTTATCTTGGCCGGTGACCCGATCGTCATAATGCATAATTACCATTTTCACTCAGCAGCATCACCCAGCCCTCTCAGCTTCTTCTCTATTCTCTCCTTGAGCCCCTCTTCTTTCTCATGGTGTTCAAGTGCTCTTCCCCATGCCTCACGAGCGGCCGATATATTGCTCATAGCCTTGTGAATATCCCCAAGGTGCTCAAGCATAACAGGGTCATCTTTGACCATTCCGACCGAGCGTTCAAGTTGCTCAAGAGCCTCTTCGAGCCTCCCGAGCCTGAAATATACCCACCCAAGGCTGTCTATAATGTATGCACTGTCAGGTTTTAATGAAAGGGCTTCACGGATGAGTGATAGCGCCTCATCCAGGTTAACACCTCTGTCAGCATAACTATATCCAAGATAGTTAAGAGCGTCTGCATGATCAGGCTTTATCCTTATTACCTCTCTGAGGTGCGATACCATACTTTCAAAATCTCCGAGCTTTTCATACAGAACAGCACTATTGAAATGAAGGTCGGGATTTTCAGGAAATTTCTCCAGGCCTTCCTGCGCTGCCTCCAGTCCTTTATCATACTCTTTGTTATAGTAGTACCCCATAGCAAGCAAAGAATAGATGTCCGGTATGTCGCTCTTTCTCTCAAGGATCTCTTTATATATTTCCACTGCCTTTTTGTGGTCATTGCGGTCGGAATGAATATACCCCTTATGCAGATACGCATTAATGTTCTCCGGGTCCCTGGATATTATCTCATCGAACTGGGCCAGGGCCTCATCATACCTTTTAAGGTTCTCAAGGCCAAGTGCATAAAAATATCGTGCTTCGCTATCATTAGCGTTCTTGTCTATAACCTTAGAGAACTGTTCTACCGCCAGGTCGTATCTCTCTGTCTCAAAATGCAGCAGACCGAGCTTCCTCGAGACAATCACGTTGGAAGGGTTTCTTTTCTCAAGCACTTTTAACTGTTCCAGGGCGTCGTCCAGCCTTTCTGTCCTAAGATACAGACCTATAAGCCTGTCAAGAGTCCCCGAGTTATGTGGATTCGCATCAAGTGCTTTCAGGTAATATAATATTGCCGCATCCTCATCGCCATCTAGCTCATTTATAACTCCCAGATTATGAAGAACCGCATCGAAATCAGGCCTTATTTCAACAGCTTTCATAAAGTATTCACGGGACCGCTTCAGGTCTCTTTCCTGGAACGCCATGGAACCCAGATGATACAGCGCTATGACATTCTCCGGTTCCAGCTCTACCAGTTTCTTCAATGCTCTGGAGGCCTTTTTAAACTCTCCCTTTCTCTCATGAATGGTCCCGAGCTGTAAGTATGCTTCAGCACTGTCCGGGTATACCTTAACGACCCTTTCGTACATATCTACAGCTTCGTCGATCCTTCCCTGATGCGCATAAATAGCGCCCAGCAGCATCATTGTCTCTTTTTCATCACCATACTTCTCATGGTCCTCCTCCGCCATCAGCAGGGCCTCATCGATCTTTTTTAACCTTAGCAGAACCTCAATGGTATGCTGCCTAAGCAGTTTAGAGTCCGGATCATACTTCAGGGCCTCCTGGTAGCTTGAAAGAGCATCATTTAACCTGAGGTCAAGCTCAGCGTTATATCCAAGGAGGTAGTAATAGTAAGCTTCCTGAGGTACGTCCCTTGGCGCAGCCGCTTCTTCAGGCTGAATAACCGGTGGGCTCGTTTGCTTCGGCTGACATGCAAATAGGACCGACAGGACTCCAGCCAGGATCAATACAGACGACGCTGACCATACGTTCGAGAGCCCGGGGAGCACCCCTCTTAATGCAGTTAGTTTATATCTATTTTTCATTTTTTTATTATGACACACGTATTTTGAGGCGGTCAATTGAACTGCCATATCACACGCTAAGCCTGCAAAAGGTCTTCATTTCAGTATATAAGAGCACCTGTAAAGGTCCTTTGCAAGCGGATTGCCGTTTGTCGAGGCCCTGAAACGGCATCCGCCCCTGCATTCATCCAGGGCATCACAATCACACTCAAGTTCTGATAGCCTCCTATGCTCTATCCTTTTCCAGCACCGCTCCAGGCCCTCGGATATATGACCAACCGGTTCATTTGAATAAAAAGCGCACTTTGCAGCCTTACCGTCAGCCATTACGCTCATTAAGTGCAGCCCGCATTCATATCCGCTACCACCTCCGTGAAGTCCGTCACCGTAACCGTATCCGAGATATTTACCGGATATATCCGGAGGCGGCAGAACTCCCAAATTGTTCTTAAGATTTCCTTCCAGGCACGGAATATCCACTGTCCATTCTCTAATGCCCATACCCCGGAATGATGCCTCCATATGATCGAAGTCCGAGAGATTACCGGCGTGGACCATAGTAGATATCGATACATCGTGACCAGCATCCAGTGCCGCTCTAACTGCCTCCATGGACCTCTTATAGCTTCCCTTACCTCTCAAAAAATCGTGGGCCTCCTCACAACCGTCAATACTTATCTGGATCTCCTGTACATTGAGGCCTTTAAGAATTGATGTATCAAGGAGCATTCCGTTGGTGAACAAGACCTTCCTTAATTCGTATTCAGGAAGAATATCGTTGAGCTCTTCAAAACTACTATGTAGCAGCGGCTCCCCTCCAGTGATAAGCAGCCTTAGGCCCTGCATCGTCTCCAGTTCCTTCATTATACTTTCTATTGCCCCTACCTCCAGCTCCCTCGCGCCTCTACCTCCTATATAACAATGTCTGCAATTAAGATTACATCGGTCTGTTATCTGAAGCTCCAGATATCTCAATGACGGAATGATGGCCCTATTTGCAGGCAGCCTGTGGTCTCGACTTTTTTTGTCCTGCAGTATGCCCTCATCTTTGCAGTATTGGATAAATTCACTATCGTCGGTCATGCCTCCACCATCTGATGCACACTCTGCGAGAAATTCATATCCCTCGTCATCCAGCTCGTAGAGCTCGTCCTTTTCTATATCATAAAGACATTTCTTCTCCAGCCACTTTAGCGACACATGACCGGTAAGGAAGTATCTTATGTCCCTTTTTTTTGACATGTTTACTTATCGAAGCTCCTCAAGCATTTATGTTAGGATAACAAAAATTATTTAACTACTGTCCATATTTCATTTATATGCCAGAACATAAATATTCATATGCTGATATTGTCTTTCCCGTCAACCTTGACCGTCTGACATATCGGATCCCCCATCAATTAAACGCTCAATGTCTCACCGGGACAGTTGTGGAGGCCCCTATACGGGGCAGGAGGAACCTTGGCATACTGATTGAAAGATATGACAGTGTTCCTTCCTGCATGATCAACAAGAAGATATCAGACATATCATCGGTCCGGGAGATGTTCTCTTTGAGCACCTCATCCCTCGACCTGGTCAAGTGGGTTGCGGAGTACTATATGTGTACAGAGGGACTCGCTCTAAAGAGTCTGATTTTCTCTGATGTCTTTAATCCGCCAAAAAGAAAAAGAAAGATAACTGAGCAAGGCCCATCGAATGTGCCATTCGATGTCCCCGAAACAAATGATGACATTGCGGCCATTCTGGGAGCAGCAGGAAAAGGCTACAGGACCATCCTTTACCATGCTAGTTCACTGAGCTCCGAGATATCGCTGATCACCTCCCTTCTTGAGCTCGATAGCGCAATAGTTATAGTCCCCGAAAAGTATGATCTCTCGTTCTTTCTGCCTTACCTGAAGGCATCTGAGCGAAATGATCATTGCGTTATCCACGGCGGTATGAGCAGGTCAGCACTTGCTGATGCGTATGATGGTATGAGTTCAGGAAGATACAGGATAGTTCTTGGAACAATGCAGGCCGTTAGTGCCCCGATAAAGGATCCTCAGATAATAATAGTATTCAAGGAGCACAGCTCATTCTATAAACACGAAGAAACCCCGTCGTACAACGCAAGGGATGTGGCGGTAAAGCGAGGCACCTTCGAAGATACGACTGTACTCCTAACGTCAATGACACCCAGCTTTGAATCCTTTTATAACTCAGATAAAGGCAAGTATGAGCTTATTTCAGGTTCATCACAGAAGTTCAGGCCTGAGACAAGGATAATAAATGCCGCCGGTTCAAAGACCATATTGACATCACCTCTTGAAAATGACATTTTAGATACGCTCGACCGGAGAGGCTCTACACTTCTGATACTGAACAGGAAAGGCCACTCAATTTTACAGTGCAATGAATGCGGACATATAGAGACTTGCCCAAGATGCGATATACCTTACGTTTATCATTCGTCTCTTGAACTGAAATGCCACTATTGCGGCGGGTCAATAACTGCTGATGGAAATTGCGGCAACTGCAATGGAACAAACATAAAAAGCATCGGCAGCGGGACAGAAATGGTAGCAGAACTACTGGAAGATAGAACCGGCATATCACCTGTGTTGATAGACAGTGATCATAAGGGCGGAGTCCCTGATGAAAGCATTGATGGAAAGATAGTTCTGGGCACCGACCTGGCACTAAGGGTAATAGGGCCCGAATATAATTTCGACATTATAGCGATGCTTAATGCTGATATTGCTTCACTGGTCCCGGACTTCAGATCGTACGAAAAACTTTTCCAGCGTATTACGTATCTGTCTCAAAGGGCAAAAAAAGGATCACGGTTATATGTCCAGACCTACAACTGGAGGGACCCTTTCTTCAAGTTCGTTAAGGAGCATGACTATAATGGCTTATATGCAAAGGAACTGCCAAAAAGGATCGATTTCAATTATCCACCAGCGTGTAAACTGGCCATTTTAAGCATTAATAAGGCTTCATTCAAAAATGGAAGATCATTGACCAGAGCAGGTAAAGGCATTGAGATATTGGGACCTATCGAAAAGAGAGTTGGAAGAAAGGATATCATTGAGATATTGATCAAGTATGATGCGGGAATAACTATCCAGAAATATATAAGCTCGATAAGGGAACATATATCCAGTAACAAGAAGGACCTAAAGATCGATATTGATCCCCTTATGCTTTGATAAAATGAACTGAGCGGTCTCGATGTCCTTTTCTATTTGAACCTTGAGCTGAGCAGGGTCCTTAAATGCCCTTTCATCCCTTAACCTGTCTATGAAGAACATCTTAAGCTTCTTACCGTAAAGATCACCACAGTATGAGAACAGATGGGTCTCGTAGCTGATCTCGTTCTTTCCAAATGTGGGATTTATTCCTATGTTAGCGACACCATCATATATCTTCTTCCCTATCTGCACCTTCACTACATAAACGCCATCTTTAGGAACAAGCTCGTTTGGAGTCGAAAGGTTAGCAGTAGGGGTATCAAGTATCTTTGCTCCTCTCCCCGCGCCTGAGATGACATCCCCTTCTATATGATAAGACCTGCCAAGAAGGGTCGATGCTTCACATACCCTGCCGCGCAATAAAAGGCTCCTTATCCTGCTACTGCTTACCACACTATTGTATCTTCTAGCATTACGAATAATATTGACCTTGAACCCGTATTTTCTGCCCCTTCGCCTTAAAAGCTCCGTAGTCCCTCTTTTACCCTTTCCGAACTTATAATTGTGACCTACTATGATATGGCTGGCACCCAGCTTTTCAATAAGGACATCCCTTATAAAATCATCAGCCCTTAGACTGGCGAACTCTTTGTTAAAATCGATAAGCAGTAAGACATCCATCCCGGCTCTTTCTATTAAACGTGTCTTTTCCTTAAGTGGTGTTAACATCTTGACACCCTTCTCAGGGGCCATGATCCTTATAGGATGGGGATCAAAAGTTATCGCTATAGCGGTGCCCTTTGCTTCTTTGGCTCTGCTAAGAACATTGCTGAATATCTTTTGATGTCCAATATGAACACCGTCAAAGTTACCTATCGTAACTACAGGGTGCGGGAACTTCTTCTTTATGTTCTCAATTCCTCTTATTACCTTCACATCTGGTTCCTTCCTGCATGAGATGTATGACGTTAATCGTTTAATTATAAGTTATTTTAGTGCTATAATTAAATATGTCGGTTTGTAAGATATATACTTATCCAGATGAGATACTTAGAGGAAATGCCGCAAATATAGAAGAAATAAACGGCGATACCCAGGTTCTTATCGATAATATGGTCGAGACCATGTATGCTGCCCCTGGGATCGGACTGGCTGCACCTCAAATAGGGGACCACAGGCGAGTCATAGTGCTGGATGTATCTAATATTGAGGAGCACAGGCCTTTAATAACTATCATAAATCCTGTGATAGTAGAGGCCCAGGGAACTGTTGAATCGGAGGAGGGCTGCTTAAGCGTTCCTGGATATATCTCTTCGATCAGAAGACATGAGAAAGTACTGGTAAAAGGGGTCGACAGGGATGGAAAGGAGATATTTGTTGAGGCCGACGGATTGCTCTCAAGGGCCCTGCAACATGAGATCGACCATTTGGACGGAGTTCTCTTTGTGGACAAGATGAGCAAGATAAAGAGGGAGTTCTTCAAAAAACGATATTTAAGGTCAATAAAAGCCTGAAGCACACCAATGTCTATCATTTTTTTTGGAACACCAGACTTCTCTGTGCCTACCTTAAACGCTCTTATTAACAACAAGGAAGATATCAGCCTGGTTGTCACACAACCGGATAAGAGGTCCGGACGTGGAAAAGGGGTGTCCAGCCCGCCTGTCAAGGCTGTTGCCGTGGCAAATGGTATAGATACGATACAACCACCGTCCCTTTCTGATGCTCAGCTTGTAGATTCTCTTAAGGACAGAAGGCCTGAGTTCATCGTGACAGTGGCTTATGGTAAGATCCTGCCCGAGACAGTGCTTGCCATACCGGACAAAGGATGCCTGAACGTTCACGCTTCGCTGCTTCCGGAATACAGGGGTGCTGCACCGATACAGTGGTCTATACTGAACGGTGAAATAAAGACCGGGGTCACCACAATGATGATGGATACAGGAATGGATACAGGAGATATCTTGCTTCAGTCTGGTATAGATATCTCTGAGAATGATACGTACTTAACTTTAGCAGAAAAGCTGTCCTCGCTTGGCGCGGATCTGCTCATAAGTACTCTGAAAGGGATAAGGAAGGGGGATATCGTCCCGCGCCCTCAAACTGGAACCCCTACCTATGCTCCAATGATCCGGAAGGAAGACGGGAGGGTCGACTGGCACAAAAGTGCTGCCATTATCAATAACCTTATACGTGGCATGTTCCCTTGGCCGTGCGCTTTCACTTTTTTAAAAGATAAATATATTAAGATACATAAGGCGGCTGTTCAGCCCGGGCAAGAAGAACCGGGCAGGATGGTACTCTCGAACGGGGAAAGATTGCTTGTGGGCACATCGGAAGGCTTACTTGCTCTCGAGGTCATTCAGCCTGAAGGCAAAAAACCCATGGACGCAAGGGCCTTTATTAACGGATACAGGATCAAGGACGGTGAAAGACTTGGCTAGGGGATCGGTCTCAAGGGCATTATTACTTAAAGCTTATTATCCTCTTTTAATGATGCTTGGATCTGTTTCCAAGGCCAGGAAGGAGCGCTTTCAAAGCCATGTTATCGGCCTCAACAATAAGCTTGTAGAGAAAGCGAACTTAAAGACAAAACGTATCCTTTTATTACTGCCGCATTGCCTGCAGATGGATGAGTGCAAGATCAGGCTTACGCATAATATATATAACTGCAAAAGGTGCGGTAAATGCGAGATCAAGGACCTGATAACTATCGCAGAAGAGCATGATCTTGATCTTTTTGTTGCAACCGGAGGCACGCTTGCAAGGAGGACCGTAACCGATCTGAGACCGGATGCCATTGTAGCCGTTGCTTGTGAAAGAGATCTGAGTAGTGGTATAGCAGATGCTTACCCGGTCCCTGCAATAGGCATTCCCAATATGAGACCTTTCGGTCCGTGCATAAACACAAAGGTAGACCTGGACAAGGTAAGAGAAGCAATTAGGTCTCTAAGTACGTCATCTGCCGGAACGCGTCCTGCAAAATAGGTTTCTGTCAGTTGCAGATCTGTGCCAGATAAGGGACCACATTATGGCGATCTACCCTCGGTTCCTCAAGCGTAGCGAACTCAAAGTCCATCAGCCCTACCTCTACTTTTCCTCCATCGCGTGTAAAAGAGAAGATATAGTTCCTCTCCAGGTCCGAATCGGAATAATATCCTTTGGTCTTCCTGGCGAATAGTTTCTTTGCTTTGCTTAACAAAGACTTCATATCTCCTGACCTTGCTATAACAACGAACTCATGTGTACCCACTGCGCCAACAAAAGCACCCTTAAACTCCGATGCGGTCGTCTTTAGTATTGCTGCACTCCACTGGATTATCTCTGCATGATAAGAGTCACCATACTTAAGGATGAAAGGATGAATGTTCGCGATCTTAACATATGATATGGAATATTTATCCAGCTTTTGGTAGACATCTGTGATCTTCTGAAGTACAGCGGCCCTGTCCGGAAGGCCGGTAAGGTAGTCCGGCCAGTTGTAAGGATTGTCCTGCAACTTATGCAGCTTTACAATATACTCTTTCGCCTCTTTAAGCCCCATTTGTCTCCCCCTGCCTCTTGTTTTTTTGTTGTTGTATTAAAAAAATTTACCACTAGAAATTATAGATTGTCAACTTGAAGTTACAATTTATAAAAGACCTTACTCAAGGCTCATATCATATAATTTCTTCTTGCTAATTCCGTAGTCTTTTGCAACCATGCCTACAGCTTCTTTCCTGCCTTTACCTGTTCTCATCAGTTCTCTTATCTCATCAAGTGCTTCATCAAAAGAGATCTCCTTCTTTTCTGCGCCCTTCATCACGATAACATACTCACCGGCTATCTTGGAGCTTCTCACATCCATCAGAACATCCTCTGCCTTTCCCCTGAACACAGATTCATTCATCTTGGTAAGTTCATGACATAGTGCGATATCCCTGGAAGGCATCGAGCCTGCAAGGTCCTCCAGGCTCTCTACCAATCTGTGCGGGGATTCATAAAGTATAATTGTCCTTCTTTCACTCGCGAGGGACTCGTAGAACCTCTTTCGTTCTTGCTTCTTGGGTGGGGCAAAACCTGCAAAGACAAAACTCGCGGTAGGTATCCCGGATATCGTTAATGCTGATATCAAAGCAGACGGACCGGGCACAGGTATAACCTCTATCCGCCTTTCGATAGCGCTCCTTATCAATATCTCACCCGGATCTGATATACCGGGTGTGCCGGCATCCGAAATAAGCGCCACATCCTTACCCCGGTCCAGCAGATCCAGGATCTTCTCAGACCTGGCCTTTTCCCTTCCGCTCCAGTAACTGACCAGTTCTTTACTTATGTTATAATGGCTGAGCAACTTTCTTGAGTGTCTTGTGTCCTCCGCAGCAATAACATCCACATCCCCCAGGACCTTCAAAGCCCTGAGAGTAATGTCCTCAAGGTTACCTATAGGTGTTGATACTATATACAGAAGACCTGCCATAATAACGGATCATTGCTTTCTGAAGCGGACCAGCCACATTATATGACTTTTCTCTTCGTTGATGATCTCATCAATGATATCCTTCTCTTTTACAACATCCTTTATTCCATGAAAGAACAGAAGGGTCTCTTTTTCGAAAGCTATAGCAAAGCTCACAGCGGCCTGTACATCCTGGATGTTCTGAATATGCATCATAGCCTTGTCCTTTCCGAGAAAGAAAGCCGACTCTACCATAGCCCTCATGTATTCAGCTACCGTCCCCCACTCTTCAGGTTCTTCCTCACCTATTATCTCCTTAAGCTCGCTGAACCTTTGCTCATGGACCTTTTCCTTCTTGGCCAGTGTACTGAAAAGCTCGACGAGCTCCTTTTCCTTCTCGTACTTTTCGGCCATTGAACTGTAGAAATCGTATCCCAGCTTCTCTGTTTGAACGGCCATCTCGACCGCTTCAAGAATCGAAAATCCTTCCATCTGTCAATCCTCCTTTATTTTATTCTTAAGAGATTCACTAAGTTCCTTATCAGCCTCGATTATCTTTGAAACATCATCACCTTTTATATCCCATGAATACTCGCCCTTATAGTTCCTCTTCAGCTGGACCTTAACTGGCTTATCCGGCCTTATACCTGAAAGCACAGGATCTTTTGATATTACAGTGCTATTACTACTTCTGTCATTTACTTCACAGGAAAACAATGCTGCTGTGATAATTATTACAACGATCCTTAATAGCAAACTCAATAACTCCTGTACCTGTTCGTTATCGGGAACCTTCTATCTCGTCCGAATGCTCTCTCGGTTATCCGCACGCCCGGCGGTGCCTGCCTCCTTTTGTACTCACTTCGGTCAACCAGCCCTATGACCTTCTCTATACACTCCCGGTCGCAGTCGAGTTCAAGCATCTCTTTAAAACTAAGATCCTGTTCTATGTAAGCATGCAGGACGGGGTCAAGCATGGGATAAGGCGGTAATGAATCTGAGTCCTTCTGGTCATCTCTCAACTCGGCTGTAGGCTCCTTCCATAACACCCTTTCAGGGATAACCTCCTCTTCCTTGTTCCTCCATTTTGCCAGTTCATACACAAGCATCTTGGAGACATCCTTTATCACGGCAAACCCCCCTGCCATGTCACCGTAAAGGGTCGCATATCCTACCGACATCTCTGATTTGTTCCCCGTGGTAAGTACCAGCCATCCGAACTTATTTGAAAGCGCCATTAATATATTGCCTCTTATACGCGCCTGAAGGTTCTCCTCAGTGATATCGCTATCTTGATCCTTAAATATAGCTTCAAACGCATCCAGGTATACATCAAATATAGATGTTATCGGAATATTAATAAGCTTTACCCCGAGATTGCCGGCCAGCTTCTCGGAATCTTCTCTTGATTCTACAGAGGTAAATCTCGACGGCATAAACACAAGATTAACATTATCTTTTCCCAGCGCGTCAAATGCTATACACGCGACCAGAGAGGAATCTATGCCACCGCTCAATCCTATCACGACCTTTTTAAAACCGTTCTTTCTTACATAATCCCTGGTTCCCATTATTAATGCGCAATATATCTCCTCATGCCGGCTCATCTTTTCTGGCATATCATGTCCTTTTATCTGGACCTTGTCTCTGCCATCCGTTCTTATCGATATCGTCTGATCATCTACAGCTTTTTTTATCTTATTCTTATCAATATTGATATCGAACATGATAACTTCTTCTTCAAACTGCTTTCCCTTACACAATATTCCACCGGTCCTGTCCATGATCAAGCTTCCACCGTCAAAGACAAGCTCATCCTGCCCGCCAACCATATTAATATAAGCGATCGATATGCCGTTATCCCTCGCCCTTTCTGTCAGCACCTTTTCCCGGACTTCGGCCTTGCCGATCGAATATGGAGATGCATTTATGTTTATTATCAGAGCTGCCTCATTTTGTACATGCAATAGATGAGGTCCGTCAGAATGCCAGATATCTTCACAAATGCTCAAACCAAAACGGATCCCGTTAATACCATATGTGTTGCACCTTTCACCCTTCTTGAAGTATCTCATCTCATCAAATACGCTGTAATTAGGCAAGCAGAACTTATGGTATACGTCCAAAATCTCACCTCTATTTATCAGGGCAGCCGAATTATATATACCATCATCAGAACGGTCAACAAATCCCACTACTGCAGTTATATCACTGACCGACCTTCTTATCCTGTCAATGGCCAAAATGTTATCCTCGATGAACTGGGGCTTATAAAGAAGGTCCTCAGGGGGGTAGCCCGTAACGGCCAGCTCCGGGAATACGACAATATCCGCGGAATATCCATTAGCATTGCTAATGACATCAACTATCCGGTCTGTGTTGCCATCGATGTCTCCAACGGTCAAGTTAAGCTGTGCCAATGCTATCCTTAATGATGTCATCTTCGGTCCGTTACATAATGAAATGATAATATTATAAAGAAAACTTGATAATTGTGCTTTATGCGGTCACAGGAAGCAAGCCTGTCTTCCTGTTCAGGACTCTATCTTTATTATCCCTTGCTGTATGGCAAATTTTATGAGCTCAGCCTTTGAGCGCCTGTCAAGCTTATCTGATATATTTGTCTGGTGTGCAATAACTGTCTTAATGCTTATATCAAGGACCGTTGCTATCTGCTTATGGCTATTACCCTCTGCAAGTAGCTTGAGTATCTGTTTCTCCCTTCCTGTAAGCCTCTCATATGGGTCATCCGTTTCTTCGCTGGTCGAACCACCTATATAACCCGATACAACCTCAGCTGTAATAGATGGATGCAAATAGAGCTCTCCCTTATTGACCGCTCTGATAGCAGATATCAGTTCATTTCCCGCTGCCTTCTTTATAACGTATCCAGATGCTCCTGCCTTCAGGAACCTGGATATGTATTCCTTGTCGTCATACTGCGTCAGGACTATTATTCTGACATCAGGATATCTCTTTCTGATCTCAAGAGTAGCCTCTAACCCGCCAAGACCCGGCATGGATATATCCATAAGCACGATATTTGGCCCCGATATCCCGGCCTTTTCTATTGCCTCCTCACCGCTCGATGCCTCTGCTATAACATTAATATCTTCATGTCTTTCAAGAAGGGCTGATATCCCCTCCCGAACGAGAGAATGATCATCTACTATCATAATATTTATCTTACTCATCTATTACACCTATCACGGATAATGGTACGTCAATATTTATAAAGGTCCCACTGCGTTCATCACTGCAAATATACATTTCTCCATCAAGAAGCGCTATTCTTTCCTTCATTCCTAGTATACCGTAACCCTTTTCTTTCCCGTCCTCTGACGGCCCCATCGCCTCCTTTACATCAAATCCAGCGCCGTTATCATCAATGCCGATGTTTATATGTGTATCAGACGCACATAAGAAGATGGACACATCGTTAGCCTTAGAATGCTTCGATATGTTCTGGACCGCTTCCTGAATGACCCTGAATAGCATAAGCTCTACCTTACCTCTGGACAGGTCAGGAATCCCGTTCCTTCCAAACACCTTTTTGAAACCACTTGTCAGTGAAAGCGTATATTTTATATCCTTTTCCCCCAGGTTCCTTTCCAGAAGCCACCTTACCCCGGCCTCGAAACCCAGATCATCCAGAACAGGCGGCCTAAGGTCCCTGATTATCTTGCTTGTTCCGTCAAGAACATCCTCCAGTTTTTGCTTAAGTTCCCTGATATCTTCCGATTTAAGCTCGTTCTCGCGAAATGCCAGCTCTGCAATATCTATGGACATCCCAAGTGCTGCAAGTGACTGACTTGTCTCGTCATGAAGCTCCCTGGCAACTCTTTTTCTCTCTTCTTCCTGTGCGGTTATTGACATATCAAGCAACTTGGAGAGCCGATACCTGCTCCTGCGAAGCTCCTTTGTCCTCTCGAAGACCCTTCTCTCTAGTTCTACATTATGGTCGCGTATACTGCTAAGCGACTCATCAAGACGCATTCTCATCTCCTCAAAGCTCTTTGCAAGGACCCCTATCTCATCCGAACTATTTATATTTATCGGCTCATCCAGGTTTCCCTTCCCTATCCTCTGTGTGGCTCCTATCAAGGTCTGAAGCGGATGAACTATGCTCCTTGTAACTCCGAAAGCAAGAAGAACCGGTGCTATCAGAAATATGGCCCCTATCAATAAGAATGCGCCTTTCAGTTTCCTGGCAGGTGCAAAGACTATGTCCTCCGGGTCCCTTACCGTTACCCCCCACGGAGCCACAGTGAGAGGTGAAAAGGCCATTATGTCCCTTGTCATCTCTGCTGATTCCTCATTTGAACCTTCATGGCATCTATGACATTTCTCTACCGTTGGTTTTTTCGCCAGTATCATATTCCTGATATACTCATTATGATCGCTGGTTATAAGGGTTCTTTGGGGATTGTCCGAAGCAATGATGGTCCCGAAACTGTCTATCAGCTCGACAGATGAGTTCTCATGCATCGGGATCGATTTTATTATCTGTGAAAAGATGTAATTAGTAGGATTGATCTCTCCTCCGGCGATACCGACCATGTCCCCGTTCCGGTCCTTTAACGGGACAAGTGTATAAATAACTCTTCTTCCGGTACTTTCGATCGTATATACATCAGATATGACCTGTTTCTGCTCGGTCAATGCAGTTCTGACATAGGGATTGCTAAGAAGATTTACGGGTCGACCTTCCTGGTGCGGATACTTAAGAACGGCGTTCCCCTGTTTATCCAGCAGAAATATCCTGTCAGTGAATATCGAATACTCATATGCGGACCTCAGCGCCTTCTTTTCCGGAGACCAGTTCCCATCGTTAAAGTCTATCTTCCCAGATATTGATATATCATATAAGCGAGTAAGATTTGATCTTATGATGTCCTCAATGTACTTGCTTATAATATTGGCCTGGACAAGATGATCGCTCATGGACCGCTCAATGCTCTCGCCGACAGATAGATAGCTTACAACACCGAGAGTGCTGAGAATTATAAAGGCACTAAGTACTACTGAAATAATAATTCTTTTTTGCATTATGCCCCATTAAAAAACAGACCGCACAAGAGGTCTAAATACCTCTAATGCGGTCCCCGTTACATACCTCTTAAATGTTGTACGGTACAACATATATTTTACCCATCGAACCTGAACAGTATTTATGCATACTATACGCTCGATGTCAAATTTATTAACCTTATAAAAGTATAACTGATTTCCCCCTATCCTCACACCCCCCTTATCACTTTTTCACTTATCATTCCTTCTTCATTGTTTTCACCCACTGCGTCCTCCTTTTCAAGCTCCATCGGATGCTCTCTTATCATCCTTCTGCGTGATATATAACCTGTAAATATACTTCTGTCAATAGGGAAGACCTCAGGGCTGAAAACAGCATTATAGATATGCCAGATAGAAATGATCAGTATCATAACTATTGCTTCGTTCGAATGCAGGGCCTTTGCCATGGGTATAACCTCGCCTGGTAAATATGCTGTTGCTCTTATAGGATACATCAGCAAATACCCCGAAGATGCCATAAATATCACACCCAAAAATATCGCCCAGTATTCAAACTTTTGCTTATAGGTATATCTGCCGCAGCGAGCTGGCCTGGTCTCCAGCCCGAAATAGAACCTTATATTATGAGCTGCATCCTTAAAATCCTTTATGGATATCAGCATGTCAGGACCCCATTTCCTGGTCAATAATCCCGTAACTGCCGCAAAGATATGGACGATCAAGAGAACAGAGAAGCCAACTCCGGTAGCCCTGTGCACCATCCTTACCCTGTCTATGCCGCCTAACTTGAGTACGAACCATTGAGAGAGCTCCAGGTAATAGTAGGTCTGAGAAAGCCCTGTTACTATCAACATTACGAACATAACGACATGCACCCAGTGCTCGGCTATTCGATATTTACTAAACCTTCTGACTTTCGGAAGAATGTTATTATCATTTTTGCTCATTTCTTTACCCCCCGTTATCTGTTGGAACTGTATCTCCAGATATGAAGTAATATCTGCAATACCAGTCCAATGACCAGGATAGGTATGAATATCTTAAAAAACCCGTTTACCACGAAGACCAGCGGCGCAGATGCCAGACTCGGTTCATAGTGCGACAGCCATGCATCAGGAAAATTTTCTGTTATATTGGCATGACATTTCTGACACTGAGTAATCAGGTTACTTTTTACGATCCCTACATCCCTTGTGCTCATGATATTATGGGTACCGTGGCAGTCGGTACAAACTGCGATAGGTCTTGCGGGCTTATCAAGTTCCTCCCTCTGCTTTTTATAGAAGTTCAAAGTGACTCCATGAAAATCACTAAGGTAGGACTTCACGACATTGACCGAAAGTCCGTACTTCTCCACTACGCTACGGTCAGCATGGCATTCGCTACAGATCTGAGGTATCATTTCATGCCACTCCATCGTTAAAGGGTTCACGATGTCATGTGCTTTATGGCAGTCTATGCATACAGGCACATCCTTATTGTTCTCATTTATCAGTGCATCACCGTGAACACTCTTAGCATATACTTCATAGATCTCACCATGGCAATCGGCGCACCTTCTAGGTATTGAAACCCTGTCATCATGCATTCTCTGGATGCCATGTGAGCCATGGCAATCGGTACAAGACGGAGCCGTCATATCACCCTGCTGTAGCACTGAATGGTGAATGCTCTCGAGTGTTTTGGAATACTTATCAAAGTGGCATCTCCGGCAGCTGTCCGATGAAGCTATCAGGTAGTCCCTGCGACTCTTAAAGTTCCTTCTTGGATGGTCCTCTGAAGAAAAACCGAAATGACAATCAGAACATCCAAGCATACCATGAACTGAACTCCTGAGAGTTTCGTGAGAGACCTTAATGGATGAAGTCTCTCCGCTCCTGTATGTCATCCTGATATCATAAGCGTGGCAGCTGAAGCAATACTTCTTTTCGCTCATGAATATCTTCCCGCCTGTCACCGGCATAACGGAATGAGCACTATGACAGTCGGAGCATATCGGGGAACTGCCATCCTTCTCCTGATCCAGAAGTGCGGAATGTATGGGTTTCTCACATATCTTCTCATCATCATGGCATCGCCTGCAAATATGCGAGCTCCTCAGTCTGTATTGTCCTTTACTTCTATACTCTTTTTTGGGATGGTCATCAATGGAGTAGTTCCTGTGACATTCTGCACACTCCATGAACCCATGGACGGACATCTTAAATCCGCTTGGATCTATGAAAACAGAAATGGTCTCTTTGTTCATAAATTCCATAAAGACACCTTCCTTGGAATGACATTGCAAACAAATGCTCGATTCATTACCATCGGGTGCCTTGACTGCATAGGCTCCGTGGCCAAGGATGACGATCAGTCCTATGGTCAAAATAAGAACATATGCCGATCTAAGCATAATATCCCCTCCTCCGGATCCCCGGTTCGTGAACCATGATAAAGGGTGCCCTTTCGGAGGCATGTTCAACACGCCTCCTACTCAGGTCTTTTCCCTTGTCGATCCTAATGCTCATCATATCCCGGCTCTTTCCTCACGACAGGCATACGGTTCACTATCCACCTGAACAACAGGATATGTATTGTAACTATTGCCAGTACCATAGCCGTCTCCTGCCATGGCGGTATTATATGATGAAGGTGGTCTGGCATTTGCCAGTTAAACGCTATTATGGACACATTTATCCTGTTTAACAGGACACCTATCACGGCATATGCCGCTCCCATCCTGACAATACCTGCACTCTCCTTTTTTACTCCATATACAAGCACCAGTGAAGGCAAAAGGACAAATCCTATCATTTCAAGCGCGAACCAGTATCCGTAGGGAGTTGCAAGGAGGCCCCAGTGATCATCATGTGCCACACCAATGAGCTTTAAGGCAAAATATACGAACATCCCGATGAAAGCTCCTTTGCCAAGTCCGATGGTCAGCCTGTCAAGGTTATCCCTGAAATTAGTATCGGTGCTCTTCCTCATAAATCGCACTACAAGAGCGCTCACGATGATCACCATTGCAAGAGCCGCATACACACTTGAACTAAGGAAGAAGTGAGGTATATATGAGGAGTACCACAGCGGATGCAATTTGCCTGGAGCGAGAAGGAACATAGCTCCGAGGGCTGACTGGTGTAAGGTAGAAAGTATGATACCTGCAATTGTCATTGCTATAGTGATCATGTTGGCCCACCTTCTTACCCGGGTCGATCTGAGCCACTCAAGTATGGCCGGGCTGAACTCGAGGAATTGTACTGTAAGATAAGTGGCAACGTGCCAGGCTACCAGGAACAGTACCGAGGCCGTTCCGAATCCCATTAACATAGGGTAGTAAATTCTCCACGGCCTTCCTATATCAGTAAGAAGGTAGATCACAGCAAAAAGGTAACCCATAAAACCTACTAGCACTCCTAATCTCACGAGCGGTTTGTACCCTTTAAAACCGAAAATATAATAAGCGGTTGCCATTATAAATCCGGTTGCCGATAAAGGCACACCGCCAAAGAGACCCCATCCCAGGGTCAATCCCCATGGGTAATCATGGGAGGCGTGGGTTACAGCGGATAGCCCGTATATAAATCTCATTCCGATAACAGGTATACCTACACTCAATATGATAGCTGCCAGTACATTGAACGGTGTCAACATTTTCCTCATATATTCGGGCCAGGACATTCCCATCAACAACTTGTCCATGAACCATGATCGAAAATCATCGATCCTTGCTACTGTGCCATTATGACTCATTTTTCGCCCTCCTCTTTAACCTGATGCTCTGTTTTGTTATTCTCGAGTTCGTCTCTGTGCTTTAACGCAGCATAGATCGTACCGAAAAGCGCCGGCCAGACAGTGAAGACCACCGGTACAGCGCCAAGAAAGCCTTTTGTGAGCTCTATTGGCGGCTTGTTCGGCAGGTCTTTCGGAAAGCCCAGGTCCTCAAAAGGTACTCCTGAGATGTACAGCCATCCGGTACCACCTACCTCGTGTTCTCCGTACACGTGGTCAATATATCTATCCGGTTTCTGATATATCCTCTTCTTAGCAAGTTTCAGGAGATCATCCCTCTTGCCAAAGGTTACTGCACCGGCAGGGCATGCATCAGCGCATGCAGGTATGCCACCTTCCTTTATCCTGTCATAGCACATTACGCATTTAACGATCTTTGGCTCCAGGGCACTGTCGTAGTCATAGGCTGGCACATTAAATGGGCACGCTATCATACAGTAACGACACCCGAAACACAGGTCAGGGTCATAAAGAACGGGCCCCTCTTTGGTCTTTGTATAGGCATGTATTGGACACGCCGACGCGCAGGCCGGCTCGTTGCAGTGGTTGCACTGGATCTTTCTGTATACAGGCTTATCCGGTTCGTTCGGGTCCTGATACCGATTTACCACGGTATAAGCATCCTGAGTGGGCCTCCTCATCTCGTTAAAGACAGAACCATCATCAAATGATCTTTCAGGTGCCGGAAGCCCGTTTGCCTCGTTACATGCCTTCTCGCAGCTCCTGCAACCTACACAGAGCGTGAAATCGGTTAGCATTCCGTATCGGTCAGGCCATCCTTCAAACTCCTTATATGCCGATGCATTCGAAGGATTAGCTATAACAGCAGTGCATCCTACAAGCGTGGCAGCTTTCAGGAATTTCCTCCTGCTAACGCCGCTGTGATCCTGCTGTTTCTCTTTCTTCTCAGATACGCACATCTCGTCACCTTCATGATCTTTTTCGGATCCTTTAGGTATCTTTCCCATAAACCCTCCTCTTAACATCACTATCTTTTTTTCCTGTTTTCTTCATTTAAGATAATAGCTCCGCTATCTCTTCGAATGGCATGTCTCAACGCATCCCTTCGGGTCATGGCCGAGGTTTCCGAGGCCCTGATGGCACTCAAAGCATGTGCGGTGCAGTGCGACCTTAAGCCCAGGCCGACCCGGATCGTTCTTGTCGTATTCACCATGACAGTTCTCGCATGCCATAAATGCGTTCGCAACCGACCTTCTGTAGTCCTGGGCCGTTATAGAGTGGCACTGCCCGCATGCATGCACATCGCTCACGGGATGCTCATGATGACACTGCACACAGCTTTCCGCTATGCTCGAGTGCATATCATGATCGAATGTTACCGCGCTATATTGATCGACCATACTGTCAAGGACAACAGAGGAAGGGCTATTTATCTCTGCATAGCTTAAAGTCACGAAAATGCAGGATAGCAATGTTATAAGAAGAACAGCTCCCTTTTTTTTCATTTTTGAGTCCCTCCTGTTCTGAATATTACTCTTCACTGTCTTCCAGGTTCTGACTCTCTTCAGAGCCTTTCTTCTTCTTGCCTGCCAGGTAGGCTTCGGTTGGTCTCCATTCGAAGGACGAACCTAGCCCTACCAGGTTAAGAGCGCCGCCTATCGCCTTTGTGATCAGGGACCATATCCCCATTGACAGCGCGAACAGGAATGCGAACGGAAGAGCAACGACATAAGCTATCCCTATAAAAGGGGCAGCTATCAATCTTCCGGTCTTTTTCATAACACCGGACCTTCCCTCATCCTTAAGGTACGCGACATCATCATTCAATGTTGTTCGCATCTCGCCAAAAGGCTTCTTCTTCAATACCTCCCACATAACTATGAAAAGAATGATACTTGATACAGCTATCAAGTATTCAATACCTTTTACGTGGGTAATGAAATCAAAAAGTGTTTTCATGTTACACCTCCTTTTATGTTCTTATTAATTCATTTTTTCATTACGTTTACTACTTACTGTCATTTTCCTTTGCTTTCTCTTCCTTATCAGCTTTTTCCTTTTTCTTCTTTCCTCCAAGATAGGCTTCAGTAGGTCTCCATTCGAAATAGACCATCTTGCTTCCCAGGTTAACCACACTGTTCACCGCCTTTACCACAAGAACGGTCAGGAATGTACCGATCGCAATTAGTGGGAACACGATGAAGAAAGCCAAACCTATGAACGGGCCAAGCGCTACGACCAGTCCGGTAGGCATTCTGAGATAAGTGATACCATCATCTCCAGGAAGCACTCCGTCCTTTTCAATGTCTATCCTTCGACTTTCCGAAAGGTTCCAATAGGTCCCTTTCCCTACCTTATGTCCTCCCTTGTGCTTTAACATTTCTTTCACCTCCTTTCTTTAGTCCTTGACTAAAGCTTACCAGTGATTCATGGAGGCAACAATTGGAAGAACTTCCTAGTTTCGGGGTTTTTTTATCGTAGTTAAGTGGATTTCTTTGCTAAATTAAGGCAAGTTACGTATGGGACCGGCTAAAAAGCAAAGCGGTCTATCTGGGCCTTATGCTCTCGGCCAGCCTGATAGCATCGAACGGCCCGGACCTCATCTCTATCTTAATAAATGCACCATCCTCTTCCCATGAAATGCGACTGCATTGGTCCCCGTCGCTGCATTTCCCAACTTCGAGCAAGGCTTTCCTTCCGACGAGATCATGTTCTGCACGCTGCGTTACCTCTTTGAACCCGAATGCCCGATACCTTATGAAGTCTCTTGTTTCGGACTGATGTACTGATAGCATGTTACCGCCTGATACCGAGTCCCGATATAGCATAAATATCGCCTTGAAAGGCCTTTTTTGAGCCATTATAGTTGACGGCGGCCACTTGATGCCTGCCGGCAAATATGCGGGGACATAAACCTTGATCCCTAGCTCCCTCCTGATCCCTTCGACGTCCTCATATTCCCTTAGCGTATCCCTCTGTATAAGCTCTGGCAGGTAGTTGATGGCCTTGAGTGTTATGGCCACTGCCAGAACCAGAAGAACATACAGCACTATCCTCTTAAGACCTTTTTTCACCCTTATCCCTCTTAGCTATACAACATAATAGTTGATCACGCCTATAACCATCAATGTTATTACAAGTTTGACCCAGTAGTCCCATCTGTCCGGCTCTATCTTTCTGTTATCAAGCCTGTTGATCCTCTCATTAAGATGTAAGGTGTGGCTATACTCTATTGCAGATTCCTTGACACGGGAAACCCCAAACGAGGCCTCTTTGTTATAGGCCTCTTTATTGAACTGCTCCCTAAGTATCTGTGCCAGGGGAACATGGTCTCCTGTCATCGAAACTGCCATATCATCACATATCTTTTCTTCTTCCTGAACTATTTTCCTGAATATAAATAATATGACAGGATTGTAGAACATGATGGCCCTCAGAACGAACATTAAGATCATCATGGGTCTTTTACTTCTATCAATATGGGCCAGTTCATGAGCTATAGCAGCCCTGATCTGATCATCATTATGTGCCCTGATACTGCCGGTGGAAAGGTAGATGGCAGGATCCCTTCCTGTAGATGATTATATACAGGGCTCGTCATCATCGAACGTATAAAGGATTATACCCCTGGTACCGGTGTTCTCCGCATCGGCTTTAAAATATCTGGAAAGACTTATTTCCTTCAGATCATTATCGTTAGATCCGGATGTCCTGAGGTGTCTTATTATTGGAATAAGTTCCTGAACTGCAAAGATCCCCGTAAAGAATATCAACATTGCACCAAAAAGAGCGTATACAGGAACTATACCGAAAGCTTCCATCATTAGCCACCTATGGGAATCGAACAATGCATTTATTCTGAAACTGGCAGTCCCTCTTACAGGATCTAGCACCTGATACAGAGGATAAGAGATGATCGGCACAGCCATTAATATATTGAGGTATCTCTGTCTGCTCAGAGGTCCTTCCACTGACCATATCCTTAGAGACCTCCTAATAATTATGGCAGCAATTAATGAGTGGAATACTGACTGGGTGACAAACATTCCCAGCTGTGAATAAAAGATACCGGATAAGTTCATATTGATAACTTTATAGCCTTTTATAAAAAAAGTCTAATCATTTAAAAGGGATCAGTAGCGGTCAGTAATATGCATCATTCATTAAGTTACTCCCGTTCCTTGCAAATATCTACGGAATCCTTTATAACTTAATAAATGGTCGATGACAGTACCAGATTATCTATTGAATTCAATGAATTGAAGGACCACAATGGCAAACACCGTTAAACCTTTTCAGTTCAGACAGTGTATCAATATTCCGAAGTCAACGGGCTATAAGGCCAACAGCCTTAAGCAACTAAGAGACCTGATCAACCTCGTCAGTGATGAATCTATTTATCATCATACCTACCAGTATTTTCTTAAGGGCAACCTGCTGGAATACACAAGCGATTTTGCCCAATGGGTCGGTGAGAGCCTGGAGGACAGAGCCTTATCTGAACAGCTATCGAACATAGATCCGTATGAATACGGCAATATATCAGCCCTGAGGAAAGTACTTATTAACGTTATCGATTCATATCTTAAGAACTTTCCCGAGCCCCGTGATGCATTGCCGGGAAGCGAATTCTACTTCCTCGATACATCTGCCATCATTTTTAATTCAGGGGTCGCTGCCCGCAACCTGGCAGAGTTCCTGATCGCTATTCAGCACGTTGATCCGGCATCGATCTATTTCCATTTTTTTGAAGCAAGGTCAAGACTGGGACAGAGCGTTGATGATTTCTCCAAGTGGGTAGAAGAGGTTTTGGGAAAAGATGATCTGGCAGAAAAAATAAGGGCAATAGATCTGTTCATGCATAACATTGACGGTATCCGTGAGCATCTTGAGGAGTTAATAACCGAAGAGGTCAAGAAAGATATGGACTCAATAGGACAGGCAGAACAGTGATAGACAGATATCAGAACATAGCCCCTAAAGGCGATCTCATTCTTTTGAACAAGCTCGGAGAACATTTCCGGGACAGGTCATTTCTTCACATTAACTCCACGAAAGAAGGCGGCGGTGTAGCCGAGATCCTCCAGAGGATGATCCCTCTAATGGCAGATATCGGGATAGATGCCAGATGGGATGTCATAAATGGTGATGATAAGTTCTTTGATATAACAAAGCGGATACATAATGCCATTCAGGGGAACCCCCAGAAGTTCACAAAGTCAATGTGGGATTACCACTTTGATGTAAACAAGAGAAACCTATCCGACCTCGCCCTTGAAGCAGATGCATACCTCATACATGACCCACAGCCGCTGCCTCTGATCGAGTTCCGGGAGAACGGGACATGGATATGGAGATGTCATATTGACGCTTCAAACCCTTATGGAGATGTTTGTGATCAGCTGATCAGGTATTGCAAGAAATACGACTCGGCGATCTTTTCCATGCCGAGCTTTGCACGTGCCATGGGCATAAGCGAGTTCATTATTCCGCCTTCCATTGATCCTCTAAGTGAAAAGAACAGGGAACTGTCAGCTGATGAGATCCAGGGAACTATGGACAAGTTCAACCTCGATCCTGAAAGACCTATGATATTACAGGTATCACGTTTTGACCGATTCAAAGATCCTATAGGTGTTATTCAGGCATACAGGCTAGTAAAAAAATATAATGACTGTGTACTGGTCCTTGCAGGCAGTCCGGCATCCGACGATCCGGAAGGAGCAGAGGTCCTCAATGAGGTAAAAGAGTTCGCATCTGACGATCCGGATATACATATTCTTCTGCTTCCTCCTTTCAGTGACAAGGACATCAATGCGCTACAGCGGGCGGCAACTATAGTAATGCAGAAATCCCTGAAAGAAGGTTTTGGTCTCACGGTATCCGAAGCTATGTGGAAGGGGAAGCCTGTCATAGGCGGGGCAACCGGAGGCATACCTCTTCAGATAGTTCACAGGTATACAGGATTTCTGGTAAGAACCGCTGAAGGAGCTGCTTTCAGGATACGCCAGTTCCTTAATAACCCTGTCATGATCGAACGTATGGGAGAGCAGGGAAGAGAGTATGTTCGCAACAATTTTCTCCTGACCAGGCAGACAAGGGATTATCTTTCTGTGTGGTATACCATTGAGAACGGTGACAGGCCCATGTTCAACATATGACAGAGGCTCAGCTTAACGCATTCATTGAGGAGAACTTCTCCGAAAGAAACCTTGTAATAATCTCCAACCGGGAGCCCTATGTTCACAAAAAAACATTAGCTGGTATCAAAACTGAAAGTCCTGCAGGTGGATTGACATCTGCAATGGACAATGTCCTTAAGGCTGTTGGGGGGACCTGGATAGCATGGGGAAGCGGAAGTGCCGATAGAGATACAGTTGATGAAAATGATAGAGTATCTGTCCCCGAAGGAGATAATGCTTATATTTTAAAAAGGGTATGGCTGAACAAGGGACTTGTCGACAATTATTACCATGGTTATTCCAACCAGGTGCTGTGGCCTCTTTGCCACACCGCACTTAACAGGATATATTTTAGGCGCAGATACTGGGAAGGATATGTAAGAGCTAATTTTCTTTTCGCGGAAGCGGCACTTGAAGAAGCCCACGAAAACTCTGTGATCTGGATCCATGATTATCATCTATGCATAGCTCCTAAGCTTATAAAGGAAAAGCGCCCGGATCTCACAACTATTCACTTCTGGCACATACCATGGCCTGACTGGAGCGTTTTTAGGGCATGCCCAAGGCACTCCCAGGTACTGGAAGGCCTTCTCGGCAATGATATAATAGGTTTCCAGCTCCCTATATTTGCTGCTAATTTCATGGATTGCATTGAGAACAGCATCGACGCCACTATCGACCAAGATAACCTGACCATTACTTATAGGGGACACACCACAAGGTTAAAGGCATTTCCGATAAGCATAGACTTCAAGAACTTTGAAACGATGAGCAGCTCAAAGAGAACAGAGAGAGCGATGATAAATCTGAAAAGGAAGCTGCATCTTCCTCCAATGATCGGAATAGGTGTAGACCGCCTTGAGTACACCAAGGGGCTGATGATGAGGCTTCAGGCACTTAATCTCTTCTTTGAGAAATATGACAGTTTCAGAGGCATATTCTCTTTTGTTCAGTTAGCTGTTCCAACAAGGCTGAAAGAGCCTTATCTTAGTTATAAGAAGGGGGTTGAGGCCATGGCATCCGGAATAAATTCCCGATACGGAACACCGGACTGGCAACCTATCATTTATCTGGACAATAAAGTTGACCATAAAGACCTTGTTGCATACTACAGGATGGCTGATATAGGGATCATAAGCTCAATATACGACGGAATGAACCTTGTAGCGAAGGAATTTGCCGCCTCTCAGGTCGATGAGAAAGGAACTCTCATTCTTAGTGAGATGGCCGGTGCTGCCGAAGAGCTTGACGGCGCTATTCTTGTGAACCCATACGATACGGAGAACTTTGCGGATAGCATTAATATTGTCTTAAAGATGTCTGAAGATGAACGAAAGAACAGGATGAGAGTGCTCAGAAAGCAGATCATTGATAACGATATTTATAAATGGATCCTGGATATATTATCCGAAGTGGCCTCGGTCTCGTCGGTAATGTTGAAGGAGTGCAAGGACTTTTTCGATAGCAGCGCTCAGCTGAGGAAGGAGCTTTCATCAAAGGAACTGTTCCTTTTCCTTGACTACGACGGCACTCTTGCACCGATAGCGGAGACACCTGAGACAGCAGTCATTAATGATGCCACCAGGGAGATCATTAATATGCTAAAGGGCAAGTACAAGGTCGCCATAATTTCGGGCAGACAGTTAGAAGATATAATGAACATGGTCCAGATAAATGACATATACTATGCGGGGAACCATGGTTCTGAGATATGGAGCGGAGACGAGATGTTCCTGAGCCAGGACTTTACTGACGTGAGGTCCAGATTGAAGGATATCCTCAAAAGACTGGAGAATGAGCTTACCCACATTCCCGGAGTGTTGATAGAGGATAAGGGCATTACAGCAAGCGTACATTACAGGAAGGTGTGGACGAAGGACCACGGAGAGCTTTTCTCCATATTTAACAATGTTACCAAGGGATGTGAGGACATTTTCAGGATAACCTCCGGCAAGAAGGTATTTGAGATAAGACCTGTAAAGGCATG
Organism: Nitrospirota bacterium; assembly: GCA_020351835.1. Classification (GTDB taxonomy): domain Bacteria; phylum Nitrospirota; class Thermodesulfovibrionia; order Thermodesulfovibrionales; family BMS3Bbin05; genus BMS3Bbin05. Next base: position 1,908,800 of record CP070669.1, read on the forward strand.
GAACAAAGGTGACGCGGTCAGATGGATCATGAAGAACTATGGAGAAGGGACGCTCCCTGTTTACATAGGAGACGATACAACTGATGAAGACGCGTTCAAGGAGATTGGAGACGGAGGGGTATCAGTAAGTGTGGGAGGGAATCCAGAATCAGAGTACTTTGTAAGCACTCAGGCCGAAGTTATAGACTTTTTAAAGTTCTTCCTCGACCTCTGAGCAGGTGTTCAATTTTGATTATTTTTTTGTTATACTTATTTATCGGCATTAAGCCGGTGGATCCCTAAGAAAGGGGGTGGCCTCATGGTCATCAGAAAAGTATCAAAGAAAGCAGCTACGACCTGTAAGTGCAAAGGTTCCTGCTAACATCATATTAATGCTTAAAGAGGAGGACCGTCTTCACAGAATGGCCTCCTCTTTTTACGTTCATCACGTATCCCGAAGTTTGACTTTAACCTGAAATTATGTTTTTAATTATATCTGTCGAGCGGGCGTAACTCAGTGGTAGAGTTTCAGCTTCCCAAGCTGAGGGTCGCGGGTTCGAATCCCGTCGCCCGCTCCATATTATAATTCTTATTCATATACCGGCTTCATCGTTCTTTATTCGCCAAGTTACAATCTGATAACATAACACCATTAGGATCATTTTCAATTAAAAAATGGGCTTAGAAAGGATATTGATAAGAGGAGTTAACTGGGTCGGGGACGCCGTTATGACCATGCCCGCCATTCGTTCCATAAGGGACAATTTCAAAGACGGTCTGATATCATTATTTGTAAAGTCGTGGGTAAGTGAACTTTTCAGAATTGACCCGAATATAAATGATATCCTTGAGTATAAGGACGAATACAGAGGCATCACCGGCAAGTTCAGGGCCGCAAGGGTAATAAAGAAACTGTCTTTCGATCGCAGTTACCTTCTTCAAAACGCTATAGATGCAGCCCTGATATCATTTATTTCCCGAATACCTGAAAGGATAGGTTATAGCAGAGATGGGCGTGGGATGCTTTTAAGCAGACCTATCAAGGCAGATAAGGATATACTCAGTTTACACCATATAGATTATTACCTGGAGATGTTGAGACGTTCAGGCCTTGACGTTACATATAAGCTACCCTGGATATACCCGAACCTCGATGATCGCATGTCGGGCCGTAATAAACTGGCTCATCTTAAAAGACCCGTTATAGGGCTGAATCCTGGCGCAGCATATGGATCAGCTAAGAGATGGAGCAGTAACAATTTTGCAGAATTAGCAAAAATGATCATATCTGACCTTAACGGGTCTGTTGTATTGTTCGGTTCAGCAAAAGAGGTAACTATCTGCAATGAAATATATAATTTGATAGATATTGACCATGTCCACGGGTCATCTCTTCTGGACATGTCAGGAAAGACCACTCTTTATGAACTGTGCGACCTTATCCCTGAGTGTGACATCGTAGTATCGAACGACTCAGGGCCTATGCATATATGCTATGCAAGTGGCACTCCGCTGGTCGCACTTTTTGGGTCGACATCACCCGAACTGACCGGCCCCCCTGAGAGCTCATTTGATGGTGCTGAGTTCTCGTTCGAACATATTGTTATGAGTTCTGACATTGAGTGCTCACCGTGTTTTGAAAGGACCTGCAGGTTCGGCCACCTTAAGTGCATGGAACTGATAAGGCCGGAAGATGTCTTTTCAGGCATTCTTGATCTGCGCTGCAGCGAGCGCGCGGTATTCTTCGACAGGGACGGAACCCTATGCAAAGATGCCAACTACCTCAGATCATATGATGATCTTGAGATATTCCCGTCAATAGAACGCATCAAAATACTTAAAGAAAATGGTTACAAGATCATAGGTATAACAAACCAGTCGGGGATAGCGCGGGGGATCGTTGATGATCAGTTCGTCAAAGATGTTAACAGGATCTTTATCGATAAATATGGTTTCGATGATTTCTACTACTGCCCACACCATCCGGATGACAGGTGCTCATGCAGGAAGCCTTTTCATGGAATGCTGCTTAAGGCCCGTGCAGAACACAAGATAGACCTCACTCGGTCGTTCTGTGTCGGAGATAAAGTATCTGATATGAAAGCAGGGAAGTTAGCAGGATGCACAACGGTGTTTGCCGGTATGACAGATGACCGTCCTGACGATCATTCTGATCTTAAAGGAACTGGCCTTGAAGATTGTATCTCGCTCATAGACAGCTATGAAAGTACGTGATCACTATGCCCACTTGATAAACCCAGGCATATAGGGGTTCTTAAGATCGCTGAATTTTGGCAATATCCTCACGGTATACCCCTGGTGTCCGCTTTCGGAGCACGAAAAACCGCCGCTATACTCGAAAGCCCCCTTCCCTAGTTCCTTGTATGATACCAGACTTACCGGCCGCCCTTTTCTGATATTTCCGTCACTTTCCACTTTGCCTTCAAAGACCTGCACATCTATCTCATCAGGTCCTATCCCATCCACAGATACCTTCACGGATATGCCAATTTTCCCGCCTACTATCATGCTATTTCCGACATCACATGTGATGCCCTCTATCCTTATCCTGTCCCACGACCTTTTCAGTCTTTCTTTGTATCCCGATAACCGTTTTGCGCGCTCGTAATCGTTCATGATCAGATTCTTTAGTCTTATCTCAGAATCCACGTAGAACCTCTCATTGTAATCGAACACCATTCTGTGTGAATTAAAGACAGGACATATCCTCATTATCGAGCTTTTCATGTGCTTAACCCACTCCCTAGGAACACCGCTGTTGTCCCTTGTATAGAACAGAGGTATTACTTCCTTCTGGAGAAGATCATAAATTGCATTGGCCTCAACATCATACTGGTAATCTATATCATCATACTCTTCGCCCTTTCCTATAGCCCACCCTACCCCTTCGGCGTATGCTTCATCCCACCACCCGTCCAGTATGCTCATGTTCAGTGCCCCGTTAGCTGCCGCCTTCATTCCGCTTGTTCCAGATGCTTCGTACAACCTCCTTGGAGTATTAAGCCAAATATCAACTCCTTGTACCAGATAGCGCGCTATGTTCATATCGTAATCCTCTATAAATACTATCCCGTCCCTGAAGTCATCTCGCTCAGCAAGTCCTATCAGGTCCCTGATCAGCTCTTTGCCCGGGTTATCCCTTGGATGCGCCTTCCCCGAGAATATGATCTGAACAGGCATATCTTTGTTTCCAAGAATCTCGGCAAGTCTGTCCGGGTTTCGCAGGACGAGGTCCGCCCTCTTGTACGTGGCAAACCTTCTGGCAAACCCTATGGTCAGTGCTTTTGGGTTAAGCACGCTTCCAGCCCTATTAACCTCTGCGCTTGGAGCTCCTCTTTTTATAAGCTGCCTCTCAAGCATATCCCTTGCCGCCATAACAAGTTTGTCCCTCCTCATCTCATGAGTGTCCCAAAGCTCCTTATCAGGCATGCCGCTGACGTTCTGCCAGACCTCCTGATCTTCAGGATTGGTCAGCCATCTTTCTCCCGCATATCGAATGTAGAGGCCCTCCATCTCATGTGAGATCCAGGACCTGTGATGAACACCGTTCGTTATCGATGATATGGGAACCTCTTCATCTGGCAAATCTGGCCACAGCTCACTAAAAAGGTTCTGTGAAACCTGGCCATGAAGCCTGCTTACTCCGTTGAAAGAGTCAGACAGGTTAAAGGCCAGCACAGCCATTGAAAATCCCGTCTGTGCACCTCCCGCTCTGTCCCATCCGAACTCCAGGAAATGTTCCATTGATAACCCCAGATCCGTTATATAGCTAGAAAAATACTTTTTCACAAGGTCGATCGGGAAAACGTCTATACCGGCCGGGACAGGTGTATGAGTTGTAAATATTGAACCGGCCTTTGCAACTACAACCGCTTCTTCCAGGGATATCCCGTCCCTATTAATTAGCAACCTTATCCTTTCAAGGCCAAGGAAGGCTGAATGCCCCTCGTTCATATGATATACCATGGGTTCGATCCCTAATTTATCTATCGCTCTTACACCTCCGATACCAAGCACCATCTCCTGCTGTATCCTTCTTTCCTGGTCCCCACCGTAAAGCTCGTCCGTTATGCTCCTGTACTCCTCTATGTTCTGTTCTACATTGGTATCAAGAAGATAAAGTGTTATATTCCCTACTTTAGCCTGCCAGATCTTGGCTGTTACGTCCCCTTTAGGAAAGGATAACTGCACAGATAGATCATTACCCTCTTTGTCAATTACCTCCGTTATCGGCATATTGTAAAAATCATTAACGGGATATCGCTCACCCTGCCACCCTTCATAATTCAGGTACTGCCTGAAATAACCCTTCTGATAAAGCAGTCCAATTCCTACAAGTGGTATGCCAAGGTCTGATGATGACTTCAGGTGGTCTCCCGCAAGTATCCCGAGACCTCCGGAATAAATAGGAAGGGACTCCGAGATACCGAACTCCGCAGAGAAATAGGCTACCGTGGGCTCCTTCTTGCCATAACACTGTTCACACCATTTTGTTTCTTCTACATACGATTTGAAGCTATTTGCTACCCTTTCGTAATGTTCAAGAAAGCCTGTATCCGTTGAAAGCTCGTCAAGCCTGCTCTGATCAACTATACCGAGTAGCTTAATAGGGTTATGCTCAGTAGCTTCCCAGAGGTCCGGGTCCAGGCGCCTGAAAAGAGATACGCAATCGTAGTTCCAGCTCCACCAAAGGTTGTTGGACAAGTACTCCAGCATATTCAGCCTTTCGGGGATAGCGGGCCTTACCTTGAATGTTCTGACAGGCTTCATATTAAGCCTCCATTAATTATCTTAGGGAACATTTAGAGTATTGAATTAATCATACCAGAGTTATGCATCTATGCCAAATAGATGTTTGTGCATGTCATCGGTTATAATTCGTGATGCAAAATATTAGCAAGATACTTATTGTAAAACCCAGCTCTCTTGGGGATGTTGTCCACAGCCTGCCTTTCCTCGCCTCGATAAAGAAATGTTTCAAAGCTGCCTCCATCGACTGGGTCATATCAAGAGGGCTGCATGAGCTTCTGGAAGGACATCCGATGATAGACAAGTTATGGACGATAGATAAGGACTCTTGGAAGAATGTCTCAAAAATAATGAGAACTATCAGAGAGCTGATCACCCTTGGGAGGTCTCTGAGGAATGAAAGGTATGATCTGGTAATCGACCTTCAGGGGCTATTGAGGAGCGGAATAATATCCCGGATGACCCACTCCAATAGAATAATCGGTTTCGGCGAGGCTCGTGAGGGAAGTCGCTTCTTCTATAATGAAAGAGTAACTGGCGGGAAAGAGAGTCATGCCGTGGAAAGATATCTTAGGATCGCATCTCATCTCGGATGTGAAATATCGGATATCGAGTTCCCATTCACTGATACCGGTGATAACTATGCCCTTAAGGACAAGTTTCCAATACCGAGCGAGTACTGCGTTGTCGTCCCGGGAGGAAGATGGGAAACAAAGAGGTGGGCTCCGGAAAGGTTCGGTCAACTAATATCTCGCCTTTCGATCAAGGCAGTGATCCTCGGAAGCAGTTCAGAGAAGGCGATATGTGGTTCGGTTGCCGCCTCATCTAATGGCAATGCATTAGATCTCGCGGGCAGGACATCACTTAAAGAGATGATAAGTATAATAAGAGGAGCAAAGTTCGTTCTGACCAATGATACCGGACCGATGCATATAGCTGCTGCCCTTGACCGCCCTGTATTTGCGATATTCGGCCCTACAAGCGAGGTCCTGACGGGGCCTTTCAGATCAAGGGGTAAAATAATCAGAAGTGACACTGATTGTGCTCCATGTTTCAGAAGAAAGTGTGAAGACATGAAATGTCTTGATGATATTGACGTTAATACCGTAGAGAAGGAGATCAGTTCATTTGATCATTGATCCTCAGAAGCTTTTTCTCCTTTCTCCCCTTTCTTTTTGAACAATCCCTCAGATAGGGCATCAAGTGTAGTTCTTGCAGCATAACTGAATGCGTGCAACTGTCCTTTCATGTTTGTTACATATCCCTCTGTCTCCTTTATAGCCCTCCAGACTTTCTTCATCTCTTTTCCGATCTCTCCGATCGGTTCGGTTATATCCCGGACATTACTGACCGAACCTTCTACCGATTCGACAACGTCATTAAGTTTCTGAACGGTCCTGTCCAGGTCTCTCGTAACATCCTCAATTGAACTGCTCATCTTCATCAACCTTATCAGCAGAGGAATGATAAATGCGCTGAGAACCAACAGTAATATGAATAAAAGTAACAGGAAAAGTTCAGTATCCATTCAATATATTCCTAATAACAGGGGTAAATATTAGAGAACGTCACTCGCCCGATCCGTCCTCCGGTAGTGTTCCGGCCTTTTCATATGCATCGCTCATAGCCTGTTTGAATGCTTCGCCGAAATTATCTATAAGAGCGGTAAACCTGTCTCTGACCGGTTCAAGAAACTCTCTCTGCAATTCCTTTACCTCCTCCTTGAGCTCCTCTTCATCGCTTGCAAGTACCATAAGAGCAACTGTAGTACCGACGAGGCCTCCCAGGAACGACCCTAAAAGCACATAGTTCAATATGTTATGTTCTGTCTTTTCGTCTTTCATCTTATATAGTGCAAGTTTGATTAAACGTTATCATACGCTTATTCCATTGTCAATTTTGGTATCTGATAACCTTTTCCTGGCTCAGGTTGACCATACATTTCTCAAATGAAACAGTGCGAAAGCACTCCATAACAAAAAGTTTATCTTATAGGTCTATAAAATACCTTAATGTCTTTATGCATATATTAAATTGACATATTCTTTATCATACTGATAAATTCATTTCGATAGCCATTCTGGCTATTTATATTAATACGGGAGGGCAAAACTATGGTTTCATTGGTTGTATCAGGTCTTATTGTTGGCATTGCCGCCGGCTGGGTTCTGCAAAGGGGGCGCTACTGCATGAACTCTGCTTTCAGAGATGTCCTTTTCATTAACGATTATACTTTGTTCAAGGCCTATATCCTCGCTCTTCTTGTTACAATCGTAGGTGCTAATGCTCTTGAGTCGATAGGGCAGATCGAGGAGCTTAGAAGACAGGCCTTTGCTCCTATTGCCAATATTGTGGGAGGTTACATATTCGGCCTTGGTATCGTGTTGGCAGGCGGATGCGGTAGCGGTGTCTGGTACAGGGTAGGCGAAGGTATGTTCGCCGCCTGGGTAGCAGTGCTCGGTTTTCTTATAGGGATATTGACTACTCAGAGCGGACTCCTTGCGCCTGTAAAGAACTTCCTCAGAAGCTTCATGCTCTGGAAGACGGATGAGGGGATAAAATTAATGAATTGGGAACAGCTGGATGCTTATGAAGGATTTGCCCGACAGTTAACCCTCAACAATCTCTTCGGACTCGAAGGAAACTCAAAGTGGATCCTGATAGCAATCCTGATCGTTGTTGCCCTTCCCTTCCTCTTCAGGGGCGGAGTGCCCAAACCTCAGAAGGGTTACTCATGGCCGGTTGCAGGCCTCTTGATAGGTCTTGTAATTGTGGTCGCATGGTATGCCTCAGAGAAATGGGGAGGCGGAGCCAGAGGTGTTTCGTATACAGGCCCTACGGCGGAGCTTTTCAGGTCGTTCATGCTTGGTAAAGAGCCAACATGGAGTGCTTTTCTTGTTATAGGCACCCCTATCGGGGCAGCCATAAGTGCCATAGCACTTAAGGAGTTCAAGCTTAAGGCACCTGGCGCCGCGGAGCAGCTCAGGGTGTTCGTAGGCGGCCTCATAATGGGTGTTGGTGCTGTTATTGGCGGTGGGTGTAATGTTGGTCATGGTCTTACCGGTTTTTCGACACTCGCTATGGCAAGCATAATAGCCACTATCTTCACTATCCTCGGCAACTGGACGATGGTATACTTCCTGTTCATCAAGCCCATGCAGGATATGGATTAGTTCTTATCAGACATTATCAAAGCCCGGGACCCGAAATGGTCCCGGGCTTTATTTTTTAGAATTTATTATTAATTTGTACACCTTAGCCCTGTATAGGTAATCTAAAATTTTAATTTGAAGTTGACAATAATTCCTTTCTGTTATATTTTAGTTTATACACAAAAGAACGATTTCAGCTTAGGGGAGACTTAAATCAAATACACTCACTAGGAGAGGAGGTGATAGGGAATTTAGTCGCTGTTCGTACTAACCAAAAAGCTTTTAAAGCTAAAAACACTCAGACGGGGAGGATGTAAATGACAAGAAAATTTGTAATCGCATTAATGGCTTTATCGCTTCTCGCTTTCGGAGCTGTCGCTTATGCTGGTTCCGCTTCTAGCTCAGGCGCTGGTTCTAGTTATGATTTTTCACCAAAACTTTCAGGTATCGCTTATCTGCAGACACACGGTGGTCATGTTGCAGTGGTAGATCTTTCTGATGGCAGCGTAAAGAGGATCGTTCACGGAAAGCCTTCAGATGCACTTACCGTTTCGAAGGACGGAAAGACTCTCTACATGTTCAGCCTTGACGGACATGCAAAAGAGGTTAATCTTGTAACCGGTAAGCAGACCGAGTGGATGAAGCTTGGTCACAAGCATTGTGGTTCGATGGTAGCCCCTGACGGTACCGTTTGGGTATCTGACATGAAGGACGGTTCCATTTATATCTATGACCCTAAAAAGAAGAAACTCGCCGACGTTATAAAGGTAAGCAAGTCCATATGCGGAATTGATTTCTCTAAGGACGGAAAAAAGGCATACGCTTCAGATATGCCGGGCGGTTTCGTTTCGATCATAGATGTCAAGAAGAAGAAGGTTATCGGAAAGATCGAAGGCGTTGGTAACTTCATTCACCGTGCAAGGGTAAGCCCTGACGGTACAGAGCTTTGGCAGTCCGAAGGTAATGAGCTTAAGGCAGGAAAGCCATACGGCGTAGGCTATGCTGAAGATGGCGGAACGCCTGGTGGAGTATCTATTGTTGATCTTAAGAGTGGAAAGGTCAAGGACTTCGTCATAACCGGCGGAAATCCTCATGATGTTTCTTTCTCACCTGATGGAAAATATGCTCTTGTTGCTGCAAGGCAGCTTCCGACAAGGGCTGACAGCGCTATCATAGTTGTTGACATGAAGACCAAGAGGGTCGTAAAACAGTACTCAGCATGTACGTCATGTCACGGTGCTATCGGTCTTGAGATCCCTGAAACAAAGGATGGCGGAAGGGCTTTCCTATGCGCTCTTGATGTTGACTGGAACGCAAAGAAATTCCCGGCAGGTTGTGAAGAATAAGAACCATTTTTAGTTCCATTAAAAGAGGGGAGGATATTCCTCCCCTCTTTTTTTTGATTTTTGTGCCCCCCAAGTTATAGAATATACGAACTGAATGTTTGTTTGTTCTGCTACTCAGAGGTATTAGGTTGATAAAGATAACTCTATTTCACATAGCTAATCAGAACATACGCCGTAAGATCTTCAGGTCCCTTGCGATAGCTGTATCTGTTGCAGTCGTAGCGGGGACACTCTTTTCTATAACCACTATCATGGACTCCGTCGAGACCAGCCTGAGAAGGGGCACGGAAAGGCTTGGTGCAGATATTATGGTAGTACCTGCAAATGCGGAAATGAAGGCAAAGACCGCCCTTTTAGCCGGAGATCCCTCTACTTTCTACATGGACAAACGCATAGAAGATAAAGTAAGACAAACAGAAGGTGTAAAAAAGGCGGCAAGCCAGCTTTTTCTGCAGTCATCTGAATATGAATGCTGCGATGTGGCTGATATGCTTCTTATAGGTTTTGACCCCAATAACGATTTTACTATAATTCCCTGGCTTACAAAGCGTCTTAACAGACCCTTGGAGGACAATGAAGCAATAATGGGCCGTGCCCTTACAGCTTATGCGGTCGGCTCCAATGTAAGGTTCTATGGGACTGATATACCCATAGCGGGCATGCTTGAGGAAACCGGAATGAAGTTCATCGACAATTCGGTATTTATGCCTTTCAAGGGACTTCGGAAGATAGCCGAAGATTCAGCTACCAGGGGAAAGGAGACGGTCGACATTCCCCTTGATAAGGTATCAACCGTTCTCGTCCAGGTGAATCCTGAGATAACAGCAGCAAGGGTCGCTATATTCATCGAACACGAGATCGAGGGAGTAAAGGCCATAGTATCAGAGCAGGTCATAGCATCTGTAAGAAAGCAACTCTTTATTTTGTTAAGGAGCATTTTGTCCATAAGTATCGTTCTATGGATCATGGCGATGCTCCTTATAGGGGTCGTTTTCTCAATGATTGTCAACGAAAGACAGAGGGAGATAGGGCTTTTGAGGGCGATGGGTGCAAAGAAGGGTAACATATTTAAGCTTGTTATGACTGAAGCATCTGTATTGTCATTAGCTGGCGGCATCATCGGGATATCTGCAGGAGGGCTGTTCCTTTATATATTCAAGGGGTTCATACGCTCATCACTGGATATTCCATATCTTTGGCCTTCAGCGGCTCAGTTCTCCCTGCTTATAAGCTTTTGCCTGTTCCTGTCTTTTATTACCGGTACCCTGGCAGCCCTGTATCCTGCGATCAGATCTATGAGAATGGAGCCGTACGAGGCTATTAGACGCGGCGAATAGAACAACCTTAAGGAGAGGATCAATGATAGAGGTAAAGAACATATCAAAAACATATAAGGCCGGCAGCGAGCTTATCAAGGCGGTTGACGGTGTAGACCTGAAAATAGACCAGGGTGAGTTCACATCTATCGTCGGACATTCAGGAAGCGGAAAGACAACATTGCTCAGCCTTATCGGAGGTCTTACTAAGCCAGATTCAGGGACAGTGGTAATAGATGGTACAGACCTCTGGTCTATCAGTGATGATGACCTTTCAGAGTTCAGGAACCTGAAGATAAATTTCATTTATCAGTTCGCAAGTCTTATCCCGACGCTGAACGTGCTTGAGAACGTGATGCTGCCCACAGCATTCAGTAAATCGGACGAGCCATTTGAAGATTATGCGCGCGAGCTCATTGAGATGGTCAAGCTTACCGATAAGGTCAATTCTTTCCCGTCGCAACTGAGCGGTGGGCAACAACGAAGGGTAGCTATAGCCCGGGCTTTTATAAACAGGCCTGAGATAATCCTTGCAGATGAACCTACAGGTGACCTTGACGAAGAGACCGAATCGGAGATACTCGGATTATTCCACAATATGAACGAAAACCAGAAGATAACATTTCTAATAGTTACGCACAGTACCGATATTGCGAGGGGTTGCAATAAGCGTTACAGAATGAGCCAGGGTGTACTTAAAAGTGAGTGAGGGGACTTCGGTCAAAGACCTTCATTATTGACCCACATAATACTTTAAAAAGGACAGAATGAGAATAGCTTTAGGATTGATCATATCCGGCATTCTGATGTTGATGATACCTCACTTTGCCCTTCCTCTCGATTTCGTTAGAGGCGCATCCGGGGCTATGCTAACATCAGAATGCAGTATCTGGTATCACCCGGAGATATATTTAGGGGCTCTTACTATTTTTGCCGGGGCTCTCTCACTTAGATATCGAAAAGCCCTTTTTATCTCCTCCGTTATGGGTCTGTTCGGAGTCGTACAGACCGTCTTAATGCGACCGGTAAGCTATTATCTCATATCCGAAGAACCCCTTATAATACTTGCACAGACCGTATCCATCCGGGCTCATGTATATGTCCGGCTGACCATAGGTTTCCTTTCTGCCATCGTTCTGCTTATGTCTTTGCTTCCACTCCTGCATAAGAAAGCAGTTGTTGCAACAAAGGTGACCATTACTCACTTGTCGTCTTCAAACATAAAAAGAAAACGTTTCAGGTCTCTGGCGCTTGTAATAAGTCTGACTATCGTTATAGGGGCCTTCTTCTCTGATATCCTGCTTACTCGCAGCATAGAGAACACTCTCGAACTGGGTGCAGGCAGGCTTGGAGCGGACCTGATGGTAGTACCTAAGGGAGAGGTAAAGTCTGCCCAGGCAGTTCTTATAAGCGGAGGTCCGACAATGTTCTATATGGACAGAAGCATTGTTGATGGTCTTTCGAAACTTGAAGAGATCGACCAGCTGTCAGCACAACTATATGTCCAGCCATTCTCTTATAAGACTTGCTGCATAGTTGAGAGCATTCTTATCATCGCCTATGATCCCGAGACAGATTTCACCGTAGCGCCCTGGATAAGATACTCACTGAGACAGGACCAGGGAGAGTATGACCTTGTCGTAGGCAAGCTTGTAAAGTACTATCCCGGTCAAAGCATAGATCTTTTCGCTAATACGCTTAAAGTTGTTTCGACCCTAGAGCCCACAGGATTAGGATACTTCGATAACTCTGCTTTTATACCGATCACCGGCGCGAGTAAGCTATTGAGCAAGCTCAAGGAACTGGACAAAGCTGACAAGATCCGTTCAAGGAAGCCGGTAGAAGATGAATCCTTCTCTCACCTGTTCCCGGATGAAGATGCAAAAGCGGTTCCCATAAGTGAGATCGACCCGAATGGCATATCCGCAATATTTGTTAAAACAAAAGATGATGTGCAGATAAAAGAGTTGACAAAAAAGATTGAAAAGAACTATCCGGCCGTCTCAGTGATCAATGTCAAGGAATCTACTCTTACCGTGAAAAGACAGCTCACATCGATACTTAACGCATTCATTCTTCCGATACTGATAATACTCGTAATGGGTATTCTATCGCTAGGTGTGATTTTCAGCATGAGCGTAAATGAAAGAATAAGGGAGATCGGTCTGTTACGGGCGATGGGCGCAAAGAGGTCCGATATATTCAGGATGATAATTCTTGAGGCACTCACACTCTCGGGGATCGGTGGGATCTTCGGGATCCTCTTCGGAAGCAGCCTCATATTCCTGTTCAAGAACAAGATAATGTCAGCTCTTGAGCTTCTCTATATATGGCCTTCTCCGCGTGTGATCGCAACTGTGTTCCTGCTCACAATATCGGTTTCCCTTATGACAGGTCTTGTTGCCGGAATATATCCGGCACTGAGGGCAAGCAAGATGGAGCCCTACTTCGCTGTAAGATCAGGGGAAAAGTAGACCTACTTGTATGATATTTCTACCTTACCTATATTTACCCCGTCCCTGTTCAGGATATCGTTGAGCTCGATGTTGGTCTCAGCCATTACTGTTACTCTTTTCATGGTGTCCTGAACACTCTGGGGCCCTTCAAACTTTTCCTTAAGCATTGATGATACATTCCTGGCTATCTCTTGCCTTATCTTAAGATGAGTATCAGCATAGCCGAACTTCTTCACTGCGTTTTCAATGTCCCCGATATCATACATCAGCTGACTTTCCAGGGTAACAAATCCATGTTTCTCTGACCCTATCTTTATACCTTCATCATCAAGCAATGAAAGGATCTTTGGCGATATTGAAACTCTGAAGAACTCGTGTAGTACCGGAAGTACCTTGACCGTCTGACCGGGCGGAACCAGTCTGTATTTCCCTCCGGTTGATACGATTATCCCATACTCATCTCCTGCGACCATCTCTTTATCGACTAAGAGCAGTCCGGCAACAATGATAAGTACGAGAAATGATACTGCAACTAGCAACTTGATGTTAAGCGCACCTTCGTCTGTAAGCATTTACGTCCTCCGCAAAATATATTTTATATACTACTTACTTTAACAAAACCAAACCATTAAACTCGAGTCATAATGAACATGTAACTAAAAAAAATGGAGCTCTTATGAGCCCCATTTTTTCTTTTAATACTTATGGTTAAGGGTTATTTCTTAAAATAAGCCTTTAACTCTGCCGGTCTCCGTATCCACATCTACGCGCCTGTATGCAGGATCTGAGCTTGTCCCCGGCATGAGCTTGATCGCTCCTGCAACCGGTACAACGAATCCCGCGCCCTTGTACGTAAGGATATCACTTACAAGAAGCTTCCAGCCTGTAGGAACACCCTTCAGATTAGGATTGTCCGAAAGGCTGAGGTGCGTCTTGACCATGCAAGTACCAAGCTGCTTGATGTCAGGGTCGGCCTCCATCCTCTTTGCTTTTGCCATTGCCTCAGGAGTATACTCAACCCCATCCGCCCCGTATACCTGCTCTGCAATCATCTCGATACGTGACCTGAGCGGGGTCTCAAGTTCATATAGCAGCTTGAAATCATTAGGCTCATTACATGCATCTATGACCGCATCGGCAAGCTCGACCGCGCCCTCACCACCGAACTGCCAGTGCTTAGAGACCGCTACACGTGCGCCTGCTTCCTCGGCGATCCTTTTGACCGCATTTATCTCATTGTCCGTATCCGTATAAAATGCATTGACACAAACAACCGGATTTATACCTGCCTTCTTTACAGTGTTGATATGATGCACGAGGTTCTTGCAGCCTTCCTCGACCCACCCAACGTTCTCTGACTTGTATTCTTCAGGCATAGGCTTACCTGGAACCGGTATCGGTGCACCACCGTGACACTTGAGCGCCCTGATAGTAGCAACGAGCACGGCAGCGTTAGGCTTCAGCCCTGAGAAACGACACTTGAGGTTCCAGAACTTCTCGAACCCTATATCAGCACCAAAACCAGACTCTGTAAGGTGGTAGTCACCAAGTTTCAACCCTACTCTGTCAGCTATTATGGATGACTGCCCGATAGCGATATTAGCAAAAGGTCCGGCATGTACAAGTACCGGCTGCCCTTCTATGGTCTGCATGAGGTTCGGGTTAAGGGCTTCCACCATCCATGCTGTCATGGCACCAGCAACTTCCAGGTCCTCTGTAGTGACAGGATTTCCCTGTTTATCGTATGCCACAACGATCTTCCCCATCCTTTCACGCATATCCTTAAGGTCCGTAGCTACAGAAAGTATCGCCATGATCTCCGATGAAACAGCAATTGCGAACCCTGATTTCATCATGAAGCCGTCCATCTTGCCGCCCTGACCTATCGTAATGTCCCTAAGGGCCTGCGCACAGAAATCTATGATCCACTTCATCTCTACGTTACGAGGGTCTATATCGAGCCTCTTGAGGTTCCTCTTTGCAAGCTGTTCGTCGTTATAGTTGAACTCATGCTGCATGCGTGAAGTAAGTGCCACCATTGCCAGGTTATGAGAGTTCATTATAGCGTTAAGGTCTCCTGTAAGGCCGAGTGAGAACGGGGTCAGCGGTATGCACTGGCTGAGGCCTCCGCCTGCTGCGGATCCCTTGATGTTCATGGTCGGTCCGCCCGAAGGCTGTCTTATTGCCGCAATAACGTTCTTATCCCTTTTACCCAGACCCTGTGTAAGACCCATTGTTGTCGTTGACTTACCCTCACCCAGGGGTGTAGGAGTAATTGCAGTTACATCGACATACTTGCAGTCAGGCCTGTCCTTAAGCCTGTCAAGTATCATGTTAAAATCAAGCTTTGCCACATAATGGCCATGGGGCAAAAGCTCTTCCTTCTTAAGGCCAAGCTGCTCACTGAGCTCGTAGACCGTCTTCATGTTCTTTTCTGCCGCTTCCGCTACTTCCCAGTCGGCATGTTTGGTTGGATCGATAGGCATAATTGTTTCCTCCTTTTACTTATTCCCATTAAATGGTTAAATCTATCTTGATCCTGTTCTAAAGCCGGAATATATTACGAAGAATATATACTATACTTTGTGCGACCAAATAAATCAATAAAAAGGGTCTATCAACCTTTTTCTACTTTAACGGCACAGACCTTGAACTCGGGTATCTTACAAATCGGGTCCGTAGCGGTATTAGTCAGAACATTGGCAGCTGCTTCCTTGAAGTGAAAAGGAATAAAGACCACTCCCCTTCCGGGCCTGTCACTGATCCTGGCCTTCAGCTTTATAGTCCCCCTTCTTGAACTTACATTTACGAGTGATCCGTTTTCAACGGAAAGCTCAGACGCGTCCTCCGGCCTTATCTCTACATAGGCCTCGGGCGATATCTCATCAAGTGGCTTTACGCGGCGTGTCATGGTCCCGGTATGGTAGTGAAATAGCTCTCTTCCCGTAGTAAGTGCAAACGGGTACTCTTTATCAGTTATTTCTGCCGGCTCCCTGTAGGATACTGCCGTAAAACGCCCTTTCCCTCTCGGGAACCCGCCCGCGAACAGGAACGGTGTCCCGGGATGGTCCTTTGACGGACATGGCCACTGGACTCCCATTCCCGACTCTACCCTCGAGTAGCTGATCCCCGCAAAAGCGGGCCATACGGTGCCTATCTCATTAAATACATCTTCTGATCCATCATATTTCATCTCATATCCCATGAGACCGCTGATCTGTTTTATTATCCATGCATCATCTCTTGCCTCACCTGCCGGTGTTACGGCCTTTCTTACACGCTGGACCCTTCTATCAGTGTTAGTGAAAGTGCCATCCTTGGATGCGAACGTGGTTGCCGGGAGCACTACATCTGCGAGCTCAGCTGTTTCAGTAAGAAATATATCCTGCACCACAAGAAGATCGAGCTTTCCGAGTGCCTTCTTTGTATGTTCGATATCAGGGTCGCTCATTGCGGGATTCTCGCCCATTATATAAACTGCCTTGAGATCGCCCTTCATAGCGGAGTCTATCATCTCTGTAGCGGTCATGCCTATATTTTCTGAGAGCCTTGCTTCCCATGCCTTTTCGAACTTTTCATGGTTCTCTTTAATATCAACTTTCTGGTATCCGGGATAGTTGTTCGGGATACATCCCATATCGGTCGAACCCTGGACATTGTTCTGCCCCCTTAACGGATTTACCCCGGCACTTGCTTTACCTAGGTTACCGGTCATCATTGCCAGGTTCGCTATAGAGAAAACGTTCTCGGTACCATGAGAATGCTGGGTGATACCCATCGTATAGAATATCCCGGCATTCGGCGAACCAGCATATATCCTGGCTGCCTCCACTATCTTTTCTGCCGGAACACCTGTTATCTCTTCTCCTTTTTCAGGTGTATAATCTTCAATGGCCTTTACAACCTCTTCAAAATCCTCCGTATGCTCCTTTATGAACTCCTTATCTATAAGATCCTCTTTTACTATCACGTGCATTATGGAGTTAAGGAGTGCAACGTCAGTTCCTGGCCTTTGCTGCAACCAGAGATGCGCGAACTTCACCATGGGGACCTTCCTGGGGTCCGCAACTATCATTTTGGCCCCTTTCTGTATTGCCTTTATCATCCGGAGGGCTACTATAGGATGGTTCTCCTTGGTGTTGGACCCTATTACAAAGAGCACGTCATTATCCTCTATCTCCGGCATCGAGTTCGACATGGCTCCTGAGCCGAATACTGTGGCCAGACCGGCCACCGTAGCGCTGTGTCACAACCTGGCACAGTGATCAACATTATTTGTGCCTATTCCGGCCCTTATGAACTTTTGGAACAGGTAGTTCTCCTCATTGGTACACCTTGCGGATGACAGACCACCTATAGCATCAGGGCCGTACTTTTCTTTGATAGAACCAAGCTTTTCGGACACAAACTTCAGCGCCTCATCCCATGTTACCTCTTCAAGCTTTCCGTTCTTTCTTATAAGAGGGCTTTTAAGCAGGTCCGGGCTCTTTATGAACTCATATCCGAACCTTCCCTTAGGGCAAAGCCAGCCTTCATTGATCGTATCAGGTTCAGATGATACTCTTATTACCTCATTTCTGCTTACATGTAATGTGAGATTGCAGCCGCAGCCGCAGTACGGGCAAACAGTCTTGATCTTCTTTACATCCTTTTCACGGCCTTTGCCCGACCACTGTTTGCCGCTCAATGCTCCGGTCGGGCACAAAGAAACACACTGCCCGCAGAACTCACAGTTGAGATCCCTTTCGTATGGCGGACAGACCTTGGCACCGAAACCTCTATAAGATATTTCAATGGCACCTACCCCTTGCACCTCACGGCATACCCTTACACACTTACCACAGAGGACACATTTCTCCATATCCCTCTTTATAAAAGGGTTCAGGTCATCATCCTCATAACGCCTTCTTTCACCCCAGAACCTGTTGTCCCTGAGGCCATAGAAATAGGCAAGCTCCTGCAGAGTGCAGTCTCCTGCCCTGTCACATGTCATACAGTCGTTAGGATGATCGCTTAACAGGAGCTCAACTATAGTTCTCCTCAACCTTTCTATATGGTCATTTGATGTCTCTACCACCATACCATCTGTCACTGGTGTGGTACATGCGGTCACAGGGCGCGGTATACCCTCGATGCTTACAAGGCAAAGCCTGCATCCCCCGTAAGGTTTCAGCCTGTCGTCATCGCACAGTGTCGGTATATGGAATCCGCTTCGGCGTGCGGCCTGAAGGACAGTTAGACCACCATCCACATTTACTTTCTCACCATCAATAGTAATATTTATCCTGTCTGCCATCTATATATCACTCCTTGTGTACAGCCTTGAACTTACAAGTGTCAAAACATGCACCGCACTTGACACAAAGCCCCTGGTCTATTACATGAGGTTTCTTCTTTTCACCGCTTATCGCGTCAGAAGGACATGCCTTTGCGCATAACGTGCATCCTTTACACGCATCTTCAAGTATCGTATAGGTAAGCATCGCCTTGCATACGGCTGCGGGGCACCTTTTCTCATTTATATGAGCTTCATACTCATCCCTGAAATACTTGATAGTGCTTAGGATAGGATTAGGTGCAGTCTGCCCAAGGCCGCAAAGTGATGAATCCTTGATATCCTGACCGAGTGTCAACAGAAGCTCAATATCCCCGCTCTTTCCCTTACCTTCAGTTACCCTGTCAAGGATCTCAAGTAATCTCTTTGTCCCTACCCTGCATGGGGTACACTTACCGCATGATTCTCTCTGGGTGAACTCAAGGAAGAACTTTGCAATATTCACCATACAATCGGTATCGTCGAGAACCACCATCCCGCCTGACCCGACTATGGAACCTACTTTTGCAAGGGACTCGAAATCAACATTGATATCGATCATATCCTTAGGGATACAGCCGCCTGAAGGGCCTCCGGTCTGTACAGCCTTGAACTCTCCCCTTTCCATCCCTCCGCCGATATCATAGATGATCTCCTTTAGGCTCATACCCATAGGAACCTCTATAAGGCCTGTATTACGTATCTTTCCGGTTAAAGCGAACACCTTAGTACCTTTGCTCTTTTCCGTACCGAACGAAGAGAACCAGTCCGGCCCTTTGGTAACAATGTACGGAACATTGGAGAATGTCTCAACATTATTAATAACAGTGGGTTTCCCCCAGAGTCCCTGCTGAGCCGGGAACGGGGGTTTGGCCCTTGGCATTCCTCTCTGACCCTCAATAGATGCTATTAAGGCGGTCTCCTCACCGCAGACGAATGCCCCTGCCCCGAGCTTTACCTTGATATTGAAACTGAATCCGGAACCAAGGATATTTTCTCCGAGATACCCGGCTTCTTTAGCCTGTTCAAGTGCTATCCTGAGCCTCTTAACAGCAAGAGGATATTCAGCCCTTATATAAACGTATCCCTTATCTGCTCCGATACAATAAGCACCTATCGTCATCCCCTCGATGACAGAATGAGGGTTCCCTTCGATTATCGACCTGTCCATAAAAGCACCCGGATCACCTTCATCGGCATTGCAGATGATGTACTTCTGGTCAGATTCCGGTTTCCTGGCAAACTCCCACTTAAGCCCGGTTGGGAAACCTGCCCCGCCCCGGCCGCGAAGCCCTGATGACTTGATCATTTCGATCACATCCTCAGGCGTTTTACTTCCGATAACGCTTTCTACGGCCTTATATCCACCTCGGGACTTATAGGAGTTAATGTCCTCAGGGTCAACCTCTCCGCAATCAGAGAGCACTACCTTGACCTGCTTCTCATGAAAGTTATGATAATCATCAGTGACCACCCAGTCCTCTACGGGATTCCCACTGACTATATGCTCTTCTACTATCCTCTGGACCATATCGGGTTTAATATACTGGTAAGTGGTCCTCTCTCCATCCAGTATCACATCTACAAGCACGTCTCTTGCGCAAAAACCCCTGCATCCCACGTTATGACGTGAACAGTTCTCACGGACAGAAGCACCTACACCCGTTGAAGAAAGTTCTTCTTCGAACCTCTCCAAAACCGCTGAAGCACCCGCCGCAATACCCCCTGTTCCCATGCATATCCTAATATCTACCGCCTTAGGCATCTGTTTCCTTCTTTAAATTATTTATCTCTTTTAACAGCTGGGTCGCAGAGACCTTGCCGTGCACTTCCTTGTTCACGATAACAACAGGCGCGATGCTGCAAGCACCAACACAGGCTACATCCTCGACAGTGAAAAGACCATCCTGTGTTGTATCCTCTCCATCTGTCAGCTCAAGCTCACGCCGGATCCTGCTGATTACTCTCTCGGCACCTTTTACATGGCATGCCGTTCCGCAACATGCGGTTATGATGTTCTTGCCCCGGGGTTTAAGATAGAACTGGGCATAAAATGTAGCAACCCCATAGAAACTGCTCTGAGGTATCCCGGTCCTGTCAGAGACATAGGATACAGAATCCTCGGGTATATAGCCAAACTCCTCCTGTATATCCTGCAACAGTGATATCACACTGCCTTCCTCCAGGCGATACTTCTCAATTACTCTGTCCAAAGCCTCTTGCATATTTATTCCTTTTGTGCTGATGAACTAAAGAAGGATAGGTTACAAATCAATACAATATCACACACCCTAAATTTCTTTCAATGCAGAAGAATAACATATAAATTTTTCTTATATTTTGTAATTGGCTAACTTGTCGCGTATTCTTCCTGCCCTGCTCAGCCTACATTCTCTCGGGTGAAGTTATCCCCAGGATAGCAAGCCCTCTCTCCAGCACAAGCATAACTGCTCTGCACAGGGCCAGCCTCGCCAAGCTGAGGTCCCTGTCATCGGTCAGCACCCTGTGTGAATTATAATATGGATGGAACAGGCCTGCGAGCTCCTGAAGATAATAGGTTATCCTGTGAGGCTCTCTGGCAAAAACGGCTCCTTCGAACATCATGGGATAGTATAGTATCTTTTTGATCAATCTCAGTTCTTCAGGCTCGGTCAATCTGTTAATAACAGAATCATCCTGTGAATTTACATTAAATCCTTCATCCGAAGCCTTCCTGAAGATACTGTTGATCCTTGCAAAAGCATATTGCACATAAAATACGGGATTCTCGGATGACTGTTTCTTTGCCTCCTCGAGATCGAACTCCAGATGACTATCCGGTTTTCTCGTAAGGAAGATGAACCTCGTAGTATCGACACCTATCTCGTCCATCACCTCCCTGAGAGTCACGAAATTCCCGGCCCTTTTGGACATCTGGACAGGCTCGCCACTTCTCAGCAATGATACCATCTGAACGAGAATTACCTTAAGGTGTCCGGGGTCGAACCCCACTGCTTTTATTGCAGACCTCACTCTCTTAACATATCCGTGATGGTCCGCACCCCAAATATTTATCAGTTCCCCAAACCCTTTTTGAGCTTTTAAATAGTGATACGCAATATCAGATGCAAAATAGGTATACTGGCCGTCGCTCTTTATTATGACCCTGTCCTTATCGTCGCCAAATTCAGTGGACCTGAACCAGGTCGCACCTTCGTCCTCATATACCAGGTCCTTCTTTTTCAGCAGGTCTATAAGTCCATCCACATGCCCTTCGGAGAATATATCTCTCTCACTCTGGAAAGAATCAAAGAAGACAGAAAATTCTTTGAGATCCCTTTCAATCTCTTCAAGCATTAGTTTGTATGAGTGGTCGATAAAATTGTCCGAACATTCATCAAAGGGAATATCACAATATTTCTTGCCTTCTTTATCGAAAATATTATTTGCTATATCCGATACATACTCACCCTTG
Source organism: Nitrospirota bacterium (assembly GCA_020351835.1). Lineage (GTDB taxonomy): Bacteria > Nitrospirota > Thermodesulfovibrionia > Thermodesulfovibrionales > BMS3Bbin05 > BMS3Bbin05. Next base: position 1,930,587 of record CP070669.1, read on the forward strand.
TATCCGTCATCGGGAAATTTAATCTCTTTATTACAAAGCTCAAGGTAACGCGCATACACCGATTCGCCAAGAAGCCTGACCTGCCTGCCGGAATCATTTACATAGAACTCCTTCTCTACGTTATATCCGGCCGCGGTCAACATATTGGCCAGCACTGAGCCGACGACGGCACCTCTTCCGTGTCCGAGGTGAAGGGGACCGGTCGGATTAGCACTCACGAACTCTATCTGCACCTTTTCACCCCTCCCGACGTCTCTCTTCACATATCCATCCGCATCTTTAATAAATGCACTAAGTTCATTATGCAAGTATGTTCCGGACAGAAAGAAATTTATGAATCCAGGCCCCGCAACCTCTATCTTCTCAAAGGAAGGATCATTACCGATAGCACCTGCTATATCTTCGGCTATTGCCCTTGGGGCCTTTTTCAGTTTGCTTGCAAGCACCATGGCCACAGGAGTCGAGATATCACCATGGCCTTCTTCTCTCGGGACCTCTATCTCTACAGATGAGACCTCTATCCCAAGCTCTTTAAGGGCGTTATTTATGAGATCTTTTACTATCATAAGTCCTCATGATCATTGGAAATTTAGAATATCATACAAAGATAAAAAATATCTAACTTTGTCATTGATACTAGAAATACGAAAGCTATTCATAACTTGACAATGTCTATTTACTGTGACAGTATTAATTAACACACTGAAGACTATAAATATCTTTTCATTGAGGGGCGCTTATTCGGATCCGGGATCAATATCTCGGAATTTTTTGTGTTTGTCCGTACTGATATGAGCGACGAAAAGAAGACAAAAAAAGAGCTTATAGCTGAACTAAAAAAACTGCGCCGGAAGGTCTCGAGCATTGAGAAGCAAAAAGATAGACCTTTGAGCCCGTCTCGGCCTCATTCCATGCCTCCGTCCTTGATCAGCAAGATATGCGATCAGTCCCCCAGTATGGTATTCATAAATGCAAAGGGCAAGATCGTATATGTGAACCGCAGATGCACAGAGATAATGGGTTATTCAAAAAAGGAGTTCTATTCACCTGACTTCGATTTCCTTGACCTGATAGCTCCCGATCACCTAAATGGAATAAAAGCTAATTTTAAAAAGCATATGAAGGGCGAAGATGTGCCCCCTTACGAATATGCCGTAATAACGAAAAAAGGCAAGAGAATAGAAACAATAATAACCACTAAGCTTATAGATTATGAGGGACAGAGAGCGATCCTTGGAATAGTTACCGATATCTCCAAGAGGAAGAAGGCCGAGATCGTACTTCAAGAGTCTGAAGAGAAGTTCCGTCATATATTTGAGAACTCTCCACTTGGCATATCCCATTTTGACATGAAAGGTAAAATAGTCGACTGCAACAAGGCTTTGATCAAAATGCTGGGTTCTTCAAAGAAGAAGGTAATAGGCTTCGATGCTATGAAGAAGTTCAAAGAAAAAGAGCAGAAAGCTGCGCTGAACAGCGCATTGTCAGGAAGGGTCGGTGTATACGAAGGCATGTATAAGTCTCTGACAGGGACAAGATCTCTTTATATGAAGACTGTTTATGGCCCTATTTTTAATAAAGCAAAAGAGATCACAGGATGCATTGCTATAACCGAGGATATAACAGAAAAAAAGCTGGTCGAAAAGGAACTCAGAGAAAAAGATGCGCTTCATTCATTGATGTTAAGCTCTCTCCCCATAGCGTATTATATTGCTCAGCCCTTTGATAAGTTTGGAGGGACCTGGGTAAGTAACCAGATAGACCGTATCTGTGGATTCAAACCCAAGGATTTCTCAAAGGACATAGATCTATGGTCAAAGAGGCTCCACCCTGACGACCGTGACAGGACGCTAAAGGAATTCTCACAAATAACTAAACATGATGCAGTTAAACTGGAATACCGCTGGAAAGCTAAAAACGGCACATATAAGTGGTTCCTGGACAATGCCGTGCTGATAAGGGATGAGAAAGGGAGTCCGCGAGAGGTAGTCGGCACCTGGCAGGATATCACCGCAATAAAGTCTAATGAAAAGAGACTGGAAGCACTCTTTGATTCCGCTACCGATGCCATATTCATTATCGACATGAAAGGGAATTTCATAGATCTCAACAGAACCGCCCATGAAAGGCTCGGTTACTCCAAGGAAGAGATGCTCTCAATGCATATCTCTGAGCTCGACTCGCCGGAGTTCTCTTCCAGGGTCCCGGAACGTCTTGAGAAAATAATTAAGGACGATCAGGTGATATTTGAATCCGCTCATTTAAGAAAGGATGGGACCGTAATGCCGGTTGAAGTGAACAGCCGGTTAATGGATTATGATGGTCAAAAGGTCTTCTTTTCAGTAATACGTGATATTACTAAACGGAAGTTGGCCGAGGAAGAGGTCAGGGATGCTTATTCGTCGCTTGAAAGAGAAAAAGCAAGAACAGAAGCCATAGTCGCTGCAATGGGTGACGGTATAAGCATCCAGTCTACAGACTATAAGATCCTCTACCAGAACGATGTTCATAAGGGATTAATAGGCGACCACGAAGGCAAGTTGTGCTATGAGGCATATGAGCTAAGAAAAGAGACATGCGAAGGTTGTCCCGTAGCGTCGGCATTCCATGATGGACGAGTGCACACTACTGTGCGTAATGTCGACTTTGATGATGGAAGACACTACTTTGAGATAACCGCATCCCCACTAAAGGACTCAAGCGGCAGACCCATTGCAGGCATTGAGATAGTCAGGGACATCACCGGTCGAAAACGTCTCGAGGATGACCTTCGTGAAAGCAAGGACAGGTTCCAGTCACTGGTCGAATCTACGAGCGACTGGATATGGGAGATCAATGAACAGGGACAGTATACATATTGCAGCCCAAGGGTAAATGATATTCTAGGGTTCACACCGGAAGAGCTCATAGGCAAGACACCTTTTGATCTCATGCCCGAGGATGAAGCAATTAGAGTAAGTGGAATTCTTAAGGACATCTTAGCAAAAAAAGCTCCCATTTCAGGTCTTGAGAACATTAATTTACATAAGAACGGAAATAGGTTAGTTCTTGAAACGAGCGGATTGCCTATCCTTGACAGTACCGGAACATTAAAAGGTTATCGCGGAATTGATAGAGATATCACAGCAAGGAAACATACGGAGGAAATGCTTCGCCAGCGCGAACAGACTTATCGCTCCCTTATTGAATCAACCTCGGCTATCGCCTGGGATTTCGATCTTGCAGATATGAGGTTCCTGTATGTCAGCCCGCAGGCTGAGCGTATCACGGGATATCATCCTGCTAAATGGACCGACTTCAATTTCTGGGCAAACATGATAGCTCCTGAGGACCGCGAATGGGTACCCCGGCACTGTGCAAAAGAGACCGACGCAGGAAGAGATCATGAAATGGAGTACAGGATAATAGCGGCAAACGGCGACAGGAAATGGCTACGCGAGATCGTTTCTGTAATAAAAGATGGTGATAAGGCCGTAAAGTTAAGGGGCTTCATGTTCGACATTACCGAGCGCAAGGACCTGGAGGAACGGCTTAGAACATCAAGGAACCTGGAGTCACTCGGGATCCTTGCCGGAGGAATAGCTCACGATTTTAATAACCTGCTTACAAGCATTCTGGGTAATATCTCACTGGCGAGGTCCATGACGGATGAGGTAAAAATAAGCGCCAGGCTGAACATTGCAGAGAACGCATCACTTAGGGCAAAGGACCTTACACAGCAATTACTTACATTTTCAAAGGGCGGAGCTCCGGTAAAGAGATCGACTCGTATTACTGATATCATTACTGATTCAGCAAACTTCGCTCTCAGTGGATCGAACATACAGAGGGTATTTGATATAGGTTCGGATATCTGGCCAGTGACCGTAGACGAAGGTCAGATCAGTCAGGTAATTCATAACCTGACCATCAATGCCAGAGAAGCTATGCCTCAGGGAGGAACCCTTACCATCAAAGTAGCGAACATGGAAATGACATCTAACAACAACCTCCCGGTCCCGGACGGGGAATATGTAATGATATCCGTAATAGATCAGGGAAAGGGTATCTCGAATGAACATATTTCGAAGGTTTTCGATCCATACTTTTCGACAAAGGAAATGGGTATCCAGAAGGGTATGGGACTTGGCCTCACGATCTGCTATTCGATAGTCAAGAACCATGATGGTCTTATCACGGTAGAGTCGGAGCTTAACAAGGGCACTTCATTTCATATTTTTTTACCCGCAACCAAAGAAGATGTTACAGGTGATGAAGTGACCTTTCCAGCGGGAGTAATAGATACGAGCGGAAGCGGAAAGGTCCTTTTCATGGACGATGAGGAGATAGTCAGGGACGTGGCGCTGTCGATGCTTGAACAGCTGGGCTATGAGGCCGTTCCGGCTAAAAACGGAGAGGAGGCTATCAAAATATACAGGGACGCAATAAATAAGGACAAACCGTTCAGTGCTGTCATTCTTGACCTGACCATAGCCGGGGGAATGGGAGGAGAAAAAGCTGTTAAAGGCATCCTGGAGCTGGACCCTGATGCCAGGGTACTAATTTCAAGCGGATACACTAACGATCCTGTAATAGCCAGCTATGAGGAATACGGTTTTAAAGGATTTGTTATTAAGCCTTATAAGATCGAGGACCTCGGGATACTCCTAAAGGACATCATTTCGGGTTAATAGTTAGGTTGTCAATCCCCTATTATCTTGACCAATGCTCTTTTCTTCCTTCTACCGTCGAACTCTCCGTAAAATATCCTCTCCCATGTACCAAGGTCAAGCTTTCCGTCAGTTACAGCCACCACTACCTCACGGCCCATTATCTGACGCTTCATGTGGGCATCTGCATTGTCCTCGCCGACATTATGTCTGTACTGGGAGACCGGTTCGTGAGGCGCAAGCTTCTCCAGCCATACATCATAGTCATGATGAAGACCGGACTCGTCATCATTTATAAAAACGGATGCAGTGATATGCATCGCGTTACACAGGACAAGACCCTCCTTTATGCCGCTATCATCGATACACTGCTGAACTTCAGAGGTTATATTGATAAATGCACGTCTGGTTGGCACATTGAACCAGAGCTCTTTACGGTATGATCTCATTAGCTGGTCAGGCTATCTCGATCCTGTTGCGTCCGTTCAACTTTGCATCATACATAGCAAGGTCCGCTTGATGAATAAGCTTTTCGTGTGAATCGATATCTCCGTTCGGTATACCGGCAATTCCTATACTCAGTGTGACATCACTGCCTGACACGCCACTGAACTGATGGTCATTCATAGCTGTCGCTATTCTGTTTGCCAGATGAATAGAGTCCTCCTTCTTCGTCTGACTGCACAGCACTATGAACTCCTCACCACCCCATCGTGCTGGTGTATCTACTTCCCTTATACATTCTTTTATTATCTGGCCTATCTCCTTCAATACCTTATCGCCGACCTGATGACCGTAACTATCATTTATGTCTTTGAACTTGTCTATATCCATTACCAGGCATGAAAGCGGTGTATTATATCTTTTGGACTTCTTGAACTCCTTTTCTATCACTGTTTCGAAGCGTCGCCTGTTATAAAGGTCGGTCAGCGGATCGGTAATCGCCAGATATTCCACCCTCGCCAGCAAACCCTCAAGCTGCCTGTTCTTCTCCTTAAGCTCATCCTGAAGTGATTTGGTCCTCAAACTGGCATATATCCTAGCGTTCAGCTCCACCTCGTTGTATGGTTTGGAAAGATAGTCATCAGCTCCCGATTCAAGACTGGTGACCTTATCATCTACAGAATCTTTAACGGTGAGCATTATGATTGGAATGCCCTTGGTCTCGGCATCGACCTTAAGCCACCTGCATATCTCATTACCGCTTATATCAGGCAGAACAAGGTCCAGAAGGATGATATCTATTGCCTCTGTTTTTGCGACCTTGATCGCAGACTTGCCGTCAGCGACCCATACTACGTCATAGCTGTTATTCTCAAGAAACTCCTTTGCGACCTTTGCCTGGGCCTCACTGTCCTCTACAAGCAATATCTTTGCCTTGAACGCTTTCATCACATTTCGCTTTAAGTCGATAAAGAATCCATTTTTTTAAACGGTTCCCCTCAGGTAAATTAACATATTTATTAGAAAAAGGTGCAAAAAAACCAAAAATGGCGGAGAGGGAGGGATTCGAACCCTCGGTGGAGCAAAACCCCACAGCGATTTTCGAGACCGCCCCATTCAACCACTCTGGCACCTCTCCGGAACGAATATTATACCCTTTTTGATCGGAAAAAACTCTGGATCAGTTCCATGCATTTCTCCTCAAGAACACCTCCGACCACGTCTACCCTGTGGTTCAGTCGCTCATCATTGAGAAGATGATAAAGGCTCTCGGCACCTCCACCCTTTTCATCCCTGCAACCAAAGACCAGTCTTTCTATCCTTGAGTTGAGTATCGCCCCACAACACATAATGCACGGCTCTTTGGTCACATATAATGTTGCACCGCTCAATCTCCAGTTCTTTGAAGCTTCGGCAGCGTCTCTTATAGCTACTATCTCTGCATGTGCAGCCGGATCGAATGTGTTCTCCCTCAGATTCCATCCTTCAGAGATCACTTTATCATCTCTGACTATCACGGCACCCACAGGCACTTCATCCATTCTATATGCTTTAACAGCCAGTCCGATAGCTATCTCCATGTAATTTATGTCATTTTTATTCGTCATG
>CP070669.1:1937387-1974093 GCA_020351835.1 Nitrospirota bacterium
TGCTATAATCATAGAAAGCGAGATATATTTTCGAAAATGTGCTTTTGAATAATTTTATTGATTGTCGATGTTATATAACTTAATATGCTAAGTGGAGGGTTAATGAAGAGCTCTAAATATTTAATTATCTTGTCTGTTCTTATTGTTATTTTAATAATTCCCTTTATGGCGAATGCTGTGGAGGATGATAATAGGTTCTATACGAATGTAAAAGCTGGTGTTTATATTCCTTTTGACAGACAGAGCAATGCTAGTTATGACACAGGAATTAGCACTGAGTTTTCTGCGGGATATCATATATTTCCGTCATTTACTGTCGAGGCAGGCGTCGGATATTTTAAAACACAGATTACAATCGATCAGAGCAACGCTGATGGAAGTGTTGATGTTTCGGTTATTCCATTAACTCTAGCGGCAAAATGGATTAATAATTATGAGAGAAGTAGTTTTTATTTGGGTGGTGGGATAGGCGCGTATTATGAAATGATTGATGGTGAAGTTGACATGTCATCTAGCGGAACATTTAAATTTGATGATCAAGTCGTGGACTTTGGAGTCCACGTGTTATTTGGATTTCTGTATAACCTGAGTCAAAATGTACAACTTGGATTAGAATGGAGGCCAATGTATATTATTGACACTGAATTTGAGTCAACGAATTCGTTTGGGACGGCCACTCTGAAACCCGACTTAGGTGGGCGGTTGCTCAGCGGCGTTTTAAGTGTGCGGTTTTAATGTGCAAGTCATCCTGTAGTTAAAGACCGAAGGATCAAACCATGACATTGGGCAATATGATAGTTTCTTCCTGAATAATTGATTCAATACGGCTTCCATATTTTATTACAATCCAGACATTTATAACGTTTGCCGAATATCATAAGGGGTAGGCCTATTAATAGAGAAAAAGCACTGGCTTTGGTAGCCCGGTCATAATATTTAGTATTAGTAGAGTTGCATCTTGGGCATACGCTAATATCGTCAACAACTTTAACAGCTCGGCGATCTTCTGCTGTCTCACCTATAATATCTTTAAGTATTATTCTTGCATCATCAGCCTGTTCCTTGGGTACGGCAAGCTGAACTCCACCCAGAGCATTAGAATATAGCCACTGTACCCCTATAGTGTGCTCGTTCTTAAGAAATACTGTTATTCCCTCCGATTCCAATATGCCCTTGGCTAAGTATGCGTCCTGCAGGTCTCTATAACCGGCGATATTGACCAGTGCTTCTTTCTCATCATGAATGATATCTTCCACTTCCGGGCGTTCACCGTGTTTTAATTCCGATCCACAATCTGAACATTTATCAATCTCGTCAAAATATTCAGCGTACTTATTTACCCTTATAAAATAAGGGCAATCTGGATTATCACAATATTTCATTCAATATTCTCACTCTAATTTATGAGTTATGTAAGTTTAATAATTTTAGCAGATGTTAGCAAATATTAATGGCTTGGAGTGAATTAGAGAGTCTGATATAATAATGCATAATTCTTCTTGAATTATACAATCTATCCTGATAGATCAAACTGCATTATTCTTTTTAAAAAAAAGAAATAATCCACAGACCACATAATTAATTTATAGTTAAACATGCAGCAGCTAAATGTACCTGACAAGTTATTTGATCGATAGCATTCCATTTCTAATATTAACCGACGCGTTATGATAGTCGTATCCGGTATTACAACTATACCACTATAAAAGTATTATTTATTTTGTTAGACTATGCTTGTCCCATGATATACTCACTTGTTAACGGTAATAAAGTAGAAGGGTTTACAATTGGAGTCTGAATGCGACAACTGTTGATACATCAACGATTGACCTTTATCTTGCAGGCAATTCTGGTTGTTGAGGCTATAATTGCTGTTTGGGAATATCAGTGGCTTACGGCTGTGATCACAATTGGGATTATTATAGTAACACTTGTTCCGTTCTTTCTGAGGAGGTTCCTCCACGTCTTTATTCCTCCAGAATTTGTACTACTCACGATTGCTTTTGTTTTTGCGTCGCTATTCCTGGGTGAGATCCATGGGTACTACACCCGATTCTGGTGGTGGGACATACTTCTTCACTCCAGCTCTGGTTTTTTACTCGGGATCATTGGTTTTCTATTGGTACATGTATTAAACGAAACAGAACACATTGACCTGCACATGAAGCCTGGCTTTGTTGCAATATTCGCCTTCATGTTTGCAGTTGGGATAGGTGCCCTTTGGGAAGTATTTGAGTTTAGTATGGATAGTTTCTTTGGCATGAACATGCAAAAAGAGATGCTCGGAGATACTTCTGGATTGACTGACACTATGTGGGATCTAATTGTCGATTCTCTAGGGGCGCTAATAATCTCTGGGCTTGGATACGGTTACATCAAAACTGCCAAAAACACATCTTTTCTTGTACGGTGGATTAATGCATTCATTAAAAACAATCCAGGTTTATTTCATCGTAATCAATAGAATATCCTATGCAGAGAGTATAAATCTTTAAAGTTATTAAGTTGCCTGTGAGGGAAGCGACCAACGTCGCGCCCCACAACTTAAACTATATGACTTAATAATGAGATACTGCTAATTTATTGTTATACATACAGATTATCAGGCAATCTGCCAACTCTTAGATTGTAGATAGATCATGCAAGATCAAGATTTGACCCCATCTTCAGGGATCTGCGAGGAGTGATGATGGAGAATTGGGCTTTCTTTTGAAGTGTCCAATATAAATGTAAACCTGGATGGGAACGTCAGCTGTTTATCATCCACCATAAAGCTGAACGAATATGTCCCTACCAGAGCGTACCTGTCTTTACTTAACTCATATTTTTTTAATGTTTCATTGTGTATGTTTACGCTGACATTTTTTCTTTTTGAAAAATTAGTGAAATACTCCTTTAGTTCTTCGGGCGTGGACAAGGGTTGGGACGAGAATGTAGGCAATAACGTGCATCCACTGCCATAGAGCTTAACTACATTCTCAACTTCCAGTTTGTTGATGTACTCTGCCCATTGTTTGAGTATTATCTCAGGTGTTTTGATCATCTATCTTGTCTCCGATCACCTTAAATTTAATTTAAGTTTATTGTAGCAGAATTATAATGAATTCAGAAGATAACTGATATATAATTTATTTGTGAGTATAAGCAGGATCAACCATAAATTAATATTAATAGCCTTACTGCTCTCTTTTGCAGGATCTCCGGATATCGCGGCTCTTGAAGATAGTGTTTGCTATGGAACTCCCGGTAACGGACGAATAGAGAATAGTGTTAAGCTTCAGGATAAAGGAAACAATTTTATATCGTATGGAACTGTTCCGGAGCTGCTGGGACGAACGTACGTTCATAACAAAGTGCGTGATGTAGTAGTAGATGCTTATAGAATTCTCGAGAAAGAACTGCCTGACAAGGTATATAAGTTCGCTGAGACAGGGAAGAAAAAGGGAGGGGAGTTTAAGCCTCACAAGACTCATCAGAATGGCCTTTCGGTGGACTTTATCGTACCCGTGATCGATAAGACGGGACGGTCCGTTCAGCTGCCGACAAATATTTTCAATAAGTACGGCTACTCTGTTGAGTTCGATGATAAAGGAGTTAAGGGTATCTATCGTATCGATTTTGAGGCGATGGGGGCCCACATAGTAGCACTTCATAAGGCAGCAAAGAATAGCGGTATAGGTATTCAGCGTGTTCTGTTCGATCCGGCGCTTCAGAGGTATATATATGCTTCATCATATGGTGCGTATATAAGAAGGAACATTAAGATGCCCGAAAAGAGGTCATGGGTAAGGCATGATGACCACTATCATGTTGATTTCATTGTTAAGTGCGAGCCATAGATGCCGTTACTGATGTTTTTTGATAAGATATAGACATTGTATAGATAAAATAAGCGGAGGTGTAATGTCTGACAGGATAGTGATCTACGGAAAGGCCGGATGACCCTATACTAATGATGCCAGGTCGGCATACAGTGATGCAGAATATTTCGACGTAAAGCATGATAAGGCAAAGATGGCCGAGATGCTCGAACTTTCAGGCGGCGTGAGGGAAGTCCCGGTTATCGTAAAGGAAGGGAAGGTAACTATAGGGTACGGAGGTACCTGAGGGGTATAGCGACCGGCAGTTGCCGGAAAGTCAGTTACCCGTTCTTTTCACACCAGGTCCGTGCGTTCTGAAACATCCTGAGCCACGGCGACGCCTTTAGCTCTTTCTTCCATTCTTCGGGCATCCATCCCCACTGCCATTTAAGGAATGTCCTTTCGGGATGAGGCATAAGAGCGAGATGGCGGCCGTCAGGTGAGCAAAGAGCCGTTATCCCGTGTGGCGAGCCGTTTGGATTAAATGGATATATCTCAGTAGGGCCATTGTCCTCATCAACGAACCTGACCGGGGCAAGATCCTTATCAAGCACCTCGTCAAAGATATCACTGTCGGGGAAGTATGACCGCCCCTCCCCGTGAGCTACCCATACTCCAAGGACAGACCCTTCCATTCCTTGCAGCATTATTGAAGGGCTCTCGAATATTCTTACTGTTGAAAAGCGGGACTCGAACCGGCCGGAACTGTTGTGTATGAACCTAGGCTGTACATTATCATCCAGCCCTCTCCATGGCACCCATCCTAGCAGTGCCATCAGCTGGCAGCCGTTGCATATTCCGAGACTGAATGTGTCCTTTCTTTTGTAGAACTTATCGAATTCCTTAAATACCCTTTCGTTGAACTTAATGACCCCCGCCCATCCTTTGGCAGAATCAAGCACGTCGGCATAACTGAAGCCCCCAACGAATGCAACCCCTCTGAAACTGTCAAGCGTGATGCGGCCCTCTGCAATATCCGTCATTGCAACGTCCCATACATCAAAACCAGCTGCGTAAAAAGCTGACGTCATCTCGCGGTCGCTGTTGCTTCCTTCTTCACGCACTATAGCTATCTTTAGTTTGTTCTTTGCCTTAAGGATATTTGCAGGTGTAGGCTCAGGATCGAAAGAAAGATGATATGAAGGGCCTCTCTGATTATATATGGCATCCCTTTCTTCATCAACACATTCGGGATTTGCCTGCAATCTGTCCAGCCTGTAACTGGTCTCTTCCCAGATATACTTAAGGTCCAGCATGCGGTTGCGTATCACATCATTACCATCGATCTGAACGCTTATAAGGCTCTCATCAATGGTCCTGCCGATTATCTCAAAAGGAACCCCTGCATCAGAAAGCATTTCGGCGATCTTCTCTGTTTTATTGGTAAGATATTCGAATACCAGTCCCAGTTCTTCGGCAAACAGGATGCTCATAGGATCCTTTCCCTCAGCCCCGATATTAATTGAGATCCCGCAGTTGCCTCCGAACGCCATCTCAAGAAGAGTTGTGACCAGGCCACCGTCGCTGATATCGTGGCCCGAGAGAACAAGACCCTCATCCATAAGCGACTGGACCACATTGAACGCGTTCTTAAGAAGACCGTGGTCATCAAGGTCCGGCGATTCATCCCCTATCTGACCGTAAACCTGAGCGAGGGCCGAACCTCCTAGTCTGTATTTGCCCTTTCCAATGTCTATGTACATAAGGCTGCTCTCTCCCGGTCTCTTTATGTCAGGAGTGATCACTTTGTTTATATCAGGACATGTTACATACCCGGACATAACAAGGGTTCCGGGAGACTTGACCACTTCAGAGTCATCGCCATCCTGAACGAGGGCGGCCATGGAAAGTGAATCCTTCCCGCCATCTATAGCGGTACCCAGATTTTTAAGGATATCTCAGAGTGCCACCGCAGCTTCATACAGCTTGGCCCCTTCCCCCGGAAGTTTTGCCGCCCACATCCAGTTTCCAGAGAACTTGATATCCTCAAGTGCTGTGACAGGCGCCCATACCATATTAGTTAAAGCCTCTCCAACGCACATTCGAGCCATGGCAGAAGTATCAATAAGACCCTTTATCGGCTGTTCACCTATCGATATGGCAGCACCGGTCTTACCATAGTGGCTCTGGGCTATGACCGCTACGTCGGATATCGTCAGCTGAAGAGGCCCGGCGCACTGCTGCCTTGCTATAAGGCCGGTAACGCTCCTGTCCACTTTACTCGTCAGAAATCTCTTCGATCCGACCGATAGTAACCTGAGAACTCGCTCAAGTGCTTCACGGATATCCGTTCCCTCCGGAATCATCAGGGGCTTAAGAAGGGTCTTTGTCGTTTCAAAGGTAAAGGTCTTCTGAGGCATCTTGCCCAGAACCTTGGAAAGATCAAGATTCTCGGCGGTGTCTCCGCTTTCTGAATCATAAAGTACTATATACCCTTCACCGGTTATCTCTCCTATGACCGAGTAAGGTGATTTTTCTCTTTTACAGATAGAGTCGAACGTATCCAGGTCATCTGCACCAATAAGAAGGCAGTCGTTCTCCTGGTATTCGGCGCCCCATATCTCAAGCACGGACAGGGTGTCATCTCCTAAGAGTATCTTCCTGATATCTATCTTAGCTCCTGCCGGATAAATGATCTCCTTAACGACGTTAGAATTTCCGCCGGCCCCCTGATCATGTATGCTGACGATAGGGTTGTCATCCCCGAGCTCAACGCATGCGCGTATGACCCGGTTGGTCTTCTGTTCCATCTCTGCATCGCCTCTCTGCACCGCGCTGAAGTCCAGCTCCTCAATGTTCTCGCCCTGGATCATGCTGGAAGCCGCACCTCCGCCTATTCCAATACGGTAGGCGGGCCCGCCGAGCTTGACCACCAGCATCCCCTTTTCGGGAGCATCTTTTTCAATATGTCTGTCATCTATTTGTCCGACCCCGCCGGTGAACATTATGGGTTTTATCCACTCCCGCCTTTCACCATCGGGAAGTCGCAGTCCAAATGAGCGGGTATAACCCTGTATCATCGGTTCGCCGAACTTATTACCGTAATCAGACGCACCGTTACTGGCCTCTATCTCTATCTGAAGCGGGCTTGCAAGGTTGGACGGGTAAATGAACCCACTGTCTTCCCAGGGCAGTTCATACCCGGGGATATTGAGATTGCCTACACAGTATGCCGCCGTACCAGCCACGATCAGACTGCCCTTACCGGTCGCATGTACGTCACGAAGACGTCCTCCGGTGCCGGTCTCAGCACCGGGGAACGGTGCAACACCTGTCGGGAAGTTATGGGTCTCAGCAGTGAATATTATATGGTACTTCGATAGCTCACGTCCGAAACCGGAAGGTTTACCCGGCAGATCCGGAACTATTGTCTCAATATCAAACCCACGAATAGCACTCGAATTGTCATTGAATGCGATTATGCTGTTACCGGTGTTCCTCCTCAGTGGACGACCAAGGACCTCCATGAGATTTCTCTTCATATCCCTTCCGTCTATGATGATCTTTCCCTTAAAGAACCAGTGTCGTGAGTGCTCGCTGTTCGACTGGCCTAGATCAAAGCATTCAACATTGGTTGGATCCCTGCCGATATCATTAACGAAAAGGTCGTAATAGTAATCTATATCCCAGTCGTCAAGACCGAGGCCCATCTCCCTGTTCATTTTGACCAGTGCATCCCTTCCTTCATTGATCAGAGGTACGTTGAAGACATGGTCAGGTGCGATCCCTGTCTCAAAGGTACTTAGACGATCTGCGTATTCGCATTCGGTCATCCTGTCATGCACAAGAGGAAGAAAAGTTTCCTTTATCTTTGCGGTCGCCTCTGCCGCCAAGGAGTTATCAAGTATTAGCTGATATCTTCTTGAGCGTTCGATACGTTTTATGCCTTTAATTCCACAAGCGTGACATATCGAAACGGCGTTAGTAGACCACGATGTAGAGAAGTTCATCCTGGGACCTACCTCTATCAATACAGAGTCGGGTCGGGTCTTAAGGAACGGGGCCTCGGCAAGATCATCGGGTTCGAATGTCTCTCGAAGTAGCCAGGCAAGCACTTTGTTCTCGCCCTTGCCAATGATGTCAGTTGACTCGATATAAAAACAGTTCTCGGATTCTATGTCTATAATATCTGAGGAAACTGACAGGCGTGCTCTTGCGAGCAACTCCCTCTTATGCGGGCCTGTCAGGCCCGGCCTTCTGTATCTGTAGATAAGAGGCAATTTGTCTCTCCTTAGGTCTTTCTGCAGCTGATCTGATCGTTTAGAACTTCTATTTGCCGAACACTCTCTTGAAAACGAAATTTATGTTCCTTAAGAAGTGCTTAAGATCGAATATATCGTTCAGTTCCTTGCTTGTCAGATATCTCTTTATTTCTTTGTCCTTTGACAGTAGAGTCTTGAAGTCGACCTTCTGTTTCCAGCTCTTCATAGCGTTCTTCTGGACCAGCCTGTATGAGTCCTCTCTTGTAAGCCCTTTTTCCGTAAGAGCCAGAAGCACCCTCTGTGAGTTATAGAGACCGTAGCTTTTCTCCAGGTTCTCCTTCATCCTCTTAGGATATATATGCATATCCTTTATCATGTTAGTAAGGCGGGCCAGCATGTAATCGACCAGTATAAAACTGTCCGGCAGGATTATCCTCTCTACCGAAGAGTGGCTTATATCCCTTTCATGCCATAAAGCAATGTTCTCCATCGAGGCAAGCGCGTTGCTCCTGACCACCCTTGCAAGACCCGAAAGGTTCTCGCTGCCGACAGGGTTCCTTTTATGCGGCATCGCAGATGAACCCTTTTGTCCTTTGGTGAAGGGTTCTTCGGCCTCAAGGACCTCTGTACGCTGGAGGTGTCTGATCTCTACCGCGATTCGCTCAACAGAGGCCGCTACGATAGCAAGTGCTGACATTAGTTCTGCATGTCTGTCTCTCTGTACTACCTGTGTAGCGACCGGTTCCGGGACCAGTTTAAGCTTTTTGCATACCTTCTCTTCTATCTGGACCGGTATGTTCGAAAAAGTCCCTACAGCTCCTGAAAGCTTGCCGACATTGATCGCCTTCCTGGCGTTCCTTATGCGGGCATGAGAACGCTTCATGTCTTCATACCAGAGGGCGAACTTAAGTCCGAATGTCATCGGTTCTGCATGTATTCCGTGGCTTCTTCCAATACAGGGTACTGACCTGTACTCAAGGGCCTTCTTCTTCAGCTCACCCATCAGGGCCTTTATGTCCTTTAATATGATATCTGCGCTGTCTCTCATAAGAAGCGCCTGTGCAGTATCTGTAACATCGGATGAGGTGAGCCCTTTATGTACGTACCTGGAGTCGGGGCCAATATGCTCGGCAACTGATGTAAGGAATGCTATGACATCATGCTTGACCGTCTTCTCTATCTCATCGATCCTGTCCACATCAAAGCCGGCTTTCTTCTTTATATTGTTCAGGGCTCCCTTGGGGATCTTGTTCATCTCGGCCCATGCCTCACATGCTGCTATCTCAACCTTGAGCCATTTACCGTACTTGGAACCGAGACTCCATAGTTCGCCCATCTCAGGCCGCGTGTATCTGCTTATCATTATTCTCCCCCTTTGACCATTTTTTTTCAGAAAGAAATATTATAAGATCACCTGAGACCTATACCCCCCTTGAAAGTCTCTCTATAAGAGGGGAGGGTAAATCTGCTTGTAACATTTTCTCCTGTGTTTTTTCAATCTTATACTTGACCCTTATGATCTGTATAGTATTGTTCTTTATAATTGTATAGCATGAGCGAGGATCGCCGTCCCTGGGCTGGCCGACACTTCCGACGTTCACAATATACCTGTTGTCAGAATTTATCTTCACGGAAGACTTGTGAAGGACGATCTCCCCTGATGGCAATTGCTCGGCTATAAAAGGTATGTGGCTGTGACCGACCATGCATATCCTGTGGCTGAAATAATAGAAGTTCGTATCGACGTCATCCATGTTATAAAGATAGTTCCATGCCGAAGGGTCACGCGGAGTTGAATGCACCAGGAATATGCTGTCTTTTTTCAGCTGACCGGTCATCTTGAAAGCTTTTAGCGAACGGAGTGAGGTGGGTGATATATTATCCTTTGTCCATATCGCTGCCTTACGTGCGAACTGATTGAAGTAATCGAGATGTCCCGGTTCTATAACTGCCATATCATGGTTGCCCATTAATGATACGCTTGACACCTTCCTTATCAGCTTTATGCACTCATCGGGATCGGGGCCGTATCCTACAGCATCACCGGTAAATACTATTTTCTCGATCTTTCTCCTGGCGATGTCCTTGAGAACGGATCCCAGGGCCTCCAGGTTAGAGTGCACATCCGATATGATCGCAAGCGGCCTCAATTGGCAGCTCTCTGGTGTTTCCTTGATATCTTGTCAAGTATGCCGTTTATGAAAGACGAAGATTCCATCGATGAATATTTCTTTGCTATCTCTATAGCCTCATCCATAGATACTGCAGGAGGAATATCATCCCTGTAAATTATCTCATATGCCGCCAGCCTGAGGATGTTCCTGTCCACAATGGCCATTCTTTCTAAAACCCAGTGTTCGGCCGTTCCCTTTATGATATTATCTATGGCCTTAATGTTCTCAACGGTTCCCTTGAATATGCCGTTAGTGAACTCGATTATATTGTTGTCGGCCTTCTTGCCCTCCCAGAACTCCGATATCAGGGCATCGGGGTCTCTGTGCGTAAAGTCGTATTGGAACAACAGTTGAAGTACGTATCCTCTGGCGAGCCTTCTCTTCATAGGTCCTTTTAAGCGGATCTGCAATATGGCCTTAATAATGAAAGGCCCGCTTCAAGGTCAGATCTCTTTTATCAGATTAGCCATCTCAACAGCGGTCATTGCTGCGTCCCATCCCTTGTTGCCGCTCTTGCTGCCTGCCCTCTCGATAGCCTGTTCGACTGTGTCGGTGGTAAGAACACCGAAAGCAATGGGAACCTCAGTTTCCATCGATGCAGTAGCTATTCCCTTGGAAGCCTCGGCAGCTACGTAGTCGAAGTGAGGGGTGGCTCCTCTTATTATTGTTCCCAGAGCGATAACAGCACTGTACTTTTTCGATTTTGCGGTCTTTTTTGCGATCAGCGGTATCTCATATGCACCCGGAACCCTGACTATCTCGATATCATCTTCTTTGGCTCCATGGCGTACGAGCGCATCCATAGCTCCCTCAAGAAGCTTCGATGTAATGAAGTCATTAAATCGACTGACTATTATACAGAACTTTAAACCCTTGGCGGATAACTGACCTTCAAAGACTTTCATTTTTTCCTCCATCGAAAAGAACAGATTTCATTTATACTTTATCAAGAATATGGCCAAGTTTCTTCTTCTTGGTCTTAAGATACACAATGTTATTATCATGAGGTTTGGATTCAAGAGGCACCCTTTCCACGACTTTAAGACCGTAGCCCTCAAGGCCTACAATCTTCCTTGGATTATTTGTCATGAGCCTTATCTTCTTTATCCCCAGATTCACAAGGATCTGTGCCCCGATCCCATAGTCCCTGAGGTCATCTTTGAATCCCAGTTTCTTATTTGCTTCTACCGTATCCAGGCCCTGGTCCTGAAGTTCGTAGGCCTTGAGCTTGTTAGCAAGCCCTATGCCACGTCCCTCCTGTCTCATATACAGGATAACCCCCTGGCCCTCTTTGTCTATAATTGCCATTGCCTTCTGAAGCTGGTCACCGCAATCGCATCTTTTCGACCCGAAGACATCTCCTGTAAGGCACTCCGAATGGACTCTGACAAGAACGTTATCGTTGTTCTTTATCTCGCCTTTTACAAGGGCCAGATGCAAGTGGCTGTCCACAGAGTTCTCAAATGCTATAGCCTTGAAATCGCCACCGTATTCTGTCGGGATCGTTACCTCCGCGGCCCTTTTTACGAGAAGTTCCTTCCTCATTCTATACTCTATGAGGTCTTTGATAGTTACTATCTTTATCCTGTGTTTCTTGGCGAACTCCATGAGCTGGGGGACCCGGGCCATTGTCCCATCCTCATCCATTATCTCGCATATGACGCCTGATGGATACAGTCCTGCCAATCGTGAAAGATCTACAGAACCCTCTGTCTGGCCGGCTCTCTGAAGCACCCCTCCCGGTTTTGCTCTGAGAGGGAAAATATGTCCGGGCTTTGATATGTCCTGTGGGCCTGAATCGGGATCTATAGCCGTAAGTATTGTAGTTGCTCTGTCATGCGCCGATATGCCTGTGGTAACCCCTTTTCGTGCTTCTATTGATACAGTAAAGGCGGTTCCGAACTGGGATGTGTTCTCATTGGTCATCATAGGAAGCTGGAGCTCCTCTACCCGCTCAGGGGTGAGACTGAGACAGATAAGGCCCCGGCCGTGTTTTGCCATGAAGTTAATGACCTCAGGTGTGACCTTCTCGGAAGCTACACACAGGTCCCCTTCGTTCTCCCTGTCCTCGTCATCAACGAGGATAACCATCTTACCGTCTGAAATGTCCTTTACGGCATCTTCGATCGTATCGAATTTATATTTCTGCTTCATATCGGTCCCCTTATGAGAAATAGATCAACTATTCTATCATTAAGTGCTTATTTGGCTCAATAGTTATTATGAATCAATCACTTGCAAAGCGAAGGTGAGGACGGTAAGGGTATCAGGTGCCCAGGAAACCCGATCTGTTCAACTTGTCCATAATGCCCTCCCCGTTTCCGGACGGCAGGAACTTCTTCACATACTTTCCGATAATGTCGGTCTCCAGGTTTACGGAGCTTCCGGACCCCTTGTCGCCAATATTGGTAACGTTCTCGGTATGGGGTATAATTACTAGCCTGAAGAAATCTTTGAAGACCTTCACAACGGTAAGGCTGATACCGTCAACGGCAACAGACCCCTTATCGACAAGCAGATCCATAATGAGGGGTGGGGCATCTATGTCTATCTCAATGGTCTCACCTATCCTCTTTTTGGACCTGATTTTGCCAACGGCATCTACATGGCCGGTAACAAAATGCCCACCGAGCTTTCCATCCGCCCTGAGCGCAGGTTCGAGGTTTATCTTTTCCCCATGACGCATATCTCCCAGATTAGTTGAACGCAGCGTCTCATCAGATAGTTCAAAAGAGATGATCTTATCGGATATATCGACGACCGTCAGGCAAACCCCGTTAATTGCAATGCTATCACCGATAAGGGCATCCTTATAAAGTGTCTTTGTGGAGATAGAGAGTCTCGTGATACCTGAGGTCTTTTTTATCGAAATGACCTCACCTGCCTCTATGATTATTCCCGTGAACATCTATTCAATAACGTCAATATCAAAATAAAGCCTTTTCTGGTAAAAACCTAAAATGTCAACTTCTTCGGACCATTGCATCCTGACATGCATCCCGGAGGCGGTCTTTGATATCCATATGCTGTCCTGGTTTATAGGTATTTTATATTCATCTATCGCTGCCATTATCATACTTCTAAGCTTATCCTCACGGCCGAGAGATATCCTAGCTACCTCTTTGGCTTCTGATTTCATTGCTGCATGTCTGTAATACGGCATTGCGAATTGAAAACCTGCATAAGCAAAGAATGCAAGAACCAGTATAATGAGTAACGGCTTGATAAAACCCTTTTCGTTCTTCAGAGCTTTCATTTAATAAGCCTCCCGATCCTGTTGAATCTTATCCAATGTTTTGTACGGTCCCACGACCAGTATAATATAAATGCTTTACCCAAGACATCCTTCTCCTCTACAAATCCCCAGTACCGGCTGTCATAGCTCTGGTCCCGGTTATCGCCCATCACAAAGATCTTGTCATCCGGGACCTTAATAGGCCCGAAACTATCCCTCCTGTCGAAGCGGATCGAACTGTCAGTGTGCTGAGTATATTCTTCTTCTATCGGGTCACCGTTAACGTAGATGACCTTGTTCTTGCCTTCTATGAAATCTCCTTCAGTAGCAATAACCCTTTTTATGAAATCTCTTTTAGGGTTCTCGGGATATTTAAAAACGATTATATCACCCTTCTTCGGTTCTTTAAATGCCAGGATCTTCTTATCTGTAAATGGTATCTTTGTACCGTATATGAACTTGTTAACAAGTATATGGTCCCCTACGACAAGGGTTGGGATCATCGATCCTGACGGGATCTTGAATGCCTGTACTACATATGCCCTGATTATTAGCGCAAGTACCAGGGCAGTGATGATAGCCTCTGTATATTCCCATATCTTCTTTTTTACTTTCTGTTTCTTATCGTTCATTTTTCCGTTTTCAGCACTGCCAGAAAGGCCTCCTGGGGTATCTCCACTTTCCCTATCTGCTTCATCTTCTTCTTTCCCTCTTTCTGCTTTTCGAGCAGTTTCCTCTTCCGGGTTATGTCG
Source organism: Nitrospirota bacterium (assembly GCA_020351835.1). Classification (GTDB taxonomy): domain Bacteria; phylum Nitrospirota; class Thermodesulfovibrionia; order Thermodesulfovibrionales; family BMS3Bbin05; genus BMS3Bbin05. The sequence continues at coordinate 1,951,611 of CP070669.1, forward strand.
CCTCCATAGCATTTAGCAGTCACATCCTTTCTCATCGCCTTAATGGAATCCCTCGCTATGATCCTGCTGCCGATGGCTGCCTGGATAACAACTTCGAACATCTGTCTCGGGATGATCTTTCTCAGGTCTTCCACTATTTGCCTTCCCTTATAATAAGCCTTATCCTTGTGAGCAATCAAGGACAGAGCATCAACAGGTTCACCGTTAATAAGGATGTCAAGCTTGATAAGAGAGCCCTCTTTGTATCCAATGAACTCGTAATCAAGCGAGGCATATCCTTTGCTGAGGGATTTGAGCTTGTCATAGAAATCCCAAAGGATCTCACTCAGTGGAAGCTCATAAACTACCATTATCCTGGAGCTTCCCATGTACATGAACTCGCTCTGGATCCCCCTTTTATCTTGACAGAGCGAAAGGATATTGCCTATGAACTGCTCAGGAACGAAGATCGTGGCCTTAACATATGGTTCCTCTATGGATTCGATCACCTTCGGAAGCTTTGCAGGATTGTCTATGAACATTGTTTCACCATTTGCGGTGTTCACTTTGTAGATGACAGTGGGTGCAGTACTGAGGAGTGACAGCCGGAACTCTCTCTCAAGGCGCTCCTTTATTATATCCATGTGCAGCAGTCCGAGAAAACCGCACCTGAAACCGAATCCGAGGGCTACAGATGTCTCCGGCTCGTAACTGAAGGATGAATCGTTAAGACGTAACTTCTCAAGAGCTTCTTTCAGCGACTCATATTGGTGGGTCTCTGTGGGGTAAAGGCCGCAGAACACCATAGGCTTTATCTCCTTGAACCCCGGGAGCGGTTCGGGCGATGGAGACATTGCCGAGGTAATAGTGTCGCCTATCTTTGTGTCGTTCACATTCTTGATAGATGCTGCCAGGAACCCTACTTCTCCGTGGCCGAGATGTCCTATAGTTACAGGCTTTGGAGTGAATATGCCCACCTCCGTGACCTCGAACTCTTTTTTATTTGACATTAACCTTATACGCTGGCCAGGAACGATCGTTCCGTCAAATACCCTTACAAGCACTATAACTCCCTTGTAGTTGTCGAACCAGGAATCAAAGATCAAAGCCCTGAGCGGGGCTGAATCGTCTCCGGAGGGGGGTGGAATATGCTTTACAATGGCCTCAAGAATATCCTCCGTGCCGATACCCTCTTTAGCAGAAGCAAGAATAGCATCTTCGCAGTCAATGCCTACGATGTCCTCTATTTGTCTCTTTACTTTGTCAGGATCGGCCTGGGGAAGGTCGATCTTATTGATCACGGGTACGAGTTCAAGATCATGCTCAACCGCCAGATAAGCGTTTGCGAGGGTCTGTGCCTCAACTCCCTGCGTAGCGTCCACCACTAGCAGTGCGCCTTCACAAGACGCCAGGCTTCTTGATACCTCATACGAGAAGTCCACATGTCCGGGTGTATCGATAAGGTTAAGCAAGTATGTGTTGCCGTCCTTGGCACTGTATTTAAGTGTCACAGCATGGGCCTTGATCGTTATACCCCTTTCCCTCTCAAGGTCCATTGAGTCCAGGATCTGCTTTTCCATCTCCCTTTCACTTACAGATCCGGTATGTTCAAGAAGCCTGTCTGCAAGAGTGGACTTGCCGTGGTCTATATGGGCGATTATGGAAAAGTTCCTTATAGATTGTCCTTTTTTCATTATGTAAGAAGGTTACCTGTTATGAAGACCTGAGGCTGTGGAGTGCCGCACCGATCAGGCCTGCATCCTCCCTGATCTCCGACCTTATGACCATATCTTTATTGAAAAGTCCTCTGAGAGATCTTTTATCGGCCTCTTTGATGGCTTCTTCAACATAAATGTTCCATGCGTTGGTCAGACCCCCGGTAAGTATGAAGGCCTGGGGCTGAAAGATGTTTGTCAGGCTTGCAAGGCCTACGCCAAGGAAGCGGCCTGCTTCTCTGAGTATCTCCCGGGATAACCTGTCACCTTCCATTGCGTGCTCATGAATGGTCTTTGGAGTTATTCTGTAGATATTGCCGTCACAGCAGTCCCTGAGTGAGCTCTGCTCTCCGCTCTCGAGAGCGTTTATCACCATGACCTTAATGCCTTTTGCTGCAGCGTGCTCTTCAAGACAGCCGTGATTACCACAAGTACACTGCCTTCCATCATGGGTAACTGTAATATGGCCCAGCTCGGCAGGAATGTTCAGCAGCTCCTTATCAATGACCACGCCGCCACCTATACCGGTCCCTAATGTCAGCAGGATGAAAGAGTCAAGTTCATTACCGGCTCCGGCATACTTTTCTCCAAGTGCGGCACAATTGGCATCATTGTCGACGATGACTGGTAAACCGAACTTGTCGCTTAGGATGCCTGTCAGGTCTGCACCTTCAACGACAGACAGGTTCGGAGAGAACCTGACCATCTTACTTGTTCTGTCGATGATACCTGCTACCGCTATCCCGATCCCCTGCACATCGTCGTCATTCATATCACCTATAGCATCTGCTATATCCGCTATGAGGCTCTCATTGGTGGGCAATTGTACCCTTTCAAGCACTTCTCCATCACCGGAGACCAGTGCTACCCTGAGATTTGTCCCTCCGATATCAACACCTATGGCCTTTATTTTTCCCATAAATATAGCTCAGATCTGATCAAAGCCATAAATGATAACACACTGTTTGAACATTTATAAAGTTAAGCGGGTCAGCTCTAAAAGGCCATTATTCTTTACTTTTGAGCTTGATTTTAGGTATTTTTTCCTAATGATAGATCTCCATACTCATACGATATTCAGTGACGGTCAGCTTGTCCCTTCTGAGCTCGTAAGGCGGGCGGAGGTCAAGGGTTATAAGGCAATAGCCCTGACCGACCATGTTGATGCCTCTAATATTGACCTCATTGTTCCAAGGCTTGTGAAGGTCGCTAAGGAGCTTAACAGGACCTCCCCTGTATCGGTCATCCCGGGAGCTGAGATCACTCATGTGCCGTCAGGTTCGATCAAAGATCTTGTAACAGAGGCAAGGGACCTTGGTGCCTTGATCGTCCTGGTACATGGAGAGACCATAGTAGAACCGGTAGAAAAGGGTACTAACATTGCTGCGATAGAGGCCGGTGCTGATATCCTTGCACATCCCGGGCAGATCACCGAGGAACAGGCCCTGGCCGCAAGGGATAAGGGGACATTATTGGAGATAACATCTCGAAAGGGGCACAGTCTGAGCAATGGTCATGTAGCACAGATGGCAGTAAAGCACGGAGCTGGGCTGATATTGAACACGGACAGTCATGGCCCGTCAGACCTTATATCGGCAGAGTTCGCTGAACGGGTCCTTATGTCGTCAGGACTTGATAGTAAAGGGGTCAGGGCTGCTGTAGATAATTCGGAGAAGGTCTTACGTAAAGTTCTTGGCTTATAATCATGAAAAACGATCAGGAGATATTATGCCGAAACCTATAAAAAAGAAAGTTATTAAGAAGGTATCCGCAGAAGACGAGGTAAGGAACACTTATGAGAAGTTCGTTAATTACTATGAGGAGAACTCGAAGAATATTAATTTTACGTTAATTATCGTTGCTATAGTGATAGTAGCCGCGGTCCTTATCTACTCATCGGTCCAGAGGTCATCAAAGACCGCTTCCGTGCTGCATGCCCAGGCGTACAGGGCATATATTGATGCGGTTACCCAGAATGACCCGGCACTTTATGAGCAGGCTTTTAATGTTATAGGTAAGTCTAATGGTATCAGGAGATCGGCAATTCTCACATATTACGAAAGTGATCTTTACGAGAAGAAAGGGGAAATAGACAGGGCTATAGAGGTGCTTGAAGGCCTTACCGCCGAGTTCAGATCAGATGAACTTGTTATGCCTCTTGCATATGCAAAACTTGGAATGCTTTACAGAAAGAAGGGAGATCTTGAGAGCGCATCGAAGACCCTGGAGATACTTGAGAAAAGCAGTTACCCGGTGCTAAGGGATTTTGCAATGTACATTAAGGCAGGGATTCAGAGGAGAATGGGCAATCAGGAAGAGGTAGAAGCTATTAACGCAAGGCTGATAGAGCTGTACCCCGGATCCCCCTACGCCAGAGAGGTTGCGGCAACGATCAAGGCCCGTGAAGAGGCCGAAAATAAGAAAGCTGAGAAGGGAGAGCAGGAGAACAGGAAAGAAGAGGAGTAAACATCCTTTTTTGGTGCCGAAGGGGGGATTCGAACCCCCACGGAGTTGCCCCCACAAGACCCTGAACCTTGCGTGTCTGCCAGTTCCACCACTTCGGCACAAAAGACCGCAACAGTTAAGTATTATCCACCCAATGGCTTTTTATTGTCAACCGTAGTACATTGTCCCATTGATAGAGGACAGTGTTGTTGAGAAATTGTTCTCTCATGAAATATCATATGGGCACTGTAGAAAATTATCATTTAACAGGAGGAAACATGGACTGTATCTTTTGCAAAATAGTAGATGGTCAGATACCAGCAAAGATAGTGTACGAAGATGACAAAGCGATAGCATTCGAGGACGTAAATCCACAGGCACCTGTTCATGTCCTGATCATTCCGAGGAAACACATATCTACAATACTTGATATAGAAGAGGAAGATAAGGGGCTTATCGGACATATGTATAGTGTCGGGAACGAGATAGCAAAGAGAAAGAATATCGATAGCAGGGGGTTCAGGTCAGTAATGAATTGCAATGAAGACGGAGGGCAGGCAGTATTCCATTTGCACCTTCACATTCTCGGCGGACGTTCCATGCAATGGCCTCCGGGTTAGATATGATGCCCCAAAATATACTTTGCTAAGGGGACGGCTTCATTTACACCTTCCGGTATCATTCATCAGTATATAGGGCTGGGTTGTACAAGTGCGGGATACAGCATGATAAACTGAGCTCTTTTAGCTTATACAGGTGATAATAATAAAAAACACTTGCTTTTTTGATTAAAAAAGTTTTTAATAATTGTAATTTATAATTTACTTAGTAGAGCATAAGAGAGTATAATATTATGCTCACTCAGGATAGAAAAGGAAAATAATGGCCAAGAACAGGAAAGCAGAATACACGGACGAAGAAAAGAAAGAGCTTCCGTTATATCCGATCGGGATAGTAGCGGAACTTATTGGTACAACGGATCAAACCCTTAGGCTTTATGAGAAGCATGGCCTGATAAAGCCTGCCAGACGCAATAAGAACAGATACTATTCCGAGAACGATATCAAGTGGCTAAGGTGTATCAGGGCTCTGATCCACCAGAAGAAGATAAGCATTGAAGGCATAAAGAAACTTCTGGAATATGCGCCATGCTGGGAGATAACGGAGTGCAGTGAAGAAAGAAAATCCAAGTGTTCTGCCTTCATAGATAAGACAAAACCATGCTGGGAACTGAACAGGATGATCTGCAACAAAGAAAGCGGTAAAATATGTGAAGACTGTGTAGTATACATTTCAAAGAAGCTTGCCAAGAAGAATTAACTGCATATATACATGAACCCATAAAGTACTTCGCGTTTGCTCATGACCAGTTCATTTTTTTTATTTCAGGACCCTCGGGGCGGTATGTGCAGTGCGGCTTGTCAGTATGCAGGACTGCTCCAGAGCGTTTACGAAAAAGGGGTCATATGCATCATAATATGTCACACTTTTGAGTAAAAAATGTCATAAATAGGACAGAGGAATTTATCTGTTATTGTTGACATAACCTATAATTTAATATAAATTATTTACTATGGCTGCTAAGTTAGGACAGTTACTTATAGCCTCAAATATAATAACGAACGAGCAATTGCAGCAGGCACTTAACCACCAGAAGTCAAAAGGTGGCAGGCTTGGGGCCAGCCTTATTGAGCTGGAGCTCATCACCGAAGAGAAGCTCGTCTCGTTCCTCAGTAAGCAGTACGGGGTCCCGTCGATCAATCTTGCCGAATATAAGATAGACCCGGCTGTTGTAAAGCTGATACCGCCGGATATGGCCAAGAAGTACCTTATCGCTCCTGTAGCGAGAGTGGGTGCGACACTCACTGTAGCGATGTCGGATCCCTCAAACATATTTGCCGTTGATGACGTGAAGTTCATGACCGGTTACAATGTTGAGGTGGTTGTGGCAAGCGAATCGGCGATTATCGATACTATAAGGCAGTATTACGGAGGAGGCTCGGGCCTGGTAGCGTCCGGAAAGAAGTCGAGCGGCAGCGGCATGATCCAGGCGAAGGACTATACGTTCAGCGACGATGATGAAGCCGGTGGTCCGGATGACCTGTTCGAAGACGAAGCTCCAACTGTTGATGTTGAAGAGTTCGATGAGATAGTAGGAAGCGCATTGGATGATATAGAGACCATTGAGGACTCGGAAGATTCCGAGGTGGTCAGGGAAGTAGAGGCGCCGATCGTCAAGCTGGTCAACGGTATATTCGTCAATGCGATCAAGGCGGGCGCCAGTGACATTCATGTCGAGCCATATGAGACGACTCTCAGAGTAAGGTACAGGGTGGACGGTGTAATGTATACCGTTATGAACCTGCCTACCAAGATCAAGAACGCCATATCGTCAAGAATAAAGATCATGTCACGTCTCGATATCGCTGAAAGAAGGCTCCCCCAGGACGGCAGGATAAAGCTAAAACTGGGCCGTAAGAGAGAGATCGACTTCCGTGTGTCGGTACTTCCCTGTCTTTTTGGTGAGAAAACGGTCCTTAGGGTCCTTGATAAGGGCAATCTGCAGGTAGACCTGACCAAGCTCGGTTTTGACCAGGCACCTCTTGATGACTTCATGGAGGCCATTGAGAGTCCATACGGGATGCTTCTTGTTACCGGACCTACCGGGAGCGGGAAGACCACTACATTGTACTCAGCGCTTAATCACCTGAACAAGCCTGATCTCAACATAATGACGGCTGAGGACCCTGTCGAGTATAATTTTATGGGGATAAATCAGGTACAGGTCAAGGAGGAGATCGGCCTTACGTTTGCAGCGGCACTCAGATCGTTCCTGAGGCAGGACCCTGACATCGTCATGGTAGGGGAGATCAGGGACTTTGAGACGGCCGAGATAGCCGTTAAGGCAGCTTTGACGGGTCATCTTGTCCTTTCTACCCTTCATACCAATGACGCACCAAGTACCGTTACCCGACTCCTTAATATGGGAATAGAGCCGTTCCTGGTCTCGTCATCTACCATTCTTATCCTTGCGCAGAGACTTGCAAGGCGTATATGTGAAAAGTGTAAAGATATAGAGAACGTTCCTGAGTCAGCTCTTGTAAAGGTGGGATTTACGGAGGCTGAGGTCAAGGAAGTTAAGGTTTACAAGGGTAAGGGATGCAACGCATGTAACAATACCGGGTACAAGGGCAGGGTAGCGCTCTATGAGGTAATGGTGATAACCGATGAGATCAAGGAGCTGATACTTGAGGGAGCCTCCTCACTGGATATAAAGAGAGAGGCCATTAAGGGTGGCATGAAGACACTTCGCATGAGCGGACTTACCAAAGTAAAGGAGAGTGTTACCACTATTGATGAAGTGCTAAGGGTAACTTTTGGAGACTAGAGATGGCATCTTTATATGATTTCTTAAAAACGATGATAGAGAAGGGAGCATCCGATCTTCACGTCACAACAGGGAGCCCTCCGAGACTCAGGGTCGATGGAAAACTTATCCCTATAGATCATCCTCCTCTTACCCCTGCTGATACAAAGGCGCTGTGTTACAGTGTCCTTACCGATGCTCAGAAACATAAGTTCGAGGAGAACAGTGAGCTCGACCTTTCGTTCGGTGTGAAGGGGCTGAGCCGGTTCAGGGCAAATATATTCATGCAGAGGGGTGCGACGGCAGGTGCTTTCAGGACCATCCCTTTCAGCATAAAGACATTTCAGGACCTTGGCCTTCCTGCCGTTGCCAGTGAACTGGTCAAGAAGCCAAGGGGATTGATCCTTGTTACCGGGCCTACCGGTAGCGGTAAGACAACCACACTGGCAGCCATGCTCGATGTTATCAACTCTGAAAGGTATGAGCATATAATAACTGTTGAGGACCCGATCGAATACCTCCATCCGCACAAGAAGTGTCTTGTTAATCAGAGAGAGGTAAATGCAGATACGGCATCGTTCAGGGACGCTCTCAGATATATACTCAGGCAGGACCCCGATTGCGTGCTGATCGGTGAGATGAGAGACCTGGAGACCATAGAATCGGCATTGAGGGTTGCGGAAACAGGCCATCTAACCTTTGCTACTTTGCACACTAATTCAGCCGTTCAGACGATCAATCGTATTATTGATGTTTTTCCGCCTCATCAGCAGGAACAGGTGAGGGTCCAGCTGTCTTTCGTGCTTGAAGGTATCATGGCTCAACAGCTCTTGCCGAGAAAGACAGGAGCCGGGAGGTCACTAGCTATAGAGGTGCTGATTCCTACGGCAGCGATAAGGAACCTTATAAGAGAGGATAAGATACACCAGATGTACTCAATGATGCAGACAGGACAGGCAAAGTTCGGAATGCAGACTATGAACCAGTCACTCTTCGAACTATATACTAAAGGTCACATAGCTTATGAAGATGCTTTGGCGAGGTCTCCCGTTCCTGAAGAGATGCTTACGATGCTCCAGAAAGCAAGTGCCGGAGCAAGGGGAAGATAGTAGATGCCGGTTTTTCAATGGTCAGGTAAGGTCGGTACTGGAGAGATCCAGTCAGGAGAGATCAACGCCAAGTCTAAAGAGGAAGTTCTTGCCCAGCTTAAACAGAGGAATATAGTTCCTACCGCAGTTTCTGAGAAAAAGAAGAGCAGTTTCTTCAGCTTATCTTTAGGGGGCGGCGGACGTGTCAGCGACAAGGATATCGTCGTATTCACTCGGCAGTTCTCAACTATGATAGACGCCGGTCTTCCGCTGGTCCAGGCACTTGAGATACTTTCGACACAGGTGGAGAACAAAGGCTTTGGTAAAGTGCTTGAACAGGTCAAGATAGATGTTGAGGGCGGTGCGACATTTGCTGACGCTTTGAAAAAGCATCCGAGGACCTTTACTGAACTTTATGTCAATATGGTCGCGGCCGGTGAGACAGGAGGTATCCTTGATACTATCCTTAACAGGCTCGCAAATTACATTGAGAAGGCAATGAAGTTAAAGAAGAAGGTCAAGGGTGCGATGGTATACCCGGCTGTTGTTACCTCAGTTGCTGTTCTTGTTATAGCAGTTATAATGATCTTTGTTGTCCCGACATTCTCAAAGATGTTCGCTACACTGGGGGGTACATTGCCTACCCCTACAAGGATAGTTCTTGGGATGAGTAATTTCATAGGCGGATGGGGCGGTGCAATAACAGCAGGGGCGATCATTGCTGTAATAGTGTTCATAGTTCAGGTCAGGCGAACTCCTAAAGGTTTATATGTAACAGATCAGATATTGCTTAAGCTGCCTATATTCGGAGTGCTCCTGTTAAAGGTCGCTGTGGCAAAGTTCACTCGTACCCTAGGTACTCTGATAAGCAGTGGTGTTCCCATCCTTGACGGGCTTGAGATCACAGCCAAGACTTCGGGTAATAAGGTGATGGAAAAAGCAATAATGAGGCTTCGTCTTGAGGTCTCAGAAGGTAAGACCATTGCGGAGCCGCTTATGAAAGAAAAGATCTTCCCGCCCATGGTCAATCATATGATATCGGTAGGAGAAGCGACCGGTGCACTAGATGCAATGATGTCCAAGATAGCCGATTTCTATGACGACGAAGTTGACAATGCTGTAAATAACCTGACGGCAATGATGGAGCCCATGCTTATGGTGTTCCTCGGTGGTGCCGTGGGCTTTATCGTTGTAGCGATGTACCTGCCTATATTCAAGCTTATTACCCTAATAGGGTAATTAATGAGGCCTGAAGGCATATATAACAAGCTCAAGATTCTTACTACTTTCAGGGTCGTATTCGTTTCTATCCTTCTGGCAGCTTTTTATCTCCTACAGGTAGAGTACCGTATCTTCCCTTACCCCAGGCTCATACTTATCTTAATATCGTTCATATTTATGCTCAATATCGTTTATCTCCTTCTGATAAGAAGGCAGAAGATAAATCCGGTGGTATTCGCATATGTCCAGCTTGTGATAGACGTCCTGGTCGTTAATGCACTGATCATGTCGACCGGAGGAATAGAGAGCTGGTTTACGGTAACGCTGCTTCTCACCGTAATAGCTTCTTCTATAGTTATAGATAGAAAGGCCGGCTATGTTATGGCTGTCCTTGCCGGTCTGGTCTACGGATCGATGATCGATATGCAGTATTATCAGGTCTTTCCTGTTAAGTTCAGCAGTGGCCTTACAGAGAAAGATTTTCTTTACAATATCTCGATAATTCTACTTGCGGTTGGCATTACAGCATATCTTATAGGGCATCTTGCGTCCGGACTGCAGGAAACCAAGGAAACGCTCGCAAGGAGATCACTTGACCTTAGAGAACTTTCGCAGTTCCATTCAGATGTTATAGAGAATATTCCAAGCGGATTGCTCTCAGCTGATAAGGATGCTGTCTTAAGGTTACTGAATGTGGCAGGAGAGCAAATACTGGGAAGGGACAGGGATGAGGTAATAGGAACGAAGGTCACGGAGCTATTCAACTTCATCGACCTTCCGATAGTTCCTGGCAGATATGATGGTGAGGTCAGGACTCGGGAGGCTACCAAGACAATAGGTCTTAATATATCGGAGCATATGAACCAGGATGGTAAGGTGGTCGGTTATATAGGGACATTCCAGGACCTCACTGATATAATCAGGCTGGAAAAAGAGATCAAAAAGAAAGAGAAGTTCGCAGCTATAGGAGAGCTTTCTGCTAACATAGCCCACGAGATAAGAAACCCTCTTGCATCCATAAAAGGTTCGATAGAGATGATAAAAGAGGGGAACATAGGGGATGACAAGAGGGCGAAGCTTATGGACATTGCAATTCAGGAGATGGTCAGGCTTAACAATATAATAACTAATTTTCTTAGCTATTCAGACCCAAAACCTCTGAAGGAGGAAGATTGTGATATCAGTGACCTCATAAGGTCGACATTGCTGTTGATCAAATCATCGTTTGAGAACTCGGGAGATATTGAGATCATTGATGATATACAAAATGACATAAAGATCCGGTGTGATATGGATAAAATAAGGCAGGTATTATGGAACCTCATGACAAATGCTGTGGAGTCTCTTGGAAATAATGGCAAAGCCGAGGTAAGGGCTTGGATGGAGGAAGACAGCGCCTACATTGAGATACGCGATTCTGGTAGCGGCATTGCCAAGGACGACCTTGACCGGATCTTCTATCCTTTTTTCACTACGAAGAAAGATGGTACAGGACTGGGGCTTGCGATAGCATATAGAATCGTGGATGAGCATAATGGTAATATTGAGGTAATGAGCAACCAGGGCAGGGGAACAACGTTCATCATTACACTTCCGGTCTATCACAAAGGTGCAGGATCCTAAAGAGCCATGGAAAGAATACTGATAGTAGAAGATGAAAGGAACATGAACGAGGTACTTAAAATGCTCCTTGAAGGTGAAGGGTATGAAGTGGCCTCCGCTTATGATGGCAATGAAGGGATCGATATCCTTAACAAGGACATATTCGATCTTGTGATCACCGATATAAACATGCCCGGCATAGATGGTTTCGGTGTTCTTAAGACAGTAAAGGAGATATCGCCTGATACGATAGTCGTTATGATAACTGCTTTTGGTACCACGGAAAGAGCGATCGAGGCTATGAAGCTCGGAGCATATGATTACATAGATAAACCGTTCAAGATAGATGAGATAAGGCTGATAGTCAAGAAGGCGCTTGAGAGAAAGAAGTTATCTACAGAGATCAGGATTCTCAAGGATAAAGTAAGCACAACTTATCAGTTCGATAATATAATAGGGAAAAGCGCAAAGATGCAGCAGATACTGCTCTCATTGCCTAAGATCGCAAAGGGAATGTCCAATGTACTGATATTGGGCGAGAGCGGTGCCGGAAAGGAGCTTATAGCCCATGCCATTCATAATCTCAGTGATCGTTCTGACAGGGAGTTCGTAGCGGTGAATTGCGCCGCATTTCCTGAAGGTCTACTGGAAAGTGAACTGTTCGGACACATGAAAGGCGCGTTCACGGGTGCAGTAAGCAATAAACAGGGGCTCTTTGAGGTCGCGGATAAAGGTAGTATCTTTCTTGATGAGATAGCCGAGATGCCGCTTTCACTGCAATCAAAGCTTTTAAGGGTGATCGAGGACAGTACTTTCAGAAGGGTCGGCGGCATTTCCGACATAAAGGTAGATGTAAGGGTCATATCTGCTACTAACAAGAACCTTGAGAAACAGGTAAAAGAGGGGAAGTTCAGAGAAGATCTATATTACAGGCTTAATGTGATACCGGTCCTTATCCCTCCTTTAAGGGAAAGAAAGGAAGATATACCATTATTGGTCGAGCATTTTCTTAAGAAGTTCGGTGTAACTAAAAGGAGGTTCGGGAACAGTGCCATGGCAGCCCTGGTAGAGCACGAATGGAAGGGTAATGTAAGGGAGCTTGAGAACATTATAGAGCGGGTGGTGACACTTTCTGAAGAGGAGGTTATCAAAAAGGATATGCTCCCAATGGAGGTGTTAAGCAGAAAGGTGCCCGATTCAGGAGCACCGGCACTTAACGAGGATGGAGTAGACCTGGATTCGGTGCTGGAAGATATAGAGAGGTCATATCTCATAAAGGCCCTTGACGCGTCAAAAGGTGTTAAGAACGATGCCGCGAAGCTTCTTAATATATCGTTCAGATCTTTCAGGCACAGGTTAGACAAATATGGAATAAAATGACAAAAATTATCGCATGTTGACCATATTTTTATGATATAATTTCGAATAGCAGGCGCCAGCAGAGAATAAATAAATGAGGTTAAAATCATGATGCTAAAGTTCGGGGAGGCCCTTGTTAAGGAGGGTCTGGTAACTCAGGACCAGCTAAGGCAGGTTCTGGAGCGGCAGGTCGTGTTCGGGGGCAGGATAGGGACCAATCTTGTCGAGATGGGCCTTGTTACAGAGAACGAGCTTACCAAGCTTCTCAGCAAGTACCTGAGGATAAAATCGGTTGACACGAAGGAGCTGCTGGAGGTGGACGAAGATACAATATTGTCCATTTCACCTGAGATCGCTAATCATTATAAGATAGTCCCTTTCAAGAAGGATAAGAAGAGGCTGCATGTGGCGATGGTCGATGTCAAGGACTTCGGCATGGTAGATGAGCTGAGGTTCAAGACAGGCTATGACATCATACCTTATATAGTGTCAGAGATAAGGTTACTGTTCGCACTGGAGAAATACTATGGGGTAAAGAGGGATCTCCGCTATATTAGTGTCTTCGACCTCGATGGTGATCCAAAGAAGAAGGATGAATCTCAGGAGATAAAGAGAGTAAAGGATGAGTTTCTTAAGGTCAAGGAACGTGGTGAGGTAGCCGCTATAGTCCTGAAGGAGTCAAAAAGGGTAGCCGCTCGCTCTGCATTATTCATAGTGAGAAAAGATGTCCTGCAGGGCTGGGCGTCTCATACCTTTGATGTTGATGATTTCAAGTGCAAGATAGAGACCCGTTCCGTCATATCGGAGGTCCTTTCGAGGAGGAGCTATTACAGGGGGCCTGTTGTTGACATTCCGGGCAATAAGGAATTTCTGTCAGCTTTAGGAGGAGCTCCTGAGGACACAATATTGCTTCCCATAGTAATAGGTGACAGGGTAGTAAGTATCTTGTACGCAGATAACGGGATGGGCAATGTGTTAAGCTCTAACGTGAACTATCTTGAGAAGATAATCTCCCTGGCCGAGCTCTCATTCGAAATGCTGATAGTAAGACAGAAGATAGCGGACCTATAATATTCGTTCGGCTCCTGAATATATATTAAATCTCTTTTCTCTTAGAAATCCTATCAAAGTTATACCCGACGCATCTGCTATTTCAATCGCCTTAAGCGTAGGTGCTGTTCTGCTTACCACGAACGGTATCTTCCAGAACGCACATTTATAGACCATCTCGGATGACAGGCGGCCGCTTACCAGCATTATCTTGTCATCAAGGGATATCTTTTCAAGTAAGCAGTAACCTATTACCTTGTCAACGGCATTGTGCCTTCCTATGTCCTCGGAATGGATCACAACGGACGATCTGTCGGCAATGGCGGCATTATGAACACAACCGGTAAGCCGGTATGTCTCAGATGTACCCTGGAACATCTTATATAGCTCTATGAGCTCGTCAGGCTTAAGTGTGCCCTTATAATCGGCATGACCCAATGTGCCGCTCTTTTCATAGGAGATGCCCCCTACACATCCCGAGGTCCTTATCGCCCCTTTATCAGTGATCTCACCTTCGGCAGGGATGTCTACTACGATCTCTTCATTGTATTCTATGGACATCCGGTCTATGCAAAGTCTTCCTTCAATGATCTGCTCTGAAAGTAAAAGGCCTGTAACCAGCTCTCTTATCATTGAGGGCGAGCAGTAAATGCTAAGCAGGTCCGAGCCGTTGATCCTGATCCGAAGCTGTGATTCGACCGCAATGTTGTCATCTACGGTCCTCTTGTCCGAACCCTTAAAGCTGCTTATGCTCTTTTTGCGGTAAAGATCCATAGAAAATTATAATGTGAAAAAAAGCCATGGGTCAATCTAAAACGTCATCTGTTAAAATATATGATGCGTAAATACCGTATAAAGAGAGCTTCGGGAGGGAAGGATATTACTTCAGCAATAGCGAATAACCTGAACCCTGAACAGGGAGCGGTTGTTGAACATAAAAGCGGCCCGATGCTTGTACTGGCCGGTGCGGGTACCGGCAAGACCACCACTGTTACATACAGAGTAGCAAAGCTTGTAAGCGAAGGAGTGCACCCTGAGGCGATACTACTTCTTACGTTCACGAACAAGGCCGCAGGGGATATGATGAAGAGGGTAGAGTGGCTTATAGGAGATAACATAAGAGGCATGTGGGGGGGGACGTTCCATCATCTCTGCAATATGGTCCTAAGGAAGCATGCCGATGAGATCGGATATTCCAGGTCCTATACGATAATGGACAGAGAGGACACGAAGCAGATGATAAAGGACTGTGTCGCGGAGCTAGGATCCGAAAGGATATTACCGAAGCCGGCTGTAATGACCGCTATAAGCGGGCTCTCGAAGAGCACAGAGCAGAGCGTAGAGGACATTATCGAGACAAGGTTCTTTCCTCTTGCCGAGAACGGTCCGGATATAGGCAAGGTGCTGATAATGTATGAGGAGAAAAAAAGAAAGAATAACCTTATGGATTTTGATGATCTTCTTTTGAATGCCCGTACATTGCTCGATGAAAGAGAGGAGATCAGAGATATATACAGGGAAAGGTTCGTTCACATTCTGGTAGATGAATATCAGGACACAAACCACATTCAGTCCTGTCTGGTAGATACACTATCTGAGTTTCACAGGAACCTTATGGTCGTAGGAGATGACGCTCAATCGATATATTCGTTCAGAGGAGCGGATTTTGAGAACATAATAAAGTTCCCTGACAGATATCATGATGTGAGCATATTCAAATTGACAACTAACTATAGAAGCACACCCGATATACTCGACCTCGCTAATGACTCTATCTCGCATAACTCTTGGCAGTTCAAGAAAGAGCTCAGGTCAGTAAAGGACAGGTATGAAAAGCCGGGTCTTATATCACTTAACGATGTATATGAACAGTCTTCCTTTGTAGTATCTAAGATATATGATCTGATAGACGAGGGCAGTTCACTTAAAGAGATAGCTGTCCTTTACAGGTCTCATTACCAGTCGATGGAGCTTCAGATGGAACTTCAGCGAAGGGGGTTGCCATTTGAGGTGAGGAGCGGTCTGAGGTTCTTTGAGCAGGCCCATATCAAGGATATCATCTCATATTTGCGGATACTCATAAATCCTCATGATGAGCTTAGCTGGAAGAGAGTGCTTAATCTCATCCCAGGGATAGGTAATGCAACATCGGGAAAGATATTTCGTTCTATCAATAAGGCAGATGAAGTAATAGGAGAACTGGCAAATGTGACCTCAATAGTTCCCAGGAGGTCAATGGACCCTTTCCTGCTGATGGTCCACTGCTTTAATACCATCTCAGGGGATGAGGCTGCTTCTGACCCGTTCTCAATAATTGAGGAGATCATGATTAACGGATATGAGCAGTACTTGCATAACACATATCCTAATTCGGATAGCAGAGCAGAAGATATAGAACAGGTCAGGCAGTATGCAACTAGCTACAGTACCGTCGAGGAGTTCGTTTCTGATCTGAGCCTCCAGGGTACGGGATTCGAACTGACGGCCGGTCCGGAACATAACGAGGACGCTATAACACTTTCTACTGTACATCAGGCAAAGGGGCTGGAGTGGGGAGCCGTATTTGTTATAGGTCTTAATGACGGAAGGTTCCCCTCTAGGATGGCACTGAAGGACGGGGATGAAGAGGAAGAAAGAAGGCTTTTCTATGTTGCCTCTACGCGGGCAAAACGGTATTTGTATTTGTGCTATACTCTTACCGGGGGTAATACGGGAGGTGTAGGGTTCCTGAAGCCTTCCCGCTTTATTGAAGAACTGGATACGGATCTTTATGAAAGGATTTACCTCGAGAGATACTGATAATGACCTACAGATCAGCAATTAAGGAAGGATTCAGACTTATCAATAGTAACTGGCAGCTGGTAGTTGTCAAGTTCGTTGCCATGATCATCAATGTATTGCTTCTATTTGTACTCTTCCTCTTACCGGTGATCATATCCGTGGCTGTGATAGGTATTGATACGGAGCCTTTCCAGGATATGAGGTCTATACCTGAGAATTTAAGCACTATCGTATCGAACTATCTTGTCCTTTTCATAATTGCGGCATTCTTCCTGTTAGTGTATCTTCTGGTAGCTTCGGTCATATCTATATATGTATATGGGGCATCCGCAGGGATCATCGCAGATAGTATCCGCTCTGCGTCGGAGAAGTTCAGTATGAGAAGGTTCTTCCGATCGGGGAAGGAACTGTTCATGCCGGTCTTCGGTTTTCTTGCGGTTGTCCTGCTGCTGGTGATCGTTGTAATGTTGATCGTTTTGCTAATAACGATAGCATTGGCAGCATTTGTGGATTATCTTGGTCAGTTCGAATCCGGGATGTCCACATTCATAAGCATGTTCCTCATCCTTCTATCGATAGCTTTAATGCTCTTCCTTATAACTTTCAGCCTTGCAGTGATATTTTACGGCTCAGCTGTTCTCGTATTGGATCGAAAGGGGGCATTTGAGTCCACAAGGGAGGCTGTATCATACTTGTACAGAAGGCCGGCCGCGTACTGGCTTTACTGTATCTTGCTGGGATGTATCATATTGACATCAGTTGTACTGACACTGATAGGATTTGCGTTCAGTGAGATCCCTGTTGTAGGAGCTATCATGTACATCCCGTTCCAGTTTTTTACGTCCGTCGCACAGAGTTATATCGGGCTTATAGTATTAGCTGCAGTGTTCATCTATTACAGGTCTGAGAGGCTCAGCGCTGATCTGTCCAGTGGGTCGATGAATACTTCTTCTCCTGAAGTTCTCGGGCAAGATCGACCTCACTCTCAGTAAGTTCGCTATGTTTCAGCTCGACAGAGAAGAACGAACTTATTTCATGAAATATGGCGTTCTTCAGCCTTTCAATATCCAGACTTTCGGTAAGGGACAGGAGGCCGGGCATGGTACCATGCCGGCCGAAAACGGAAGAGCTAATATCTTTGTCGATAGACAGCGGAATACATCCCTGCTGTAAAAAACCGTTTCGGAACCTTTTTTGCGCGGAACCTATTATCTTTTGCCCGCTTAAGGTTATCTCACCCACGGATACAGCATCAAAACAGTTGGAAGCTTTAGAAAGCACTTTGCCTTTCTCTCTTTTGTCTCTAACCCGGGTTTCTATATCTAATCTTTTAAATGCTCCGTCGAATACCATGGAGAGGGCCGTATAAGAGCCTGAGAGGTCCCTGAAATGATCGGAACCGGAAATGCCTGAACAAAAGGAATAGGTGAGTTCCTCGCCATGTAAGATAGCTCTTCCCCCGGTAGGCCTCCTTACGATATTTATCATCATCCTTTTGCAGTACTCAATGTCGATGTCAGATCGCTTCTGAAACCTCCCCAGGCTAATGCAATGACCTTTCCAGCCGTAAAACCTGAGAGTAGGTGGAACTGTGCCGGCAAGAACATGTTGGGCTATTGCTTCATCTACGGCCATATTGAATGATGCTTCCCCGGGGCCGTCATCTATGTATCGCCATTTATAGGTCATCATATAAACTGATAGAGCACGTAAACCATGCAGATTTAGAATATTAAAACTTCATGTGATATTATATATTATCTCTCTTGAAGGATTGCGGCAATGCTTTATCACATGCTCTCGAAATATATTATAAAGGGGTGTGGTGTAAATGAAAAGATCTGTTCTTCTATTGGGCGTATTCCTTTTTATAACCAATCTGCATGCAAAGGAGGAGAACATGCTGGAAAATATATACTGGCTGGGTCATGATACGTTTAAGATAGCCGGGGAAAAGGTCATCTTTACTGACCCGTTCAAGCTAAAGAAAGATGATAAAGCAGATATTATACTCATAACACATGAACATTACGATCATTGTTCACCGGAGGATATTGAGAGGATAACGCATAAAGGTACAGTTATCGTGGCTACTCCTGACTGCGCGGGCAAATTAAAAGGAGATGTCAGAACAGTGAGGCCCGGTGATACGCTCGTAGTGGATGGCGTAAAAATAGAGGCGGTTCCTTCTTATAACACAAATAAGCAGTTCCATACTAAGGACAGGGGATGGGTAGGATATATATTCGAGACAAACGGTACAAGAATATACATAGCTGGTGATACCGACCATATCCCGGAGATGGGCTCGCTTAAGAACATCGATATAGCTTTGCTTCCAGTGTCCGGTACTTATGTGATGACTGCTGAAGAGGCTGCAAAGGCTGCACTGGACATAAATCCTGGTATCGCTATCCCGATGCATTATAACAGCATTGTGGGAGACACTACGGATGCAGAGCGATTCTCTGAACTTCTCCGTGGGAAGGTAAAGGTGGTCATCCTTGAAGAAGAGATATGACGAATCGTACTTTCTTGGAGAACTGGCCCAGGCCGGCTTTAGCAAGGTAACTATCGTTGAAAGCACGACCTCTACTAACGATCTGGGGCTGTCGATGATCGACGATGGTCTGTCTGTCGGAGCTATGGTCATTGCAGATTCACAGTCATCAGGCAGGGGGAGGCTGGGAAGGAAGTGGTATTCCCCGCCAGGAGCTAATTTATATATGAGCCTCGTCCTTCCCCATAAGGTAGAGATGTCCGACGCATCGCTGTTCATGGTCATCGCCGGAGTAGCAGTGTGTGATGGTGTAAATAGAATAAGCGGCCATGAAGTTAATTTGAAGTGGCCTAACGATATAGTAATGGGAGGTAGAAAGCTTGGGGGGATACTGATAGAGACAAGGACCGAACGTAACATCGTGCTGGCCGAGGTCATCGGCATCGGATTGAATGTGAACTATAAAGAGGAAGACCTGCCGCCAGAAATAAGGGGTATTGCGACCTCGCTTTTTATGGAGGGAGTGAGTGGCGTTGAAAGAGGTGCAATTGCGGTAGAGATAGCAAGTAGTTTCGCAAAGCAATATAGTGAGGTTTTCGAACATGGGGCAGGCGGGATAGATGTAGTAAATGAAACCGGAAGGGAGAGATTAATAGATAAGTGGAGGGAATATGATATTACCATCGGGAAACTAATTACTGTAAGCTCGGCGGGTACGGAATTCAATGCCAGGGCCATAGGCCTGGATATAAAGGGAAGACTGGAAGTAGAAAGGGAGGATGGTAGCCGGGAGTTCATCCATTCCGGGGACGTAACAATAATTATATGATGCTTGTAGTTGACATAGGCAATACCAGAACAAAGGCAGCCGTAATGCGGGATGAAGATATAGAATGGATCGCGGTCAATACAGAGCCGAAGATAGATACAGGCTCTATCCTTAAAGAACTGGGCATAGAAGGAGGGTTAGAGCGGGTAATTATATCATCCGTTGTGAATGAAGTTAATGGTGTGTTTGAGAGATTTGCATTGGATGTTAGTGGAAAAGAGGGATTATTTGTCGATCACAGAACAAAAACTGGTCTGGGATTATTTTTGAACGATCCGGAAGATATAGGGCCTGACAGGATCGCTAATGCGGTAGGAGGATGGCATGTCGCAGGAGGGCCTGTGGCAGTAATAGATATGGGCAGTGCTATCACAGTGACCGTTGTGAATGACAATGCTGAGCTGGTAGGTGGAAGCATAATGCCGGGCGTTAACTTAATGGCCAGGTCATTGAGTGAGGGGACCTCCAGATTGCCACTGGTCGATCCCGGGATCCCGGAAGGTGTTATAGGCAGGGATACGCGGACGAGCATCATGGCAGGTATCGGTTACGGGGCCGCGGGTGCTGTAGAAAGATCGATAAGAGAAATAAAGGATATAATTAAATATGATATTAAAGTGATCATGACCGGAGGGACCAGTCAGGACCTTGCCGGCATGATCAGCGGTATTGATATAGTTGAGCCGCTGCTTACTCTGAAGGGTCTATTTCTCATCGGAGAGCTTAATATCTGAACAACTGTCAATAAAAGTCAGGTTTAGAAGGAGGGCCGGAAATGGATATCAAGACTATTTTATGTCCAACAGATTTTATGGAAGAATCGAGGCAGGCTGTGAGGCATGCCGTTGATATTGCCAGGAAATATGGTTCGAAGATATATCTTCTCCATATTATGCATGATCTGGAGAAGATAACAGGATGGTATGTGCCGCACATAACTATCGATGAGCTTTATAAGGATATCGAGAGTGGTGCACAGAAGGAGCTTGATAGCATAGTGGCTGAGGAGTTCAAGGGGTTCAGTGATGTAGAGAAGGTCATACTTAGGGGCATACCTTATACCGAGATAATTGATTTTGCAGAGGAGAAGGGTGCTGACCTTATAGTTATTGGAACACATGGCAGGAAAGGGCTGGAAAAGGTAATTTTCGGAAGCACGGCAGAACAGGTGGTAAAGAACTCTAAGTGCCCTGTCTTGACCGTAAGGATAAGGTAACAATCGGTCCATCACAACGCCAGGTAGATAAAGGCTGCATTCGTTTATAAAGCAGGTCTGTTATCATATAACTAAGGAGATCCGTTTTCTGGTTCTCTTAGTAAACTTGAGAAGCACAGGGTCAGTCCTAATTGAGCATTAGATATTTCTATATAATCTCCGCAATATTTCACGTGGTCCTTATCTCTGTGTTACTGTCAATAACGGGCAGTGGAGATAGCCCTGTTCCTGAGAGATCTTTGATCGCCACCATAATCAGACCCGAGAACGTAACTAAAGTAATTATCCCCAGACAGTCACCGGAAGTTATCAGGGAGATGAAAGTTCGTGACGGTTCAAAGCCTCCCGAGACAATTGAAGGTAGCGGAGCGCCCGGTGACAGGGAGGACGGTGGTTCGAAAGACGTCAGAGATGACATGGTCGGTAAGGACCTAAGGACGGCAGAGAAAAAGGCCATAGAAAATGTGTTTTCCGGGCAGGAGAGTGTCGATGAGCTGGCGAAAAAAGGTAAAGAAGAGCATGAAATGACCTTCAGCACGAAGGAGTATAAATACCTCGGTTACAAGGCAAGGCTCAAAGAGAGGATAGAGAGCATATGGCAATATCCACCCGAGGCTGTTGAAAGGGAGTTGTTCGCGGACCTTTACATAAGGTTCACTATTGAAAGGAACGGAGATCTGAAGGATGTTAAACTGATAAGGACATCGGGATATAAGATCCTTGATGATGCTGCTCTTAAGGCCCTAAGGGATGCAGCCCCATACTGGCCGCTCCCGGAGGAGTGGGAGGATGAGACATTTACAATTACGGGTCACTTTATTTATACGCTAAGTGGATATTATATAAGGTAAATTTAGCTATATACGGTTGATATGATATAATTTTCATAAGGAGTGTAATATGAGACCGCGCCTTTATCTTAAAACAGGTGACAGAGTATCTCATTTGAGGTATTTTTACTGGGGTACGGGAAGGGTGGTCGAGGAGAAACACTCCACAGTCGACGGGGGATTTTGTATGGTGAAGG
This sequence comes from Nitrospirota bacterium, assembly GCA_020351835.1. Classification (GTDB taxonomy): domain Bacteria; phylum Nitrospirota; class Thermodesulfovibrionia; order Thermodesulfovibrionales; family BMS3Bbin05; genus BMS3Bbin05. The sequence goes on from CP070669.1 coordinate 1,973,790, forward strand.
TCATTTTTGAGGACGGGAAGGAGAGGTTCTTTATAAATGATCTTGAGAACCACGGATGTTGCTACTATGCCGGCCTGCGTCTGATCTGACGGCCGTTCCACTTCAGGCTGTATGGTAATAGATTAATTTGGGGGCAGGGTGGAGGTATATGAGAATGGGGTCAGACAATCAACCACCGGATAAGCTTAAATACCATGACTGTATTAAAACGCCGGTCGGTGATATATATGTGGTCATATCCGGAGATGAACTTGTAAGTATATCCTTTAAGAGGCCCGTCAACAAAAGAGCTAAATGTCCTGCA
>CP070669.1:1974193-1985232 GCA_020351835.1 Nitrospirota bacterium
ATGAGACCCTGCGTCTTAAGTGCGTATTTCTCAAGCCAGGAGGGAAGACCCAGATGTTCGAATGACGGTATAATATCGTGAAGATGCCTTATGGATATCGATACTGAATTGCGCTGTCTATAGGCATTGATCCTGAACCTGCCTATCCCTGCCACGCTTATAGCGAAATCGAACTGTCGTTCCTTAAGGAACTCGCTCCACTGCTTATCGCTCATCAGTGCTTTTGCATATTGAACACATTGCTCCGGTGTTAGCGAAGGCAGATTGGACCTTCTAAGAGTGTTGTGTATCTTTATAGCAGGCGGGACCCCTGCCGCTATCAACATATCGGATGCATCTGATGTCGTAAGGTACTTAAGCATCGTCTCGAGTTTGACTATCCCTTTTACCTCTTTGTCCTTTTCGGCCTTATCGAGCGATATCCCTTCGAAGTTCTCTCCGCTACGCTCCTGTATGGCCTTTATTGCCATATCGATCTGAGAGGATGGTACTATAATTGGGTTTACCCTTTTGCCAGTCCGGAACTCTATCTCGCTTATAGCCTTAAGGTCGTTAGGTTTGACCATTCCCAGAGTTATGGAGTGATCATCGGCCTCCAGCGGAAGTACCTTGTATTTTATTACGAGGTCAAAAGGAATCATCCCAAGGACGTTCTTTGGAATGGATATCTGAAATAGATTTGTGGTAGGTATGCCGAGCTGCTTTCCGAGAAAATCAAGCAAGGTCTCCGTGGATATATAGCCGAGTTCTATAAGTAATGATCCTATCTGGCCGCCCCTTTGGGACTGTACCTTCAGGGCATCTTTAAGCTGGTTAGAGTCTATCAGCCTGTGCTGAAGAAGCAACTCTCCTATCTTTAATTTGGCGTTTGTCCGAGGGCTCATTGATCTTGTCCTTCGTATTCATTATAACCCGTAAGATGAAAAAAAACTATATTAGTAGCGGTAACTTATCAGGGTTTAAACCGTTAATTCTGTATGAAATTCGCGGGGATGGCATGGCCTGTTAGTTGAGTTGATGTGTGCTATTATATTTTATGGATATTATTACCTGCCATATAAATGCCGACTTTGATTGTCTCTCCTCTATGATAGGAGTTAAGAAACTGTATCCGTCGGCAGCGCTTGTCTTCCCTGGCGCTCAGGAGAAGAGGTTACGGGATTTCCTGGATATCTATCCTGTCGAGACTCTAAGGATAAAGGACATAGATCCTGAGGAGATCGAAAGACTGATCATTGTAGACACTAAGAGGCCTGACAGGATAGGGCCTTTGAGAGATCTCCTCGCACAGAACAGACATATAAAGGTCTATATCTATGATCATCATCCCTTCGCTGAAGGGGATATCAGGGGCAGCCTCGAGGTAGTTGATGATGTGGGTGCAACATCTACTATTATCACCGAGATCTTAAAGGATAGGAAAATGCCGGTCGATCCGATGGAGGCAACGATGCTATGCCTAGGGATCTATGAGGAGACCGGTTCGATGAGGTTCCCGTCAACGACGGATAGGGACCTGAAGGCGGTAGCGTACTTGCTTAGAAGGGGAGCTAATCTTAATATCATCTCTGAGTTCATAAAAGCAGAGATCAGCAGGGCCGAGCTCGATCTTCTCAGCGAACTGGTAAGTTCCGCGAAGTCACTTGTAATAGGCGGGATAAGGATCTCTATTTGCAAAGCCGAGAGAGAAGAATATATGGGAGATGTTGCTCACCTGGCACACAGGATAATAGACATGGAAGATATAGATGCTCTGGTTCTTTTGCTTTCAATGGAGGGTAAGATAGTCCTGATAGGAAGAAGCAGGGTCCCGGAGTTCAATGTTGCAGAGTTCATGAAAGGGTTCGGAGGAGGTGGGCATCCGGTAGCCGCATCAGCAACTCTGAAGGAGGAACCTCTTGAGCTGGTCGAGGAAAGGATCGCTGAGAGAATAAATGCAGTAGTAAGGCCGGTAAAGGTAGCATCAGATATCATGACCAAGCCTGTCATCACCATAGGGTCGAGGTCGACTATAAAAGAATCTGAATCTAAGATGACCCGTTACGGGGTTAATGTCCTTCCGGTGCTGAAGGACCAGTCTTACGCGGGTGTTATATCGAGAGAGAACATTGAAAAGGCCCTTTTTCACGGATTTCATAAAAGCAAGGTTATAGAGTTCATGAGTACTGATGCACTTGTAGTTGGCCCTGATGACCCTATAAGAAAAGTAGAGGCAATGATGATAGAACAGAACCAGCGGTTCATGCCTGTTGTAAAGGACGGAGCTATAATCGGTGCGATAACAAGGACTGACCTTCTAAGAAGCCTGTATGAGGATTTTCTTAAAAGAAGCAGGATAAAGAACAAGGAGGAGTCTCATGAGAGACCTTCTCTCGGCAGGAACATCTCCTCTATGATGAGAGAAAGGTTCCCGGATTATATAAATGATATCCTTAAAGTCGCAGGTGAGACAGCAACAGAGCAGGGATATTCAGCTTTTCTGGTGGGAGGGTCTGTAAGAGACCTGTTAATGGGTAATACAAACCTCGATATAGACCTGGTTATAGAAGGGGACGGGATACAGTTCGCAAGAGGCCTTGCCGCTCGTTAAAAAGCGAGGATAAAGGTCCATGACAGGTTCGCTACCGCAAAGATAACATTTCCGATACGTGATGACCATGAAAATGAGATAACGGTAGATGTTGCAACAGCGAGAACGGAGTACTATGAGGAGCCGGCGGCATTGCCTAAGGTAGAAACCTCGTCCATTAAAAAGGACCTTTACAGGAGAGATTTCACTATAAATACGCTTGCTGTAAGGCTCAATAGTGAAGGGTATGGTGATCTCATCGATTATTTCGGGGGCCAAAGGGATATTCGGGACAGGGTGGTGAGGGTCCTCCATAATCTAAGCTTCGTTGAGGACCCGACAAGGGCATACAGGGCGGTGAGATTTGCCGAGAGGTTCCGGTTCAGGATAAGTAAACATACAGAGAACCTTATCAAGTCCGCCCTGAAGCTTAACCTTTTCGATAAACTTTCAGGGGCGAGGCTTTATGACGAACTATTACTGACGTTTAACGAAACAGAACCCGTAATGGCATTGAAGCACCTTTCAAGATATAAGCTGCTTGGCATAATCCATACCGACCTGAAGTTCTCTCAGAATCTGGAGAGAATTCTAAATGATGTTCATGAAACACTTGTCTGGTATGACCTTTTGTTCCTCGGAGATGAACCGAACAGACCCTTAATGTATCTCATGGCTCTGTTCTCCGAGCTTGATGAGGCCGAGATAAGCTCCGCATTGACCAGGCTTTCAACGCCGGAAAGGGAGAAAGACAAGATAATGGTCCGTATAGGGAGATCAAGGCAGACGATGAAGAACCTCTTCAGGGATGATCCGGTGAGCATTTATAGAGTGCTGAACGGACTTGACCTCGAAACTTTACTATACACCATGGCACTGTGCCGGGATAAAAGGCGTCAGAAGGCCATCTCTAAATATCTTGTCGATCTAAGAGGGATAGAGAACGCCATCAAAGGTGATGATCTGAAAAAACTGTCAATACCTCCGGGACCTGTATACGCGGAGATACTTGATAGGGTCCTTGAAGAAAAGCTGCGAGGCAACCTAGCATCAAAGAATGAAGAGATAGAATTTGTAAAAAAGATATATAAGGTGCCAAAGAAGACAGCTCAAAAGCGCTTAAATGCAAAAAAAGGAACAGCCAAGAAGAAGACAAAAAAGAGTTCTAAATCCAAAAAAATAATGGCTAAGAAAAAAGTAAAAGAGAAATCCGTAAAAAAAACTACCGGGAAAAAGAAGATCGCAGCAAAGAAAAAGAAGAAATAACCCTTTAAATGAAGTGGTAAAGATCACTGATCATAAGAGGTGCAATGTTTGACATAATTAGAATAGTCGCTGTCTTCGCCTTGATACTTATTCTGTTGCGGAAAAAATGGAGCGTTGGATACTCACTAATGGCGGGTTCGGTGTTCCTGATGGTTATCTACCTCATGAGGCCGGGAGCTATAGTATCTGCTGTGCAGGCAACGATCTCATCAGGAATAACGTTGAAGCTATTGGTAGCCCTTGCGTTCATAAGGATGTTCGAAATAATCATGAGGGAACGCAATGTTATTCGCCAGATGATGGATTCCTTCAAGGGGATGCTGAGACATAAGAAAACGGTGATAGTATCAATGCCTCTGCTTATTGGGATGCTGCCTTCTGTGGGCGGGGCTTACTTTTCAGCTCCGATGGTCGATGAGGCTACGCGTGAGGTAGATATGAGGCCGGAAGACAAGGCCTTTACTAATTACTGGTACAGACATCCATGGGAGTACATATTGCCACTATATCCAGGTATCATACTAGCCTCCGTACTGACAGATGTCGATGTGCGGACCTTCATAATACTCAACATGGCATACGCGATTTGTATGGTAGTGAGCGGTAACTTTTTCGGACTGCAGAAGGCAAAGGGGGCCTTTGTGAGGTCAGAAGAGATGTCAAGGAAGGGACTGCTTAGCTTTATTCCGATCATCATATTGCTCGCACTCGTCATGGTCTTCGATATAGAGCTGCATGTCTCATTGATGGCTATGACGGTACTCCTGTTCATTTTTTACAGATATGGATTTAAGGATATTATCAGGATAGTGAAATATGGGATATCAAAGGATGTAGTCCTGTTAATAATGGGTGTTATGCTCTTTAAAGAGGTCCTCGAACATTCCGGCGCAGTGCGGAACCTTAGTGATTACTTCACCGTTATGTCTATTCCTATTGTACCTCTTGTCTTCATCCTCCCGTTCACGACAGGTGTTCTGACAGGGATAACGGTGGGAGCCGTCGGCAGTACATTCCCCCTGATAGTTACAATGGCCGGGAACGACCCGCATCTTCTCTCGCTGGCATTTGCTGCTGGTTTCGTAGGGGTCCTGCTGTCACCGGGACATGTATGCCTGATACTTACCAGGGAATATTTCAAGGCAGATATGTGGCTGATATATAAAAAATTGATACCTGCGACAATAATCCTGTCAGTCGTCGCCATAATAGAATATCTTATAGTAAACTAGAAAAGTGTTTTACCACTGAGCTACTGAGGGCTATGAGAAATTCGAAAATGATTCGTGATCATAAGATAAAAAAAATGAATTATTCACTGGTGACCATGATCGCACTGTCTCTAATGCCAATCATGCTATTGATCGGATGTGACGGAAAAACCTCTCCTGCCGATAGTTCATCAAAGGTCGACTATGCTTCCGAGACAGGAGCTCCTGCTTACGGTGACGCACTAATTGTGGGGTCTATCGGGGAACCAAGCGTTCTTATCCCGATGCTCGCCGGTGACAGTGCTTCACATGATGTTGCCGGACTGATCTTTAACGGACTTGTCAAATATGATACCGACCTGAGCATCATCGGGGACCTTGCCGAAAACTGGGATATCTCACCCGATGGGTTGACCATAACCTTCTATCTCCGCAGAGGGGTAAAGTGGACAGATAGTGTAGAGTTCACTGCACATGATGTGATGTTCGGATATAAGACAATAATCGATGATAAGACACCAACGGCATACAAGGAAGATTTTCTCCAGGTCGAAAAAGCTGAGGTTATCGACGACCATACATTCAGGGTCTCTTATAAAAAGCCCTTTGCACCCGCTCTAAGCAGTTGGGGAAGCATGCCTGTTGTTCCAAGACATCTGCTGGAGGGAAAAGATATTACAAAAGTTGATTATCGAAGAAAACCCATAGGAATGGGTCCGTATATACTGGAAAAATGGGATTCTGGTGAAAAGTTAGAGCTTAGGTCAAATAAAGATTACTTCGAGGACAGGCCATATATAGATAGATATATATATCGGATAATACCTGACACGGCCACAATGTTCCTGGAACTTCAGGCCGGCAGTATAGATCTTATGGGGCTAACCCCACTTCAATATTCAAAACAAACTAATACAGATTTTTTTAAGAAGAATTACCAGAAGTTCAAATACCCTGCATCTGGATATACATACCTTGGCTTCAATTTTAAAAATGATAAGTTCAAAAGCAAGAAGATTCGACAGGCTATAGCATATGCGATAGATAAACAGGAAATAATTGATGTAGTGTTGTTTGGGCTTGGCAGTATTGCTACAGGACCATATGTGCCTAATACATGGCCTTATAATCCAGATGTTGAGCGGTATTCGTATAACCCTGAGATGGCGCGACAACTAATGGCGGAGGAAGGTTGGAAGGATTCTGACGGTGACGGATGGCTTGATAAGAATGGTGAAAGGTTTAAATTTACAATAATTACGAACCTGGGTAATGACTCAAGGAAGAAGACCGCTGAAATAATACAGTGGCGATTAAAAAAGATCGGTATAGATGTAGAGATAAGAATAATTGAGTGGGCAACGTTTATCAATGAATTTATTGATAAACGCAGATTTGAGGCCTGCTTGTTAGGATGGGGGATAGATCGTGATCCGGATCAATATATTATATGGCATTCTAGCAAAACAAAGGAAAAAGAATTCAATTTCATATCATATAGCAACAAGGAAGTTGATGATCTGCTGGAAAAGGGGAGACGTAAATATAGAATCGAGGATAGAAAAAAGATATATTTTAAGATCCAAGAGATTCTTGCTGATGAGGTTCCATATGTGTTTCTTTATGTTCCGGATGCTTTGCCTATAGTGCATTCACGATTTAAGGGGATTGTGCCGACTCCTATAGGGATAAGCTATAATCTTCATGAGTGGTATGTCCCTGCGAATCTACAAAAACATAAATTGTTACCATAATTTAAATGTTTATTCTCAAAAAAATATCAGAAATGCTTGTCACGCTATTAGGGATAACCATCCTTTCTTTTCTTATTATTCATTTGGCTCCTGGTAAGCCAACCGATATATTGACAGATCTTAATCCTAAAGTTACTCCTGAGATGAGGGAAAGGCTTGAGAAAATGTACGGACTCGATAAACCTGTTCTTGTTCAATATGGTATGTGGTTAAAGAGGGTAGTAAAGTTGGATTTTGGGGAATCATTCTCTACTGACAGACGTCCAGTATGGGATAAAATTAAGGAAAAGATCCCTATTACTTTGATTATTAATATATTGTCTTTAGTTTTGATATTTGTAGTGGCTGTCCCAATTGGTATTTATTCTGCTGTTAAGAGGTATTCGTATTTCGATAAAGCTACAACAGTTTTTGTATTCGTAGGTTTTGCTGCCCCGTCTTTTTGGATAGCTCTCTTGCTCATGATATTATTCGGAGTTAAACTTGACCTGCTGCCTATCTCGGGCATAAGATCGCTTGATCATAATGATCTAACCTATTTCGGCAAACTTCTGGATTATTCAAGTCACTTGATATTACCCGTCTTCGTTTCAGCCATAGGTGGATTGGCAGGTATTTCAAGGTATATGAGAAGCGGTATGCTTGAGGTGATAAGACAGGATTATATCACGACTGCTAAAGCGAAGGGCCTTACTGACAAAAAGGTTATATATGGCCATGCACTGCGTAATGCATTGTTGCCGATCATTACAATACTGGGACTTTCCGTGCCTGGGCTTATCGGCGGAAGCGTAATATTCGAGCAAATATTTGGGATACCTGGTATGGGCCGCCTGTTTTACCAATCTGTTTTAGGCAGGGATTATTCTGTTGTTATGGGTATTTTGACCATTGGTGCAATATTGACACTCATAGGGAATCTTCTTGCCGACCTTGGGTATTCGTTGGCAGATCCGAGAGTACGTAAGACATGAAGAAAAGCAATATTATATTCAGGAGATTAAAACGTAATAAGCTCGCTATAGCTGGGGGATTAATGGTACTTGGTGTTTTTGCCATATCTATCTTAGCACCGGTATTATCACCATATGATCCTAACGAAATAGACCGATATAATATTCTATCAGGGCCCAGTAAGTTACATTTATTTGGTACTGATGATCTTGGAAGGGATGTGCTTAGCAGGATGATATACGGTTCCAGGATATCGTTGCTGGTCGGTTTCGTAGCCGTCGGGATATCTGTTCTTATAGGGATAATGTTCGGTTCGATAGCAGGCTACTATGGAGGTGTTCTGGACAGGATAATAATGAGGTTTGTTGATATCATGCTTTCTATTCCCGCCTTTTTTCTTATTCTTGCCGTTATAGCCTTTGTAGGGCCGAGCATATGGAACATAATGATCGTTATAGGTGTCACTTCCTGGATGGGTGTGGCAAGGCTGGTCAGAGCTGAATTCATGTCATTAAGAAGCCGTGAATATGTATTATCAGCTAGATCACTTGGGCTAAGCAAGTTCAGGATAATTGCACGCCATATGCTTCCTAACAGTCTTGCACCGGTCCTTGTATCCGCTATACTTGGTGTTGCAGCGGCGATTCTGGTCGAGTCAGGACTGAGCTTCCTGGGTCTTGGTGTCCAGCCGCCTACCGCAAGCTGGGGTAATATCCTTACTCTTGGCAAGGCAAATATCGAGATAGCATGGTGGCTGTCTGTCTATCCCGGTCTCGCCATACTTATTACGGTACTTGGCTATAATCTTCTGGGTGAGGGTCTTCGGGACGCAGTAGACCCGAGGCTCTGGGAGGACAGGTGAGCTGGCTAAAGAAGGCATCGGAAAGCACTCCCGATCCATCCAGATCACTTAAGAACCTGACATCCTTTGCAGGATCCAATCCCTCTTTTGAATCAAAGTTAAAGGTAAACATTAAATATGTCTCTGCGCTGTTCTCATGCAGCCAGTTCCTTGCCAACTTCTCTATAAAAAGACCGGAATTACTGTTCGATGCATTGGAAGGTGTAGGTAAGGTCGACAGCAGGCGGGAGATCGAAGATGATCTTCGGTCGAGGATTGACGGCTTGTCATATGACTTGGCAATGACTGTGTTCAGGGAGTTCAAGAAAGAGCAGATGATTAAGATAACGGTGCGCGATATTTCAGGCATGTCAGATATCGTTGAATCCATGGAACAGATGTCGGACCTTGCTGATGCAATGATATCCGTAGCAATGGATGTTGTAAGGTCATACCTCGAAAGCAAGTTTGGCACGCTGGACGATCACTCTTTTTCGGTCTTTGCCCTGGGTAAGCTTGGTGCGCAGGAGCTTAACTATAGTTCCGACGTTGACCTTATCTTTGTGTACGGCGATGACAGAGGACAGACGACAGGTATAAAGGGGCCGACCGGCGCGATCATTAACAGCTTAAATAATCACGAGTACTACTGCAGGTTGTCGACCGAGATCGCAAAGTTCCTGTCCCAGAACACGGCTGACGGGTTCGTCTACAGAGTAGACATGAGATTGAGGCCCGAGGGGCAAAGAGGTGATTCGGCAATATCCCTGAGGAGCTACGAACTCTACTATGAGTCGTGGGGGCGCGAATGGGAAAGACTCGCGCTTATAAGGTCTAGGTTCGTTTGCGGTGACGAAGAACTTGCAGAGGAGTTCCTCAAGATGATAGAACCCTTCGTCTGGAGAAAATATATAGACTACTCGACCATAGATGAGATAAGAAGCCTTAAGGTAAAGATCGATGCTACGTTCAAAAAAGATGATATAAAAAGAGGCTATGGGGGGATAAGAGAGATAGAGTTCTTTATCCAGTCTATGCAGCTCATCCACGGGGGCAAGGAGCCCTTATTAAGGCAGAGAAGGACGCTCATAGCGCTTCATATGCTTCACCAGAAGGCCCATATAGGGGAAGATGACCATATGCTTCTTACTGATAATTATATTTACCTCAGAAAAGTAGAGCACTATGTGCAGATGCTCAATGACATTCAAACTCATACAGTTCCTGTAGATGCAGATCTCAGAGAGGCATTAGCTCTCAAGCTGGGTTTCAGTAGCACGAAAGAGTTCACTGATGATCTTAGCAGCAGGAGGCTTAAGATCCGTGAAACATATCATCTTCTTTTCGGCCCTGTTGAAGAAGAGGAAGCGGGTCCGTCGTCTATAATCTTTGAAGAGGATATCACGGAGGAGGAGATAAGAGAGTATCTTTCATCAAAGGGTATAGAAGAGACAAAGGACCTGTTAACATTGATCCAGAAGGTTAAGGACGAACTTGAGAGATCACTTACACTCAAGGGAAGGCGAATTATGAGAAGTGTTCTGCCAGGAATGGTAGAAAAGGCCATTTCGACGAACTCTCCTGACAGCGCGATGAAGAACATAGTGCAGTTCATTGATGTGTTATCAGCAAACGAACCTTATCTGGAGGCCTTTATGGAGAACAGGGTCCTTTCTGATGCTCTTATTGAGGTCTTCTCTGTCAGTAATTATATTTCTAAGATGATACTGAGTAATCCGGAACACATAGATGTTCTTTCCGGCGGAACGACAAGGAGAAAGACGTTAGCGTCAATGAAGAGGGAGCTAAGAGGGATGACCAGCTCCGGTATGCCTCTTAATCATGCGATTCGAATCTTTAAAAGGTCTGAAGAAATCAGGCTGGGAGTGATGTTCCTTAACAGGCAGATAAGAGTCGATCATCTTGTTAAGGGACTTACCAAGGTGGCTGAATCGATCTCGGATATCGTCATAGTTGAGGTCTGCAAAGAACTGGGAGTGCCCGCGGGATCTTTCGTGCAGGTGGCAGCAATGGGAAAGTTCGGAGGAAGAGAGATAACAATAGGGTCTGACCTCGACCTTCTTTTCTATGTGACGGAGGATATTCAGGATGTCTGTATAAAGACTGCTGAGAGGTTCCTGAGGGTGCTTCAATCCTATACAAAGGACGGTATCGCGTACAAGGTGGATACACGGCTCCGGCCGGACGGGTCCAAAGGGCCTCTTGTTAACAATGTCAGCGGGTACAGGAATTATTACATGAAACATGCCGATACCTGGGAGATACAGGCCTTACTGAAAGCAAGACCGGTTAGTACGTCAAGAGATGGCCTGTGTTCCTTTATGAAGATGAGGGAGGACGTTCTCAGAGAAAGAGCTAAAGAGGTTACCAAGGAGGACGTTGTTAATATGAGAGAGCGCATTCTGACGGAGTTGCGAAAACCC
>CP070669.1:1985332-2000697 GCA_020351835.1 Nitrospirota bacterium
AGCGGATACTATCCACAGGCAGGCAGCCGTGGTCAGGCCCTGAACATTGAATCCCGACTTTATTATTACTCCGGCTCCGAGAAATCCGACACCGGTTATGGCACCCGCGGCTATTCTGGCCGGGTCGACCCTTATGAAGTCAGGGTTCATGACAGCGAGATGATAATATTCTTCCGACACTATCATTATCAGAACGGAAGCGAGACATACGAGAAGGTGTGTCCGGAAGCCTGCGGGGCGCCCGTGTACTTCCCTTTCAAAACCAACAATGCTGCCAAGGACCGTTCCGAGGACTAATCTTATTAATATGTCAGATGTCTCTATCATGCCTTATCTTATCTTCATGAACTTTCTTTTACCTACCTTAAAAAGGTATTCACCCTTCGACATCTCGAGCTTAGGGTCGGATATCTTTTCATCATCTACCGAAACTCCGCCCTGCTTAATGAGTCTCATGGCCTCTCCGGTGCTTTTTGATAATCCTGACTCCTTCATAATTGCAGCAATCCACATTTTATTGTCATTCCACTCGATATTAACAACTGGTATTTCATCCGGCAGGCCTTTCTTCTTAAAGACCTCCTCAAACCCTTTTCTGGCCTTTTCTGCCTTCGCAGTTCCCCAATAACGCTCCACTATCTCAAATGCAAGGTCTTCTTTAACTTTCTTTGGATGTGCCCTGCCCTCCTTAAGTCCCCTCTTCAGTTCGTTAAGTTCCTCGAGTGATATATGGCTGAGAAGTTCGTAGTACTTGATCATGAGCTCATCGGTTATTGACATCGTTTTTCCGAACATATTATCGGGATCCTCATCTATGCCGATGTAGTTATCAAAGCTCTTGCTCATCTTCCTGACACCGTCCGTTCCCTCAAGAAGGGGCATCATAACTATACATTGAGGAGCCTGGCCGAACTCTTTCTGAAGTTCACGGCCCATAAGCAGGTTAAATCTCTGGTCCGTACCCCCAAGTTCGACATCGGCCTTTAGTGCAACCGAATCGTAACCCTGGATGAGGGGATAGAAGAACTCATGTATGCCTATCGGGCTCTGGGATTGCCACCTCTGCTTGAAGTCCTCTCTCTCGAGCATCCTTGCTACGGTCTGCATCGCGCCTAACCTGATCATTTCCATGGCATCAAGCTTTGACAGCCATTCACTGTTAAATACGATCTTCGTTCTTTCAGGGTCGAGTATCTTGAATACCTGTTTCTTGTATGTCTCGGAGTTCTGCATTACCTCTTCACGCGTAAGGGGCTTCCTTATCTCAGACCTTCCGGTAGGGTCCCCGATCATTCCCGTAAAGTCGCCTATAAGGAAGATGATCTCATGGCCGAGGTCCTGGAACTGTCTCATTTTCTCAAGAAGAACTGTATGACCGAGATGTATATCGGGAGCGGTAGGGTCGAAACCTGCCTTGATCTTAAGGGGTACATTCGTGTCTATGGATGTCTTAAGCTTCTTTTTTAGTTCATCTTCCTGGATGATCTCAATGGAACCTCTTTTTATGACCTCTAACTGTTCTTTTACAGGCAACATGGAAATATAATAACTTATCGGATTTGAATTTCACCACCGGATGAACATCTGGAAATTATTATTAAAGTGAAATAAAAAAGGCGTGCTGAATAACACGCCCTTGAACGATCTATTGAATGTTCTTTAAGCTGCGGCTGCCGCTTCCTTTGCTTGCTTCTTAGCCTCGGCCTTAGCGAATACCTCATGAGCATTGAAAGTGCCGTCTATTGCCTGCTTGGGGCACTTAGCGGTACAGATACCGCAACCAATGCACCTGGACTGGTCCACCGAATGGGTCTTTTTCTTTTCACCAGAGGCAGCATCAACCGGACATACCTTCATGCAGGTTCCGCAGCCTATGCACTTTTCGGCCGAGATAAAGGCCTTGGGCCTTACAGGTATAAAGTCTATGATCGCCTTTGTCGGGCAATTGCCCACGCAAAGACCGCAGACCTGACATTTATCAAGGTCTATGACAGAGAAATTGTTCTCGACGGCAGGAGCATCAAAGGGACAGACCTTAACGCACTTGCCGCAAGCAATACAACCTATTGAACAGTTCTTGCGGGTATCGCCGCCCTTGTCTCTGGAATGGCATGAGACAATAACGGCCTTATGTCCCGGCAGGACCTCTATGACGTTCTTAGGGCATGCCTGCTCGCATTTCCTGCAACCTGTGCATTTAGTAATATCTACGAGAGGCAGGTTATCATCGCTCATCGTCATTGCATCAAAAGGACATGACCTGACGCACGTTCCATAACCCAGGCATCCGTAAACGCACGATTTATCGCCGCCACCTGCAAGTATTGATGCGCGGCAATCCTCCACCCCTTCATATTTGAACCTTCTCTCGGAAAGAGAACGCCCACCCTGGCACATTATCCTTGAGAAGATAGGGTCCATCTTCTCGGCGACCTTACCGGTTATCTTCGCTACAAGTGCTGCTACCTTATCGCCTCCTGGTGTGCAAAGGTTTGGAGAGACATCAGGGTTCTCTACCACTGCCTCAGCATACTGCTGGCATCCTGCGAAACCGCATGCACCGCAATGGGCGCCTGCCAGCTCTTCCTTTACCTGCTCTATACGAGGGTCCATCTGGACGGCGAACCTCTTGGCAGCAAAGGCAAGGCCGATGCCGAAAACCGCACCCGTTCCCAATACAAAAATTGCCGTAAAAGTTAGAGTCCCTACAAGATCAACGCTCTCAAGAGCATCTATGCCGCCGCCGACACCTGCGTGAGGAAGAGGAATACTGTCTATGACATTAGCAAGTAAAGATAACAGCTGGATTATTCCGTTTATTATGTTGATCGGTTCTAACATTCTATCACCTCATATTCTTTATGCATGTCTACAGCGTGATCAGACCTGCAAATCCCGTGAAAGCAAGTGCTATCAGCGCTGTTGTTATCCAGGCTATAGGCATTCCCTTGAACGGCCTCGGAACGTCGGCAAGCTCCAGCTTTTCTCTTATGCTGGCCATTATCATAAGTGCGATGGCAAAACCGATACCCGACCCTAGACCGAAAGCGAGGCTTTCGATGAAATTGTACTTCTCACCGGCATTGATCAGGGGAACAGCGATAATAATACAGTTAGTAGAAATCAGGGCAAGGTAAACACCAAGTTTATAATACATGCCCGGTGATACCTTTCTCATTATTGTATCAGCGGCCTGAACAAATGCCGCAACAATACCTATGAATATCACTATCTTCAGGAAAGTTATGTTCAGCGGTACCATTACGTAAAAGAACACGACCCAGCTCAGGGCTGCAGCTATAACCATAACGGCGGTAAAGGTAATGCTCATTCCGATTGCCGTTTCCATTTTCTTTGATACGCCAAAGAAAATACAAAGACCCAGGAAACGTGTAAAAACGAAGTTATTTATTATCGATGCCGCTATAAATAGTTCAAAAAGTTTTATGAATTCCATTATGACCCCCGGTAATAAAACCGTTTATTGGTTCTAGCCCGCTCCTCCGGCGCCCTTACCGCCGTAGAACTTCATATCTATCCAGTTGAAGAATCCCATAAGCAGTCCAACCGCCAGAAAACCTCCGGCAGGAAGAATGAATATGAGCATCGGCTTGGCATCAACTATCGGGAATCCCCATAATGCGCCCCTGCCAAGAAGCTCCCTGAAGAAACTTATAATGACCAGTGCGACGAGGAAACCCAGCCCTGAACCCAACCCATCAAAGAAAGAGTTTACAGGGCCATGTTTGCTGGCGAACATCTCGGCCCTTGCAAGGATCGAAGCGAATGCAACTATTATCTGTATATAAAGACCTATCTGTTTATAAACATCGGGTGCTATTGCTGCTATCACCATATCGACCACGGTGACCCATCCCGAGATGATGAGCATAAAGATAGGTATCCTTATCTTTGGATGAATAAAATCTCTTATCAGGGCAACGGTAGTGTTAACCATCGTTTGGACGAACAGCACAGCTATTCCGAGAAAGAATCCGTTCTTTACAGCGTTGGTAACAGCGATCGCGGGGCACAGGCTGATCACGAGACGGAATATAGTGTTCTCTTTAATGATACCGTTCTTTATGAGCTCCCAGTTACTTACTTTTTCGCGCACGTGATCACTCATGTTTTACTCCTTCTTTATGTTCTCCAGTGTGTCCGCCCTCCAGGGCTTCCACAAGGAACTCAAGTCCCTTTTTTATACCGTCCTCTGATACGGCACGCGTGGAAATGGTCGCTCCCGTTATCGCCTGAATATACTCTGTGGTCTCCGTCTTGAGGACCTTAAGATGTTCTGCATCCTTCCCTGCGAACTGGTCCTTAAAATAGTCCAGCTCTATCTCGTCACCAAGCCCGGGCGTCTCGGCATGGTGCAGTACATTCATTTTCTTTACCTTGAAATCCTTATCGACCGAGAAAAGGATATCAATGTAACTGGAATAACCCTTACCGAAGGTCTGAACAATATATGCGATGTCCTCAGGGTCTATGCACTCCTTCTCTTCCTTTACATCCCCGGTCTTTTCGTCTTCGATAGTAGTGACCTTAAGCTCACCGCATTTGCGAGCGGCAAAGTACTCTGCATGCTTTTCATGAGGCTCCCAGTCACCGAGCTTGGCAATGGTGTCGGCCTCCGGGACGAGCTCCTTGAGAGCCTTTTCCTTAGCGATCTTGTTATTAATGAAGATCTTAGGTGATGCCCATGAATATACGTAAGCAAGGAGCAGGCCGCCTGCGAGATATATAACGACAAGATTGAACGTGATCTTTGCTATATCTTTTACGGTCATTTCGCCTCCTCCTTCACCTGCTTCCGCGCACCGAACACGCTCGACCTCATGTTCCTGTCTATCATTGGAGTAAAACAGTTCATCAGCAGAATGGCGAACATTACACCCTCGGGGTAACCGCCCTTCAATCTTATCAGCATGGTAATAAGGCCGCATCCGACCCCGAAGACTATCTGTCCCTTTCTTACTGACGGAGCAGTTACATAATCGGTCGCCATGAAGAAGGCTCCGAGAATAAGGCCACCGCTTAATATATGGATAAGGGGATCACCATTGAACCATCCCTCGCCTCCGAATATCCAGGCGATGACCGCTACTGTCCCGATAAAAGAAAGGGGTATATGCCAGGTTATGTATCTCTTATAAAGCAGATAGCAAGCCCCTATAAGGAGAGCAAGCACTGATGTCTCACCAAGGCTTCCCGCTCTGTGGCCAAGGAAAAGTTCCGTGTAAAGATTTACCTTGTCACCGAACTCTACGAGCAGTTTAGCAAGGCCTTCTTCCTTGAGGATGCCGAGAGGTGTGGCAGCTGAGACAGCATCGAAGCTTGTGAACGCTGCGTCAGGCTTCATCCATGTGGTCATTGCTCTCGGCCATGTTATAAGAACAAATGCCCTGCCGATTAGTGCCGGGTTAAAGATGTTATAGCCCAGGCCTCCAAAGAGTTGCTTTGTAATGACTATGGCTGAGATAGTTCCTATGACCGGTATATAGAAGGGGACTGTAGCCGGAAGGTTCAATCCGAGCAGCAGTCCCGTAAGGACCGCACTGCCATCGGTAATTGTTGTATCCTTATCGGTGAACTTCTGAAATCCCCACTCAGAAAGGAGAGCGGTTACTATACAAAGTGAGGTTACGATCAACGCTCTGGGGCCAAAAAAATACACACTGAATATGAAAGCGGGAAGGAGCGCTATATTTACCGTCCACATTATCCCGCTCGTCGTAACATCGCTCTTTACGTGCGGGCTGACAGATACTATAAGTTCATGCTCTTTTTTCTTTGCCACCATACAGTATAGCTCCTTATGGCTTAACCATCGATTTAGCCAGTCTTACGAACTGGACAATTGGCCTTTTTGAAGGACATACATACGTACACGATCCGCACTCGAAACAATCGAACAGATTATATTCCTTACAATCCTCATAGAACCCTTTTTCGGAGAAAAGGCTCAGCATTGAAGGCATAAGCCCCATCGGGCAAATATCTATGCAGCGGCCGCACCGGATACAGGGTCCGAACTTTTCAGTTGGCTCGTACTCGTCAGAGGTCATGGCTATTACACCTGACGTTCCCTTTGTTACAGGTACATCGAGTGAGTACTGGGCAAAGCCCATCATCGGACCTCCTATGATCACCTTGACCGGTCCGTCATCAATAAAACCCCCTGCCTCCTCAATGAGCTGTGATACGGGAGTGCCTATCCTTACCTTGAGGTTCTTAGGTTCTTTGATACCCTTACCTGTAACGGTCACGATCCGTTCGATTATCGGTTTTCCGAACCGGCAAGCTTCATAGATGGCAAGTGCTGTGCCGACGTTGTGGACGACCACGCCAATGTCCATAGGAAGCCCTCCTGCGGGGACCTCCCTGTCCAGTATGGATTTTATAAGCATCTTTTCGGCACCTTGAGGATACTTGACCTGAAGGACATGCACCTCTATATTGCTCTCACCGGCAACCGCTTCGCTCATTATCCTTGCGGCATCCGGCTTGTTGCTCTCTATTCCAATATAGCCTTTCTTTACACCAAGTACCTTCATAACTATCTTGAGGCCTTCTACAACTTCCTTAGGGCTCTCGACCATCAATCTGTGGTCCGCGGTCAGATAAGGTTCGCACTCGGCTCCGTTTATTATCACCGCATCAATGGGTTTTTCTTTTGGTGGTGAAAGTTTTACATGTGACGGGAATGTTGCTCCGCCGAGGCCGACTATCCCGGCATTCTTTATCATCTCCCTTAGTTCGTCGGCATTCCGGCTCATATAGTCGGGATCATCCTTTAAGGGTGCCCACTCTTCCTTACTGTCATTCTCGATCACAACTGACGGGACCATCCTGCCGTTCGAGGCGGGAAAATCCCCTATCGCGATCACTTTTCCTGAAACGGAGGAGTGGACAGGAGCAGAAACGAAACCGCCGGGGTTACCTACTACCTCTCCCTTCTTGACCTCTTTCCCTATCTCAACGATGCTCTCGCAAGGGGCCCCGATATGCTGACTGAGAGGAATGATAGCTCTGGAGGGGGCTTTAGCTTCAACGATCGCTGAGTGCTCCGCCAGCTCCTTGTGTTCGGGAGGATGAATACCCCCTTCAAAAGTTGATAACCCCATTTAAGAAATCCTCCTAAATAAGATTAAGGGCCGGAACGACTGATTGTATTAAAGAACGACCCCCGAAAAGCCTCTAAGTAATAACATGGTCAAGAAAGATATGTCAAGCTATGGGTTTGAACAATCTAAATATCAGATTTTAGAAGGTCATGAGCCAGTTCGAGGTCTTTTATTATGCCGGTCTCTGGTAATGAGCCAAGGAAATATCTTCCGTAGCTGCGCCCTGTTATCCTTGGGTCCAGTATGGCCACAACTCCCCTGTCGGTCTTCGACCTGATGAGCCTTCCAAATCCCTGTTTAAATGTAATTACAGCAGATGGCACCTGAAATTCATAAAAGGGATCACGGCCTTCTGCACGGATACCGTCAAGCCTAGCCTCCATAACAGGTTCTGAAGGCACTGCAAATGGCAGCTTTGTTATCACGACGCACTTCAGAATGTCTCCCTGGAGATCTATCCCCTGCCAGAAAGCATATGTTCCGAACAGAGCCGCTGAACCTGAGGTCCTGAACTCCTCAAGAAGCGCAAAGTTATCCATCTCTCCCTGTTTGATGATATTATGGTCTCCATTTATCATTTCCGAAACCCTGTCCATGAGAGCGTAACTGGTGAACAGCACGAGAGTACGGCCGCCAGTGTGCGCAAGAATGTTATCGATCTCGACTGC
This sequence comes from Nitrospirota bacterium, assembly GCA_020351835.1. Classification (GTDB taxonomy): domain Bacteria; phylum Nitrospirota; class Thermodesulfovibrionia; order Thermodesulfovibrionales; family BMS3Bbin05; genus BMS3Bbin05. Next base: position 1,993,131 of record CP070669.1, read on the forward strand.
AACGGCTTCAGCATGATCGGGATCGCCGGGGTCGGGGATTCCCTCCGGAATGTATATCGCTGCCTGTTCACTAAAATCGAACGGCGAGCTCAGAAGCACTGTATCGGCTTCTGGCAAGCCCAGCACATCTTTTATGTAGCTGAAATCTCCACGGACCGATAGCGTGGCCGATGTGAGGACCGAGGTATTGATGTTCTCGAACACATGTTCTTTTAGCAGGTCCGAGACCTTAAGGGGAGTTGCCGTAAAGCGGACAGCGCGGTTATCCTGCGACAACCAGTAGACATAGTTCTCAAGCTCATTTCCTATCAGGTTCCTGAGGTTATCTTTAAAGAAAAGACATCTAAGTGAGACCGCCGATATCTCCTTCTCCTCATCTTCATCAGCAGACCTGTCAGCAAGCTTTTCGATCTCATCTGAAAGCTCCCCCACGGCATCCAACAGATCATACCCTGCTCCGTAAGGCCCTTGAAGTCTTCTGCTCCTTTCATTAGCAAGAGCAGCGGAGATACCATTAAAGAACTCCTCACCTTTTTTGCGAACCTTATCTGCAATAGCTGATATATCCTGCAATAGCTCCTGTTCGATCCACTTAAGGCCCAGCAGTAAGCCTCTGTTCTTTGTGGATATGATACTGTCAAGAAGGGTCCTCAACCTGAAGGTTGACACCTCTATACCGAGATGGTCCGAGGCGACACCCTCTATCTCATGAGCTTCATCGAAGATCACACATTCCGACAGCGGGAGAACATTGAATCCTGAGGCCACATGAGCAAAGTAGAGATGATGGTTAGAGATTATGATATTTGCCTTGCGCTCAAGCGCCTTGGCGGTTTGAAAGAAGCATTCGCTAAAGTACTCACATTTCTTTCCCATGCATATATCGGATTCTCTCCTGACCTTAAGCCATGAAGATGACGAGACATCTATCTCGCTGCGAAGGCCTTGAGCGCTCTCACGAACCCATTTAAGTAACAGGTCCATGTCACCGTGATCCCCAATATCGAAAAGCCCCCGCTGATTTGCCCTCGTAAGACGCTTCAGGCAAATATAGTTTTCGCTACCAAAGGCAACGGCATATCTCAGCTGAGGAAATATGTTCTTCTTTATAAAAGGAAGCTCTTTTTCATAGAGTTGCTTCTGCAGAGCCTTGGTGTATGTTGATACTATTGCCCTTGGGACATCTCTTTCCTTAAGCCATATGCAGAGAGATGCAAGATAAGCAAGACTTTTCCCTATACCTGTGCCGGCCTCTATGATCAGATCGCCTTCGTTCTTAAGCGCATTTAGAACTGCTTCGGACATGATGCTCTGTTCATCTCTGTATTCATATCCTTCAAGTTCGCGGGAGAGTATTCCGTTAACGCCGAATATATCCTTTAATGTTATTTCTGAGGGCATGTTAATTGAACGACCGTACTTCATGAAAAGTGAAGATCAAATACTATTATACTTCATCAAGGAGGGTTCTTTGTTTATGGCAGGGATCAGCTGATGAGAGGGTCCTTCAGGCCGGCCTTCTCAAATCCCTCGGCCCTTATCCTGCAGCTGTCGCATTGCCGGCAAGGAGTAGCTTTTCCTGAAATATCATACATGGGATCATAACAGCTCCACGTTAATGAATGGTCCAGCCCGAGTTGCACCCCTTTATTAATTATTTCTCCTTTTGACAGGTTAATAAGAGGTGCCTGCACTCTGAACTTTAATCTCCCCTCGGTAGAGGCCTTGGTTGCCAGGTTGGCCATTTTTTCAAAAGCATCAAGGTATTCCGGTCTGCAATCGGGGTATCCACTGTAGTCAACTATATTTGCGCCGATGAAAAGGTCAGGTGCGTTAAGTACCTCGGCCCATCCAAGTCCGAACGAAAGAAAGATGGTATTTCTTGCGGGGACATAAGTGACAGGTATCATGTCATCAGTTCCGGGGGAGGCCCCGCCCTCTTTTGGTACGTCTATGTCACCGGTCAATGCCGATCCTCCAATCCCGGTCAGATCGAACCTGATCACAAGATGCTTCTTTACATCCAGGGCCTTTGCTACTTTTAAGGCATAGTCCAGCTCTGTCTTGTGCCTTTGAGCGTAATCAAAGCTCAATGCATAACAATCATAACCTTCTGATAATGCATGTGCGAGCACTGTAGAGGAGTCGATCCCTCCACTTAGCAGAACGACTGCTTTATCCTTTGTGGTCATAGGAAATTGTTCTGTACACTGCTGAGAGATCAGAATATGTCATCAGGTGTCTGGGGTTTCCCATCAGGGCCTGAACTTCTAAGGTAGAACCCGTCAGGGGTCACCTTATAGATATAATCATTGCCCCAGGGGTCCTTTTGAGGTGCTTTTATTGCGGACAAAGATACCGGATACCTGCCGGACAGGAACATTCCCGTCTCTAATGACATTGTGATACCGTTGATATCCCTTCCTGCTTTTACCATGTCGGCTCCGTCCTTTTTCAGAAGTAAAGGGTTTACTGATATAGCAAGCGACGCCAGCAGAACCAGGTACGAAAGGAAGCCGAGTATATTTATCCTGCCCCTCTCCCTGCCGGTCGATACAGTGACGTACTCCTTTTGCTCAAACTCTTCTATAGCACCCTTTTCGATAAGTGATACAAGTGTTTTTGATACATCGAGCTCATCGAGTTCAGACATCTCAATTATTGAGCTCACATCGTTCTCTCCGTCTATGTTGGAGAGAATGTTCTCCTCGGCATCCGACAGAGCGAGGCCTTTCTTCTTTACCTTCTTAAAGACCGTATCGAGAGTTACTTTACCCTCTATGACGGAAAGCTCATCCACTATGCGAAGACCGTCCATAAGAAGATGCTGGGTATCCACCGCTATGCCCAGGTCCTTATCGATAGATACTCCCTGGGGTTTGAACTCATACGTGCCTTGCTTCCAGTTGAAAAGGGAAACGACCACCTCAGTAAGCTGGTTAACGATTATATCCTTGATGCTTTCTTTTTCTACAAGACCGTTCTTTATGAGGAGCGACCCGAGCTTTTGAGTGGATGACTTCTTCTGGTCCAGAACCTCTTGAAGCTTTTCTTCAGTTATCAGTTCCTTCCTGACAAGGATCTTCCCTAACCTTTTGTCCTCTAACTTCTTCTTGGACTCGGCCGCTACTATGTTACCCTGGTTAAAATATATCTTCACCCTGCCGAGGCGGCCTTCAACTGTCAGAAGCCCGCTCTTCTTCTGGAAATAAAGAAGTTGTAATATGTCGGCCAGGCCAAAATCTTCAATAGAGCCTTCTAGACCCATCTCTTTAAGAACCTCCTGGACATCGTTATATTAATGAAATAGAAAAGTAGCGTTACAGCGATCACCATGAACATAAGCCAGCTATGAGTGAACGGGTATATTGAGATCCTGTAGAAAAGACTTACTACTAAGAGCGTTAGCGGTGTGATGAAAAAAAATGTCATTATTGCACCGGCTAATATCCGTCCTGCATATATAAGGTTGGCCCCGGGCATGACAAGGGTCAGGAAGAAAAGCACCCACTTCCTCGATTTCTTCTTATCCTGAACGGCCATTACCTTTGCTATTCTGTCGCGAGGGTCCTTTTCGAGTGTGACAAGAGATGCAACACAATCCTGGCACATCTCACCGGCCTTAATGCTTCTGTCACACTTGGGGCATATGATAGCCCCGCATCTTTTACATCTATAGGCTTTATTGTCCCTCTTCTTATTGAGCGAAACGAACGATACCATTATTATAAGTCCGATCAATGGAGTAAACCAGAAAGGCACCAGTGATAAGCTGAATAACCTGGTCCCGGAGCTTTTCAGAGCAAGTCTGAAGAAATCCCCAAAACCTAACAGCTCATCGATAAAGTACAGGTTTGGTATGCGGGATGAATTCTCCCTGAAAGCCGTTACGGCCCCGGCATCCAGCCTGCGAGCCTCATCGTAGAACTTATCTCCATCCTCGAACCTTAGAAGCTCTCTTGATGCCTGAGCAAGGTTGTAATAGGCTGTCACATGCGGCTTTATATTATTGGCCTTTTCATACATAGCTATAGCATTCTCTATCTGTCCGGCTATTGCATAACAGTTGCCCAGATTATTGTATATACGCGGGTCGTTCGGTTGCTTCTCAAGAAGCTTGTTATATGCCGCTATCGCATCACCGATCCTGCCCTCTCGCTTCAGGGCAAGAGCGTAGGAGAACAGCTCGGGCTTTTCTTCAGCAGTTGATAGTACTCCTATTGCGTATTTGTTATCCTTGCCTTCATTGACGGCTACAACCGCTTTCAGGGACGGAGAAAGCTCCGCTGAAATGAACATCTCTACAGGTTTAAGGAGGATAGGCAACAAAATCAGTGCAATAAAGAATGCATAGGATATAACAAGGTCATTCTTACGGAAATAGGCCGATATCAGCATAAGAGCTGCGCCTATGAAATAGAGCGGTCCGAAAGCAGAAAGAAAAAGTAGCAGTAATATCTGGAAGAACTTCTTGTTTTCTTCCTTAATCTCATGGCTGATAAGCGGCATATCTGAAGGAAGGCGTACGATCACTACTATCGCAATAGTGACAGCAAAAGCAGCAGAGAGACCCATAAATATTATACCTATCAGATTGAACGACCAAAAGAAGTTCCTTGCATAAGCACTAAAACCCCTAAGCAGATAATTAAGGCTTTCAATGAAATTTGCTGGAGATGTCGTAATAGTTACCCATGCAAGATGAAAATATGCGGCAGGAAGGTTTGGCGAGATCCTTACCGCTTTTGTTAAGTGGTCATGGATCCTGTCCGGTTCGCTGTGTGCCTTATCGATAAGGTAGAACGAATAGAACTCGCTGCTCTTAAGCCCCCTTTCAAGTCTCTTCTGCACAGGGTCGTTCGACACATCCTGAACCGGTTGCGCCGGTTTCTGGGCAGCTACCAATGATGTGATAAATAAGATAAGTAAAGTTATTACCGAAAGGCGCTTCATGCGTTCTGTCCTACCCTTGATTCTTCGCCTCTGAGCAGGCGCATGATATTATCCTTATGCTTAACAATTATAAGGAGACAGACCATAAGTGATATAAGGAACTTTCCTTCGGCATTATCTATCAGATAGGTATTTGCCGGCAGAAGAATGAAGGCTATGAGCGCACTGAGGGAGGAGATCCTGGATATTATGAAAACAGAGATCCAAACGACTATGGTTATTAGTGCAACTAATGGTGAATATGCAAGGATAACTCCAAGTGATGTTGCTACGCCCTTCCCTCCTTTTAACTTAAGGAAGATCGAGAAGTCATGTCCGACTATCGCTGCGATACCAACCAGACCTACCTTGAGGCTGTCAGGATACAGTTCCCGGGCTATAAGTACAGGTATCAATCCTTTTGCCATATCTCCCAATAGTGTTGCTAAGGCCTCTTTCTTCCCGACGCTCCTTAAAATATTAGTAGCACCTATATTACCACTGCCTACCTTGCGTATATCTACTCCTTTTGCATTTGCTATCAAAAGGCCGACGGGGACCGAGCCGATAATGAAGGAAATGACCATAAAGAGGTAGTAGTTCATACCTCCCTCCAGAAGTTTATCGTGTATTGTACTGCCGATATTACTGCTAGGAGCATAGAGATAATGATAAGTAACATACCTGTATCATAGAGGTCGACGAACGCAAGAGAGTCTTTCAACATCAGGAATATTATTGCGGTTATCTGGGTGGCGGTCTTGATCTTGCCGCCTATCTCGGCCTTGATGACTATGTTCCTGGCAAGGGCTACTACCCTGAGCGCTGTGACAAAGAACTCTCTTACTATTATAATGATAGCTATCCAGGCAGAAAGGGTGCCTATATCCACGAGAAGTATAAGTGCGGATATGACAAGGAACTTATCAGCTATCGGGTCAAGGATAGTGCCGAATGTCGTTACTTGCCCATATAATCTCGCAAGATAACCATCAAGGAAGTCGGTTACGGCAGCAAGGAGGAATATTATAGTTGCCAGTATAGGATGGCCGGGCATGATGATAATGAAGAAAGGAATGATCACTATCCTGCTTAATGTGAGAGATGTCGGCAGGTTAAGCTTTGGAATACCCATCTATTACCCCTTTATAAATTCCCTGTTTGCTGAGTATATAGTCGCAAGTGCTTCTTACGGCTCCCTTACCGCCTGCCTCTTTGGTCACCATATCAACATACTTAATAACGTCCTTATGAGCGTCAGCGACGGCAACCGAAAGTCCGACCCTGTTGAAAAGCGGGATATCGACCACATCATCCCCGATATAAGCTATCTCGTTATCATTCAATGAAAGTTTTTTCTTAAGGTCATCGTAAGGGACTACCTTGTTAAGACATCTCTGATATACATGTTTTATACCGAGCTCTTTTGCTCTTATGTCTACGACCTTGGAGATCCTCCCTGTTATTATGGCAGTGTCTATTCCGTATCTTTGCAATAGCTTTATTCCGTGACCATCCCTTACATTGAATCTCTTATACTCGATACCATTGTTATCAAGTATGATGCTTCCATCTGTCATGACCCCGTCAACGTCCACAATAAGAAGTTTTATCTTTTTTGCCTTAGCAGCCAGGCTTCGATCATTTACAGGTCTTTTCCTTGATAGCGACGTGCTTTTTGTTTTGGTTTTTGAAGGCATCATATTACATCTTATCGATTAATACCGTAAAAATCAAGAATAGTGGATACTTATGAATACCTGGGATATGTAAAGGATAAACAGCATGATTAGTATTAAAATAGGTAATGAAGGTTAAGATCAGTGAGAAGCCGGCTAAAACGATACTAACAAGGTCCGGGATAGATGAGGTCGACTACTGTCTTAATCCTTATACAGGGTGTTTCCACGGCTGCATATATTGTTATGCGACCTTCATGAAGCGTTTCTCGGGTCACATGGAGCCGTGGGGGACGTTCGTTGATGTAAAGATCAACGCACACGAGATACTGGAGAAGCAGCTCAGCAGAATATCGACCGGATCTGTCATGATCAGCTCGGTTACTGATCCATATCAACCGGCAGAGTCTAGATACCGAATAACAAGGAAATGCCTGGAGGTCCTGGCAGACAGCGAACTGGAGGTCTCTGTATTGACCAAGTCGCCGCTCGTGCTAAGGGACATTGATCTTTTCTCTCGATTCGGCAGTATGAAGGTGGGTGTGACGGTTACGACAGACGATGACCGTATAAGAAGGATCTTCGAGCCAAATGCGCCACCCGTTAGTGCCAGAATAAGAGCTCTCAGAGAATTGAGGGAAAAAGGAATCTACACATATGCGTTCATCGGGCCTGTACTTCCGATGGAGCCCGAATCTTTGGCGCGGAAGCTGGGTCCGTTTATTGATGCCTTTATTATTGACAGAATGAACTATATATCAAAGTCAAAACGCGCATACCAGAAGCATGGCTTTCAGCGATGGATGGATCCCGGGCACTCGATGAGCATAGTTAAGCGGCTCGAAGAAGCATTAGAGCAATACGGTAGTGCAGGCTAGAAGGCCCGGTCAATTGAAAGTGGTAGCATTGGACTATGGCATTGAGCTTCTGTATAATTCAAATTAAATATTTCTTAA
>CP070669.1:2000797-2014995 GCA_020351835.1 Nitrospirota bacterium
GATGGGGTTCAAACTGCAGGGTCATCTGTTGATCCTTTACGGGCTCTGCAGGGAATGTAAATAGATATTTTTTTGACAACTTATTGATAATGATTATCAATATCATAACAACAAGGAGGCAGTAAATGATCGCGAGTTTTATCATCACTTTCAGGGAAACACTCGAGGCGGCTTTGATAGTAGGTATCGTGCTCAGCTATTTAAGCAGGACTAACAACTCAAACCATAACAGGGTCGTATATTCCGGGACCGCACTGGCAATAGGGGCCAGCCTGTTAGGGGCATTTATCTTTAACAGCCTTGCAGGCGGCTTTTCAGGACGTGCCGAAGAGATCTTCGAGGGCATAACCATGCTCATAGGGGCCCTTCTCCTTACCACAATGATCATCTGGATGATGAAGCAGAAGAATATAGCCGGGGAACTTGAGAACAGAGTATCGACCAAACTGACAGAGGCGCATATGATAGGCCTGTTCTTTCTGGTTTTCTTTGCAATTCTGCGTGAGGGGATAGAGACAGTTATATTCCTTCAGGCAGCCAGCTTTGCGGCAGAAGGTGCAAGCCTTTCAGGAGCAGTCCTTGGCATAATAGCGGCAATGCTGCTGGGCTATGCAATATTCCTCGGTTCAATGAAGGTCAACCTTAAGAAATTCTTCAATGTTACGAGCATCCTGCTCATTCTCTTTGCGGCAGGCCTCGTTGCTCACGGCGTGCACGAACTGCAGGAGGCCCACCTTGTACCGATAATTATCGAGCACATATGGGATATCAATCCTGCCGTTGCATCAGATGGGGTGTATCCTCTGCTTCACGAGAAGGGATACATTGGAAGCATATTCAAGGGCCTGTTCGGATATAACGGTAATCCGTCGTTAATAGAGGTAAAGAGCTACATTATCTACATGATATCCATCTCTATAATATGGAGAACCATTAACAAAAGAAAATACAGTACAGCTTAGATATAAAAAGGGGTTGGTGAGCGATCACCATCCCCTTTTTAAATTTGTTTCTCTTCCCGGTGAGCAAGAAAGGCAATAAACATTTTACTTTCTTAAGATCTGTAAAAAACCGAGTATGCCGCTGATAGCCCCGCCTATCAGCATGAGCATCACCTTATTTGACGGCGCGGCACCGAATGCGCGTCCGAGCTTAGAAGTAAATGCATTATACTCCTGATACCCGAAGACTAGCAGGACAACTCCTAAAACAAGCAGCGTTATGCCAATGACCTTACCGGGCAATCTGAACATTATCCCTCCTGGAAAAGTCCCTTCTGAGCATCATTATCGTACAGCCCGACACTCCTCTCATATCTTTCGGCAAGCCTTAAGAGCTTTGTCTTCATCTCTTCGTCACTAATAAGGCCTAGCCTCAGATCAGAGATCACACTATAGAATGCATCTAGCAGCTCGTCCTGTATATATCTTGTCGTCTCTTCCATAATTATCTAATTAGAATTATATCAGACTACCCCATCTCTATAAGATATTTTTTCATCACCTTTATCCTGTCCCGTATCTCAGCTGCCCTCTCGAACTCAAGTTTATTGGCAGCCTCTCTCATCTCCGCCTCAAGCTCTTTTATCTTCTTCTCATCAATATCATATCTCTCAATGGGCTCCTCCACTGCAGGCACCGCGAGATAATCCGACTCATAGATCGTAGACAGAATATCCTTAATATTGCTCTTGACAGATTCAGGGGTTATCCCATTCTTCCTATTGAATTCTAACTGAAGATCTCTTCTTCGTCCGGTCTCGTTCATAGCCCTTTTCATCGATTCGGTCACTACGTCGGCGTAGAAAATGACCATACCGTTCACGTTTCGTGCAGCCCTTCCCGATGTCTGAATAAGTGACCTGTCCGAGCGCAGGAATCCCTCCTTATCGGCATCCAGCACGGCTACCAAGGATACCTCCGGAAGGTCCAGTCCTTCTCTTAAAAGATTGACCCCTATCAAAACATCGAACTCACCGAGTCGAAGGTCTCGAATTATCTCAACCCTTTCGAGCGTATCGATATCCGAGTGCAGGTATCTAACCTTGATGCCAAGCTCCGCATAATACTCCGTAATGTCCTCGGCCATTTTTTTCGTGAGTGTTGTTGCAAGCACACGTTCATTTCTCTCGATGCGCCTCCTGATTTCTTCTAGCAGATCATCTATCTGATGCTCTGCGGGTCTAACAACTATCTCCGGATCGATGAGCCCCGTGGGCCTTATGATCTGCTCTACTATGTTAACTCCGGCCCTGTTAAGTTCATAATTCCCCGGGGTGGCTGATACATAAATTATCTGATTGATCCTCTCTTCGAACTCCTCGAACTTCAGGGGTCTGTTATCAAGCGCCGACGGCAGCCTGAATCCGAAATCAATAAGTGTTTGCTTTCTTGACCTGTCCCCCCTGTACATCCCACCCAGCTGCGGAACAGTAACATGCGATTCATCTACTATTATCAGAAAGTCATCGGGAAAATAGTCCATCATCGTATAAGGTGCCTCTCCCGGCTTCCTTCCGCTGAGGTGTCTTGAGTAGTTCTCGATACCATGGCAGTACCCGAACTGTGCAAGCATCTCCAGGTCGAAAAGCGTTCTGCTCTCGAGCCGCTCTGCCTCGATTGTTTTCCCTTCGCGGACAAACTGCTCCATGGTGATAGCCAGCTCTTCCTTTATAGACTTAATTGCCGTCTCCTGTCTATCCCTTGGCGTGATCCAGTGACTATTTGGAAATATCGAAGCTTTGCGTAGATTTGAAATTATGTCCCCATTAATGGAGTCAATATAGCTTATTCTGTCTACTTCTTCACCAAATAATTCAATCCTTATAGCATTATCCGCTGTATTTGACGGGAACACTTCAATTACGTCACCCCTTGTCCTGAAATGGCCCCTTCTGAGGTCGCTGTCCGTTCTTTCATACTGGATCTCCACGAGCCGTCGCATCAAAACCTCAAGCTCTATCTCCATCCCCTTCTCTATTATCAGATGCATCTGCAGGTAATCCTCGGGAGAGCCTATACCGTAGATGCATGAGACAGATGCTATAACAATTGTGTCTCGCCTTTCGATAACCGACATGGTAGCCGAGTGCCTCATCCTGTCGATGTCATCATTGACCATTGCATCCTTCTCAATATATGTATCGGATGTCGGAAGGTACGCTTCGGGCTGATAGTAGTCATAATAGCTCACAAAGAACTCTACCGCATTCTCAGGGAACAGCTCCCTGAACTCTCCGAACAGCTGCGCGGCCAGGGTCTTGTTATGAGCTATGATAAGGGTAGGCCTGTTGACCTTCTCAATGACCTTTGCAATGGTAAAGGTCTTTCCCGATCCGGTCACTCCCAACAGTACCTGGTGTGGCATCCCTGATGATATACCGCTCACAAGGCTCTCTATCGCCTTTGGCTGGTCACCCCTTGGCTCATATGTCTCTGCGAGTTTAAAGAGATCCACCAGAAATTATAACATTTATTTTTTTTGATGAGCACTTGACATCATGTGTTAAAATAATATGTCCGGTATTACATTAGTAAAGTGCTCGCATGTGGATCTATAAATCTGCTGTCTGAGATTTCTTTATAGCTGTATATTTGACCGGCCTATAAGTTTATCCAGGATCCGGAGGATATAATGATCGAATTTACAAGGAAATACCACGAGGGAGTTAAAGAGGGAAAGATAACCCTGACATTCCGACCTTGGGACACCCTGAGGGTGCTCCGCGGCAAGATCTACAGGGCTTACAACCTTGGCCTGCTCAAGGTGCATGATGTAGACTTCAGGCAGCTGGCGAGCGTCACGCTTGAGGAGGCTAAGAGATGTGGCTACGCTAACATGGATGAGTTCAGAGATGACTTCGAGGCCCTTGCAGGAAGAGAAGTTGCGTTTGATTTCGAGCGGTGCGTGCGCATAGAGTTCAGCTTCATAGGAGAGGATATTGAAAATTATAAGAAGGCAATGGGAGATGTAAAGGACTCGGAGATATTCAATATAAAGGAGATGCTTCTTAAACTTGAGCAGAAGGGCACAAAGCAATGGGCTATTAAGGCACTGCAGGTCCTTAAAAAGAAGGAAACGGTAATGCCCAAGGAGATGGAGAAGCCCCTGAAACTGTCCGCGGAGAAAGTTAAGCAGAACATGAAGAAGCTTAAGGAGCTAAACCTTGTCATGAGCGATAACCGAACAGGCTATTATATCACTCCTCTTGGCATGAAGATCCTTAAGAGCCTTCATAAGGCCTAAGGCGATAAAATGTTCCACGTGGAACATTTTAATTAATAAAGAAAACTGCATATCATTAGATATGCAATCCCCATATGGGAGGATCTGCAAAAGGCGTCATGGGTAATATTCTAGCTATAGTGAACCAGAAGGGTGGGGTGGGGAAAACGACAACCGCGATAAACCTCGCTGCCTCGCTGGCCTTGGCCGGCAAGAAGATTCTTGTAATTGACTCTGACCCCCAGGGAAACTCCACAAGCGGTCTCGGCATAAACAGGGACGACATAGAAAAAGGCATTTACGACGTTTATGCCGAAAGGGCCGGGATCAAGGATACAATAGTCTCAACAGAAGTGCAGGACCTTCATCTGATACCTTCAACAATAGATCTTCTTGCTGTAGAGGTCGAACTTGTAGAAAAAGAGGGCCGGGAGCATATTCTCTCAAATGCGCTCGACGGCATCAGGAATGAGTATGAATATATATTTATTGACTGCCCCCCTTCTCTTGGCCTGATCACACTTAACGCCCTGGTTGCCGCTGAAGCTGTGGTAGTCCCCGTACAGTGTGAGTACTATTCTCTCGAAGGTCTTGGACTGCTTACAAGAACTATAAGGCTTGTACAAAACTCGTACAACCCTGACCTGTACATTAAGGGGATCATCCTGACCATGTTCGATGCCAGGAACTCTCTGTCGCACCAGGTGGCAAATGAGGTCAGGAACCACTTCGGCGACACGGTCTTTCAGACGGTCATACCGAGAAATGTTGTACTGGGAGAGGCCCCGAGTTATGGAAAGCCTGTAATGCTTTATGATTATAATTCCAAGGGCGCACAGAGCTATCTTGCGCTTGCAAAGGAGATGCTACATGAAGACGGCGTTGGGCAGAGGGCTTGATGCACTGATACCCGAGAAGGGTCTTGAGATTGTTAACCTGCAGATATCTAAGATCGTCCCGAATAAGAAGCAGCCCAGAAAGAACTTCAAGGATAGCGCCCTTAAGGACCTTGCACAGTCCATTAAAGAAAGGGGGGTAATCCAGCCCATACTGGTTTCGAAAAAAAATGACGGCTCCTTTAATTTGATAGCGGGAGAGAGGAGATGGAGAGCCGCCTCAATGGCGGGGCTCAGCAAGATACCTGCTGTTGTAAAGAGCGTAGATGAAAAGGATTCGCTCGAGATAGCGCTGATAGAGAACATTCAGAGGGAGAACCTAAACCCTATGGAGATGGCATCATCCTTTGATTATCTTCTTAATACTTATGATCTTACGCAGGACGCCCTTTCTCAAAGGATAGGCAAGGACCGTGCGACCATTGCCAATTATATGAGACTGCTTAAGCTGCCGGTTGAAGTTCAGAAACTTGTAAGCGAAGAAAGTATCTCAATGGGACATGCAAGGGCAATACTTGGAGCTGACAACAAGAAGAAACAGATAGATGTTGCCAGGACTACTGTCAAGAAAGGCTTAAGCGTACGCGAAGTTGAAGAGCTTATTCGTGAAAAAGTAAAGATAAAGAAAAAGACCGAAAAGAGACCGGCAGATCCTCATGTTAAGGATGTGGAGGAAAGACTTACCAGCAGCCTTGGAACAAAGGTACACCTTAAACATAAGGGAGGCAAGGGTAAGATCGAGATAGAGTACTACTCGCTTGAGGAACTTGACAGGTTACTCGAAATGCTAACTTAGCTTATGACAGCTATCGCCATTATACCGGCCAGGTATGATTCAAGCAGGTTTCCCGGGAAGCCTCTTGAGTTAATAGGCGGAAAACCCCTCATTCAACATGTATTCGAGAACACCTCCACCGCTAAAATGATCAGTGAGGTTATAGTTGCTACCGACGATGACCGTATCTACGACAAGGTGCTCTCTTTCGGTGGCAAAGCAGTAATTACCTCTTCAGATCATCCTTCAGGTACGGACAGGATCGCTTTCGTTGCAAAAAATCTTGATTGTGATATAATTGTCAATGTTCAGGGTGATGAGCCTCTTATAAGGGGAGAACAGATCGATGATGTGGTCAACCTTCTCTCTGACAAAAGGGCATCAATGGGGACTCTTATTAAGAGGATCGACAGGTCAGATGAGGTTTTCGATCCGAATGTCGTAAAGGCAGTTTGCGACAAAGAGGGCTTTGCCCTCTACTTCTCCCGCTCCACGGTACCTTACTACAGGGACGAGTTTAAAGATATCACGGTATCACAGCTTGGAGAAGGTGCGCAGGGCTTAGACCTGTCAGGTCTGAACATTTTCAAGCACATTGGCATTTACAGCTACAGAAGGAATGTGCTGCTTGATCTCACAAAAATACCACAATCTGAACTTGAGAGTGCTGAGAGGCTTGAACAACTACGGGCGCTTGAGAACGGATACAGAATAAAGGCAAAGGAAACTGTTCACGAAACTATAGGGGTTGATACTCCGGAAGACATCGAAAGGGTGGAGAAATGGCTAAATATATCTTCGTAACGGGTGGCGTGCTTTCATCTCTGGGGAAGGGAATAGCTTCAGCCGCGATAGGTTCACTTTTAGAGGCTCGCGGACTCAGTGTAACTATCCAGAAACTTGATCCCTACATAAATGTAGATCCGGGCACTCTGAGCCCTTTCCAGCATGGTGAGGTCTTTGTCACTGACGACGGCGCTGAGACCGATCTTGATCTCGGACATTACGAGAGGTTCACCACCATCAGGACCGCTCAGGCCAATAACTGTACTACGGGACGGATATACTACAACGTCATATCAAAAGAGCGAAAGGGAGATTACCTGGGGGATACGGTCCAGGTCATACCTCACATTACAGATGAGATAAAGCACTCTATAAAAAAGGTCGCCGGCGACGTAGATGTTGTAATAGTAGAGATAGGCGGTACGATAGGTGATATCGAGAGCCTTCCTTTCCTTGAAGCCATTAGACAGATGAGGTACGATGTGGGCAGAGAAAATGTTCTGTACGTACATCTTACCCTTGTTCCCTATATTCCAACTTCAGGCGAGATAAAGACCAAACCCACTCAGCACAGTGTGAGAGAGCTCAGAGCAATTGGTATACAGCCTGACGTTCTCCTCTGCAGATGTGACAGGCCCCTTTCTGAAAACATCAAAAAGAAGATAGCCATACATACGAACCTTGAGGAAGAAGCTGTCATTGCGGCAATAGACGTCGAGACCCTTTATGAAGTACCACTGGCTCTTCATGCAGAGCATTTGGATGATACCATTGTCAAGAAGTTCGGTTATGATACCTCAGCGCCCGACCTGAACAGGTGGAAGGATATAGTTCGCAAGGTTAAAGAGCCCAAGAACGAGGTCTCCATAGCAATAGTAGGAAAGTATATAGGACTGAAGGATTCGTATAAGAGCCTTATAGAGGCCCTTTATCATGGGGGTATTGCAAATGATGCAAAAGTATCACTGGAATGGACTGATTCTGAAGAGATAGAGATAAACGGCGCGGAAAAAATGCTTAGCGATGTAGATGGTATTCTTGTCCCGGGCGGTTTTGGTTACAGGGGCATCGAGGGAAAGATCGAAGCGATAAAGTACGCTCGTGAAAAGAAGATACCTTACTTCGGCATTTGCCTGGGCATGCAGTGCGCCGTGATAGAGTTTGCCAGGAATGTGTGCGGCCTTAGCGCAAACAGCTCGGAATTCGATCTGAGCACTAAAGAACCTGTCATATACCTTATGGAGAAATGGTACGATTTCAGGAAAGGAAAGGTTGAAGAAAGGAACGAGCAATCACAGTTGGGAGGCACCATGAGGCTTGGTGCATATCCCTGCATACTTGAAAAAGGATCGAACGCATTCACAGCATATAAGACAAAAGAGATCTCTGAACGCCACAGGCATAGATACGAGTTCAATAACGCATACAGAGGTGTGCTTACAAGGAACGGCCTGATGATATCTGGCACCAGCCCTGACGGAGAACTGGTAGAGATAGTCGAGGTTTCTGACCATCCGTGGTTCCTGGGTTGCCAGTTCCATCCTGAGTTCAAATCCCGTCCTACAGAACCTCATCCTCTCTTCAGCGGTTTCATTGAGGCCTCACTGAAAGAGAAGCGTTCGCTCTTTCCTTATGCTCCCGATAAGCAAAAAGGGAAATCAGACATATAATTATGGAATTCGATCAGTTATTCAAGAAGAGGCATGACCTGGTTATAATTGCAGGCCCGTGCGTGATAGAGTCAGAAGATGTCGTATTTAAAACGGCCGAGCACTTTAAGGGTCTTTGCGATTCGCTCGGTGTCCCCTACATCTTTAAAAGTTCATATGACAAGGCCAACAGGTCTTCGATCGATTCTTTTCGAGGACCGGGAATCGAAAAGGGCCTTGAGATCCTCTCAGAGGTCAAGAGAAAGTACAGTGTTCCTGTCCTTACCGATGTGCATTCACCAGATGAGGCCAGGCGTGCCGCAGAAGTTGTAGACATTCTGCAGGTTCCCGCATTCCTGTGCCGGCAGACCGACCTTATATTAGCCGTAGCCGAGAGTGGGATCATGGTGAACATCAAAAAGGGACAGTTCCTCGCTCCCTGGGACGTGAAGAACATAATAGATAAGTTCGTCTCGACCGGGAACAATAAACTGATGATAACAGAAAGGGGAATGTCGTTCGGATACAACAACCTTGTGGTCGACTACCGCTCCATTCCTATTATCAGGGCCCTCGGTTATCCGGTCATATTCGATGTCACTCACAGCGTTCAGCTGCCGGGAGGACAGGGGACATCATCCGGCGGGCAGAAAGAATACGCTCTGCCCCTTGCAAGGGCGGCTGTAGCTGCAGGAGCTGACGGTGTATTCATTGAGGCCCACCCCGATCCCGAAAAGGCACTGTGTGACGGCCCGAACATGATAAAACTTGATGAGGCAGAAGCAATGCTGAGGACATTGATAGAGATAAGTAAGGTGGTATCGGGATGAAGAACAGGTACAGGAAGATAGCTGCTGATGTATTAAAGGCTGAGGCAGATGCTATCGAGGCCCTTATCAAAAAGCTTGATGACAACTTCGAAAAGGCTGTCGATGTCATTTACAATAGTAAGGGCCGGACTGTTGTTACAGGAATGGGCAAATCAGGGTTGATCGGCAAAAAGATAGCCGCAACGCTCTCATCCACCGGAACGCCTACATTTTTTCTTCATCCTGCTGAGGCAGGCCATGGTGATCTTGGAATGATAACCTCTAATGACATCATCATAGCCTTGTCTAACAGCGGTGAGACAGACGAGATCCTTAAGCTGATACCGTCTATAAAAATGTTCAAAGTGACCCTGATATCGATGACCTCCCCTTCATCGTCCCTTGCCGGATTCTCCGATATCGTGCTCGATGTATCCGTCAAGCATGAGGCCTGTCCGATGGGTGTTGTTCCTACATCGTCAACCACTGCTACACTCGCAATGGGAGATGCGCTTGCTGTAGCCCTGATAGAAAGGAGGGGTTTCAAGGAGGAGGATTTTGCCGTATACCACCCTAACGGTTCTCTTGGAAAGAAGCTTCTGTTCAGGGTATCTGACCTTATGCACAAGGGTATGAATATACCCACCGTGAAGATGGACACTCCGATGACCGACACAGCTATAGAGATGTCATCGAAAAGACTGGGTATGACCATAGTTATGAGCGGCAGTGGTGAAATATCAGGGATAATAACGGACGGAGACCTCAGGAGAGGTATAGAAAAATGGGGAGGCAAACTTTTCGAGATGAAGGCCGGCGAGGTTCAAATAAAGGACCCAAGAATGATACCTCAGGACACCCTTGCTACCAGGGCACTGGCAATAATGGAAGATCACTCCATAACATCTCTCATAATCTCGGACGATAATAAGAGCCCTCTCGGGGTGGTCCACCTTCACGATATACTCAGGAAGGGCATATCCTGATATCAGGAGTCATTGCAATTCACACTTTTTTCACCTAGTTCTATTAAAATAGTCCCATTATAATTTCTTAAAAGGAGCTCAAAATGAATTACAGAGGTATAATTCTGGGCGCTATTGCCGTTATCGGCTTGGTTCTCATTATCTTTAGCCAGCAGGATAAGGGAGCGGTTGTAAGAAGAGCCGTCGTGGGCCTTGAAGCTCCTGAATTCAGGGTGCTTGACAAGGATGGGACCGAGACCAGGCTCTCACAATTAAAAGATAAGACCGTCTTTGTTCACTACTGGGCATCCTGGTGCAAGGAATGCAGGGAAGAGATGCCGGGTATTCAGGCGCTTTACGAAAGAAAGAAAGCCGATCAATCATTTGTTTTTATCAGCGTTATATACAGAGAGGATCCCAAGGTTTCCAAGCAATGGCTTATCGACAACGGTTTCGACATCCCTATATATGTAGACCCGAAGGGTGAAGCAGCCAGGACATACGGCCTAACCGGCGTACCCGAAACGTTCATTGTGGAGCCAAACGGTATACTTAAGATCAGGATATTAGGCCCAACGGATTGGAGCAAAATATAGATCGAACTCATAATTTCAGGGGGGTAGCAAATGGATTACTTGACTGCACTTTTCGGTAAGCTTGCCGGATACGCGTGGGGCATTCCTTCTATAGTGCTTCTGGTCGGCACCGGTATCTACCTATCGCTCAAACTGGGAGGTATCCAGTTCAGGGGATTTAAGCACTCGTTCCAGCTGATAACAGGTAAGTATGACAAAGAAGGTGATCCGGGTGAGGTCACCCATTTCCAGGCACTTTCGGCCGCGCTCTCTGCTACCATCGGTACAGGTAATATAGCCGGGGTCGCAACAGCAATAGCATTCGGCGGCCCGGGGGCCGTCTTCTGGATGTGGGTCACAGCCGTGGTGGGCATGGCCACCAAGTACTCTTCCTGTCTTCTTTCACTTAAGTACAGAACGATCCATGAGGATGGGATAGTCTCAGGCGGACCGATGTACACCCTTAAGAACGGTCTTAACATGCCTGGGCTCGGAGGCCTCTTTGCGGCTTTCACACTCATAGCTTCTTTCGGGATAGGGAATATGGTACAGGCCAATTCAGTCGTTGACGGGCTTCGTTATATTCTTCCCGGAGCTGAAAGATATAAGCTCTTTCTTGGTGTGCTTATGGCAATTATGGTGGGACTTGTGATAATCGGCGGAATAAAGCGTATAGCAAAGGTTGCCTCCCGGATCGTTCCGTTCATGGCGATCGCTTACACTTTAGCTGCTATGGTTATTTTGATAATGAATATTGACAAGATACCGCTTGCGTTTCTTACGATCTTTAACCACGCCCTTAATCCATGGGCAGTAGGGGGAGGCGCCATAGGTGCTGCCCTAAGGTTTGGTGTTGCAAGGGGTGTCTTTTCGAACGAATCCGGCCTGGGCTCAGCCCCGATGGCCCACGCGGCAGCAAGGACCACAGAACCCGTAAGGGAAGGGCTTGTAGCCATGATCGGCCCTTTTGTCGATACGATCATAATTTGCTCTATGACGGCACTTGTAATTATTATAAGCGGCGCTTGGGGAGAAGCAAGGCCTGAGAACCTTCAGGGCGCTGCTCTTTCAGCTTTTGCATTTGAACAGGGGCTCGGAAAGTTAGGCGGCTGGGTCGTGGGATTCGGCCTCGTCTTCTTTGCATATACCACGATCATTGCCTGGTCATACTACGGCGACAGGAGCGCAGAGTATCTGTTCGGCGAACGGGCTGTCCTTCCTTACAGGATGATCTATACTGTACTGGTCGTTATCGGGGCCTTTATCCCTCTCAAACTCGTATGGAACTTTTCGGACTTTGCCAACATATTGATGGCAGCGCCTAATCTAATAAGTCTTATCCTGCTTGCGGGGGTTGTAAAGGAACTGACAAAGGATTACTTCGACAGGATGGAATCGGCCTAGGGTCTATCATTCCCTGCATAGTCCAGGCACTGCTTATATCCTGTGGGATTGCCGATATCAAAGACCATCCCCGGCAACCTGCACCCTAAGAGGCCCTTCTCTTTTTGCATGAGGGACCTGACAGGAACGTCGGTGAACTCACCATCATTGTGTAGCCGACGTGCTCGCTCTATATACTCAAAGATATCAGGCCCTGATATGGCGATCCCGCAAGTGCGAAGTTCCCCCTCAAACCTGGGTACAAATACCCCCTCTCCCTTCGGGTGGAACCTTTCTATCCGGTAAATATCATCGCTCACAACACTAAGGTCGACACGTCCTGCATTGCCTATGCCTTTAGAGTTCACTGCCGTTACCTCCATCAGAGCCACTACATCGATATTCTTCTCAATAAACACCCTCTTTAGGGATCCAAGAGCACCCGGTGACGGAAGGTATATATTATCCGGATACATGACCGCAACATTATCACGCCCGACAATGTTTTTTGCAATGTAAACTGCATCGGACTCCCCGGTCGGCTCGTTCTGGTAAGCGAATCTTATGTCGCATTCCGCCCTTAATCTCTTGATACCGAGAGACCCCGCAGGATAGCTTGATATAACCTTTTCGTCACCTTCGAAATAATCTTTTATAATGTTCTTACTATGATTTATCACTATCACAATTCTTCTAATCCCTGCATCAACTCCCTCCTCAACGGTATACTGAATAGCTGGTTTACCATTGACAGGTAACATCTCTTTTGGAACATCCTTGTCGATGGAAAGCATCCGGGTGCCGAGGCCGGCAGCCGGTATTAAAAGAGAGAATGAAACATCCTTCATTTATAGATAGAACTCCATCAGGTCCTCAGCGATAATGATATCGCCTTTAAAGAACCTGCCTGCCTGATCGACATATTCACTGTATTGGACCTCCGAAGGGTAAAGATGTGACAGGACCAGTCTCTTTACACAGGCTTTTTCCGCTAACCTGCCGCACTCGCCGGGGGTCATATGCCCGGGTACCTTGTTATCATCCGGGTAGGAACAATCTGCTATCAACACGTCTGCATTGCGTGCAAGATCCGCGAGTGTTTCATCAAAATCAGTATCACCGGTGAACACAACCGATCTGTTGTCGAGTTGGAGCCTGTACGCGTAACTCTCCCTCGAATGCAACGTCCCTTTAGATGAAATAGACATATCACCGACCATAAATTTCTCCTCGGTCTCTTTTATATGGACCTCAAACGATTCCGGTCTGCTCATAACCGACAGTATCCCATCTTCATAGTATGAACCGACGGCCTTCGGCCCGATAAGTGTGATGTCCTGCCTTGGTCCCTCTGAGGGTGCCGCATTTCTCGCATGAAGAAGCGGGAGGAGGTCACCTATATGATCGGGATGCGTGTGTGTAATGATCACAGCATCAATCTCTCTGAAACTTATCCCTGACCTTTCGAGCTGAAGAAGTGTTCCGCTCCCGCAATCTATAAGTATGTTACGTCCGGCCGCTCTTATGAAATACCCCGGAGAGCTCCTGCCCGTAGACGGTACGCATGTACCGCTTCCCAGAATTATTAGTTTTATTTCCCTCCCATGGTCACCGCTCCGAAGTTCATTTTCCTCGGGCACTTCTGGGGAATATCTGAAATCCTTCGATGAAAATGCCTGAATGCTGAATATGGCCAGAGAGATCATTCCCCACGCCAATCCAGTAACCACCCCTACGTCAATTATCCCCCTCCAGGGTTGAGCAATATAGTGGACATGCAGAACGAGCAACAGGATGCCCATAGTCAGCGAAATAGATACTATCTTTCTCTTCCTTGTAGCATGAAAATATCCCATGCAAAAGAATGGCGCCATAAATGAACGATATAGGTCGGGTCTGTCACGGAGATACTTTGCCCTCGCGGCAGCCCGAGGCGAAAATCCCTTCTGGAACCCCCTGTACCCTTCAGCATAGGCCATAAATACGACCATAACTATCAAAGAGAGCCAGTGATACCATCTGAAATCATACGAAAGCCCTTCTATGCCAAGATATGAAAGCCTGTAGACCGCACTTCCGAGCAGTATCATTATCCCGGCTATCCCCCATACCGCGCCAGCCAATCCTACCATCAGA
>CP070669.1:2015095-2050885 GCA_020351835.1 Nitrospirota bacterium
AAGTAATTTCCCAAATAATAGCACGAAATTTATCGATATTCAAGGTTTAGTAAAAAATCAGCAAATATTTTATAAAAATACTACTCTGACAATTTAATGTGACCCTATTTATCTGTTATTCTATACACGGAAGGAAGACACCCTTTATAAGGACTACCTGTACAATTTATGCATATTAGCATGCTAGATTTGCATATATAAGACCTCCACCCAAATCGATTAAATTGTCATGATCTTATAAATATTCCATTAAATCAACAATATAAGCTACCATAGAGCGAGTGGCATGCTAAATGCATTATGCGTGATCATGAGACACGAAATACCGAGATCGGTCAAAAAGGAGAATTAATGTTATGAGACCATCCGGCACTAATTATCTTATGCATTTATTTGATCACAGCACTAAGGGAAGCAGATAGCGAACCGGTGGATTCAATTAAATAAATAGAGTGCCTTTTTTATAATGATTTTCTGTAATATATGCACAATAAGGACTTACAGATAGAACAAAGGCGACATTCAGGCCAGACAGGAGGGTAGATCCGCGATCATGAGAACAGTTCTTGATAAAGTCAATTCCGAGACTCACCCTAAACCAGACAACAAAGCGATGCCGGTATTTATAGATGCGGGGGTCGAAAACATTCGTTTGCATATACATGAGGTTGCAACCACACCGAGCAGCGGTCAAGTAGATTCATTTTTCAAAGAACATGGTGTCACAGATAGAACCCGTACCGGTAAGGATGAAATACTCATAACCGGCAAGCTTGCCGAGATCGTCCAGGAAAAGACAGGAGGAAAGATACTCCTTCCGGGAGCAGTGCTCTGGGCACGTGCCAAAAAACTTGCTAGAGAACATCAGTGTTCAGTGGGGATCATTGAACTGTCTGCCTCCGGCTACGCCGTAATATGCGTAGATAAAGAAGGCGATCTTCTTAATGACCGGCTTGTTGTAAATCCAAAGTGCGGCGCAGGTTGCGGAATAAATCTGAAGCGAATACTGGAAAAACTCGACGTAAGGCTCGAAGATGCAGACATCATTCTAAAGGATTATCTCGGCCTTCAGGGAAAGAACAAAAGGGGTGAGGTCACAGTTAGGGCTGACCGTTGCGGCGTATTCAGCAGCTCAGCCACCATATCAGACAAGAACCAGGGCATCCCTCTGGATCACGCTCTTGCCACAACCATGAAATCGGAGGTAATGAAGGCTTGTACCCGTATGCTCAAGGTGGAAAAGGTATTTCTGACTGGAGGGGTCTTCAAATGGGAGTACATGAGGGATTGCGCCTGTGACTACCTCAAAGGCAAGGGGATGAGTGACATTGAATACATCCACAACATTATGCTGGATGGAATGAAAGACCTTTGGAGGTCAGTAGACGGCAATCTGAACGAACAGGGCAAGAGGATCTCCAGGGTCAGAAAACTTCATGAGCTCCCGTCCTTTTCCAATCTTAAGAACAGGTATCAGGGATCGGGGATCTATTTGCGGCTTCCGGAAGAAGAGATACCTGACATAGGAAAGGACATCGAGACAATACCGGTCAATATGGCACTCGATGTAGGCTCTACAATGGCCAAGATAGTTATAGCTGATACGGACAATAATATTCTCTTTTCCGGATCATACTCTAACCATGGGGATACGGTGCAGACCATTAAGCATATATTCAGGGAGCTGACCGGGAACGGCATCGAGGAACTTAATATTCAACATATAGGCATAACCGGCAGCGGACGATATCAGGTTCAGAAGGTCCTGAAAAATATATATCCAAAGCTGGACGAAAGGGTATTTGTTCTAGTTGAGAACTACGCACACGCTCATGGGAGCATACAGTATGCGAAAGACCACCTGGCACAACTTGGGGATAACGTTAACAAGGATTTCTATGTCCTCGTAGACATCGGTGGAGAGGACACCAAGGTTTCGATCATATCACTTAAGAAAGAAGAGCTTTTCGATAATGTCATGAACATCAAGTGTTCAGCAGGAACCGGAAGCCTGATGGACACCCTCATGGCGCTGTTCGATATCTCCGACATTAATACCGCATGCAGCTCGGCATATAATTCGCCAAGGGCATATGAGATAAACGCTACATGCGCTGTCTTCCTGATGGAGAACGCAAAGAAGATGCAAGCAGGTGGTTACAGTAATGACGAGATCCTGGCCTCATGTAACTATGCGATAGTCGAGAACATGGCCAGGACCCTCTGGGACCAGATAGAGTTCCCGGAGAATTCGGTCGTGCTGCTGCATGGCCAGACAATGCTCAGCGATCCACTACCTCTTGCAGTGACACATCGTATCCAGGAGTTCTCGAAGATGCACTGCCTCGTTCCTCCGATGCCGGGTCACAGGGCATGTATAGGCCTTCTAAGATCTATAAAGGATGACGGAATTATTGATAACCCTTGCAGGCTGAAGGATTTCATAGATGTTGAGTTCGAAAAGAAGATATTTTACTGTCGCGGAGCCGCATGCGGTGACAAGAGCAGCTGCTGCGCCCGTACGATGCTTAAGACCACGGTCGGAGACAGCAAAATATCACTATCGCTTGGTGGATGTACGGCAGTTAATGAGATGACAGACAGAAAACGCGAGAAGATACCGAACTCCTACCGCGAGATATGGTCTTTGTTCGATTCGAGGCTGCCAAGAAGCAGCAGTAAGGACCGCCTTGTCATTCCAAGGAGCTTTTCGGTCTCGGAGCAGTCCTTCCTGTTCGCGTCCATATTCAAAGAACTGGGACTGCCGGTGCATGTGGACAATGTCACGGAAGAGGATGTGCTTACAGGACAACCGCAGTTTGATATAGACATATGCGCTCCGCTTATTGGGTCTACGGGACAGTTCCAGAGGCTCGCTAATGAAGACCATGGGATAATACTTGTAGCACAGATAGACCTCCTTCCCACAAATATGAAGAGCCTTGGGAAGACCTGTACCGTCAACCAGGGCGGACCGTTAATAGCAACGCATTATGCAAAGATAAAGCACCCTGAAGCCAGGTTCATGGACTTCTCCGTTAACATGGAGACAATGGATCCGGTACTGATAGGCAGCCAGCTCCATATGCAGCTCGGGAAGTTGTTCACGCACTATAACATCACACCAAGCAGGGAAGAACTGGTCAACGCAGTCAGAAAGGCTATTAAGGCAAACCTTGAGCTACGTAAAGAGATAGGAGAAATGGCCGCTGAATTCATAGAATACGCCATTGAGAACAGGCTGAACGTCTCGATAGTATGCGCAAGGGAATATATACTTAACCCGGGGATATACGATAGTCACGTCGGACGTCTGCTCAAGGATAAAGGTGTAATTGCCCTTCCATCGTATGCATTTGATATAGAGCTTGACGATGACTTCTCCCACATTTACTGGAGAAATCCCCACGCGATAATATCCCTGGTTAGTGGGGTAGCGGGGAAAAAACTGCATAGAGCGTTAAATAACGAGCGTCTAAGGGATGCCGTCTTAAAACTGGAAAATGGCGGATCAGGATCGCTGATGTCTACGGTACAGGTGTCTACTTTCAGGTGCGGCCCAGACACTGTCACGATGCCTACCATCAATGAGATAACGAAGTCCATACCCACACTATTTATTCAGAGCGACGCCATGATAAAGGAGCTTGCTCATCTGGAGAACAGGGTCAATACCCACCTCAACCAGCTGACGAAGAGGCTCAACGAGGGTATGGAGAGGCATGACTTCGACATTAAGGTCATTAATGATCTCGGCCTCGAGGACCTGGATATCGAGAAGGACGTGTTATACCTGCCTACTCTGCATGACAACAGGACGGTCGCCGCGGGGATGAGGGCTTCCGGGATAACTGTCATCGATAATTACGATGACAAAACTTACGACATAGAGGCCCTGATAAGGCTCGGCAGAAAATACTGCGGGGATGCGGTATGCGCTCCAATGGCCGGCGTGTTCGCTGACATTATCCTTGCCTTAGAGGATTTTGAGCGCAGGAAGGAAGCGGGAGACCCACTCGTAAATGGCAAAAAGAGGGTTGTAGTATTCGACAACAAGGGTTCCGGACCCTGCAGGCAGGGACAGTACTATGAGCAACACAAGTTGATCTGCCATAAGATGTACGGCAATAACGGAAAAGGCCAACAGCTTAAGCTCCTCATCAGCAGAGAATCAAAAGGCTTCAACATCGGGCTTGACGAATGGGCACTGATACAGTGCTACCATGGATTTATCCTCCAGGGGCTCCTGCATCAGATTCTCATGAAAGGGGCCAATTGCAGGGACAGTGAGGAGTACAGTAAGTTCTACGATGATTACCTTAGAATGAAGCAGGACGTGATCACCGCTCTGGAGAGCTCTCGACCGCATCCCACGAAGCTCAGAATAGCGAAGTTGAGCTCAAAGCTGGGCCTGGGCGCTTTGGCTAAGTACTGGGCCTATGGCCTGTACAACAATAATGGAATAAGAAAGATACTGAGCGATTTTTCATCCCGATGGAACCGCAATGGCAAGAAGAAAATAAGCATATTTGTAGAGGGCGAAGCCTACATGCGCGTGGCACAGATAGAGGATGTTTTCAACAATATAGTGGACTCCATCGGCTTCGGCTCGTTCGAGATGAACTACTCACCCCTCTGGCTGTACCTGGAGCTTATCTCAGAATTTGCGATACTTGACACGGAAGAGGCAATAGACAGGATGAGATGGAAGGACCCCTACGACCCTGGCATAAAGAAAGGTATAAGGACCATAAGAACCATGAAAAGGCTGATCAAGTACTTCAGGAAGATAATGGTCAAACCTCTTTACAAAGCCGCCGGCATAAAAGTACCCGATCCTGTAACTGAAGTACTTAATAATGCCAGAAAGTTGATCCCCAGCATAAAACCCCGCGGAGAGCTTTCGGCATATGTTGGCGAGGCCATACATAAAGTAGATCATGATGTTGATCTTTTTCTTAATATCGCACCGGAAGGATGCCTGGTCAGTTGCATGGGTGAAGCTATGGGACTGCCGATCAAGGATCTCACTAAGACTAACTCTCAGATCCAGGGACTCTTCTCACTTAACGGCGAAGTTAATGAGGACTCCCTGAGGCTCGCCCTCCTTAAGACCCTCGGCCCTGAGAAATATTACTCGTCTGTCTGACAATAACATCATTACAAAACACTTGGTATCGCATCAGAGCTGCTCCTGGCGCATGATAGAGCACTGTTATTTCCCGATCCCGGTCCACCAGTTCAGCCATTTTGCGTGATCCTCGCCGAAGTTAAGGCTTGTTATGGTCCTTAGAGCCTCTGCCGCTTCGCTGCAGCATGGTGTCTTCAAGGCCTGGATCAGGGGCTCAACAGCATGAGAAGAGCGCATCATCCCCAGTGCCCTTGCTGCATTTATCTGCAAGCTAACTTGATCGCTAGAAAGGGCATCGATGAGAGATGGCTCGGCACGCGGATCACTGATCATTCCGAGTGCCCATGCAGCACTGGAAGACAGATCTCCTTCTTTTTTATCCAATATCTCGATAAGAGGAGCCACAGCTTCCGGATCACCTATCTCGCCAAGTGCCTCAATTGCATAGGCCCGTACGAACGCATCGTCAGTATAGATCATAATAAGAAGATGCTCTATAGCAGATGCCTCCTTTATCTTTCCGAGGGCCTCAGCTGCGTAAGCACGCACATAATTATTATCATCTTTCAATGACCTGATAAGCGGGTCTACGATCACGGGATCCGCTATTTCACTTAGTCTTCTTACCGCATCGGCACGTACGAAAGGATCATTGTCCTTGAGCTGAAAAAGTAACAGATCAGTTTCGGTCATTACTATATCAGCATTACGAGTATTATTAGTGGAAGGTGACGGACTGGAAGCAAACGACTTAAATGACATAAATATCAAAATAAAGGCTAAGCTAAGCAGTGATACATTCTTCATTAAGAATTTCTCCTTCTCGGCATAATTATTATGTTACTTTGCCGATCTGTATTCTGCCTCGCCGCCTATATTATATCTTATTTAATGTATACCATGAATATGCGCTTCATTTCAAGCACTGGTACAGGCAGTGTTCATGCAAAAAAAAACGACCCTGATAAACAGGGTCGTTTTACCCGGGCAATATTTGAGACAGGGAGAGAGGGCTTAAGCCCTCTGAATTTCTTTACTTCTTTTTAGCTAAAGCTTCTTCAAGCTTCTTTACTTTTTTCTCAAGATCTGTAATAGATTTGTTGGTCTTGGCAAAATTATACCACTGTTCCCCGTTAGGTGCTTCAACAGGATAGTCGGCATAATGTGATCCCCAGACCCTCCATGACTCATCCCAGTTAGCGGCGTTCTTGAACCCCATAAGACGAAGCTCAAGGTACGTAAGGGTAGAGCGCGTTCCTGTCTGGCAATATCCTATCGTCCTCTTGTTCCTGTCCAGCTTACCGAACTTTGCCTCAAGAACATCAGGAGAAAGATATCCGGTAGGATTATTCTTCTTAGTCTTCGGATCTGCCTGCTGTACCACTGTATCCTTATGAGATACGTTCATCGTAACGTTAGGTATATGACCACATCTCACGGCCCTGCAATCCTTGCCGTCAAATTCCTTATCTGTTCTTGAGTCTATGAGCTGAACACCTTTTTTCTTGTTGGTTGCGATCTGCAATATCTCTGCAGTCGATGCGTAAGCATCGTTATTCATCTTCTTCGCTACGAACTTCGAAGGTGCCTTCTTTGACGGCTTCTTGTCCAAGCGATTACCTGCCTTTCTCCACGCATCTACACCTCCGTTAAGCAAATGTACCTTATCGTGTCCGAGGTATTCCATTACCCAGAACCCTACCGTAGCATCGGGCAGGTCCTTGAAATCACCATGGTAAAATACGACATGGGTATCATTGCCTATACCTACCTTGCTTAACATCTTCTCGTATTTCCCCGTATCACGGTAAACACGAGCTGTCGCATCCCTGAAGACCTTCTTGCATCTGTCCCCAAGACTTATTGCGCCGGGGATGTGCCCCTCAGCATATTTCTTGAGTTCCCTGCAGTCAACCACGACCCAGTCAGACTTCGAGATGTTCTTCGCTACCGTTTCGGCATCAACAAGCAGGTCCGGGTTTGCAAACTGAGCTGCCGATGAAAGGCCAGCTGCAGACAGCAAGAACATGCTTACAGCCAAGATAATTAGAAACTTACGCGCCATCGTTACCTCCTCTTTGTTTTTTTAGGGTTAATAAAGCGCCTTGTTACTTCCCTCATATTTACCAGAGAATAGAGCAAGTTGTGTGCCAGAAAAAAATCCAATAATATCAACTATCTAATTCAGCAATTGTCCTGTTTGGAACAATCCCTCGTAAGCCTTTGTCCTTCTGGGGACAAAGACTCCTCTCATCTCCGTCGGGGCCGGTACGACCCGTCCCTGAACGAATATATTCATACAGAACTGCCGGTATCATCCGGGGGTTAAAAAAGATGTTCGTCATCATATAGCACTCATTAGTACAGTAACAGGTCCCCTTTGAAACCTCTCTGATCGAATCGGACGCTGATATCGATGATAAAAGGTCTTTCATGTCATAACTGTGCTCACGTATGTTCCCTAGTTTATTCCGGAGCGACTCGCATGGATAAACATCTCCGTTCTCAGTAAGCACTATGTTCAGTCTTCCCGCATAACATCTCATAACCCTTTTCTTCTCGACCATCGTTCTATAGATAGCCCTGCTCTGCAATCTATCCTGGGCAGATTTTAGCCCTGCACCAAGGAACCTGTAATTGCCGGTATTTTCCCATGTACTCCCGGGAACAGTACCATTTGTCACCCTGTAATACATCTCTATCTCATCACTGCTCAGGCCGTTAGACCCCGAACTATTCCTCAGCACCGATACAGTGTGCGTACCTACCCCATCAAGCTTGCTAACTATTCTCTTTGTTGCTTCCATATAGTCTTTGTTATCGGGACAGAACACCGTATTAATACCAAGCTCGAAGTTCGGATACCGGTCAATATATTTAGAAAGTGCTTTATAGGTATTAAGCACCTTATTAAAAGCCCCTTTAACGCCTCTTAACTGATCATGGATACTTTCAGGTCCGTCCAGCGACAGTTTCACTACAACCGTACTTTTCCTGCACGTCCTGAGTATCTCCTCTACCTGGTCCCTAATAGTATTTATAAGCAATCCGTTCGTAGATAAAAGAATTATGGAAGGTTTATTGTTACGGTAAAAGACCCCTGCTAAGTCATGGATATCCTGCCTAAGGAAAACTTCACCGCCTGAGAAAGCCAGCCACATTAAGTTCCCCATTGATCTGGACACCTTCTCTATCTCTTGGAGCGACAGTTCTTCATAAACCTGCTGTCTCTTTATGTTCGATCCATAAAAACAGAAACTGCACCGGGCATTGCATCTCGATGTCACAAAACAAGTAAGATGGACAGGACTCCTTTTCCAGAAAACAGAGCTTAAATGTCTGAACGGTGAATATGACATGGCATCAACCGAACTGTATGCTTTTATTAAAATGCATGAAGTTGCCGAATATGGCACCAGCCCCGACCGGTATCGGATATACAAAAAAATAATATACTACCGACTTAAGGGTAAAGATGATACCCCTAGCACGGTACATCGCATTTATTAACCTGATATTTACTAAAACATTCAGAACGAAAGCCGCAGCTATAACCGGATATAATGAAGTGCTAGTCACAATGCCTGTAATGAGAATGAAGTAAAGCGACCACGTAAGGATCACATTGGCCTTAAGACCCAAAGATGCCGTCCCTGAGTCGTCAAATATGTTCTTGCTCTTCAAGATGTATGCAGTCCAGTACATCGACTTCATAAAGGCATTTCTTACCGATCTCAGGAAGTTAAAATTGAATTTGTGCCTGACGACCAGTCCGTCTATCATGGACAGTTCCATTCCGCCCCTTTTTGCCCTGTGACTGAACTCAACATCCTCGATCATCGGCAGGAATGTCTCGTTGAACCCTCCCAATGCTCTGAACTTATCAGCATTGATGATCATTGCATGAGTCGCTACATAATCCGGTGAGCCAATATCCCTGAGCTCATTATGGTTTATGAAGACAGACTGGAACGTGCTATAAAAATCTTTATCATACGGCAATGATGTATATGAGCCGCCAAGGATCCTATTCTCGCCGTTTCTATCATAGGCAAGTGCAACTTTCTCAAGTGTATTCACGCTGACAATGCAATCTGCGTCAGTAAAGAACAGGATCTCTCCTGAAGCGTGTCCAGCCCCCACATTACGCGCCGCGGCAGCCCCGCTATGTTCGTCAAGTTCTATAAGTGTGCAGGGGTATCTCTTTATTATCATCCGGGACGCGTCCTCGGATGCGTCATCTACTACTATTACTTCATAATCGTCATATAAAGAGCCGCACAATGCTTCAAGACATATGCCTATCGTATCGGCTCCGTTCCTGTTCGGGACGATAACAGATATCCTTCTACTCATAAGTTCGTACCTTCCGGCTCGGGCCTTTTAAACAATCCCTTCTTTACCATTATCCAGAAGAGGCTTTTAATACCCCTGTACGCGGCTATCAGGTCATTCAGCGACCTCAAGCCAATAACCCGCCTCAGGAGAAATCGCGGACGGGAATAGAACCTTCTGAAAGCTACCTGCCTGAGGTCACTTATCTGTTTTCTCGACATCGTGTAGGGTACAAATGCTGACCCCTGATACGTAAGATCAGCCAGGTTATCGGACATCCATCCGTAATCATCGACCTTGTCGTAAAGCTCGGTGCCCGGGAAAGGTGTTAATGCATGGAAGTTCGCTACGTCAGGGTCTATCTCGCACGCAAAGTCAATGCTTCTGAGCCCATCTTCATATGTCTGCCCGGGTATCCCGAACAGGAACGGGGTGAAGACCCTGAGCCCTGCTTGCTTTGCAACAGTTACCGCTTTCCTTATCTGTTCGACCGTGATGCCCTTTTTCAAGGTGTTAAGGTCCTTCTGGACACCGGACTCGGCACCCATCAATATTGCCCAACATCCTGCATCTTTGAATTCGCTCAGCATCTCGAGATCTACATGATGAACACAGGCAGACGCAAACCATGTGAAGTCCAGACCTTGCTTCTTTATCTCCCTGGCTATATTTCTGGCCCTTTGTCTATCGGCCGCAAAATTATCATCGATGAACTTTATCTCACGATATCCCTGAGCAAGACATAGCTCGATCTCCTTCATGACATTCTCTACACTCCTGAACCTTATTCCGCTTTTTCTTTCCCTGTCCATCTGAAAGCAGAAAATACATCGTCTGTTGCACCCTCGCGATGTCATTATCACAGCAACCGGCTTTCTCTTATATGTCGCAGGGGGTGGTATATACTCATCATGGCCGAGAAGCTCACGGGCGGGGAACGGAAGAGAGTCAAGGTCCGCAATAAGGTCCCTTTCAGGGTTCCGCCAGATAACATCTCTTTGGGACCTGAAAGCAACACCCTTCACCCCGTGCAAAGACCTCTCTTCAGATAATCTCTCGATCATTTCAATGACCGTAAACTCCCCCTCCCCCGTTACCACAGCATCTATGGCATCAGTGTCCTTTAAACACTTATCCTTCATCGCGATCGGATACGGCCCCCCGACAGCCAGGAACGCCCCGGGGATCAGCTTTTTGATATCTTCCGCAGTCTTAACGGCCTTATACCATCCAAAGGCCGTAGAGTACAGACCAACAAACTCAGGCGCATAACGCTCGATCTCATCAAGTATGCCAGCATGATCAAGAAAAGCACCGTTAAGGAACTTAACATCGTGGCCAGCTTCTAATAGCGAAGATGCTACCGAAAGTGTTCCCAATGGTTGCCAATAATTTATCTGAGAGGCAGCGGTCTTCGTAGGGAATATCTCCTCAGGCTCCCACGATGGTATGACAAGTACGCACTTCATCGTAGACCCTCTTTGGCAGCAATTACATTATTGCACCGCATATGATCTGCGCTGCGGGACCTTCTGGCAGCCTCTAACCCTGACCTTATCGCATGGTCCATATTAAGGTACTGGAACGTACCGCCTCTTCCGGCGATCTCCAGATTGTCGAATTTACTGATATAGCCGAGTACAAGCTCATAGTATTTACGATATGTGGTATCAAGAAGAGGGTAAGCTCTGGGGACCCGAACCACACAGCTGTCCATATAATCTCCTTTACCGATAAAGTTCAGCTTTTCCAAGGTATCAAGAGTAATTCCGGTAAGAATTTCATCCCCGGAGTTCCATGTCGGATCATTCCTGAAACAAAAATATTCTGCAACTATATGGGTCTTATCTTCCGGTGCCATGAGACCGCTCCAGTTCTTAGGCTCATGAATGCGTCCTACGGGGATCTTACTTTCAGGCAGATAGAGCCAATTTAGGTCTGTAACACTGCTTCGGTCCAGCATTAATGCAACTACTATAAGGTCCCTGTAGTGAAGATGTGAGATTGCATGCAATATATCATCGGGTGGAGCAGGATCAAGGGCCCTTATCATGCAGTCCAGAGGAATTGTAGATATTACTGAATCGGCATGTTCCTCTATCAGGTCAGGACCTTCGCGAAATACCACCGACTCTATTCGCCATGAACTGTGACGGACCTTTAATACCTCAGCATTCGTTAATATCTCTCCAGTTCTCAGAACTCTGCTTTTCAGACGCTCGGATATCTCACCAATGCCCGTCCTCGGGTATATGAACCTGTCTGCCAGAGTATCTATGCCTTTACCGCTGAACCTGAACAATGCCTTTTTAGCAGCCTGCCATAGAGATAACCCGCTTATTCTTTGCGAGACCCATTCCTGACTTATATCGCTGCAATCTATTCCCCACACCTTCTCACTATATTTCTTGAAGTAAAGTTCGAACATCTTCCTGCCGAACCTTCCAACTACCCAGTCCTCAAGAGACACTATATCTGAAGGTGAGACAACGTTCTTAACCCTCTCATAAAGATAATCTTTGATGATCTTCAAGGTAGTGCTCAGACCCAGTCCAAACACAGCATTGCCCGGCTTCAGGGGATAATCGAAGAACCTGTCCTTAAAGTATATGGCGCTCTTTCGCGGGACATCAAGACATTCTTCGGCAAGCAGCTCCTTTACCAGTGTCTCAACCTCTTCATCCCTGGTTATGAACCTATGCCCTCCGAGGTCGAACCTGAACCCGTTGTAAGAATGGGTCCTTGCCAATCCACCGACATCTCCCCCTTTCTCAAGGATCAATGTGCTTTCATTATGATCTGTCAGATCAAATCCTGCTGAAAGCCCGGCTAGACCGGCACCCAGAATTATCTTCATTTTGCTATGAGTACTGGTATCTCGGACCTGTTGACGACCTCTCTGCTTATACTTCCCATCAGAAGGCCGTGGCGACTGCTGTCACGAGCCCCCAGAACGATAAGTTCCACCCCGTCCGAAGCGGTCTCCAGTATCTCATCTGCAGGATGTCCCTGCTTGACAACCGGTTGCACACCCGAGATGCCATTTTCTTTAAGAAAACCTACGAAATGGTCCGTTACCTTTTTGGCTTTCTCGTCCAGTTTTGATTGATAATCGGTACCTTTAAGAGATTCTTTAAGTTCGTTCATTTCTGAAACGCTTAGCAGCGCATCGTCCATCAACGAGAATCCCTCAAGCTTCTCAACATATAGAACAATTACGGTCTCCGGCTTTACACAAGGGAAAAGGCGGACCAGTGTTTCAGCAGCCTTAAGTGATCCCTGAGTGTTGTCTATGGCCAGTAGAACTTTCTTCATTAAACTCTCCTCCGCAGCTAAGGCATTCGCCGTCACCACTGCAAATGGATTTCTATTATTCTGTCAGGCTTTTATAATAATCCTGCATATCTTCACTTATACCCTCTATCAGCTCCGAACCGCCCCCGTAACCGGCAGCCTCAACAGCACCAAAGTATCCGGGTTCGGTCCCCGTTCGGCTGGATATTGAATATCCTCCGAGGAAACCGAGCAGCCATGCAGCCACCGCAATGATCAGCCATATGTTCTTACTCATTATCTTTCCCCCTTACTCATCAGACTCTTCCTTGTACAGGTTCTCATACATCTGTTTAAGTTCCTCATCGCTCATCTCTTCTACAGACGCCTGTCCTCCTTTTCCAAAACCCACTTCCATAAAAGGCGGAACCGCGTATCCCATCATGAACCCGAGGAATATCACGACTATGATTATTATTACCCAAAGATTGGTTTTCATAGCATTATCTCCCTTAGAGAACTATCTCTAGTCCTTTTCTATCTTGAAAGTGAATATGCCGCCTTCCATCGCCTTATCGACTATCTTGTTGCCGTTTGAATCGCACATAGCAGAGATAGATTCAGATGATGAAGGGTTATCAAAAACCACCTCTAGCATCTCACCTCCGCTCAGCTTCTCAAGGGCTTTCTTGGTATAGATCTGCGGATGCGGGCAAACATATCCGGTCACATCCAGCAGATAATGTCCATCTTCCTTTTTTTCAAATTTCATTGCCATGTCAAAATCCTCCTTTTTTATAGGTCAAATGCTGCCATTTCTTTTGCCATTTTTCGCTCTGTCCACCAATTAAAGAACTTCACCCCTATAAACGCTCCGCCGATCATTCCGATCCCGAATAGCCATCCCGAAGGATCTCCGTTGGCCGCTCTCACAAAGAAACCTCCAACATTGCAGCCTAATGCCAGTCGTGACCCTATGCCCATCAGCGCGCCGCCGATGAGGGCCCAGATCGCTAACTCCTTTGTCGGAGCTTTCCATTTGAACTCACCATGAAGTAGCGCCATTACTGCTGCACCGCCTATGAGAGCAACGGACATCCAGTCGGCAGGATTGAATGCAGGGTTCGGAATCCCGTTCACCCAGCCAAAGAATATGTTATCCATATTGTTCCAGCCAAGCTTCTGCATTAACCATCCCACCCACTGGGCCTCCTGGGTGGTAACATACCAGTACCCGGGATCGAACACAGTCCCTTTTGCAGAAAGACCGAAATCATAACCCAGCCTCTCAAGGATGGTACCTGCATTCTTGACCCCGAACTTCATCCTCAATCCCTCGATAACGAACATCTGAAGACCGCATGCGACACCAAGAAAAAGGCCGGCTATAGATGTTCTCTTCGATGCAGTTATCATGCTCCAGAACCCTCTGAAGTGATCCCCGAACGTAAAAACTCCCTTTTCCTGCACGACCTTCTTTTTATAGTTCCTCTTTACCCAAACATAGTAGACCCATAAGAGGATAAGCATGGCCGGCAGACCGACTCCGGTAAGCAGGTTTCCAAGGAAAGCTCCTGATATCGAATCAGTTTTCATGCCCATAAGCTCGGCTACCCTCAGGACCGGCTGATCCCAGACATAACCTGCAAGATACTGGTCAACCCACCCGTCGGAAACGTTGATAGTGTCAGGCAATCCTTTTGTAGCCGCCGATGCCGCCCATGACTTCGGGACAAGCTTATTGAACCAGCCACCGATATCAACGAATGACGACTGAGTAACACTTATAGAAAGAACTACGAGCATGGCAACCCCGTTACCTTCACCGCTCTTATAAAGCGACCCAGAAGCACATCCACCGGCAAATACCATCCCTACACCGAATATCAGACCCGCGATAGCGGCATGGATACTGGTAGGTGCAGGATGGAAGGTGCTCCACCCTGTTGCATTAACAAATGCAGAGGTAAAACCGAACAGGATAGTTGCTATCATGATACCTACCGCCATCCTGGGCACTCCCACAGCGAAAAGGTCCCTGAAAGCAGAAGCAAAACAGAACCTGCCGTACTGAAGACACATGCCGTAAATGAAACCAAACCACAGATAGGCCTGCAAATACACATAATATTCATGTGCTGCAAAAGTACCAACGCTTATAATTACAAAGAACGCGACGATCCCCAAGGCCCAGAGCTTGTTTTTTCTCGGAACTTCTATTTCCACCTCGTTACCTCCTTATGATTTATTTATCTGAATCGTATGAGCATCACTATTTTCTGTAATTCAACTAAGAGCAAAGACTATGCCACAAGGATAGCTTTGAAAATTAAAGAAAAATTGAAAGAAAACGATAACTTTCTGTCCATATTGGGACAGTGGCTCGCAAAAGCTGTCCTGATCAGGACATATCCTTTAATTCGTAAACATAAATAAATGAATTGAACCTGAACACACCGGAACTCTTTTCAAAGCTGCGAAGAAGTCTTGCTCTTTTACCTATAAAAGGAGAGAGTGAGCCATCCGGCTCGAGCAGCTTTTCTCCTGTTATCAAGGCTACGATCCCCCGTTGAACAGAATTCCCCACATATGGTTCTGTCATATCAAGCTCCCAGGTAAACCTTAATGGTGTACTTTCAATACCCTCCGGCATCTGTGCAGGCTGTTCAGGGCCAACATACCGCAGCTCCTTATCAGTATAGAGGTCAAGTATAGGAAGGACAGCTGCGGTATTTCCTGTTGACACAGGCTGTGGCATAACAGTAATACTTACAGGTCCATGCTCTAATGAATCAATATATTCACCTGCGTCCCTGATATTTACCATACTTGTTCCTGTTACAAACGGTAAGTATCCCGCAAATAAGATGAACATGCTGAACGCCAGCATGCCAAACGCAACATATCTCTTTACATAACTGTATCTGACGGTACTCATTCCGTATGAAGCAGCAACAGATAGTAGAGGAAATAGAGGCATGAGATAGCGCATGCGTTCTATCCTGAATACGATGATAAAAACAAAGGCCCATAAAGGAATAAGAGCGGTAAGATCCCTGTTCTTCAATGAGAACCATGCACAAATTACGGTAAGTACAATGATATACGGGTGTGACTGGAATAAGAACATTGATATAAATGATTCCTTCCAGCGGCCAAGTGCAGGGAGTTGATAAGATCTCAAAGTACCTATCTGGGCTGATATAACATCATATTTGAGTATCAGGAATGCACACATTACTAACATTACCGGGAGCCCCACATAAACCACTTTTCTCCATAAGCCATTTGCATCACCTTTTTTAAATACCAGTGGGATAATAGCGAGACCGATAAGCATCGGCCATGTTGAATATTTGCTCAGAGCTGCACATATAATGCTGGCGCAACAAAGGACTATATTAGAAACACCTCCAAACTTAATGACTCGCACCGCCAACCAGTACGACAGTGTCAGGAAACACATCGCGGCAACATCGACCATCATAAAAGGGACCTGAATAAATATATAAGGCACGGACATTAGTATTAGTGAAGCATAGAAACCTGTTTCCCTTTCAAACAGATCGCTGCCCATGCGGTATGCAGCATAGACCGTGATGGAGAACATGCCGGCATTAAAGATTTGGATAATCTCCCTTGACTCTCCAAAGACACTGAAAAGGAGCCCATACACAAACGGAACAAGCGGCATATCTGTCCATGCAGGCACTGCCCCGCCCCACTCTTTCATAAAATAGAAAGACCCTTCTAGCATCAACGCTTTGGCCTGAATGACATATCTGGATGTATCAAGATATAGCTCCGGCATACCCCTCAATACCAGAACTATAAAGAAGGGGGTCAGAAAGGAGATAGATCCATATGATCTTACAGGGATGTCCACCCGCGTCAAAACGAGAGATACAACGATACTCAGCACATGCATCATATAAAGCGTTCGAAGCCTTGTGCCATCGAACACCCACTGCCAGCTTGATAAAGTATTGTTATCAAGAAAGCGAAATATATAAAGGATCGGGAATAAAATAAGATTAATAAAGACAACTAACAGGATGATCTCTTTTCCCCGGACCTCTGATACAGGCGGCCCCGTTATTGTCAGAGCATCGCCCTTCATTTTATAGCACTATCAAGCGGTCTGATTCATTGGCCATCACGGCGTTGTTATATTGACTGCCGGACACTATCTCTCCCGGCAGGCCGCTCTTATCCAGCTTAAGCTGTTGCGCGTTATGATCACAGTAACTTACCGAAACACCCTTTGATCCTGTCAGTTCAAGCAATGAAGGATCATGCATAATATTGATACCCTCATCCATAACGAAGATAATGACCTCATGACCGGCA
Source organism: Nitrospirota bacterium (assembly GCA_020351835.1). Lineage (GTDB taxonomy): Bacteria > Nitrospirota > Thermodesulfovibrionia > Thermodesulfovibrionales > BMS3Bbin05 > BMS3Bbin05. The sequence goes on from CP070669.1 coordinate 2,032,185, forward strand.
GCCAGAGCCGCTTTAGCTATTCCGTTAACATCCCCTGCATATTTATCTGAATTGATGAGCATTCCGATCTTCATAATATCAAACCCCCTTCATATCGATAATCTACCAGGATATTACCTTGTCGCTTGTAACGATCAGATAAACAAGGTCCTCATAATCTTTAGACTCCCTCAGGTCGTATATCTCAACTTCGTTCTGTTCCCTGTGTCTCTTTATTATGTCTTTCAGGGTCGGATCAGGATCTTGTTTCAATATATAAAGTATCCTCATGTTCTTATTCCTCCTTCATCTCAGTAAGGTATTATATGGTCGTAATCGAGAAGCTTATCGGCAATTTCTGTGTCAGACAGATATTCTCCCGTCCCGCCATCTTTGACGTTCGTGTAGACATTTATATCCATCATCTCCGCTGTCTCGAGATTAAGGTCGTTCTCATCTGAAGGCTCTACAGGCCTGTCCATGATGAACATATTGATGACATCGTCAAGCAGGGTGATACCTACAGCCATCCTCAGCGCCTCTCGTTGTCTTTCTCTGACAACAACTGCAATCTTTTTAGCCATATTTCCTCCTGGAATTGACCTTAGAACTCAGTTTCGACCTTCTTTATAGCGTAGAGGAGCATCCCTTTGTCCTCTTGACTTTCGATCAGCAGGTGCCCTTTATCACTGCAAATATCGGATATAACGGACCTGGTCGATGGATCATCAGCAACTATCTTAAGGACCTGACCCGCACACATATTACCGAGTGCTGTTTTGGCCAGCGCACCTATTCTTTCTGATCCAACACCCTTAACATCGAGTGTCTTGTCGACCTTAATACTGTCCATATTGCTCCTTAACATCAATTAATCTCTGTCAGTATTGCAAAAGCAAGTTAAATGCCAGCGGTTAAACCACTGAATTTATGATGTTTTTAACCGAGACGCTTTTTAACAATGTTCCATTTGGAACAAGCCCTGGGCCTTAATGGTCATCTTGATAAATTGAAGCCGTATAAAAAATAATAAAAGTATGAGGCGCTTATTTAAGGGAGACCTTCTGCGATGCATATTATTGTCATTCGTAACATTGTTTTATACGGTTATATCCGGACAAGCTACGGCAACGGGCAGTGATACCGCCCCTCTGACCTTCATCTCACTTCCCGTTGAGAACGTAAGCATTATGTACGAAAAGTTCCTACCTCTTAAAGAGTATCTTGAGCGGGCCGTTAACAGGAAGATAATCTTCAAGGTTGCCCAGAACTATCAGGATGCAATACAGCAGGTCGGAACGGGAAATGCCCAACTCGCATATCTTGATCCTTCTTCATATTGCGAAACGCGTTCACTTTATGAGGTCATCCCGGTCGCTCGAGCAATTAATTCGGGCTTACCCACCTATAAGAGTGTTATTGTTGCTCGACATGATTCTAAGATTGAAAAGATTGTAGATGGGAAAGGTAGCAGGCTCGCTTTGGGAAACAAAAGCTCTTCTTCGTCATATCTTATACCAGCGGTGATGTTCAAGGAGGTCGGCATCGAGCTTAAAGATTTCAGTTCGGTTGACTACCTCGAGGAAGAGGACAGGATAGCATTGTCAATTATGGTCGGCAGACATGACCTGGGTGGCATGAGCCTGGCTGTTGCCAATAAATATCTGAAAGACGGGATCAAGATAATCAAGACATCCGAATCGATACCGCAGTTCTCCATAGTTGCACATAGAAGCCTGCCCGATAATATGATAGATAAAATCAGGGCAGCCCTGACATCTATCGATAAAGAAAAGGATGTCGAGCTTGTCAAAGCAATGGGTGACATCGAGGGTTTTGCTGAAGTGGTTGACAGGGACTTTGATGTTGTAAGGGTTATGATAAGGAACTTATCAGGCACCAATTATCTCAAATACGACAAAGACACCAACAAGGTAGCTATCCTGCCACTTTATTCTGCTATTACTCTGTATGACAGGTTCGACCCTCTAATGAGATACCTGAGCGACAAGACAGGACGTGAGTTCAAACTTGTGATACCTAAGGATTTCGAGACCTTTTTCGATACTATAGCAAGCAGAAAGGTAGAGTATTCCTACTCCAATCCGTATATATATACACTGCTTGCTGACAAACGATATTTAAGCGCTTTTACAAATACGATTAAGCCTCCAACCGGTGATATATTCCGCGGAGTTATAATTACCCACAAGGACAGTAAAATAAATAAGATATCTGATCTGAAAGGCAAACAGGTAATGATCGTATCCCCTTTGTCCGCCGCCGGGTTCCTTGCACAGAACCTGTTCCTGCTTGAGAACGGCATTGATGTAATGAAGGACATGAAGGTTATCGACGGGAAGAGACAGGAGGAGGTCATTCTTAATGTGTACAGAAAGGACGTGGATGTAGGGTTTGTAAGAGAGACTGCACCTATAGTCCTGAAAGAAGAGATTGATCTGGACGAGATCCGTATACTGGCCAGCACACCTTATATACCTAACTGGCCATTTGCAGCAACTCCCAAGGCAGATAAGAACATAACGGAGATTGTGCAAAAACATCTTATTGCTCTGAAGGACCCCTATGTTCTTGAATCAGCTAAGATATCTGGATTCAAGGCAGCGAGCGACAGGGACTTCGACGTATTGCGCGAATGGATAAAGAGACATGATAATAAATAAGCTAAAGACCCTCAGTCTTGGTTCGAAGTTCTCTATTGCGGTAACACTACTGATAATCCTGTCCATGGTCGGCATAGCTTCACTAATAATCAACTATCAAAAAGAATCGCTGAGACAAAGCACCTTTGAGAACAACCTGTCCATGACCAGGAACCTGGCCAAAGACTCTGTTGAGCCTCTTATCACTTTCGATCCCTTGAGACTTGATGAACTGGTAAAAACGACACTCGAAGCGACATCATCATGTATTTATTCCATGATCATTGACAGCGAAGGTCAACTGGTAGCTCACACGAACAGGTCTTTACTGGGAACTGACCTTAGTTCAGAACATTATCCGCAGATAGGAACTGTGCTCGATGAAGGCGATGAGCTTATTCGCGAATATTCTTATAACGGCGTTCAGGTCAAAGAGTTCAACGTTCCTATTAAGATACGGAGCAACGTATTTGGAGTTGCCACTATAGCTTATTCACTTAAGAACATAGACCTTATAATAGAAGAAAGGCTCTGGCGTCTCAAAAAGTATATTTACCTTATAACTGCGATCATGGTGTTTACAGGTATCGCGGGAGCTTTATTTGTCTCAAATTACTTGACCACACCACTTAAGAAATTAAAAAGCAAAATGCTTAATATCCAGTCGGGTGAGCTTGACGTTGAGGTAGAGAATGAAAAGCTTGTTAAATGCTGGGAACGGCTTGATTGCGACAAAAAGGACTGCCCCTCTTATGGGAAACTACGCTGCTGGGCTACGGCAGGTACGTTCTGCCACGGGGAAGTTCAGGGTGAGTTCGCACAGAAGATAGGTGATTGCAGGAAATGCGTCGTTTATAAAGAATCATGTGGCGATGAGATCACTGAGCTCGTTGAGGTCTTTAACCAAATGGTAAAGGACCTTAACTACAACCTTAAAGAACTGGAAAAAGCCAACGATGAGAGATCAAGGATGGAAAGGCTCTCGGCTCTCGGGGAGATGGCTACAACAGTTGCTCACGAGACCAAGAATCCGCTCAATGCCATACGGATCGCTGCGTCATACCTTAAGAACAACTTTGAGGGTGAGATACTAAGTGAGTTCCTGTCCATTATAGAGGAGGAGGTGAAACGCCTTAATGACATCTCATCTAATTTTCTCAGCTTCTCACGACCTGCACCGCTTAAAATGAAAACATGCGACCTGAATGCCATAGTAAGGCCGACCGTCGAACTTATTCGTCAGGAAGCTACGGAAAAGAACGTCGAGATCGTGATGTTAACCGACGAGAACCTTCCCGTTGTGAACTGTGATCTTGCAAGGATCAAGCAGGCCATATTAAACCTCCTTATAAATGCTCTGGACATTTCCCGTGAAGGGGATACCATAACAGTTACTACAGAATATGAAGGACCGGATGTGACGATCTCAATTAAAGATACGGGGCCAGGAATGGCGGCGGATGAGGTTGAAAAGATATTTAAACCCTTCTATACTACAAAAACCAGAGGCTCAGGGCTTGGCCTTGCTATAGTTGAAAGGATAATCAAGGAGCATAATGGGGAAATAGACGTGCGAACAGCTTCCAATGAAGGAGCGGAGTTCATTATAACCCTACCTGTATATGACCATGCAAAAGTATAGGATCCTGATAGTCGATGACGAGAAGAATATAATCAAAGGGGTATCCGCTACCCTGAGGGATAATAATTACGATGTTGAGTCAGCGTTGTCAGCAGAAGAAGCGATAGAGAAGTTCAGCAACGGTTCTTTCCATCTTGTCATTACAGACCTTAAGTTGCCAGGAAAGAGCGGGGTAGAGCTGCTTGAATTCACTAAGGCAAAGGACCCTGACATCCCTGTAATAATGATAACCGCTTTCGGCACGATAGAGAACGCTGTCGAGGCCATGAAAAAAGGTGCCTTTAATTATCTCGCAAAGCCAATAAATCCGGATGAGCTCGTTACACTTACATCTGAGGCGATAGAAAAATATGAGCTGCGCAAGGAGAATACCACATTAAGAACAGAGCTTAAAGAAAAATATTCCTTCGGCAACATAATAGGAAAGAGCTCATCAATGAAGAAGATCTACGATGTAATGCAGATGGTCGCTAATACTCAGTCAAGCGTTCTGATCACAGGTGAGAGCGGAACCGGAAAGGAGCTTGTAGCAAGAGCAATTCATTATGATTCTGACCGCGCAAAAAGATCTTTTGTGACCATAGACTGCGCATCGATCCCCTCCGAGATCATGGAAAGCGAGCTGTTTGGCCACGAAAAGGGATCTTTTACAGGCGCTCATGAGAGAAAAACAGGGTTGCTGGAGCTTGCTGAAGAAGGAACTGTGTTCCTGGATGAGATCGGTGAACTTGACCAGAACCTCCAGAAGAAGCTGCTGCGGTTCCTTCAGGAAAGAGAGATCCTCCGCGTGGGAGGAACGAAAAGGATAAAGCTTAATGTCAGGATAATCGCTGCTACAAACAAGGACCTGGAGGCAGAGGTAAAAGAGAACCGCTTCCGCGAGGACCTTTACTACCGTCTTAATGTCATTTCGCTTTCTATCCCGCCATTAAGGGACCGGAAGGATGATATACCTTTACTTGCCAATCACTTCCTTGACAAACTCAACCAGTTAGAGGGAAAACAGATCCAGGGATTTGATGATGAGGTCATACAGATATTTACTAAATATGACTGGCCCGGCAATGTCAGGGAACTGGAGAACATTGTAGAACGGGCCTATGTCCTCTGCCCCGGGGTAAATATAAGCATCAAATACCTCAGCTCCAAGCTCAGGGACCTGATGAAGGACCGCTCGGAAGAGTTCGATGAGCTTAACCTTGTAGAGACCGAAAAACAGCTGATAGTCAGGGCTCTCAATAAGACATCATGGAACCAGAGCAAATCCGCCGAGATACTCGGCATCTCCCGCAAGCAGTTAAGGACCAAGATGAAGAACCACGGTCTACTTCCCGCCTGACCCATTTTGGGTTGCTTTTTATAATCAATTAAAAAAGTCCTTGTCAGAGTAGATTTTTTGAGATATAATTTCTTCAGACAAAATGCTTTTCCGGCTGTTCGGGGTCTATAAAAAAACATTAAACTTTTTGAGTTTGACTTCTTTTTGGGGGTGTGTACCGATTGGGACAGTACTGACAAAGGATTTGGCCTGAAAAGCACAATAGTTCAATATAAATCCATATAAAATAACGCTTTTATTCAGGCACTCTTATTGCTTTTAATACTCTTTAAAATATAGAGCAACGGTCACAATAAAAGACCGCAATAAGAGGGGGAGGTGATACCACGATAATATTATGGCCATTATCAGAAGTCTGCAGTAAAAACCCTTACGATGTGAGGGTATTGTCCTGTCATGGAGGAATATATTATGGCAGATGAAGAAACTCCGGTTGGTTCAAGCAGTCAGGAGAGTCCGGATGTTGTCATGGACAGCGGAAAGGGACAGCTTTCGGATCTTTGGAAGAAAGAGGATTACTGGGCAATATGGCTCGGATTCCTGATCCTGATAGTCGGAATGGTCATATTTTTCCCGAGGGCTCCTGAAGGAGCAAAAGAGACGATAGCCAAGCAGAACGAGATAATAAAAGCTGAGACAGAAAGAGCCCCCTTCAAAACGGTAGCATGGCATAAGGCAACCGATGCAAAGAAGAAGCTCAAGGCCAGTGATTCACCGATAGGAAAGAGCATAAAGAAATGGACAACTAAACCACACAGCTGGAAGAGCAATTTCATGCAGACATTCGTTATGTCCAAAGAGGCTGCCGACGCAAAGAACGAAAAGGGGAAGGAAAAGTACGAAAAAGCAAAGGAAGCTGAAGCCGCCGCATTTGCCGATGCACAAAGCGCTGAGGCAGCAGCAGCAGAAGCAGGATTTCAGGATGCCGCACTTAACGAGACCGCAAAGGACTCTATAGAGCAATGGCGTTCGTCAAAAAGAAAGGCGTCCAGTGCAAAAAAGAAGGTCTCTGCCAAACCCTATAACCAGATACCATACCTGATCGGATTAATGATTTTCTTAATGATATTTTTCGGGATAGGAAAACAGGTTATGACAGGTGACGGCGGAAAGTTCATGGTGGGTTTTGTTTTCGTCTTCGCCGTAGCGGTGCTCGCATATATCTTCGCTGCGCAGGCGACGATGAAGCAATACGGTATCGGTTATGCCGCATGGGCCATACTTTTCGGGTTAATAATAAGTAACACGGTGGGAACTCCAAAGTGGGTAATGCCGGCCGTACAGGTAGAATACTATATCAAGACCGGTCTCGTGCTTCTTGGCGCAGAGATACTTTTCGGCAAGATACTTTCGATCGGTGTGCCGGGTATTTTTGTTGCCTGGGTCGTCACCCCGATAGTACTGATCTCCACGTTCATATTCGGACAGAAGGTATTAAAAATGCCGTCAAAGACATTAAATATAACGATCTCTGCCGACATGTCCGTCTGTGGTGTCTCGGCTGCTATTGCTACGGCCGCTGCATGCAGGGCAAAGAAGGAAGAGCTCACGCTTGCTGTCGGACTGTCACTTGTCTTCACATCTATCATGATGATCGTTATGCCGGCATTCATTAAGGCTGTAGGTATGCCGCATGTCCTAGGCGGTGCCTGGATGGGTGGTACGATCGATGCCACGGGTGCCGTTGCAGCTGCAGGAGCATTTTTAAGTGAAAAGGCTCTCTACGTGGCAGCCACGGTCAAGATGATCCAGAACGTCCTGATAGGCGTTATAGCGTTCGGTGTTGCGGTGTACTGGTGTGCCAAGGTTGAATGCGCTCCCGGCCAGAAGGTCAGCTCTATGGAGATCTGGTATCGTTTCCCCAAGTTCGTTATCGGTTTCATAGTCGCATCGATCATTTTCTCACTGATGGCCGAGTCCTTTGGCAGCGGTATGGCCTATACAGTTATCGACCATGGCGTGCTTCGCGGTTTTTCCCGTATATTCAGGGGCTGGTTCTTCTGCCTCGCATTTGCAAGCATAGGGCTCGCAACAAATTTCCGCGAACTGGGTCATTATTTCAAAGGAGGCAAGCCTCTTATACTCTATATATGCGGTCAGTCTTTCAACCTTGCACTTACGTTATTAATGGCTTACATCATGTTCTACAAGGTATTCCCGCATATTACGGCAGGTATTTAACAGGCTAATGAGCATTAACAAAGAACAATTGAGCAACTCGGGTGGGCCGCAAGGCCCACCCAATATTCTCCTTAGATGGGCTATGATGCTGTTCTGCCTTGCCATCGTTTGGCTATTTATATTCGTGGCAGCGCCGGCAATGCAATCCTCGCCAATGGTTGAGCCGCTTGCAGTGTATATAAACGAAAGCGGCATAGACGCCGGTGCTCTTTATTACACTGAGATAGAGGAGACCTCAGAAGCAGAAGTGTATCTGAGAAGTGTGCTAAAAAGAACGGATTAAAGCTCTTCAGATGTAAAGTTCCTGGGTCAAATGTTTATCACGCTAACCATCAGAGTCGGAATACCGGCCTTAAAGCGACCTTATTAATTCAGCGTCAAATCTATTTTTCAGACCATTACCCAAGACTTTAAAATGTATTCATTAATTAATATTGGAAATCAATGTGATGAGTATTTATTGCGAAATTCTGCAAAAACCCTTTTAACTGTGGTCATGAATTCCTTATCCACATCACATGTTTCACACTCATAGTTGTCTTGGCACGGATCGATGGATATGTTTCCCATTTCCATCCTCATTCCTGTCTTCTCACCGTCCACTACCATCTCGATACAGCCGGTGGGACAGATATAGGTGCAAGATCCGCAACCGATACACGTTCCCGACAGGACCTTAAACGGTGTCGTTACCTCGCGCTCGATACCTCTATTGGACAGTCCTATCGCGTTTGCGCCGACAACTTCATCGCAGAAACGCACGCACAGGCCACAGAGTATACACTCCTTCTCATCTTTTTGTTTCAGCTTAATATCTTCGATACCCATACTTTGTGCAAGTTTTTTCAGGATTGGGACGTCAGGGCAACGAGCAAGCAGCAGCCTGATGACCATTCTTCTTATCTCCCTAACCTTCGCAGTATCCGTATGTACTTCCATACCCGCTTCAGTCGGAAAATTACAGGCTGTGACTACTCTCCGCTGTTTTTGGTAGATGACTTCCACCATACAAATGCGGCAGGCCCCATATGGTTTAAGTGCATCATGGTAGCATAGAGTAGGTATCGTGATACCGGCAATTCCAGCAGCCTTTATCACCGAAGTGCCCTTCTCTACCTTCACAAGCTGCCCGTCAATGATAACAGGGATCTTCAATTTTCTACACTCATATCTATCATGTTATAAGTATCGCACCGTATTTGCACGAATTAAAACAAATACTGCACTTGATACATTTTGCCTTATCAAGCACGTGAGGTTCTTTCTTTTTCCCCTCAATTGCCTTCTCCGGGCACTTAATACGGCAAAGTGAACAGCCCGTGCACAGTTTATCATCAATATAATAATCAAACAGGTTCTTGCATACGCCCGCCGTGCATTTCTTTTCGAATATATGAGACTCGTACTCACTTTTAAAATGTCTTAAAGTGCTGAGAACCGGATTTGAGGCGGTACCTCCAAGCCCACATAAGGACGTGGTCTTCATAAACTGCCCGACCTCCAAAAGAGCATCAATATCTCCTTCCTCACCATTGCCTTCAGAAATATTTTCTAATATGCGGTACATCTGCTGGAGGCCCTCTCGGCACGGCACACACTTTCCACAGGACTCGCCCATAAGGAAACCTACAAAATAACGCGCAACGTCTACCATGCAGGACGTCTCATCCATCACTATAATGCCCCCGGATCCCATGATCGCCCCGGCCTCCCTCAGGCTATCGTAATCGACCGGCATATCGATCCTGCTCATGGGTATACATCCTCCCGACGGACCTCCCGTCTGAACTGCCTTGAAACTCCTGTCCCGCCTGATCCCTCCTCCGATATCGAAGACTATCTCACGAAGTGTCGTCCCCATCTCGACCTCTACCAGGCCCGTATTCCTCACCTTCCCTACAAGGGAGAAGACCTTGGTCCCCTTACTGTTCTTTGTCCCCGTATCCGCGTACCACTCTCTACCTCTTGAGATGATCAGCGGAACATTGCCGAAGGTTTCAACATTATTGATAACCGTTGGTTTTCCCCATAGTCCCTCAACGGCAGGGTATGGCGGCCTTGAGCGCGGCATGCCGCTCCTGCCTTCAATTGAGATTATGAGAGCTGTCTCCTCGCCACATACAAAAGCACCGGCCCCTCTTTTTATCTTCAATGACAGGCTAAAGCCGCTATCCAATATATTATTCCCAAGAAATCCGTATTCCTCTGCGTCCGTAATAGCTCCTGAAAGATGATCTATAGCAATGGGATATTCATCCCTTACATATATGAATCCCTGAACAGCTCCTATGGCATAGGCACCGATAATCATGCCTTCAATAATACTGTGAGGATCCCCCTCCATAAGGCTTCGGTCCATAAATGCACCGGGATCACCTTCATCACCGTTTGCAATAATATACTTAATGTCTCCGGGAGATTCACTGCAGATCTTCCACTTCACACCGGTCGGGAACCCTCCTCCTCCTCGCCCCCTCAGTCCCGATGCTATTATTTCATCGATCACCTCATCCGGTGTCATTGTGCTGATCACTTTGATAAGCGCTTCGTAGCCACCGGCAGCAATATAGTCTCTTATGTCTTTGGGATCTATCCGTCCGCTCTTATATGTTACGTTCTTCTTCTGGTTCTTGTATAAAGGCAGTTCCCTTTCGCACTTAACGGTCTCCTTAGTGACAGGGTCCTTCCATAGCAGCCTGTCAATTACCCCTCCTCCGTTAGCAGCCATTTCAATTATCTCATCGGTATCATCCGGGGTGACCTTCTTGTAGAATATGTTCTGTGGTTCCACGACCATGATGGGTCCCATCTCGCAAAAACCATGGCAGCCTGTCTGTTTTATCTCTATCTTGTCCTGTAGGCCCTTCTTCTCTATGGAACTCCACAGAGCCTCACTAACTGCAACAGACTTTTGTGAACGACATCCTGTGCTTAAGCAGGTCCTTAGGACTATGGTCCTTCCGCTGCTCTTTTTAAGATATTCCTGTTTAATCCGCTCAAAGTCAGAATGTGTCCTGATCTTCTTCAATCGGTACTCTCCCCATTTACCTTATATCCGGACAATAACTTATCTATCTTATTTGCATCGGCCGAGTCGTGGTATTCCGCACCTATTACTACGACCGGTGCCAGGGCACATGCCCCCAGACAGTTTACCGTCTCAAGAGAGAACATGCGGTCCTCCGTCGTCTCCCCTTCCTCTATACCAAGCTGCCTCGTGATCTGGTCAAGGCTCTGTGATGCCCCGCTCAGATGGCACGCCGTCCCGCAGCAAACCTTGATTACATGTTTACCCCTTGGCTTCAGACTAAACGCTTTATAAAACGTAGCAATATCGTAGATCCGCGCAAGGTTAAGCTCTAATCTTTCCGAAATGTAACTCAGGCTCTCCATTGGTAAATAGTTCTCGATCCTCTGCACATCCTGCATTATCTCGATAATATCTGAATGCCTGTACGCATATTTATCCAGTATCCGATCAAGCACCTGAGCATCCATCGTTCACACCTTCTTTTTAGTATGTTTTTGCCAGCATGGCATCTTGTGAGATCCGTAAAAACCTGCCCTAACCTTATTGAACATCGTTCTTCTGCACAGGTCCTTAAGATAACCGTTAATCTTCACAAACTCATCTAGAAAGTCCTGCTTAACATATCCCTCATCAACCGCCAGCTTCTGCAACTCCGCAGCTATTCTGCTGAACCTGATCCCCTGGGGACAGACAGCGTAACATGAATTACACAGACAGCAGAACCATATGAGGTCCGAAGACAGCACTTCTTGTCTCATACCCAGCACGACCATATGGATCAATCTTCGCGGATCAAAATCTTCTACCACCTCACGAACGGGACAAACACCTGTACATGAACCGCATTGATAACACGGATCTATCTTTTCAAGTCCTATCTTTTGGGCGATATCCTTTCTGAACTCAGGATTCGCTGTGCTGAGATCAATATCTTTCACGTATCTTACACTCCTTTACAATCTACCCATCATGAAGTACACCATCCCACATCCCTTTCTTCCTGAGCTTGTCCACTAACAATATCACTTGCTCCTTCTGAACTCCCAGCAGTCCGGAAAGTTCTGACACCGAACGTTCCCTCTCTTTGACATATAGAAGGGTTTCATAAAGATCCTTTTCTTTCATGAAGGTCTCAAGAACTTTTTCCCTGGATGGAATCGTACCGTATGATGACTCTTCCTTTATCTGCTTTGCCTGCTTGGCGAACACCATCCTCAGCATCTTTCCATCAACAGCCATACCGGAAGCCATTAGCTTATACTTCAGAGACTCAAGTTCAAGCCCTTCTTTCTTGCCCAGCGGACCTAGCTTCTTTATTTGACTATCGAACTCGGTTATTACCTGTACATACTTTATCCCTTCAGCAGCCGAGATCCACTTTACCGAAAAACGTTCCTGATCTATTCCGAGCGAACCCATGATGATCCTAATAAGTTCAAATCTGTTTATTGCCTCGTAATTACCTGACCGGTAATGGCATTCTTCAAGGTGTCACCCACCGACAAATATCCCATCAGCTCCGTTAAGAAAGCCACTCAGAATATATCCAGGTTCTATCCTGCCTGTACACATCACCCTGATCACCCTTATATGTGGAGGATACTGCATCCTTGCGACCCCGGCCGCATCGGCTGCTGCATAGCAACACCAGTGGCACATGAAACCCAGTATCTTTGGTATGGGATCGCTCATATGTTTTTACTTTTCTCCTTGTCCGAATGCCTCGATCTGAGCATATATCTGTTCATCGGTGAACCTTCCCATTGATAGCGCCTTTGTGGGACAATACGTAGCGCATACACCGCATCCTTTGCAAGCCGCAGCAACGATCTCTGCTTTTTTGGTCTTCTCCGACTTGACCATCCTTATGGCACCATACGGGCAAAAATACTCACATAATGAACATCCGATACAGGTATCAACATCGCATGATGAAATAATGGGTTCGGCCTTCACATATCCCTTAGAAAGAAGTATAACAGCCCTGGAAGCAGCCGCTTTTGCCTGGGCTATCGACTCATCCACAGGTTTGGGAAAATGCGCCATACCGCAAATGAATATACCATCTACATATGAATCCACAGGTTTCAGCTGTACATGGGATTCAAGATAAAAACCATCTGATGAACAGGGCACGGAGAGCGTTCTCTCCATAGCCTCGTCCTTATTCGGCACTATAGCTGTGCTCAACACCAGCAGGTCGGCATCAATGATTATATTGCCGCCGAGTATATGATCTCTCAATTTCACCACCACCTTTCCACCTGCATCAGATACCTCTGGTTTATGAAGAATATCATACCGGATGAAGATGACCCCCTTCTTCCTTGCAAGGTCATAATAATCCTCATTGAATCCGTATGTCGTCATATCCCTGTACAATATATATACGGTTGCAGTTGGTTCCATCTCTTTTATTATCAGTGCGTTCTTGACCGCCATGCCGCAACAGATACTGCTGCAATAGGGTCTATCCTCATCCCGTGACCCCACGCATTGAATCATAACCACGGAGCTAGCTTTTGAAATACCATGATCACCCTCTGCCAGGCGCACCTCCAACTCATGCTGCAAGAGCACCTTATCGTTCTTGCGGTAGAGATACTCATCAGGTTCGAACGACCTTGCACCGGTTGCGAGAATAAGCGCACCGTGCTGCAACTCAATATTTTCACTCCCGTTATTCTGTCCGCTCGACACAACTGTTCTGAAGTTACCAACAAATCCATCGATGCTCTCAACGCCTGCATTGGTAAATACATGAATCATTTCGTTGTCTGTTATTCGAGCAATGATATCATCCAGATATGACTGAGGGTTCTCTCCCCTGAGCGTGTAACGCAGTTTCCTCATATTGCCACCGAGTTCCGTTGCTCTTTCGACAAGAAAGCATTCGAAACCCTGATCTGCAACAGAAAGTGCTGCAGTCATACCGGCAAGCCCTCCGCCGATCACCAGAACTTTCTGTATGACCTCGATTACTGGTTCATCAAGAGATTCGACCAGCCGAGCTTTGGCAACGGCCATACGGACCAGGTCTTTAGCTTTTCTGGTCGCTTCATCTTTCTCATGCGAATGCACCCAGGAGCATTGGTCTCTGATATTGGCCATTTCCACCAGACATTTGTTAAGACCGGCCTCCCTTAGGGTCTCCTGAAAGAGGGGCTCATGCGTCCTAGGTGTGCATGCTGCAATGACCACCCTGTTCAACTTTTCCTTTACTATCATCTCGCTGATGAGAGTTTGAGCATCATCAGAACACGAATAGAGATTCTCTCTTGTCATGACAACGTCAGGAAGTTCCGCAGCGTATTTCGCGACGTGAGGGACATCCACGACCCCGCCGATGTTCTTTCCGCAGTGACAGACAAAGACCCCGATCCTCAGTTCATCAGAACCCACAGCGACCTCACCGGGAAACTTCTTTTGTTTCACCATTGAATTCCGAGCATTGGAAAGAAGCTCAGACACACAGGCCGAAGCCCCACTTGCCTGAATAACGCTGTCCGGAAGTGCCGTGGGTTCGCGAAATCCTCCCGATACATAGATACCATCCCTGCTGGCGGACATCGGAGTAAAAAGTCCGCTGCTGCAAAACCCATACTTGTTCAATGCTATACCTGTGCTCTTTGCCAGTGAATAATTACCTGCAGGTGGGACAAGGCCTGTGGGAAGCACAACAAGCTCGAATACCTCTTCATGAACTTCACCATTTTCGTCAACATATCTGACCTTCAGGTCTTCGCTAACCAGGTCTCGCTTGACCTCAGATACCCTCGAACGAACAAAACGAACTCCAGAACTTACTGCTCTTATATAGAACTCCTCAAGTCCCTTACCAAACATCCTCATATCCATGAAGAATATAGTTATCTCGAGGTCCGGTTCATGCTCAAGTGCCACTATGGCATCCTTTACGGCATACTTGCAACAAACGGATGAACAGTAACTGTTGCCTGATTCAGAAGAACGCGAACCGGCGCATTGAATGAAAGCAATATTCTTCGGCTTTTTAAGGTCTGAGGGACGTGAGATCTTACCAAGATACGGTCCTGAAGCACTCGAAATACGTTCAAACTCGACACCGGTAACGACATTAGCTGATTCGGAATAACTGTAATCCCCAAGAATGGAAGGATCGATATCCTTGAAACCCGGTGATAATATGATAGCTCCGACATTATAGACTTCTGTCTCGGGCTTCTGGTTAAAGTCAATTGCACCGCTTTGACATGCCTTCGTACACTGTTTACACTCCTGCTTGTTCAGAAAAAGACAGTGCTCTGGATCTACATAGTATGTCGAAGGTATTGCCTGGGTATATAGAATATCTATCGCCTTTTTCTGGTTTAGATACTGATTGTACGGATCCGGTATTGTCACGGGACAGTAAGGTGAACAAAAACCGCATCCTGTGCATTTTGAGCTGTCCACATAACGGGGATTTTTTTTCAATTGAACAGTGAAATTCCCGGCTTGACCCTTTACACCCTCCACCTCGGCGTTGGTTATGATCTCTATGTTCGGCGACCGACCGGCCTCCACAAGTTTAGGAGCCAGTATTCATATAGAACAGTCATTCGTAGGGAAGGTCTTGTCGAGGCCGGCCATTAGCCCGCCTATAGCAGACGACTTCTCAACAAGATACACATAGAAACCACTTTCGGCCAGGTCCATAGAGGCCTGTATCCCTGATATTCCACCTCCGACAACCATTACAGAGCCAACGTTGTTAGCGGTACTTCCGGTCTTGTTCATATCCTTTTCTTCTTTCATATTTTTTATCAATAAAGACGACCTAATATGGCTGTAAATGAACCAATTAATGACCAGACTTAATATCAAAACTCATGGATCAGATCAATCCTCAACCAGTTCAAGTGCCCCTGAGTTACACCACCTGACGCAGGAGGGGTTTGGCGGTATACCGCAAAAGTCACATTTCAGAGGAATCCCTGTCTCGGCCTCTATGAAGTAAGGCTTTTCCGGGCAAGAGGCTCTGCAAAAGGCACACATATCGTACTCAAGTCCGTTTATCTCTATGAAATGTTTCGAGGTGCATGCAGCATCAACAAAGGGACCGGAGATCACGGGGTAATACCGCTCATTATCCTTCATTATCCTGATCCTTGACCGCCTGGGGTTCGATGTGTTCTCAACATGGTTCAAAGAGCAGGCTATCTCGCAATGCCTGCAACCCGTACATTTTAGATGATTGATCTTTATACGTGGCATTAGACCTCTCCAGTTCCAGGGGCTCCTGATGCCTCTTCTTTAGGCTCCCCTTTATCGCTCCAGCCTCTTAGCCGGTAATATTCAGGGATCATCTCGCTCACACGGCTTACCTGTCCTTTGGCAGGGCCATCAGGGATCGGCTCTTTCATTAATCGCTCCGGCAGGATATCGTGCGATCCATTGATCCCAGCCCTTATATTGAACATACGTTCAGCATTCCATATCCTTTCGCCGATCTTTAGAAGGTCATCTTCATTATGACTTATCCCGAGACAACTGTTGACAAGAGGCACAAAGTTCTTGAATTTTAGACCCATGAGAGGCCAGCAACATAACCCAAGTGAGTCCAAAACTGCCGTAGCATCCTGATAGAACTTTACGAGAGCAGGTTTCCCTTCTGTCTCGTATGGCTCAATTTTGTCATTTACGTTCAGGACCTCATCTATGAACGTATAGGCATATAGATGGTGTGCTCCGTAATTGCTCGTTGCAAAATGTAGTCCCATACCCTGTATTGCCCGTGGATCAAAAGGAGACATTGGCATGCCCTTCACACCCATGAAAAGATCCGGCCTCTCGAACGACTCGGCCAGCTTTCTTGCCCCTTGTCCCAGTTTCTTAGCATAACCTTTTTTTGTGGAGATAAGAGTTAATGCTTCCAGTATCCCGTTGCCGTTACCAAATTGAAGGTCGATCTTGATCTCATCGACTGTTACTACCTTCTTTTCTACGAGTTCCATAGCCGTTGCTAATGTGCCACCAATTGCAACAGGGTCAAGACCCATCTCGGCACAGAGCATACTTGCCGTACCTATCGTTGATAGATCGCTAACCCCACAATTCGTCCCTAGTGTTCCGATAGACAGGTAGGTAGGCACCATTCCTCTGCCTTCATATGATTGCTGCTTCATATCCGTTTTCTTGATACATGCCACAGGACAACCAAAGCACCCCTGGCTCCTAAGGGCAAATGCCTTCTCTAAAGACTCAGCGCCTATGTTACCCAATGATATAGGCACCTCCTGAAAATTGTTCCGTGGAAGTATGCCATTTTGATTGCAGAGGCCAACAAGGAATGCCGTACCCCATTGTGGCATAGACTGGGCAGTTAAAGTCGCACTGTTCAATTTGTTCATCAGCGTATTAACGACCTGAACGAACTTATTCCCGTCA
This sequence comes from Nitrospirota bacterium, assembly GCA_020351835.1. GTDB lineage: Bacteria > Nitrospirota > Thermodesulfovibrionia > Thermodesulfovibrionales > BMS3Bbin05 > BMS3Bbin05. The sequence goes on from CP070669.1 coordinate 2,049,428, forward strand.
GCCACCTTTAAGGACTGCTGGCCCTTTACGGCAATGGCCTTCAGGTTCTTTGATCCCATAACGGCACCTATCCCCGCTCCTCCTACCGGAAGGAAACGGCCATTTACTACATTTGCATCAGGCAAGAGCCTTTCTCCGGCCGGTCCTATGCTAAGAACAAATGTCTCCCTCGCTGTCCACTGGTTACCAAGAGAGCCTTTGAACAGCGACTCTGTTTCGGATGTCGACCTGCCCCAGTATTCAAGCGCCGGAACAAGTCTTACTTTCCCATCTACAACTGAGAGAATGACGGGGGATTCAGCCCTCCCCTCAACTATGATCATGTCAAAGCCGGCAAATTTCATTTCGGCACCGAAATGGCCTCTTGTTTTGGCGCATGCAAGTGTATCAGTTAATGCAGACCTTGTGACTATACTGCATGACGCACCGGTAACGGCACCGGTTCCTACTAACGGGCCTGATGAGAAGACCAGCTTATTATCGGCTGAAAGAGGGTCCACATTTGGGGATACCTCGTCGGAGAATACCTTTACAGCAAGACCGCGTCCGCCAAGAAATCTTTCGGCTTGACTTGTATCCAGTTCTTCAACACTATGTTTACCCTCTGTAAGGTTTACCCTGAGACAACGGCCAACCCAACCATTCATATCGCATATCTCCTCTTTTCAATAAAAACCAAGGCTATGCACACCGTTAAAATATCCAGGCAATAACATAGAAGCGTCTTGCCGTGACCCTTCGTCTAGACAACGCCGCTATCATAAAATTATCTATTTGCAGCAATGCCTGTTAATTCTGAAAGCAGCTCTAGCCTACTCCTTTTAACCACTCTACAGTCTTATCCTTGAGCGCCTTATCATAGCTAAATTCCATGCATGAGGTCCTGCAGCAACCGCATCCAATACATTCTTCTGTCTCAACATAGATCGATCCCTGCTGATCCTTTATCGCATGCACAGCACAGACCAAAAGCGCATAACAATCTTTGCAATTATGCTTGCATATTGTATTTAACATCGATACTCCTCCTTTTAATATAAGTTTCAGCCAAGGATCTCATCAACTTCTTTAGCATCCGCGTCCATGACATACGAAATGCCAGTGATCTCAGCTGCCTCTCTTGTGAGGGCCATGAGATCATCTCTCGTAATATACTCAAGGGCAAATTTCCTGGCCCCTGCCATTAATTGCTGAAGACCCTGCTTCATCCTATCAATGTACGAGTACATACCTATTGCACCTGCGGGAAGCTTAGCGAAATCTTTGCCGAACCTCTCCTTAAGCTCTGCTCCTACAGCAAAAAGAGTCAGGTAACCTTCCTCAGCATCCTCTCCCTCTAGCTCCATCTTTTCGGCCATCAATTTTCCGTGCGTTTTTCCTACCATTGCAGCAGTGAATATCGACCTGCCAAGACATACCGCTTTAACAAATGGCGCGCCTAATGCAATAGCCTTGAAT
>CP070669.1:2050985-2060917 GCA_020351835.1 Nitrospirota bacterium
CCGCTCTTACCTAAAAGTTTCCAATGGGGGTTTAAGATTCATAAAAGACCTTATTACACATATGTCAGTAAAAAATTCAGTATTTATTGCTTCGGTCAGATAAACCCACCACCATTTCTTCCAGCTTTTCGGCCCTTAAAATATCCATGAACTCACTCCTCGGGATCTCCCTTGCGCCCAGGCTCTTAAGGTGGCCCGTCGTCACCTGACAGTCTATTATCCTGCAACCTGATACCTTAAGGTCCTCGACCAGACTCACAAATGCAACCTTAGAGGCATTACTTCTGAGGCTGAACATCGACTCACCGAAGAACACACTGCCTATCGACACCCCATAAAGGCCTCCGGCAAGCTTATCTCCTTCCCAGCTCTCAACAGACCTTGCATATCCCCGGGCATGAAGATCCGAGTAAGCATCTATCATCTCCCCCGTTATCCATGTGCCCCCGTCATCCCTTCTATGGACATCGGAACAAAGCCTTATCACATTATCAAACGCCTCGTCCATAGTAACTCTGAAAGTGTTTTTGTTAATAACCTGCCTGAGGCTCCTTGAGACCCTGATCTCATCTGGGAAAAGAACAAGGCGGGGGTCCGGAGACCACCACATTATCGGAGATCCTTCAGAGTACCACGGAAAAATGCCTTGAGAATATGCAGTTAGAAGACGCTCCGCGCTGAGATCCCCGTCTATCGCCAGCAGTCCGTCTGGTTCTGCCAGATCCACAGGGGGAAAGATGATCTCATCGATAAGTTTGAAGACAGGCATGTAGATCAGCTTGAGTATTCGAACGTCAGCTTGTCAGCCTCAAGTCCTATAAGCACTGAACCGCCCTTTTTCAGATCACCGAACAACAGCTCCTCCGACATATTATCCTTGACCTCCGACTGCATCAGTCTCGTCAGCGGCCTTGCTCCGAATACCGGATCATGCCCTTTTGAGGCCAGCCATGCACGCGCATCATCGGTCATTTCTATTCTAATCTTCCTGTCCTTGAGCTGGTCCCTCAGTTCATTAAGGAACTTGTCCACTACAAGCCCCATTACCTCGGGAGTAAGAGGATCAAAAGTAATTATATCGTCGAGCCTGTTACGGAACTCCGGGCTGAAAAGCCTGTCTATAGCCTCACGTCCTTTTGCACGGGTATCTTTGCTTCGGTCACCGAAACCTATCACGCTCTTGTCCATGTCCCTTGCGCCCGCATTAGATGTCATGATAAGTATGACGTTCCTGAAATCGGCCTTCTTGCCGTTGTTATCGGTCAGAGTTGCGTAGTCCATTATCTGGAGCAGTATGCTGAATATGTCCGGATGTGCTTTCTCGATCTCATCAAGAAGCAATACACTATGAGGCTGTTTCCTTATCGAATCTGTAAGAAGCCCCCCCTGTTCGAACCCGACATATCCGGGTGGCGCGCCGATAAGCCTGGCCACAGCGTGTTTTTCCATGTACTCGCTCATGTCGAAACGGTTGAACTTCACACCGAGGGTCGAGGCAAGCTGCTTTGATGCCTCTGTCTTCCCGACACCGGTGGGCCCTGTAAACAGGAATGAGCCGACAGGCCTGTCCGGCGAACCAAGACCGGCTCTTGACCTTCTTATAGCGGAGACCAGTGAACGGATAGCGTTATCCTGACCGAACACGACTCCCTTTATATCATCCTCGAGGTGCTTAAGTTTCTCAACATCCGACGTAGAGATACTCCTCGGGGGTATCTTCGCGATAGAGGCAACAATGTTCTCTATATCTTTGACACCTATCGTTACGCTCTTTCTGATATCCGAATCGAGCTTGCGCAGCGCGCCGGCCTCATCCATAACATCGATAGCCTTGTCAGGCAAATATTTATCATTAATATATTTATCAGAAAGCTCAGCAGCTGCCTTTATGGCCCCATCGGTGTACTTAACATCATGGTAGTCCTCGTAATAGGTCCTTAATCCCTTAAGGATACCTATCGTTTCTTTTACTGTCGTCTCCTGTATCTCGATCTTCTGGAACCTTCTTGAAAGCGCGCGGTCCTTATCGAAGTAATTCTTATGCTCTTCATAGGTCGTAGCCCCTATGCATCTTAGCTTACCTGCGATAAGGGCAGGCTTTAGAATATTGGATGCATCCATTGATCCACCGCTTGTGGCACCCGCTCCCACAATAGTGTGTATCTCATCTATAAAGAGTATCGCGCCGGGTATCTTCTCTATTTCGGCAAGAGTCGCCTTGAGCCGTGCCTCGAACTCGCCCCTGTATTTCGTGCCTGCAAGCAACCCCCCGAGGTCGAGAGCGAATATCTTAGTATCCTTAAGCTGCTTAGGCACTTCACCTTTATCGATCCTGAGCGCCAACCCTTCGACCACAGCCGTTTTACCAACCCCCGGTTCCCCCACGAAAACAACATTGTTCTTACGTCTCCTGCTAAGGACCTGAACCGTCCTTTTCAGCTCGGCGTCCCTTCCGACAAGCGGGTCTATCTCACCGCGGGCTGCCTTTTCCACAAGTTCAACGGTGAAAAGTTTAAGTGGCTCCCTTGCGGGCTCCTCTCCTGACTCCTTTGTCTTCTCCTCTGTATCCTGCCTCTCCGCTCCCACATCTGATACGGAGAACCTTGGTATGCCGTGAGATATGAACTCAAGGACGGATAATCTTGTTATACCTTCGCTCTCGAGGATATAAGCAGCATGTGAATCCTTTTCCATAAGTATCGAAGCAAGCATGTCGCCGGAGTCTACCTCTTTTTTGCCCGAGGAGAATATGTGATTGACCGCCCTCTGTATTACCCTCTGAAATCCGACGGTCGTCTGCGTTTCTTCCTCTGTTTCACCCGGGAACTTCGGAACGCTATCATCGATGAACTTCTGAAGTTCGTCTTTGAGCCTTGGAATATCCCCACCGCAATTGACTATTATCTCTATACCGCGCTCCTCATGAAGTATCGCCATCAGTATATGCTCAACCGTAAGGTATTCATGCCGGCTGTCTCTGGCATCCTGCATCGTCGCTTCAAGTATTATCTCAAGGTCTTTGCTTATCATCTATTATCACTCTCTTTCTATTGTGCACCTAAGAGGGAACTCATGCTCCTTTGCAAGAGTATGCACCTGCTCGACCTTGGTCTCGGCGATCTCCCTGCTGTAAACACCGCATAGCCCCACTCCCCTCTTATGAACATGGAGCATTATCTGTGTTGCCTCGGTGCGGTTCTTATGGAATACATGGGTGAGCACCTCAACAACGAACTCCATTGTGGTGTAATCGTCATTAAGGAGGAAGACCTTGAACATGGGCGGTTTCTTTACCTTATGCTCTGTCTTTTCCTCTACTACCGTACCGTATTTAGGCTTTTCTTCGCTCATGGTAACTATTATTTTAGCACATAGATGATATCTCTGAAATCTTCTGAGAATTATGGATCACACAACTTTGTCGCGGAGAAATTCCAAGTATTATGATGTATAATGGACTCACGCTTACTGCACATCTACTTAAGCTCAGCTGAAAATATAACCTTTAAGGCAGGCTACTATTATAATGATCCAGATCTGGAATACGATGCGATCTCAATATATAAAGGCAGTCGATCACATTTCATCTAGGGGATACTCCAGGCATATCCCTAAAATCCTATTCATAGCTGCTGTCGTACTGTATATAGGAAACGTTTCTGCACCTCGAGGAGGTTTCCGTGTGGGACTCGACTATTCATCATGGTACGCTGCTAATGTATATAGAACATTTGATCTGGAGGTTGGCCGCGATATTGTACATGTGTGGGGGCCCCTCGGTCGTCTTTTGTATCCGACAGCGATCGGCAACAGCGTTCTTTATTCATTTATTCTAATATCACTTGCGCACTTCTCCTTTTTGACAGGACTAACTATATATACTATAAAGACCAACGAGTTTGGTCGAGTTGCAATGCTTCTTATCATTTGCTCTTGGTTCTTTCCCACTGGATTCCGCGAAACTCAAATATACGCTATAAGTACCATAATGTATCTTATCGATACACGAATTCCAAAATATCACCTCTATATATTCCCATCGTCTCTGGCAGGAACGCTCTTTTTTGTGAAGTTCAACCTTACGGTTTCCCTTACTGTCCTGTTTATTGCCTTTCTTGCAATATCGATATTTTTCATGAAGCATGGATGGAAGAGACTGGTCCTAATGATAACTCCTTTTATCATCTGCTGGACTATATCCTATGTGAGCAGTTTCTCATCATTTAGTAACTTCTATAACTGGATCTTGTGGAGCTGGCATATCTCGTCAGGAAGCTCCGAAGCAATGAGCATTGTCGGCAGCAGACTCATACTTATGGTTGCTATGGTAGCTTTCCTTCTATTAATCCCGATAACTTCTCTCATGATCTTGAGGGAAGGGAGACGAAAGGAATCTTTTATTTGGACTTTATTAATTATTATTCCCCTTTTCTTTGAGTATAAACATTCATTTGTGAGAGCAACCCCTGAATATGCTCGTATCTTTTTCAGCATAGTTCCCATGCTCGCTGCATCAAGTTTACTTATGACGAAGAAGACCCGAATATTGATCCCCTTGCTTGTGATAGTTCTCATCAGTAGCTGGGCACCATCGGGATACGCTTATGCGATCAGTCCGACCAATATCGTAAAGAACCTCAAATTCAAGCTGATAAGAGACTCTTTTAGCTTTGATGTTATTCAGACCCGTCAGAAATTGGTTAACGAATATTGGTTGCAATCATATAGATTATCGGACCATGAGATAAAACAAGTAGAGAATGGAACTGTTGAGATAGCGCCATGGGATATCACCCTTCTTGAGGGTAATGACCTGAATTGGAGACCCAGCCCTTTTTTTCAGTACTTCCTGGCTCGAACGGCAAAAACCGACAGAATAAACAGCTCCCACCTAAAAAGCAACAAAGCAGCAGATCATATAATCTGGAGCTGGAGAGATTTGGACGGAACCCATCCGCTTCATATAGCCCCTCTTACCCACTTAACGATAATTGACAGGTATATACTACTGGAAAAGACAGACGACAGATTCCTTTTAAAAAGATCTGACGGCAGTGCATATAAAAAGAGACACCTAAAGACAGTATATACATCCTGGGGCAAGGAGACTTTGTTGCCGTCTTCAAAGAACATCATAATAGCAGAGGTCCACACAAAGCGCTCACTAACAGGAAAGATAATGAAATTTCTTTACCGTATACCACCCGTCTATATAAAATTAAACAAAGAAGACCATAAGTATAGGATCATACCAGGGTCTGCTCCTAACGGGATATTGATCGAGCCCCTGCCAAGAGATCCCGAACAGCTCTATCATTTTCTGGTAAATAATGAACCTCACCCTGAGACACCTAAGAACCGGAGCATAATTTTTTTCATCGACTCTCACATAAAATACTTTACTGATACCATAGTATTGGAATTCTACGAACTGGTACGCAGTACACCGGGGTAAAGAATATGATTAAGAACAATAACACACACCATCAATTACATCTGACGATCCTGGGAGCCGGACCTGCCGGATTGTCAACAGGATATTATGCAAAGGCAGCCGGTATACCGTTTACCATTTTTGAGTCAGAAGCGAGGATAGGCGGTAACTGCATCACACATAGGCGCGGAGATTTTCTTTTTGATTCGGGAGCACACAGGTTACATGACAGGGACCCGGAGATAACTGCAGATTATTTGGATATTTTAGAGAACGACGTCCATGAGGTTTCGCGAACAAGTTATATCTTCGATAACGGAAAGCTGATAATGTTCCCTTTAAATCCCTTTGACCTTCTCATAAAGCTAAACAAACGCAAATTATTTAAGTTCTTTCTGGACATTATTAGATCAAGGATAGCATTAGGTAACGGGAGCTCATTTAGGGACTTTGCCATCAAAAAGTACGGCAGTTCATTAGCATCGAGCTTCCTTCTTAATTATTCGGAAAAGCTGTGGGGCCTCAGTGCAGATAAGTTATCTCCCATGATTGCAGGCAAGCGGCTGAATGGACTTGGATTGAGTAACGCTATTCTTAATCTGTTCACGTCATCGCTTAAAAGTAAACGGCATATGGAGGGAAAGTTCTATTACCCAGCAACAGGAATCGGATTACTATCGGATAGATTGGGTGTAATATGCGGAACTGACAATATCAGACTTTCATCACGTATCACAAAGATGCACCACGATAATAACAGGATATTTTCCATAGAGATCAATGATGAAAAGAGAATTCCCGTTAACCACATTGTAAGCTCTCTTCCGGTCACTCTCTTTCTCGATGCTCTGAGTCCCAGCCCAGACAACCTTCTGATCGATATACAGCATAAGCTCAGATATCGTAATTTGGTCCTCGTTGCACTGTTCATCAATAAGCCGTCCATTACGGACGGGGCTACCTTATATTTCCCAGGGAAGGATATAAACTTCACCAGAGTATATGAGCCTCGCAACCGGTGTCATCTCATGAGTCCTGAAGGCAATACTTCACTGGTCGCTGAGATCCCTTGCTCAGAAGATGATGAAATATGGATATCGGATAAAAAGTCGATCACAAGGTCAGCAATTGAGAATCTCACAGATGCTGGATTAATAACACCTGCTGATGTTATCGGTTCCGCCGTAGAGAGGCTTAGATATGCTTACCCGATATTGGAAAAGGATTATTTCATCTATATGGAAAAGGCTGAACAGTATCTAAGCCGTTTTAGCAATCTAACTTATATCGGCAGAAATGGGAGGTTTACATATTCCTGGATCCATGATCAGATGAGATCCGCCAAAGATGCTATAAAGTTAATTAAGGAAGAGACCTAATGAAAGCTCTTCTGATCAATCCTTCAACAAGTAATAACAGCTATCAATATACAAAACTTCCGCCTCTTGGGCTGATATACCTTGCAGCTTGTCTGAGACAAAGTGGAAATGATGTAAGAATAGTTGATGGACAATTTTCTCGAAACATCATGCAAGACATTAAGCATGAGATTCAGACCTATGCCCCTGAAGTTGTTGGCGTATCTGTCTTAACTCCATATGCAAATGACGCTGCAGCAATACTGGACACCGCAAAAAAGATGAATAATCGCATCACGACGATCATCGGCGGAGTTCATGCAACTATATTTCCCGACGATCTCTGTAGTCACGAATCGGTGGATTATGTAGTACGCGGAGAAGGAGAAATTACATTCCCTGAACTGCTTTCCTGCATAGAAGAGGGAAAAGATCCGTCAACTGTAGACGGAATAGCTTACAGTCGGAACGGTGATACAGTATTAACAAAACAAAGGGAATATATAGAACCCCTAGACGTTCTTCCAATGCCTGCCTATGATATGCTGCAGGTCGGAAGGTATGAGAGCTCACAGCTTTCGGTCAAGCCGATAATTTCGATGATAACAAGCCGAGGCTGCCCATATCATTGCATATATTGCGATGCCAATATTGTTATGGGTAGAAAGTTCAGGGCACACTCTCCAGAAAGAACAGTAGATGAGATCCTGTATCTAAAGAGGCATTTCGGAATAAGAGAGATTATCTTTAAAGATAGCGAATTTACATTGAACAAGAACAGGGTTAGAGAAATTTGTGAACTGATTCTAAAAAAGGAACTTGATATACTATGGACTTGCAACAGCAGGGTTGGATCTGTTGATCCAGCGCTACTCAGGATAATGAAAAAAGCCGGATGCAGGGTTATCCAATATGGTGTAGAATCAGGCGATCAAGCAATACTGGAAAGATTGAAGAAGAATATCACCATTGATGAGATAAGGTCTTCTTTTAATGATACGCACAGGGCATCTATCAAGACTGTCGCAAATCTAATGGTTGGCAACCCCGGAGAATCACGTGAGACCGTGGCCAGGACAATGGACCTTGTAAAAGAGATCAAAGCGGACTACATAAATGTTAGCTATATAACACCTTTCCCTGGAACCGAGCTTTACAAAATGGCCAAGCTCGAAAAGTGGTTCATCGATCCTCTGGAAGAGATAGGACGAGATACAGGAAAGTGCATTATGAACGCAACTAAAATGAGCACAAAAGAGCTTCGCAAAAAGCTCAACCTCATATACCGGAAATTTTATTTCAGGCCAGGATATATATTTAAAAGGATATTGACTTCTTCGCCTTTCGAATGGAAAATGAACATCATAGGCCTCTTAAGAATTCTCAGTAAGAGCACGAAGGATTAATTGGTGGCGGGGGGAGGATTTGAACCTCCGACCTTCGGGTTATGAGCCCGACGAGCTACCAGACTGCTCCACCCCGCGTCAAGAAGTTAAGTAGAATAACCTATTGATTATCTCAGTGTCAAATTTACTAAATATGACACGCACTTCCATCGCATCGGGATGTCACAACAAAAAAGCCCCTCTCGCGACAGGGGCCTTTTTATTTCATCTTATGAATATCTATTATTAAGTTCTATCTCTTCCGGGAAGATGATCCGGCCAGCAACTGCAGCATCCTTATCCTCTTAGCACTGTTAATTTCCGCGATATCGGCACAGATCTCAAATCCTTCTCCTTTAAAGAACTCAAGGCATCCCCTCCTTGTAGTGGGTTCCCATAGGTCCTCAATTGCCTGAAGAATAATAGCCTCGGCAAGCGCCCTTGCTTTCGTTCTGCTTATCTTTCTTAAACGCCTTACCAGATGAATATCGACTTCGTACTCCTGCTCTTCAAACTGAACATCCGCGTAATCGTTGACGAGAACTGCTCTCAAATCCCCACCCCCTTCCTATATGGTGGTTAATGAAGCGTTCTGACTGACGGCGTCCTAAGCTCACCTAGCTATTTCTTCATGATAATGCTCTCTCCACCACCTCCTTTTATCTGGATTTCCCTTAAGTCCCTTTTATCATGCTAAGCCATTGCAGTCAATTTGAAAATTCTAATAATAACTATAATGATTCCTTATAATTGTAACTTTAGACCTGAATTACTGCTCTCACAACTGCATATGTGCCAATTATTTTGCATTTTTGCAAAGATTTTCATTCCTTTATTCATAAAAATCAGCGTCTTACAACTGGCACGGTAAATGCTCTTATAAGGGCAAGAAAGCGAAAGGAGGACAAAAAGATGAAGGAAAGAATGACACAGAAAATGACATATCTCGGAGTTGGAGTAGGACTTGTGCTCTTCGCTATATACGGGTTACTTCCCGGATCATTTATTGGCGGTATCGCAGGACTCGGCGTTGCTGGATTACTGTTCGGGACGCCGGTAGAACCCGGTATATTAGCAAGGATGATAATAGCACTGTCCATGCTTCTTGGCGTAATGGTATCGGGCCTGATATTCGTTACCGGATCATCCGCTATTGGTTGGGCAGTCGGAAAACTGATCGACACTATCAGGACAGGCAAGGCAGCCGATGCCGAGTCCCATAAGGTTTAACTATTAATAAAGGAGGATATTAAAATGAAAAAGGACACAATGAAATCAATGCAGATCGGAAGGAAGATTGGAGCACTGGCCGGCGGCATAATGTGGGCGATCTTCGGGATAGTCCCGGGATTCTACTTCGGTAGCGCAGCCACCGTTATTCTGCTCTCGCATCTGGCAGGAGGGCCGGTAGAACCCGGTATCATGGTCAGGATGCTCGTGGTCGTAGGTACGCTGCTCGGGCTTTTCTGCACCGCGGCCGTTAGCATTGTCGTAGGTGCTGTTCTGGGCACAGGGCTTGGATACGTAGCAGATATCGTTCGCCTCCCTGCAAAAGCAAAGGAAGAGGAAAAAGCTGCCGTAACTAGTCAGTAAATAAGAGGGAACCCAACAAAAAAAGCCCTGGCATCGAAAGATGCCAGGGCTTTTCTGCGGCTAATACAGTTTGGTCAGGTCTTATCTTATAATGTATCCGCATGTTCATGCTCGCAAGTATTGAATGCAGCTGTTATAATTCTAATATAACTTCTGATAGGC
>CP070669.1:2061017-2074524 GCA_020351835.1 Nitrospirota bacterium
CTGATCGTGTTGTCCTTTATGACCTTCAGCGTGGGGGGGTTCGACTGGCTCAAGAAGGAAGGATATACGGTCTATGTCCATTTTGAGGACATTTCGGGGCTCGATGAGAACACAAAGGCGAAGATAGCCGGTGTGGATGCCGGTAACATAGAGACTATCACGCTTGATGGAGGCAGAGCAAAGCTTACCATAAGGATGTTCCCCGGTATAGACCTTTATTCCGATGCAAGCGCCTCGGTCAATTCAACAGGACTTCTTGGTGATAAGTTCCTGGCGATAAAGCCCGGCTCAGCAGAACCTAAACTGCAGGATGGTGACGAGATCAAGAACGTTGATGAGATGGTGAGTCTTGATGCCATGGCACGTAAGCTTACAGAGATATCTCAGAGCGTTACGGGTTTTATGGACAACCTGAACGATATACTCGGTTCGGACGAATCAAAGGAATCACTTAAGCAGACGATCAGGAACCTCAGGTCTATAACAAGTAATCTTAATAAGGCGATAGCTTCGAACGATGAAAAGCTCAATAAGGTCCTGGACAGCGTTACAAAGCTGGCCGATTCCATGCAGAAGGTAATAGAGGAGAATTCCGAATCACTTAAGAGCACGGTAGCAAATATAGAAGAGTTCTCAGGGTCCATTAAAGAGATAACGGAGAAGATAGAAAAGGGAGAGGGAACTCTTGGCAAGCTTGTTCATGATGACAAGTTGTTCACGACCGTAAGTAATGCCGCGGAAGGACTTGAGCGAACTGTCTCCAGTGTCGAGCGGTTCAGAACGTTCATTACATTTCAGGGCGAATATCTTACAAAGCCCGAAGATGGCAAGGGATATTTCTACCTGACCCTTCAGCCGCGAGAGAACACATATTATATACTGGGTGCCGTAGGAGATCCGACGGGATCGGTATCTACCAGGACCACTACCACAACAACGATACCTCCTGGAACGACTATCGTGGAAGAGACTCAAAAGGTAGACAGCAGGGCGATAGAGATCACAGCTATGTACGGAAAGAGGTTCCTTGACACGATAGCCCGGGTGGGTCTGATAGAGAACACGTTCGGTGTTGGTGTAGACCAGTTCTTTTACAATGATAAAGTTAAACTTTCACTTGATGCCTGGGATTTCTCCGGCGAGCATGAAGGTGCTGATAACCCACATGTAAAGGTAGGCGCTGACTATTACTATTATAAGAGGTTATTCCTTTCACTTGGGTACGACAATATCTTTAACGAGAACAGGGCCGGATTGTTCGTCGGAACAGGAATTCGTTTTGAGGATGAGGACTTCAAGTACCTGCTCGGGACCATAGGTCCATGATAGCCGACATAGAGAGGGACCGGAACTATGAGAGAGAAGATAGGGCAGATACTTAAAAGAACAGCAGGAATATCAGATGATGATATAAATGATGCCCTGAACATACAAAGGTCTGAGGGACACGCTAGAAGAATAGGTGAGATCCTTATGGCATCTGTCATAACGGAATCCCAGCTTCTTGGGGCGTTGTCCGAGCAGCTTGATATCCCGCTTGTAGCTGAAGAGGAGTTCCCGGACAACATTCCGCTTGAGAACATCTCTTTCGATTTCCTGAGAGCAAACAATATACTGCCGATCGATCTGCAGGCCGGTGAGCTTAAGATAGTTGTATCTGACCCAACAGAGACGACGGCTGTTGAGGCCATAAGTGCGTCGTATGGATTCAGGGTCAAGCTTCATCTGGCAGCAAAGGATGCCATTGGAAGGCGGCTCGATGAAATGTATGAATCACACGGTGCTGTCATGCAGAGGATATTTGATGATGTTGAAAAGGAGGAAGAACCCGGGATAGAGGGGGAAGGAGAGGTGGACCAGCTTCGTGACCTCGCCCAGGACAAGGGCATAATACAGCTTGTTAATGTGCTGGTCGAAAAGGCTGTAAATGAGAGGGCAAGTGATATCCATGTCGAGCCTGAAGAAAGGTTCGTAAAGGTCAGGTACAGGATAGACGGGATAATGTACGAGCGAGAGAGCCTGCCGATCAGGATGCAGCCGGCTATAACGTCAAGGATAAAGCTTTTATCCAATATGAACATTGCCGAAAGAAGACTGCCGCAGGATGGCCGTATAAAAGGTAAGTATGCCGAAAGGGACATAGATGTAAGGGTGTCAACTATACCGACCGTCTATGGTGAGAGCATAGTAATGAGGATCCTGGACAGGAGCAGCGCTTTTATATCCCTTGAAGGAATAGGCTTTGACCGGGAACTTCTTAATATTTACGAAGAACTGATCAAGAAGCCATACGGAATGATCCTCATAACGGGCCCGACCGGTAGCGGTAAGACGACTACCCTGTATGCTTCTCTTGATAAGATCAACTCAACGGAAAAGAAGATCATCACAATCGAAGAGCCGGTGGAATACCTGATGAACGGCATTAACCAGATAAATGTAAAACCCAAAATAGGTTTAACTTTCGCAAACGGGCTCAGGCATATAGTCAGGCAGGACCCTGACGTCATAATGGTAGGAGAGGTCAGGGACCTTGAGACCGCTAACATCTCTATACACGCAGCACTTACCGGGCACCTGCTCTTCAGTACTCTTCACACGAACGATGCGCCCGGCGCTATAACGAGGCTGATGGATATGGGTGTAGAGAACTACCTTGTCTCTTCTACCCTGATTGGTGTAATGGCCCAAAGGCTTGTAAGGAGGATCTGTGACGACTGCAAGGTTTCCTATGATATTGACAAAGATGTTAAGGAAGCCCTTGGTCTTAAGGTCGATAATGTCTTCAAGGGCGAGGGATGTGAAAGTTGCTCGCACACGGGTTACAGGGGAAGGATCGGGATATTCGAGATCCTGACGATAAATGACACTATCAGGGAACTTATAATGAAGGAAGCGACCGTACGTGAACTGAAGGAAAAGGCGGTGGCCATGGGTATGAGGACCCTTCGCCAGGATGGTGTAGAAAAGATAGAGAAAGGACTTACGACCGTAGACGAGGTCTTAAGAGTTACTCAGGTTGAACTTTAGAGACGATAAAAAAGGCTTTGCCCTTATCATGACAATATTTATCGTGCTGTTCCTGACAGTCACGGCGTTCGGCTTTTCACTTACGACAAGATGGTCAATAAAAAGCGTCCAGAACTTCAAGCAGGAGACCGAGGCTTACTATGTGGCTCTATCCGGTTTCGATCTGGCCCGCAAATATTTGATGAACGACAGCGAGGCCAATACCGATTTCATTACAGAGGACGGTACATTCTATGTCGATCGTGAACATGACCCGCTGACCGGCGAAATGGATATTTATAACGGCAAGGTCAGGATCGACATCACGGATGAACAATCACGGATAAACATCAACAGGACCTCCCAGGATAACCTGAGAAAACTTCTGCATTATGCCGGGGTAGAACCGGACAAAGAGGATGCTCTTGTAGATTGTCTTCTGGACTGGATAGATGCTGACGATGCTCATCATCTTAACGGTGTCGAGGATGAGTATTATGAGGATTTTGGTTACAGGAGCAAGAACGCTCCACTCGATACAGTCGAGGAACTTGCGCTGGTAAAGGAGTTCGGGGACGGTCTGCTCGGCGGGTCGGATGATTACAGTTCTATACTGCCGCTTATAACCACATTTGGCGACGGCAGGTTCAATGTCAATACGGTCAGCAGGGAGATGATGAGCCTCCTGGGTGTCAGTGAGATAGATATTGATAACGTTATGAGTTACAGGGACAGTGAGACAGGGGGTCTATCGGCGGTCCCATCTAATCTCAGGGCTTTTGGGTTCAGTACGACATATTCAAGATATATCAGGATCGTTATAAGTGCTGAAGTAAAGGACAGCGGAATAGAGTATCTTATCACAGCTATAGTAAAGAGGACCCCTGAGGCAGGAAGCTTCAGACTTGATACGGTCTACTGGAGAGAAGATGTCAAACATTCTTGATATACATATACTGCGAGACCGGATACGCTTCAGTCTTGTTAAGAAGGGCCTCTTGAACGAAGAACCGGCAGGAGGGGAGGAGACGTCCATGTCGTTCAGCGATGCGGATGAGAAGGACATCACAAAGCTTTTCTCGGAGCTTAAAGATAAACATGCTGTAAGAGAGGTCAGGGTCTTTCTACCGTTCTTTATGTGTCTGCTGAACATATTGGATCTTCCACTAAAGAAGAAGTCTGATATTGAGGACGCTTTACAGTTCGAGCTTGGGGATGCATTGCCTTTACCTGCCGACAGGTATATATCTGACTTCCGACCTGTCGGAAGAAGTGAGGCAGGTACCAGGGTCTTAGTGTTGTCCGTTATGAGCGAAATGATCTCCAAGGTTGTCAGGTCCGTGAACAGCAGCGACATGGAGGTCATATCGATAAGATGCGGTTTTCTTGAGCAGCTCGGTACAGCGATCGGCAGGAACAAGAAAAGTAACATGATATTTATTAGTGTCGAAGGACAGGATATCGTCCTGTCGGTAATTAAGGACGGAGAGGTCATCCTTATCAAAAAGGTCACTAATGACGATAATGCGGCCACAGCTGTTACCGCATTGAGGGACCAGCATCAAGTGCAGCAGGCAGTGTTAGCGGGCGTGCTGGATGAAAGTGTTAAGAACAGCATAGGAGTATCTGTACTGGGTGATTCGCGTATTCCATTGCCTCGTTCTTCTTCCTATGCCCTCGAACTTCTAAGTTCAGAAATAAAGGCCGAATATATTGCCGGCCTTAAGCGATATGCAAAGATGGCACTGGCCTTATCTGCATTATTTCTTGTGGCCGGTTTTACATTGCCTGTCTACAAGAACCATTCGTACTTGAAGGGTGTTGAGAAGAAGATAAGTGAGATAAAAGACGAGGCTTCGGGACAGATAGAGAAGAGAAAGGACCTTGATATTAGCAGAAAGAGAATAGAGTTCCTGACTGCGAGACAGAGGAAGAATGACCTTCCGCGGAAGGTGCTGGGAGAGATCACCAATGCTCTGCCGGAGGACGCATGGGTGATAAATTTCAGTATGGATGAAAAGGGTTTCATAGAACTAAAGGGTTTTTCGGATGATGCCTCCGGCATAGTTGAGATACTGGAAGGGACAGATATGTTCAGGAACGTGGGCTTTTCGGCTCCCATGGTGAAGTCGGGCGGAAAGACGAGGTATTCGATAAAAATGGAGCTTGAGAAATGAGAAGGCCTATACTTATACTTCTGATCCTTCTAGGTTTATCCGTCATATACTCTTTTGTGATAGAGCCGGTCAATGAGTGGAACTCACAGAACCTGGAAGAGCTTTATGTAAAGACCCGAACCCTGTCAAAGCTTGAACAGGTCCTTGAGGCATCGGTAGATACCGAACAACAGGTCACTGATGCAGTATCCGAACTTGATAACTTGAGCTCACTTCTTATAGATGTTGAGAATGATGCGCTCGGGTTCGCAAGGCTGAACAGTTATATTCAGGACCTGATGCAAAGTACAGGTATGGAAATCGTCTCTCTAAAACCGCTTAATGTGGTAAAATACAAGCTATACGCGGGCTTGCCGTTGCAGATCAATGCCACGGCCGATGTAAAGCAAATAAATGATTTTTTGCAGAAATTATCATCAGGCAAATATTTAATTTCGGTCGATACGATCAATATCCGGGTGATGAACGTCAGGAAGCCTGATAAGGTAAGGGTAAAGATAGAAGTCTCAGGGTACAGGGAGATATGAGAAATAAGGCTGTGATCGCTCTTGCCCTTATTATTATATTACTATTGTCATTGTTTTACCTGGGCAGGGGGTTATTGTACAAAGTACCCGTGCCTGATGTGGTAAGCGGAGAAAAAAAAGTTTCCGGCGATGTCATTGAGGCCGGTGATACTAAGGAGAGATCGAACTTCGACAGCATTGTGACCAGGAACGTTTTCAACCCGGAAAGGAAGTATGAAGCGTCTCCTGCCGGTGATCCGGGTGCTGCTATAGACGAGATCCCGGCGCAGATGCCCGCGCTTGTGGTCAAAGGGATAGTAAAGAACCCTGAAGGAGAGTTCATAGCTTATATCTCCAAGGACGGCGAGGCTCCCAGACCGGTACGGGCCGGAGAGAGATTCGAAAACATTAAGATAGTGAATATCAACGAGACCGACGTTAAGATAAAGTGGAACAACTCTGAGATAGACCTTAGCCTGAAGAAGGTAAGGACCGGGGGTAATCTGAAAAAATGATCTTAAGAAGCATATTGATAACTGTACTGACCTTTTCTTTCATGTCATGTGCCAAGCCCCAGACGGTAAAGCAGGATGTACCGGCTGTACCGGTTCAGGAACAGGAAATAGTATTGCCCGACGCAGTAGATATTGAAGGGCCTGAAGTGGAAAAAGAACAGGTGATCGACAGAAAGGCACCCCCTGTCATTGTGGAGAGGACGGCCGAGGACAGATACGTTATCCTTAATTTTGACGACGCCGATATAACTACGGTTATAGAGACGATGGGTGATCTGCTAAGTATTAACTACATACTTGCCCCTGGTATAAGCGGTAAGGTGACCATTCAGTCATATAAGAAGTTCCCCGTTCGTGACCTCTTTAGTATCTTTCAGTCCATTCTTGAGATGAACGGCCTGACAGCGGTTAAGAACAAGGATTTCTATTTCATAATGACCCTTGAGAACGCAAAGCAGCTGCCTGTGGACATCGAGAAAGGCAAAGAGGTAAAGATGAAGATGGACTCAAGCCTGGTCACACAAATAGTCCCCCTCGAGTTCGTCAAGGCGGCAGATGCAGCTAATCTATTGAGAGGTATAATGCCGAGAGGGACCGACCTGATCGTATACGAACCCACTAACCTCTTAATAGTCACAGCCAGGCCCGAGGGTCTTTTAAAGTTCATGAAGATACTCGAAGCAATAGATATTCCGCCCTCGGAGCGCGAGAACATCAGAACGTTCGTATATTACGTTGAGAACGGAGAATCAAAGAACCTGGCCGGGATACTCAAGGACATATATGCCCAGCAGCCCGGACAGCAGAGAACGACCACTACAACGACATCTGCCAGGAAACGGGTAACGCCACGTCAGCAGACCACTACAACAGCGCAGCCTCCCACGGTGATAGGTGGTACGGCCGGCCTGATCGAAGGTGATCTGACCATCACGTCATATGATGATATCAACGCACTTATCATAAAATCGTCACCGGCGGCATTTCTTGCGATACTTGAGACGATCAAGAAACTTGATATCGCGCCCAAGCAGGTGCTCATAGAGGTAATGATAGCTGAGGTAAGACTTGACGATACAGAAAATCTTGGTATCGAATGGCTGATAAAGTCTCAGATAGATTCATCAACAACGGCCCTTGCGGGTTTTACGCCGTCACTTCTGGATGTTAACACTGTTGCTACAAATGCCCCGGCAAAGGACTTTTTTGGCTACGTGATAAAGCCGGGTGATTTTGTTGCGATGATCAACCTGCTTGCATCATACGGAAGGGTAAATGTATTGTCCAGCCCGCATATACTTGCCCTTGATAATAAAGAGGCAAAGATAGAGGTAGGAGATGATATACCTATCGCAACCGGCCTGAATACTTCTGCTGACACATCGGGGACTGGAACTACCCTTGTGTCAAGCGGCCAGATCCAGTACAGGACCGCAGGTATACTTCTTACAGTCACCCCGCACATAAGTGACAAGGACAATGTGACACTTAAGATAACTCAGGAGTACAGCGGCCCCGGCGGAGGTGTTAATGTAGCAGGGAGCGAGTTTCCCTCTTTCTTCACAAGAAGGGCAGAGACGTCCGGGATAGTAAAGGACGGACATACGCTCGTTATCGGTGGTCTGATTTCAGAGACCCAGGATAATCTGAACACCGGACTTCCCATACTAAGCAAGATCCCGATAATAGGGTATCTTTTCGGGTCGACCCGGCTTATCAACAGAAAGAACGAACTGATAATTATGGTAACGCCGCATGTCATAAGGAACCAGGATGAGGCCGATCTAAGGACTGCTGAGTTTCAGGACCGCGTCAAACGTATAAAGAAGAGAATAAGCAAGGACGACAGGTTTGGTATACGGCATGAACAAACGACTGAATAAAAGGGGGTAAGGTGTCTATGTTATCGAACAGGGTTAAAAGCGTAAAGCCGTCTCCTACACTTTCGATGGACTCGAAGGCAAAGGAGATGAAAGCGGCAGGAGTGGATGTAATAAGTTTTGGGGTTGGTGAGCCTGATTTTGATACCCCGGACAATATAAAAGCTGCGGCCATCAAGGCCATAAATGAGGGATTCACGAAATATACGCCGGTCCCTGGCATACCTGCTTTGCGCGAGGCCATTGCAAATAAACTGAAGAAAGATAATGGTGTTGAATACAAGCCCGAAGAGATAATCGTATCATGCGGAGCTAAGCACAGCCTTTATGTGGCCGCTCAGGCTCTATATGAAAAGGGTGATGAGGTCATCATACCTGCACCTTACTGGGTGTCTTATCCCGATCAGGTCATACTTAACGATGCCACTCCTGTAATAGTCGAGACATCAGAAAATGATTCGTTCATGATAGACCCTGCCGAGCTGGAGAAACATGTAACAAAGAACACAAAGGCACTGATCCTTAACTACCCGTCCAACCCGACCGGGCTTTCATATGACAGGAAGACACTGGAAGCCATAGCGGAGCTCGCGGTAAAACACGATTTTCTTGTTGTATCCGATGAGATATATGAGAAACTTGTCTATGACGGAGCTGAGCATATTTGCTTTGCTTCTTTAGGTGATGAGGTAAAGAAGCGGACACTCGTGATCAACGGTATCTCTAAGTCCCATGCAATGACCGGATGGAGAATAGGGTACACAGCCGGTAGTACAGACATAATTAAGTCGATGTCCAAAGTTCAGGGGCAGTCCACATCGAATCCAACTTCCATATCCCAGGCCGCTGCGATCGAAGCTCTCAACGGGCCGCAGGAATTTATCGGCACCATGCTTGTCGAGTTCGATAAAAGAAGGTTATATCTTGTCGATGAGCTGAACGGTATGGAAGGGGTCTCATGTCTAAAACCAAGCGGCGCTTTCTATGCGTTTCCCAATATAAAGGGCCTTCTCGGTAAGACATATAACGGTAAAGAGATCAATAATTCATCGGAGCTTGCAGAGTATCTGCTTGAGGTGGCACATATTGCTCTCGTTCCGGGGAGTGCGTTCGGAGCTGAAGGGTTCATAAGGATGTCCTATGCTAACTCTATGGAGAATATCAGAGAGGGCGTCAGCAGGATGAAGAAGGCGCTCGGTCTTTAATTGGAGAACGCTAAGCAGGTTGATGTGACCTGATGTCCTATAGATCCGGTTATGTAAGTATTGTAGGTAGGCCGAATGTCGGCAAATCTACCCTTCTTAATTACATCATAGGCCAGAAGGTCGCGATAGTATCCCCTAAGGCACAGACCACCCGCAATTCGATCAGGGGCATAAAGACTTATAGTGATGCCCAGATCATATTTATTGATACCCCTGGCATACACAAGCCCGGACATGAACTTGGTCATTCAATGGTAAGGGATGCCCTTGCAAGTATTGCTGAGGTAGACGTTGTCATCTTGATGGTCTCGCCTGAAATGCCGAAGAACGATGACATCAAATATATAAAGGACGTGATAGACAGGAATAACGATTGCATTCTTGTGATCAACAAGGCCGATACAGTCAAGCATGGTTCTCTTCTGCCGATAATGCAGAAATATTCGGAGGCATTCTCTTTTGCTGAGATAGTACCAATATCGGCGAAGACCGGTGAAGGAGTAGATGATCTTATCGCGGCTATAAAAAGGTATATACCTGAAGGGCCGCAACTATATCCCGATGATATAACGTCCGACCAGCTGGAAAGGTTCCTTGTCTCTGAGATAATAAGAGAGAAGATAATGATACTTACGATGGATGAAGTACCTCACTCAGTAGCGGTAGAAGTTTTGAAGTGGGATGAGAAGAGATCTGGTAAGATGATACGCGTGGAAGCTAATATATATGTTGAAAGAGAGAGTCAAAAGGGTATAATAATAGGGAAGGCGGGGGTAATGCTCAAGAGGATCGGTTCGATGGCGCGTAAGGAGATCGAAGATCTTTTCGGTTCGAGGTTCTATCTTTCTCTTTGGGTAAAGGTAAAAAAGGATTGGCGTGATAACCCGGAATTTTTGAAGGATATTGGATTTGATAATGCAAGATAGCGGATCTTATTTGATATGTTAGTCCAGATGAGAGTAGAAGGCCTTCTTTTTGATCCCCGAAGCAGTATGTATATCCTTCTTCTGAAGGAGATAGGAGGTAAACGAAACCTCCCCATCTGGATAGGGAAGCCCGAGGCCGATTCCATAGCACTCGCATTAGGTAAAGTGGTCACTCCGAGGCCTCTTACTCATGATCTTATCAAGAACATATTTGACGGGCTCTCCGTAAAGGTCACCAAGATCCTTATAACGGAAATGGTGGACAATACATATTATGCACTGATGTGCATAGATACGGGCAACAACGAGGTAAAGATAGATTCAAGACCAAGTGACGCTGTTGGCGTCGCCTTAAGGCTTAATGTGCCGATATTTGTAGATGATGAGATGCTTGAGATCAAGAAGACAGATGAGCTTGAGGAGTGGCTCAAGAACCTCAAGCCAGAAGATTTCGGCAATGTTATGTGATGCACTATAGGACCGAAGGCATTGTTCTCAGGACAAGAGAGTACGGAGAAGCAGATCTCATCGTAACCTTCCTCACGGATGACCACGGGCTCATCAATGCCTTTGCCAAGAGCCCGAGAAAGACCAAGAGCAGGTTCGGCAGCAGTCTGGAGCCGTTAAGTCATGTCAGGCTTTCTGTCTGGGGTAAGGAGAATGCTGCATTACCAAGGCTGACGCAATCAGACATAATCACAAGCTTTCAGAAAATAAGAGAGTCATACGACTGCTTTACACAGGTATCAGAGCTGATAGAACTGATATTGACCTGTGTCCCTGAAAAGGACATTTCCTTTAATGTCTTTGGCTTTTTGCTCTCTGCTCTGAGAGAGGTCAGTGGTAATTGCTCCAATCCGGTGTTGTTCCTTTCATTAAAAGTAAAACTTTTGAAGATCGCGGGATTTGCACCAAAGCTAGGCAGCTGTGCGAGGTGCGGCAACGATGCACATATGTTCTACTTCAGCGAGGGTTCTGTTTTTTGTAGTAACTGTTCGACCCCGAGTGGTCAGGCCGCGGAGCTGTCGCCCGGGACCATAAGGCTTTATGAATGTCTTTCAAGCTGGAAGATAGATAAGGTCTGCAGGGTGAGAACGGACGAAAAGATACTGAAGGAGTTGACCTCTGTTATCGGGTCTCATGTAAAATACTATATTTCAAAGGAAAAGAAGGCAAGGACCGACCATATCCATGTCTGATGCTTAAGACTTGTAAAATCTAAAGGGAGATAATATGGGAGTTAATAAGTTCAACAAGATCAAGGACCTTATATCGATACAGGACAGGGTCAACAGGTTATTTGAGGACGTTATCGAGGGAGAGGGCGAAAGCAGGCATTCTCACCGGACGTGGTCTCCCAAGGTAGATATATATGAGACTGAAGATACGTTTGTCGTTAAGGCTGAGCTTCCCGAGGTGGACAGAGAGGATATAGATATTGAAGTTAATGGAAGCATTCTGATCGTTAGCGGCGAACGGAAGTATCACAAGGATGTAAACATGAGCAGTTTTCATCGCATGGAGAGAGAGCATGGTCATTTCAACCGGTCATTTGAGCTTCCCTCAGGTGTAGATGAAGAGAAAGTAAAGGCCGACCTCAAGGATGGACTTCTTAAGATAATCCTTAAGAAAAGGGCCGGTTCTGAACCTACCCGAATAGAAATAGAATAGCAGCTCTGAACTTTTCACTTTTTTGTCGATATCTATGAGTCTCTTTTAAGAAATGCCGGTTAATTATAAAAATTCAAAGACTCCCGGATTGCTAATAGTTCCGGTCCTATGCTTAATACTTTTTGCGGCATCCCTGTCAATATCCAGTGCTTCGACCTTCGTTCCTGTCGGTGATGATACGTATGAATATCTTTCGATCTTAGAGGCTGAGGGTGTTATAACGAGCGGCATGCTATCGGCCAGACCAATAAGCAGGTCAGAGGTAGTTCGTCTTATTAATGAAGCGGATGAAAGGTCGGCTGACAGATCCTTATTCATAAGATCGATTGTAAGATCATTAAAAGATAGATATTCGGATGATATTAGCGGAGGATATTACTTTAAGGCCCTTGACAGTGCAGGAATGGAATATTCGTATGCGGATAATGACCCGGACGGTTTTGTTTACAACAATGACGGATATGGACCGGTCAAGGGTTCTAACTTGCGGATCAACGCTGTTACAAGGTTAGAGCACAGGAATTACTCTTTCTATTTTGAACCTGAGTTCAGACTGTCAGATGATGAAAGTATTCTTACACTGGGCAGGATGTACGGGGCGTTCATGTTTGGAAAGCTCGAGATACAGGCAGGAAAGGATTCACAATGGTGGGGGCCGGGATATCATGGCGCCATACTGCTATCTAACAATGCCGAGCCTTTCACGATGGTAAAGCTCGGTAACTCGACACCCTTCAGATTACCCTGGGTATTCAGGCATATCGGCGATACGAGGATAACTTTCTTTGCAACGAGGCTTGAAGAGGACAGAGCAGTTCCTGAGCCATTTCTGTGGGGTATGCGTTTCGATTTCAAACCGAGCCGCTATTTTGAGTTCGGCATTCATAGGACGGCTCTTTTAGGAGGCGAGGGGCGATCATCGGACCTTGATACCTGGTGGAGAAGCTTTCTCGGCGAGGGTGAACATGTAGCAGGTGAGCCGGGTGACCAGAGAGGTGGCCTGGATATCAAATTTAGCGTTCCATTAAGTTCACAGCCGTTCCAGGTCTACGGGGAGGTAATTGGCGAGGATTCGGTAGGGGTACTTCCTGAAGAGTTCGGTTTTCTGGCCGGACTTTATCTTCCCCGGGTATCCGGTTTTGAGCGGCTGGCCCTGAGGATCGAGTACTCAGATAATTACTGGGACCTTCGCAATGAACCTAACGTCTTCTATTCACACCATCTTTATACTACCGGTTACACCTATGATGGGGAGTGGGTAGGCCATCATATGGGGAGCGACTCGACGGATATGTTCATTCAGATCTCATATCTTGTCCCTGAACGTGATGCCAGGGTGGATATCTCTTACGACCTTGAGAAACATGGTCTCTCAACTAACAATGACTGGAAGGAAGCTGAAATATCGCTGAGGACTAAATACAGGATGGCCGGTAATATTGAACTTGATTGTAAGTATACGTACGGACTTATATACGATACAGGCTCTGCAGAACAAGAGCTAAGTTTGATCTCGATAGCATTAGACTATCATTTCTAAACAGTTATCTATGTAAATACGTAGATACTTAAAGCATGACTGATACAATTCCGGGTAAAACTCCTCAATATTGACATT
>CP070669.1:2074624-2084171 GCA_020351835.1 Nitrospirota bacterium
CCAGGCTCCATAGAGAAATTATCGGTAGTTCATAACGGTGTCGAATGGGACGAGTTCGAGGCCCCATTCTTAAAGGGGCAGGAAAATAAAAGAGCTATATTGAGGGATATGTCACTAGATGATGGAAAGTTCTATTTCCTTTACCTCGGCAGTGGTTATGAAAGAAAGGGAGCATCAAAGGCTATCAATGCCATGAAATATCTTCCTTACGATACCAGACTGCTCATTGTCGGTAAGGATAAACATGAAATGAAGTATCGTAGACTGGCTGACAAGCTGGGTTTGGATGCAAGAGTGCAGTTCTTTGGTCCTCAAAAAAATGTCCTGCCTTTTTTTCAGGTATCTGATGCTTTTGTGCTTCCTACTTTATATGATCCATTTTCAAATGCCACTCTTGAATCACTCGCAATGGGTCTTTATGCCATAACCAGCAATGCCAACGGATGTGTAGAAGTTATAAAAGATGGTGCAGGAACGGTCATTGCCGATCTAAGTGAGGTAGGATCAGTAGCTGATGCCATGAAACTTGCTTTAACTGATAGACTGACCAAGCAGGAAATAAGGGATAGTGTGAAACACCTGACATTTCAGGACCAGCTCAATAAGATTGTTGACAAGACCATTTCGCAGAAATGAACGGATTTTCCGCCAAATGGGAACATTTCTGCCTGCCGGGTATAATTGATAACTTCTATAGATAACTGTATAATAATTCGTTATTAATAAATATATCGTGAGGTAATAATGTTTAACACGAAAAGGATCCTGGTGACAGGCGGGGCAGGTTTTCTTGGATCACATTTATGCGAAAGGT
The DNA here is from genome assembly GCA_020351835.1 of Nitrospirota bacterium. Classification (GTDB taxonomy): domain Bacteria; phylum Nitrospirota; class Thermodesulfovibrionia; order Thermodesulfovibrionales; family BMS3Bbin05; genus BMS3Bbin05. Next base: position 2,075,439 of record CP070669.1, read on the forward strand.
TGCTTAGCGATGGACATGATGTCCTGTGTGTTGATAATTTCTATACCGGGAGCAAAACTAATGTTGCGCACTTATTGAAAAACCCGCTATTTGAAGTAATGAGGCACGATATCTGTTTCCCTCTTTATGTGGAAGTAGATGAAATATATAATCTTGCCTGCCCGGCCTCACCAATACATTATCAGTTCGATCCTGTACAGACAACCAAGACGTCTGTGCATGGAAGCATTAATATGTTGGGACTTGCCAAGAGGGTAAAAGCAAAAATACTCCTTGCGTCTACCAGCGAAGTATATGGTGACCCCGAAATTTCCCCTCAGCACGAAGAATATTGGGGGAGGGTAAACCCAATAGGCCTCAGGTCTTGCTATGATGAAGGGAAAAGATGCGCGGAAACATTGTTCTTTGATTATCGCAGGCAGCATGGTCTCCAGATCAAGGTCGCCCGAATCTTCAACACATACGGACCAAAGATGCATCCGAACGACGGGAGGGTCGTGAGCAACTTCATAATGCAGGCTTTGCAGGGCCATGATATCACGATTTACGGTGAAGGGAAACAAACGAGAAGCTTTTGCTATGTTGATGATATGGTCGATGGGTTGATAAGGCTAATGAACAGCCCTGATGAAATTACGGGGCCTGTTAACATAGGGAACCCGGGTGAGTTTACCATCTTAGAGCTTGCCGAAAAGGTTATCTCTATGACCGGGTCACGATCCGGAATAACATATAAGTCTTTACCCCCGGATGATCCTCAGCAAAGAAGACCGGATATCACAAAGGCAAATGGTCTTCTGAACTGGCATCCGTCAACAGATCTGGAGAGCGGTCTTGAGAGAACGATCGAGTACTTCAAGGGTCTGCTGAATGGCTAAGCTATTGAACTTTGCCCCGATTCCAAAAAATGGCCGACAGCAATAAACTCCCGATTTCAGTTGCGATCATCTCCTTCAATGAAGAGGAAAATATCGGTAGGACTCTAGATAGTGTTGTCGATATTGCGTCTGAGATAATAGTGGTTGATTCTGGCTCGAGCGATAGAACTCGTGAGCTGGCTGAGGGGTACGGGGCAACTGTTTACGAAGAGGACTGGAAGGGCCATATACTGCAGAAGAATTCTGCTCTCGAGAAGTGCGGGCAGGAGTGGATCCTGTCACTTGATTGTGATGAGGTGCTGTCTGATGAACTTAGGAGATCGATCGTTAAGGCTGTCGCAGACCCTTTGGCAGAGGGATATGTGCTGAACAGAAAGACCGTTTACCTGGGCAAGGTGCTAGAACATGCCTGGCAGCCTGACCATAAATTAAGACTTGTTAAAAGGACCTCCGCACCAAGATGGGGAGGGTATGACCCGCATGATGTTCTCAGTATAACAGGACGGACACTTCTTTTAGAGGGTGACCTCTTTCACTATTCGTATAAGGATGTAAGGGACCATTTCAACAGGGTCGTGCATTATTCGAAGCTGGTAGCTGAGTCTTACAGGAAGGACGAAAGAAAGTTCAGGTTGTATAATCTGCTCATCAATCCTGCCTACGCATTTGTTAAGGAATATATAATCAAGATGGGTATCAGGGATGGGATAAGAGGACTTGCAGTTGCAGTGAGTGTAGCTACATACACATTTCTCAAATATTATTACCTCTGGGAGCTGGAACAAGAGAAGGAATGATCGTTCGTGATCCGTGTAAGTGTCATAATTCCGGTCTTTAACGGAGAACTGTATATAGAAAAAGCAGTTAGTTCCGTCCTGTCGCAGTCATATCATAATTGTGAAATAATCATTATTGATGATGCATCAACTGACAAAACGCGAAGTGTGATCAAAGGTCGCTTTGGTGATCTCATAGGTAATAAGATCAAATATCACCTGAATGATATGAACAGAGAAAGAGCCTACAGCAGGAACAGGGGCGCTGAAATGGCTGAAGGTAAATATCTTTTCTTCCTTGATTACGACGATGAATGGGAAAAGGATTATGTGCAGTCCACTATTGATATTTTCGAAGAAAATGGTTGTGATATTGTCTACTCACTGCAGAGAACTTTCATAGACGAACTAAGTAATATAAAACGGGTATCCTCAAAAGGGTTTCCCGGGGATACTGGCAAAAATATATTTAGTTCCGCAGTGGGATATCCTACAGCCACGGCGTTCCGAAAGAGCGTATTTTCAGGATATATCGATAAATATATACCCAGAGAGGACTGGGAGATATTCATAAGATCATATATAGAGGGAAGAAAGATCTGCATAGCCGATAACAATAAGGTGATGGTGAGGGCTCACGGAAGCAGGACGAGCGCTAAAGCCTTCTTTTGGAGCTCTACGTTAAAGGTTTATAATGATTATATAGACAAAGTACCTGAAGGATACAGGGGAGAGATCACATTCCATGCAGGTGAGGTATGTTTTCGATTCGGGGATATTTTTAATGGCTGGAAGCTCATAATAAAGGCACTGTTTCTCAAGCCAGATATCATGATGAGCGTCAGGAAGATATTAAGTGTTATCAAAAGAGGGTTCAGAATAGATAAATTTTTCAGGTTTTATGGCGATCGAGCAGATCTCAAGCAGAATATCTGATCACTTAATTGTAGATATGAACTCGCTTAGTGACCGATCCCACGCCGGGGCTTTATGACCGAAAACAGGTTCATTAAGAGAGAGGTCCAGAACGGAATATCTGGGTCTCTTTGCAGGGGTCGGATACTCATCGGTAGGTATGGGAACGATGTTATTATCCTTGCCGAAAAGTCTTACTATCTCCTGTGCAAATCCGTACCAGCTTACCCCTCCTTCCGAATCATCAGTTATGTTATATATCCCGTAAGCCCCTGTATCTATCAGAGCACCTATGCCCTTGGCGAGGTTCATAGTCCAAGTAGGGGAACCGATCTGGTCGCATACTATTCTGAGCTCATTATCCTCAGATGCCAGTTTCTGTATGGTATAGACAAAGTTCTTCTTATGTTCTCCATAAAGCCAGCTCGTCCTTACTATATAGAACTTGCTTGAGATCCATTTTATATATTCCTCACCCGCAAGCTTGCTTTCGCCATATGTATTAAGAGGATTAGTGCTGTCAAAAGGAGTATACGGCGTCTGTCTTTCACCATCGAACACATAGTCGGTGGAGATGTGGCATATAGGGATCCCTGCTTCTTCGCAAGCCAGGGCCACATTTTGTGCTCCGTTGCCATTTATCGCAAATGCAAGGTCAACTTCTTTCTCTGCTACATCTACCATTGTATAGGCAGCACAATTAACTACAATATCGGGGCCATAGCTCTTTACAACAGATATGCAATCCTCCCTTTTTGTGACGTCCAGATCGTTGCGGGAAAGAGATATCACCTCATTGTGATCTGCAAGGGCCTTTGAGAGGTCTGTCCCCAGCATACCTTTTGCGCCGGTAATGAGTATTTTCATTTTACCCGCTGTTCTGCCAGAAGCCTGAAGAGAGGGACTTAAGACGTGCTTTTAGCGGTCTCCACCACCATTCATTATCTGCGACCCACTTAACCGTCCTCGAGATACCATCTTCGAAGCTGATCTCGGGTTTCCATCCGAGCTTGTCGCAGATCTTTCGCGTATCGATCGAATAGCGATAATCATGCCCGGGCCTATCCTCTACATATTTTATGAAACTTTCATCTTTCTGGAGGATCTTCAGAACATGTTTAACAACATCGATATTCTTCATCTCACAGTTACATCCAACGTTATAGATCTCACCGGCTTTACCTTTATGCAAAACGATATCAAGAGCGCGACATGTATCTTCTACGAATAGCCAATCCCTTATGTTCGAGCCATCACCGTATAAGGGGACCGGCTTGTTATCAAGCAGGTTCGTGATCATGAGAGGTATGAACTTCTCAGGATACTGAAAAGGGCCATAATTATTGCTCGGCCGGGCGATGATGACAGGAAAATTAAATGTATTATTATATGATCGTATCAAGAGATCCCCCGATGCTTTTGATGCAGCGTATGGCGAGTTCGGAGCGAGAGGTGATTCCTCAGTGAACTTGCCTTCATCAGAATGATGACTTCCATATACTTCATCGGTCGATACATGAAGGAAACGCTCTACGTCGGAGTTCCTGGCAGCATCAAGCAAGCACTGAAGTCCGATAACATTCGTGTACAGAAAGGGTGACGCATTTCTTATGGACCTGTCGACGTGGCTCTCCGCAGCAAAGTTTATCACCCAGTCCACTTCCATTATCATCTTATTAATAATGTCCTTGTCCTGTATGCGGCCCTCAACAAATGTGTAGCGGTCGTTCTCGGTGATATCTGACAGATTATAGGGATTTCCGGCGTAAGTAAGAGCGTCGAGGTTTATTACTTCGTAATCCTCATACCTGTTGAGCATATATCTTATAAAATTGGACCCGATAAATCCGCATCCGCCCGTTACTAGAATTCTCATGATCTCCTCATAAGGGGTATTTTGGGCTTAATTATATCAGAGTGAATGTATCTTTTTAAACTATTACATTAAATGTAATAATTATAGTGTCTGGTATAATAAATGTCATGAATGAAGATAGATATATCCTTGGAATAGACACTTCGTGTGATGACACGTCGGCTGCTATCGTAAGAAATGGAGATTCTATATTATCTAACATAGTATCATCTCAGTCGGACATCCATAGCAAGTATGGAGGTATCGTTCCGGAACTTGCCTCCAGAAGTCATGTCGAGATGATCTGGCCGGTAGTTCAGGAAGCATTATTCAGGGCAAAGAAGGGATTAGATGACCTTGATGCGGTTGCTGTATGTTACGGCCCGGGCCTGATCGGTTCTCTTCTTGTAGGTTGCTCATTTGCAAAGTCAATATGCTACAGCCGGGATATAAAGCTTTTAGGCGTTAATCACCTGGAAGGACACATTTTTGCATCTGTTCTTGATGAGATGAGCCCGGCATTTCCGTTTCTATCATTGGTGGTATCAGGAGGCCACTCTTCTCTATACCGGATAGAAGGTTTTTCAAGATATGAAGAGCTTGGAAGAACGAGAGATGACGCCGTAGGTGAGGCATATGACAAGGTTGCCAAGATGTTAGGACTCGGTTATCCCGGAGGGCCGGTGATCGATGAGCTTTCCAGGAAGGGCAGGTCTGACAGTATTAAGTTTCCCAGGCCATATTTGCCTGACTCACTTGATCTCAGCTTCAGCGGACTGAAGACGGCCGTGAGGAACTTCATACACAAGAATGAGAAGAACGAAATGGTGTCGAGTGAGGACATTTGCGCTTCGTTCCAGAGAGCGGTTGTTGACGTTTTGGTCAGAAAAGCAGAGTGGGCTATAAAAAGGACGGGCATAAAGAGGCTTGCCATCTCCGGAGGAGTTGCCGCTAATAGTGAGTTGAGAGAGAGTATGAAGCTTATGGCAGAAGAAAAAGATGTAGAACTGTTCGTGCCCCCGGTTCATCTCTGCACCGATAATGCAGCCATGATCGCCTCCGCAGGGTATATGCATCTGATGAACGGAAAGAGATCTGATATGACTCTGAACCCTAAAGCTTATCTGCCACTCTAGCACTTTTAGAGGCTAACTGCCTCTTGCGAGCATCATCATCCGGCATGAAAGGCGAATATATGTACCAGCAATTCTCTTGAACTGTCAAATATAGAGCCGCAATAAGGGCACTTGGTAGTTTTAGTGACATCGAACCTGTGATCATCGGGCAGATCAAAATCACATAGGCAGTGGGGTTCGTTGCTTTCCTTGTTGTTATCCATTGCTTCATCTCCGGGGTTATATGTATAGATTATCATGACGCAGGCAATACATCAAAGTCCTGGAATATCAGGATCTCACTCTTTTGATCGCCGGATAGATATACAGGAAAAGTATAATGCTTATACCTATCGTAAGAAACGAGTCCGCAACGTTGAAAGCGGGCCAGTGATACCTGCCTACAAAGAGATCGAGAAAATCCACAACGAAGCCTAACCTGATCCTGTCTATTAGATTGCCTATTGCGCCTCCCAGGATGAAGGAAAGCGCGAGAGGGTTTTCTTTTTCTTTTATAAGTAAATAAAGGATCAATACTACGGCTACCAGAGAGAGAACTACAAAAAAAGGATTGCCAAGCGACTGAAGGGACCCGAAGGCTGCGCCTCTGTTAGCTACATTAACGATGTTAAAGAAAGGCAAAACGTAGATCGCTTCGTATGGCATTATGTGGGCCATTACCAGTCCCTTCGTGAACTGATCGAAGATGACGATCGACAAAGAGGTCAGGCCGCATATTGACAGTATTCTTTTAGAGGCTGATATTCTCATGACATCTATAGTATCGGCATTACTTGTTTTATCGTCTGGACGTGAGCTAGCTAATGACGTTAATGCACCGCTCGCAGACCTCGGGTGCCTTGTCGAACTTCCCTACTTTAATGCTGAAGTTCCAGCATCTTTCGCACTTTGCGCCTTCTGCTTTTACTATCATTACTGCCAGTCCTTCTGTCTCTTCGCTGGAAAAGACTTTTTCCTTTTCATTATCAGGCACCTCTGTATCAGTAACTCCGGACTGGGACACTATGAACAGTGTATTGAGCATATCCCTGTATTCAGAGAGAAGGCTGAACAGGTCCTTGTTCGTACAATAAAGAATTACTTTCGCTTCAAGTGAGTTGCCGATGAACTTCTCCTTTCTTTTGAGTTCGAGCGCCTTGTTAACCGTATCCCTGACGTTTTTGAGAGTTCCCCATCTGGCTTCAAGTTCATCATCAAGGAATCTCTTATCCGGCTCCGGGAATCCTGTCAGGAAAACGCTCTCTTCAGCCGTATCATTAAGGAACTTCCAGACCTCCTCTGCTGTGAATGAGAGGATCGGTGCCATTAGTCTGGTTATCGCGAGCAATATTTGCTTCATGGTCCACTGCGCAGCCCTTCTTTCAGGGGAAGCCTGTGCGAATGTGTATATTCTGTCCTTAAGTATATCCAGGTAGAAATTGCTCATATCCACTATGCAAAAGTTGTAAACACTGTGAAATACCTCATGGAACTCGCAATTCTCATAGGCCTTCGTCACCCTGGCTATCAAACGCTGAGTTCTGGACATGGCCCAGCGGTCTATCTCCATAAGCGAACCGGAGTGGTCATGGTCATCAAGGTCATTAACATTGCCAAGAAGGAATCTGTATGTGTTCCTTATCTTTCTGTATGCATCTGTAAGTCTCTGAACTATCTCATTTGAGATCCTGACATCATCACGATAATCCTCGGCCGAAACCCAGAGGCGGAGGATCTCAGCACCGTTCTTCTTGATAATGTCCTGAGGCGATACTACATTGCCTACCGATTTGGACATCTTCTTGCCTGAGCCATCCACTACAAAACCATGCGTTAATACGTTCCTGAAAGGTGCCTCGCCTCTTGTGCCGGTCGCGGCGATAAGTGAGCTCTGGAACCAGCCCCGGTGCTGGTCACTGCCCTCAAGATACATATCGGCAGGCCAGGACAGTTTATCGTTGTTCTCCATGACCGCAGCATGGCTCACGCCGGAATCGAACCAGACATCGAGTATGTCCATTTCCTTAGAGAAAGACTTGCTGTCGCATTTGGCACACTTATGGTCACCAGGCAGCAGGTCCTTAGGCGACAGGGTGAACCAAACATCAGAGCTCTTTTCTCTGAAAAGCTCTACTGTCCTTTCCAGTACGTTCTTCTCTGTGATCATCTGGCCACAGTCTGAACATTTTATTATTGCTATCGGAATTCCCCATGACCTTTGTCTTGATATACACCAGTCCGGACGTCCTTTCATCATAGCAATAATGCGGTCCTTACCCCAGGAAGGTATCCAGTTGACCTTTTCTATCTGCTCAAGGCATTTTTCTCTGAGATCGTTCACTTCAACAGATATGAACCACTGTTCAGTTGCCCTGAATATCACGGCTTTCTTGCATCTCCAGCAGTGAGGGTATGAATGATGTATAGACCTGTCAGGCCCTATCAGTGCATTTTCCTTTTTGAGCCTTTCGATTATTTCTGAATTGACTTTATATACGTGCTGTCCCGCAAAATCATCTACATCCTTCGTAAACAGACCTCTGTCATTTACAGGTGCATATATCTCAAGACCGTACTTAAGGCCCATTTCATAGTCGTCCTGCCCGTGTCCAGGCGCGGTATGAACTACCCCGGTTCCCTGCTCAAGTGTTACATGGTCGCCGAGGATGGTCTTGACCTCCCGATCGATCCATGGATGCGAGCATACAATGCCTTCGATCTCCGCTCCTGTCCATGCGCCTGAAGTACGTTTGTATTCACTCTCTTCATAGCCGGCATTCTTGATGAACTCTTCGACCAGGTCCTGAGCAACGATAAGCTCACCATCCGGCGTGTCAAGTAGAACATACATATAATCAGGATGCATTGTAAGGGCAAGATTAGCCGGTAATGTCCACGGTGTAGTAGTCCAAATAACGAAATAAGTACCTTTTTTATCATTTACTTTAAACTTGCCTATAGGGTCTTTTACACTGAACTTAACATATATCGATGGCGACACCTTGTCCGCATATTCTACCTCAGCTTCTGCAAGTGCAGTTACGCATGATGGACACCAGTGGACAGGTTTTCTTCCCCTGTAGACATAGCCTTTTTCAAGAAAGCGATAGAACTCTCTTAGTATCGTTGCTTCGTAATCATTTGTCATCGTCAGGTAAGGATTGTCCCAGTCACCCGAAACACCCAGTCTTTTG
>CP070669.1:2084271-2100902 GCA_020351835.1 Nitrospirota bacterium
AGACGCACACTTCGCAGAAAATATAAGTTCATTCCGTTGGTAAAAGAAATTACTTGACTCCGTACTTAAGTACAGGGTTTATAATTAAGTAGGAGGTGATGATATGGGAGCACTGACAATTGGTAAGTTGGCAAGAAAAGCAGATGTCAATATTGAAACCATCAGATACTACGAGAGGCGGGGGCTTATGCCAAATCCAAGGCGAACAGAGTCCGGTTATCGACAGTACCGCGAGGACGAGGTCAGCCGTCTCAGGTTCATAAAGAACGCTAAGGAGCTTGGTTTTTCACTTAAGGAGATAGATGAACTTCTCACATTAAGATTAGACCAAAGGACACCAAGTTCGGAGGTAAAAAAAAGAGCGGAAGAAAAGATAGAAGACATTGAGAATAAGATTAGAAAATTAAGGAGAATTAAGAAGAGACTTACAACTATTTCAGATACATGTGATGGTCACGGAGCTATAAGTGACTGTCCAATACTGGAAGCATTAGATAAGTAGAGAAAAGGTAGAACGCAATGACAAAAAGAAAAATAGAAGTGTTCAGCGCTGGATGTCCAATATGTGAGGGCACCATAGAAGATATACAGAAAGAAGCCTGTTCGTCATGTGATGTTGCTGTACTTGATATGAACAGACCTGAGGTTGAAAGAAAAGCAAGGTCGCTCGGCATAAGGTCGGTGCCGGCTGTTGTTATCGATGGTAGGCTCGCAGACTGCTGCTCAGGCAGAGGCATTAACATTGACACCTTGAAGAAAGAAGGCCTTGGTAAGTCAATTGAATAATTGATCTTGAAGGAGGCATAACATGAAGGTAAAGGATCCTGTTTGCGGTATGGAGATTGATGTTGAGAATTCAGCTGGCACATCCGAGCATAAGGGTAATAAGTATCATTTCTGCTCTCTCCAATGTAAGGAGTCATTCGATAAGAATCCATCGACCTATGCTCATGGCCATGAGCATGGTGGCCACGATCATGATACATCAGAAAATAATGTTGATCATACGTGTCCCATGCATCCTGAGGTAAAGAAAGAGGGACCCGGTTCATGTCCAAAGTGTGGTATGGCACTTGAGCCAGTATTACCAGCAGCATCATTAAAAACGACGGAGTGGACATGTCCGATGCATCCCGAAATCGTTCGAGATAAGCCTGGGAGTTGTCCTATTTGTGGAATGGCACTAGAACCGCGGACCTTAACTGCCGAAACAGATGAAAACCCTGAACTTGTTGATATGTCTAAACGATTCAAAGTAAGTGTAATCCTTACTCTGCCGGTATTCCTTATAGCAATGGGACGTCATATTCCAGGCATTTCGTCTATATTTGAGTCAATCCCTCATTCCCTGCTGAATTGGGTAGAGTTGCTTTTTGCAACGCCGGTAGTAATTTGGGGCGGGTTGCCGTTCTTTGTTAGGGGCTGGCAGTCGGTAATAACCTGGAACCCAAACATGTTCACACTTATCGGGCTTGGCACGGGAGTGGCTTATGTATATAGTCTCGTTGCTGTAATCTTTCCCGGGATATTCCCGGAATCTTTCAGGTCTCGCCAAGGAACAGTCGGAGTTTATTTTGAAGCGGCTGCAGTTATAGTCACGCTTGTACTGCTTGGTCAGGTCCTTGAGCTTAGAGCAAGGAGCAGAACAGGAGCTGCAATAAAAGCACTTCTGGGCCTTGCTCCAAAGACTGCTCGGAGGATCATTAATAATGATGAAGAAGATGTCCCGCTTGAGCAAATTATGCAAGGTGATCTCTTAAGGGTAAGGCCTGGAGAGAAGATACCTGTAGATGGCATAGTTGTAGAGGGTTCAAGCTCAGTTGATGAATCTATGGTAAGCGGCGAGCCTATACCGGTAGCTAAAGAAAAGGGTGACAAAGTGATAGGAGCTACAGTAAATGGGACGGGTTCAATAATCATGCGAGCAGAGAAGGTAGGTGCCGATACACTGCTGTCGAGAATAGTCCAGATGGTGGCAGAAGCTCAGAGAAGCCGTGCACCGATACAGAAACTTGCAGATATAGTTGCTGCATACTTTGTCCAGATAGTTGTCGCGGTTGCAGTAATTACTTTTATATTGTGGTCATGGCTCGGACCGGACCCGGCAATGGCATTTGCTCTTGTGAATGCAGTGGCCGTCCTGATCATTGCATGTCCATGTGCACTTGGTCTCGCGACCCCTATGTCAATAATGGTAGCGGCCGGTAAGGGGGCAACTGAAGGTGTTCTCTTTAAGAATGCAGAGGCGATCGAGGTAATGAAACAGATAGATACCATCATTGTCGATAAAACGGGAACCCTAACGGAGGGGAGACCAAAACTAGTGGCCTCATTTACACGTGAGAGTATTGACGAGAAAACGTTTCTCTCATATGCCGCAAGTCTCGAACAGGGAAGCGAACATCCCCTTGCTGCAGCTATCGTAGAAGGTGCAACAGATAAGGGCCTTGAACTTTTGAAGACCGACGCCTTTGAGTCGTTTACTGGGAAGGGGGTCATTGGAATTGTGGACGGGCATGAAGTAACCCTTGGGACGAGTGTTCTAATGAAAGAACGTGGTATCGATATCTCAGAACTCACGGACCGTGCAGAATCGATGCGCCGCGATGGCCAGACTGCAATGTTCGTTGCCATCGATGGAAAGGCGTCGGGACTGATCGGAGTTGCTGATCCTGTCAAGGATACGACACCCGAGGCGATCAGGTTGCTGCACAACGAAGGTGTCGAGATAGTCATGCTAACGGGGGACAACAAGACAACGGCGGAAGCGGTTGCTAAGAAGCTCAGCATTGGCAGGATAATGGCCGATGTACTCCCCGATCAAAAGGCTGTAATGGTAAAGAAACTTCAGGAAGAAGGAAAGACCGTTGCAATGGCCGGGGACGGGATCAATGATGCCCCTGCCCTTGCACAGGCACATGTCGGCATCGCAATGGGAACGGGCACCGACGTTGCGATGGAAAGCGCGGGAGTGACTTTGGTAAAAGGAGACCTAAGGGGTATTGCAAAAGCAAGGATGCTTAGCAGAGCAACTATGCGTAATATCAAACAGAACCTGTTCTGGGCGTTCATTTACAATGCGCTTGGTGTCCCTATAGCGGCTGGTGTGCTTTATCCTTTCTTCGGGATACTTTTAAGCCCTATACTTTCGGCAGCGGCTATGAGCTTCAGCTCTGTCTCGGTCATAGGCAATGCACTCAGGTTAAGAAGTGTTAAGTTATAGACGTCGCAAGATAATTGCTCAGCTCAAAAACCCACATTGGCCAGCTTCATAATATTTGCATAGTTAGTTCACATTAACTTCAAATTCATTTCCTATTCTTATTTAATATCGGATAAATATGTAAAATGTTTAACGAGGTGTGAAATGCTCAAACATATAAGGATCATAGTATTAATAGTTTTTTTTACAGTATCAATATTAACCAGCCCTTCTATCCAGAATTCTGCTTATAGTTCTGATAAAAGTGAGGATATAAAGAACAGGCTCCAAAGACTTCTGCGGGGAGCGATCATCCTTTCTGTTCAGCCGGCACCTCTTGAAGGGTTCTGGGAAGCGGTTATAAGCAGTGGAGGGAAAAAGACCATAGTTTATATAGATCCAAAGGAAGAGTTTATTGTAGCAGGGAATCTTATTCAAATATCCTCGATGACAGATCTGACCAAAAGTAAGCTTGATGAGATAAACAGGGTGGATATTTCAAAAATACCTCTCGATGATGCATTGATATTGGGTAATCCCAAGGCCAAGTATAAAGTTATCGTTTTTAACGATCCTGATTGACCATTCTCAGCTAAACTTCATCCGGAGATGAAGCAGATCGTGAGCAAAAGAAATGATATAGCTTTCTACCTAAAGATGTTCCCCCTAACGAGCATACATCCTCAGGCATATGACAAAGCAAAGGCTATTTTATGTGAGGAATCTAATGACAATGGACTCAAGCTTCTTGAGGATACTTATGCAAAGAGGGAGATAGCAAAACCTGCCTGTAATTCAAAAATCGTCGATGAAAGCATAAAGCTGGCCACTGACCTGGGGCTTACCGGGACTCCAGCCATTATTCTTCCTGACGGCAGGATCAAAAGTGGTGCGATGAAAGCTGAAGAGTTGATAAAGGTTATAGATGAGAAATGAGGCCACTAAGACCAATTAATAGAATTAATGTTGTAATAGTTTTATTGATACTTGTAGTTTTTTTTGCCGTCTGGCAGATCATTTCATGGCAAATCGATAAAAGGGGAAATAAAATTGAGGTCATCAATAACGACCCCGAACTTGCCAGCATACCTGAACTTATGGATGCCCTTAACATATTTATGGAAGAAGAACCGTGGATAGCTCCCGGATTCGACCTTGAATCGATTGACGGTAAAAGGGGCAGATTGAGTGATTATGGGGGTAACTATGTTCTTCTTACTTTCTGGGCTACGTGGTGAAGCTGGTGCAGGGAGGAGTTGCCTTCCTTTGAGAAACTCACTTATGCATTCGCCGGAAAGGGATTAGAGATCATAACAATTGACGTTAAAGAAGAAATGGATGTTGTCAAGCAATTTATAAAGACATGGGGGTACTCTTTCAAGGTATATCTGGACAGTGACGGTACTATAACGTCTCATTATGAAGTTAGAAATCATCCAAAGTCTTTCATTATTGATCCTTCAGGACGAGTCATAGGAGTTGCAAACGGTTACAGACCTTGGGATAGCAACGAAGCTATTTTGATGTTTAAGTTATTGACTGAATCATTGTCTGAGACAAAAATATGAAGTAATACATACAGTGTATATTTTAGGTGCTTCTCAGCTATTTCCATGAAAAAAGAGAGGCCCCCGGCGGGCAAAACATGACCGAGATTTAACGAGCTATTTCCTTTAATATCAATAAGTTATATGGTGGGGCGGGAATCGAACTAACTCTTACCACTTATAAATCAATAACTTAAACCTCTCATCTATATGACAACTGGAAGAATGCACTTTTCGATTAGATCACCTTCTCGACCAATTGTTTAAACAGAATGCATTGGCACACCTTACTACTTTGAGACCTCCATTCCCCTCGTAGGCAATTATAGGCAGCCCATCAGTTCCAATAGAAATAGAAGTAAATTGACTTAAATTACTTCCTGTCGTATCAATAGTAGTTATATACGCAGATGAACATGCGCTATCGGAGCATTTTGCTACCTTAAGATCACCGTTAGTATTGTCTCGATATGAGATTATAGGCAACCCGTCTGTTCCAATCGTGATCGAGGTAAAGTAACCCACATCGCCATTAGCATCCAGTGTTGTTATAGCAGCTGATGAACACGCAACATCTGAGCATTTGGCAACCTTGAGACTGCTATTTGTAATATCACGATAAGAGATTATCGGCAAACCGTCTGCCCCAATGGTGAGCGACGAATATGCTCCTACATCACCCAGGGAATCTAGCGTTGTAATAGAAAATGTTGAACACGCATTATCCAGGCACTTAGCTATTTTTAGGTCAATGCTACCGCCATTATATGCAATTATAGGCAGCCCGTCTAAACCAATAGCGATAGAGGTATAGCCTCCTTCTTCAATCCATGTATTAGTTACTGAAGTGCAAGAACTATCATTACATTTTGCTACATGGACAACCGTGTACATAACATATGAGATAACAGGGAGCCCATCAGTACCGGCCGTGATAGACGTATGGTGACCACCAGGACCTATAGTCGATATTGATGCGGAGGAACAGTTTTTATCCAGGCATTTTGCAAACATGCAATCAGAATCAGTAACCCAGTAATCTTGATATGATATTATCGGTAATCCATCGGCTCCTATAGCGATCGAAGAAAACCGTCCCGCTTGCCATGGTGAAGCTATCGTATTAACTGTAGTTGATAAACAAGCAGGATCTAAGCATTTTGTAACTTGCAAATCGCTCAACAAGCCAGCCACATAAGAAGAAATTACGGGTAGCCCATCGACTCCGATAGTCATAGAGAGATGTTCACCCGAAGCAGGAAGTGCAGAAATCGCGTTGGTCCTCGGAATTTGAGTTTGAGCGAGATTAGATATCTGTTCAACAGTGTATCCACCGACAGTATCCGAATTGACATTGGTCAGCCCCGAGCCATCACCGGATATTGTCCCTGTGATCGCGTTGGATGCGTTTGTAAGGTTAATAACATTTGAGTAGGTCCCGGAAAGTCTCAAGTTTGGCACAGTACCGGATGAAAGACTGCTAGCATTCAAGCCCGAAAGCCCCGAGCCACTTCCGGTGATCATACCCCTGACGCTCAAATCACCATCAAAGAATCCAGCATATCCGCCGCCGGTATTTGCCCCGTAGACCCCAAATCCCTCGGCACTTCCTGATGTGCCCCATACACCATAATTCACACCTTCATTACTCGAAGCTGCCCCATATATTCCTATCCCTGTAGCACTTGTACTCTCGCCGTAAACACCGGTAGCACTTCCTGTCAATGCAGTTGCATACCCAAAGAGACCAAATCCTGAGTCACTACTATTCTCACCATAAACGCCAAACGTTCCCCCGGTGCTGGCAGACGCAATACCGCTGATACCCGACGATTTTAAGGATGCATCCCTGTTCTCTCCACGGATCATAGCACCTCGAACAGCTTCGGCAAGATCCAAAGGTTTCGATACCTGGAAGGTCGTTCCAACGAGGTTAAGTCCTTCTCCTGCAGAGTACGTCGTATCATTATCAGTATTATCAGAAAAACCTGCGGGCACACCTGATATATTTGCCCATCCGACGTTCTCTGCCGTACCTGCCTGTATAGAATAGGAAGTAGCCGTAAGCTTCTGCCTCGGTGCCATCTCACCATCAGTCTCAACTTCTATGCTTAGCCACAGCTGGTTTGCAAATATTGCGGGAATGATAGCTGGCTGTGGAGTTTCACCCAGGACAACGCTATAGACCCCACCCGACACATCAACTGAAACCGGTGTGCTATCCCACTGAAGCGCTCCAGCTAAAGGATCATCATAGAGTCTGAAGGTCATAGTGACCGCTCCATCAACCGGAACACCGCTCTGATCGGTCAGGTAGCCCTGGTAGTTGATCTCTATCGGTAAGGCAAAACTTAAAGAGGTGATAATAACCAATGAAAACAGAAGAATAATAAGTACTAACTTCTTTTCCATAAAGGCCTCCCCATTAAAATACTTAAAATAGAGGTCTTCTTCTAATTATCGGCAGTAGCGATTGTTTGACGTTAAATACGGTAAAAGCTATTGAGCGCCGGCTTTCATATCCTCGCAACCTCTTACTTGAAGTATATCGGACCATCTTTAGACTGTCAAACATTCGGCTTGGCGTTAGAGCAACGCAGATCGAGTGAGACCTGTCACAGTGGTCCAGCCCAAATAAAAAAAGCACAGATGAAATCTGTGCTTAACAGTTACAAAAGTTCATTAGTGTACAAACCCATATGAAGTCCATCTGTACGAAACATGACCTGTATTTAACGAGCTATTTCCTTTATTATCAATGGCTTATATTGGTGGAGGCGGCGGGAATCGAACCCGCGTCCGAAAGTACTACACTCAGGCGTCTACATGCATATTCTACCGTTTAGATATCAGGTCATGAATCGCCGGCAGAAAGGCTGTTCAAGACCCTACCCCTTGAGATCTTACACCGGGTTTAAGGGGATCACCCGTTGCCAGCCCGCATTATGACGCTAACCCCGGGTAGCGGACGTTCCCGAAGCAGCGCACCGCTTTATTTAAGCGGCGAGTGCCAGTTCTTCGTTGGCGTTTGTGTTTGTTTCCGCCTTTTTAACATGGTGACGGAGCCACGACATGCAACCTGAGACTCATAACCCCCGTCGAATCCTTACGCCCCCATATGAAGACATAAGCTGGTTATCAGCTCTTCATAGCTCGCTCCATCTCGCGCTTTGCCTCGCGCTCTTTGATGGACTCTCTCTTTTCAAAGAACCTCTTGCCCTTTGCCAGCCCTATCTCAAGCTTAATATGAGGCCCCTTGAGATATACCTTCAAAGGAACAAGTGAGTATCCCTTCTGCGCCAGCTGCCCGCTTAGTTTTCTGATCTCTCTCTTATGCAGCAGGAGCTTTCTGGTCCGGAGCGGGTCATGGTTCATAAGGTTACCATGACTGTAAGGGCTTATGTGACAGTTCAGAAGGAACGCTTCCTCTTTCTTTATTATAACATAGCTGTCCTTGAGGTTTATCCTGCCCTCACGCACCGATTTTACCTCAGTCCCCTTCAGACTTATGCCGACCTCGAGAGTATCCTCAATATGATAATCATGAAACGCCTTTTTGTTCTGAGCAATTATCTTCATCCCGTATTTTAACACAATACAGATGGAACTATTGAACATTAAAGGATTTTATTAGCTGCTAAACCATCTTTGCTGCTGAACCGAAGACATTAGGTTACCTTATCGATCCATCAAAATATTTACCCTTGACAAATGACTCTAAATCAGATAATTTTTATCTCATATGGAGATCACGCGAGAGACCGACTATGCCATAAGATGTGTTCTATTTCTCTCTAAAGAACCCAAAAAGGTTTTCATGGTTAGTGAGATCGCGGACAAGCAGAAGGTACCTAAGGCATTTCTGGCCAAGATACTCCAGAAACTGGTAAAAGGTAAGATAGCTACATCCATAAGAGGGGTGAAGGGTGGCTTTATGATCACAAAGCCGCCCCGTCAGATAACTATGCTCGAAGTGATCGAGGCCGTATCAGGGCCCTTCTCTCTTAATACCTGTGTCCTTGATGATACTAAGTGCGAAAGGAGCAATTACTGCTCTGTACATCCTATCTTTGTAGACCTGCAAAAAGAGTTCGCCGAAAAAATAAAGAAGATAAATTTCAAACAGCTTGTTGATAGAGAAAAGGCTCTTATAAAGGGCAATAGATCAAAATAAAGGAGGAGGGATATGAGTAACAACGGATATGATTACACTGCTGTCCGTGGTTTTGCCCTGTCGGCCCTGTTCTGGCTTATCATTGGACTGGTCGTGGGCCTGTGGCTGGCTGCAGAGATGCTGTGGCCTGCCCTGAACTTCGCTCCGTGGATAGCCTTTGGCCGGTTGAGGGTTGTACACACTAATGGCCTTGCCTTTGGGTTTGCACTGGCAGCAATATTTTCATGCTCATACTATATGCTTCAGCGTCTCACCGGAACTCCCATTGTTTTTCCGAGACTTGCAAGGTTCCACCTGCTGTTGTTCAATGTCGCGATAGCACTGGCGGCTCTAAGTCTTTTTGCCGGCATGAACACTTCAAAAGAATACGCAGAGCTAGAATGGCCGCTTGATGTTGTGGTAGTTATCATGTGGGTGATCTTTGCTGTCAATGTATTTGCCACACTGATCAAGAGGTCCGAGAAACAGATGTATATATCACTATGGTACACAATAGCCATGACGGTAGCAGTTGCTGTCCTTTACATCGTTAACAACCTTGCGATACCTGTGAACTGGACGAAATCTTACTCGATCTTTGCCGGGGCTAATGATGCAAATGTACAGTGGTGGTACGGTCATAATGCCGTCGGATTCGTTTTCACTGTCCCCATACTGGCAATGTTCTACTATTTCCTGCCGAAATCGACCAACCTTCCTATTTATAGTCACAGGTTGTCGATAGTTTCTTTCTGGTCGCTGGTATTCGCGTATCTCTGGACTGGAGCACACCATCTGATGCTTACGCCCCTTCCCGAGTGGATACAGACGGTTGCTATTGCGTTCAGTATCTTTCTGATAGTACCGTCGTGGGGTTCGGTCATAAACGGTTACTATACGATGCAGGGGAACTGGGACCAGATGAGGAACAACTACCTGGTCAAGTTCTTTATCTTCGGGATCACGTTCTATGGCCTCCAGGTCATTCAGGGCCCCACGCAGGGTCTGAGGACGCTTACGTCCTTCTTCCATTATACCGATTGGGTTGTCGGACACGTTCATATGGGGACGATGGGCTGGGTCTCCATGATAATAGCGGCGTCTTTCTACTATATGGTCCCGAAGATGGCGGGCCGTGAGATATATAGTATCAAGCTAGCCGATATCAATTTCTGGCTTATTCTAATAGGCCAGCTTCTATACACAGTTACTCTGTGGATAGCCGGAATACAGCAGGGTGCAATGTGGAAGGCCACAAACGCTGACGGATCCCTGACATACAGCTTCATTGAATCGGTTGCGGCAATGTACCCTTACTGGATGATAAGGCTTATAGGTGGCGTCATCTACTTTATTGGCATACTGGTGTTCACTTATAACATATGGATGACCCTTAAGGGCACTAAAAAGACCTCAGCGGAAGCGACTCCGCAGGCCGCCTAGAAAGGAGGATAATATGAGCGTATATTCAAAACCGGTCACATTTGCTATCCTCTCTGTTGCGGTCATCCTTGTAGGTACGATAATCACAGTGATAATTCCGATGATGATGCCTTCAACCCAGCCGGTAAGTGACTATATTAAACCTTATACGGCAGTTGAGCTCGAAGGCAGGGATATCTACATAAGAGAGGGATGTAATAACTGTCACACCCAGACGGTTCGTCCGATAAGAACTGAGGTTGCCAGGTACGGTGAATATTCAAAGCCGGAGGAGTTCGCTTATGACAGGCCTTTTCTCTGGGGCTCGAGAAGGACCGGTCTGGACCTTAACAGGGTCGGTGGTAAATACCCAGATTCCTGGCATTATAAACACATGAACAGCCCTCAAAGTATGTTCCCCAGGTCCAATATGCCTGCTTACGCATGGCTGGCAAGGAAGGAGCTCTGTACCGATTGCGCTTTCCGTAAGGTATCTGTTCTTGGCTACGGATACTCCGAAGACGAGGTCAGGGCCCAGATGAATGAATACAAGGCCAGAGTAACCTCACAGGATTACGGTTCAGCTGCGATACGCAATGAGGTAACCCCCGAGAAGCTCCAGGGCAGTCTTACTGAAATGGACGCTCTGGTAGCTTATCTACAGAAGCTTGGGCGTGATGTAAAAGAGGTCCAGAAAATGGGATCCGTACCTGTTGCGGAAGCTTCACCAACCGCTGCACAGGCCGGGAACCCTTTTGAGGGAGATAAGGCGGCGATAGAGGCAGGGAATAAATTGTTCCAGACCAACTGCGCTGTATGCCATAATGCCGATGGAAAGGGCCATATAGGGCCTGACCTGACCGATGAAGAGTGGAAATATGGCGAGAATGATAGTGACATCTTTTCCAGCATATCAGGAGGACGCCCTGAAGGAATGCCGCCGTTCGGACCGAACATTGGCGAGGATGATATATGGAAGGTTATTGCTTTTATTAGGAGCCTTGGGAAATAGTCATGGAACTCTCACAGATCCTGTATTTCGCCTTTACATCGATACTGGCCATTGTGTTCCTTGGGATAATCATTTACTACTACACACCCAAGAGGAAGAATAAGGTTGAGGAACCAAAGTACAGGATGCTGGAAGATGACGACAAATAGAACTTAAGGAGGATCATATGGCCGAAGTGGATGGCGTAAAAGAGGCTGACAATAAGATACCAAAGGGTTGGCTGATAGCTTTTATCGCAGTGATAATATGGCTAATATGGTATATAGCGGCTTACACACCCGGGATAAGCGGTTATTCTCAATATAAGGACCTTGAAGAGGATAAGATCAAGGAAGCAGCTGCACCGTCTGCAGTACCTACAGAGAATCCATACGAAAAGGACCAGAAGGCTATCGCTGAAGGCAAGCTAATATATGCATCGGACTGCGGATTTTGCCATGGTGAAGACCTGAAGGGTGGAGTAGGCCCTGACCTTACCGGCAACCTGAAATACGGTGAGACAGACGATAAGAAGTTCTTATCCATATCAGGAGGCACGGACGGTGGAATGCCTCCATTTGAACAGCAGCTGGGACGTGACCGGATCTGGAAGGTCCTTGCATACGTTGACTCGGTCAGGGAGTATGGGGCCAAGCCCTGAACAGGAAGTATAAGAATAGCACCATAGAGGCGGGTCGGACCCGCCTCTTTTATTTATGACCATGGGATTCAGAGGATACAGAAGAGCTGCCGCACTTTTGCAGGCGTTGATAATTATCGCTGTCCCCTTCATTAAGATACGGGGAGAAAGCGCGCTGCGCTTTGATGTGGTCAACCTGAAGCTTCATTTCTTCGGTTCTGTAATATGGATTAAAGAGCTGTATCTTGTTCTTGCGGCTGTTATTTTTATTATATTGATCCTTATCGCCGTGACAACGATATTGGGGAGGATATGGTGCGGATGGACATGCCCACAGACAGTACTGCTGGACATATCTGATGATATAGCATCAGTATTCCCTGTTCTGCCTGGAAATATAGCCCGTCATATAGTACTGATCCCGTTGTCAGCCCTGGTGTCTCTGACCCTGATATGGTATTTTGTGCCTCCTGCCGATACAATGAGCAGCCTCTTCAGATCGAGAATCATAACAGGTTTCTTCATTGTTCAGTGGGGCGTCATATATGCGGAGCTTACATATCTTGGTCGCACTTTCTGCACGACGATCTGTCCGTATTCAATGCTTCAGAACGGCCTTTTCGATAGCGAAACCCTCGTCATCTCATATGACCATTCGAGGTCTGACGAATGTATGGGTTGTGATAAGTGTGTAAGAGTATGCCCTGCCGGGATAGACATAAAAGATGGAACGAACAGAAAATGCATCGCCTGTGCGGAATGCGTTGACGCATGCAGGTCGATGACGGGCCGGATACCGTCTCTGATAGAATATAGCGGAAAAATAAAAAGGAAAAAGACCGCGCTATTCGCCTCGATCACACTTATCGCTGCCCTAGCTCTCACGTCGGTCATCCTTATGAGACCTCCGCTTGATATAGTTGTATCCAGGGACAATATCAGTACTGTTGACAGAACAAACATTTACTCGGCAGTGATGCATAATAATACAAAGGATATTATCGATCTGTCTGTCAGGCTTAAAGGCAACTTCAGAATACTGGGAAATTCAATGGTTAGGTTGGAGCCTTTCTCTATGTCGACAAAGAAAATAGCGGTAAAGGCAACCGGCCCTGGTGATTCTGTTCATTTTATCTTCGAAGCCGACGGGATCGTTCTTGAAAGAAAGGCGGGATTCCTTTGAAAAAGCTCATATATGCGATCTATATATTATTCTTCTGCCTCATGGCATTTACTTTCTATAAGGCATTTAGTGTGAATGACGGGCTCATTGAGGAGAGCTACTACAAAAGGTCCAAGCAGTACTTTCTAGATAGAAAGGCGGAAGAGATCCTTGGCTTCGTGGCAACACTTAATGATAGTTTCACAGTCGGAAAGAACACCGTCTCGGTAAAACTAGCTATTGAAGATAGCCCTCTTCAGAATGCAAATGTCATTTTATCCATCGGGAACGTATCAACTACCAGGTATGATTCGGTATATTCGATGAGCGAGCGCTATCCTGGTTCATATACAGCAGATGCCGAACTTCCTGTCATTGGGAGATGGATAGTGAAGCTTGATATAGAACATCCGGCTATAAGGACACACCGAACATGGGACATAAAAATAGAGCGCTGATCATCCCGGTCATTATAATGCTTACGGCAGTACTTGCAGGCTGCAAGGGTAATGGACCATCTCAGCCGGATTGTGATATCCATACAGGCCCATGCATCAAACGCTCGGGTATTTACAGTGTAATGCTCAATATTAGACCGCGTCCCGTTGAGACCATGAAAGAGCTCGAGTTCGAGGTGTTAATAAAGGACGGTTCAATTTCTGCGGATATCATTATGATCGAGCTTACAATGCCAGGAATGAGCATGAAGGAGAACATGATAATCCTTAAGCGAACAGGCATTGGCCGATATTCGGGGCATGGGATAATAGTAAGGTGCCCGTCAGGCAAAAAGACCTGGCAGGCCAATATCCTGCTTCCGGATGAACATAACACAGCCTTCATATTCAACGTACAATGATGAAGGAGATGTATATAATGATGTTCCTGACGGGACTGTCGGGGGGTATCGGACATTGCATAGGAATGTGCGGCCCGATCGTTGCAGCATACTCGCTCTCAACAAGTAATAAAAATATGACTCCGCACTTATTGTATAACCTCGGGCGGGTAACGACGTATAGTTTGATGGGCGGCATTGTTGGACTCTCCGGTTCCTTTCTTACAATAACGGGCAGGTTTGAGACCATACAGAAAGCTGTAATGCTGACGGCAGCCCTTCTTATTATATTAATGGGCATGGCCCTTGCCGGTTGGATCCCGGTAACAGCCAGGGTCAGGAAAAGGTTTGCCAGCAGCGGGCTCATGAACAAAGCTGCAGGTATGTTCAGCAGCGGTCTTACTGTAGGTGCTTATTTCCCGATGGGAATAGTACTTGGGTTTCTTCCATGCGGTCTTGTCTATACCGCACTTCTTCTCTCGGCACGTGCCGGTATGGAGGCGACCAGTGCCGCTACGGGACTGCTGGGCGGTGCATCCATGATGCTGCTGTTCGGTGTCGGGACATCTCCCGCTCTTCTTATGTTCGGTAAGATCGTATCAGCAATAGGATCAAAGATGCGGGAGCGCCTTTACAAACTTTCAGCTCTGCTCATGATAGCCATGGGGATAATGTTCCTCATAAGGTCTATGACCACATGAGCAAGATGAACTGCGATCACTGTCTGGCAACGGTGTCACGGGACGATGCTGTGATCGCCGACCTTGACGGCCATAGAAGAACCTTCTGCTGCACCGGCTGCCTGGGTGTATATTCACTCCTGCGGGAAAGCGGCCTGGGAGAGTTCTATAATAAACGGAAGGATTGGCAGGCGGGTAGACCCGATTTCTCAAAGGTCTCCGATGAGCTCTTTAAAGAGCATGTCCGAGACTATAATGGCAAGAGTGAAATTGACATATCCCTTTCGGGAATAAGGTGTGCGTCATGCGTATGGCTTATAGAGAGATATTTGGGAAAGATAAAAGGTATTATCTCCGCAAGAGTTAATTATGCGACCCATAAGGCCCGTATCTCGTGGAGCAAAAGTGAAATAGACCTCAAACTGATATTAGAGCATCTCTCAACAATAGGATATCTTCCACTGCCTCTTACCGGTGATGAGCGTGGCGAGAGGCTTTCAAACGAAAAAAGGGACCTGCTTTTAAGGCTCGGAACGGCATCCTTCTTTTCGATGCAGCTGATGATATACTCTGTTGCGCTTTATGCAGGCTACTTCCAGGGAATAGAACCAATTTACCGAAGCGTGTTCAAGCACATAGCCTGGGGGCTTGCCACACCTGTCATGTTCTACTCGGGCTTTCCTTTCATAAGGAACTTCCTTTTGGGGATAAGACACCGGGTCGTCAATATGGACACTCTTATATTCCTGGGCTCTTTCAGTGCTTATACCTATAGTATTATCATGGTGTTCAGTAACGGCGAAGTGTTCTTCGATACATCATCAATGATAATAACTCTGATACTTCTCGGAAGGTACATAGAGTCCGGTGCCAAGGCAAAGGCCTCCGATGCGATATCCCGCCTGGTGCGCTTACAACCGAGGAAAGCCAGGCTGTTAAGCAAGAGTGCCAAGGATAAGGGAGATGGTACCGGAACAGTGACGGTAAATACAGAAACCCTGAAGGTCGACGATGTCATAGAAGTGATCCCAGGTGACATCATTCCTGTTGATTGCGATGTGATTGATGGATCATCCGAAATAGATGAATCAATGCTTACCGGCGAATCAATACCCGTTTCAAAGACCGCTTCAGCAATTGTCTACGCAGGCACGAAGAACCTGAACGGACGACTGGTCCTGAGGGTTGCCCGTACAGATAAGGACACCGTATTGTCAAAGATAATATCGACCGTTGAAGAGGCTCTTGCGAGGAAGGCCCCGGCACAGAGGGTGGCCGATAAAATGATAAGATGGTTCGTACCAGCCATCCTGACGCTTGCAGCCTCTGCATTCATATACTGGTCACAGAGCGGTGCGGGATTAAGGACATCATTGATGAACTCCATATCCGTTCTGGTTGTCGCCTGTCCGTGCGCTCTCGGCCTCGCGACCCCTTTAGCTATACTCGTAGGAACGTCCATATCCTATGCAAAGGGCATTCTTGTACGAGGGGGGGACATTCTGGAGTTGACGGCCAGGGTCGATGCTATTACTTTTGATAAGACAGGTACTCTTACTGCCGGCAAGCCTTCGCTTGTATCGATCGTTCCATATGACATTGATGAACATGAGCTTCACATATTAGGTGCGTCCATAGAAAAGAGCTCCGATCATGTGGTTGCTCACGCTATTAAGAAAAATATCCCTCCGTCAGATATGCATGATGTAAAAGAACTGAAGGCACTGCCCGGCAGAGGGATCAGAGGGACTATCGAAGGAGAAAGGATATGTGCAGGTAACCTTCCGTTCCTGAACGAGAACATGATAAAGATTACGGTTGAACAGTTGGATGACCACAGGTCATTGTCAAATGAGGGGAACACGGTCACCGGCCTTTCCCGCAATGACACACTTCTTGGCTGGTTCTCCATCTCTGACACGATCAGGGATGATGCTGAAGTCGTGGTCAGGTCACTTTCTCAGAAGTTCAATGTATCGATGATGACCGGAGATGA
>CP070669.1:2101002-2124978 GCA_020351835.1 Nitrospirota bacterium
TCAGGATATCAGACCGGTCATCAATTACCGGACGGTACAGACAATATAGTTACGATAAGGCCGGGAATGCCAGTTACTTCGGTGGCTCTTTCCGAAATATCAGCCCGTCAGCGTTCGGCTACGGTGTATCTGCACACCGGATGGCGGGGGACACAACAGACCTCAGATACAACGAATACAGGGTTTACGTAACAAGTGTCATTAGAGATATTGAAGCCACCCTGGACCTTATAGATATCGACTACGACGAAGCTATAAACGATATTGAACATGCTTATACCGCTTTGTTTGCGATGGATTACAGACAAGCAGGCCCTTTAAAGTTTGGTTTTGACATAAGTTATTCGAAGAATCCCGAATTTGACAGTGATATGAGGGCATTATTTCGTATGAACTATCGTTTCGGGACCGGAATTGGTATCTAGAGGAGGATCATTGATGTTGAACAGATCGTCATTTGAGCAAATATTTTCGACAGTCGCTTTATTTACGTTGTTGATGTTGAGTGTGCTTACGGGCGTTGCCTACTCAGCACCACACCCTGTAGAGGTGCAAGGCATGCCGATCTGCAGCAATTGTCACAATGATGGAAGGGCCTCTCTGGACCATGTCTCAGATTTCAATACAGGCCACCGCTTTTATGCGTCTCAACAGGGTCAAACATGTGAAAGCTGTCACAGGGTTTCTTTCTGTACTGATTGTCATGCGGTCAAAGAGGAGCTAAAGCCTAGCCAGAAGTTCGGCAACTCCCCGGAAAGGGTATTTCCTCATCGTGGTGACTATATAAGCCGGCACAAGATCGATGGAAGAATAAACCCGGCACCGTGCTTTAAATGTCACGGAAGAAAGAACAACGCGAGGTGTAAATTATGTCATTTATAAAGAGCCACGTCCATAAGATAATCGTTTTGTTCTTCATCGCGATCATTTCAGCGTCATGCTCTGATGGCAATAGCAACTCGGTATTCTCATCCGATACCGGCCATCCCAACGGCTGGACCGGTAACCATGGACAGGGATTCTTCAATAGCCCTGACATTTGCTCTGAATGCCACGGTACAGACCTTCTAGGCGGAATATCGACGGTCAGTTGTTTTTCGGCGGACCTTAACGGCATATCCTGTCATGCCGGCGGCCCACCCGGACATCCTAATCCTTTCAGTGATCCTGACACTCACGGCGCGGTGGCTAAAGCCGCTCCTGGATTTACTAGCGGATTTGCATTTTGTTCTGCTTGCCACGGCACTGATTTCTCTGGAGGCATCAGTGGAATATCGTGCTATACATGTCATGGTGTAAGCGCACCTCATTCTCCTCAACCCTGGAGGAATGGAAGAACTCATATAGATACACATTTTGACAATGCGGACTCTTGTGCAGAGTGCCATTATAACGATCCTATCAACCCGGCCCCGCAACCCGGTTCGCCGGGATGCTTTAATAGCACTTTATGCCACGCCGGTGTTCATGACACTGCCTGGACCACAGACCACGTGCTCACTGCCCGTTTCGACCAGTCATCATGCAGCACTTCAAACTGTCATGGTACTGATCTTACAGGAGGCCTGTCGGGCATAAGTTGCTACAGGTGCCACCTTGGAGGTCCTGTACCCGGAAGCGGCATCATGCACCCTAACCGCTGGACCGATCCCGAAAATAGCCATCCGAATTACGTTGAGAACAGGGGCGGAAACGCGTCTAGTTGTTCACCGACAGCACCGAGCGGCGCAAATGTTGCCCAGTACTGTCATGGAACGGACCTCTTAAGTGGATCCCTAAGGATAGCTCCGCCTAACGGTTCGTGGAGTTCCGCGCCTTCATGTTTCAGCTGCCACGGTAAGGAGTGGAGTGTCCCGTAAACATATATTCAATATTTCAATAAAAAGCCCTTTCATAAATATGGAAGGGCTTTTCTGCGTCTAATACAGTTTGGTCAGCTCTTATCTTATTTTAATGTATCCGCATGTTCATGCTCGCCAGTATTGAATGCAGCTGTTATAATTCTAATATAACTTCTGATAGGCAAATGGGGGGATAAATTTGAAGGTCCAACATAAGGTTTTCCTGGCCTCTGTCGCAATTGGTTTGTTTGTATGGATTGCAGACGCGGTTATGGATAGGGTTATATTCTACAGAGGGACACTCCCGGAACTTCTCATCACAAATGTTCCGGGCCATGAGATATATATAAGGATACTGATCCTGATATGCTTTATTTTGTTCGGTCTCATAGCTGCACGACTCATAGAAAAACAAAAAATAGCGGAAAAAAAGAATGAAGAACTGATCTCAGGCCTACAGAATGCTCTTGAAAGAGTTAAATTACTGAGCGGGCTATTGCCGGTTTGTTCCTCATGCAAGAAGATCAGGGATGAGGAGGGTCACTGGACCCAGATAGAACTATACATCAGAGACCGTTCGGAGGCGGATTTCACTCATAGCGTGTGTCCTGACTGCTTTAAAAGACTATACCCTGAAATAAAAAATAATACCTAGCGTATAAATTGTTGATACCTTTCCTCTTAAAGACCGGGCATTCCTAAATAGTTGAAATGGAGCCGAGGAGCGGATTCGAACCGCCGACCTGCTGATTACGAATCAGCTGCTCTACCAGCTGAGCTACCTCGGCCCTGCAGATATGCTTTGAGGCAATACATTTTGTCATATATTTTAGCATAAGGTCAATTCTCATAACGCCCTGTTTGACCTATATAAATCGTGATGATAACCTTACTATATGAAAGAGTTCGAGGTGATAGACATATCCGGCGATGTCGGACTCAGGATATACGGTAATACGCTCGAGAAGCTCTTCGAAAATGCTTCAACCGGCCTGTACACTCTGATAACGGGCGTGTCAAAGATAGAATCTCGTACTTCTATCAAGGTAAAAGCGGATGGGGACAACATGGAAAGCCTCCTGATAGCCTTTCTTAACGAGCTGATATTCCACTTTGATACGAACGGTTTTATAGGAAATAAAGCAGACATTCATAAACTGACCGATAACAATGTTGAAGCGACGATATACGGTGAGGAGTTCGATCCCGAAAGACATGAAGGTGAACTTCTGATCAAGGCAGCGACATATCATAAAGCAAGGTTAGAGAGGACCAGAGAGCATTGGCAGGCAAAAATAATATTCGATATATGATCAAGGAGGGACAAGATGACACTTGAGAAGCTTAAAAGGCTTGATGACAACAGACTGAAGGTACCGGACGATTATAAGGAAGGCATGAAAACCCATGGGATCATATTCATAGACAGGGCACTGGAAGGTTTTCTTGAGCCCCATGCCATAGACCAGGTTGCGAACGTGGCCACACTTCCCGGTATTGTGGGGCCTTCGATGGCAATGCCTGATATACATACCGGCTATGGTTTTCCTATTGGCGGAGTTGCGGCCTTCGATCTCAAGGACGGGGTTGTATCTCCCGGGGGGGTCGGTTACGACATTAATTGAGGAGTAAGGCTCCTCAGGAGCAACCTCACCAAGCAGGAGGTTCTCCCGAGGATAAGGGACCTCGTCGGGGTCCTTTACAACGAGATACCATCAGGGGTCGGGTCAAAAGGGAAGCTTAAGCTTTCGCTCAATGATGAAAAGAAGCTTCTTCGCAAGGGTGCAAGATGGGCTGTAGAGAACGGAATGGGAGACGAGGAGGACCTTGCACACACAGAGTCCAACGGATGCATGGACGGGGCGGACCCATCGATCATCAGCGATAAGGCACTGGACAGGGGAAAGGCTCAGCAAGGTACTCTGGGATCAGGAAATCATTTCCTGGAGATACAATACGTATCCGATATATATGACGAAAAGACGGCGGGCGCTTTCGGTCTCTTTGAGGGGCAGGTGACCATAATGATCCATACCGGATCACGGGGCTTCGGCCACCAGGTTTGCACCGACTTTCTTGTGCGGATGGAAAAGGCCTCGAGGAAGTACGGGATATCACTACATGATAAGGAGCTGGCGTGTGCACCGGTCAATAGTCAGGAAGCCGAGGACTATATAGCCTCGATGAAGGCTGCTGCAAACTATGCATGGGCTAACAGACAGTGCATTATGCACTGGACGAAAGGATCGGCAATGAAGGTCCTTGGCATATCGCCTAAAGAACTGGGGCTTTCGCTCGTATACGATGTAGCTCATAATATCGCTAAGGTCGAGGACCATGTGATAGACGGAAAGAAACGAAAACTTATGGTACACAGAAAGGGGGCAACCAGGGCTTTCCCTGCCGGGCATCCCGAGCTTCCGGAAACTATTCGTCATGTGGGCCAGCCGGTACTGATACCCGGAGATATGGGACGTGCATCATTTGTTCTTGTAGGCTTGGAGAAGGGAATGACAGACACATTCGGCTCTACATGTCATGGAGCGGGGCGGGTAATGTCGCGGCACAAAGCCATTAAGATGGCAAAGGGCCGCGCTATTTGGCGGGAGCTGGAGGACATGGGTATAATAGTCATGAGCGCGGGGCGGAGAACACTCGCCGAAGAGATGTCAGATGCTTATAAGGACATCTCTAATGTAGTTGACGTAGTACATAACGCCGGCATATCGAGCAAAGTCGCAAAGCTCAGGCCGCTCGGTGTTGTAAAAGGATAAGATTTGAAACTTAAGATCGGCAAAATAAGATTTCTTAACCTGTATCCGATATTCTACACCCTGGAGAAGGAATGTGATCCGGAGCTCTACGAGTTCGTTGAAGGTACCCCTTCGGCACTTAACGCAATGATCAGAGAGGGAACTGTCGATGTAAGCCCCTCATCTTCGATAGAGTACCTGAGGAACCCCGACAAATATACGATGATAGAGGGTCACTCCATAAGCTCGACCGACTGCATAAAGAGCATTCTGCTCTTCAGTAAAAGACCTGTCGATAAGCTTGGAGGTGCCAGGGTCCTTGCCACTGACCAGTCAGAGACGTCTGTTGCGCTGCTGAAGATCATACTAAAGGATTTCTTTAGCCTTGAAGCCGATATCGTCGTCGCGGATGCTCCGCTCAAAGAGGGTCTCCGCGATGGTGAGGCTTATATGATGATAGGGGATGATGCTTTGAAAGCGGTTCGTTCTGACATAGTTCTTGACAAGAAGAACAGGATACTCACATACGATCTTGGGAAGATATGGTATGAGAGAACGGGCCACCCATTCGTTTTTGCTCTGTGGATAGCCCGAAAGGATTGCTGTAAACTTGACCGCTTTCAGTTACTGATCGAGCACCTTGATATGGCAAGGGACTTCGCCAAACTGAACCTTGACGAGATCGCCGAAGCCGCCTCCAAAGGATCGTTCATGAAGAAAAAGGAACTCGTGGACTACTGGGAGACCATATCCTATGATATGAACGAATACCATAAAGAGGGGCTTAAGCTTTTCAGAAAATATCTCGCGGATGCAGGAGACCTCTGATAAGCGTTGTTGCATTTAAATATATCGAGGAGTAAAATGTTTAGCGTACTCTTCGAACTTAATACCTTGACCTGATATCAAAAAAGGAGGCGCAATGGCAAAGATAGGAATGGATTTGAACAGGTTCATTCTTGAAGAAGAAAGGAAACATAAATCGGCTTCAGGGTCTTTCTCCCTTGCACTTACGGCCATAGAATCGGCGTCGAAGATAGTATCGGCGAAGGTGAGCAAAGCGGGGCTGTCAAACATACTTGGCGCGGCTGACGAGGTTAACATATCGGGTGATGATGTACAGAAGCTTGACGTCCTGGCAAATAACCTCATGATACAGCACCTGTCCGACAGCG
Organism: Nitrospirota bacterium; assembly: GCA_020351835.1. Taxonomy (GTDB): domain Bacteria; phylum Nitrospirota; class Thermodesulfovibrionia; order Thermodesulfovibrionales; family BMS3Bbin05; genus BMS3Bbin05. The sequence goes on from CP070669.1 coordinate 2,106,772, forward strand.
GGCAGTTCTGTGCAATGGCATCGGAGGAGCTGGAGGAAGCGATATTCCCGGAAAAAGGAAAGGACGGTCGATACGTAATAGCCTTCGACCCGCTCGACGGGTCATCTAATATAAATGTCAATGTCAGCATAGGCACGATCTTCTCGATCCATAAAAGGGTCAATGGGACGGCCGATGACCTTATGCAACAGGGACGCAAACAGGTAGCCGCAGGATATGTCATATACGGTTCATCGACCATGCTTGTGTATACGACAGGTAACGGGGTTAACGGATTTACCCTTGACCCCTCTGTAGGAATGTACCTTCTATCGCATCCTGATATGAAAGTACCCGAAAAAGGGAAGATATACTCTATAAATGAAGCTTATGCCAACAAGTGGGATGATAAACTCGTTGCCTATATCAAAGGGTATAAGGATAAGGGCTATTCTCTCAGGTACATCGGTTCTATGGTGTCTGATGTGCACAGGACCTTGATAAAAGGAGGCGTGTTCGCATACCCGGCCGACAAAAAGAACCCTGATGGCAAGTTAAGATACCTGTATGAGGCATCACCTATGGCTTTTATAATTGAGAACGCAGGTGGAGCATCATCCACAGGAGCAGAGGATACCCTGGATGTAAAACCGGAGGAACTCCATCAGAGGGTACCGGTATTCCTGGGCAGCAAGATCGATGTAGAGGAGATGGTAAAGGCCCTGAAATAATAGATGGCCTACCTGAGGTCCGAGTGGTACTCCTGAAGTGACTTTACTGTAAGCTTATTGTTCTTCAACCTGTCGATAGCCTTTGCGACCGCCCTCGCGCCCGACATCGTAGTGGTATATGATACCCTGTACTGAAGTGCGCTCTGCCTTATATAGAACGAGTCAGCCTGTGCGCTCGCGCTCTCGATGGTATTTATTATGAAGCTGATCTCCTGGTTCTTGATCATGTCTACAACGTTAGGTCTTCCTTCCTTCAGCTTTTTGATAATCTGGGTCTCTATCCCGTTCTCCATCAGGAAAGCGGCAGTACCTCTTGTAGCGACCAGGTCGAACCCGTGGCCTATAAAGGTCCTGGCGATCTCGGGTATATTGGGCTTGTCCTCATTGCGCACGCTTATGAATATCTTTCCCTCCATCGGTAGCTGGTTCCTGGCTGACGATTCGGCCTTAGCGTAAGCTATACCGAAATCCGCGTCGATCCCCATCACCTCTCCTGTAGACTTCATCTCGGGGCCGAGGATAGTATCGACATTAGAGAACCTGTCGAAAGGAAAGACAGCCTCCTTCACGGCAATATGCTCTATGACAGGGTCATTAACAAGTCCCAGGTCCTTCAGCTTTCGTCCGGCCATTACCTTAGCTGCCATCTTAGCAAGCGGTATCCCCGTAGCCTTGCTCACATAGGGTATGGTCCTTGAAGCTCTCGGATTGACCTCAAGAATGTAAATATCATTATCCTTCACGGCGAACTGGACGTTCATCAGGCCTATTACTCCAAGTTCCATGGCAAGCTCTCTGGCCTGTTTCTTTATCTCTTCGACCACCGGTGTCCCGAGCGAATAAGGAGGTATTGAGCACGCCGAGTCACCTGAATGCACTCCCGCCGCCTCGATATGCTCCATGACTCCTCCGATGATGACATCATCTTCATCCGACAGAGCATCCACATCTACCTCGGTAGCATCCACTATATATTTATCCACAAGTACAGGATGTTCGGGGGAGGCCTTGACTGCCCTTTGCATATAATCTATAAGGGATGCTTCATCATAAACTATCTCCATCGCCCTCCCGCCCAGCACATAAGACGGTCTGACCATACATGGATAACCTATCTCAGAAGCCACACTTACCGCTTCATCAGAGCTCATTGCTGTTCCACTGTCGGGCTGTTTAAGTCCCAGCTTGTGCAGGAGATCTTTGAACCTCTTACGGTCCTCTGCTCTGTCGATGGCATCTGGAGGTGTGCCAAGTATCTTTACCCCTTCCTTTTCAAGAGGGACGGCAAGCTTAAGAGGTGTCTGCCCTCCGAACTGCACTATTACGCCCTCGGGCCTCTCGACCTCTATTATGTTCATTACATCCTCAAGCGTAAGCGGTTCAAAATATAACCTGTCGGATGTATCATAATCCGTACTGACAGTTTCCGGATTGCAGTTGACCATTATTGTCTCGAAGTCCTCTTCCTTAAGTGAGAAAACGGCATGTACACAGCAATAGTCGAACTCTATCCCCTGCCCTATCCTGTTAGGGCCGCTGCCGAGTATCATTACTTTCTTCCTTTCTGAAGGTAACGATTCACATTCTGTGACAGGGGTCTGCGCTTTTTTGCCTTTCAGTATGCTCCTGAACGGCTTTTCATAAGTGGAATAAAGGTACGGTGTGTACGCTTCGAACTCGGCGGCACAGGTATCGACCATCTTGTAGACGCCTCTCATGCCGGCAGACGCTCTGGCGCCGCGTATATCTTTCTCTTCAACACCTACCAGCTCAGCTATCCTTCTGTCCGAAAATCCCATGGACTTTGACTTAAGAAGCATATCGCGGTCTTCCATGATCCTGTTCCCCTTCTCAGAGATTATCGCTTCGAACTCTACTATCTCGCGCATATTATTAAGGAACCATGGATCGATCATCGTTATCTCATATATCTCGCCAATGTTCATTCCACGACGGATAGCCTCAGCTACATACCATATCCTGTCGCTGTTAGGCACCTTCATCTTCTCCCTCAGTTCCTCATCGTCACAGTCCCTGTTCTCCAACCCATAGCTATCCAGTTCGAGGCTCCTTATTGCCTTTTGAAATGACTCCTTAAAAGTCCTTCCTATTGACATGACCTCACCTACGGACTTCATCTGGGTCGTAAGCGTCGGGTCGGTCTCCGGGAACTTCTCGAAAGCGAAACGGGGCACCTTGGTCACTACGTAATCTATGGTAGGCTCGAAGCTCGCGGGGGTCTCTCTCGTTATATCGTTCTTTATCTCGTCAAGGGTAAGCCCTATCGCAAGCTTTGCCGCGATCTTAGCTATGGGGAAACCCGTCGCCTTTGAAGCAAGCGCTGAGGATCTCGACACACGCGGGTTCATCTCAATAACTACCATCCTGCCGTCCTCAGGGTTAAGGGCGAACTGTATATTACTGCCCCCGGTATCCACTCCTATCTCCCTTATGATATCTATAGATGCATCCCTCATCCTCTGATACTCTTTGTCACTCAGGGTCTGTGCCGGGGCAACGGTTATCGAATCACCGGTGTGAACACCCATCTGGTCAAAATTCTCTATAGAACAGATGATGACGACATTATCGGCATTGTCCCTCATTACTTCGAGCTCGAACTCCTTCCATCCTATAATGGATTCTTCAACAAGTACCTGACTGACAGGGCTGAGCTTAAGGGCGTTCTCAAGCAACACTTTATACTCTTCCATATTGTATGCAACGGCCCCTCCGGTACCTCCCAGCGTGAACGCCGGCCTTAATATAGCAGGGAACCCTATCTTGTCGATTATATCCATACCATCATCCATCTTCTCCACAGCCGCTGACACAGGCAGGTCAAGACCTATCTTATACATCGCATCCCTGAACAGGTCACGGTCCTCTGCTTTCTTGATGGCCGGAAGCTTCGCCCCGATAAGCTCTACCCCGTATTTATCAAGGACACCTCCTTCGGACAGTTCTACGGCGAGATTAAGTGCGGTCTGGCCTCCCATCGTGGGCAGAATAGCGTCAGGCCTTTCCTTCTCTATAATGAGCTCAAGTATCTCTTTCGTTAAGGGCTCAACATATGTTGAATCTGCCATCTCGGGGTCGGTCATAATTGTGGCCGGATTGGAGTTCACCAGTATCACCCTGTAGCCCTCTTCCCTGAGGGCCTTGCAAGCCTGTGCGCCCGAGTAATCGAACTCGCACGCCTGACCTATCACGATCGGCCCCGACCCGATTATAAGAATGTTTTTTATGTCATCTCTCTTAGGCATATATCCTTCTGTCAGGTCTTCACCACATAACTGTTCAGAGTATCTACCACTTTTTTTGCCTCGGCATCGGAAGTAGTCGTGAAAACGACCTGATCGCTGTCTGCAAAGCGGGCAACTACGTTATAGAACTCCTTTACCTCTCCAAAGCCCGGGATCACAGTCCCGTGCTGAAGCGCTATCTTCTCTACCACGGCCACGCCATCAGGGTTTTCGGGCTCTATCCTTATATATTCGACATCGAACTGTCTTAGTTCGCTAAAGTCTTTTCCAATGACCCTGCTTCCCAGGTTCCTTTTAAGGGTAAGAGTGACGACACCTGACCCCTTGTCGACCTCGGTAATAAGAACGGGGGCCTTGAATATGAACGTCCGGGACAACGGGAATATTATCACAAATATGACCGCTGCAACCAGGTAATGTATAAGACCGATCTCTCCAAGAACAGCCATAGAAATGAGATATATAACGATAAACACAGCCGACACAAAACTTGAAGCGAGTTCCTTATTGAATATACCGCTATGAAGGACACTGCCCCTGTCCACCTTAAACGATGATGTCTGAAGCATTACACTGTCCGCTCCTGTCCTTATCTCATGTCCTCCTTCAAGTCCCACCGGGTTTTATCCTTTCAAGATCAACTCTTTGAATCTGTTGAATATATGCGAGGAATCGTGAGGGCCCGGGCCAGCCTCGGGATGATGCTGCACTGAAATGACAGGGAGTTCCACATGCTCCATGCCTTCCTCGGTACCGTCATAAAGGTTCCTGTGTGTAAGCTTTACTTTATCCCCGAGGCTCTTTATATCAACGCAATAGTTATGGTTCTGGGAAGTTATCTCAACTCTTCCGGTTGCAAGGTCCTTCACGGGATGGTTCCCGCCATGGTGGCCGAACTTCAATTTATATGTATCTCCGCCCATAGCAAGACCGAGGATCTGGTGTCCCAGGCATATACCGAACACCGGTTTCTTACCCAGAAGTTTTTTTGCATTTTCTATCCCGTACTTAACAGCTCCGGGATCACCGGGGCCGTTGCTCAAAAAGACCCCGTCGGGATCCATCTCCAGAACTTTGTCTGCCGGCGTCCTGGCCGGAACGACCTTGATATCGAAACCGGCATCATTCATGTGACGCAATATGTTCAGCTTGACCCCGAAATCATAAACTACCACTGTGGGTAAGCGACCCTTGTTGCTCTTGTCTTCCGATCCATGCTCCCACCTCCAGACGCTTTCATGAGGATTATACTCTTTTTTTGACGTTACCAGCTCGACAAGATCAACCCCGTCTATGCCGGGATGCTGTCTGACCTTATCTAACAGGTACTCGGGCTCTGATCCCGTTGATGAGATAACACCCATCTGGGCGCCGTTATCCCTGATATGTCTCGTGAGCGCTCTGGTATCTATCCCCTGAATGCCTACTATTCCGTTGTCCTCAAGATATTGTCCGAGCGAACCCCTGGAGCGCCAGTTGCTCGGATACTCGAGGTACTCCTTTACGATAAATCCCTCGACCTTAGGACCACCTATCGATTCGATGTCCTCCTCGTTAACCCCGTAATTACCCATCTGAGTATAGGTCATAGTTACTATCTGCCCCTTATATGAGGGATCGGTAAGGATCTCCTGATAACCAGTCATGGATGTATTGAACACTACCTCTCCTATGGTCTCTCCGAACGCGCCGAAGGGCTCTCCATCAAATACTGTACCGTCCTTAAGTACCAGACAGGCCTTCTTCATCTCTCATCCACCATGAGGTCGTGAACTTTCCCCTTGCATAAGGTCATTACCGGCCTCCCCTTTAATATCATGCCGTTAAAAGGCGTGTTCTTTCCCTTTGATAAGAATCTATCGCAGTCGACCTCGAACTCTGCTTCTCTGTCCACGATAACTACATCGGCATCTGATCCCTCGCTCAACGTTCCCTTATTCAATCCAAGGATAGACGCAGGCGACAGAGACATCTTTGATACCAGTCCGTTCATATCCAGTACACCTTGCACAACGAGTCCGAGGCTCATTGACAGGGCCGTCTCGAGACCCGATATCCCTGGGGCGGCCTTATCGAACTCGCAAAGCTTCTCATCCTGATGATGGGGAGCATGGTCCGTAGCTATAACATCTATTGTTCCATCGGAAAGGCCTCGTTTTATAGCTTCCACATCCCTATCGGTCCGGAGAGGAGGATTGACCTTTGCAAAGGTGTTATATCCCATTGCCAATTCTTCTGTGGTCGTGAAATAGTGAGGACATGTTTCCGCAGTAACGTTTATTCCATCGCTTTTTGCCCTTCTGACCGCCTCCACCCCCTCTTCTGTTGATATATGCGCAATATGCAGCCTTCCTCCGGTAAGACCGGCAAGATCGATGTCCCTTTTTATCATGATTATTTCGGCTTCGCGGGGTATTCCCTTTAATCCGAGAAGGTTAGACAACCTTCCCTCGTTCATTACGCCATCCGCCGACAGCGAACTATCCTCTGCATGAGATATTACCGGCGTGCCGAAGACCTTGGTGTACTCAAGTGCCCTTCTCATGATCATGCTGTTCATTACCGGACGGCCGTCATCAGAGAAAGCAATACATCCGGCATCGAACATCATCCCCATCTCCGCAAGTTCGGCACCTTCCTGTCCCTTGGTTATTGCTCCTATCGGATACACATAACAGGACCCTTCGGCAAAGGCCTTCCTCAGGATGAACTCCGTAACGGTCTCATTATCATTTACCGGTTTTGTATTAGGCATGCAGCATACTGAAGTAAATCCCCCCCTTACAGCGGCCAGTGTACCGGTCCGTATCGTCTCCTTATACTCGAAGCCGGGCTCCCTAAGATGAACGTGCATGTCAACAAGACCAGGCATTACGTAAAGACCTGACGCATCTACTATCCTGATCTCAGGATCGTTGGCCTTTACCTTTATGTTCTTCCCTGTCTTTAATATTGTACGGCCCTCGACAAGCAGGTCACCTTTGGAATCCAGTCCCTGCGAGGGATCTACGATATGCCCGTTCCTGATAAGAACCTTCATTGCTCTTTCTCCTTTGACCTGCCCAGGAGATAAATAACGGCCATCCGTACGGCAACACCGTTCGTCACCTGCTCAAGAATGACCGAACGCTCATCATCAGCCACCTCCGATGCGATCTCTATGCCTCTGTTCATCGGTCCCGGATGCATCACTATAGCCTCAGGATCCGCCATATTCAGTCTTTCACGTGTAAGGCCCCAGAACCTGGAATACTCATCGCTTGACGGGAGGAACCCTCCTCCCTGTCTTTCCCTCTGTATCCGAAGCATCATTATCACATCAGCTCCCTTTAGCCCTTCATCCATGTCATAATGGATATCGATACCCTCTTCGTTTATATGAGAAGGCACGAACGTGGGAGGGGCTATAAGTCTGACCTCGGCACCGAGCTCCCTGAGGCAATATATGTTCGATTTGGCAACCCGGCTGTGAAGGATATCACCTACTATGGCTATCTTTAGCCCTTCGATCTGTGTCTTATGCTCCATGATCGTAAATGCATCGAGGAGGGCCTGGGTCGGATGTTCGTTTATCCCGTCACCTGCATTAAGTACCGATGCATCAGAGTGCTGAGCTATAAAATGCGGTACGCCGCTTGAGGCATGGCGTATTATTATGTAATCAACTCCATATGACTCGATAGTAGCGATAGTATCCAGAAGGCTCTCTCCTTTTACCACGCTGCTTGTAGGGACAGAAAAGTTCACAACATCGGTGCTCAATCTCTTTGCAGCAAGCTCAAAAGATGTTCTCGTCCTTGTCGAAGGCTCGAAAAAAAGATTGAACACCGTTCGTCCGCGAAGGGCCGGGACCTTCTTAATGTCACGCTTCAGAACGTCCTTAAAACCCGAGGCCGTTTCAAGAACAAGGGATATCTGCTCTCTGGTCATTCCCCTTATGCCAAGAAGGTCCTTTTGTCCAAGCGAGCTCACTCTTCACCCTCTGATCTTTTCAATATTACCTCGTCCTTTCCTGCATCTTCCTTGAACACAACCTCTATCGTTTCGTTCTTTGAGGTCGGGATATTCTTCCCGGCATAATCAGCCCTTATCGGAAGTTCTCTGTGTCCACGGTCTATCAATACCGCAAGCTGAATTACCGCGGGCCTGCCTATGTCCATCAATGCGTCCATAGCCGCTCTTATGGACCTGCCGGTAAAAAACACGTCATCTACAAGGATGACTACCTTTCCGTTAATATCGAAAGGGACATCGGTCCTTCTTATCCTCGGCTGCTCGTCCCGTATGTCCAGGTCATCCCTGTACATCGCTATGTCAAGAGTGCCGACCTGTACTTTCTGCCCCTCTATCAGATCTATCCTATCGGAGAGCCTCCTCGCCATATGAACCCCTCCCCTCTGTATACCGATCAGGCAGACATCCACAACCCCCTTATTGTTCTCTATTATCTCGTGCGCTATTCTGGATATAGCCCGTTCCATGTCGCTCTTGTCCAGCAGTATTTTAGGATCTGTCATAGGTCATTCCCCGATCAATAAAGGTCTTTGGACAAAAAAAAACCTTTCCCCGATCAGAGGAAAGGTCTCGTTATTATCTTTTTTTCCAACAGTATCTCCTTTACCTTATTAGCCGCGCGGGACTAATTTAAAAGTAATGCTTGTCTATTAAAGCATATCCGGAAGAAATTGTCAAAAAAGACATACTCCGGTCGAGATACAGTTTTGATGGTCAAACGATCGCCAGCATCTTGTCGAGTGCCTCTTTGGCGGGGACCCTGATATCCTCGGGGACCTTGATAACATTTACCATGTTCTCAAGGGCGTTCACGACACTTTCAAGACGCGTCTTCTTCATGTTAGGACATATCATGTCCTTTCTCAGCGGGTGGAACATCTTCCCGGGGTTCTCTTTCCCTAGCCTGTACATCAGGCCTACCTCCGTACCCACTATGAACTCTTTAGCATCAGATCCCCTGGCAAACCTGAGCATCCCTGAAGTGCTCGTTACATGATCGGCGGCCTCACAGACCTCGAGCCGGCATTCCGGATGTGCCATCAGGACCGCATCAGGATGGTCAGCTCGCGCTTTCTCAACATCCTTTACAGTGATCCTGTCATGTACATGGCAGAAACCATCCCATGCAATGATCTTCTTGCCGGTGTTCCTGGCCGCCCACATTGACAGGTTCTTGTCCGGTATGCAAATGATCTCCTCCTGCGGGATGGATTCAATGACCTTAATTACATTTGATGACGTGCAACATATATCACTCTCGGCCTTGATGTCCGCTGTTGTATTAACGTAGGTCACTACCGCCGCATCAGGATATTTCTCCTTTATATCCCTCAGGGTAAAATCGTGGGGGAAAACGAAAGCCGGCTGCTCAGTATAACCCGGGAAGTTCTTCCATACCTTCCTCTCACCCCTTACTCTGATCATATCTGCCATGGGGCAGTTCGCTTCAAGTTCCGGAAGCAATACCGTTTTATCGGGAGAAAGGATCGAAGCGCTCTCAGCCATAAAATTGACACCGCAGAACACTATTACATCGCAGTCCACCCCGGCGGCCTGCCTTGACAGCTCAAGAGAGTCGCCAGTAAAGTCCGCTATGTCCTGAACCTCGTCCCTCTGGTAATTATGCGCAAGTATAACGGCGTTGCGCTTTTTCTTCAAACTGATGATCCGGTCCTGGAGAACTGCGATATCGGTCATCTAAAAGCTTTCATCCGTGAACTCAAGGGGGGTGTCAGTAAAGAGAAGCGTGCCGTCGCTCAGAACGATCTTGAATATCGGCCTGGATATGGCGTCTTTTTTCATCGGCACATAGCTGAACCTTTCCTCACCGCCGTACAGTGCCAGTATCTTTCTTACATATTTGTATGTCTCCGTGTTCTTCGAGAAGTTTACTTTCTTCATCACCCTCGTAGGTCCGGCGTTGTATGCGGCAAGGGACTTTCGAAGGTCCCCCTTGAACATGTCAAGAAGCATCCTGAAGTATCTTACCCCTCCGGAAATGTTCTCCTCAGGGTCGAACGGATCACTAACAGAAAGGGATTTGGCCGTCATAGGCATAAGCTGCATCAACCCCATTGCACCCTTTGAGGAGATCGCCTCGGGATACCAGTTCGATTCAACCGTGATCATGGCCCTTATGAGCTCGGGGTCTACGGAGTATTCTTCAGCTAATCTTTTGGCAATGGGGAAATATTTACCTACGTTCTTATAGAAATTGCCCTTCACCAAATTAAGGCTGTTTGAAGCGTACTGCTTGGACCTGGATAAAAGGCTTGCACTACCTTCATAAGGGATATCCGAGTACACTATAACACCTTCAGCATTCTCGTACCTGTAAATATCGGCTGTTACCGGACTACATAATGATAACAATACAATTAAAAGAATAGAGCTCCTCAACATACTGTGACTATAGCACTATCAGATAAATAAGTCAATATTTACAATGTGTTATGGCACCGATATTAAAGCCGGCCCGCTTAAAGGCAACAAGGGGAACTTTTAGTGACCTTTTGAAGCATTTATCCTGATAAGAAACACCAGTTCCCCGGCCGATTCCTTCGTATCGATCATCTCATGGCCATACCTTCCGGCAAAGGATATCATATCAGCTTTCGATCCCGGGTCCGATGAAATAATCTTAAGGACCTGACCATCTGCCATTTGCCCTATCTCCTTTTTAGCACTGAGTACGGGTATGGGACAGTTGAACCCCTTAACATCTAAAGTTCTGTCAGCCCGGTGTTCTTCCTTTAGTTCATCTGGTCCATTATCTTTATCAATATCCATTAATTACCCCTTTGTCACAGGATAAATCATAATTCTATTCAGGACCAAATTGCAATTCATCTGCAATTGATTATAATTCAGATCAAAACCCATAAATACATTTGTCTTGACAAGCCATTGATCTTTCATGTAAAAGTAATAACATGAAAAGATATAAATCACTTATACCGCTACTCCTGGTCAGTATATTCACTTTTTTTGTTATCGTGCCGGTCAATATTGCTGAGTCAGGTGATGACTGGAAGGATGAACTGAGAGAAGTATGCTCAAAGGTCCAGATAGCGGATGAGCTCAGTATCAAGGAGCTTCAGGACCTCATAGCTCAGGCAGATGAGCTGACGATCAAGATAAGCACATCAGGGGACAGAAGGATGAAGATATTCGTGATGAGACTTCAGAAGTGCAAGTCATTTTTTGAGTTTACGATAGAGACAAAAGAGCCAAAGAAGTGAACCTGCCGTGTCTGTTACTGGGTGCCTATACCACCGACAACAATTGAAGAGTACTTACCTGCAGATACGTCACTTACGACAGATACATCCCACATTCTGACCGGTGCAGGCTTGACAGGCTGGTCATGCAGGTCCTTACCCCATACCCATGTAGTCCCGTCGTTCATAAGTGCCAATGTATGATACATACCGGCCGAAACCTTCTTAATACTTCCTACCCCCGGTATCTTAAAGGCTACCGAACCGTTTGCGTCCTTTTTCCCGAGCTGACCGAACTCATTGCCTCCCCAGGCCCAGACCGAACCGTCCTTCTTAAGAGCTACGGTATGATAAAGCCCTGCCGATATCCCTATCATCCCTGACAGGCCTGGAACCTTAATTGGCGATGTCCTCATCTTTCGTGACCTGTCCCCCAGTATTCCGTTAATGTTCCAGCCCCAGGCCCAGACCGAACCGTCAGAACCCTGCGCTACCGTGTGGTGAAGTCCGGCCGAGGCGTTCTTTATGCCTGTAAGTCCCTTTACATTCACCGGGGCCTCCCTTGATCTAGTCGAACCGTCACCCAACTGCCCCTGGACATTCCATCCCCAGGTGAACACTGATCCGTCCTGCTTTACGGCCACATTATGGAACATTCCTGCATCTACAGAAACTATGTTATTCAGGCCTTTCACTTTGACAGGTTCATTACTGTCCCTGGTCGACCCGTTACCAAGCTGACCGTAAGAGTTACCGCCCCATGCCCACACGGACCCGTCAGCGCTGAGAGCTATTGTATGGTACATGCCTGCAGAAACATCCGTTACCCTCATCAGGTCCTTCACCAGCACCGGGATCTTACTGTCTATGTTGTCGCCGTTGCCAAGCTGTCCACGGTTGTTGCGCCCCCATGTCCAGGCCGATCCATCTGATTTGATGGCAACAGAATGGTCTACTCCCGAAGCGACACTGATCACGTCTTCCATTCCGCCGATAGGCAAAAGGCCCTCCCTGCTATTATTGCTCCCATCTCCCAACTGTCCATATTCGTTAAGGCCGCCTGTCATCACCGCACCGGCGACTGCTTTTTTAGGCATCCAGCTCGAACGGACCGGCCACAGGAACTTGTAACTGCAGGCTGACATATAGTCTATTGTCATCTCTCCGGATGCGATATCAAGGATCCATACGTAGTCGATTATATCCCTGCCGGTAGACGCCGACCAGTAAAAATGGTTCTGTACACCGTCAAAGGGATGTCCAACCTGAAGAGCAGGATAGAACTTTGACCTGTCTATAAGGGTCTGAAGCTCGTTTATCGCCGGGAGCCTCCAGTCCGTATATCCGAAATTAGGTCTTATACCGCTGTTCATCTCCTGGATGTACTGTCTGGCACCAAGCCATGGAAGAGGAAGTTTGTGTATATTGGCGTCCTTCATCCATATAAGCCCGGTATCCCTGTCGAGTACGGTACCGTCCCCATTGTCCGCGAACCTGTGAGAGGTGCCGGAAGAGACCTTTTGAGTGCTTTTCTTAGACTGAACCTTGCCGGTCTTCTTCTCTGCAGCTGTAGATTGGATTGCAAATGTAAGCGAAAAGAACACGATGGTGACCATGCAGATAAACCTGATCAAAGGGATTTTTCTTTCGATATCAATCATTTTTATTAGCTCAATACCCTTGTTAACACAAAAACCGGCTTTATTGTAATGAAAGCCGGTCGTCAATATCAAGCGCTCATACATAAGAGTTCCCTATTAGTTCATAAACAACTTTACAATTAAGTTAACGATATGATAGTCTGATGAGTTTTTACGATCAGTCTTTGATTTTACCCATTTAACTACGATCTGAGAGGGAGTTTATTATGACAATCAAATCTAAGTACTCTCCATTAATCGCGATCATCTTCTTTCTGGCCATCGGTGTTAATTTCGCATTCGCTGCTAATATGAGCGAGGACTTCGCATTTAAGATCTCGTTAGAGAACCACCTGGAGAAGAGGCTGAAACACATAATCACCGAGATCACCGGAAGCGACAGGGGTGTCATCATAATCAATGCCGATATCGGCACGGTCAAGGGCGGTGATTCCAACAAAGGAAGTATAACAAAGAAAAAGAGCCAGGATGCGCTAGTATTGCCCGGAGTTCCGGTAAAGAAAGAGTTCGGTACGGGCCTTAAGGAGACTGCTGAGCTTCTCTTCCCCGGAGCGGGCGGCAGTAAATATAAGGTAAACAAAATGAGCGTCTCCATATGGCTTGATAAAGGGCTTTCACAGTCAATTGTAGACCTTGTAGATAACCTTGCAAAGCAGGTTGTCGGTTACAACGAGACGAGAGGGGATAAGGTTGAAATAGTTCCGATCGACTTCAAGGGAGAGAAGTTCTACTGGTCCTCGATATTCTATCCCAAGAACCTTTTCATACTAGCACTTGGCCTTGCGGCGGCCCTTTTCTTTCTCGCTGGAGCGTCGTTCCTGTCGGACCCTCTTAAGAACCTTTCAAACGCAATTGCTTCGGTCGACTGGGACCAGGTAAGGGGCGCAAACGCAGGGATAGAAGCATATAGCCCCAGCTACGAGATGGAAGAACCCGGAATAAGCAGTGATATTACTGGAGCATACGATGCAGGCGAGCAGCAGCCTTTCTCTTTCATATCCGAGAGAGACCTCTCTAACCTGTCATATCTTCTTAAAGACAGATCGGCTGAGGATATAGCAACGGTAGCTAACTTCCTCGAGATAGATCTGGCGGCAAAATTGCTCGAATCTTTCGGCACGGATGAACAGGCAGAGGTTGCCCTGCACCTTAGCAATGAGAAGGTCGACCCGGACGGGGTAAAGAAGCTCGAGTCCGAGATAAGAGAACAACTAAGCTACGTTGTCGGGGGAGAGAGGAAGTTCATATCGCTCATGAGACTTTCGGATGATGATGTCAGGGAAAAGGCTATGGGCATGATGGAGCAGAAGGACAGGGATACCGCATCCCGACTGAAGACCAGGGTAAAGAGCTTCGATGATACAATATCAGATCTTCCGGCACAGGGCATAAGGGCACTTTACAGAAGGACCAACCCTCTCATCTTCGCGCAGATCGTAAAAGGCTCGTCAGATAAGGTAATAGAGAAGATCCTGGGATCGCTCAGTGAGGGCGCGGTCGAAAGGCTCAAGCAGGAGATGGAGCTCAGCCAGCCTCTTTCACCCGGACGCCTTCGCAAAGAAAGAATAAACCTCATGATGCGCCTTGCAAGCCTTATGGATGAGGGAGCAATAGAAGGAGTGAACAACTGATATGGATTTTATGACTATCATAGGACTGCTCCTCGGCGGCGCAACGGTTTATCTCGTAATGCTTCAGGGAAATATTCTTGACATGGTACTTAACCCTGTCGCCGCACTGCTCGTGTTTGGAGGAACTTTCAGCGCTACACTAATAGCATATCCGTGGGACCTTATAAAGCAGACCGTTCCATCTTTCAGACTTATGTTCTTCCCTAAGAGGAACACATATGAATATCTTGAGGAGGTCGTTGAGTCGATGACCTCATTGGCAGAGAAGGCGAGAAGACAGAGCATAGAAAGCCTTCAGGGAGACCTTGGCAAGATAGAGAGCAAGTTCTTTTCGCATGGCATGCAGATGGTTATAGATGGCCTGGACCCGGCCATAGTCAGGGATAACATGGAAAAAGAGATCCTGTATACCAGACAGAGCTTCCAAAAAGTGTGCGGAGTGTTCCGTACAATGGCAACACTTTCTCCGATATTCGGGCTTCTCGGTACCCTCATAGGAATAGTCGGGGTCCTCCGCAATCTTGCTGACCCTGCATCTATGGGAAGCAATATGGCAATCGCTATAACGACCACATTTTATGGTATATTCGCCGCAAACTTTCTTTTTCTGCCGATCTCCATAAAGCTGAACGAACACAGTGAACGGGATGTCCTGATCAAGGAACTTATAGCAGAAGGCATTATTGCCATTCACAGCGGTGACCTGCCGCTCATAGTCAGGAAGAAACTCAACGCATTTCTTTCATCCCACATAAGGGAAAAAAGCGAAAGCAAATAATGCTCCTTAAGCGTATCTATTCCGACCAGCACAGAAAAAGGTCGAGCCCATTGTGGCTCATCATATTCTCCGACATGAGCACTAATCTCATGCTCTTCTTCCTTATACTCTTCGCCATGACAAGGATGAGCGATCCCGAGAGGCAATTGATGATAGAGGGAATGGAGCATGCGGTAAGCGATGAGGTAAGGAAGACCGAGCTTAAAGGAGAAAAGCTCCTGAGGCAGATCAAGGATGAAGATGCCATCAGTAACCTGCGGAACGCAATAACATACGGCAAACTGGCCGGCCACGCAAAACTGGAAGTTGACGAGAACGAGGTAAAGGTCACACTGAACCTGCCGCGTTTCTTTTCTATCGGAAGTGCGGAACTGAACGACAATATTACCGATGCACTGTCAAGTCTTGCGGAGCCTCTGAGCCGCTTTCCTAATGACATTGTCATAGAGGGCCATACCGATAACGTGCCTGTAAGGGGCGGGAGATACCGATCGAACTGGGAGCTGTCCGTAGCTCGCGCGGTGAGCGTTATAGATTTCTTTACCAAAAGGGGATTATTGCCGGAACAGCTAATATCAGCAGGGTACGGTGAGTACCACCCTGCATACCCTAACGACACTGAAGATAACAGGTCGCGCAATCGACGGATAGAGATCAACATAATAAGGAAACAGAGGCTATAGCTATATGCTATCTTTTACTAAACTTATAATAGCTTCAGAAAGGGACCGCGATGACAGCTCGCTCTGGATGCTTCCCTACAGTACCCTGATGCTTATACTGCTCATTTTCTTTGCAATCCTGTTTGTTGATTCATATAAGCAGTCAATAGACTATGAGATGGCTATTGCTGAACTTGACGATACGAACGAAGGCCTGAAGAAAGAGATAATCCTTGCCAAGAACATGCAGAAGTATATAAACGATAATAATATGAACGATATCGCGGAGATTAAAGTATCGGCTCGTTTTATAAAACTTGACCTCAAAAGCCCGGCTCTGTTTGAAAGCGGTTTGGCAGACCTTAAACCGGGTATACTGCCTCTGTTCAGAGAGCTAGCGGATAACCTGAAGAATGTAGATAACACTGTCGTGGTAGAGGGCCATACCGATAACATCCCTATACATAACAGGTTCTTCGATTCGAACTGGGAGCTTTCATCTGCCAGGGCATTCAGTGTATTATATTTCCTTATAAATAAAGAGATCGATCCGGAAAGACTTATTGCCCACGGTTTCGGCGAGTTCAGGCCGATCTTTTCGAACGATACAGCGGATAACAGGGCTCGTAACAGACGGATCGAGATCACTATCATAAGGAAGGGTAGAGAAGCATGAGGAAGATAGCGGTCATACTTGTGCTCTTAATGAGCTTTTCATCGTCGGCTGATGCCATTACTGCCCGACAGCTGGAGAAGGTAGAGGAACTCAAGACAGAGGCTTTAGAGCTGCTTCGCAAAAAGGAGTTCGATAAAGCTGTCCCGGTCCTGAATGAGATACTCGCAATAGACCCTCTTGAAAAGACAGCTAACAGGTACCTTAACCTTGCCAAGCAACAGGCGATGGAGCCTTTCTGCCAGGAGGCGGCCGAGGCTTTCATGAAAGATGATTATGCCAGCGCTATAGACTCATGGGAAAAGATATTAAGGATGAACCCTGGGGATCAAAGGTTCTCACGCCTGATAGAGATCACAAAGAACCTCGTCTCTGACAAGACCATCGATGAGATGTATTCGCGTGCGAATGACTTTCTAGAAAAGGGCGACAGGAACTCGGCTGCCAATGAGCTCGAGAAGATCCTTTCCATTAAACCTTACGACCGGCGTGCACGAGAAATGCTTGCCAAGGCCAAACAGTCGGTCTCAAGCGCAAAGACCAAGAAACACTACGATCAGGCTGACCAGTATATGAAGCAGAAGAAATACGACCTGGCCATAGAGGAGTGGAACAAAGTACTCGCGATAGATGACAGCCAGCAAGCCGCAAAAAGGCTTATTGCATCGGCCATAAGAGAGAAGATACAGATACAGTACTCCGAGGCTGAGAAACTTTACAGGAAGGGCGATTACCTTTCCGCGCGCGACAACTACTACAAGATCCTGGTCGATAATCCGACCGATCTTGATGTAAAGACGATCATATCCAACCTTGACGATACCACAAAGATCGTAAACCGGATGGATGAAAGAGGAAAGGCTTACGATATCATGAGGACCTCTCTATCCAACCATATAGCGATAGACGGCAACAAGAAAGCGGCCGTAGCTGCTGCATGGTACGCAGTACAGATAGACCCCCAGAACACTACGGCACTTGCTATCAAGAACTACATGGAAATGAAGTATGCAACTCTCGTAGCTACAATGGAACCCCCTATTGGTTCTATGAACATAATCGACCAGTATCTGTTCGCCGCCCTTAACCACATATATGAGGGGCGCTATGATATGTCGATACAGGAAACTGGGATAGTGATAGCGCTCGACCCGGACAGCCTTCTCGCATGGAAAAGGCTCGGATCGGCTTACTTTGCGATGGGAGAGAAGAAGAAGGCGCGTAATGCGTGGCAAAGGGCGCTGAAGATAGACCCCAATGATAAAGAGCTGAAACAGTTCATTAAACAGGCAAAATGATGACAAACACAAAATTACTATATAGACTTCTGCTTTTGGTCCCGGTCGTTATGTTCACGATATCCGTTACCGGCAATGTATCGGCTGCAGACAAGAAAGATTGTCTTGAATGCCATGGAGCCATGACCAAGGCGACAATAGTGCACAAAGCTATCGATAAAGGGTGCAACTCCTGTCACGGCAACTCACACGCAGGCGGATCGCCGCAGCTTGCACTTAAAGGTGACCAGCCCAGGCTCTGTTATGACTGTCATAGATCCGGTCAGTTCAGAAAGAAGCACCAGCATGTGCCA
>CP070669.1:2125078-2165688 GCA_020351835.1 Nitrospirota bacterium
CCCTTTGAGACCGGGGTCTGCTGTGACTCACCAAGAGAGCGGGGCCTTCTCGAAGTTGATCTCGTCTTTGTCGACGGTTTCTTCCCGGTTGCTGTCGCTTTCTTGACAGCCGCCTTTTTCTTTTTCGTTGCTCTTTTCTTCTTTGACTTAGGGGAGGCCTTCTTCTTGGCTTTTTTAGCCGTTGCCTTCTTAGCTGTCTTTTTCTTTATTTTTTTCTTGACGACCTTCTTTTTCTTTGCAGTCTTTTTTGCCGCCTTCTTTTTGGCCTTAGGCGATGTTTTTTTCTTTGCCTTGGTCTTTGTTGCGGTCTTCTTCTTGGTCACTTTCTTCTTTTTTACTTTGGGAGTGGCCTTTTTCTTGACCTTGCCTTTTGCGGTGGTCTTCCTGGCTGTCTTTTTCTTTACTGTCTTCTTTTTGGTCTTTTTCTTTATGCTCTTCTTTGCCATTTTGATACCCCCATGATTAGTGGGCCTCGGCCCAGTTACTCCCCGATGAAATATCTACCTTTAATGGTACATTAAGCTTGACAGCGCTTTCCATCTCGGTTCTTAACGCGGATATAACAGCTGAGCTGTTTCTTTTTGAGCTCTCAACGACAAGCTCATCATGAACCTGTAGGATAATTGTAGCACCCAAGGATTCAGATGTAAATCTTTTTTTCAGGTTGATCATCGCTAATTTTATTATGTCAGCGGCTGTCCCCTGTATAGGGGTGTTGACAGCTATCCTTTCAGCCTGGGCCCTCCGTACAGAGTTCTTGCTCGATATGTCCGGGACAGGTCTTTTTCTGCCCAACAGAGTGACAGCATGTCCTGAGCGCCTGGTGCCTTCGATCGTAGCGCGGATGAAGTCCTGTACACCGGGGTGTATAGAAAAATACCTGTCAATATATTCCTTTGCTTTGTCCGGGGTGCATTTTAGCGTTTCTGAAAGACCGAAGGGTGTGATCCCATAGATTATTCCGAAGTTTACCGCTTTTGCCACGCGCCTCATGTCTGCGGTCAGCTCACCTTCCGATACCTCAAAGACGTCCATGGCCGTATTGGAGTGGATGTCGCTGTCTTCCATGAAAGATGTCATTAATCTTTTATCGCCGCTCATATGGGCCAGGATACGCAGTTCGATCTGAGAATAGTCTGCGGATATGATCACATTGCCATCCTCTGCAATGAACGACTCCCTTATTTTTTTTCCCCACTCTCCTCTTGCCGGAATGTTCTGGAGGTTGGGTTCACTGCTGCTCAGCCTTCCGGTCGCTGTCACCGTCTGATTGAAAGAGGTATGAACACGACCGGTCGAACTGCTTGTCAGCTCTTGCAGGGTATCCAGGTATGTGTTCTTTATCTTGCTGAGCGACCTGTACTCCAGGATCTCTTTTGGCAGGTCATGCTCTAAGGAAAGTTCCTCAAGCACGCTTATATCCGTGGAATAACCGCTCTTGGTCTTCTTGATGGGTCTGAGCCCGATCTCATTGAAGAGGACCTCTCCGAGCTGTTTGGGAGAGTTTATGTTGAACTCTCTGCCTGCAAGGCCGTAGATCTCATCGCGGATCCCTCTGATCTCCTTGCTTATAGAGGCAGAGTACTTTTTAAGTTTAGCGATGTCCACCTTGACCCCGGCAAGCTCTATATCGACCAGCACATTTATGAGCGGCTCTTCCATGTTATCGTAAACGTGCAGTAATCCGTCGTTTTCCAGTTTATCGAAAAGTATTTCCTTTAGGGCGAACGAGAAAGCGGCATCCTCAGCCGAGTACTGACCGGCTGTTTCAATGTCCAGTTCGGAGAAGTTCTTTATCTTTCCGGCAACTTCCTTATAACCCTTCTTCTTCGAACCGATATGGTCAAGTACGGTCGCCTCAAGATTATGAGTGCTCTTGTTTGGGTTCAGAAGGTATGATGCTACCATGGTATCGAATATCCTGCCCCTTACCGTCACATCATATTTTCTGAAACAGATAATGTCGTATTTAAGGTTATGCCCTACCTTGCTTATCGACGGATCTTCAAGTATCGGCCTGATAATGCCGATAACTTCCCTGAGATCAGGCTGAGTGATATCCGTAATGCATGTGTGACCCACGGGGATGTAATATCCGCTGCCCTTATTCAGGCAGAATGAAATACCCACTATCTCTGCATCTACAGCATCAGTACCTGTGGTCTCAACATCGAATGATATTATATCCTTCGTTCCCGAAATGATCCTTTTAATATCGGTTGGCTCCGTTAGCAGCTCCATAGATATCTTATGAGCGCCTGATGAGATGTGCTGAAGCAGGGATGTGAATTCCAGTTCCTTAAAAAGCCTCAGGAGGGTACCGGTATCGGGTTCTGTTATAAGGCAGTCCTCAGCCCTTATATCCATGGGGACATCATAAATGATCTTTGCAAGGTCATGGCTCAAAATAATGTCTTCTTTATTCTCCTTTATCATCTTTTCCCACCGGTCTTTCCCGGCAAGAGATGGATTCTCGATGAGCTCATCAAGACTTTTGACCTTAGAAAGGAGTTCCCTGGCGGTCTTGGGCCCGATCCCTTTAGCCCCAGGGATATTATCTACCGGGTCACCCATGAGAGCCATAACCTCGGGGATCCTCGCAGGTGGTACCCCGAACTTATCCTTAACCTGCTCACTGTCTATCACCATGTCCTTTATGGGATCGTAGACCTTGATCCTATCGTCTATTACCTGAAGCATGTCCTTGTCTGCCGCCACTATGTAGATCTCATTATCATCGGCAGACAGCATACGGGCTGCCGCGGCAAGGATGTCATCGGCTTCATACCCTGGTATCTCATATACCGGTATTCTGAATGCTCTGATGATCTCCATGATAGTGGGGATCTGGTCTACCAGGTCATCAGGTGTTTCAGGCCTGTGCGACTTGTAATGCTCATATGCCTCGTGTCGCTTAGTAGGTTCCCTGCTATCCATAGCAATTGCCATCCCGTCCGGAGCATTATCCTTGATTATCTTTATAAGCATGTTAGTAAAGCCGAATATGGCATTGCTGGGGCGCCCTGAAGACGTTGTCAGGCCCCTTATTGCATAATAGCCTCTGTAAATGTATGAGTTACCGTCTATAAGGAAGATTTTCATGGTCATAGTATAGTACTTAGTCAGAAAATATTGCATTGAGAGCTAATGGGCATCTGACGACCCTAAAGAAGTCATAAAAATGTCAATATATCAATAACTTAGGCCCGAAGCAACGCTATGTTTTAAGGGCTGCACCCTCCAATGACCTTCCATCTAAGTGTTCATTATTTAATGTTTTCATGGCATTTCGATGCGTAAAATGAGGTAAATGCCTCTATTTATTGACTTTTTTTCATGAATGATGTCAAAATAACTGAGAAGTTCAGAAGTTTTTTGTGACTTAAAGGCCACAGAGACTTTTAGCTTGGTGGCCTTTTTTCTATTGCAGTTATTCTGACACTTCCAATTTATCAAAGGGAGGACTAGCAGCATGGCTAACGGAACAGTTAAGTGGTTCAATGATGCCAAAGGTTACGGCTTCATTACGAGTGAGGACGGCCAGGACGTTTTTGTCCACTTTTCATCCATTCAAAGTGATGGTTTCAGGTCACTTGCTGAAGGCGATTCTGTATCATTCGAGACAGAAGAAGGCCCCAAGGGCCCAAAGGCTATCAACGTTAACAAGATCTGACAACTAGCCCCCTCCGTTACAGGAGGGGGCATTAACAAATCCGGGAGTATAAGTTTGTACAGACAGGCATCGATAGAAAAGAAAGAGACCAAGAAGAGAAAAAGAAGAGAGGCCGGTATGCTCTCCGAGGTGTATCCAGGCGTTTCCAATATTACTATTCAGATGAAGTATGTTCACAAGGCAGCGGTCCCGATCATAATGGACAGGACAGTGAACGTCTTCCCGACAAGTTATGCTTACTTTCATATGGAATGTCTCGTAAAAGGCTGTGAAAAGGGTGGCTATGACCTGACACCGGTCATAAAGAAGATGCTCAAGAAGGGATCCAAAGCAGATTCCGGAGCTATGAAGTGCAGAGGGAAGAACGGAAGTTCTCCTGCTGACCATGCTGAGATATCTTACGAGATAAACGTTAAGTATAAAAGAAAGTCTGCAAGCAAGAAAAAGAAGTAAACTTTCTCCGATCTGCAATTAAGTAAACAGACCGTACTGCAATGATAGCTCCTTGCGGTTTGATCTTTCCTTGATTTATATTAGTCCTATGAAGGACCTGATAGATGCATTGAACCTCTCTTCTTCAGATATCTTAAATGCAGTTATCGCTGCCGCAATATTCGTCCTTGCTGCTGTAGTCCTGGACATCTTCCTTGGCAAGGTCCTGCGGCGGTTCGCAAGGCTTACCAATACAGATCTTGATAATCAGTTGATTGATGTTGTGAGACGACCTATCTTTTTGACGGTTATATTGATAGGATCGCTTGTCGCTGTATCATTATTGAAGACCGGGGACAAGTTCCATCATTTCGCCGATGCGCTTGTCTATTCACTGATCACATTGATGTGGGTAGTTCTGGCAATAAAAGAAAGCAACATGATCATAGAGTATACACTGTCAAAGGTATCTGACGCGACAGGGCTTCAGAAGAGCATGATACCCCTGGTAAAAAATGTCGCCCTTATAGCCCTCGTAGCTCTTGGTATTTACATATTATTGTCTATCTGGAAGATCAATGTTACACCGCTTCTTGCATCTGCAGGAATTGCAGGTGCTATCATTGCCCTGGCCGCGAAGGATACTGTTGCTAACTTCTTTGGGGGATTGAGCATATTTATAGACAGGCCTTTTAAGATCGGCGATTATATAGTATTGGATGGGCAGGAAAGAGGGGAGGTAGTAGCAATAGGCATAAGGAGCACACGTATCAAGACGCGAGATGATGTTTTGATAACAGTACCCAATGCCGCCATAGCTAACTCGAAGATAATAAATGAGAGCGCACCTGTCCCGAAGTTCAGGGTAAGGATACCGATAGGGGTAGCATACGGTAGCGATATAGATATCGTGCAGGATGCCCTTCTCAATGTGGCAGTGACCAATCATAACGTTTCAGAGGCCCCTGAGCCAAGGGTAAGGTTCAGGGCATTTGGTGAGTCGTCCCTTGATTTTGAACTGTTATGCTGGGTAGACGAGCCTGCTGTGAGGGGTCTTACGATCCATGAGCTTAATACGGCAATATACAAAGAGTTTGACAAGCGCGGACTGAAGATCCCGTTCCCGCAAAGAGATGTCCACATCTCCGGTACCTCAGTTACCGATAATAGGCAAAATTTACAACAATAAGCCTTTGCTGTATACTTTAAATATTAATGATAATTGATCAATTTAAATGCAGGGGGTTCTATTTATGAGAACACTAAGGCTATTAACGATGTTCCTAATGATCGGTCTTCTTTCTTCATGTGTCGTGCATCACCACCATCCGGCTGATACCGGGGATGTTTCAGAGCGTATAATCGTCGAACATCACGATAGCAGGATCAAGTATAACTATATGTTCTATCCTGCTGTTTCGGTATATTATGACATTGACAGGCATCTCTGGTTCTATTTTGAGACCGGATCTTGGAGGGTCGCCACGGTTCTTCCTGTATGGATCGTTCTGCCTTCCCGCGACGACTCGGTAATTATAAGTGTAAACAGTGAGAGACCTTATGACCATTACGATCGTCATAAGAAGAGATATCCGTCCCGCCGTGACAGGTACAGATACCGTTATTATCCGTCACTATTCATCTATTTCGATATTAACAGGGGTCTCTGGTTCTATCTCGAGGGGGGCAGGTGGAGGAATGCAAGAAGGCTCCCGAGACATATAGTCGTGCCGTCTCATTCTCACCATGTTGAGCTCGAGATGTATACCGAAAGGCCATATGATCATTTTAAGAGGCATAAGACAGAGCATCCATCACGGCGGGATAATGATAAGAAGATCAGGAAGCTTGATGAAAGGAAACGCCGTGAAGAGATAAAGAGATATGAGGAGAGAGAAAGGGAGCGGGAAAGATACGAGGAGATAGAACGCAAGAGAGAAATGAGAGAGAATAAAGAAAGAGAGCGTTATGAAAGGCAGAGGGAGGAGTTTAAAAGAGATAGATCTAGAGATAGAAGGGATGACGATGAGATAAGGACCGGGCCGGTAAAAAGGGATGCAGATAGTATGAAGCGTGTCCCATTTGTTATTGAAGAGGAAGAAAAGCAGGATAGAAGGGATCGAAGGCCTGGTGTAGATAAGGGAGATAATGGCAGAGAGAGACATGAGGATATCAGAAGGGAAAGGTCCAAAATGAAAGAGGTCGAAATAAAGGGGCCTCCGGAGAAGAAGGAAAGAAGGACAAGGGATGAGAAGAAGGAAAAAGTGAAAGACAAAGATAAGGATGAAGACGAGAGCGAAAGTGAAGAAAACGGTGAAAGCGATACGGATAGAAGCAAGAAAGGCAAGAGGCGGAATTAAGATCGATCTCTATGCTGTTCATGAATGATACCAATAAAAATAGATGAAGGATTGTCCAGGGCCTGGAATGCAGTTGAAGGGCTGGACCCTATTGAAGCAGAAAAGCGTACAGGGGCCGTTTATGAACAGGCCAGATGCGTATATCGCATAAATACATTCGGAACGTCTGTTGAGCTGGATGTGAAGAACCGCTCATTTGTACCATTGTCGGATATTGCAAGTACTGTCACTGATGACCTAAGGGGTTATTCCGAGCTTACTTTCCTCTCGTATCTTGTCAGTTCAAAACGCGTAAAGGAGAGTGGCAAGCTGATAAGGCCGGTCGATATAAGAGGAGGCCATATCTTTTCGGGTGGGACTCATATGCTCCCTCTGGGTGAGATCTCCGGGAAGTATGGGAATGATATCGTTTCTTATAAGAGAAGAGGGGTAGAGCTTGGAGCGTCGTCGGCTGACCATGGTGATTCATCGCTCAAATTAATGCCTCTTCCAGATGTTCCTGTATATCTGGTCCTCTGGGCAGAGGACGACGAGTTCGCTGCAAGGGCGGACCTTCTTTTTGACTCCACTATAGAGTTGCAGCTGGAGGCCACGGATGTTATCTGGGCACTCGCAATGATGACCGTTCTAATGTTCCTTTCCGATCAATAGTGATCAGTTGGTAGAAAGCCAATCCTTGGCAGCTTCAGCATCATCAAAGCTCTTGATGACCCTTTTCGAGAACAGAAGGACGGCCTGGTATATGACCTGTTTCAGTCCGGTTATTCCGATAACCGCAGAAGCCTTTATATAAGGTTTATTGTGCGATGTGAAATGTTTTAATGCATCGGATACCTCGCCGTTGAAATGAGCATTGGTTACGTCTGTGAGGACCAGAAGAGAGTTCTCGGGTCTTGAGCTTATGATAGGTTTTGCTTCCTCAATGGTCTGAAGCACTTCTTTCGGCTCACAATGTGAGAAATCCAGTAATAATATCGGCTTTCCATTGTGCTCTGTGAATCTGACACGCTGCATATCCGACCCTCCGATCATTTTTTATAAAAGATACCTGAAGAGCAGGGAAAAATCAATTCCGTAAGGTCCGGTATCCGGGTTTTTAACGAGGGCTGCCGGATTGAAAAAAATACCATGATTACATTAAATTATTAAGTGTTTTATCATGCCAGCATGAGACGGGTCAGCTGTTCAATGCTTTCCTAATTAACTGAAAAAAGAAACCATTTAACTGATATTTCAGGAGGTAAGATGATAAAGAACTTGGAGCATGTTTCGGAAACGAAAAAGAGGATGACTGTCGAGATACCGGCGGATGTCATCGAGAAGAAGATCAGGGAGGAGCTCCTTAATGTGGGGCGAAGGGTGAAGATACCTGGGTTCAGGCCCGGCAAGGCGCCGATATCGCTGCTTGATAAGAAGTTCGGAAAGGATGTCGAATCGGATGTGCTGCAGAAAGTTGTGCCTGAGTATTATTCAAGGGCTATGCAGGAGGCAAAGCTATCACCGATATCTAACCCGGAATTTGAGAAAAGCGATTACAAGAGGAACGACCCTCTTGAGATGACATTTACAGTTGAAGTACTGCCGGAGATAAAAGAACTTAAATATGAAGGGGTGCAGATAAAGGCCGTGGAACCGGAGATCACCGAAGAAGAGGTGGAAACGGCCATGAAGCGTATCCAGGCCGAGAAGCTGTCATTTGAACCTGCAGGAAGGCCGGCGGAGAAGGACGATGTGGTAACGATGGATTACGAGGTAATAGAGGACGGCAAAGAGCATAAGGATGAGATCTTCAAGGTGGGAAGCGATCAATACCCTGAGGAGCTTTCGGAGGAGATCAAGGGAAAGAAGGCGGGAGATGATTTTGAAGTAAAGCTCACCTTCC
Organism: Nitrospirota bacterium; assembly: GCA_020351835.1. Lineage (GTDB taxonomy): Bacteria > Nitrospirota > Thermodesulfovibrionia > Thermodesulfovibrionales > BMS3Bbin05 > BMS3Bbin05. The sequence continues at coordinate 2,133,426 of CP070669.1, forward strand.
CGGAAGGGCATAACTCGGACCTTAAAGGCAGGACCGTGACATTTAAGGGATCGATAAAGGAGATCAAAGTTCTCAAGCTTCCTGATATTGACGAGAGTTTTGCCAGGGACGCGGGGTTTGAAGGGCTGGCTGCTTTTAAGGATGCATTAAAGGCTGATATCAGGTCTGCAAAGGCAGTCCAGATAAGGAAGAAACAGATAGTCGAGATAATAGAGAAGCTAGTAGATTCTCATGAATTTGCAGTTCCTGAAGGAATGCTTGAGAACGAACTGTCAGCGCTCTTGACCTCCGAAAGAGGAAAAGATGAAAATAAAGACAAGGATGAGAGCTCTTTGAAGGAAGAGCTTAGGCCTGAAGCCTTAAAGAACGCAAAATCTGCAGTATTGTTAAATGTAATAGGTGACAAAGAGAACGTAACTGTATCTGAAGAAGAGATGAAGGAAAAGATATTCGAACTGTCGCAGATGACCCAGATACCTCCTCAGAACCTGGTCCAGATGTATATGTCGAAAGACGGATCGCTTGAGGGGCTGAGATATGGGGTGTTCAAGGAGAAGGTCGCTGAACTTATTCATTCTAAAGCAGTGATCGGGAAAGGAGAATAGATGAGCATTATACCAATGGTCATTGAGCAGACCGGAAGGTCGGAACGGGCCTATGATATATACTCGAGGCTCTTGAAGGACAGGATAATCTTTATGGGTACCGCTATAGATGATAATGTAGCGAATACTGTTATAGCACAGCTGCTGTTCCTGCAGACAGAGGATCCCGAGAAGGACATACATCTTTATGTGAACTCGCCGGGAGGAATAGTATCATCCGGCCTGGCTATATACGATACTATGAGATATGTGAAGCCTGACATTGCCACATATTGTATCGGTCAGGCTGCAAGCATGGGAGCTTTATTACTGGCTGCGGGGTCTAAAGGGAAGAGGTTCATTCTCCCGCACTCCAGAGTGATGATACACCAGCCCATGGGAGGATTTCAGGGGCAGGCGACGGATGTAGAGATACATGCCAGGGAGATATTGAAGCTGAAAGACACCCTGAACGGGATCCTGGCAGACCATACGGGACAGCCGATAGAGAAGATACAGGCTGATACCGACAGGGATTTCTTTATGTCACCGGAAGAAGCAAAGACTTATGGGATCGTTGATGAGGTAATATATGCCATCAGCGATACATCAAAGGACAGGCAATAAACGGGAGAACACATGTCGAAGAAAGATGAACTTCAGTTAAAATGTTCTTTTTGCGGTAAGGGGCAGGAAGAGGTAAGGAAGCTCATAGCGGGCCCAACCGTGTATATTTGCGATGAGTGCGTTGAGCTGTGCAACGAGATAATTGCTGAAGAACTGCATTCAGAAGCTGAAGGTTCGGTACACCCTAAACTTCCTACGCCGGCAGAGATAAATGAGTTTCTGCAGGAATACGTGATCGGTCAGGAGAGGGCCAAAAAGATACTTTCGGTCGCCGTATACAACCATTATAAAAGGATATATAACCCTCATGACAAAGAGGTGGAGCTCCAGAAGAGCAACATACTCCTCATAGGACCTACAGGTACGGGTAAGACCTTGCTTGCCCAAACTCTTGCAAGACTTTTGGACGTTCCCTTTACGATAGCCGATGCAACCACACTAACCGAGGCGGGTTATGTCGGAGAAGATGTGGAGAATATAATCCTTAAGCTTCTGCAGTCCGCTAACTATGATGTAGAGAGGGCACAAAGAGGCATCGTATATATCGATGAAATAGACAAGATAAGCAAGAAGTCGGATAATCCTTCCATAACAAGGGATGTTTCGGGCGAAGGGGTCCAGCAGGCTCTTCTGAAGATCATCGAGGGAACTATAGCTAACATACCTCCCCAGGGAGGGAGAAAACACCCGCAGCAGGAATATGTTCAGGTGGATACGACAAATGTGCTCTTCATCTGCGGTGGTGCTTTTGTCGGGCTGGATGAGATAGTGGAGCTTCGCACCGGGAAAAGGATGATGGGATTCGGTGCTGAACTAGTATCTAAGAGGCGGGTAGGCAATGTGCTCGACAGTGTCCAGTCGGAGGACCTTCTTAAATACGGCATAATACCTGAGATGATAGGCAGGCTGCCTGTAGTGGCGAGCCTGGATGAGCTTAACGAAGACGCCCTGGTCAAGATATTGACCATACCGAAGAACGCCCTTGTTAAACAGTACCAGAAACTACTTTCTCTTGAAGATGTTAAACTGCAGTTCTCCGAGGGAGCTCTGAAGGCAATAGCCAAAAAAGCCATAAAAAGGAAGACAGGCGCAAGAGGGCTGAGAGCGATCCTTGAGGAGATAATGCTGGATGTTATGTATGAGGTCCCTTCAAGCAAGTCGATCAAGGAATGTATCGTTAATGAGGAAACGGTGGTCAAGCATGAGAAGCCTATCCTTGTTTACGAACCGAAAGCCGAATCCGCGTGATACTTCCGGGAATGTTCTGCCACTAAGACCTCTCGTCGCCCAGGGACCTTTCTATGGCTTTCCTGATAGCGTTCTTAAGTTGATCGCTCTTTATGGCAGATGAAGTTTCTTGTGCAAATTCCCTGTCCTTATCGGATACTGTTGTTGCTTCTTTATTAAGTGGTTCTGAAGTCCGCTTTTTCCTGATGCGGCCTAACTTGAAACGAACGCTTGTGATGTCGAAAGGTTCTAATTTGGACAGGATATTGGTCTGGTAGTACTGGAGTTCATGGAGCCATTCAGCAGAGTCCACATTGATAACGAGCTTGCCGCCTTTGTAATGGTCAGGGTCTGTGTGGCCGGATATGGTATCACCAACGATCTCGTTCCAGCGCCTTCTTAGCATCTCAACTGTAACAGCCTTGCCGATACCGAGCTCTCTGATCAAGTCTTCAAAGGCCTTGGAGAGCCTTTCCATTTAAATGACTTTGACTACTTTACCTGATTTAATACACCTTGTGCAGACAGATGCGCTTAACAGAGTACCCTTATCGTTTATCTTTATCTTCTGAAGGTTAGGTTTGCTCCACCTTTTGTTCTTGTTGTTAGCGTGGCTGACCCTGTTCCCTACTTTCTTGGCCTTCCCGCATACATAGCATACCGCCATCCCGTGTCTCCTTTCGTGAAGTGCTTTAAATCTGCAAAATTGCAGAAAAAAAGTTGTTTATGATAACATTTTATGATAAATGAAACAAGAGCCTCTAAGGACCTGCATAAGTTGCGGTAAGAAAAGGTCTAAAACCAGTATGTTAAGGTTCGTTATCAGGGACCGGGGCGCAGTTCTGGACAGAAAGATGAGGATGGAAGGCCGCGGATTCTATATATGTCCGTTAAGTGATTGCCTGACGGGCTTGAGAACAAGGTCCGGCAAGGCAAGGAAATATAAATTGTCAGATGAACACTTTAATACTATACGCGAAGAGATAGCGTCGGAGGTTTTAACTTAATGGCAGACAAGATCAGGGTTCATGAGCTAGCAAAAGAAGTGGGTAAGGACAGCAAGGAAGTTATAGAGCTTCTTGAAAAGAGTGGCGTGAAGGGAAAGAAGGCAATGTCGGCCCTTGAGGAAGATGAGGCAGCAAAGGTAAGAGCTGTCGGCGGTAAGGCCAAGACCGTAAAGAAGGCAAAGAAGAAGGATGAAAAGTCGGCGGCCAAGACAAAGAAGAAGACCGCGGTAAAAAAGAAATCTGCTTCGGCGAAAAAAGCTGTCAAGAAGAAGACCGTTGAAAAGAAAGAAACCTCATCTAAGAAGAAGGTTACGCCAAAGAAAGCGGCTAAAGTAAAGAAGGCCGATGGTAAAAAGAAAGAAAAGAAGGTCACGCCGGAAGAGGAGGCTGTAGTACGGACGGTCCCGAAGGAAGAGAGGAAGCAGGAGAAGAAGTTAAGGATACCGGCCCCCATTAAAGAACCTGTTGTCATGGAAGATGTAGGTGACGACACTGAAGTAGAACTGCCTGACAGGTTCAAAAAAGAAGTAGATGCTGATAGTGCAGATAAGGCTAAGGTCAAGCCATCCATGAAGCGCGCTTTCGAGACTATCAGGAAAATAGAACCCCGGAAGTGGTTTGATCAGAAAACGACGAGGAAACACGGCAAGCAGAGGCCTGCGGTTAAAGTAGAGAAGAAGATAGTAGCTCCCACGGTAACGGCGCCACGTAAGAAATCCATTAAGATCCAGGAGGGTATGACCGTTAAGGAGTTCGCCGAGCTTCTGGGCCAGAAACTTCCGGAAATAATAAAGAGGTTCATGGAACTCGGCATAATGGCGACCATAAACCAGCCTGTCGATATTGATGCTGCTGTCCTGGTCGCTGACGCACTTGATATAAAGGTCGAGGTAGCAGCCGCCGATGAAGATATCGATGTTATAGAGGATACATCAAAAGAAGAGAACATGGTTCCCAGGTCTCCTGTCGTAACGATCATGGGGCATGTCGATCATGGTAAGACATCGCTTCTGGATGCAATAAGAGAGACGAAGGTCACTGAGTCGGAGGCCGGGGGCATTACACAGCATATTGGTGCGTATGAAGTTAATATTAAGGGAAAGAAGATAGCCTTCCTGGATACCCCGGGTCACGAGGCATTTACCATGATGAGAGCACGCGGGGCAAAAGTGACCGATATAGTTGTCCTTGTAGTGGCTGCGGATGACGGTGTAATGCCTCAGACCGTGGAGGCAATAGACCATTCCAAGGCTGCTGAGGTCCCCATAGTAGTAGCTATAAATAAGATAGACAAGCCCGAAGCCAATGTGCAGAGGATCAAGACCGAGCTGGCAGAGCATGGGATAGTCCCTGAAGAATGGGGAGGTACCAACATAATGGTAGAGGTATCCGCCAAACAGAGGATCGGGATAGAGGATGTTCTCGAGATGATCCTTCTGCAGGCTGAGATGCTCGAGCTTAAGGCCGATCCTAAGGCGTCGGGGATCGGTACTATAATAGAATCAAGGCTTGACAAGGGCAGAGGTGCAGTAGCAACGATCCTTGTGCAGTCGGGAACGATCCGCGTTGGTGATGCATTCGTTGCCGGGACCTCATTTGGTAAAGTAAGGGCCCTTAATGATGATATCGGAAAGAGGGTGAAGGAGGCAGGTCCGTCGGTGCCGGTCGAGGTGGTTGGTTTTGCCGAGGTGCCTCAGGCAGGTGATATGCTGTCGGTCGTTGGTGATGAGAAAAAGGCCCGGCAGATAGCAATGGCAAGACATCAGAAGGAGCGTTTGACTCAGATCGCAAGGGCAAGGAAGGTGAAGCTTGACCAGGTCTATGATCAGATCAAGGATGGGGAGATAAGGGAGCTTAACCTTATAATAAAGGCCGATGTGCAGGGTTCAGCGGAAGCGATCAAGGACTCCTTTGAAGGCATAATCCACCCTGAGGTGAAGGTAAGGGTGATACATACAGCGGTAGGAGGCATTAATGAATCTGATGTTATGCTTGCAACGGCCTCCAATGCGATCATTATCGGTTTCAATGTAAGACCGGAGGTGAAGGCTGCAAAGGTAGCAGAGAGCGAAGGAGTCGATATCAAACTTTATAACGTGATCTATGAGGCTATAGATGATGTAAAGAAAGCTCTCGAGGGACTTTTGGAGCCCACACTTAAAGAGAATATCCTTGGCAGGGCTGAGGTCAGGGACCTGTTCACAATATCGAGGTTAGGTACGATTGCAGGATGTTATGTCATTGACGGAGTAATAAAGAGGAACAGTGATGGTATACGTGTGATAAGGGATAATATCGTAGTTTATGATGGAAAGATAGCATCACTAAAGAGGTTCAAGGAGGATACCGGTGAGGTCCAGTCCGGATATGAGTGTGGCATCCTTGTAGAGAATTTCAATGATATAAAGACCGGCGATATACTCGAGAACTATATAATTGAGAAAATCGCAACAAAGCTCGAACAGTAGTAAAGGGCCCCGGATCAGCCTATGCTGGTTGGACTTCTCACAGTAGAAATATTCATTCCCGAAGCTAATTCACTCAAATCTAAGAGGTATGTTGTGAACTCACTTAAAGACAGGTTAAAGAACAAGTTCAATGTATCCGTTGCGGAGGAGGCGAACGACCTATGGCAGAGAACTATTATTGCCGTTGCATGTGTTTCGAACAAAAAGGGACATCTTCAGGATGTTATGCAGAAGGTTAAGGACTTTATTCTTAATGAACATGATCTCGAGGTTATAGATCATAATATGGAGATCATCTGAAATGAACCCTTATAAACGTTCGGTGAGGGTCGCAGACCTGCTTCGTGAGGAGATATCCCTTATCGTTATGAGGCGTATAAAGGACCCCAGGCTGGGTTTCGTGACGGTTACTGCGGTAAAGGTAACTGATGACCTGAAGCTGGCCAGGGTATATATCAGTGTGATGGATAAGAAGAACGCCGAGAGCTCATTAGAGGTGCTTACTTCAGCAAAAGGGTTCATAAGGTCCGAGCTCTCAAAGACGGTCAAATTGAAGTACATCCCTCAGCTTGAGTTTTTCAAAGATGAATCAATAGAGTACGGGGAGAGGATAGATAAATTGCTTGATGAGATAAAGGATAGAGAATGAAGGTACCCGGTGAGGTTATCGGTCACTTAAGGGAAAGAGACAATTTCTTTATCGCGTCTCATTTCAATCCCGAGGGGGATGCGCTGGGTTCCTCAATAGCCCTTGGCATGGCGCTTAAGGCAAGGGGAAAGAACGTTACGGTGTTCAACAAGGACTCCGTTCCTGAGTCGTACGAGTTCCTTCCCGGTAATGATGTGATAACTGACTCCGTTCCCGATAGCATCGAAAACCTTCTGCTTCTGGACTGCAACTCTCTGGACAGGGCAGGACTTGAGAAGAGCGAAGTCAAGCATGCCGTCGTGATCGACCATCACAAGACATCGAACAGTTTCGGTGATGTGCAATGGGTGATACCGGATGCACCTGCTACCGGCTTGATGATCTTCTATCTGATAAAGGAGCTCGGCGTAGATATTTCGAAGGATATTGCGTCCAACCTGTATACGGCAATCGGGATCGATACCGGCATTTTCAGATATCCCAACACGACCTCAGAATGTCTTGTTGTCGCATCTGAACTCGTAATTATGGGTGCCGACCCGGGATTGATAGCGGAGAGACTTTTTAATAATTACTCTAAGAACAGGTTCATGCTTCTTAAGGAGATGTTAAGCGGGATAGAGATGGTCGATGGTATAGCGGTAACGGTCGTTCTCGATGAGATGTACAGGACCACGGGCACTGTCTCCGCGGATACAGAGAACTTCGTGAACTACCCACTGTTAATGGATGAGGTAAAGGTGTCGATGTTGCTAAGACAGATAGGGCAGAAATCATGGAAGGTGAGCCTTAGATCAAAGGGGACCATAGATATATCCGCTGTTGCGGCGATGTTCGATGGGGGAGGGCATAGGAACGCCGCCGGATGCAGTATCAGCGGGAAACTAAAGGATGCAAAAGCGGATCTTCTCAAGGCCGTCCAGGATGTGATAAAGCAGTAAGTTGATGAGCCATGTTCTTAATCTTAATAAACCTCTGAACATATCCTCTCACGGAGCAGTTTCCTCGGTCAAGAAGAAGCTTTCTGTAAAGAAGGCAGGGCATGCGGGAACACTTGACCCTCTTGCGGAAGGCGTTCTTTTGGTTTGCATTGATGAAGCTACCAAGATATCGAGGTTCCTTGCAGGAATGGAAAAAGAGTATGAAGCATCAATAACGCTCGGTCAGGCAACTGATACATTCGACTCTGAGGGTAAAGTAACGGGAACGTCAAGCATAGCCGATGTCAGGGAAGAGGATGCCAGGCGCGTAATAGAAAAGTTCACTGGGATAATATGGCAGGTCCCCCCGATGTATTCAGCGGTAAAGGTGAACGGCCAGAAGCTGTACAAGCTGGCCAGGAAGGGTAATATTGTGGAACGTGAAGGAAGAAAGGTCAATATAAAGGAAATCGAGATAACATCCTATGAGCCACCGATTGTCAGTATCAGGGTGGTATGCTCCAAGGGTACTTACATCAGAACGCTTGCGGATGATATCGGTAAAGAATTAGGGGTCGGTGCTTACCTGAGCGGGCTGACCAGGACCAGGGTGGGGAATTTTAGCATAGAGGATGCCGTTGGTCTTGATGAAGACATGCAAAAGGGTCTTGTCTCAATGGACAGTGCTCTATCGTATATGCCCGAAATACGAATGCGCTCAGAAGCTGCAGTTAAACTACAAAATGGCGTGCGGGTGGAGTATAGCATCAATAATGTTTCGAATTTCAGGACTGTAGACGAGATGCATAAAATGGCTATATATAGACTGAAAAATGATGATGGAAGGCTTTTTGCAATAGCCAGAATTGAGGAGGGAGTGATCCGAACGGAGCGCGTATTTTCGACAAAACCTAAAGAAGTATTTTAAGTTTATCCGTTAATCTATGTAATAAAATGAAAAAAACACTTGACAAGGAAGGGAAAATCCTGTAAATATAAATTATGATTTTTGGATCGAAGTCAACTATTGGCTTGGACATAGGGTCGAGCTATATCAAGGCTGTCCAGGTCAAGGATGTCAAGGATGGCTATGAGCTGGCCATGTTCGACATGATCCCGACAGCTCCGGAGCTGATTGTTGACGGAGCTGTTATCGACTCTCTCCGCCTGGTCGATTTTCTTAAGGAACTGAGATCCAAGGCAAAGTTCAAGACCAAGGACTGTGTGATAAGCATGTCCGGACATTCGTCCGTCATAATCAAAAGGATCACACTTCCTGAGATGAGCGAGGATGAACTTGAAGAGTCGATCAGGTTCGAGGCCGAGCAGTATGTGCCTTTTGACATCGATGACGTTAATATCGATTTCCAGATACTCGGGCCGAAGGAGGAGCCCGGCCAGATGGACGTTATACTTGTGGCGGTCAAGAAGGATATCATTAACGAGTTCGTAACAGTTGTCAAGGATGCCGGGATGAACCCGGTTATCGTAGATGTCGATGCATTTGCCCTCGAGAATATGTATGAGGTCAATTATGAGATACAGCCCGAGGCTAATACGGTCCTCGTGAACATCGGAGCGAGTACAATAACCCTGAATATATTGAAAGGCGGGATATCTGCCTTTACACGGGACAGTGCGATCGGTGGCAATATAATTACCGAAGCCATACAGAAAGAGTTCAATGTCACATATGAAGATGCCGAAAAGCTCAAGTTCGGTGAGTCGGTGGAAGGTGTCTCATCGGACGAGGCGATGTCTATAGTGTACTCCGCTTCAGAAGATATATTTACCGAGATATCAAGGTCTATTGAGTATTTCAGGAGCACGGCTGTCCAGGAAGAGATCAACGAAGTGATCCTTTGTGGAGGGTGCGCTCTTATACGGAACTTTGATGAAATGCTTGCCGAGAGGATCAATGTTAATGTATCGGTCGTACAACCTTTCAGGAACGTGAGGATACCAAGCAAGATGGATTCCGCCTATATAGAAGAGATGGCTCCGCTTGCGGCGGTCGCGACAGGCCTTGCACTAAGGAGGCACGGCGACAGATGATCAGAGTTAATTTATTACAGATCAAGAGAAAGAAGAAGGCAAAGCCGCTTCCGGCCTTCGTCGTGCTGGGTGTTCTCCTTACCGTGATCATATGTCTTGTTGCCGGATTGATATATGTGAACCAGACCAGAAAGATAAAGAGCCTTGAAGCAACGAAGCGGCAGAATGCGACCAGGCTTCAGCAGCTAAGGGCCAAGGTAAAGGAAGTTGAGGATTTTGAGGCCAAAATAAAGCAGTTCGAACAGCAAAAGCAGGTTATCACGGGCCTGAGAGCAAAGCAAAGCGAGCCCGTTAAGATAATGAACGAGATGAGCAGGGTTCTCACTGATGGAGTATGGCTTACTAAAATGAACGTATCTAAGAATAACATCATAATTAGCGGTAATGCTTTTTCGAACTCTAATGTAGTTGAGTTCGTGAACAGCTTGAAGGATTCGGGTATGTTCTCTAACGTCTATCTTGTCGAAAGTAAGAGCAAGAAAGTTCAGGAGGTAAGCCTGTTTGCTTTTCAGATAAGGTTCAGTATAAAAGCACAAGGAAATCAAAGTGGCAAAAAAGCTTAATTTAAACTTGCAGAACCTTCCGCCAGCGGCCAGGATAGGGATAGCCCTTATCCCGACCATTATTATCATAGTGGTATTCTTTTTCTTCTTCTATAAGCCTAATTCGGAGAAGATCAAGAAGCTGGACACAGAGATCCTTGCTCAGGGTAAAGAGATAGACAAACTTGAGGCAAAGGTTGCAAAGATAGATATAATCAAAGCGAGGTATAAGGAGCTTGAGTTCAGCCTGAAGGTATTGGCACAGCAACTGCCGGAAGAGAACGAGGTCTCCGGGCTTCTCAAGCAGATATCGGACAGAGCGCTTCAGTCGGGGCTTTCGATCAATTTATGGAAGCCCGGCAAAAGGAGCAGGCATAAGTCAGGGATCGTATTCTCTATACCTGTGTCTGTTAGCATGAATGGGACCTATCACAACCTCGGAGAGTTCTTCAGCAGGATAACCTCGCTTGATAGGATCGTTAACATTATGGATATCAAATTAGGCGGAGGGCAAAGCCCCGGGCAGCTAAAGATCACTTTTAGGGTGCTGACCTATTCTGCGATCCCGCTGGATCAGCTTCAGAAGAAGGGCCAGGGACAAAAGAGGAGATGATAATAGGATCATATAATAGAACAGTGATCATTCTTGTCGCGGTCTTCGGCCTGTTGATGACCGGCGTGGCATACTCTGATCAGCACATGAAAAAGACCGAAGTAAAAGCGGGTGATAAACTGCCTGCGGTGAGGATCGAGCCCGTGAAATATATTGCTAAAGGGAACAGGGATCCGTTCTTCTCTATAATTACTCTTGCTAAGCAGAAGATGGATGTGCAAAGAAAGACCACAAATCCTGTGGAGAACTATGATGTGAACGATTTCAGGCTTCTTGGGATCATATTTGATGGAAAGGACTATTACGCGTCCGTCGTTTTGCCCGACCGGAAGGCCTATACGCTGAAAAAGGGAATGAAGATAGGGTTATACGGCGGTAAGATAGATCAGATAACGTCTGATAAGATCATTGTTAAGGAATTTATTATTGATTTTATGGGAAAAACGAACCCTAAATATACAGAAATTAAGCTCCGAGAGTGAGGAGGTACAATGAATAGAAAGCAATTATCATTATTGATCTTTAATATTTTTATTGCGTTATTGATAGCGGGATGCGCATCAGCGCCTCCGGCCGATGTCACGTCCCAAGCCTCTACCGATGAGGCTGTCATAGAGTCGATAGAGGTGTTCGATAATCAGATAAGGATACAGCTGTCTGCTCCGTCGGAATATATAGTATATAAGCCCGGAGACCCGTTTAAGGTCATAGTAGGGCTCCCCGGCGTGAATCCGGGTAACTTTCAGGAAAAGATACTGTCCGACAGGCGGGGCATATCTGAGATCAACCCGGTCCTGATAACGGAGCCAAGCATATCGACTAAACTTGAGATATTACTTCAGAACCCTGCAAAGCTTGTTCCCGAAATGAACGATAATCTGCTGGTCTTGATGGTAGCCGAGGACGATACGATACAGATAGATGAAGCAGAGATCGCGGACATAGAAGAACCAATGACCGAAGAGATCGTTGCGACTGACGAACCTGTCGGGATGGAAGAGATAGAGGTGATCGAAGAAGCCGGGGTCTCGGAGGAAATAGTTGATGAACCGGTGATAGAAGAAGCGATAATTGAGGAGCAAATAATAGAAGATGTGGCTATGGATGAACCCGCACCTGCAATGGGTAGCGGAGCTGTGATAACCGACATTTCTTTCGAAAGTGTGAAGGATGCGGTAAAGGTGATAATAGAGGCAGACCAGGACATCAAGCCTAACGTCCTTCCGCTTGAGGGCAAGCTCGTGCTCGACTTTGCCGGAGTTGAGATGAAGGCATCGGTCCCGGATGAGGTCGCTTACCCTCTTGAAGGCATGCGCTGGGGCAAGCATAACGGAAAGACGAGGATCGTTCTCGACCTTATGAGAAAGGCCAACTATGATGTTATAGCTATAAACAAAAGGGTGGTAGTGTCACTTTCGGCCCCTGATATGTTCGTTAAGGTGGATAAGGGAGAAGCAGGCCCGCCCGGAGAAGCACCTAAGGATGTCGATGTAGAGGTCGGAGCGGAAGAGACCCTTGCAGCAGTCCTGCAGAAGGGCGACGAACAGCAGGAACTTGCAATAGACCAGGGCAGGTATGTCGGAAAGAAGATATCGCTTGATTTCCAGGACGCGGATATAATCCCTATATTCAGGCTTTTTGCTGATGTAAGTGGATATAACTTCGTTATCAGCCCTAAGGTCAGCGGTAAGATAACGATGAAGCTTATAAATGTGCCGTGGGACCAGGCTCTGGACCTGGTGCTCAGGACACATAACCTGGGGACACAGGTTGACGGTAATATAGTAAGGATAGCGCCTAATAAGGACCTCCAGAAAGAGAGCGAGGAGCAGGCAAAGGCAAGGGCGGCTCTTACTAAGGCAAAACCGCTTACTACCAAGATATTCACTATCAATTATGTTGGTGTGGACAGGATGAGCGAGGCTATCAAGAAGGCCAAGCTTGTGAGCAGCAGGGGAAGTATTACTCTTGATGAACGCGCTTCCGTGATCATCGTAAATGACGTTGATGATTCGTTCCCCAAGATCCAGGAACTTATTGATAAGCTTGACCAGCCGGAACTGCAGGTAAGGCAGGTGCTTATCGAGGCAAGGATAGTTGAGGCTACGACCACGTTTGCAAGGGACCTCGGTGTCCAGTGGGGAACGCAGTATCGTGACCCAAGTGGAAGGGTAACTGTCGGCGGCACAGGCCAGGTCGGAGGACCGGGATTCAGCGGAAATAATTTTCTTGTTAATATGCCTGCCGGTGTTTCGCAGGGCGGTGGCGGGGCCATCGGTTTCGGCTATCTTAATTCAGCCCGCACCATGTCACTTGACCTCCAGCTAAGCGCCCTGGAGAGGACAGGTAAAGGCAAGATAGTATCGAACCCGAGGATCATGACGATGAACAATACACCGGCCAAGATATCTCAGGGAAGGAGCATATTCGTTCAGACAGCCACGTCTGACAAGGCCGATGTGAAGCCCATCGATGCGCAGCTCGTTCTTGATGTAACGCCTACGATAGCTCCCGGAGGAGCCATATTGTTAAAGCTAAAGATAAATAAGGATGAGCCCGGCGACATAGTGGCAGGTAATATCTCTATCAATACAAGCCAGGCTGAAACAACCACGTTGATAAACAGCGGGGATACAGTGGTCATCGGCGGAATATACAAGAAGACGGTACTGACATCCGACGACGGAGTGCCGGTATTGTCAAAGATACCTCTGTTCGGAGCGCTCTTTAAGCATAAGAGCAGAACGGAGGAGGTTGCCGAGCTGTTAATATTCATTACGCCGCGTGTTGTAGATTATGAAATGAACCGCGCTGATAAAACATTATAGGGAGGACGTATGAAACCTTATTTGATAAGAACATGCCTAATATTGATATCGCTCCTTGTGCTTGTATCATGCGGCGGGGATATGCTCGGGAATGATAATGTTGTAGCACCGCCTGATGGAAGTCTGACATTTCTGTCCGAATCGATAACGTATTCTGGATATACAATATTTACTGATGGACTTGTTTTCAGAAATCAGGTATTTGTCGCTGTGCAGGACAAGAACGGTATATTTATACCAAACGCTCTTGTGAGTATTCAATACTTTAATGCTTCTTTCTATAAGGATCTTAGTACGTGTACCTGGGACGCAAGTGCTGCGCTTATTGACCCAACTTATACAGGAAATCTTTTGGCCTTGCAGCCGATGATACAGTTCTTTAATGACGATGGCAATCCGGCTAATGCGCCGGTTACTATAAAGACCGGAGAGGACGGTATAGCTCGACTTACAATGGATGTGTATTTAGGGTGTGGAACCCATGGCCCTGTAGGACTAGGCTTTACCCATTCCGGCACTATCAATGCATGGTCGGGCTCTCTTGTAGCAGAACCAATAGATCTATCTGTTAGTTAGTCAATAACAAATATGCAAGCTGCAAAAAGGGCTTCCTAAAGAAGCCCTTTTTTAGTTTTTTTTCATGATTTGTATGTAAAATAAACGTGTTCGATACATTTAAGAGAGAGATAATATCATGACAAAGCTAAGGTTCATTACATCAGGAGAATCGCACGGTAAAGCTCTTAGCGGTATCATGGAAGGGATACCTGCAGGGCTGGGTCTTTCCGTTGATGATATCGATCCTGATCTGAAACGTCGACAGAAGGGGTACGGCCGCGGAGGCAGGATGAAGATAGAGTCGGACGAGGTCGAGATACTCTCGGGCGTACGCTGGGGTAAGACACTTGGCTCACCTATAGGATTGCTGATCAGGAACCGTGACTGGGAGAACTGGAAGGATGGAATGTCCCCTGATAGTAAAGACGAGGGTTCCATCGAGCCTGTAACGAGGCCGAGGCCGGGGCATGCCGACCTCAGTGGGGTTATCAAATACGGACATAAGGATATCAGGAACGTTCTTGAGAGGTCTTCAGCTCGTGAGACAGCGATGAGAGTAGCCCTTGGAGGAATTGCAAAGAAATTCCTGAAAGAGTTCGGCATAAATATAGGCAGCTATGTTATATCGATCGGGAAGAGCAAGGCCTCTGTAAGGCCGGCTAAGCTTAAGGAGAAGGACCTGCTCGCGATCTTCGAGAAGGCAGAGACATCAGAGGTAAGATGCCCCGATAAGAAGGCCGAAAAGCAAATGATCGACAGCATCGATAAAGCTAAAAGTGAGGGAAACTCGCTTGGCGGTGTCTTTGAGATATTTGCGACCGGGCTTCCTGCAGGCCTCGGCAGTCATGTGCAGTGGGACACCAGGCTTGAGGGGAGGCTCACGCAGGCTGTAATGGGCATACAGGCGATAAAAGGGGTAGAGTTAGGTTCCGGCTTTGAACTCGGCAGGAAGAGCGGCTCAGAGGTCATGGATGAGATATTCCATGCTAAAAGGAAAGGGTTCTTTCGAAAAACCAACCATGCCGGTGGAATAGAAGGCGGAATGACCAACGGTATGCCGGTCATACTGAGGGCGGTCATGAAACCGATCCCTACCCAGAAAAGACCCCTGAGGTCAGTAGATATGATAACCAAGGAGCCGCTTGATGCCGCTTATGAGCGTTCAGATACATGTGCTGTCCCTGCTGCCGGTGTAGTAGGTGAGGCGATGACGGCGCTTGTCCTTGCCGACGCATTTCTTGAGAAGTTCGGCGGTGACGGCATGGATGAGGTCAGAAGGAACTACGACTCATACAGAAAATATGTGAAAGGTTTCTAGTTTGTCCTGCCGGTATACCTTTGGTCCAGCTGCAGATGTCCTGATCGTTAAAGCTAATAATGACAAGGGTATACGATACAAATAATAAATATATTTTTCACAGGAAGGCAAATGAAGAATATAGTGCTTACAGGGTTCATGGGAGCCGGAAAGACTTCGGTTGCCAGGGAGCTGTCATCGAGGCTGGGAATGAAGATCGTCGATATGGACGACGAGATAGAAAAGGAACAGGGGATGACCATCAATGATATCTTTGCCAGGTTCGGAGAGGAGAGGTTCCGAGAACTGGAATCGGAGATGGCCAAAAAGGTATCGGGACTTAGCGGTGCGGTTATATCAACGGGTGGAGGTATTGTGCTCAGGAAGGAGAACATTACGCATCTGAGAACTAACGGCCATGTTGTATGTCTGATGGTATCACCGGAAGCCGTTCTGAAAAGAACGAGCGGTTCGGACGTCAGGCCGCTCTTAAATGTAAATGATCCGCTTGGAAAGATAAAGGAACTGCTCGATCACAGGATGCCGTTCTACAAGAACGCCGATATTATCATTGAGACCGATGATAGATCGCCCAGGCAGGTTGCTGATGAGATCATAGAGGAGCTGAAATGGAAAGAGTGACGGTTGACCTCGGCGACAGGAGCTACGAGATAGTAATAGGGCCCGGCATTCTTGATGCTTTGGGTGATGAGGCTGTCAAGCTGGGGACCGGGGAAAAGATGGCAATAGTAAGCAATCCGAAGGTGTTCGGCCTGTACGGAGAACGAGTCAGACGGTCCCTTGCCGGCAGGGGTTTCAATGTGGGAGAGGTTATCATACCTGACGGCGAGATACACAAGAATATGGACTCCGTAGATCATATACTTACCGAACTGCTTAAAATGAAGCTTGACCGGAGCTCGGTGGTAGTGGCCCTCGGAGGAGGAGTCATAGGCGATATAGCGTGCTTTGCTGCATCGCTTTACATGAGAGGCATAGCTTGCCTTCAGGTACCCACTACCTTATTGTCACAGGTAGATAGTTCGGTTGGGGGGAAAACGGGTGTAAATCATGAGCTGGGCAAGAACATGATAGGCACCTTTTATCAGCCTTCACTTGTATGGATAGACATAGATGTGCTGCAGACACTCGAGAGAAGAGAAGTGCTCGCCGGGATAGCCGAGGTCATTAAATACGGCGTTATAAGGGATCAGGACCTGTTCAGTTTCATGAAAGATAACGCGCAGAAGGTACTTGAGCTCGATCCGGACAGTATCGTACATATTATAAAGAGGTCATGTAAGATAAAGGCTGATATAGTAAGCGAGGATGAAAGAGAAGCCGGTGTCAGAGCCATATTGAACTTCGGCCATACGATTGGACATGCCCTGGAAACACTTACCGGCTACGACAAACTATTGCACGGAGAGGCAGTATCAATAGGAATGTGCTATGAGGCCATTCTGTCCAATGCGCTGGGTAAGACCGGTGATGAAACGGTCAGGGAGATAAAGAGCATTGTTGAGGACTACGGGCTTCCTTCGGGCATGCCGGAGGGCATCGCGCCGGGTTCTATAATGGATACCATGATGCTTGATAAAAAAGCGGTTGGGGGCAGCCTGAGGTTCATACTTCCTGATAGAATAGGATCCGTGTCAATAGAGAAAGACATCGATAAGGACTATATAATAAAGGTCCTCAGAGCCTGAACTTTCTAAGCTCCGCAAGAAGGTTCTCGGCCTCACCCTTTAATGAATTTACGGTAGAGCTCATGTCATTAGATGTGGAGACCAGTTTGTCTGTAGATTCCTTTATTATCTCTACCGCCTGAAGGATATCACTGCTTTCCTGCTTCTGGGTCTGCGTGTCGCCTGCGATCCTCTCCACCTGTTTAGTGATGTTCTCTATTGCTTCAGTGATATGAACACCGCCTTCCTGCTGTTCACTCGTAGCAAGCTTGACCTGATGGGATATCTCCTTTAAACGTTCGGTCGTCTCTATAATGAACTTACTCCCCTTGTTCTGCTCCTGCGTTGCAAGGGAGATATGGTCTACCTGCTCTGACATCTGCTTTATGGATTCCGCTATCTGCTTGATGACACCGGTCTGCTCTGATGTGGCCCTCTGTATAGCTCGCGACATATTGGTAGATACATTTGAACTTTCGATAATGCTCTCCAGAGCCGAACTGACACCCACTACCTTTTCGACACCATCCTCGACCGTTTTGATACCTTCAGATGCCAGTTTTATGGCTGAACTTGTATCACCCTGCACGCTCGAGATAAGGGCGGCTATTTCCTTTGTCGAGCTTGATGTCTTTTCAGCAAGGCTCTTGATACTGTCGGCCACGACAGCGAACGATTTTCCGTGCTCACCCGCCTGAGCGGCCAGAATAGCCGCGTTCAGCGACAGCAATGTGGTCTGGTCGGTGACATCGTTTATTACCTTAAGGATCTTTCCGATATCGCTCGAGCGCTTGCCCAGCACATTAATAGTATCAGAAAGAGAACTTACGCTTTCCTTGATGTTCTCCATTCCGCTGATAGCCAGCTGTACGGCATCGATACCTTTAGTTGAGGTCTCTTGGGATACCTTTTCAGCGAGCCCTACTGACTCATTTGCACGCTCCTCGATCTCACGGACCGTGGTATTGACCTCTTCTATGGAAGTTGCCATCTGGTCAGAGGAAGCAGACAGGCTTTCAAGGCTCTCTGCTATCTGCTTGATGTTAGTTACCATCTCCTCTATGGACGATGATGTCTCCTGCGAGGCCTCATCAACGATATTAGCACTGTCCGCTACGCTCTCTATGGAGCGCTTCATCTCGGCAATGGCCGATGAAGTGTCCTCTGCGGAGCTTGAAAGAATGCCGGAACTGCTGGCAACGCTAATAATTGAATTGTTAAGGGAAGTTACCGAATCCGAGGTCTCATCTATTGACCTTTTCTGGTCCTCCGCTATCTTCAACAGCCCCTGAGATGAGGATATTATTTTGGATGTAACAAAAGATACACTATCGGTAATGCTCCTGACCGTCGAAATTATGTCCCTTAGGTTCTTGGCCATGCTGTTTATGGCATTGCCCAGGTAAGCTATCTCATCGTCTCCCTTAATGCTTACCACATGTGTAAGGTCGCCCGAGGCTATCTTCTCTGCAGCCTTTTCTATATCGATTATGGGTTTTGTTATGAACCTGGATATGAAAACATAGACGAGCCCGATAGAGATCAGTAAGCAGACACTTGATATTCCTATGGCCCAGAACAGAAGGGCAAAAAGCTGTTTCCTTATCGACTCTACCTTGATGCCCAGGCGCAATGCTCCGGCTACCTGTTCATCAGCATCAAGTAGGGGAAAGGACAGATCGTAGTATTGCCCATCTGTCTGCTGCTGTCTCTCGCGAGACGTTGCAGCTTTTATGGACACATCATCAATGAGCTTATTCCCTGTTCTTTCACCGCTTCCGTCAAATACCACGACCCCTGCAGAGTCGGTTATGATCGCATATCCGACTGAGGAATTATTTTTTATGACATCCTGCAGTTTTACGTCCATTCCTTCGAGTGAATCGAGTGTGAGGCCGAAGCTGAGGACCTTGGACATCTCGGACTGGAGTGAATCGCCGATCGCTGAAGATTTATCCAGGATGGCCGAACGGTACTTGCCGGAGGCCACAAGTGTAAGAACGGCGGTATTAATTCCAATGGTTAGGAACAGGACCAGGGCAACGATAAGGACAGCTTTCTTCTCAAGGTTCAGTTTCAGTTTTAGCATCTACTTGATCACCTTAGTTGCAGATGTAAGGATGGAAAACGGAACCTTTACATCTATCGCCTTAGCCTCCTTGAGGTTTACGACCATATATACCTTCTTGGGCGATTCGAACGGTATCGATGCCGTTGAGGAACCCTTTATCACCTTACCGACGATCTGGGCCGCTTTTGAGCCCTGCTCGTCCGGATCTGCCGCGATGGTCAGGAGCACACCTATATCCTCCCCGCCGCCTATCGTTGTCGCGGTAGGCATTTTGGCCCTGCGCGCCACACCGACTATGTTGTTAACACAATACATCGCAGCGCAGCTTGTTGTCATGTATACAGCATCTACATCTTTGATCTTTGATTCGTCTCCCGTGCGCTTTATGTTGAACAGAACCGATTCGAATCCGAACTTCTCCTGGAGTTTCTTGATCTCATCTGCCTGTGCAATGGTATCCTTTTCAGCGTCATTATATACTACCCCAAGCTTTGAGAAGCCTGACATGCTCTTGAGGTTCTTGAGCACTGTCGATATTGGCACCTTGGAGCTGATACCGGTGGCTTTATTGTTAGGGATTTTCACCGAGTCAGGATCATAGACACCTGCAAATACTATCGGTATCTTTTTGGTCTCGTTAAGCGCCGTAAGGGTAACCGGAGCTCCATATGTTACGATCACGCTGGCATCATACGCGACCAGCTTTCTGATAGCGTTGGTCCAGGACATGGCCTCCGGTGCGGGCTTCTGAACAACGACCTGCAAGTTCTCAGATGTGAGGAGACCGCTTTTGTTCATCTCGTCGACAAATGCCTTGTGTATAGCCTCATAGTATGGTATCTTGCCTGTCATAACTACGCCGATAACCTTTTCTGCAGCAACAGATACGTTAGCATGGATAAGAGAGAAGCATATACCTAACAGGCAGGTAAGGACGAGACCGGATATCTTATATTTGATTGATCTTATTTTCATTGGTCTTATCATCTCCTGTGGTCATTATATATCTTTCTTATCCCCATTTCTTCGTTAATTTCACGAAGAAGGTCTGAGCCGTGCCGTCCTCGACATCGTCCCAGATATTGTCGTCGACATCGTTGAAATCTACATACTTATAGTAGCCGTCAATTATCAGGTCCTTCATTATCCTGTAAGATGCTCCTATCGAATATACTATCTCTTTCAACTCGGTCTCGGAATACTGGGATACGGGTTCTACAGTTGCAGTTCCGTTCACAAGGTTAGCATGATCGACCTCAAAACTGGCCTGGCTGTGTGTGTATGCCACACCTGTTGATAGCTCCAGCCTGTCGGTCATACGCTTTTCAAGGGTTGCGGCTACATTAGTTGCTATTTCCTTGTAAGGAGTGTTCTCGTCCCACGTCGGAGCGCCTCCACCATCATGAAAGAACAGGTCCTCCTCGATCTCGCTGTTGAGATGAGCATAACTTAATGTCAGCGAGGTGTCATTAACAATCAAGAAACTTATATTACCGAAATACAGATTGCTACCTACTTCTCTGTTATTAATGGACGTGTTTACTGAGCCATCGTAGTACAGCAGGTCTTTGCGGTCCTGCCATTTGCCGCTGTAGCTCAGCAATGCACTTACATTAGGATGGATAAGCCAGGACATCGAAGCTTTTAAGGCCTGCGAGCTATCAGGTATGATATTATACCCGGGGTCGGTATATGACTCGTGTCCATATTTCAGTTTAAATTTCATGCTTTTTACCGGGCTGGCATCAGCTGATAAATAGAAGCTGTTCATCTGGGTACTGTCAGGTACTATATGCCATTGTTCCTCTTCTTCCCTGGTCCTGGTCTCATGCGTGATATTTGCCCTGATAGTCGCTATTTTTGAAGGCCTGTACCGGGCTGTTAACGATACCCGGCTTGTGGTAGAGGATATCGAGTCGCGGACAGCAGGGTCAGTATAGGTATTTGCCGGAACGTTCACGTCCGCAATAGTAACGGTGTCGGGATTTTCAATATCCTTCTTATCGTACTTGTACTTCAGGAACATCGTCAGTTTCGTTATGGGCATCCATGTAATAGCTGTGGTACCCGTTACGTAATCAGCCTTTGCTCCGCTGTAATCGCTCTCCCTGTTCTTTGTGGACAGGGAGCCTGTAGCGACGAGTTTTCCGGTATAGTTGGTATGTACTCTTACCGTGTGCGAGGTGCCTTTGGTATCAGGTATGACATTATGAGGGAAATCACCTGCAATGTTCCTTATCGGGGCACCAGGTGAAGGTAGCGGGTATGCGTATACCATTGTAGCGTCTCCACCGGCGGTAAATGTCTTCTGGCCGTAAATATACTCGGCCTCTATCCAGTTAATATGGCCGTTGACACCTACCTTGTATTCCTGTGTCTTCCAGTCTATATCTCGCTCCTCGCTGTTCCTGTCAACATTTCCTCTGAACACCTGATCACCTGCGAATATCTGCTGCTTGGTTCCTTCCTTGCTCACAAGATGAGCACTTGCAAATAAGTGAACAGGGTAATCGGGGGCTTTCAATCTTAATGAGACATCAGTAATGCCCGTCCTTGTGTCATAGATATCCGAGGCTGAGTCCCACCGGACAGTCGCAGTGTTCGTTCCGGTAGGGTCCAGCTCTATATTGGTCCAGTTGTGAAAAGTGTTCCGGTGAATTGCCCTTAACAGTATGAAATCCTGGTATGCATAGCTCAGGTCACCGAAGTAGTCATACTGGTTCTCTAGATCGAACTCCAGGTGGAGTCTATGCGGAAGCGTAAATGTTCGGTACTCAAGTCCTCCTATTACAGAGTTCTCAAAATACTCGAACTCTTCTGCTCGTTTTGAATCAATATAATCTATCATCCGATAGCCGAGCCAGACGGAAGATGATAGTGACTCATGTTCCAGCTCTGCTATGTCACCATACGCAGTTGAAAGCGGGATTAAGGCCAGAATGCATAATATTATAAATGTTTTTTTCATCGATCGCCTCCTATTGTACAAATGTTCCGCCGCTCACACCCGGGGTATCAGTGCCATGTATATGAGAATGGCAGTCGGTACAGCGGGTCCACCTGTTGCCTCTTGATACAGCATCACCTGATGCGCCTGTCCGGTGTCCGGAATGGCACTGCAGGCAGAGGAAAGGTTGCTGGACGGTTAGGAGGTTATTGCTGATTGAGCCGTGTGGGCTGTGGCATGTGGTGCAAGTTTCGGTATTCTCAGCGTGCTCGTAAATAAAAGGCCCTTCCTTCTCAGCATGGCATTTCGTACAGGTCGCCTTTATTGTCGGCTCACTTAACTGTTTGTCCGTTACCGTACCATGAGGGTTATGACAATCAGAGCAGAAGACCCTCTCCTCATGTACAGGATGATGGCTCGGCAACGAAAAAGATGCTTCGACATCGGCGTGGCATTTGAAACACATTTCAAAAGTTTTGCGTGGTCTGACTATAAGGTCAGGCCCTGCATGTATATCATGACAGTCCGAGCAGGTAACGTCATTAATATTATGAGTTCCGGCGTTCCAGTCATGCAGGTTAAATGTAGCGTTTGCCGTATGACACTTTAGACATATAAGAGACTTGGCGGTCGGGGGGAGGTTTTTCATATCGATAAAGGTCTTGAAGTTGCATTCAGTTTGCTTTCCCTCCATGGCATCTATCTTTACCCTCTCCGGTGTCAGGTTCTCAATGGCAAGGCTTCCCGGGCCGTGACATGACTCACAGTTGACGAGAGGCAGACCCGATTCTTTGGAAAGCTGTGCCCCCATTGTGCTTGCCTCGAAGTCCTTTTGCCTCTGATCATGAAAGTGGCAGGCCGAAAGACAGGACTGGGTCCCCACGTAGTCGGCATCCAGTCTTCCTATGATCATTCGCTCGTACTCCTTGATAGGCATGATAGGATTTGCTGCCTTCATGGATTCACATCCTGCGAGCGCGACAGCAGCTATTATTAGCAGTAGTACAAAACGTCTGAAAATCACCATACTACCCTCCTTGTAGTAAATTGTTCTAATATGTCCCTATTTTCCTTACTTGTGACAATTTATAAATATAATTAACACATAAACGGATAATCAGAAGTACACTAATAATAAGGTTATATGAAAATATTAGAAATGTCAATATTAATCAATAGGTTTTTTTAGCAAAGTTAAGGGAGTAGTAGAAGAAGTTTCGAAATAATTTAACTTTATATGGACTATCGAGATCCTTAACATGGATATGCGGAGTTAACGTCCTTTAGGAGGGTTTGGATCCGGTATCGGTTCCTGAGGGTCAAGGTATGCTTTTTATAGTTATCAAAATGGAAAAATCGGGTGAATATCTATAATATATATGTCGGCCATCATGTAGCCTTATACTGTTTGGTCAACTATAATGCGATAGATATTTGGAGGTTTTTTTATGGCAATGGTATTTATGTTCCCCGGTCAGGGTTCGCAGGTGTTAGGGATGGGAGCCGGGCTCTTTGATCGCTATCCTGACATGGTCAAAGAGGCGGATGGGATCCTGGGATATTCGATGAGGGAGCTCTGCCTGGAGGACCCGGGCGATCTGCTTGGCAGGACGGACCACACTCAGCCCGCGTTGTATGTAGTGAACGCGATGGCCTTCAACGCCAGGACCGAGGACGAGGGCGTTACTCCAGATTTTGTCATAGGCCATAGCCTGGGAGAATATTCCGCTCTTTATGCTGCCGGTGCCTTTGATTTCGCTACGGGCCTGAAGCTTGTGCAGAAGCGCGGTGCACTGATGAACGCAGCGACAGGCGGGGGTATGGCAGCTATTCTGGGAATGGACGGGGATGCCGTCGCCGGGGCTCTTTATGACCTGGGGGCTGACAGCATTGATGTGGCTAACTTCAACTCCCCGAAGCAGACGGTCATATCCGGGCTTAAGGCGGATATCGAGACATATGCCCCCCGGTTGAAGGAAAGCGGTGCCAGGAGGGTGGTGATCCTTCCCGTCAGCGGAGCCTTCCACAGTCGGTACATGAGACCGGCTGCTGAAGAGTTTTCGGACTTCATCTCGGGGTTCAGCTTTGGCAGCCTGAAAATTACATGCATCGCTAACTACAGTGCGCAACCGTACACGGACGATACTATCGCATCTAATCTTGTCAGCCAGATATTTAGCAGCGTCAGGTGGATAGACACAATCAGGGGACTTCGCAAGCTGGGTGCCGACACTTTTGTAGAGGTAGGCCCTGGAACGGTTCTGAGCAAGCTGGAGGGTCAGATCACATAGTCTCTCTTAGTTGTGACCGTATTCCTATTAGGTACGGAAAAGAGATCGCCGCTTCAGTGTTATTAAATGAGGGCATTTAAATCCTGGGAAACCTCATATTTTATGCGTATTTATGCTACCTTATGTAACTCTTAAGCCAAAAGGTTACATTTTGTAACACTACAATGCTATAAGCTGTTCTGGAACTGATCAATAAAGTCTTATAAAACAGCTATTTTTTGAGAAATTCGACTTATGATCAGAATTGCTTGCGGGCATTTTTATTGCAGAAATTATAAAAGCCACAATTGCCGGGCCCATTCGTACCGGGCGATAGTTGTAGAAAAAAGATAATTACGATCACACCTTATTTAAAGATATAACATTAACTATCGAAAGGAGATATTAAATGGGTAAGTATGATGAGATTTTCAAGAGAAGTATCAGCGACCGGGATGGCTTCTGGGGCGAAGCAGCCGAGGATATAGACTGGTATAAAAAATGGGACAGGGTGCTTGACGATTCGAACAAACCTTTTTACCGCTGGTTCAGCGGCGGCGAGATGAACACCTGTTACAATGCTGTTGACAGGCACGTGGAGAAGGGACGGGCCGACCAGACCGCCATTATATACGACAGCCCTGTTACCGACACTGTGCAGAAGATAACATACAAAGAGCTCCTCGATCTGGTGTCGAGGTTTGCAGGTGTTTTAAAAAGCCTGGGTGTTTCAAAGGGAGACACGGTTATCATCTATATGCCGATGGTGCCTCATGCCGCGGTTGCTATGCTGGCGTGTGCCCGCCTTGGAGCTGTCCATTCAGTGGTATTCGGAGGTTTTGCTCCGCACGAACTGGCGGTCAGGATAGATGATTCAAAGCCAAAGGTCATAGTTACAGCGTCAGGGGCGATCGAAGGCAAGAAACTTCTTGAATATATGCCGATGGTCAACAAGGCTGTCGAGCTTGCAGAGCATAAGCCCGAGAAGTGCGTTGTATATCAGAGACAGATGGTTAAGGCTGAGATGACTAAAGGACGTGATCACGACTGGGATGAGATGATGGCAAATGCTGAACCCGCAGAATGTGTTCCCGTAAAGGCGACCGATCCTCTTTATATCCTTTATACGTCAGGTACGACAGGAAAGCCGAAAGGAATAGTCAGGGACAACGGCGGCCACGCAGTAGCCCTTCGCTGGAGCTTTGAGAACATCTATGACGTTAAACCCGGGGAGGTCTACTGGTCTGCTTCTGACGTTGGATGGGTCGTAGGTCATAGCTATATAATCTACGGGCCGTTGCTCACCGGATGCACGACAATAATATTTGAAGGAAAACCCGTGGGCACTCCCGATCCGGGTGCATTCTGGAGGGTAATATCAGAGCATGGCGTGAAGGTGCTCTTTACCGCACCTACCGCATTCCGTGCCATAAAAAGGGAGGACCCCGAAGGGAGTTATCTTAAGAAATATGACCTGTCGGGGTTCAAGTACCTGTTCCTTGCAGGTGAAAGACTGGATCCCGATACTTATCACTGGGCAAGCGAACTCCTGGACCGACCTGTTATAGACCACTGGTGGCAGACAGAGACGGGATGGCCGATAACGGCGAACTGCATGGGAATAGAGGCGTTCCCCGTAAAGCCGGGATCATCGACCAAACCGGTTCCCGGATTTGATGTGCAGATACTGGATAATAACGGCAAACAGGTAGAGGCCGGGACCGAAGGGCTTGTGACGGTGAAGCTCCCTCTTCCGCCCGGGACGCTGCCGACCCTCTGGAAGGCCGACCAGAGGTTCCTTGAGTCCTATATCAATCCTTTCCCCGGGTATTACTTTACCAGCGACGGCGGATACATAGATAAGGACGGGTATGTCTTTGTCATGGGACGCGTTGACGACGTGATCAATGTCGCAGGGCACAGGCTTTCAACGGGAGAGATGGAAGAGATCGTTGCCACGCATAAGGACGTAGCTGAATGCGCGGTGTTCGGTGTAGAGGACGGATTGAAGGGCCAGGTGCCTGTAGGTCTTGCGGTATTAAAGACCGGGATCAACAGGGATGAAGGAGAGCTCCAGCAGGAACTGGTTAAAATGATCAGGGAGGAGATAGGGGCGATCGCCTGCTTTAAACAGGCCGTCATTGTCGACAGGCTTCCGAAAACACGTTCGGGCAAGATACTTAGAGGCACCATGAGTAAGATCGCTGACGGTAAAGAGTATTCTGTCCCTTCGACCATTGACGATCCTGCTATCCTCGGAGAGGTCGAGGAAGCATTAAAAAGGATAGGATACGCGAAGAAATAGGAGCACTTTTCCGTCAATGCGTGCTCAAGTGGATGAAGGATCGACCATCTGACGGGACAAGCACGCTGGCAATATAAATTATGTTATTCTATCGAAATTATGGCATGTTAGGGTGATTTCAATTACATGAAGATCCACGAATATCAAGCAAAAGAGCTGTTTCGGCAAAATGGTATTCCGGTGCCTGAAGGTGATGTTGCGGCCGGTCCTGATGATGCCTGTGCAGTATCTGAAAGGCTCGGCGGTTTCCCGGTAGTGATAAAGGCCCAGGTCCATGCCGGTGGCCGGGGCAAAGGAGGCGGTGTAAAGATCGCCCAAAGCATTGATGAGGTAAAGAGCGTAGCAGCTGCCATAATGGATAAACCTCTGGTAACCCCACAGACAGGACCTCAGGGAAAGAAGGTTCGAAAGGTTCTTGTTGAGCAGGGGCTGGACATTGACCAGGAGCTTTATCTCTCTGTCGTTCCTGACCGGTCGACGGCTAAGATAATGATCATTGCCAGCCGTGCAGGGGGTATGGATATCGAAGAGGTTGCTGAAAAGGACCCTGATAAGATAATCAGGGTGTTAATAGATCCTCTTGCGGGTATACGGACAGACGATTGCAATCAGTTGGCGTCACGGCTTGACCTTGCCGGTGCGATAGCAGAGAAATTTTCAGCTTTGGTTGAAAATCTTTACAGTTTGTTCATCAAAACTGACTGCTCTCTTCTTGAGATCAACCCTCTTGTGATAACAGCTCAGGGGGATCTTTTTGCGCTGGATGCCAAGATCGATATCGATGATAACGCACTGTTCCGTCAAAAGGATATTCTGAAATACAGGGATACCGACGAAGAGGACCCTCTGGAAGTAGAGGCCTCTAAACACAATCTCAATTACATTAACCTGGATGGAAATATCGGTAACATGGTCAATGGTGCGGGGCTGGCAATGGCTACGATGGATCTCATCAAGAATGCTGGTGCAGAACCAGCAAATTTTCTCGATGTCGGCGGCGGAGCTAACGAGGAAATGGTTGAGAACGGATTCAGGATAATATTAAGTGACAAAAATGTAAAAGGGATACTTATCAATATTTTCGGCGGGATCCTGAGATGTGATGTCCTGGCCGAAGGAGTAGTAAATGCTGCTAGAAAGACCAGTATAACGGTGCCAGTCGTGATCCGGATGCAGGGCACCAATGTCGAGAAGGGCAGGGAGATACTTGAGGCGTCAGGCCTGAACCTTATTACGGCTGAGGACCTGAACGATGTGACCCGGAAGATCAAAGAGATATTATCAACATGAATATAAGCGTTATGAATAAGGTAAAAGAAAGTGTCAATATTTGTAGATAAGAATACCAGATTGCTTGTGCAGGGTATTACCGGAAGAGAGGGACAGTTCCATACCCGGCAATGTATTGAATACGGAACAAAAGTTGTGGCCGGCGTGACTCCCGGAAAGGGCGGGCAGAAGATGGATGAAGTTCCCGTGTTCAATTCTGTCAAGGAAGCTGTTTCTGAGACCGGAGCCGGTTGCAGCATGATCTTCGTTCCACCGGCTTTTGCAGCCGATGCGATAATGGAGGCGATCGACGGCGGGATTGAATTGATCATAACCATCACCGAAGGTATCCCTGTTCTGGATATGATGCGGGTAAAGAGCTACCTGGATGGCAGGAAGACCCGGCTTATCGGTCCGAACTGCCCGGGCATAATCACACCCGGTCAGTGCAAGATAGGGATAATGCCGGGCTTTATACACAAGCCGGGCGGACCCGTCGGTGTCGTGTCCCGCTCAGGGACACTTACATACGAGGTGGTGCATCAGCTGACCTCAAAGGGTATCGGCCAGACCACCTGTCTCGGTATAGGCGGAGACCCGGTGAACGGAACAAATTTCATAGATTGCCTTGAGGCATTTGAAGCTGATCCGGATACACGGGGTATAGTGCTTGTTGGCGAGATCGGAGGAACTGCCGAGGAAGAAGCAGCGGCATATATAGCCGATAAAGTAAGTAAGCCCGTCGTGGGTTTTATTGCCGGACTGAGCGCGCCTCCCGGCAGAAGAATGGGACATGCCGGTGCCATAGTAAGCGGCAACAGTGGTACTGCCCTTTCAAAAATTTCAGCAATGAAAGAAGCGGGTATTCATATATGTGAAGATCTCGGCATGTTCGCTGATCTTTGTGCCGAGGTTTTTTGAGATTCATTTTATTTAATATCTGAATGCAAACAGAAAAAAGTGACTGACAGAAAGAAACATAGAGTATTAATAGGAAAGCCCGGCCTTGACGGCCATGACCGTGGTGCCAAGTTCATCGCCCGGGCTCTCCGTGATGCGGGTTTTGAGGTTGTATACACGGGCATTCGGAGGACTCCCGAGGAGATAGCCGCGGCTGCTGTCCAGGAGGACGTTTCTGTTGTTGGACTTTCATCCCTTTCAGGTGCCCATTTGCGTCTTTTCCCTGAGGTGGTAAAAGCCCTTGCGGCTGCCGGTGCCGGTGATATCCCGGTGCTTGGAGGAGGTGTGATACCCGACGAGGATATAGAGCAGCTCAGAAAGGAAGGGATCAGGGAGGTCTTTACCCCCGGGACTCCTCTTGAAAGGATTATAGCCGCATTTCGAAATGCCTGCGAGGAAGCTCGCGGAAGTTTATAAATAATTATAGGGATATCTCACTGGTAATGGGTGAAGACATACTGAAAGGGTTGAAAGACCGCGATCCAAGGGGAATAGCCCGGGCGATCTCCCTTGTTGAAGAGAACGATCCCCTTACGGACAGGATCCTCTCATCCCTCGACGATTCTCTTGTTGACAGCGCTCTGGTCCTGGGGATAACCGGTCCTCCGGGGGCAGGGAAATCCACATTGACGGACCGGATCATATCCCGGTACCGATCACAGGGAAGAAGGGTAGGAGTTGTTGCCATAGACCCGACGTCACCTATCTCAGGCGGTGCCATTCTTGGTGACCGGATAAGAATGATGGGACATGCCCTTGATAAGGATGTCATTGTCCGTTCCATGGCAACAAGGGGCAGGTTGGGAGGATTGTGCGCCGCGGCCGGAGCTGCGGTAAGGATATTTGCCGGAAGCGGATGTTCAGTAGTGATCATTGAAACGGTAGGAGTAGGACAGTCGGAGATGGACATTGTCAGACTTGCGGACATAACAGTGCTCGTACTCGCTCCGGGACTGGGTGATGATATTCAGGCAATGAAGGCGGGCCTGTTGGAAGTGGCAGATATCGTTGCCGTTAACAAGTCGGACCTGGAGGGAGCGGAGACGCTTGCCATGGACATAGAAACTATTGCCCGTGGAAGCACTGGAGATGTTGAACATCCCGCAAAGGTATGTATGACAGTTGCCTCTGAGGGGAAAGGGTTGGACGATCTGCTTCAGGCGATCGAGACCGTAGAAGCGGCACACCGCAAAAGCGGTGAGCGCAGAATGCGCAGGGACAGGGCGTATGACCTTGAAGTGCTGGACTGGGCCGTTGAGATGATGAAACCTTCGATCATTAAGAGGATCGAATCGACTGATCATGACAGAAAGGGTGATCCCCGTTTGCTGGCTTCAAAACTTCTGGAACAGGAATGAACTACTATGGGAAAAGATCCTGCATATAAGGACTGGGAAGATAAGGAACTGGCATCAAGCCTCGACCGTTTCCCGGAGAGAAAGGATAAGTTCACGAATCATGGAGGCGAGGAGGTTCCTCGTTTGGCGGTTCCTGAAAGTATAGACGAAGAATACCTGGACAGGTCCGGATTTCCGGGAAGGTATCCGTATACCAGAGGGGTTCAGCCTACCATGTACCGGGGGAGGTTGTGGACCATGCGTCAGTATGCGGGTTTCTCGACAGCTTCCGAATCGAACCTCCGCTACAGGTATCTTCTGGAACAGGGAACGACCGGGCTGTCGATCGCATTCGACCTGCCGACCCAGATAGGATACGATTCCGATCATAAAATGGCCGAAGGAGAGGTCGGAAAGGTCGGGGTTGCGATAGACTCCCTTGCAGACATGGAGATGCTCTTTGACCAGATACCGCTTGATAAGGTATCCACCTCAATGACGATCAACTCGCCCGCTGCAATTCTGCTTGCAATGTATGTCGCCGTCGCCGAAAAGCAGGGCGTAGCCCCGGACAAGCTCAAGGGGACCATACAGAACGATATTCTTAAGGAATATGTTGCCCGTGGGACCTATATCTTTCCGCCAAGACCGAGTCTCCGCCTGATAACCGATATATTCAAGTGGTGCACTGATAATACGCCTTCGTTCAACACGATATCGATCTCCGGCTATCATATCCGCGAGGCCGGATCAACAGCGGCACAGGAAGTAGCATTCACCCTGGCAAACGGCATAACTTATGTGCAGGCGGCGCTTGATGCCGGACTTGAACTTGATAATTTTGCAAGAAGGCTTTCGTTCTTTTTCAATGCCTCCTCAGATCTCCTGGAAGAGGTCGCCAAGTTCAGGGCTGCAAGGAGATTATGGGCCCGGATAATGAAAGAACGTTTTAAGGCCAAAAAACCATCAAGCCTGATGTTGCGATTCCATACACAAACGGCAGGGTACACGCTAACGGCCCAGCAGATAGATAACAATATAGTTCGTGTAGCACTCCAGGCCTTATCGGCGGTCCTTGGTGGTACCCAGTCCTTGCATACCAATTCAAGGGATGAAGCACTGTCATTGCCTACCGAGGAATCTGTCAGGACGGCGCTTCGTACCCAGCAGGTGATAGCCCATGAATCAGGGGTGGCCAATACCGTTGATCCCCTCGGAGGATCATACTTAATAGAGGAGCTTACCGACCGCATCGAGGCTCATGCCAATGACCTGATAGAGAAAATAGATAGCGCCGGCGGCGTAGTTTCTGCTATAGAGGACGGTTTTATCCAGCGCCAGATAGAAAATAGCGCTTATGAGTACCAGCAGGAGATAGAAAGGGGCGAACGCATAATTGTAGGTGTAAACGAGTTCCAGACAGATGAACAGACAAAACCTCCTCTTCTGCGCGTTGATCCCGATGTTGAAAATGACCAGGTCAAACGCCTGAAAGAACTTCGCGAGAGACGTGACATGAAAGAGGTCGAGAGGTCGCTTAAGGAACTGTCAGAATGCGCCCGGGGGTCTTCTAATCTTATGCCGGCCATACTTGATGCAGTTAGAACGTATGCGACGCTCGGTGAGATATGCCTTGTCCTCAGGGAGGTGTTCGGTGAATATCGGGGGTAAGACCGGATCAGATAGTATAGGCTTCTATGTTAACACTATGATAGGATTGATATTATGATCAAGGGAATAGATCATCTCGGGATAGCGGTAAGGTCCATTGATGAAGCCAGAAGATTTTATGAAGGGGTACTTGGTCTTGTCTGTGAGAAGGAAGAGGTCGTTGAGTCCCAGAAGGTTCGGACCGCTTTTTTCACTGTGGGAGGTGTGCATATTGAACTGCTTGAGCCCACCTCCGATGACAGCCCCATAGCCGGATTCCTGGATAAGAAAGGAGAGGGGTTCCATCATATTGCATACAGGACGGATGATATCACCGGGCAGTTAGAGACCGCCCGTGATAAAGGGTGCAAGCTGATAAATGAAGAGCCTG
>CP070669.1:2165788-2213909 GCA_020351835.1 Nitrospirota bacterium
GTTCGTCGTAGCTAACAAGACAAGGGGGAAGGATGACCTCCGGTTCATTAAGGATACACTTGGTGATATGGTCTACCTTGGGGCCATCTCGTTCTCCGACTGTATAATGCAGTCCGACATAGAGGGAATATCGCCCTTCGATAACTGCCCCGACACTGTCAAAGAGGTGGACGAGCTCAAGAGCAACCTTGCAAAGCATCTGAATTGAAATGAGCGGTATTACCGAAGAAAAGAAGCGCCTAAGGGATAAGATGACAGGTATCCTTGATTCGATGTCCGAAGATGAAAGAAGGTCGAAGAGCAAGATGATCAAAGATAATCTTCTTGAACTGAAGGAATATAAAGATGCGCGTAACGTTATGCTGTTTGCATCTTTCAGGAACGAAGTGGACACAATGCCTATCATCAATGATGCGTTGATGAACAAGAGCAATGTGATCCTTCCGAGAGTTAATACATCCAAAAGGGAACTTGAGCTATGTTCGATAACCAGCATTGATGACCTTGGTCCGGGATACTCGGATATACCCGAACCCCGTTCTGACAGAGAAGGTATGTTCGATCTCAGCAGCATAGATCTAATAATGCTACCGGGGCTTGTCTTTGATCCAAATGGTGGTCGCCTCGGATATGGTGGAGGGTATTATGACAGGCTTTTACAAGATACGGACATTGAACCTACGCTCGTTGCTGTAGCATACTACGAGCAAATGATCGAAACTGTTCCAGCCACTGAAAGGGACCGTAAGGTTCATATAATAGTAACCGACAAAAAGACCTTTATGGTGAACTGATAATGAACAAAAAGAAGATAGAAAAAGGCGTAAGGCTGATTCTTGAGGGCATCGGTGAGGACCTGGAGAGGCCCGGGATACAGAAGACCCCCGAGAGGGTGGCCTCAATGTATGAGGAGATATTCTCCGGAATAGGAACATCCGGCGAGGACCTTCTTCAGCCGATCGAGGGCGAAAGCCATGATGAGATGGTACTGCTCAAAGACATTCCTTTCTATTCGGTATGCGAGCATCACCTTTTACCGTTCTTCGGCCGTGCACATATCGCGTACGTCCCCGGTAAGGGCAGGATCGTAGGCATAGGAGACCTTGCCAGGGCACTGGAGGTCCTTGCCAAGAAACCCCAGGTCCAGGAGAGACTTACATCAGAACTTGCGGATATGCTAATGGACAGGCTTAAACCTAAAGGTGCCATGGTAATCATCGATGCCGAGCACCTTTGTCTGAGCATGAGGGGAATTAAGAAACCTGGGTCGAAGACCGTTACGTCAGCGGTCAGGGGTATTTTCAGGACCAAGGAGTCTACCAGGGAAGAGATGCTTGAACTGTTGAAAAAGGGCGATTAGAAACTTACGTTAATGTGAGTATAAATATCATTTTTCTTAAAAGGAGGATGTATGTCTGCCAAGATAATCAGCGGTAAGGATATAGCCGCACAGATCAGGGAAGAACTGAAAAAAGAGGTCGAGGAGATGAAGGAAAAGCATAACGTAATACCGGGTCTTGTTACTATCCTCGTCGGGGAGAACCCTGCCTCGATAAGCTATGTTACAGGGAAGCAGAAAACGGCCCATGAGCTGGGCTTCAACTCCATACAGGATGACCAGCCTGAGGATATATCCGAAGAGGACCTGCTGGCACTCGTTGATAAGTACAATAAGGACCCTCAGATACATGGCATACTGGTCCAGCTTCCCCTGCCAAAACATATTGATGAGAAGAAGGTACTTAACGCCATAGACCCTGATAAGGACGTAGACGGTTTTCACCCGGTCAATGTCGGTAGGCTCATGATCGGCGGAAAAGAGGCCAAGTTCCTCCCCTGCACGCCCGCAGGCATTCAGGAGCTAATAGTGCGCTCGGGCTTTGAGACCAAAGGGGCCGAGGTCGTGGTCGTAGGGCGTTCAAATATAGTGGGAAAACCGATAGCTAACATTATGCTGCAGAAAGGTGAAGGAGCTAACTCAACTGTGACGGTAGTTCACACCGGGACAAAGAACCTCGATGAGCACTGCAAGAGGGCTGACATATTGATCGTAGCAGCAGGTGTACCGGGTCTTGTAAAACCTGAGTGGATCAAACCGGGCTCCTGTGTTATAGATGTCGGGGTCAACCGGGTAGGAGAGAAGAAGAGCGAAAAGACAGGAAAGATGATAGCTATCTTAAGAGGCGACGTAGATTTCGAGGCTGCAAAGGAGATAGCGGGTGCAATAACACCTGTACCGGGAGGCGTCGGGCCCATGACCATAACTATGTTAATGAAGAACACCGTAAAATCTGCAAAGACTTCGGCAGGTATAGAGTAAAGAAAAGAAGACTATATTTTTTAGGAGATATAAATGGCTGAAGATAACACAACAGCATTGAACGAGCCGTACAGGCCATATGGTGCCGATATAAAGGAGACCAGGCCATACTCGCCATGCAGGGCGGCATGCCCCGCACATACAGATGTGCAGGCCTATGTGGGCCTTATAGCGCAGGGAAAGTATACTGAAGCTTTCGAAGTGATCACCTCGGTCAACCCTATCGCATCCGTATGTTCGATGATATGCCATCATCCCTGTGAACAGGCATGCAGGCGCTGCGGAGTTGATGAACCGCTGGCTGTCAGACATCTCAAGCGTTTTGCTATAGAAAGGTCGCAGGACTATCGTCGTGCAAAGAGAAAGCTGACAAAGAAGACCAGGGGAAAGAGCATCGGAGTAATAGGGTCAGGTCCGTCCGGTCTGACGGCAGCCAATGATCTCGCAAGCCTCGGTTATGACGTGACGATATATGAGCGTCATCCGGTCCTTGGGGGTATGCTGGCGTCGGCTATCCCACCTTACAGATTGCCCCGGGAAATGTTGAACGAGGACATTGATGATGTAATATCGAAGGGCATTAACGTCAAGACCGGCTTTGAAATAGGGCGCGACCGGAAGCTTGAGGACCTGATGAAGGACCATGACGGTATAGTCATAGCAATAGGGCTTTCACAAAGCCGTTCTCTGAACATCCCGGGGGTCGAAGGGGACGGCGTTCTCCTTGCCATACCCTTCCTCGAGGACGTGGCGTTTGACCGGAAGCCGGACCTTGGAAAGAAGGTCCTCGTAATAGGCGGCGGTAATGTCGCTATGGATGTGGCGCGAACAGCGCGCAGAATGGGTGTCAAGGATGTATCAATGGTCTGCCTGGAGAGCGCCGAAGAGATGCCCGCCTGGAAATGGGAGATAGACGAGGCTATTGAAGAAGGAGTGACCATAGACAACAGATGGGGCCCGAAAGCAGTAAAGCGTGAAAACGGTAAAGTACAGGGGCTTGAGGTCGTAAAAGTAAATTCGGTATTTGATGACAAGGGCAGGTTCAACCCGTCATTTGATGATAAGACCACAAAGATCATCGAGGCCGATACTATCATAATAACGATCGGCCAGATGTCAAACATGTCCTTTCTGAAGGATGGCCCGGTGAAGCTGGATGAAAGAGGCCTTATACAATGGGACCGCGATACTCATATGAGCAGCGCCTCGAACGTTTTCGTGGCCGGTGAGGTAGTGACCGGTCCCGGTTCGGCAATAGCTGCCGTTGCAAGCGGTCACAGGGCGGCCATGGCACTTCATCTCTACCTGCAGGGTGAAGAGATAAAGGGTAATCTTCCTGAACATGAAAAGGATAAGATAGATCAGCTTCCCGGTAAAGTAGTGGATCTTCTTGACAGGGAACAGCGGCAGGAGATAAAGCACCTGCCACCCGAAGTAAGGTGTGATACATTCACTCATTTCGAGATCGGATATGATGAAGCAGAGGCTCTCAAGGAGGCCGGGCGCTGCAGAGGATGCGGCGGCGGAGCCGTCGTGGACCCTAACAGATGTATGGCCTGTCTTACATGCCTCAGGGTCTGCCCATATGGAGCCCCGAAGGTCTTCGCTGTCTCTGAGATAAGACCCGAGTACTGTCAGGCGTGCGGGCTCTGTGCTCCCGAATGCCCGGGCCAGGCCATAAGCATGGTGAGCTATGATGTGAATGAGATAAGGAGCTCCATGCCGGATATTATAGGAAAGAGAGACCCGAAGAGAAGTGATCCCGTCATAGCGGCCTTTCTCTGTACCCACCATACCGGTGTGGGCGGGTTCAATGTCCCGGGAAATATCAGGACCATTCCTGTTCATTGTATAAGCCGCGTAGATGTGCTGGATGTTCTTAGCGCTTTCAGTAACGGAGCGGATGGTGTGGCTGTTATACGATGTGCCGACGGATCATGCAAATATAAAGGAGTGGCTAAAAGGGTATCGTCCCGGATCGGACGTGCGCGTGAACTTTTGAGCATGCTTGGGATAGAGAATGAGCGGACCGAAATGCTCACCGCGTCATCAACCAACGGGAACAGGTATTCATCCGTTTGTACAGAGTTTTCGGAGAAGATAAAAGAGCTAGGGTTGAGAAGTTCCTGAACATAATTTAGCTAATACAATTAAAGGAGCATGAACTATGATAGTTGGATCACAGAAACCCATCGATGAGATATGGGATATGGTCAAAGAGTTCAAACGCGTGATAGTTTTTGGGTGCAATACCTGCGTTGCAATATGTCACGCCGGTGGAAGCAAGGAGGCAGAGACTATAGCTTCCATGCTCAAAATGCGTTCTTCAAACGAAGGGGTAGATATGGATGTCAGCAGCACGTCGGTCATGAGACATTGTGAGCCCGAGTATTTCGACGAAGTTATTGATGAACTTAGATCATATGACCTTGTCCTATCCACTGCCTGCGGCGTGGGTGTCAATTTCCTTTCAGAGCGCATAGGGAATATTCCCGTTTATCCGGGAATAAATACATCCTTCTTCGGTGCCGTCCCCGAGGCAGGGGTCTTCGAGGAACTATGTGCGGGTTGCGGAGACTGCATACTTCATATGACCGGGGGTATTTGCCCGGTGGCCCGGTGTTCAAAGACACTTATGAACGGCCCGTGCGGCGGTACTAACGAAGGCAAATGCGAGATAGGCAAGGATGTCGACTGCGCCTGGTATCTTATCGTTCAGAGGATGAAGGACCTGGGAACTATTGAGAAGCTCTCAGAAGTTATCCCTCCTCGCAGCTGGTCTACATCAAGGGATGGAGGACCAAGGAGAGTATCCGTTGAGCATATAAGAGAGTATGAGGAATCAGCAGAACAGAAAACCGAAGCAGGAGGGAGCAAATGAAAAGCGAAAGCAATCTCGAAAAAGTGATCGCAAGCGGTAATCCCGCCGTGACGGCAGAGCTCGGTCCTCCGATGAGCGCAAATGGACACGAAGTAAGAGAAAAAGCAAAATTGCTCAAAGGGTTCTGTGACGCGGCTAATATAACTGACTGCCAGACAGCGGTCGTAAGGATATCCAGTATTGCTGCTGCTTATATGGCCCTCCAGGAAGGGGTAGAACCCGTTATGCAGATGACTTGCCGTGACCGGAACCGTATTGCGATGCAGGCGGACCTCCTGGGTGCCGCAGCTTTAGGCCTTAAAAATTGCCTGTGTCTTGCAGGAGACCATCAGAACTTCAGTGCTGCAGGGAGGTTGAAAGGCCACCCTGGTGCCAAGAACGTTTATGATGTCGATACATGTCAGCTTGTCGGTATTCTGAAAAAGATGCGCGACGAGGGATTACAGGAAGGAGGCGACAAGCTGGAGGAGGCACCAAAGTTCTTTATAGGCGCATCATGGACGCCTATGGGCGACCCGATCGATTTCAGGCCTGTGAACCTCATGAAGAAGGTGAACTCCGGAGCGGATTTTATCCAGACCCAGGGAATATACGATATCGAAGGGTTCAGGGCCCAGATGGAGAAGGCCCGTAACCTGGGTCTACATGAGAGAACTGCCATTCTTGGTGGCATTATCGTTCCTCGTAGCGGGATGATGCTCAAGTATATGGACTCATCCGTCGCCGGAGTGTCGGTGCCAAAAGCACTTATCGACAGGATGATGAAGGCGAAGGAGGCAGCCGGAGACGACAAGAAGAAAGCAAAGGCACTGCAGGAAGCGGAAGGAATAAAGATAACGATCGAGCTTATCCATCAGGTCCTTGAGACCCCCGGAGTTAAGGGTGTCCATATTCAGGCTATCGAATGGGAAAGTGCGATAGAGGGGATAGTGAAAGAGGCCGGGCTTTATCCGAGGCCTTCGGTATAAGAGGATATAATGTCAAAGGTCACGATCAATACGCTCCTTAGCAAGAAGGCTGAAGGGAAAAAGATCACAATGCTGACAGCTTATGACTATCCTTCGGCAAAGATAGTCGATGAAGCAGGTATCGATGCCATCCTTGTAGGTGATTCTCTTGCAATGGTAGTACAGGGCCTGGAGAACACACTTCCTGTAACAATGGATGAGATGATCTATCATACCAGGATGGTGTCCCGGGCCGTTGAGAACGCTATGGTAATTGGTGACATGCCGTTCATGTCCTACCAGGCATCTCGCAGGGAGGCGATACATAACGCCGGGCGGTTCGTTAAAGAGGGTGGTGCATCAGGGGTGAAGATAGAGGGAGGACTTGAGGTTGTCAAGACTGTCGAGAAGATAGTCAGGGCGGAGATACCGGTGGTCGCTCATATCGGCCTTACTCCTCAGGCCGTACACAGAATGGGCGGCTACAAGGTACAGGGGCGCTCTGACAAAGCTCAAAAAAGGCTAAAAAAGGAAGCCGAAGAACTGCAGGATGCCGGGGCGATATGTCTGGTGCTTGAGGCCGTTCCTACAGAGCTTGCACAGGAAATAACCGAAATGCTCTCTATCCCGACTATCGGCATAGGGGCAGGACCACACTGCGACGGGCAGATATTGGTCCTTCATGATGTTATCGGGATGTTCGATCGCTTCGTTCCGAAGTTCGTAAAGAAATATGCCAACCTCAAAGAGGATGCTCTGAAAGCCATAAGAAGATACAAGGAAGAAGTAGAAGAAGGCAATTTCCCTACGGAAAAAGAGAGCTTTAAATAGACAGGCTGTACATCATCTGTTCTTCTTAGTCCCGGCCGGCCTTCTGCTTTCTCTCATACTCTTTGACAGTCTCGACCATTCTTTTTGCGGTCCTATAGGGATCATCTGCTTTAAGGATATAAGATGCTAGTGCTACAGCATCTGCTCCGGCATCGAATATATCCACCAGTACATCCTGTTCTATTCCACCTATAGCTACTATCGGCGTATGTACATGCTTCCTGACCTGATTAAGCATATCAGTACCTTTCGGTCTCCCGGCATCCTTGGTAGTCGTGTTATACATGGGCCCGAAACCGATATAATCTGCAGCTCCTGCAGACGCTAACAGCGCTTCATCCAGACTATGGGTCGAGATCCCAACAGTCCTGTCTCCCATTATCCTTCTGGCATGCACAAGAGGAAGGTCATCCTGACCCAGATGTGCTCCGTCGGCATCCACCGCTATCGATATATCACAATGATCATTAACTATATATTTTGCACCGTAATCCTGTGTTAACCTTCTTAGAACCTCTGCATTGCGTAATATCTCTTTACGCGTAAGGGACTTTTCGCGATATTGAACAAAACGGATCCCTGCATCCAGCACCGTCCTCACCTGGTCCTCTATACTTAGGTCCGATACGGTCCGGTCCGTAATAAAACATATTCCGCCAAAGTACATATCATATCCCTCTAATTATGCAAAGCAAAGACCTATGGGTGTTGGTTATTATTGCAGCAGGTTATGCATGACCGTTAATGGTCTCACAGAAGTGGGTATCGAACTCCCCCTCCAGGAACTTTCCGTTCCTCAGAACCTTCTTATGGAAAGGTATTGTCGTCCTTATCCCCTCGATCATGAACTCATTAAGCGCCAATATCATATTATCTATCGCCTCTCTCCTGGTAGGAGCATGTACTATTACTTTTGCGATAAGAGAGTCGTACTGAGGAGATACTTCCCACCCCGAATATGCTGCAGTGTCTACTCTGATACCAGCGCCTCCAGGCTGGAAAAAGAACGATATCTTCCCGGGCGATGGAATGAACGATTTTGGGTCTTCTGCATTTATTCTGCACTCTATCGAATGTCCTTCGAGAACTACATCGCTTTGCTTAAGCTCCAGTGGATTCCCGGCTGCCAGCTTTATCTGTTCCTTTATGATATCTATGCCGGTTACCATCTCCGTTACAGGATGCTCTACCTGTACTCTCGTATTGATCTCGATGAAATACATATTATCTTCCTGGTCAACAACAAATTCCACGGTCCCGATATTCTCATAATCCATGGCCTCGGCCACCTTTACAGCGTATTCACCGATCTTCCTCCTCATCTTATCATCAAGAAAAGGAGATGGGCTTTCTTCGATAAGCTTTTGGTGTCTTCTCTGTATTGAACAGTCTCTCTCTCCGAGGTGAAGGATATTACCCTTATTATCGGCCATGATCTGAACCTCTATATGCCGTATAGAAGGCAGGTACTTTTCGATATATAGATCGCTACTCCCAAATGCAGTAAGGGATTCCCTCTGAGCCGTAGAAAAGGATCTCTGCATTTCATCCTGCGACTCCACTATCCTCATTCCTCTGCCACCCCCGCCTGATGACGCCTTGAGAATAACGGGATATCCCACTTTCTTGGCGATCTTTACCGCCTCCCTCTCATTCTTCACTATTCCGTCACTGCCCGGAATAACGGGTATCGAATGCTTCTTCAGAAGCTGTCTCGCCTTCGCCTTATCTCCTCCGGTCCTTATGTTCTCGGGTTTCGGACCGATGAATGTTATACCGGAGTTCTGACATGTCTCTGCAAACTGGATATCTTCTGACAAAAAACCATATCCAGGGTGGATCGCCTCTGAATCTGTTATCTCGGCGGCACTCAAAATGACCGGGATGTTAAGGTAGCTTTGCGCGGGATCTGCAGGACCGATGCAAACAGCCTCATCGGCCATTTTTACATGAACTGCCTCTTTATCAACATCCGAATACACGGCAACAGTGCTTATACCAAGTTCCTTACATGCCCTGATCACTCTTACCGCTATTTCGCCTCTGTTAGCTATCAAGACCTTTTTAAATATCTTCAAGATTTCTCCTTTTGATCATTATCTTTAGATCACAGGGACATTCTGACCCGCAGTTCATTACTTCTGGTCGATCAGAAAGAGGGGTTCTCCGTATTCCACAGGCTGGCCGTTGTCAACCAATATCCTTGCTACTACACCGTCCACTTCGCTCTCTATCTCGTTCATCAGCTTCATAGCTTCGATTATGCAGAGGACCTGACCCTTTCTTACCTGTGTCCCTATCTCAACGAAAGGCGGGTCGTCCGGGGCCGGTGACCTGTAAAATGACCCAACTATCGGTGATGTAAGTGTGAACAAACGGTGGTCATCAGTCTCGGGTATGTCACCTGCCTGAAATTCCTTCCTGCTCTCGGAGATCTTATCAGCGGTAAAGGCCTTCTGCCCTTCAGACTCAATGCTATTTTCTCTTTTTACCCTTATCTTCTCCCCATCTTTCTCATATTCAAGCTCTGATATGTCGGTATTCCTGATCAACTTAAGTATCTTCTTAATATTATCAAAGTTCATTACTTTACCCTCTCAATATACTCCATGCTTCTGGTGTCTATTTTGATAACATCGCCTTCATTGATATGAAAAGGGACCTTGATAGTCGTTCCCGTCTCTACTATGGCCGGTTTGCTTCCTCCAGATGCAGTATCGCCCTTGAACCCCGGTTCTGTCTCTGTTACCGTAAGCTCAACAAATATCGGCAGCTCAACAGTCATCGGTTCACCCTTATAATAAAGAATACTCACGTTCATGTTCTCTTTAAGGAACTTGACCGTCTCAGATAATTGCTCCCTGTTAAGGGGTACCTGCTCATAGCTCTCGGTGTCCATAAAATAGTAAAGATCATCCTGATTATATAAATACTGCATCTCCTTGTCTTCAAGAGGTGCTTTAGGGAACTTATCACCCGTATTAAAGGTCTCTTCAATTATCTTGCCGCTCTTAAGTCCTTTCATCTTGGCTCTCACGAATGCTCCGCCACGGCCCATTTTTACATGCTGAAAATCTATTACTTCATATGGTTCGTCTTTGTACTCTATCTTGGTCCCTTTTCTGAAATCACCTGAAGATATCACTCTAACCTCCTGAATATATTGTAAAATCGTATTTTATAGTATCTCCAGGTTCTTTGGCAATCCTGTTAGGCACTTTCTCCTGCCCCCTGAAACGGAGACCATATCCTCAATCCTCACCCCTCCTACACCCGGTATATATATCCCGGGCTCTATAGTAAAGACCATGCCATCGCGGACGGTCTGAGCCGAGCGTGTTGAGATAGAGGGCCCCTCATGCACGTTCAGGCCGACTCCATGCCCTGTCCCGTGGCTAAAGTGGTCACCGAATCCCCGCTCCTCGATATAGCTCCTGGCAGCGCTGTCGATATCACTGCACTTCTCACCTTCCCTGACCGCATCAATAGCAAGTTTATTGGCCTTAAGCACTGTATTATATATCCTTTTCTTCTCGGATATATTGTCTCCCCTCATGAGGAAAGTTCTGGTCATGTCTGACATAAAACCGTCCGCTTCGGCTCCCCAATCGATCAGAACGAGGTCTCCTTTTTCCAATTTCTTTTCAGTTACCCGTGCATGAGGAAGCGCCGAGTTCTTTCCTGAGGCTACAATGATGTCAAATGGTAATTTCATGCATCCTTCTTTTTTAAGGTTAACCTCTAAAGCCAATGCTATCCTGTTCTCCTTTGCTCCTACCCTTATCTCTCGTTTCGTCCTTATGAATGCGTTCTCTGCTCTCTTTACAGCAAGTTCAATCTTATGAAGTTCACCCGCGGTCTTTTCAAGCCTCATCTTCTCTACAAGACCCTTGACAGCCTTCAGTCCAAAGTGCTTTTTCATCTTCTCAAAGACATGATATGGCGCCCCATACTCAAGACCAAGATGCCTAACTCCCAAAGATTTGAGTCTCTTTCTGACCTCTTTGAAATAATCAGTCCTTATTATCAGGGGTTCTTCATCATCCCAAAGCATTTCGGACTCTGCCTTGTACCTGAAATCCGTAAAGAACAGTACATTGTCCCGCCCTATAAATAACATGGCGGTGGACCCCGGGAAGCCTGTAAGGTATCGGATATTGGTCATGTCTGAGATAAGGATACCGTCAAGCCTTCTCCTTGCCAATCCACGTTTTATATAGGCATATTTATCCATTGACATAGTATTAAAAGGGAGATATCAGGAGGGCCTAGAACTCGTTCTCGAGTTTCGGGACAGCTTTCTTTAGAATGAACCGTCCTTTTCCATAATTTCCATCGGGCTTTATAACAAGGCCAAGGTAGTAATCGTTATTTATCTTTCTCATCACGATACCGCACAGGTCAGATATTATTGAGAATTCCCTTGCATCGCCCAACCTGAGCTCCCTGGCAGCATTTTCGATATCCTTTATCATAGCCGATGCTTCAGCACCCAGGTCACTAAGGTCCAGTATCTTCTCTGAGTAATGTTCCTCTACCGGTATACCATCGGACGCTATTATCATTGCGGACACCGCCCCGTCTACATTATCTACAACTTCGGCCAGTACTTCTTTAAAGTTCATTTACGCTCTCCCCTGATCTTAATAAGTTGTAAAAAAGACTCAAGCCTTTCTACTACTACCTGCTTATCTTTACCAAGCATCTTCAGATAGGACTTCAGTTCCTGGAACTTTTGCTGGACCTTCTTATCATCTGGATATTCACTGACCAACTTTTCATAATGCATTATTGCATCAGCAAATCTTGACTGAGAGACAAGCTCCTCAGCTCTGGCTATCTCAGCTGAC
Organism: Nitrospirota bacterium; assembly: GCA_020351835.1. Lineage (GTDB taxonomy): Bacteria > Nitrospirota > Thermodesulfovibrionia > Thermodesulfovibrionales > BMS3Bbin05 > BMS3Bbin05. The sequence goes on from CP070669.1 coordinate 2,177,618, forward strand.
AGGTCATCCGTTGCAGGTGATACAGATACCGGTTCCTCGGCCGGCATTTGTTCAACAGGTGATGCTGTCAGCACTGTTTCCTCTTCTGTGACTTCGACCTCGGCAGGTACTTCGACCGTTTCGGTTATATCTGGCTCAGCAGGCGAAATTGTTACCTCATCAGCTACCTCAACCTCTGAAGCCGTTTCCGTGATATTTTCAGCTCCTGAAGCTGCTTCTGCCCAGATATCCTCTACAGCTTCCGGCTGGCCGGCATCCGGCCTCTCCGGTGCGGATATCTCTTTATCCGCCGAAGGCTGTTTTAGAGCATCCCCTAAAGGGGCACCTGCAGCTTCGTCTGATACAACCTCTTTAATTTCCTCCATCTCGGACGCCGCTTCAGCCCATACATCCTCAACATAACCTCCAGACCCGCCTTCACCCCCTTCTGTGTCAGGCGCCTCATCTTCCGGGAGCGATTCACCAAATATTACCTCATCCTCGACTTCCCTCTTGTTCTTGGATAAGTCTCCTCTGAAAAGTACATCATCCGGAGATATGCCGCTGTCCTCTTTAACCTCCTCTACCATGGACCCCTCAAACTGGTTCTGGACCTCATCCGGCTCAACCTCCTGAGGGGGTTCGAAATCTCCAAAGAGGACCTTATCCTCTGAGGTGCTTGTCTCATCACTGAACTTGTCTTCAGTTATGGACATCTCACCTGAACCTATCTCTGACTCCTGCGGTTCTTCGTCAATATGATGAACTTCGGGCTCCTCATCTCCGAGCCCCACGCTGTCCGCTTCCGATAATTTCTCCTGTTCTTCTATCTTTTCTTCGTCTTGATCCATAAAAGCATATTCATCTATCGGTCCGCTCGTTGCCTTGATCGCAGCGTCCAGTTCAGCTTTCCAGTCATCTTCATCCGCTCCTGTATCGGCGGTACCCAGATACTGATCATCATCGGGCAGTATAGACTCTTCTTCGACCGGCTTACCGAGATATTCCTCATCTTCCGGAAGAATACTTTCCCTTGCCTCATTTTTCTCCACCGGGATGGAGGCCCCTGGAGGGGACTCTCCACCAAAGAACATCTGTGTATCCCTGCCTCCCTCTTCAGCGGATTTTCCTGCGGTATCCTCAAATGTCTCATGGTCCGGCTTCTTATCGGTATTGATCGTATCCTTGAACTGTACAAATTCCTGACCCAATGAGCTGCTGTCAAAGTCCTCCACCAGCGCGCCTCTTCCGGGGTATTCTATCTCCTCATGTTCCGGCTCACTATCCGGAACCTCCTCCTCTATATCCTCCTCGGGAAGGCTTTCAACTACTTCTTCCTCTTCTGGAATGCTCTCAACGATCTCATCCTCTTCGGCCGCACTCATATCCAGTCCCTCATCCGTTACATCTTCCTCTTCTCTTAACCTGGCCTCTTCCGCGGCCACCGCAAGTTCTTTCTTGCTTGCCTCGGCCTCTTCATCAAGAGGATTAAGCATAAGGACGGTATCATACTGCTTGATAGCACTAATGGGATCCCCCATATCCCTGTATATCTCCGCAAGCTTCTTATGAGCGAACAAGTTATCCGGTATCGCCTTGATAACCTCGGCGAACTCGTCCCTGGCCTCCTCCAACATCTCCTTTTCAACATAGATCTTCCCGAGAGCGACCCTCGCGCTCATATAAGAAGGTTGTATCTCAAGACCCTGCTTGAGCACCTCTATGGCCTCATCGAACATCCCCTCCTTCCGATATTCTTCAGATAGAGGGACAAAAAGCTTTGAATCAGGGTTCTTAGAGAGCTTTTCTTTAAGTTTTTCTATATCTTCAAGGCTCATATTAGTATAATTTTATCAGGATATCAGAAAATGTCAAGAAAGTAGTGATGCCACCCTGTCGAGAATTACAGCAGCAACGTCATGCTTACTCATTAAGGGATGCTCCTCCTCTGTAGTGCCGTCCATGATAGTTACTTTATTTGTGTCAACATCAAATCCGGATCCGCTTAAGGTTACATCATTGAACACTATCAAGTCCATATTCTTTCCCACCAGCTTTCCTCTGGCCCTTTCCCTGTTCTGTCCCGTCTCAGCCGCAAATCCGACTATTAACGGACGTCTCTTCATACTAGCAACAGCTTTAAGGATATCCTCTGTGGCTCTCAACTCCAGAAACATACTGTCCTTTTTCTCCTCCTTCTGGCCGCTCTTCTTAGCAGGGGCATAATCAGCAACTGCTGCCGCCATTATAAGCGCGTCAGCCTTGTCAGCGTTCTCGCTTACAGATGCCATCATCTCTTCGGCCGTCTCAACTAAGATTGTTCGAGCACCCTTTGGGGGGTCTATCCAGGTCGGCCCGGATATCAGGGTCACTTCAGCTCCTCTTGATAATGCGTTCATTGCTATCGCATAACCCATCTTGCCCGAGGAGCGGTTAGAGATGAACCTTACGGGGTCAATGTACTCTCTGGTCGGTCCTGCTGTTATTACGAGTTTTTTTTTAGACAGGTCAGGATCGACAGCCAGGACCTTCTTTATACTTTCCACTATGATATCAACGCCGGCCAATCTTCCAATCCCTTCCTCACCACATGCCAGGTCACCCCTCTCAGGCTTAACCTCAATGATACCTTTATCTTTTAAATGATCTAATTTTTCCACAAATATCGGATTGGTATACATCCGCCAGTTCATTGCCGGAGCGACTATCACCGGACCCTCGAACGCCAGAAAGCAGGCACCCACTATGTCATCAGCTGAGGCACAATAGAATTTCGAGATAGTGTTCGCGGTCGCCGGAGCCACTACTAATGCATCGGCCCACTTAGGTATCTCTATATGCGCGAAGGGGTCTGAGAACATGTCCGTAATAACTTCATCACCGGACGCTATCTTCAATGAGTATGGTGTTACGAAATTTGCCGCCGAAGATGTCATGATCACCTTAACGGCGGCATTTTCCTTTTTGAGGGCTCTGATAAGGTCTATGCTTTTATATGCCGCTACACTTCCGGTAACAGCAACAATTATCTTTTTGCTAGTCAGCACCTTCCTCTTCATTAAAGAGGTCACTAGCGGAAACGCTCTCGGACCCGTCCTTTTCGTAGAGGTATATCTTAAGGTCCTTTTCCAGTTCCGAAAGCTCTTCTTTTTCCGACTCTCTCCTCTTCTCCTCCAGCAGGCGCTTATAGTCAAGTTTCCTTGCCTCCTCCTTCGCCTTTACCGCTTCTTCTCCTACAAGAAACTCTACCTCGCCATCGATAGACTCCTCGATAGCAATACTGACCACTTTCTTGTTCTTCGACTCTATCTTCGGCATCCCGCCCGCAGCAAGGTCCTTTGCCCTTTGAGCGGAAATGTTGACCAGTCCGAACCGTCCGAGATATTTCTTTGTGTCAAACTCAATAGGAAGAGAAATGATATCCATCCTACACATCCTCCTTCAAAAAAATTTCTTTTATCCGATCATGATCGATGGATGATATTCCGTATCTTCTTGCCTGTACTATGCACCTGAGTTCCTCAACTGCCTGCTCAAGAGAGTCGTTTATGATAACATATTCATACCTGTCAAAGTCACTTATTTCCTCTCTTGCCTTTCTGAGCCTCATCGATATTACCTCCTCACTTTCGGTCCCCCTGCCTCTCAGCCTTGACTCCAGCTCCTCGGGAGACGGTGGCAAGACAAATATATACGTCGCATCCGCCAGCTTCTCCATAAGCTGACGAGCGCCCTGAGTATCAATATCCATTATTATGTCTGCTCCGGATCCCCTTTTTTCGTCTATTCTTATCCTCGAGGTCCCATAGTAGTTGCCGTGTACCTCTGCCCACTCAAGGAACTCGTTCCTGTTTATCATTTCCCTGAACTCATCGACGTCAATAAAACTGTAATCAATATCGTTCTGCTCGCCTTCTCTTGGCGTTCGCGTGGTAAATGAGACCGAATGCTCGATCCCGTCGATCCGGTCACACAGCATCCTGCACAGGGTCGTCTTTCCGGCACCCGAAGGTGCAGAAACCACTATAAGGTTCCCTCTTTTCAGCTGCCCGCCCGGTATTGCCATTACTCCTTATCGTCCTTATCGCTGATGAACCTCTGCGTAATGGTCTCAGCCTGAAGTGCAGAGAGTATCACATGGTCGCTATCGGTGATTATGATTGACCTCGTTCTTCTTCCCTCTGTTGCATCTATAAGTTTTCCGGCCTTACGTGCCTCTTCTCTTAACCTCTTGATAGGTGCAGATCCAAGCGTCACTATAGAGATCACCCTTGAGGCTGAAACCACATTACCAAATCCTATATTAACCATTACATTATTTAGATATCCCTTTTTCATTATTCCTCCAGTGTGACTTTATTGACGCTATTGAATGTTCTGAACCTGTTCTCTCAGTTTCTCAATTTCGTTCTTCAGGTCAACAACTATGGATACTACCTTCAACTCGGATGTCTTTGCCGCGATAGTGTTAGCCTCTCTGAAGAACTCTTGCAGAAGAAAATCCAGCTTCCTGCCGACCGGCCCTCCGGAGCCCATGATCTCGGAGAACTGTTTAATATGACTTTCAAGACGGGCAATTTCCTCGCTTATATCAGATCTTTCAGCAATCACCGATGCTTCCTGGATAAGCCTGCTCTCATCCGCAATGTTCCTTTTTATCAGGTCATCCATCTTGGCAAGGTATCTTTCCCTCAGCTTTTCACTTATCCCCGCACTTTTATCAGATATCATGTTAACTGCCGCCCTGACATTGCCAAGCATCTCATCGAGCTTATCCTTTATATTCTTTCCCTCCGCTATCCTCATATCCGTTAACCTCTTAACGGCATCATCGAAGACATCAAAGACCTGTTCATCTTCGAACTCAACATTGTCGGATATCAAAATATCCTTGTAACCCGACAGTAGTTCAAGGCTGATATCACCCGATATCGAATATTTATCCTTGATATGTTCAAAAGCCCGAACTATGCCCGATACAAGCTCATCGTTCACTGCGAGTTCGCTTATCTTCTCAGCATTGACCGAAATACTTATCTCGAACCTGCCGCGCGAAAAGAACTCTTTTAGCCGCTTCTTAAGTTCTACTTCAAGTTTATTCAGGTATCCGGGTGCCCTGAAGAAGACATCGAAGTACCTGTGATTGACCGAACGTATCTCTATGCTCATTATTTCGTTCTGGGCCGCTCCAAATCCGGTCATGCTCTGAAATTGAATATTACTGTTCATTAATATCAACTCCCGTTATCCGAAATTATCTTTATCATACTCTCATGATCGTCAAGAGCGATCTCACCTTCTTTAGCGTCAGAGAGCCTCTTGAACTTCACTATGCCTCGCTGAACCTCGTCAGTGCCTATGACAAACACATATCTCGCGCCGGCTTTGTCAGCTCTTTTCACCTGCTTGCTCAACGACGCATATGTGTAGTTGGTCTCACATCTCAATCCTCTTTCTCTGAGCTCATGCGCAACCGCAACACCTGCTTTGCGGGCATCCTCGTTCATACATATGATAAAAAGGTCCGGCACCGGCATCTTATTACTCATCTTACCTGAGATCAGCTCCGCCAGCCTTTCCATCCCCAGTGCAAAACCTACTCCCGGAACGGGCGGGCCGCCAAGGTCCTCGACAAGCTTATCATACCTTCCGCCGGCTACGACCGCGTTCTGGGACCCCAGCTCGGTGGTCGTGATCTCGAATATCGTACGCGTGTAATAATCCAGGCCTCTTACTATCCTTGGATTGACGGAATGTTCAACTCCCATCAGACCCAGATAATCTCTAAAGCTATTAAAATGCTCTTTGCATCCTTCGCACAAAAAATCCCTGATCAAAGGGGCATCCCCCGACGCCTCAACACACCCGGGGACCTTACAGTCAAGCACTCTCATAATATTGGTCTCATATCTCCTCTTGCAGTCATCACAGTATCTGTCGATCCTTGAGTAAACATGGTCATGAAGGGCCTTTTTGTAATCAGGTCTGCACTTTACGCAACCTATGGAGTTCACCTCGTATGTGAGAGACCCGAGCCCGACGCAATAAAGAAAATCCCTTATCATGCTCATCATCTCTGCGTCTATATACGGGTCATCAATACCGAAGGCCTCCGCTCCTATCTGATAGAACTGCCTGAACCTCCCCTTCTGGGGTCTTTCGTATCTGAACATGGGTCCGGAGTAATAATACTTCTGCGGCGAGCTTTCAGTGTGGAGCCCGTGCTGGATATAACACCTTACCATCGGGGCGGTACCCTCAGGCCTTAATGTAAGGCTCCTTCCGGCCCTGTCCTCGAACGTATACATCTCTTTCTCTACGATGTCAGTTGATTCCCCGATACTTCTGGAGAATATCTCGGTATGCTCAACTACGGGGATCCTTATCTCGTCGTATCCGTATCTATGGAATGTGCCCCTGGCACAGTCATCTATATGTTGCCAGGCAAGGCTATCAGGCGGAATAATATCCTGGAATCCCTTAGGAGCTCTGTACTTCTCCTTCAACCTGTTGTTCTCCTTCGCGTTCTTTGTCGAACTCAATCATTTGCATGTGGCTCTGAAGTAACCTTTTAAGCTCCTCTTTAAAGTGACGTCTTATCCCCTTGAGATCAACTATATCCTCATGTATCTTAACGACCTTCTCCTGAGCTTCTTTGATGATCTCATCTGCTCTTAGCTCAGCCTCCTTTATTATCAGCTCTGCCTCTTTTCGGGCATTAACTTTATAATCCTCTACCATCTGCTGGGCGGTCATAAGCGTCTCCCTGAGGGTGTTCTCCATATCCCTGTATTCCTTTATCTGGTTCTCCGCCCTGTGAGCCTGCTCCTTCAATGACGCGTTCTCTCTTAAAAGCTCCTCCATCTCTTCCCTTACAAGTTCAAGGAAAGCATAGACCTCCTCAACATCAAATCCCCTGAACTTTATCGGGAACTGCTTTTGCTGAATATCCAATGGAGATATTCTCATGCTAAAAACCTCCTTTAAGTTGTATTCCGTAATCTATCAATGATTGCAGAATAAATCCCTGTATCAAATAAATTGCCGCGATAAGTATAAGCGGTGAGATATCAATACCTCCAAATATACCTATTCTTCTTCTGATAGGCCTCAGTGCCGGCTCCGTAGCTGAACGAAGGAACCTTACTATGGGATTATAAGGATCTGGATTGACCCAGCTTATCAGAGCAGAAATTATCACTATCCACATATAAAGGAAAAGTACCATTTTCAATATGCTGCCCAGTGCTATTAGGAGATTCCCGATAGCTATCATTCGTCTCCTTCTGAGGCCTTCTGTGAGATTTCGGCGGCCTTTTCACATGCCGACTCTATACAATCTATTATCAATCCCTTAAAACCATCCCTTTCAAGAACGAAGAGCCCTTCTGCCGTTGTGCCACCGGGCGATGTCACCATATCCCTGAGCTTAGACGTGCTGATACCGCTCTTCAGCATCTCAATGCTGCCCTCCACGGTCGAAAGCGCCAGTGTCAATGCATCCGCACGATTAAGTCCCATCCGCACGGCACCGTCTATTAGAGACTCCACGAAAAGGCTAACGAACGCAGGTCCGCTCCCGCTCAATGCAGTAACAGCATCAATATACTTTTCATCCAGAAGTATCACATCACCTACACTCTCAAATATCTTTTGGACCAGGGTAATATCCTTCTTGAGGTTCATCGGTGAGGCTGCGATCGCAGTTATGCCCTTCCCGACGAATGCCGGAGTATTGGGCATTACCCTTATGATCCTGTCAGTCCCGAGATTATATCTCAGGTATGCCATTGATATCCCCGCGGCAACTGATACGATCAGCTTATCTTTAGTGATATCGGCCTTTATCGATCTGGCCACCTTACCTGCATCACCCGGCTTTACTGCCAGCAATATTACATCCGAACTTTTAACGACCTCGGTATTGTTCTTTGAGCCCTTTATCTTATATTCTTTCTTAATATACTTTGTCCGGCTTGATGACCGGTCATAGAAGACCAGATCACGCACTCCTCCGTCCCTGAGGCCTTTTATGATAGCCTCGGCCATCTTACCTCCGCCAATAAAGCCTATCTTTGTTCTCTTTATATTGCTCATTATCAGGTCCTTTCCCCGAATATTGCCGAACCTATCCTCACAAGTGTTGATCCTTCCTCAACAGCGACTTCGAAGTCATTAGACATACCCATCGACAAATTCTTTATATCATATCCTGAAGATATCAGGTCATCCCTTATTTCTCTAAGCCGGACAAAGTAAGGCCTGACCTCTTCTACGTCATCCGAATAAGGCGGTATGACCATTATCCCATCTACCGAAACATGGTCCTGCCCTGAACCAACTTCCACCATCTCCATCACCTCTCCAGGAGATATTCCGTGTTTATTTGTCTCGTCAGACAACTTCACCTGAACATATACCCTCTGGACCTTATTAAGGTCTCTTGCATGTCTGCATATCCTGTCAAGGAGCTCGATAGAGTCAACGCTTTCTATGACATCGAAAGCCTCGACAGCCTTCTTTACCTTGTTCTTCTGCAGGGTACCTATCATATGCCACTCCAGCCCCGAGTACCTGCGGAGATGATCTATCTTCTCCAGACCTTCCTGGACCCTGTTCTCGCCAAAAATCCTTAGACCCGCATCAATCGCTTCGGCAATATGTTCGGTATCGATAGTCTTTGTTACGGCCAGAAGCTCAATTTCGTCAGGGCTTCTTCCGGCCCTCATTGCCGCATGCGAAATCCTTTTAAATAAAGTACTTATTCTCTCGATTAACATTTATGATACCATAATTTCCCTGAATTTCAGCAGAAATCGGCCTTTATCGCCGGATTTCGAATATTATATCCTAATGACACGTTTCAATGTCCTGCAAGGGATAGCGAGGCTGGTACCCGTTTAGCAAAGCATCAGTCTGAAGTAAGAGAGGATATGACCGCCTTCATCTCAGCAAGCATAAATGGCTTTTTCAGTATCCTTGCGCCATAGCTCCTAAGATCATCCTCCATGTCATCATCAACGATGGTTCCGGTCATCAGTATGAACCTCTCTATAAGCAGGGGATCGTTCTCCAGTATGAATTTCATGAGGTCCCCACCGGACTTACCTGGCATTTTCAGATCGCAGATGATGACAGAGTACTGAACACCCTTCAGAAGCCGTATAGCGGAATCAACATCATTGGCACTATCACTTTCATATCCAAGTTCTTCAAGCCAGCTATGCAGGATCTCGACAATATCGATCTCATCATCTATTATCAGCGCTTTGTTCCCGGCCACGGTCATACCTCTTCATGCATATTTACGGGAAAAGAGACTATAAAGGTACTTCCTTTTCCCTCTTCGCTCTCGATCCTGATATCGCCTCCATGGGCCTTTACCGCACTGTATACAATTGATAACCCAAGGCCTGTCCCCTTGCCAACATCCTTGGTCGTAAAGAACGGCTCGTATATACGGCTCATAACATCCCGGGACATACCGATCCCGGTGTCGGTGATCTCAACATATACCCGGCCGTCGGCCGGATATGTACGAAGAGAGATAGTACCCTTGCCACCCTTGTCACTAATGGCATTGTGAGCGTTGTTGATCAGGTTCAGCATTACCTGTTGAATTTGTGTGGTATCACACTCTATCTCCGGTATTTCTTTAAATTCTTTCTTTATCTCTATGTCTTCTACATGTAGTTCGTATTCCTTCAGTTCTATGACCTTTTCGATTATATTATTGAGGTCATTCCGCGCGAAATCAGAAGGCCTCTTCCTGCTGAACTCAAGAAGGTTCCTTATTATTTTGGATACACGTATCGCAGCGGAGTATATCTTTTCTACCCTTCCCCTGTCATCATCCTCAAGTTTAGTGGAGTCCTTCAATATTTCTGAGAATCCGACCACTGCAGACAGCGGATTATTGACCTCATGCGCTATCCCCGCCACGAGCTCACCAAGTGCAACAAGCTTCTCAGACTGTATCGCCCTTTCCTCAAGCTCCTTTTCCTTTGTTATATCCCTTCCGATCCAGAGCACGCCTGTTATGTCCCCTGTGTCAGAGAGAACAGGAAACGTCTTTACAAACAGGGTATATCCATCTATTTTGATCACTTCGGTTTGAACAGATGCAGCCTTAAGAGTTTTGGCTATCGCACAGTCCTCCTCATTTTCGTGCTGGAAACATACGACCTTCTGCAAAGACCTGCCCTCTATCTGATCATCCGTTCCAAAGATCTTGTGGAATGCGCGGTTAACAATGATTACCGTACCATCAATATCACAAAGTGCCATCATAGAATCGACCGAATTGAAAGCGGTCTGCCACTGCTTTGCCCAGTTTATGATCTTTTCTTCATTGATCATTATCTCCGACTGCATAGATTCCATCGCGTCAGCAAGACTTTCAAGGTCCTTTCCGAACAGACCCCTGTCTATCTTCTTCCCCCTTCTTACAGCTTCTGTCGCTTCCATTATGTTTCCAATGTTCTTATCGAACCTGTTTAAAAAGAACATGGATATCGCAATGATCACGAACAGGCCAAAAAGAATTGTAAAAATGAATATTATCCATGACCTCTTGGCATCTCTGACCGCGTCCGCTACCCGGTCAGAGACCAGTATCTGGCCGGAGAAAAGCGCATCGTGACTAAGCTTATGAATGCGGTCCACGGACATCCCAAGGTGAGCTTCGTCTCCGTCATTATCGATGATACCTTCAATCACAGATATCATCTCTGATATCCTCTGCCCCCCCGATTCACCATGGTGACAGTCCCCGCAACTTTCGAGCATTCCTTTTATTTGGAGGCTTATTTTTCCAAATTCATCCCTTTTCCCGCTAAAGAACATTGTTTCACGCAGGTTTTCGGACTCGATCGAAAGTTCGCTTCTCTTTAGCAGGCTCACATTACTGTCAATAAGGCGGGTCATCTCTTTGCTGGCCCGGAACAGGTATATACCGGTTACTGTCATTCCGGCGATTGACAGGAATACAAAAACTGCGATAAATGAATAGAACAGTCTTTTCACTTGGATATTATCCTAATCGGAGACCCAAAAGATGGCGAGCACCATAATGGGCTATTTTACGCCTTCTGTCCCCCATTATTCCTTATTCTAGCAGTTTTTCTGCTCTTTTTTTATAGTTGGTTCCCGACCCAACACCCTAAGATTTCATCGATCTACCGGCCTTGGGTGGCCCTATTTCAGGAGTTTGTCGGTGGCTTCAATGACGTCTTCCGGTAAGATCTCGCTCAAGCACCTTATCCCTTTGTCACATGATGGTGTATACCCGAACCTGGTGCAGGGGCTGCAGTCAAGCCTCTTATTGACCACCTCGTGACATTCTCCCCGGGGAGCCCATTTCTTCTCTATCCCTGAGCCGAAAATTGATACGGTAGGAGCCCCAAGTGCATATGCCATATGCATCAATCCGGAGTCGGCCGTGATCAGCAAAGCACTGTTCTTTAATACATACGCCACCTCCCTCAGCGTTGTTAATCCAGTAAGGTCCACCGCGCCGCGTACCTGTTGTCTGATCTTCAACGCATCCTCCTTCTCATCCGAGGTGCCGAGCAAGACTATTCTGTAACCTCTTTCATTCAGATTTTTTGCGACCTCACCATATCTCTCACCACCCCATCTGCGCTCTCTCACTGTAGCTCCCGGAAAGATAGCAACGACATCGATATTCGAACCTATTGTATCCTCTACATACTTCCCGGCTTCTGCCGCCTCAATGTCAAGAAAAGGCACGTCTGGCAGAGCCTCACTATGAGGAACTTCGATCTGTTCTAACAGGCGGTAAAAGCTCTTTACCTCGTTATCGTCGTGATCATATTCAACGGTATGGGTGAACAGTTTGCTCCTGTCATTCGTTCCGAAACCGATCCTGATCCCGGCACGGGTCATAAATGCAATTACAGCTGACATCCTATGCCACTGCTCAGTGTCTACTACTACATCATACTGGCTGCTGATACATCTGAGTAGATCTGCCCCTCTGTCATATAGATAAACTCTCCTTAACCCGTTTATCATTCCGAATATCCCGGAGTTTCTTTTCTCACACAAAATATCAATCTCCGCCCCGGGATATTTGATCTTTAATGCCTTTATAGCCGGCACCAGCAATACAGCATCGCCGATACCTCCGGGACGGATAAATAGCACATTACGCACCAGAAGTTGAGCACCATCCCGTTCGGCCTTAAAAAAAGACAATAAAAGGACCAGAAGCCTGCCCAATAACCTGTCAACGAGTTTTATCAGCCTTATTTTTGTCATCTACCTTATTTTTAAATTATTTTTATCGGACTACGGTAATGAAGCACTATATACATTAAATCACTCTTTAATCATGCCAGGCGCCGGACTGAATACACCGTAATACCCTACTGTAAATAACCTATTACTTAAATGACGAGCTACTGTAGAGCCTTGAGGCATTAAGAATACTGCCGGCCTCTTTCATATAGGCGCCATTTCTTACCAATATATTATCACGTTGCCAGCGAGATCCTTTTACAGTAAATGTTGAAAAACAATCTATAAGTCGTTTGCTTCCCCAGTTGATGATCTCCTGCCCTACGCATTGTAATCCGGCATCTTCGGCATATCGATTGAACTTATCAGCTGTCATACTTAATGCCCGCAAATGACTTCTATCTATGATCATGTTGCCGGCAAGAGAAAAAGCTATCTTCTGCAAGGTCCCTGATATGCCCGATCCATCATCATTAATACTTCTACCGGACCCCTCCCGTTCGGTACTCAAAGATAACTTACTTAGCAGCCATCTCAGCAATGAAAAATATCGTCTATACTCACCAAGGTTAGAATGGTGTATAAATCCTGCGCCATCTTCCTTAAGGATCCTTGAGAACTGGTCAATATATCCAGACATCACGTCATCCTCTGCATGAACAAGTGAATCAAAGGAGAATATAAAGTCGACAGATCCATCAAGGATCATGTCCAGTGATGAACCATCATTAACAATATATTGAATGTTAGAACTTGACTTGAACCTTTCCTTGCAGGCCTGTATGCATTTATCCGAGATGTCAAGCACGATAAGGTTATCACAGTTTTCTTTCAGGTACTGAGACCATCTTCCGTATCCGGGCCCTATCTCCAGGATCGTTGCAGCAGGAAGAAAACAGTGTATCCGAGGCAATATGGAACCATACCAGTGCATATCGCTGCCTCCCCAGGTCCCGGACCATTCGTCACCGCCGGCATCCCAGTTATATTCGCTGTCCCAAACCTTCTTATTCCATCCGATCGTTGGCATTTTTCATTCTCCCTGACCACTATTACCCTGAGCAGATCCAGTTTCATAAATACAATCTCCGCCTATATAGTATGTAAACACTTGCCCTTTCTTCCCTTAAAGAAATCGAGGTACCCAAGAATGGCACCTTTTATTGCTTGCATCCTTCCCTTAACCAGTTGAACGACCAGCCATACGGGGATCGCGAAAAAGAACTGAAAAAGGTAGAAAATGTACTTGTTGAGATCATCAAGATTACTGCTGAAATATATCATCCTGTTCCTGTGGAAGTAGTATTGGTTCATTTTGGAATATCGGCCTCCTATAGTAGCACTGTACTTATGATATATCGTGACGCTACAATCCACTATCATCTTTAGTCCGGCATTTCTCACTCTTGTTGAATAATCTATATCCTCAATGTTCAGAAAATAGTCTTCTTTCAGATATCCGACTTTTTCAATGACGTCGGCTGGTATCAACATCATGCATCCCGTTACGAATTCTGTTTCTCTGATACCATCACAATCATCCTCTTTATGATAGAAAGCCCCCCTTACAGTGCTGATATAACCGCCACTGAACCATACTTTTTCTCTATTATCATAGTATCTGATCTTACCACCCACAATACCTGTATCTTTAGTGCTCATGACGGTCCTTACCATGCCTGACAGAACATCCTTCTCAACCACTGTATCATTATTCAACAATAGGACGAATTCTGCTCCCTGAACAATTGAATACCTGATCCCCAGGTTATTGGCACCTGCGAATCCAAGATTTACGGGAGAGGAGATTATCGTGACAACAAAGTCATCCCGTCCTGCAAGAGCTTCTTCTGCGTTAAGTATCTGCAGATCTATATTATTACTGCCAGCCCAGGCGGATATATTATCGATCGACCCGTCAGTTGAGCCATTATCAACAAGTACGATCCTCTTCTTATATCCCTCCTCAAACAAAGAGCTGATACACTCTATCGTATCACTGCTATTATTCCAGTTGACTATGACTATATAAAGTTCGGGAACCTCAGAAGACCTATCTTTCGTCACATGCCTTGTCATATCCCAACCTCACCACCAATTCTTTATCCCTTATCTTATTAAACACAGCGACCAGATCTTCGTCATTCAAGAACTTGTATCTGTTCTCGTATCTCAAGTCCGCTATGGCATCTCTCAACAGGTCCGGGCCGGCACTGATCCCTGCATAATTCATGATCCTGGTAATATTCTTTTCGGGCTCAGCAAGAACATCTTCAAATTTTATATGTACTATCCTTTCACCGAAATCGCTGTCAAGGGAAAAAGCCTTATTTGTGTATTCCTCCCAGAGCCTTATTCCTTCCATAATATCCTGCGTTCTTATAGAACCCTGGTACCATATCTTTCCCATCAACATCCTTTCCATTATATATTTCTTCCAGTTCCGAGAGTATTCCTCTTTGATCTTCTGCTCTCTCTGCCTTAAGCTGCTTGCCACATCGATAGGATTCCTGTAAACATGAAGCAATAGCGCTTCAGGGAATATCATCTTCCAGAGGTCTGCGGTGAAGGTGTTTCTGGGGTCCTTCCATCCCCAGGGCCGGTCGATATCAGTGATATGACCATATTTAAGTAATCTCCCCACCCCCATGTACTCTATCCTTCTCAGACCTTTTACGTGAGACCTTAGCACCTTCAGCATATTCTGCTTCAGGTCATCATTAATGAACTTAAAATTATAGGGGTTGTCCCATGAAGCATTTGTCTGTTCGAATATCCACTCATTCATCCTGAGGAAAAAGGTCGATTCAGAATTTATATCCATCCATTTCCCGAAGAACACACCCAATCTCTCCAATATATTCACAAGCATTGAGGTTCCTGCCCTGTGCATACCAAGAATTATCAATGGCCTGTTCTTCATGTTACCTGTCTTTCAGAACTCCCTTAAATACGTTTAAGTGTTCTTCAGCACTTTTTCCCCAGCTGAACTCCTGGGCTCTCTTCAGACCTTTATCACGCAGTTCGGACCATAACCTCTTGTTCGTTATCAACTGCCTCATTGCATAGGATATATCATCTACAGATCTTGGGTCTATCAGTAAAGAAGCCTGACCTGCGATCTCAGAGCATGCTGTAGTATTGGAAGTGACAACAGGACACCCGCAAGCCATAGCTTCGATTATCGGCATGCCAAAAGATTCATGAAGCGAAGGAAAAACAAACCCCGTAGCGTTACGATAAAGGTCAACGATATCATTATGTCCTACTTTCTCTCTTATTATCTTAATTTTAGGGTCTCTTTCCTTCTTATTATATCCCGGCACCACCGCGAGGAGGTCCATGTCATATGATCGGCTCAGGACCTTAAATGCCCTTAATATCCTGTCTAAATTCTTTTTTGGCTGATATTCTGATATATGAAGAAGATAAGGCTTTGAGTCAGAGTCTCTCTCTGAAGGTCGGAATACATCATGGTCTACGCCGTGATATATCGGATATATCAATTCCTTATTGAGACCTAAAGCCGAACCGATCTCTGACATCGCGTATTTTGATACCGTGATCACGGCAGATACCCTATGCCTGAAATATCCCCATTCAACCAGTCTCTTCCTTCTCTGCATAGATCCCAGTATTCTCATTGGCACGTTCACATAATATTCACCGGGATCAACAGTGAATGGTGCGGCTCCATGTACTGTCACAACGATCGGTTTTGCAGCATCTTTAAGTATCTTATCAGGAGCAAGACCTCCGGTGGCACCGGGGTCCCAATACAGGTCTACATCATCCGGCCTCGGATGTTTTCCTGAAAATTCTTTTATCTCGACATCAGAGCCAGTCAGGTTCTGAATAATATTATCAACGTAATTCTTTATGCTAAAGGATATTGAACCCGGGGAGTAGATCCCTATTCTCATGACATATCCTTCTTTCTGGCAACAGCGACCATTACCCTGAGCATCCGGGGTCCTTTGAAGGGTCTGACCTCGTAATAGCTCTTCCCTTCTTCACCTTTTAATTGTTCAATGATCGTACTTCCCTTTGCTCCATTGATGCTTTGCATGGTCTTATGATCCGTCGGTCTGCGCCCCAGTAAGGACATGATTGCATCTTTGATCCCCAGTTTGTTCATAATTGACCCAATGAACGGGATCATATACCATTGTGCTATATCCGATATCCTGTCAGTGATCCGGAAATACTGCGCATAGCACTGGATCTCTGAGAATTTCTTTCCGATCAGATAGAAGAACTCATCAACCCCATATTCTTTAAGATGAAAAGGTGGATGTGAAGCATATTTGATGTTAGGCGTTGAACAAATAATGATACCGGATGACCTAAGCACCCTTCTGAGCTCAGAAAGATATCTGTCCCCATCGTTCACATGCTCAATGGTCTCGTAGCTGACTATAGCATCGAAAGAAGAATCCTCAAAGGGAAGATCAAGGGCATCGGCGTTAACGAATCCGTCATATTTCCATATCGACCTCGATTCCTCTATAAGGTCCTTATCATAGTCAACACCTGTAACATCACATCCATATTGTCTGATAATCTCAGTGCCGTATCCTATGCCGCAAGCAATATCCAGCACCTTCATACCGGGCTTCAGCAATGATAAAGCGAATAGATACCTCTCCCAGTGTTGAGCCGTTAAATAGTGATCCTTATTGACCGGGATATAATGTTCAGCGATATTATTCATGACATTATTTATATGTGGTCTTCTGGAACAGGAATACTGCAGTTGTATGATATTTTCTAGGTATCACCCTGTAAAGAGCGGGATCCAGAGTAGCATCTACCTTTCCAATAATCTTTCTCATGATCATTTTTATGCTCATTTGCCCCCTTACCATCCCTTCGTCATTATATACGGACTTTATTCCAGTTCCCATTTTCCCGAAAAAGTGCTGTAAGAGGTCTCTTATAATCCAGTACTTAAGGCCAATGTGATGTCGAAGCTCAAAACCATTACCTCTGGCGATATCTATCCATGAATCCCTGGTCCTGGGGAACATGTTATAACCTTCCCCCTCACCCAGGTCCTCAAGCATTATGAAATGACCATCTTCGCGCAGAACGCGATGTATCTCTCCCAGTATCTTCTCCTGATCAGGGTATCTGTTATGGTGGATAACCGTAACGGAGTAGACCAGGTCCATGCTATTGTCAGGATAGGGTATTTTTTCATCTACAAGTTTAAGTTCGGCTTTTGGATGCTCTTGCCTTGCAGTTTCTATCATTTCTTTTGAAATATCGACCCCATGCCATTCAACACCATATCGTTCAAAGAGAGACACCCAGCGCCCGATGCCACAACCATATTCCAATACATTCTTTCCCGAGATCATAAGATCGTTCAAGATCCTTTTTATCGCTGATCTCTGCACCTTGTGTGCTGACTCATTTTCTTCAGCTATGGCATTGTTCACACATATAGCAGAGAATCCCTGCCCTTTGCCTGAACGAGCCCTTGCATCCCAATACTTTTCCGGATCGTATTGTCCCATGTCCAGATGTTTATCATCGTCCATAAGTAATTACCTTTCTAAAATTTGCTGCGATCTATATAAGATTTCTAATCTATCATCCATCCTTCAAAATTGCGCTTCAATAGAATACCGAGACGTTCGATCTCCGGCCTGAACTTTTCTCTTAAGTATCTCCTTAGATCAGGATCCATAGGTTGTCGTGTAACGAACTGAGAGTTGTATTCCATCAATTTCCGATATATGGCCTCTCGCACCGGGAACAGTATAGATCTGCTTATCATCCTTACCAGCTTCGGAGGCCTCAGCAGGAATTCTCTTATTAATCGGCTCCTGACACGCTTGCATGGATTGATGATCTCGAACTCGGTCCTGAAAGCAGGGTCAACTTCCAGGAACTCGAGAGTTCTGGCATAGACCATTTCAGTTTGCTCTTTAAATTCATCATATATGATAACGTGCACTCTCTCTTTACCGAAAACATCGAAATACCGGTTGATCTGATCACTAAAGCAGGAAATGTCATAATAGAAGAGCCTCTCTTTGAAACGGAGCCCTTTAGGAATAAGATTACCCTTTTTTCGCTCACCCTCAGCATCAAGCGCTTTTTTCAGATCTTCGATATCTTCATCTCCATTAAATACAAGTTGAGAATGGTATGATTCAAGCATGTCTACAGGATCTCTGATCATGATAATTATTTTTGCCCGATCGTTAAATCTATTGATATTATGAGCAGCTTCTTTAGAGTAAAGGTAGAATACACTGGCATCTCCTATCACATCTCCTTTTTGAGCCCCTTGAAATATCTTTAAATAATTATCAACTGAGCGGAAATGATCGTCCATTGGTATGAGATCGCTTGCAAAATGGTGGGTTTCTTTATATTTAGGAATATAGATGTCAGGATGCTTCCCGAGGTATTCGAACATTGCTGTTGTCCCACACTTGGGTGCTCCCACAATAAAGAAATCCGGTATCGCTATCATTTCGTCATTTATCATTTTTTTAATCTGAACGCTGTCGGGTTCAATCCGAGTTTTCGCCATACTAATACTGCCAATATGATGTTCCATATAATTATACTTGCCACCGTCGCAATTGCTGAGCCCTCCATTTTATAGACCGGTATAAGTAAGCTATTCAGTATCACATTTGTTACAACACCGATGCCTATACCTATAGCGACCACATTTTCATTCCCGCTCATTATCAATAGTAGCCCTACTGATCCGGCTGCGGCATTTATTAATTGACCAATGCTCAGTATTGTAAGAGCTGTCCGTCCAGATATAAAAGCCTCCCCGAACAATAAAAGGAACCAGTGACCGAAAAGGATCAATATTAGAGTGCCCATAAATGAGAACACTAATACTATCCTTGCACTGTATGTTACTTCTCTTTGTAGGCGTGATATCTCTTTAGACACGTGTAATCTGGAAATGATCGGAGCAAAAGCGGTATTAACTGATAATAGAACGTACGTTATCAGTTCTGCACCACGATTCGCTACAGCATATATCCCGGCCTCTGAGGAACCAGCGATCACTTTGAGCATAATAATGTCAATATGAGAATTAACGAGTATCATACCGCTTATGAGTATAAGTGGGGCTATGCTCTTTAACCAAAGTCGAGTTTCAAAAACAGGAGCTGAATCTCTTACTTCATGCGGCATTACCTTCCTGGAAAGATATGTTGCAGCAATCAGTCCGGCTGTTAAGGCTAAGATGTTAAGTTCGATCGCGATCTTTGAGGTTGCTCTGGCATTTCCTATAACAAAGACGCTTAGTATAAGAACCAGGAACAATAAAGGGCTTATCACCATCTCGGGCAATTGGCCCAGCACGATTCTTTGAAATCCCTGCATCACAGATTGCCTTGCCCTCGTAAGAGTAATAAGTGGCAAGATCAGTAGCGCTATCCAGAAAGTTGGTAGCAGCCCCGATGAATTGTCTGCTATCAACCATCCTATAACTCCTGCACATACCATTAAGGTCAGAGAAAAAACAGACACTACCTGATAGGAACGTCGAAGCAGCCCTCTAATACGACCCCATTCAAAATATGCGGCATACGCAGAAATATTACGCACAAGCAACTTATCAAATCCCATTAGCCCGAATATCCCTAACAGTCCTACAACCGCCAACAAATAAACATAAGATCCGTATTCTTCTGCCCCGAGTAAGCGGGCCAATAACAGGCTTACAAGAAAGCTGAGGCCCATGGATGTACTTTTGATCATCAGTGTTCCCACTGATCCTTTAATGAGAAGACGCCTGTGTTCATTTATAACCGATCGGTTCATTTCTGGCATACCTTGCTGGTTACGGCCACATGGATACATAGTCCTTTATTTTCCGGAGATACTGCGTATGACACGAAAGAACTCCTCCTTGCTATGCTCTATGGAGTATTTGCTCTTCACCAGTTCCACTGCATTCTTAGCTATAGAAAAGGACAAAGATTCGTTGCTTAGTATTTCCGATATTTTCATTGCCAGCTCTTCCGTATCATCAGCCACCATACCATTTACTCCATCTGAGATGAAATGGACAGCCGATGTCGTCACAACGGGACATCCACATGCCATCGCCTCAAGGACAAATAATGGAAGCCCTTCATGTCTTGAGGGGTATAATAATGCATCGCTGGATGACAGTATCCACCTGAGCTCTTCGGAGCTCACAAATCCGAAATTCCTCATCTTGAAAGGAACCCTTATATCCTCACCCACAGCCCATATGGATATTTTTCCCTGTTCTATCTCGTTCTCAAAGCCTGATAAGATCCTCTTTACTCTGTCAAAACCCTTTCTATGATCACTTCTGGCAAAGACGAGTATGACCTTTCCATTACCTTTTTGCTTTAACAACTCTTCTTTCTTCTCGTGGAAAAAAATACCAGGATCAACACCGTTATTTATCACTGTTACATTAGCGCTGAACCTGTCCTCTAATAGCCTGCCAAGTTCAACAGACACAGCTATTACAGGTATTTTCAATATTCTCAGACCCAGGTAATATGCAGATCTTATAAATAGTTTCATAATACCGTATTTATAGTAGGACTCGTCATAATCCTGAGCAAAATAGAGTATTTTCTTTCTGTTCCTGAAAGACAATAATAATGCCATTATGATAATATCTGCCACTATCAGATCATAATCCCTTTCTCGAAAGATCGCACTCAATATAGTACCGGCCTTGTTCTTTATTCTGGAAATAGGCTCTATCCGTACATTTACGGGAAAAACGGTATTAACAATATTTGACAACATTGTTACTTTTAGCCCCTGGGATGAGAGATAATTGGCATACTCAGCTACCATCTTATCCCCACCCCTGCTAAATAATGAATGTCTGAAGAAACATATTTTCATATCAGGTCGTCATTGATCATGAGCACATCAATTCTTATAAAGTGTATATTTATCCATGGAGCTATCGTATATCTCTCTCGAACAGTCCATCAAGAAATTGCATATCTTTAGATACAGGCAACAACTTCGCGAGACGAAATCCATTCTCCTGCAGATAACTGCCAACTACGAACATATTGCCCGAAGATCTCCTGAACACGCTCATTTCCACCAGTACCTTATCCACATTTGTCAGTGTATTTACAGCTGACACCAGAACATCATATTCACTCCCCTCCGTATCGATCTTCAGCAGGTCACATTTATCAATAAGATGTTCTGCCATGATATCATCCAGTCTTTTCATCTTGACATCAACACTATCTCTGTACTTTTCATTGTCATCCTTAATATAAGTACTATGTTGCGACGATATCTCGGGTATGAACATAGTAACAGTATCATCAGTTATTCCGATCGCACAATTTATGCAATCATTCGGGTTCCTGGCATTCAATTTCAGTATTTCATAACAATCTGTCAGTGGCTCAACACTGATAACCCGTTCAGCGGTAAGGTAATGAGAGCAGAAAAAATTGAACTGCCCGGTATGAGCGCCTATATCGATGACTATCGGATCACTTGCCAGCCACTCTTTGATCTCATAACTTTCGCAATATACCCTTTGTAGAGATGATAGGCCATAGATATTGTCATAATAGTATTCTCTATTAAATATCGACACTCTGGCAGGCTTATTCCGGATTCCGGTTACTTTATCTTTTACAAAATAGAGGTATTTGATCAGAATGAACCATACTCTCTCCCATACATGGATACCCTTGATATTGAGGAGGAATACAACATCCAGCTTAATAGACCATATCAGCAATCTAAGAATCCGCATCCGTTCCCCTGCTATTAAGAATACCTTATCATGCCAATAAGCAGTAACCACGCTAATACTGTCAGAGCGAGCCACTTGTCTTTGGTCAAGGCCTCGGTAGGATCTCCTGCACCGCTATCAGCAAGCATTATATACCGAAACAGGCCTATAGTAACGACCGGTATCGTATAAATAAGGCTCTGATACTGCTCAACAGTATATAAGGCATAGGACATCAGTGAGGCCGATGCGGAGATTAGTAATATCTGCTTCAATACTGAGACCGAATAGAAAGTCAGGCTTTTTCTGTGTTCATCGGCTATTTTGTTCAGGAGACCAACTTCACTTAACCGCTTTCCCGATGCAAGGACAAGTGAGATCATGAACATAGTTAACAATAGCCAGTGAGATACAGTGACATTGAAGGCTGCCCCTCCAGCCAGCACCCTTATCACGAATCCAGAGGCTATCGAAAAGATATCCATGATCGGCACATTCTTCAAGTAGGCAGAGTAGGCGATCTGTATTATGAAGTATCCAAGTACGTAGTAGAAATATACTGCGTTAATACTAAAAGAAAGCACAAATGATATTAATATGAGCGCTACGGATATTAATTCGGCATGCCCTTTGCTTACCCTTCCCGACGCAATAGGCCTTTTCTTCTTTTCGGGATGAGCCTGGTCATTCTTAATATCCAAGATATCATTAATGATATATACAGAGCTTGCACCTAAAGAAAAAGCAATGAAAACCGGGATCGCGTTAAGCATCGTTTCCTCTCTAAAAAAAACACCCCCAAAGAACGGAGCTGCGAAGAGGAACAGGTTCTTTACCCAGTGGCTGGAACGAAACAATCTCAGGTAATCCTTTATCATCAATAACCCCCTTCGTTACTCAGTTTTATGCCTGGCAATTATCGTTATATTCTCACTAAGATTTAATATATATCCTACAAATACTATCGGAACAAAGGGTAAAAGGGCTACGGTGCTCAACTTATCATAAAATCCCTTTATCAATCCCTCCCCTCCCGGTAAAGATCGGAACAGACTGACTGGATAGAAAAGAGGAGACGGGGTCTGGTAACAACTCATTGTATATAGTCCATTTAGTGTCATAAGTTTGCGAAGGGTCTTTGGTGTAAAAAAATTGCAGTGATATGGGAGCACCCAGGCCCATTTAGTACCGAATATGTAGCGGCCGATACTATTTATATTAGGGACTATTATCAGCAAAACGCCTCCCGGATTAAGCAGGGCCTTCGCTTTGGCTATCATTGTGCCCGGTTCCTCCATATGTTCAAGTACCTGCCTTAAGATAACAACATCGTATGTATCCGGAAGATCTATATTCTCAAGATAATCACTATAGACCTCGATACCATATTTCTCCCGAGCTATCCTTGCCCTTGCTTCGGACGGTTCCACCGCGGTGACACGAAAACCGTTCCTTGACCATACGTTGGTACTCCATCCGGTCCCGCAGCCAATATCCAGAAGAGAAAATTCTCCGGGTCCCATTGCTTTTCTTACATTACGTATTTCCTTACCTATTATTATTGTCTCATAAAGGTACTTGAGCCTTTCGTTATGAAAGAACTCCGCATCAGCGACGGAATCCATCTGTCGTTCTTCGAGCTCTTCAATAAATATCGGTTTTGCGAACATAAAACCACAATCGTTACATTTGAAGATCTTCGATTTCCTTTCACCGTCATCATATATATATCTCACTTCGTTCACTCCGGCAGTACACACGGGACAACGTAATGGGACATCATGGTAGTGATTTCTTGTTCTCTTCAACATAATCCACTTCCTAAAGACAATGTTAAGCCATCATTAATATTTTGTACATTATAACGCAACAGGAAATTATTTTAGTCATTTGAGCTTTCTGGAGATCAGCTCTTCTATCTTCTCTGAATCACCGGCGCGAATAAGATGCAATAACCTCGCAGCATCCTCAGCCAGTGAGCTATTTGGGTCGATATCTATGACCTCCTGAAAATATTGGACAGCATCATCAAAATGGCCAAGCCTGAGATAGCTCAGACCAATATTGAAGGTCGGCATTATGAACCCGGGGGAAAGGTCCCGTGCTTTCTGATAATAATTAATTGCCCGGCCGATCAACTCTTCTTCTTTCCCTATGTTCTCATCGAGAAGCGACATCCTGTCAAATACTATAGCGAGGTTAAAATGTGCTGCGGAGTTCCTGCTGTTCTCCTCGATAGAATATATTAAATGCCTTCTTGCTCCTTCAAGGTCTCCGCTTTCAAGTTTGAGCGTTCCCAGCAGATTATAAGCTATAGACCTGTGAAATCCAGCCATACCCTGACCTCTGGCAACTAACTGAAGTTCATTTTCGGCCTTTTCGTATTCGCCCTCCCTGACCAGTGCAGCTCCATAGTTCAATCTGGCGTGAACTGACAAAGGGTTCTTTTTTACCGTATCTTCCCATATAAACAGATCACTGCGCCAATCAGGTATTCTCAGAGCAAATGCAGTTGCAGATATGATAACGATACAGATCATTATTATATATGCCCTTCCCCTGCTCTTAACGGAGGACATAAATATACCGGGCAAAAGTGCGAAACCTACCGAAGGAAGGTAGAGATACCGTTCTCCAAGCGGTTCAGATATCTTTGAGAATAAGATAAGAAGTGAAGGCGATAAGGCAATAACTATCCAGACAAGAAGGTATAGCTCGATCTTCTTACCATTTAAATAGAACAAAATACATACTATGATATACGCGACCACGACAAAGAAATATAACGGGCTCTCCGGCAGCATAGGTATGAGGCTTAATTTAAATGGCAATACCAGTTTTTCGATATAATATCCTGTGCCCATTATCAGTTTGCTGATGATCACGACCGGGGTTACCCCGCCAGAGAAGAATGCTCCTTTAGAACCAGGGGGAGCGGTCAGCTTAGCGACCAGGAACATTCCGTTACGGAACACAAAATAGATCACAAGGACAAGCATCATCATGCAGGCAGCAATGACTATTTTCTTCTTTGGCATTTTCAGGATAATTCCGTAAACGAGAGCTATTCCAATAAAGGATATCGCGTTCTCTTTTGAGAAAAGCCCGAATATGAAGAATACACAGCTTAGCACAAGCGCCTCAACCCTTCCCTCCCTTTCATATATCATGAAGGAGAGAAAAGCAAGGATAACAAACAGCGTAGCAAGGAGATCGGTCCTCCCGGAGATCCAGGCGACCGACTCAATATGGACAGGGTGCAAAATAAAGACCATCGTAGATAAAAAGGACAGGGTCAGGACTTTGTCCTCATTTACTTCATCTCTATCCATACCCGTGATGTTCAGATTATATTTCAGAATTTGATAGCACAGAACGAACACCAGAAGCGCGTTTATCATATGAAGAATGATGTTGGTCAGGTGGTATCCTGCCGGATCGAGCCCCCACAAACTGTAATCAAGGGCCATCGACATATGCAATAGAGGCCTGTAGAAAGTAGCGGACTGGAAAAAGAAAGAGTAAGGGCTCTGTGTTGACTTAATAGGTTTGTACAGAAGCTCTGTATCGTCCCATATAAATCCGCTATAAATAACAGAGATATATACGATAAAAGAGACCAAAAGGACGATACACGCCAGGATCACTTTCGACCTGCATAATGCTAATAATTTCTCAACGATACTGGTATACCTCCTGTTATCTACCCGGACATGTTTCTCAGAAAAAATGGTCAAAGTTCACCCGAATAAACTACCTCACTGCCTGCTATCCACCACCATTTTTTATAAGCTCAATTACTTTATACTTATCAGGTCCGTTTAGTAAATGAATGAACCTGGCAGAGTTCTTTGCCTGAATGCTTTGAGGATCAAGCTCTATAACATCCCTGAAGAATTTCTCGGCCTGCACATAATCATCCATCATCAGATAACAAAGAGCAATATAATATCTTGCCATCATATACCGGTCCGACCTCTGTATTGCTCTTTCGAACATGGCCTTAGCTTTGTTCAGGAGCGCCATTCTTTCTTCTTCATTGCTGGATTTGCCAGACATCATATAGTAAACTAAGCCGAGGTTGTTCAGTGAGATAGCATTCCCTGGCTTGATGTTCAAGGCAGCTGTCATGTGCTCTGCTGCCCTTTCGTAGTTCTCAGTTTTGAATTCAATATGGCCGAGAGTTTCAAAGATCAGCGATGCCTGGCTTACTGTAATGTTCTTTTCAGAAAGGGCCCCCAGCATCTCCTTTCGTGCTTCATCCATTTCTCCATCCCGCACAAGAGCAGCTCCATAATTGATCCTTGCAGCGACCGCTTCCGGATTGCTCTTGACAGTAGCCATCCATAATGCCCTGTCATTTCCCCAGTCCTTTATCCTATCTAAGAACAATATGCCGTAGAGAACAACCAGGACCGTCATTACAGACACAATGATCTTCCTGTTCCACTCAACGGCAAATATTCCCAGCAGGCAACAAAGGCCTACCGTTGGCATATACAGATAACGTTCCGCGATAGGAGAAGCAAGCTTTGAGAAAAGTATCAATATTGAGGGTGACAGTGTTATAACTATCCAGAGCACCATCATAAGCTCGAACTTCCTTCCTTGTTTGTATAGATAAGCAGCTCCAATGACAGGTATCAGGAATATCAGATAATATATGGCACTATCCGGCACAGAAGGCATCAGGCTGAGATCCAGCGGCATAATAAGCTTCTCAAAATAGTAACCCATGCCCATTACTAACCTTTCTACCAGTGATCCCACCGAAGCGGTAGCGGCAAAAAATGCTTTCTCCGATCCCGGAGATGAAACAAACCTGTTGACAAGGTAAGATCCGTTCCTGAAAAAGAAATAAACAGCGAAAACAAGGAACATCGATCCCAAAGAAAGAAAGACCCTTCTCTTCTGCATACCCGTCACAAGCCCATAGATCAATACTATCCCGATAAAAGCAACGCTGTTCTCCTTGCTTAACATAGCCGCAAAGAAGAAGAGTCCGCTCAATGCAAGAGCTACCCATCTCTTATCCCGTTCGAACTCCATAAATGATAGAAATGCCAGGAGCACAAAGATGGTAGCCAGTATATCTGTCCTTCCTGATATCCATGCAACAGATTCTATATGCACCGGGTGAACGGCAAATACTACAGCCGCACCGAAGGATACCCAGAGCACCCTGTTCTCGTTATCTGTCACTCCTGAGATATCACTTTGAAGCTCCAATTTACGCTTCAGGAGCTGATAGCAGAAAATGAATACCAGCAGAACATTGACCATATAAAGAAAGATGTTCGTAACATGGTAGCCGACCGGATTAATATGCCATAGACTGTAATCAAGTGCATTAGCCAGCATTAATACCGGTCTGAAGTATGTTCGGCCGCTAAATATGTACTTGTAAGGGTCTTCCCCAAGGCTCAATGGCCTTAGAATAAGATTTACGTCATCCCAGATAAAACCGGATCTCAATGTATAAAGATATATAAAGGCAGAAAGAAGGGAGATGATCGCTGCCAGAAAACCCTTTTTATGCTGCGATATCCATGATCTAGTATTAGCAACCGTCATCGATTATTATAATAGATACGCACGGGTACAGAACAATGCTTAACATACCATGCCTCTGCATAAAGTGACTGGTCCGCGTTCCGGAGGAAATATATTTTCAGGTCTAAAAATTCCTGTTATTGAAACAGTCTATAGCGAACACGTCTCCATCGACCCTTGTCCCTGCAATAGCCGTAGCTATGGCAACAAAACATGGAGGGTCGGGCGGTGTTGCCGTGAAATCCTGCGCAATCACGCTCGTTGGGTCGAACGGAACTGTGGGAGTATCAGGCATACGGCGATTTTCCAGTATACGGAATGTGAACTGGGACTCTCCCGATGGCCTGAAACCCGGCAATACGTCCTCGATCCCGTTGTCTGATGAATCTTGCGGTGTTGCTTTGTAATCTATGTTATCAGTGGCCGATGCAGTTATTGAAGCATAGAACCCGTTCTCTGAATAATACTGTTCCTGAAGCAGTCGCAGGGACTCAAGGTTGCCGTAGCCCTCTGTCCTGGCGGCTTTCCTCGTTACACCCACATATGAAGTGACAGCAATACCTGAAAGTATCCCAATGATACATATAACAATGAGAAGCTCGATAAGCGTAAATCCCTTTTGATCTCTTATCACAACTCACCTCTCAGAAAAGATGTAGGGGCACCTAACGGTGCCCCCTTAAACTGCTAACTCATAAGTACTGATTACTCAGCTGTTACGATCTTGGTCGTCAACTGCTCCGAACCTGCGGTATCGCTACCACCAGGACCGTTGGAGAACGATGAGACCGTTATACTGCTTCCGACCTGGCTAGGATTGAAGTTAACCCTGCATGCGTCAGCCGGTAGGGCAGGCGCTGCTGTAAGCCTTGCGTACAGATAGCGAGGGGGCGCACAAGCATCCATTCCGGACCATGGAGAAAGTTCGGCAACTGGATTTGACACTCCACAGGTGGCTGCAGCATTAACACCCAATCCCTGGGTCCTTGCACCGACATAGCACATTGCTGCTGCCCTGGCCGGGTTTGTGCCATCAAGCGCAAATAACGCAGAGTTCGTGAAATCACTTCCTGTGATCTGGCCGTCCCAGTCTGTATCGACCTCCCTTAACGATGCTCCGAGGGCTGTGGAGACGATACCCTTGATAGCGGAGTTGAGCCAGTGCTGAAGGTCCGACTCAGATGATGCTGCCGCCTTAATAACGTTTGATTTCCTCGCTTTTTCCTGTGCACCGATGTAAGCAGGAATAGCGATTGCCGCAAGAATACCGATGATCGCGACAACGATGAGAAGCTCTATCAGGGTAAAGCCCCTGTCTGATCTTCCCTGCATTTTGTTGATAGTTCTGAACATTATGCTTCCTCCTTTCACAGATTAACCGGCCAATGGCCAGGTTATAATGATCATCTGATCATGATTGATATTTCTAATACGTCCCTACTCACCCCCTTTTCAAGTTTGACAATTGACACCTTACAAGTGCAGAAACCATGCCAATGCCAAATCAGAAATTTATTATTATAAATCAAGGAGTTATTATACGCAAGGGCCCATGCTATAACTTTGTTATGACAAATTATGTCACCGTGCATAAGCATAGTGTCATAAAAAGGCATCAAACGCCTGTAATGTGCAGCCGGTCAGGAAATTATGATATGCTGTAAAGAATTGAATGTCTCTTAGGTCGCTGAAACAGTAAGGTTACATCCCGCTTTGACAGTTATGAACAAACGGTCAGATGAAAACATCATTTAAGATCATAAACATTGCGGTCCTCATCACCTGGATCATCATGCTCTCTATAATGCTGTTCAGAGAGCACGCTGGGATCACTTTAGGTCCCGGAGTGGATGAAGGTGCCGGCATCGGTAAATACACCAGCTGGTACGATATTTACAAGGCAGATGCAAAAATAGGCTATGCAAGCACATCTGTTAACCAGGCAGGCAACGAGATCGTAATTGATCACATCAGGGCTGTCATGGTTGAAAAGGAAGGCAAGGATGTCCTGCTCCAGTTGAAATTAAGGTACCTCAATGATATTAACTTCTCACCCAGGTCGTTCATGTACTCGCTCATCCTCGATGACAAGCCCCAGAGAGTGATAAAAGGTGAGATCGACGGGAAGAAGGCCCTCTTTTTTCTCGAGTCCGACAAGGGGACAGAGGTTAGAACAATAGACATAACTGACAAAGAACCTTTTCTCCCGCTAACGATCCTGCCGGCGATCCTGAAGAGCAACCCTTCAAAGGGCTCTGTATTTGTGGCACCCGTTCTGAACATCGAGAACATGGCTGTTGACAGGGTAAGGATAGTATTAGAGGATATTGTTCCTTTCAAGTTGAATATAAATATCGAGAGCCTCTTCAAGTTCATGGTAGGAAGCCAGATCATCTGGTGCGATAAGAACGGCAATATAGTCAAAGAGTCACTTCCTAACGGTACAACATTATACTCTCAGAGCGAAATAATGGCAAAGGACATGACCGGGAGGCCACTGGTAGATTTTACTTCGATCCCACTGATAGGATCATCAAGGATACTTACCGACGTCGAAAAACTGAAAGTTCTGAAATTAAAATTAAACGGTTATAAGATTCCTGAAGACATTCTCGGTAATACGAATGTTACTGTTGAAAAGGATGTGCTGACAATAAGCAAGTACCTCGAGGATGAAATAAAAGCAGATAGTTACAAACTCCCCTTACGCTCTCAACATCTGGACCAATATACACAAAGTGACGAATGGATAGACCTGGACGCTAAGCTAAAGAGGACAGGAAGGGCCTTCGCCGGGGCCTATGATAACGACTCATACCGGCTTACTCATTACCTTCGTGGATATGTTCATAATATCATCGGTACGAGGCTCTTTTTTACACCATCAAATTCATCAGAAGTGTTAAATATACGTATGGGAGACCACCTTGAAAAGACCGTGCTTGCCACTTCTTATGCAAGGGCCGCTGGAATGCCGGCACGGATGGTTGGAGGCCTGGTTTACAGGAACGGGTTCTTCTATTTTCATTCATGGGTAGAGATATGGTTCAATAAATGGGTCCCTATGGACCCTTCGCTGGTACAGTTCCCTGCTGATGTATCACATATACCTCTTGCTGCAGGGAGTGTCGGGGAAATAATATCAATTATCGAAATTCTTGATCAGATAGAGATCGAGGTACTGGAGGCTGAATGATTGAGATCCGAAATTGCACAAAAAGATATGGCGAACTGCTGGCCGTCAACGACCTTGGTCTGGATGTAGGAGTGGGAGAGATATTCGGTTTTCTCGGACCCAACGGCGCAGGAAAATCCACGACTATAAAGATGATGGTAGGCCTTATAAGACCTGATTCAGGGTCTATCAGGATAGCTGGCAATGACGTGACTGGATCATCAGATAAGGCAAAACAGCTGATAGCATACATACCTGAAAAAGGCTACATATTCGAGAAGATGACCGCCTGGGAATACCTTAAGTTTATAGGGGGTCTCTACGGTATGGATGAGGGCACTTTTATGGATAATACCGAAAAGTATCTCAGGACCTTCGGCCTGCTTGACTGGAAGAACGAGATGATAGCTAACTTTTCTCACGGTATGAAGCAGAGATTACTGCTTACCTCTTCCTTTATGCGCTCTCCAAAGGTGCTTATACTTGATGAGCCTCATAACGGGCTTGATCCAAAGGGAGTAAAGGTACTTAGAGATCTCCTTTACGAATCAAGGGATAAAGGCATGACTATCGTTCTTTGCACTCATATAATAGCCATAGCAGAGCAGATGTGTGATAATATCGCGATCATTAATAAGGGACATATCATAGCTCATGGCTCCAGTGATGAAATAAAACATTATGCAAAGTCCGATGATAAGAACCTTGAGGACGTATTCCTGAGGTTGACGTCTGATTATCAGGAGCAGGGCAGAGCAATATCATGAAAGACCTCCTGGTCCTTATCTCACCGATATTCTGGTCAATAAAGAATGATTTGCTCAAGGCCGATCGGACCTTTTACAGAAGGTTCATTATGTTATCCGGATCAAGCGTTCTATTTATTCTGCTAATTACCAGTTTCCTTAATAAAAGCATGATAAGGCTGCAGTCGATCGCACCTGACCTTTTCGGGATAATACTTATCAAGGGTTATTCCTTCATGTTCCTTATAATATTCGGGGTCCAGGTATTGAACGGATTTGTTTTCGCCCTGAACTCCTTCTATCAGTCCAGAGAACTTGAGGTCATAATGGTCTCCCCTGTAGATAAAGACTCGCTATTCTTTGCACGGTTGCTGGACACACAGATAAAGGCCCTCTGGATGCTCGCTGTATTCGGACTTCCGCTTCTCGTAGCGGCAGGGATCACGCTGAATGCAGGACCTGTTTACTACCCGTTCTCTATATTGATATTCATTGTTTTTTCTTCGATCCCGGTCAATATAGGTATATTGATAGCCATAGTACTGTCAAAATTTCTTCACACCAGACGATTAAAAAGGATATTGCTTACCATGGGCGTCCTAACCATTGCCGTGATAACGACCCTTTTCAGGATATATCGTCCGGAGCGCTTTATTAATCCGGAGCTCTTCGCTAATGTTACCCTCTTTATCAACGAGCTCAATACCGCTTCACATGTTCTTCTGCCGAACAGGTGGCTCGGAGAATCGGTCTTTGGTCTTATCCAGCACAAGGACCCGATCATCTTGGTACATATCATGCTTTTGATCACCACATCATATCTAACAGCTATCCTCGCGATGCTGGCATTCAGAAGGTTCCATGAAAAAGGATGGGCCTTACTTCAGGAAGGAGGTTCAGCTTATTACAGAGCTCAAACACCGGAACAGAAGCAGCGGCCGATAATTGATCTTGTAACTGCCCTGTTCAATAGATCCATCTCAATATTCTCAGTCAAGCAAAAGATGTTCTTTAAAAAGGAGTTGATCTACCAGGTCCGTGATATCAAGAATGTGCACCAACTGCTCATACTCCTGTCACTTGTCATAGTTTATCTGTTCAGCATCTCTTCTCTGCCCCTTGACTGGGCGGATATAATATATGCTCTTAAACTGAAATACTTCACCGCTTTTTTTAACATAGGACTGATAGCGACGATAATAGCTGCCCTTTGCACCAGGATCATATATCAATCCGTTTTGAATGATAAAGACTCTTTCTGGTTGATGAGAACTGCTCCGGTCTCACCGTCCCAGTATGTGATGTCGAAGTATCTGTTCTTCTTCTTGCCTATTTGCATCCTCGGCCTTCTTCTGACAATATTTTCTTTCAGGTTCATCGATATCGACAATGCTGTCATGGTCCTCGAGATATTCACTGTTATAGTGATCTGTTCTTCATTGACGGCTCTGGCGATCTATACCGGCACTGCAGACATGGTCAAACACATAAGGGAATCCTCAAAAGATGAGTTAAAGACCGGAAATATTATATTTATGATCGGTGCAGTGATACTGATAGCCTTGACCCTTACTTTCGAAGCGGTCCCTGTCTTCCTTTATTTTCTCGCTGAGTCGAAACAGGCATCTTTTGTGGGAAAAACATGGGCAGTTATTCTAGCCTCTTCCACTTTCATAATTCTGATCAATCTGATAACAGCTTGGCTATCTTTAAGGTCATCGATAAAAAAGATAGACAGTGTAGAACTAGGCTAGTGCTCTCTTAAGAGATTCAAGCTTATCGTTCAGCTGCTCCGTACTTGCAACGATATCGGCAAGAATGCTGCTTGCTCCCTCGATCCCTTCAGCCTTCATCCTGTCAGCCCAGTCACTATATGTCCTTGCGTGTTCGGTATTATGCTCTTTCCAGTGATCAATGAGTACCTTCAATTTTCCCTTGTCGTTCAACGTATGCCTCCTTTCGGCCCTTTTATTCCGTTCATAAAGACAACTTTGTCGGAAACATCTTTGTATAATATTCTATTGGTCAGGGAAAACAATATCAAATCACGGTCATTATGACAATATCGGCCCATTTTCTAAATATAAACTTTAAAAAAAATACCAGAAGGTATTGACACTTTTGATAAATTACGCTATCTTTTATAATAACCAGATATCTGAAGGACCGTTGAAAGGAGTGTATTAATGAGCAGGAAGAACATAATTATTTGTTTAATATCGGTTTTCTTGATGGTCTTATCTATAACTGCCAGCGCTACACTTAATCTTGAATATAAAGACTATATCATAAAGCCCGGAGATACGCTCTGGGACATATCGGCAGCAGAATTGAAGGACCCCTTTCTATGGCCAAATATCTGGAAGGAAAATCCTGATATAGAGAATCCTGATCTTATTTACCCGGACCAGTTCATTAAGATACCCGTTTATCTTGTTCAGAGACAGATAAAACTTACTCAGCCGGTCGAAGAGGTGGAACCTGTCGATATTGATATCGATAAGGACATAACCGAGACCATGCCGGAGATAGAAGATACAACACCCCGCAAGAAGAGGTTCGCAGTTGACCGGTCATTGGTCATGGTAAGCGGCTATATCTCTCCGGACCTGCCAACCATAGGAAAGATCCTAGGGAACCGCGATAATCGCTTGATACTTGGCAAGGGGGATTCAGCATATGTAGATATCGAGGGGGACCTCTCTGTCGGCAGAAGGTTCTATACCTTTCGTTATGTACCGGATATTAAACACCCTAAAGGCAATAAGCTGGGATATCTGATAGAGATAACAGGCATAGCTGAGATAGTCGGAGAGGAGTCTGGGAATGTGAAGGTAAATATAACGGAATCCTTTCTTGATGTTAATGTTGGAGAGTACCTTCAGGATTACTTCGAAATCGAGCCGCCAGAAAAAGTCGCATCTCCCAGAATGCCAGAGATCAAGGGTGTGGTCGTAACGTCAAAGGACCTTAAGGACCTTAACGCCGAAGGTGATGTGGTTTACATAGACAAGGGAAGTGAGGACGGCGTACTTCTAGGTGATGCGTTCCGCATCGTATCCGAGCAATATCCCAACATAGTGATAGGGGATATCCTCGTCATATTTACCAAAGAAAAGACATCCACGGCTTACGTAAACTTCTCTAAACAGCCGATAGATAAGGGTGATTATTTCTAACTAAGGCAGTAAAAGATAAAAAAAGCACCTTTTATTAAGGTGCTTTTTTTTATGCAGACGCCGTTAATATCTTCAGCGCTTTTAACCTGCTTGGATGCTTCAGCTTTCTAAGGGCTTTAGCTTCTATCTGACGTACCCTCTCTCTCGTTATTGAGAGATGTCTTCCAACCTCTTCAAGAGTATGGTCACGGTCCATTCCTATACCGAATCTCATCTTTATGACCTTTTCCTCTTTTGGTGTAAGGGTCCTTAATACCCTCTGAATGAAATCGGAGTTTTCCTGCTGCTGCGCATCTGCGAACGGGGAAGGACTGTTCTTGTCCCCTATGAAATCTTCCAGTTCCGTATCCTCATCACCGACCGGTGTCTGAAGCGCGATAGGGTCCTGTATTGCCCGGAATACCTCTTCTACTTTCCTGGTAGGCACCTCGAGCTTCTTTGCTATCTCTTCGTTCGAAGGTTCCCTGCCCAGTATCTGTGTAAGTTCCCTTGAGGCCTTGGTCACCCTGTTATAGAACTCCATCATGTGCACCGGAACCCTGATCGTTTTTGTCTGGTCAATAAGTGCCCTCGTTATGGCCTGCCTTATCCACCACGTGGCATAGGTACTGAACTTGAATCCCTTTTCATACTTGAACTTATCAACAGCCTTCATCAGGCCGATATTGCCTTCCTGAATGAGATCGAGCAGTGGCAACCCGCGTCCTACATAGTTCTTTGCTATGTTAACTACCAATCGAAGGTTCCTTGTTATAAGCTCGTTCTTAGCAGTAGTGACAAGCTCTTTCGCTTTTGATACCCTGTCCCAGTACTCTTTTATATCTTCGATCTTTCTGCCTATATCATTTGCAACGTTCTTTTGCCTGTCGTTTACCTCTTTTACTATGTTCTCCAGCCTTTTTGTGTTCACGCCTTTTTTCTTCTTCTCTCTGATCGCCCTTCTGATCTCCTTTAACGATGGGAACTTCCCAAGCTTCCTCTCCGTGATCTCGAGATCACCCATAAGCTCTTCGAACCTCTCAAGGGTCATTCTCAAGGCCTCATCCGTCCTTTCATCATCGGTGAACATATCCTCATCACCCTCAAGCCCGGATTCGAACCTCTTGAATACCGGGAGCTTCATAAGGATACCGTTGATTATGTCCCTTCCTTCCTCCAGGCTTTTTGCAAGCTCTGTCTCCTCATCTTTTGTAAGAATGGAGATATCACCCATAGAGTGGAAGTAGGCCTGGACCAGGTCCTCTGTCTTTTCGTATTCTTCGGTCGTTTCCTCACTTGAATCATCATCCTTTGACTGTCCTTCGGAATCCACGACCTTCACACCCATATCCTTCAGGAGGTCCATAAGGTCCTCAAGCTCGTCGGGCGAGAAGAACTCCGACGGCAGGGCGTCATTTATCTCATCATAGGTAAGAACACCTTTCTTCTTACCTACATTGATTAGCTCTTCAAAGAGATCCTTTTCTTTCATGACTGTTCCAAGCTCCTAACCTTTATAAATAAAAGGGTTTTTCACACCTTTCACTTATATTATTACACATTTGCGTTACATTAACAACAGAGGAGTAAGATAAGGTGTACAAGGCGCACGGTCTATTAGTACTGGTCAGCTGAACACATTACTGTGCTTACACCTCCAGCCTATCAA
>CP070669.1:2214009-2228466 GCA_020351835.1 Nitrospirota bacterium
AGTATGTGACGACTGTCCAGTTGAGAAATCATTTAAAGATGGAGGATTGCACAGCCTCGTAAAGACCCGTGAAACAGATAAAGGCAAAGAATATTTTGAGATAGTTTCATCCACACTTCTAGATTCATCCGGTGAGATCATTGGCGGCATCGAAGCGGTCAGGGATATTACCGGACGCATGCGACTTGAGGAGAGCCTCGAGTTCAGTCAGGAATATCTTTCTAAGATAATCGAGTCCGTACCAGAGACCATCCTGCTGGTAGACAGCGCAGGAAAGGTCCTCGATATTAATCCGGCAGGTGTAGAAATGGGAGAGGCCGGTTCTCCAAATGAGATCATTGGAAGGTCACTTTTCTCATTCGTCGTACCTGAGCATCACGATTCTATACATTCCTTTGTCGACACCGTATTTAAAGGAGAGAAAGGCACCATCGAATGTGAGATCATCACCTTTAAGGGGAACCGCAGGATCATTAGTGCTAGCGCAATGACATTCTACGACAGGAGGATCGATCAGGTACTCGGGGTAGCTGTCGTAAGAGATATAACGGAACACAGAAAGATGGAGGACCAGCTTGCACAGTCGCAGAAGATGGAGGCTATAGGCACATTTACAAGCGGTGTCGCTCATGAGTTCAATAACGTACTGACGTCCATTATCGGCTACGGGGAACTGATGCAGGATGAGATCGGTAAGAACGCCATGTTAAAGACGTACCTGAACGCAATATCGTCATCAGCGGAGAGAGGTGTCAACCTGACAAAAGGCCTTCTTGCTTACTGCAGGAAACAATCAATACATCTCAAGCCGCTTCTTCTAAGCAGTGTATTCGCGGAAGTTCGCGGTCTTATAGAAAAGATCATTGGAGAGAATATCGAACTGAACATCTCCCTCCCTGATGACATCGCGGTTTACGCCGACAGGTCACAGATAGAACAGGTACTTATAAACCTTGCAACCAACGCCAGGGACGCGATGCCGGACGGAGGCGTCATCGATATCAATGTGGACTCCATTGAGATTGATTCGGATAGTGACATCGTAGATCGCGGCTCTTATGCACTTATAACCTTTTCTGACACCGGTCAGGGAATGGACAAGAAGACCCTTCAGAACATATTCGAACCGTTCTTTACGACCAAAGATGTAGGGAAAGGAACAGGCCTCGGCCTGGCAATGGCATACGGGATAATCAAAAAGCATAACGGGGGCATCTCCGTTAACAGCGAACCTGGAAAGGGAACGACATTAAAGATATATCTTCCGAAGGTGGCCATCCCGTCAGATGCCACTGCCGTATCCAAAAAAGAGGAACTAAAGGGGGGGGAAGAGACGATCCTCATAGCAGAAGATGATGACAGGGTAAGGGTACTTATAAAGATAATGCTCGAAAAGTACGGCTACAAGGTGATCGAATGCAAGGATGGTGAGAGTGCGGTAAACAGGTACCTGACCAACAGGGATAAGATCAGTTTCTGCATTCTCGATGTGGTAATGCCCAATAAGAACGGCAAGCAGGTTCATGATGAGATAGTCACTCTTGACCCTGACATGAAGGTCCTGTTTATAAGCGGATATTCTGCAGATATAATAGATACAGAAGGCCTGATAAAGGAGAACCTTAACTTTCTCTATAAGCCTATCTCGCCCAGCGAGCTTCTTAAGAAGGTTCGTGAAATGCTCGACAGATGAACTATCCCTCTGTCATCATGAAATCCATGAAAGAGGCATAGTTGGCAGGGAGAGTTCTTCTCTTATGTTTAATGATATAGAAATGCCTGGCCATCTTCAATCCTTTAACCTTTATCTCGTTCAGTGCACCCCTCTTGATATCCTCGTCTACGGCTATCCTCGAAAGGACAGATACACCAAGCCCGGCCTTAAGAGCCTGCTTTATGGCATCATTGGACCCAAGTGTTGCTATAATGTTCATATTCTTGAGGTCTATCCCTTTTTTCCTGAGTATCTCAAGCATGGTTTTTCTCGTACCGGAACCATCCTCTCTTATTATGAAAGGAAGCCCTGCCAGACCCTTTGTGTCTATTGATGTCTTCTTTGCGCTTGACGGAGATGACACGAGTATAAGCTCATCCTCAAAGGCCTTGATGTAGTCAAGTTTGCCGGGTTCCATCACTGCACCGACCACACCAAGCTGCAGGTCATGGTCCAATACCCTTTCGGTTATCCTGCCCGAATCTTCTATCATGATCTCGAACGATACATCCTGATGAAGCTTCTTAAAGTCTGCGGCGATCGGAGGGATTATGTACGTTCCCGGGATATTGCTGGCACCGATGGTCAGGCTCCCCTTTATCGAACTTCCCGACGCCGATATGTCCTCCCGCAATTCTTCAAGCTTGTCGATTATATGAAGAGCTCCGGGATAAAGTTTATTTGCCTCCCTAGTGGGGATGATTGAGCGTCCCAGCCTGTCAAAAAGTTTGCAGTCCAGCTCTTTTTCCAGGTTCTTTATGTGTTCGCTAACGGTTGGCTGACTTATACGGCTCTCACTGGATGCTTTTGAAAAACTTCTGTTCTTATAGACAGAAACAAAGATCTTCAAATGATGTATGTCCATCTACAGACCCTCCATCTCTTATTGAGCAATTATATATATGCTATATATTATACCAATAGTAGGTCGTGCCTGCCAGCATGGCCGAAAAATATTTTTATATTCTGGAAAATGCTTGATATCCGGGCTTTTATGGGAGGCAAATTCTGCCTAAAACATTGATCCTAAGCCTCAACCCTTCAATGGCTCGGCTGTATAAAGGACTTTTATTAGTGCTAGAATATGAGATCACATTTCTATCAAGGAGGCAAAGATTGGTTATTGATGTCAGAGGTCTAAAACACCCTGAACCGATGAAAAAAATAAGGGATGCCGTTAAGAGCATGTGCCTTGAACATGTCAATGTTGAGGTATTGATAGACTCGTGTGAATACGGGAAGATGATAAAGGGTTTTGCAAGGATGTCAGGATGTCAGACCGAGGTTACAAAAGAGGGAGAAACCTGCATAGTTAAGATATCCGGCAATATGTGCAAGTGCTCCTGATATAAGGGTGAATACTCTCCTTAAGAAATACGTATCCAAGCTCTCTTCCCAGGGCCTTGCAGATGAAGGCCATGTGATACTCATGGCGCTAGATGATGATATTTACTCCCTCAGGGGTGCATCTGCTGATCCAGGCTCCATCATCTCATCAAAGCTTGAGCGTGTCTTTGATAAAATGAACATTAACTCCCTCCTGTATGCTATACCCTCTGAACCATACAGGAGCATATTAGAGGGCCTTTTGGACAGAGAGGATGTCGCCTCGGAACCTGATGTTATTATGCCCCAGGACTGTGAAACGAGAACCTTTCTCCATGACATCCCCGTGATCAATGAAGCAAGATCCAGCTTGATATCAAATGCGCTTTCAAGTCGTAAGGCGGCGATCATAAGACAGGGGCCGGCTATCGTAAGCTATGGTTCTGTTTCCCCGGAGCAGGCCTTCATTTCTTACAGTTCTGTCTGCTTTTCCACTTATGTCAAGTACTTCTTTGATACCCTGAATTATCTTAAGTCATGCTCGGACACGTCGATGAAGCCGAGCGAGCATATACTGGAACAGTTGCGCACAATACGATCCAAGGACAGGAAGAAATACGCTTCGATTCACGATAACTCCGGTTTGATCACCGGACAGCCGGCCGATTATAAAAGCGAAAGGACAATGATGATCGAAGCAGGAAGAAGACTAGTTACAGATGGGCTGGTCGATTCGTTCTTTGGGAACATCTCATCACTTACCAACGGCCGAATTATGATAAGCGAGACCTCATCCTCGCTCGATGAGCTTGAGGAGGCCATCGATGAGGTACCTTTCGACGGGTCATCGTCTGTCGGCATTACGGCCTCATCCGAGACCTCCACACACAAAAGGATCTATGAAAAGACCGGTTATGATAAGATCCTTCATGGTCATCCCAGGTTCAGTGTAGTAATGTCTATGTACTGCACAGAACGGTGCGACCACAGAGGTGAGTGTTACAAAGACTGCCCGGAAGAAAGGTATATGTCAGGTGTACCTATAGTGCCTGGAGAGGTGGGAACAGGCCCTACAGGAATAGAGAGCACGGTTCCTGACGCATTCAAAAAGAGCGATGCAGTCGTCGTTTATGGACACGGGGTTTTCTGTGCCGGCTCTTCCGACTTTAACGGTACTATGAGGAGAATGACGGACATAGAGGAGCAAAGCCGGACAGAATACGACAGGGTCCTGGATGAGCTTTTAGAGAAATGCGCAGCAGCCTGAAGCGAGACCTCAGGAAGGTATATGACCTTTTGTTGAACGCTTTCGGCCCCCAGAACTGGTGGCCGGCCGAAGATCCCTTTGAGGTAATGGTCGGAGCCATCCTGACACAGAACACCAACTGGGGCAATGTCGAAAAGGCCATATCCAACCTCCGGGACCACGGCTCCCTGGACCAGGCGTCTGTTAGTTCTATGACCGAAAGCAAGCTCGCCTCCCTTATAAGGCCTTCCGGCTACTACAACCTGAAGGCAAGGAGATTAAAAGGGCTGGTGGGTTTCCTGACCACTGAATACTCCGGGGAAATATCCTGTCTGAAAGAAGTACCTCTTGAGGACATCAGACGGCAACTCTTGAGCATAAAAGGGATAGGTCCCGAGACCGCAGACTCGATAATACTTTATGCCCTTGAAAGACCTGTATTCGTGGTCGATTCCTATACTAAAAGGATAATATCCCGCCTGAGACTTGCAGAGAAGAACATGGGATATGATGGGCTTCAGAGAATATTTCATGAAAATATTCCTGAAGATACCGGCATCTATAATGAGTATCACGCCCTCCTTGTCCGCCTAGGCAAAGAATACTGCAGGCCCAGGCCGCTGTGCGGAGGATGCCCCGTACATGAACTTTGCGGCTCTGCTTAATGAGGTTAACATTGAGATTTAATGGAACAATCTGTATCATAAATATAAACAAGTGTTATGAAACTTCATATTCTACAATGGCTTATTAATGCTCTTGCAATAATTGTCGCCGTACGTGTAGTTGACGGGCTCAGCTTCACAGGGCCATGGTGGTATATGCTTATAATCGGCACCATATTCGGCATTGTGAACAGCCTCATTAAACCCATTATTAAATTCTTCTCTATTCCGATTATAATAATAACACTTGGTGTGTTTTCTGTGGTCATAAACGCGGCCATGCTCGGTATCACTGCCTTGATCTCCAGACCGCTTGAGCTGGGGTTCGAAATATCAGGGTTCTGGCCGGCTCTATGGGGCGCCCTGATAGTAAGTATAGTGAGTGCTTTACTCTCGTGGGTGACCGGGAAGAGACATCTCGAAGAGATAAAAAAAAGGGAAGGAAAGAATGCGTAATGAGGTAAGCTTATTAATATTTTTTATCGGTATTTTCGCTTTCAACTGGCCCCTCCTCAGGATTTTCGACTT
This sequence comes from Nitrospirota bacterium, assembly GCA_020351835.1. Lineage (GTDB taxonomy): Bacteria > Nitrospirota > Thermodesulfovibrionia > Thermodesulfovibrionales > BMS3Bbin05 > BMS3Bbin05. Next base: position 2,219,489 of record CP070669.1, read on the forward strand.
GTCACTCCCTGTATATCTCTTCTCATCATGGTTCCTGTTCATTAGTACCATAATGATATACAGTTTCTTGAACAGAAAAGACGAGGGGAGATAGTAATTGTTCCAGACCTATGAACTGTTCTTCGTAATACTCGGTTATCTGTTCGTCCTGTTCCTGGTCGCACACTACGCGGAGAAGAGGGAGAAACAGAACAGGAGCATAACCACAAATCCTTATGTTTATGCACTTTCTCTTGCCGTATATTGTACGTCCTGGACCTTCTACGGAAGTGTCGGAAAGGCCGCCAACTCTGGTCTCGATTTTCTGACGATCTACCTGGGCCCTACCCTGATGGTCTCTCTCTGGTGGATAATCCTTAAGAAGATCGTCCGGATATCAAAGGCAAGCCGAATAACAACGATATCAGACTTTATCGGCTCAAGGTATGGCAACTCAATTATGGTCTCCGCGATAGTGACAATCATTGCCGTGGTCGGTATCGCTCCATATATGGGTCTTCAGATCAAGGCCATAATAAATACCTTCACGCTCCTTACAGGAAATACGGCAGGCAGCTCATTTATAGGTTCATTGATAACCTTTCTCCTGGGCGTCTTCGCTATAATGTTCGGCGCGAGAAGGCTTGACGCATCAGAGAGACACAGCGGGATGGTATTTGCTATAGCGTTCGAGTCCGTCATCAAACTGGTCGCCTTTCTGATGGTCGGAGTATTTGTTACATACAAGCTTTATGGCGGGTTCGGCGATATATTCAGTAAGATGCGAGCATCGGAGTTTGCTCATCTGCTCCAGATCGGAGAAGATTCAAATGTGCTGTACCCCCAGTGGTTCTCTTTGACCTTCCTTTCGATGATGGCAATAATGTTCCTTCCGAGACAGTTCCATGTATCGGTGGTTGAGAACTCGGATGAGAACCATATAAGGAAGGCCATGTGGCTGTTCCCTCTTTATTTGCTCTTAATAAATATTTTCGTAATGCCGGTGGCCTTCGGCGGCCTCCTTATGGGTATCAGCCCTTCGCTGGCCGACAGTTATATGCTTATTCTCCCTCTTTCGGTCGAGCAGAACCTTCTGGCACTGATAGCCTTTCTCGGGGGGTTCTCCGCGGCTACGGCCATGATAATAGTTGAATCGCTCGCTCTCAGCACAATGGTAATGAACAGCCTTGTTATCCCGACCATGTACAGCTTTAGCGAAGCCCGGGGTTTCTCGGCCGTAATAATTAACATTAAACGCGTAGTTATTATTGGCGTCATCTTCGTGGGTTATATGTTCGCCGTGGCCTTCGGTGAGTTCTACTCTCTCGTGGATATGGGTCTTAAGTCGTTCGAGGCGGTCTCTCTCTTTGCCCCCCCCTTCCTGATAGGCCTGTACTGGAAGGGAGGAAATAAGAAGGGTGCTATGGCCGGATTGATAGGCGGATTTACTGTCTGGCTCTATACCCTTCTGATCCCTGCAATGTACAGGGCCGAGATACTCCACGAAGGCACACTTATACGCATGATATTTGAATCTGAGATGCTAAATCCTCATGCCCTGTTCGGGCTGAAAGGACTTGATAAATGGAGCCACTCACTTCTCTGGAGCCTTGCGGTGAACTGTGCGCTATACTTCGGGGTATCGATATTCACCAGGCAGGATGAGGAGGAGACAAAGCAGGCGATATCCTTTGTCGAGATGGTCCCGTCATACAGCAGCTTTATGGGAAAGGTTAAGGACATAGGGGAGATAGAGAGCATACTTTGCCAGTACATAGGCTTCGCCGAGGGTAAAACAGCCATAAGGAGGATACTTACAAGCAGGGGGATAGACACCAAAGGCATAACAGAGTCTGACCTGCTGGTAATAAGAGATGATGCCGAGCGCATATTATCCGGCGCCATAGGATCTACTATAGCTACGATGATACTCAAGGACAGGCTTATACTGACCGACAGGGAAAGAGAGGACCTTTCGGATTCCATAAGGGATATGGCGGGGAATCTTCGCCTCTCCAGGCAAGAGCTCACCGAGGCAAACAAACAGCTGACCTTCCTTAAAGAGTTCAGTGAGAACATCATCGAGAGCTTGCCGCTGGGCATCGTTACTATTGATGAGAGGGAACGAGTCACCTACTGGAACAGATATATGGAGAAGCTAACGGGTATAACAAAGGGGCAGTCCTATAACGAGAACGTTCGAGCGCTGATAGGCGACATGCATGACTGCTTTCTTGATGATTCAATAGAAACAGGTGAGTTCACGTGTGACAGGGCCAGGGAGCGTGGAGCGAACGGGGACTCCCTGATCAAGATCAATATAAGTCCCTTTATGGATAAAGGCAAAGGGCATGTTCTCGTTCTTGAGGACATAACAGAAAAACACAGGCTCGAAAAAGAGCTTTCACAGGCCTCAAAAGAGGCAAGCCTGGGAAGGTTAACGGCAGGCGTTTCTCATGAGATCGGCAATCCTCTTGCGTCTATATCGTCCCTCGTACAGGAGCTTAGAGAGATAGAACTTGAGTCCGGCGAGAACAGGACCTTCAAGCTGGATTCTCTGGAGAACATAAACAGTCACCTTGAAAGGATAGCGCGAATTGTCAGAAGCCTTGGCGACTTTGCGCGCATATCATCGGTAGACAAGACGCCTTCTGATCTTGTCGAGATACTGGACAGGATGATCACCCTTATCAAGTATGACAAGAGAGCCAAGAACATCGAGTTCATTTCTGATATAAAAGAGGTGCCTCCGGTACTGGTCAATCCCGATCAGATACAGCAGGTACTTTTCAATATTGCCCTTAACGCAATTGACGCGATGCCCGGCGGTGGCAGCCTTAATATCAGTATCGATGAGACGGACGGATATGTTGAGGCAAAGTTCAAAGACACGGGAACTGGGATAGATAAAGATGTGATTGACCGTATCTTCGACCCTTTCTTTACCACCAAGCCACTTGGCAAGGGAACCGGCCTGGGACTGAGCATCTGCTATGGTATAATCAGGGACCACAATGGCGATATTGATGTAATTAGCAGACCTGGACACGGTACGACATTCAGCATCAAGTTACCAAAGGCCGGCGTGATCTCTTCCGTACAGGGGAAGGAAAACTAGTTAATGGCAGACAGGATATTGATAGTAGAGGACGAAGAGACCCTGTGTGAGTCGTTGCAGAGGGTCTTTCTTAAGAAGAACTACGATGTCTACGGCGTGACAAGCGCAGAGGCAGCTATGGAGATAATAGAAGAGGGGATGTACGATGTTCTGATAACCGACATAATCCTTCCCGGAATGAACGGCATTGAGCTCCTGAAAAAGGCTCGCTCCGTAAGACCTGAGCTGATAGTTGTCATTATTACGGCCTACGCTTCGGTCGAGACCGCGGTTGAGGCCCTGCGGGCGGGCGCATACGATTACGTCATGAAACCAATAATTCACGAGGAGATCAAGAAGATCATAAGTAACGCTCTGTCTCAGAAAGCACTAATGACCGAGAACATGGTCCTCAAGAGGCAGATAGACAGGAATTACAACTTCGAGAACATCATAGGTAACAGTAAACCGATAATGGATGTCATAGGAGAGATCAAGAAAGTGGCCGATGCAAAGAGCAGTGTACTGCTGACGGGAGACACCGGGACCGGAAAGGAGCTTATAGCAAGAGCGATCCACTATAACAGTTTAAGACGCAATAAACCCTTCGTCCCGGTCAACTGCAATGCTATCCCCGAGCATCTTTTAGAGTCGGAGCTTTTCGGCTACGTCAAGGGTGCGTTCACGGGAGCAGCATCTTCAAAAAAAGGATTGTTCGAGGAGGCTGACGGAGGAACGATATTCTTCGATGAGATCGGTGAGATAAGCCAGCAGCTGCAGGTCAAGCTTCTCAGGGTGCTTGAGGACAATGAGATCAGGCCCCTCGGTACTACACAGTCCAAGAGAGTGGATGTACGGATAGTGACAGCGACGAACAGGGATATTGACAGAGAGGTAAAAGAGGGCCGTTTCAGGGATGATCTCTTCTACAGGATCAACGTGATAAATATCGAGCTGCCTCCGCTTAAGGAAAGGGATAAGGATATCGTGCTTCTTGCGGAACATTTTAAGGATAAATACTCCGTTGAACTCGGCAAGAAGATACGATCGATCGACCATGAGGCCATGAAACTGATGGAGGAGTACAGCTGGCCGGGGAATGTAAGGGAGATGCAGAACGTAATTGAAAGAGCGGTGCTCATTTCTGACAGCGACCAGATAATGAAGGAACACCTACCTGCAGGGCTATACGGAAGGACTTCATCGCCTGCCAACACAGAGTCAAAAGGCCTGTCGATAGATGAATACACCAAGACATTCATCCTTGAGAACCAGGAAAACTGCAGTGAGCAGGAATTAGCCGACAAATTAGGCATCACAAGGAAAACCCTTTGGGAAAAAAGGAAAAAGTGGGATATCCGCCGCTAGTGTTACCAAATGAAACCGGGGTACACACACGTTACTTAATGTAACATTCCAGGACTATCTTCAATAGTATCTCTAAATTACAGCCAAAAAAGATCAAATACATGCTTGTCTTTGTCTACCGTTAACTCACTGTAAATAAATATATTTCCCGGCTAAACACGTCGTCAGACCCCTTTTTTAATTAAAACCTGCTTTTCAGGCACTTCTTTTGCTTATTTCTTTGTCTTTAATAATGTAAATACAACTATGGGGTAACGGGCTTTCCGCCAACAACGGACAATGATAAAGAAAGAGATAAGAGAGTTTATTGCCAAGATACCTCCGTTCGATCTCCTTTCCGAGGACCTTATGGAGATCGCAGTGGAAAGTATCTCTATCGAGTTCTATCCGCGCGGGCTAAAAATACTGAGCCAGGGAGGCACTCCGAGCTCTTCTTTTAACATAATCAAAAAGGGCGGGGTAAAGGTCTTCGTTGTCAGCGATGAATCCGAAGAGATCACGATCGACTACAGGAGTGAAGGCGACTCTTTCGGGTTCCTATCTCTTATGAGCGGTGATAAATCGAGGGCGAATGTAATGGCTGTCGAGGACACTATCTGTTATATCATCCCAAAGGACGTACTCATTCATCTGATGGACTCGGAGCCGCTTCTGAGGGACTATTTTATGAAGTCCTTCTTCGTTAATTTTATCGACAAGACATACAGTGAGATGAAGAGCCGTTCCTTCACCTTCGGAAGCGGAGATAAACTCCTTTATACAACACCGGTCAAGGAGCTTATTAATAAAGAGGTCGTAACCAGTAAAAGCGGCATTACGGTCCGCGAAGCAGCATCTATTATGTCAGCTTCGAAGATAAGCTCTCTGGTCCTGCTCGATAATGACGGCATCCCATCCGGAATAGTCACCGACAGGGACCTGCGCGATAAGGTCGTTGCAAAGGGTCTGGATACCTCTCTGACCGTAGATGAGATAATGAGCCCTCCGCTGATACGCGTTGATATAAACGAGATATGCTTTGATGCTCTTCTTAAGATGATCAAGTACAACATTCATCACCTTTTGGTCGTCGAGAGCGGAAGGCTGAAGGGAGTTGTAACTAACCATGACTTCATGCTGCTTCAGGGCACGTCCCCTCTGTCTATCATGAAAAGCATCGAGAACCAGAAGAGCCTTGACGGTCTGGCCCCGATAAGCGGACGTATCAACCGTATAGTGTCGATGCTCTTCAATGAAGGTGTCAAATCGGGCCAGATAAACCGGGTGATCACAGAGCTCAATGACAGACTTCTTCAAAAGATCATAGAGCTTTCAATTAAAGAGATCGGCCCTTCACCAATGCCGATCAGCATCATTGTCTACGGAAGTGAAGGAAGGATGGAGCAGACCTTTAAGACCTTATTCGACCTCGCAGTAGTATATGAGGATCCCAAGACCTCGATGCATGAAAAAGAAGCAGCTGATCATTGTGAGAAGCTTACAGCGCACCTGAAGAACGTATTTAAGAAGAGCGGTTTCCCTACTTTTCATGATCATCCCTTCGGCTCTGATAAGCCGGTTTACGGAGGCACCACGTGGTGGCATGAGCTTATATTGGGTTCTTTGCTGAAGAGCGATAAAGATGTTGTCGCAGCAGCCACAAAGTTCCTTGATATGCGTCTCATTTACGGCAATGAGAATATCATTACCACTCTGAGGAATGGCCTTATATCAGAGCTGCGCGGCAGCAATCGACATCTTTCTTCACTTATCGCTCATTGTACGAAACACCATTCACCGCTGGGCTTCTTCAAACAGTTCGTTGTTGAAAGAAGCGGAGAGCATAAAGATAAGCTAAACCTGAAGAAGACAGGCCTTACCCCGATCGTGGACCTGATACGGGTGCTTTCCATTGGGGGTAAGATATCTGCTTCTTCAACTCTGGACAGGCTTAAGGAACTGTCTTCAAGGGACGACGATATCAAGGCTATACAGGGCGATATAGCGTCAGCTTTTGAGTTCCTTCAGCATATCAGAATGAAGGACCAGCTTATGAAAAAAGAGATCAATACACAGATCGATGATTTTGTTGACCCCTCGAGCCTGTCTCTTTTAGAGAAGAGAACGCTCAAGGAGGTATTTCAGATCATCCCGAGGCTCCAGGATATTGTGTCAGAGACCTTCGGGAGAGCAGGGGTATACGCGTAATGGGCCTGATCGCAGATTGCATGAGCGCTGTCAGTTCATTGATAGGGAGCGAAAGGAACGGAAATGTTCCTGAGTCATGGTCAGGAAAGGTGACTCCGGACACAAAGATAACAGATTGCTCTTTTGTGGTTTTTGATATGGAGATGAGCGGGCTTAACCATAAAAAGGACTTTATAGTTTCGATAGGGGCTATCAAGATGAAGGGCAGTGCGATACATCCCGGCAATTATTTTGAAAGGCTCGTGATACCCCAGGGTGAGATGAGCAGGAGCAACGTAGTTGTACACGGCATCACCCCGGATGATCTTAAGGCCGGAGAAGATATCAAGAAAGTGATCTCAGATTTTCTTACATTTATCCATGATTCTGTATTGGTCGGTCATTTTGTGCATTTCGACCTCAGGTTCATAAACTCAACGCTCAGGAAGCATTTCGGCGGAAAGCTCAGGAACCCTGCAATAGACACACATGATCTGCACGAATGGCTTCATAACAACAGCTCGGAGTTCAAGGGCTATTACAGTGGCGGTACCGCAAAGAAGGACCTTTTTTCAGTCGCTGAAAGGTACGGCATTGAGGTAGACACGGCACATGACGCCCTTAATGATGCGTTCATCGCCGCTCAGCTGTTCCAGAGGTTCCTCTATTTTCTCGAGGCCGGTGGAATAGTTGAACTGCGTGACCTAATAGACATAGGCAGGGCTTAGCAATCATTTTCATTAAACAACTAAAAGGCTACTGCCAAAATGAAGGGAGGTGAGTAAGGACAGGGTAGAAAGGTCGTTGGTTTTTTTCAGGTCTGCATTAGCGGGCCAATAATATCATCAAGGAGGTATATAGTGAGCGCTGCAATTGTATGGTTATTCGCATTCGTTATCGCTTACTGGATCTACTGCATTTATTGGGGGATCAAGGGCGCAAGGATGTCAAAAACGGCATCTGACTATTTTATCGCCGGTCGTAAGATCCCGATCTGGGTCTTCGTGCTGGCTGCAACGGCGACATCATTTTCAGGATGGACATTTATGGGGCATCCGGGCCTGCTGTATCGTGACGGATTTCAGTACGCCTATGCTTCGTTCTATGCCATCACGATCCCGTTCACGGGAATGATGTTCCTTAAGAGACAGTGGGTGCTTGGTAAAAGGTTTGGATACGTTACGCCGGGTGAGATGTACTCCGATTACTTCGGCTCGGACGCTATCCGTATCCTTACCGTTGTCGTCGCACTCTTCTTCTCGATCCCGTATCTCGGGGTTCAGCTCAGGGCGTCGGGATTCCTTTTTAACGTTTTGACGGACGGTCTTTTCTCTGTTACCGTCGGAATGTGGATGCTCTCTATCGTCGTTTTCATCTACGTTGCATCAGGTGGTCTGAGGGCTGTTGCTTACGTTGATACCGTTCAGTGTATACTTCTTGCCGGTGGTATCGTCATTATCGGCTTCATCGCTCTTAATGCGGCCGGCGGTTGGGGTCCTCTGAACGAGGGTATCGCTAACATGGTAACCCTCGACAAAAAGGTCACCGCGGAGGGTTATAGCCACTATATTGCTATACCGGGTGTCATCCAGTTCGTCAAGAGCGGGCCTAAGGCCGTCGGTGGCGCCTGGACGGGCGTAATGATCTTTACCTACGCCCTTGCTCTCATGGGCATCCAGTCATCACCTGCATTCTCGATGTGGTCGTTCTCGAACAAGAACCCAAGGCCTTTCGCTCCTCAGCAGGTCTGGGCATCCTCGTTCGGTATCGGCGGTATCCTTATTATCTTTACCGCTATTCAGGGATTTGCAGGTCATCAGATCGGTGGCGACTCCGCGATGCTTGCAGCCGGTTTTGCTAAGGACAAGCTCATGCTCGGTAAGGACCTCATGGAAATGCCGGGTAAGCAGGGAATGATAGTTCCGGCCTTGATCAACCTCATGAAGGATTCTGCTCCATGGATGGTTGGTCTTCTCAGTGTCTGCGCTCTCGCAGCCATGCAGTCGACCGGTGCAGCTTACATGTCAACAGCAGGCGGCATGCTCACAAGGGACCTTTACAAGCACTTCCTGAACCCAAGTGCATCGCATGCAACGCAGAAACTGTTCGGCAGGATCGGTGTTGGCATAATCGTTGGCTCGGCACTCGTAGTTGCTACTACTTCTGCTGACGCTCTCGTTCTTCTTGGTGGTCTTGCCGTTGCGTACGGCTTTCAGATGTGGCCGGCCCTTATCGGGATCTGCTACTGGCCTTTCCTCAACAGGAGAGGTGTCACGGTAGGTCTGATACTGGGTATTATTGCCGTCACATGCACAGAGACGATCGGTACCAAGTGGTTCGGTATCACCGCCTGGGGCCGCTGGCCGTG
>CP070669.1:2228566-2257022 GCA_020351835.1 Nitrospirota bacterium
GAGCTTGGTGAATACGCTATTAAATGTCTTGGGAATATTGGCCTTATTATCCTGGGGCCATGAATCCCTCGATGGGGCTAATGAGAGAACTATCAGAAGCATAAAGCATATTATGAAAGATGCCGGGATCCCTCTCTTTATTCTATTTAGCGAGGTCCTCATCTGTTGAACTATTGTTTCATCATTCACTAATATCAGAATACAATTATTAAAAACAGGCTTAAGCTATCGCCCTTTGGAACCGGCCCAGGTTATGATGGCATTTACCATCTCTTCTATCGTTGCTTTTTCCGGAACGATATCTACCTTCAATCCCTTCTCTTCAATGGCATTCTTAGTAACGTCACCGATAACGGCTATAGTTACATCGTTGAGGTATTCGATAGCATCATCGCCCATTATCTCACAGAAGTTATTGAAGGTCGCGGCCGATGTGAATGTAGCGATAGTTATCTTTCTCTCCTTAAGAAACCTTTGCATCCTTTTGCCGTGTATCTCGGGCTTTATAGCCTTATAAAGTGGCGGCGTATCGATATGTGCACCAAGAGCCCTCATCTTGTCCGGGAAGACCTCCCTTGCAACCTCTGCACGCGGAAGAAGTATTCGTACACCTTCAAGCCCCTCATTTTTATATACACCCGAGAATGCCTCTACCAATCCTTCCGCCCGGAACTTCTTCGGCACCAGGTCAACTCTTATTCCGTATTTCCTTATGGCATCACCTGTCTTTTCACCTACAGCACAGAACCCTATCCCTTTAAGCTCACGAATATCGTGTCCCGTCTCCATTAATCTGTCAAAGAAGTATTTAACGCCGTTTACACTGGTTAGAACTATCCAGTTATACGACCCTATATCATGTATGCATTTATCAATGAACGTATGATCATCAACAGGCACTATCTTTATGGTAGAGAACTCCATCACTTCGGCACCCAGCTCCTCAAGCTCCTCGAATCCCCCCGTATGCTCCCTGGTCACCATGACCCGGTGGCCGAACATGGGTTTATCCTCATACCACTTCAGTCTTTCACGCAGGGTTACAACCTTTCCCACTACCATTGCAGCCGGAGGTCTGATATCCTTCTCCTTTACAAGCCCGGCTATGTTAGCAAGGGTACCCGTCAGAGTAACCTGTTCCGGCCTCGTACCCCATCTTACTATAGCAACCGGCTCATCCCCGGGCCGTCCGTTGCTGATCAGCTGCCTTGCGACCTCATCGATATTCTTCACCGCCATCAGGAACACAAGGGTGCCTACTCCGGTTGCCAGCTTTGACCAGTCTATGGAACTGTTCTCTTTGGTGGTATCCTCATAGCCAGGGATAACAGCAAACGATGATGAATACTTTCTATGGGTCAGAGGTATCCCGGCATAGGCGGGTGCAGCAACGGAAGAGCTTATCCCCGGTACGACCTCGAACTTTATACCGTTCTCAACGAGAACCTCTGCTTCTTCTCCTCCTCGTCCGAACACGAAAGGATCACCGCCCTTGAGCCTGCAGACGTTCTTCCCTTCATTAGCCTTATCGACAATAGCCTGATTTATCTCATCCTGAGTCATCGTATGATGTCCGCCTCTTTTGCCGGCATAGATGAACTCTGCGTCATGTTTAATGTAGTTGAGGATCTGAGCGTTCAGGTGAAAATCATATATAACGACATCGGCCTTCTCAAGGTACCTGAGCCCCTTAACGGTAAGAAGCCCTATATCTCCCGGCCCGGCACCTACCAGATACACTATACCTTTGTTAATTTTCATATCAGATCATGAGCTAATGAGACGCTGCCCGCAGATGGTCCGGAATCGAACATTTCTTCTCTGCGCTCTCTGCGTTCTCTGAATAAACGAAGTTATATATTACTTCCCTTGATCATAGACCTCATCAAGGATCTCTTTTGCACCCCGATCAAGCAGTTCTTCGGCCAGAGATGTTCCCAGAGACCTGTTGTCCTTCTCATCCCCCTCTCTGCTTCCCCTTATGATCTTCTTTCCTTCAACGTCGCCCACAAGGCCCTCGATGATCACCTTACCATCTTTCAGAACTGCATGAGCCGCAATAGGCACCTGACATCCTCCCTCAAGCTTCCTGAGAAATGCCCTTTCAGCTCTAACGCATACCTCTGTTTCGTGATGGTTAAGCGGAGCTATCGCGTCATAGACTTCACTATCGTCTACCCTGCACTCTATTCCTACTGCTCCCTGCCCGATCGCAGGCAAGCTCACGTCGGGAGACATCATTTCTGTTATCCTGTCCGCCCATCCCAGTCTTTTAACACCTGCAGTGGCCAGAATTATAGCGTCATACATTCCCTCATCAAGCTTTCTCAGCCTGGTATCGACATTGCCCCTTAACTGCTCTATCTTCAGGTCTGGTCTCAGGTTCAGCAACTGGCTCGACCGCCTGAGGCTGCTGGTTCCTATCACGGCCCCTTCAGGAAGGTCCTGGAACTTTGCGATCTTCCATGAGCCGTTCTCTTTTCTGGTAATAAACGCATCCCTAGGGTCCTCCCGCTTAGTTATGACCGCAAGATGAAGCCCCTCAGGGAACTCTGTAGGCACATCCTTCATGCTATGTACGGCTATATCGATCTCGTTCCTTAACATGGCCTCCTCTATTTCCTTAACAAAGAGACCCTTGCCTCCAACCTGCGCAAGGGGAACATCAAGTATCTTGTCTCCGGTCGTCTTTATTATCTGAAGGGAGACCTCGATCCCACCATGGGTCTTTTCAAGCTCTGACTTGATCCACTCTGCCTGCCACAGTGCAAGCTTGCTTCCCCGCGTCCCGATCACTATCTTACTCTTCATTGTCCTCCCCGTTTATACCGTACAATCTCTTTATCATAGCAACAAGAACATCCCTGTCCTCAATATCATCCCTTAAGGCTGCTGTAGGAGGATGTATGAGCTTGTTGACTATTGCCGAAGCCATATATTCAATGGCCTCTTTATCACTATCATTGATCGTATCCAGCTTATTGAACAGTTTCTCAAGCTCCTGCTTCTTTATCTCTTCTGCGCTGTTCCTCAGGGCTATAACGGTAGGGACAGCCTCAAGAGAAGATTGCCATCTCCTGAAAGTATCTACCTCAATATCTACTATACCTTCTGCCTTCTCTGCCTCTTTCTTGCGTTCACCAAGGTTCGAATCAACCACCTCATTAAGATTGTCCACATCATAAAGGAACACATTTCCGAGCTTGCCGATCTCAGGGTCTATGTTCCTTGGCACCGCTATATCTATGATGAATATAGGCTTGTTCTTCCTTAGTTTCATGACCTCAGCCATCTGATCCTTTACAAGCACATATTCGGGAGCGCCGGTCGAGCAAAGAACGATATCGGTCCGGTCAAGCTCCGACGGGAAATCCTCGAACCTGACAGCCCTTCCCTTGAAATCCTTTGCAAGCTCTTCTCCCCTTTCGAACGTTCTGTTGGATACTATGACCTCCTTTGCACCGCTGTTCATAAGATGGCGGGCAGCAAGTTCTGCCATATCACCGGCGCCAAGAAGCATAACAGAGCTCTTGGAAAGGTCCTCAAATATTTTCTTAGCGAGCTCGACCGCGGCATAACTTATTGATACTGCATATGCCCCGATCTTGGTTTCGGTCCTTATCCGCTTCGCCACGGATATTGCCTTCTTAAGGAGCTTGTTCAGAACGACCCCTGTGCTCTTTTGAGAAAGGGCAAACTCATATGCATCCTTTACCTGTCCCAGGATCTGGGGTTCTCCAAGCACCATGGAATTAAGGCTTGATGCGACCCTGAAGACATGCTGTACGGCGGTCGACCCGTTATAGATATACAAAGACCTGCCAAGGTCATCACTCTTAATATCATGGAACTTCTCAAGGAAATCCTTTATCTCATCAGTTGCACGCTCTTTATCTTTAACGTTCGCATACATCTCTACCCGGTTACATGTGGACAGTATGACCGCCTCTGTAACCTCCGATAGCTCGCACAGGGCATCAAGGCCGCCCTTAAGCTTGGGGCCGTCGAATGCAAGCTTCTCCCTCACCTCCACCGGTGCCGTCTCATGGTTCAATCCTACAACAATAATATTCATGGTCTAATCAAATATGTGCAATCCTTTCATGATCAGGTTCACACCGAAGAACGTGAATAGCACGGCACAGAAACCTATGATCGAAAGTATAGCCGCTTTCTTTCCCCGCCATCCCTTTGTAAGCCTGACATGCAAGACGAGGGCATAAATGAACCAAGTTACGAGTGACCATACCTCCTTGGGGTCCCACTTCCAGTAGCTGCCCCACGCGTTCTGTGCCCACATCGCCCCGGTAATTATCGCAAGAGTAAGAAGAGGAAAGCCGAGAGATATCAATCTGTAATTGATCTCATCAAGTATCTGAAGGCTGGGCATTCTGTGGAAAAGGTCTCCAAGATGCCTAGATCTGACGAAGTGCTCCTGAAGAAGGTACATCAGACTTATGCCTGCAGCCATCGCAAAAGCCGCATCTCCGAGAAATGCAAGCGTTATGTGCACACCAAACCATGAGCTCTGAAGTACGGGGCTCAGTTCCTTGATCTCCCGAGGAAAAACAGATGACGAAAGCATCAGGATGAAAACTATAGGCATTACGAACGATCCTATCAGCCCTATCCTGTATCTGTATTCGAGGAAGAAAAAGAGCAGCACGATACACCATGAAAAGAACGACGAGGCCTCATGCATGTTCACAATGGGAAGATGCCCGGCCTGGAAGTATCTTATGGCGATATTCAAGGTGTGGAACACAAATCCCACGGCACAGAGGTAGAACATTATCTTCGATGTGGCCTTGCTTCCTTTGAAAAGCTCGATCACCCCGACAATGGCAGAAGCAAAATACATCGTAAGAGCAAGTTCAAAGAATATCGTTGCCATATCAGAAACACCCCAGTTCGCAGTTCCTTATCTTTATGTTTAGGCGGTTAGCCGCGTCCCCGACCTCACCGTAAGACACGTCAAGCTCCTCGGCGATCCCTCTGGCTACAGAGCAGTCTATTCCGTCCTCTGTTCTTTTTTCCATAAGCCTGTTCTCGATCAGATCCGTTTTATTGGTCATCTTCCCTCACCGATATCAATGCACTATTCACATCAACGATAAACTCGTTCATCTCATTATCAGAATGTTTATTATACATCTTTATTGGAGCTTTTATGGAGGGTTTTTCCTTATATATTACGTGATCAGCCGTCTCTGCAAGGCTCAATGCACCGGGTTTTACCTCACCTGGATCGTCCCCGAAGACGAATACATGCAGGTCCGGTTGCAGGAACTTCAGGGGCGAGTTGCCCTCTATTATTACCAGCTGCACATCCTGCATCTTCCCGATAGCCAATCCCAGCAGCTCTTCAAGGTCGTCATCTGTCGATCTGATCCACTGCACATTTACAGCACCCGCTCTTCTAAACCTGTCAGTGTCCTTACCCTCCTGTTCTATTGCTTCATCCTCATCAGTCAAAGAAGAATACAGGTCAGAAGGTGTATACTTGATCGCCCCGCAACTTACATTAACGCCCTTTATGATAGCCTCTCCCACATAGGTCTTACCCGAACCGCTATGTGCGCCGGTCACACAGATTATGAAAGGTCTTTTAGAGCCCATAATATAAAATATAATAATATCAGCCGGAAATGATCATATATTGGAAGGGTGCGACTGCCTGGAGGTCTACTGGTCCGTGGCTTCCTGTTCTGCCTCCGGAGCAGGTTCAGGCTGCCCGGTCACAGTAACGGTAAAATCAAATTTAGTCAATCCTCTGTTACCGTCATTTATCATTACAGTAGCTGACACATCGCCGCTGAAATCTTCAGGAACTTCCCAGTTTATGAGGCCGTTACTGTCCACATCCATTCCTTCCGGGCCACTGGACAGCTCATAGTCCAGAGGGTCACCATCCGGATCGGACGCCTTGATCTGGTACGAGTATATATTGCCGTCAAACTTACCGCTGCCGATCTCATCGATCTGAGGTGCTGTATTATCAATAGCAAACTCCATGAACCTCTCTTCACTGTAAGCCTTACCATCGAACGCTCTAAGCCTTACTCTTATCCTGTCTCCCCTTTTAAAACCACCTATCGTATCACCAGTGCCGACCGGGTCATCGTTCTTGAACCACTGATACTCTATAAGGGGTTTATCATCCTCATCCTCATCAATAGCCGTTACATTGGCCTTAATAATGTTCTCCTTGCCGGTCCCGCCTGATCCCATCAGTACAAGCTCTGCTGTCTGAATCTCGGGGATAGCGTTCTCCTCCGGAGCGAACCCCGTTTCCTCTTCAGCTGCCTCTTCCGCTTGATCAACTGCGGGCTGCTGCACTCTCATCGGTGGTTTAGGAGGCACTCTTTCTGCCTTCTGGGGGGTGGAATCACTGCATCCGAAAAAGAATGCCAGGATCACCATTAAGGATAGTGTCGATATAAGAGCTTTTTTAATGTGCATATAGATACGTGACCTGTGATACCTCATCAGTATTTGCGCTGTTAACAGTGTACACCTCAACGGTATACAGGAACGGCACGTGCATGGGTTCTATTTTACCAGAACCGGTACCACCTTCTACAACCGCCTGCGTATCTATACCACCCTGACCACCGCCGGTACCGCCGGTAACGGGCGGAGAGTTACCTGGAATGGTCTCGATCACTTTCACCGATACATTATACACAGGATTTGGTGCAGCCCCCAGTGTGAAAGTAATGTCCGGCGAGCTCTTAACATCCGTGGTGATCTGATTGCCGGCGCAAAACCCTCCGGCGGTCCAGTCCACGGTCTTGTTATTAAGCTTAACATCAAGGCAGGAGGGGTCGCCTATTACAGCAAGGCCGGAGGGATCTATTCCGGCATATTCAATGGTCTTCGTGCTGAGGTCCACTCCGCCCTTTGCAGCCCCCAGCGCCGTTTTGTAGCGTTTCTGAAGGCCCGATATCTTCGTGCTCTGTGTCGCTATATAGATCAAGGATGATGAAAAAGCCAGAGTAATCGCAGCAAGGATCAATGCCATCGCAAGTGCTATCCCCTTTTCGTTCTTAATATATCTCATCTTTACCTCTTTAGTCGGTCGGTTTAAGGTTCTCGGGGTTAATGACCATCGTATATACCTTCCATCTATAACTTCTGAGCCTCTGTGTCGCGGTATTGGCTATGTTAAAGGTCGTATGTCCCAGTGGACCCATAAGGGCAGAGTCACCTACCTCTACGGTATCCTGCCCGTAATCGAACCTGGGATCTATCTGACCCTCATGCGCCAGTATATAAAGCCTCACTTCTTTGAGCCGGTTCCTGAGCAGTTCAGCATCATCCATTGTCGCCTGTACGTTAGCAATAGCCGCACCTTCAGGATCACTCGGCGCATCCGTTCTCGTAACGTAATCCGAATATGTCCCGAGAATACCGTCATCGTCCATATCCAGACCGAAAACTACCTGCAGGTCGGCAACACAATCCAGAAGAGGGAGGCCCGCAACTCTCTGGCCGTTTGTATGGCTTATCACCGACTTTACGAGGACACCTGAGTTAGGCGCACACCTTGACGGTACGTTTGACGAGGAAATATAGTATTCCGCCCTGTTAAAAGGCATCCTCAGGCCGGGATCTCCTGTCGCACCCCCTGTGCCCACAGCATATAATATAAGGGTCTCGGAAGGATCGAACGGGATCAGCTCTGTCGTGACCGTGTTAGGCGGATATTGTGACATCGATGCATAATACTCCGGAGGGGCACCTGTGGATGTCATAAGGATATTGAATATATCATCACTGTAAGACGGTTTAATAGCGATGACCTTTGTGGTACTGTCCATATTCCTCTCCGACCATGATGTAGTTCCGTCAGGCTTCATCCATTCGTGAGGGTTTTGAAGGCCGGCTTCGCGTTCATTATGTATGTAGGTCCATTTCTGCATCTCGTCATCCGTGCGAACGTTCGTGGCCTTTATGACAAGATAGTCGGAATTGTTGATACCAAGGCCGTTGTTAGCCGCCACAGTACCTACACCCGCATCATTGCCCAGTACTATTCCCCTTGGTGAGCTGTTCGGGCCATCATCATAGGCATTATAAAGCTGTGCATCATCGGTCTCGGGATAATTTATCGAACCCCAGTCATTATTATAATTGCTGTCACCACCTACATCATAGATGGTCCATGGAAGGCCGTATCCGGCATTCTCTACATCTATTCTTAGCAGCTCGATACCTATGACCTCTTCTATCTGGCTTTCCGACACCTTGCTCTGCTGCTTGTACTGATTAACGAGCGGAAGAAATGTGGTCGTGGCCGCCGATATCGCAAAGAGAAATACCACTAGGGCCACCATAAGCTCAATAAGCGTAAATCCTCTTTCGTTTCTGGCTGTCACTGTGTCCTCACTATGGTAGAAATCGACGTCTCGAACTCTTTTTGTGTAACGTTCGTCAATATCTCGTTCGTGTTCTCCCTTTTAAAATCCCAGCCGACTATTACATTTACCGTTTTGAGAGGAGCGTTTTCTGTTACGTTAACAACGATGGCATACTGAGCGTTCATCTTCCTCATCTTCCTGTCCAGAGGTGGCACATACCCTAAGGCAGCGTTCCAGGTTGTGGCGTCCCATGGTGTCATCGCTGTTATGTCATCGTAAGGAAGGCCCCTTATCTCATTAATTATCTGTTCTGCGAGTTTTGTCCCTTCATTCCTCAGCAAGGTCCTTGTATTCCCCTCGATCGCGACTATTACGGTCTTGTATAGCCCCATCATGGCAACAAGGATGATGACCATCGCTATGAGCATCTCGACAAGCGTAAAACCCTTATTATTTCTGTTCACATGTCGTACCGGCATCATTAAGCTTTCCCATATTTATTCTTGTATTTGCTATAACAACACAGTCAAGGTCTACCTCAACGTCTGATACGCCCGAAGAGCCCTCGACCTGGGCCTCGCCCGAAATGAACCTCTTATCCTCCTGGTCGACCAGCCAGACCGTCCTCTGAACATTGACATAGCCCCGCTCATCCACAGTTATGTTGACAGTTGTATCACCGCTGTTCCAGTGCATCATGTACTCAAGGCCAGTCTGCGACAGCTCACGAACCGGTGTGTCTATCATGTGATTGGCGATCTTGTCACCCTGGGGGTCCACAGCGGTCGAGGCATCTCTGTATACTGTATACCCCTTCCTCGTAGTATCACTAGTGGCATCCAGCCTCATAAAATGCATGATGTTCGTCTGCATGGCACGGGCCCGCATCTCCATCAGATCACTGTACAGGTCCTTGACCTGGGATTCTACTTTATATCGCGTCTGCCAGCCGATGAACTCGATGCAGGCAACGATAAACAAGATCCCTATGACATCTGCGACCATCACAAGCTCGATCAATGTCATCCCCTTAGAGTCCAGTCTTCTCATTATCTCTCCTGCAGGTGCAACACTCGCTTCTTGCCCTCGGGCTGAACGATAAGCGACAGGCCCTGTCCTGTCGGTGGGACTGCTCCGATCTTCGCCGTCCTTCTTCCGCGAAGAGTTTCACCCGTCGGTTTCTTCTCGGTAAATGCCGAGGCAAGGTCCACCTCCGCTATCTCACCCGATGACGTCTGCAGCAAGGCCTTTCCATGAAGCAGCGACAGGTCAGGCAGTCCGCCGGTAGCATGGTCTACACCCCAGATATATGATGACCCTCCGTAGCCGCACAGGTCGCCTGTAGGTGTAAATGTCGTAAAGTAGACTATCGATTTGTTCCCGAAGCTCAGCGCAAGCGGATGGGTTATGTTCCTTTCTGCGCTGTAGGGCTGAGGTGAATTAACACTCGGGCATGATGCGGCTGGCGTATCCCACGAACAGTCGAGCCATATGAACCATCCAAGGTAACTTGAAAGATCCTGAAATGCTGTCACCGGATCTGTTGGTACCAAAGTAGAATCATTGACCAGGGGCCAATCACCCGTTCCCGGGCCTATCGGTGCACATCCTGCCATATCAAATGTGTACGATCCTGTCGGTCCCAATACATAACATGGATCAAGTAATCCGTAAATAGCCTGCGTAGTGTACGGGTCATCATCTTTATAGAAATACCGCCCGGTACCGAAATACGTCCACAGACGTTCCACCGCACCTGTATTATCTCTTGCTTTAGCTATCGACGATGTAATTGGTCCAACGTCCTTGACAAACTCCGACAGTCTCCATTGATTAGGGTCAAGGTTCTCCGTATCAGTTGCCACATCTCTCGTCAGAAGCCTCAGGACCCCTCCCCTTCTCCAGTATGTGTTCGGGCCGATGGTCTGAGACGCGGTGTAACCAAGATAGATCACATCGTCCTGATAATTATAGAACTTACCCTTGTACCAGTCAATATCGATGACAGGGTTAAGGGAGTTCGTTCCGAATGCCTGGCTCAGGTCTACCCCGGGCAGATCTACATCGGCATTCCTGATATCAAGAACGTTGGCATTTCCACTCCCGTCACCAGCAAGGTCGAGGATGAATATCTTTAGCGGCTGGTCAGAGCGCCCGTAGAACTCACGAGTTGACTCGATAGGCCCGGTAGGCCCGGATGTTATTATCACGTACCACTTACCGTTCTTATCAGTATCTCCAAGCCTTGCTACTATCGGTCCGGTTGTTGAAAAGCCGAGCCCGCCCGTTGATCTTTCTGTCGCAGTAAGGTCGTTATCGGAAAACTCCCAAAGGAGCTTTGGAGGTATGGTCGGGTCTGACAGGTTCTCCGAGACGTCAAGGGCGAAGTATGAAGAATATCCAACATCGGTTATGGGGGTCTCCACACTGTCAGCCGTCACGGTCCCCTCTCCGAGGTTCTTGCAGGCTCCACCAAGCCTCATGCTTCCAATTATTATAGTTCTCCAGCTGGTGTTATCCCAATCGACATGGGACTCACCCGTAACGCCATCATAGGTCAATGTTGTTTCCCTCACACAGTTGTGAGTATTTGACTGAGGCTCCGCACAGCCGGTCGTATTGTGAATAGAGGCATCAACTATGTAGGGGCTGGCATCGATATAATAGATGTGGCAGTAGTCGTCATCGGCAAGGTACTTAAGATAAGGGAGCGAGTTCTTTGGTATGAAGGCCCATTGCTCATCTCCTAGTCCCGAACCCAGGAGCTCTTCAACCCTGGACGGATTACTGAAATCTCTTATTCTGTTCAAGCGACCGAGCTTGATCGCATGGAACATACCGTCATTGGCTCCCGTAAAGACCATTCCCCTCTTCTTGTAGGAATCGCTCTCGTAGTACTGTTTGTACGATTTATCACCGTACTTCTCGTAGTACGCGTTATTAACAAGCCTTGAGATTATCTTCGGTGTGGAGCTTATGATATCTCCAAGCTTTACGGTATTCGTGATAAGCTGGTCCTGACATGTCTCACCAGCCGGACAGTCCACATCTATCGTGCATCCCTGGTCTGTCGTGGCAGAACAGGCCTTTACGGTCATCGTTGCGGTCCTGTTCCTCATCGGTATGCATGTCTCACCGGGAGGGCAGTCGCTATTTTCAGTACAAGTCGTTACAACGGTCGAAGAGCAGTACCCTGAATAATCGACACCCCTTATATAGTTTATTATCCTCTGCCCGAGGGTGGCGTTTGGAACATCCAGGAGCTGCCACACCGTCTTGCCCGTCCTCTGGTCAGTAACCGTCTCCAGCCCCGCAGTAAAAGCATCCAGGGTCGTATCATCACTTCCGACACCGCCCGTCCCTATATTGGTATAAATGGTCCTTGATGCCGGGTTGCGGACGAACAGCAGGTCTCCTATCTCCCAGAGGTTGCTCATTGACTCGAAATCGATGGTAGATTGCGTGGTATCACAGTCCCCATCACCGTCATCGTCCGAACATCTCCATGCCCTCGTCTTGCCGGCATTGGTATCAAATATGAACTTCGTTATATAGTCACCCTGCAGGTCAAGCACCCTTGCACGGTCCGGCTCCTCTCTTGTGGTGTCTTCCCTGATGTTGCTCAATCCGAGCACAGGGTCCAGATAGAACCAGAGGTTCTGCATCCTGCCTGTCCACGTGATATCAACCGCATTGGCAAGCTCACCGTATGCCTTGATAGGATAGAAGACCGCCTGGAGCATGTTCGCACCTCTCTCCTCACCCGATGCAAGGACCGAAACAGCCGTACCTGATGACGCCCTTCTAAGGATATCAAGGAAGGCGGCCTCTAGCTGCTGTTCCAGCTTCAGCGGATTGGAGACAAAGAAATAGGTATCAGGTACACCGTCACCGTCCTCGTCCCACTCGGCCTGCTTATCCGGCTTATTATATCCGGGGCTCGATAATGTTACGGTCTGGCATACCTCCGCAGCGGGGCAATCAGCGTCGATGGAGCATGACTGAGTTGTTGTGACAGAACATCTCTGAATTGTAGAAGGAGCTGCATCAGAATCAATGAACCCGCCCCATTTTGCTGCGTACCACATCGGGTTCTCCATCAGGGCAGCGGCAGGTACGCCGGATACCTTGAAGGTCTTTTGCCATAAGGTTGGCATCCCGGATACAACAGCCGGGGTATTGGCATCTGTGGCCGCACTATCGACGTCTCTTACGACCAGGTACTTGCCGTCCTCGGTGGTCCCCGATATAACGAACCCAAGCACCTGGTCAATACAACCTGCCGCATAGGTCGACAGGAGCGAAACCCTTACCTCATCGGCAGCAATAGCGGGAGTACAGGCAGAACCGACACAGTACTCGTAATCGACTATTGCGTCCATGTCATGGTCTGCACCCTCGCCAACGTCCTCATAGTTTATGCTGAACCTTCCGTAGTCATTCCTGACCGTCTCGGCATAGAAATCTACGATCTGATTTGTCGCACAAAAACCGGTATTAGGGGCCCCACTGTTCGTACAACCGGTGATATCCAGGCCGGTCGACGCATTATACGATAAGGTACAGCTTGACGCACAAGCCTGATATACATTTATGCAGCCGCTTACCGACGATCCTATCGGTACGATAGAGACCGAAGCATTTCCGAAAGGTATCTCTATCTTGGGAACAGGTGATGCAAGAGCTACTGCATAGGTAGTGACATCCGGTAGCGGCTCTCCCGTTGAATCGTTATTGTTCTCATCAAATACCGTCTTTCCGTAATGAGCCACGGCTGCGGCGTAGTACGATCCTCTCTTTGTAGGTTCCTCGGGACATATCCCTCTTGCGCTGCCAAGGTCCGCAAGGGTCTTCTCAGAACAGATCGAATCTGTAATAGCACCGCTCTCACCTATAAAGAAGCTGTTCCCGTCAATGTTCTCATCAGCCCCTATATCATCGGTAAAGGTCTCGGCATTAAAGCCCGGGAGGT
This sequence comes from Nitrospirota bacterium, assembly GCA_020351835.1. GTDB lineage: Bacteria > Nitrospirota > Thermodesulfovibrionia > Thermodesulfovibrionales > BMS3Bbin05 > BMS3Bbin05. The sequence continues at coordinate 2,241,902 of CP070669.1, forward strand.
CACCGACAAAACCGATATCGAAATTAGTATCTACCCCCGGCAGCTGGTCGGAATCGTAACTGGGATTGATATCGCTAAGGACCAGCATGAACGGTTTTGAGCAAATAGGGAACTTCTCATACGGCGCTATCCAGTCATCATTATTTGTATTGTTATTGTCTATATCACTATAGTTCGGAAGGCCTAGAGTTTGATCTATTGTTCCTGTATTGCCTGTCCCGGCGGCAAACTCAGGTGTCGGGGCGGGATCGGAAGGGTCGGGCCTTCCGGCAAAATATCTAACGGATTCATACATAAGCTCTGCTGTGGGGTTACCCCACATTACACAGTTGCCCTCTGCAGGAGGTCCCGTTGTGTTCCATCCGCAATTTGGATAATAATAGTTACCGCCGCCACCACCCGGATATACAAAGTCCTCGAGCTTCATTCTGTTAAGCGTAGCGATTATACCCTTGTCCTTTATTTGTCCAACCTGCTGGTTGTTAACATCATGGGCTACCTCGTCTATATTCCACCTAAGAACACCACCGCTGAAATGCTTCTCATATGTACCTGACATAAGGCCGAAGTACATAAGAGCCCTGTCCACGCAGGTCTGAGGGGCCGTACAGTCGGCGTCGTTATTACATGGACTAAAATCCTTTGAGCATACCTGTTCGTTGGCGTTTAATCCGTATTTCTGCATCAGCCCGGCGGGTTTGTCAGGCGGGCTCGTCTTATAGGGTTTGCAGTTGGCCTCCTCGAGACCCTGTACGCATACAGCTACTCTTACCTCGTAGTCGGTCGGCGCCCCGAGAGATGTGTCACAAACCGGCCTTTCCTTTGAGGCCCACTGTGCAACCCTCTCCGGCCTGTCAAGAAGCATCCTCATGATCGGTGTTCCGCCGTCCGAGAGAGTGGTGTTGCAGAACAGGTGCCTCCTTGTAGTACCGCCGGTGACCACCACGCCGTCATACGGTTCGCCCGTTTGAATGAACTGGGCAGACTTTATGGAACATTCGTTGCCCGGTACTACATCGGGCGCCCTTATATTAAGCGTATCCCCGAATATCTCGTAAGTACCCATGGCGGGCTTCCTGTACCATGCCCTCACGCCGTCCTTGAGCCCCTCCTCAAAGTGCCTTATGACTATCCTGTGCCATCCGGCCGTAAGGTTTATGGAGCCGACCTGGGCGGGACTGCATATAGCGGTATTGTTGGGATTTCTGTTCCTTGCGTCAAAACATGCTACATTATCTCCATAGTAGGTCGCTACTATCGTGCCGTCCACCTCGATCTCTGCCGAGTTGTCCCCGTCTATGACGAACTCCCAGAGACCGTCCTCTCCCCATATCACCTCGAAATCTGTAGTAACAAGCGTATTGTAGTCGTCACCGGCCCGGTCCCTGTCGGGCAGAAGAGACCTGTCAAGCATATCGGTAACGTAGTAGTGCTCAAAATAGTTCGACGGTTCAAAGGAATTGTACATTGCGCCTGAGTTCGTTATGCTTGATGCCGTCTTGGTTGATGAATGCCTGTACCTTGTTACGAGCAGCTGGCCCATCGATGAAAAGACACACTCCTCAAGCCCCAGTATGGGGCAATCCGTATCAGCCCTGCACGGCAGAAAGCTCATCGAGCAGAACTTATCCACGGGGTTTGCCCTGCATGATGTGAGGGCCTGAGGCCCTGCCATGCCTATAAGCTCGGTGGACCTGTCGACACAGCTATATCCGGAATCACAGTCCAGGTCCGAATTACACTGGTTCGTAAAGCTCGCACCGCTGTTACAGAGCCTGCCGGTATACTCCTTGCCCCAGCTATGGGCATCCTGCGGTATATAGGCCCTCTCGAGCACCGTCGCAGTCGGCCCAACTGCGGAGGAATCCGCGCTCCTGTAACCGCCGTAGATGACCTTGCGCATCACGTCCATCCTCGACATAGAAAGCCAGTTCATTATGTTGCCGCTCCATTCATTTGCAGTGCAGAACTTATCCGTCGTCTCATAGAGCGGCCTGTACATGTCCGTCCCGCCCGTATCGTATTCATAACACTTATAAGGATCGAAATAACCGTAGTAATCAATAGAGTGGTTGTAGGTTATATCGAGGGTGCCGTCCTCGTTAAGGTCGAACACATCGTTATAAGCCTCGTAGTAGAGCTTGTGGTCGTTCCCCATAACAAGCATGACAAGCGGGGGAATGGTCTGTCCGACAAATGGCGGAACGATACAATAGTCCTCCATTACTGCGGCATCAGAACTTAAGACTGGGATGATAATAAGTACAGCAAGAAGTGAAACGATGAATAATAACCTGTTTATTGTAGACATTATCTTCATCGTTCCCACTCCTCTATGGTTATCTCATACAGGATAGATCCCAGCGCCCTGACGGTCACTGTCTGGCCGCTCGCTACATCATCCAGCTCCGCAGACCTTATCCCGAATGCGCTGCTTTCGTTCATGAAACGGACGAACACCTTGCATGTCTCGTCTATCTTATACTTCTTCCCCTCAACCGACATCATCGAATAAGTTACTTCGGAATACCGTCCGTGCCTATCGGGGACATTGAAAGTCTCCTCCCACATGTCCCCCACTTTGCCGGTGATAAATACGTGCCCCCTGTCGTAAGCGTATCCGATGGCATACATGCCAAACAGCAGGAGCGCCAGGCTTATCAAAAACATCTTTTTCATTAGTGATCTCCTAGAATGGTCTTTATAAATTATCATAGCTATGGTTATCTAAATAATGATTCGCGTACATTCTGGTGATGCAAATAGGATGCCTGGTATCATTATTTATAAATATCAATAAGTTATGGAGATAATTAGGGGTAAAAAAATGGAGGGGATTTCATGCTTTGAGAAGTCTTTTCCACATATACAGCCGTGATACAGAAAAATGCTTTACTATTAAGGCATTCATGGGGTGCCGCAACTGTTGCAATAACCCTGGATCTCGAGCAGATGCCTGGCCCCGCTGAACCCTTCTTTTTTGCATACCTCATCCTGTATCTTCTCGAGCTTCGGGGAGTAGAACTCTATGACCTTACCGCACGAAAGACATATCATATGGTCATGATGTGCCCTGCCGAAGGTGTATTCGTAATAGGTATGCCTGTCCATCGTCTTTATCTCTTCGAGCAATCCGCTCTCGACAAGTAATGGTATGGTCCTGTATATCGATGCCCTTGATACCTTAAGGCCCTTGTTCTTCAGTGATACGTAGAACCCCTCTATATCGAAATGCCTTCTCAGCATCGATATCTCCTCAAGTACAGTTGCCCTCTCCGGGGTAAGCTTGAGGCTCTTCCCCTCGAGGAACTCGCTGAAGATCTCAGCCGCCTTTTTCATCAGAAACTTATCCCTGTCCTTACAAGTACGAAGTTCAGGATGCCGCCGATAAGGAACGCAAAAGGAAAGATGAAAGCGGTCATGTAGACTGCGGTCTTCATACCCCTTTCCTTTATTATCATGAACAGGTTCGCAAGGCACGGAACGAAGAGAGTTATAGTGACAAGGCTGACAAGCGCCTGAACGGCGGTCAGCTCACCCTGCTGTGCCATATCGAAAAGCCCGACAGCACCGTAGTCCCTCCTCAGGAATCCCAGTATGAAGTATCCTGTCGTCTTTGCGGGAAGCCCTACAAAGTCCACAACGACCGGAGATGCTATCTTCTCAAGCAGTACGAGAAGGTTCAGCTTATCCATAAGGAACAATATGAACGTACCTAGCACGAAAAGCGGTACCGCCTCCTTTAAGTACCACTCGATCCTCCCGACGGTCTTGACCACGATGTTTGCAATGCTGGGCCTTCTTATGGGGGGTATCTCCAGGAAGAACTCCGTCTTGTCCCCGGGCACGACCTTCGCGGCAATATAACCCACGAGCAACATCACTCCCATAACACTGCCAACCCAGATGGCTGTTGCCTTAAGCGAAAATGATCCCAGCATCCCTAGTATGACCCCCAGCTGGGCAGAGCATGGTACTGCAAGAGCAAGAAGAAGCGTCGTTAGTATCCTGTCCTTCCTGGTCTCGAGTATCCGGGATGTAAGAACGGCCATCGTTCCACAGCCAAGGCCCAGTACCATCGGAAGGATAGCCTTCCCGTTAAGACCTATGATGTTGAATATCCTGTTGCTCATGATAGCCAGGCGGGGCAGATATCCGCTGTCCTCAAGCAGGGAGAACGCTATAAAGAACGTTGCAGTTATCGGTAGTATGATAGCTATCGAGTATGTAAGAGCGACCGTTATTACGCCATATTCACCCACGAGCATGTCCCTGATAAGCCCCGCGGGGACCAGCAGCTCCACAACGCTTATGAACATCGGATTTATGTACTTTTCAAAGACCACGCCTTCGAAAAGGTCCACGAGAGTACCTGCTCCGAACTCGCCTACGAACTTATAAAAGAAATAGAGCACTACCGCAAGGATAGGCAGTCCGAACAGCGGATGCATGCTCGCCCTCTCTATAAGTGAAGTTGCTCTGTTGCGCGCGTACTCTATATTGTTGATCACCTGCCTGGCAATCGCCTCTGCCTTGCCGAGCCTTGCCTCGTTAATGACAGTGCTCAAAGGCTTATCAAATCCCTCCTGGCATTCATCTCGGAGGTCCTCAAGACCGGCAATGGCCTCATCCGACAGGTTCATCATGAGCCAATCCTTAAGGCTCTCATCGCCAGCTAGTATCATCGACGCTATCGACCGTTTGGATATCGTGGCATCAGGAAGCATGTCCGATATCATCTCAAGATACTTATCTATCCCTTCCGGATAATCGACCACCAGCGAGGATTGTGCGGGCTTCTTCATTGCCTCTCTAAGCTCCCTTATACCTTTTCGCTGCGGCGCTATTGTACCTACCACCTCTATGTTAAGGAGTTCCGCAAGCTTCTCCTTGTCGATCACGATACCCCTGTCACGTGCCTCGTCCTCCATATTAAGGGCAAGCGTTACAGGCAGTCCCATCTCGGCAAGCTGGATCGTTATCAACAGTGTCCTTTTAAGGTTCTTCGAGTCACCTACATGTATGACCGATGCGGGCCTTTCGGCAAGGAGTATGTCCCGGGTTACCTTCTCGTCCTCGCTCATCGGTATCAGGTTATTCACTCCGGGGGTATCTATGACAAGCAGCTTCATATCATCGAGCAATATATTGCCCTGAGAAATCTCTACGGTGGTCCCGGGATAGTTAGATACCGTTACATATTTACCTGTGAGCAGTCCGAATATGACGCTCTTGCCTACATTGGGATTGCCGACAAGAACTACCCTGTCGAGACCGGAATATATCTCTTTCTTTGCTGAATGATCGTGCAAGATCAGCTCCTCTTAATTATTGAGATTGCGTCTCAATGTCAATAATACTCGCCCGCCCTGAAAAAAGTCAATTATCTGCTTAGCTTCACATTTAACAATAGTTTATGCTAACTTTCAGAAATATTAAGTAAACTTCCGCCTTGAAGGAGGTAACTGTGAAAAAAGTGGTCCTTGCTTACTCCGGTGGCCTGGATACATCCGTGGCCATACAATGGATAAAAGAGGAATATGATGCCGAGGTGATCGCCTACTGTGCGGACCTCGGCCAGGAAGAGGACCTTGCAAAGGTTAAGAAGAAAGCTCTTGCAACCGGCGCATCCAAGGCCATTGTCGAGGACCTTAGGGAGGAGTTCGTCAAGGATTATATCTTTCCGATGATGCGTGGATGCGCTGTATATGAAGGCAGTTACCTTCTGGGCACCTCAATTGCCAGGCCCCTTATTGCCAAAAAGCAGATCGACATAGCCCGTAAGGAACGGGCAGGAGCTGTAGCTCACGGCGCAACAGGAAAGGGTAACGACCAGGTGCGTTTCGAGCTGTCCTACTATGCGCTAAAGCCTGACATAAAGGTAATAGCGCCGTGGAGACACTGGCCCTTCAGGTCAAGGGAATCACTGATGGACTTTGCCTCTTCACATAATATTGAGGTGCCGACGACCAGGAAGAAACCCTACAGTACTGATATGAACGTGTTCCATATAAGCTACGAGGGTGGCGTGCTTGAAGATCCCTGGAAAGAGCCGCCAAAGGACATGTACACATTGTGCGCCCCACTTGAGAAAGCCCCGGGGAAGCCTGCCTATGTGGAGATAGGGTTTGCCAAAGGTGACCCGGTCTCGGTCAACGGGAAAAGGCTATCACCTTTCAAGCTCCTTCAGAGGCTAAATAAGCTGGCCGGACAGCACGGTATTGGGCGTATCGATATAGTTGAGAACCGTTTTGTCGGAATGAAGTCAAGGGGTGTGTACGAGACACCGGGCGGCACCCTGCTGCATGTTGCCCGCAGGGCTGTTGAGTCTCTCACTATGGACAGGGAAGCCATGCACCTCAGGGACTCGATGATAAACAGGTATGCGGAGATGATCTATTACGGATTCTGGTTCTCACCTGAAAGAGAGGCATTGCAGAAAATGATAGATGAGACACAGAAGAACGTTAACGGAACAGCCAGGATAAAGCTCTATAAAGGCAATTGTGTGGTCGTGGGAAGGAAGTCCCCAGATTCCCTTTATGACCAGGATATGGCAACTTTCGAAGAAGAGGCAGTGTACGACCAGAAGGACGCGGAAGGGTTCATTAAACTGAATGCGCTCAGACTGAAGATGAGAAAGCTCAAGGGAAAATGAAAGATCTAAGGGCCGCTCTGGCCCTCTCATTTATTAAAGATATAGGCCCCGCTACAGCAAAGCTTCTTATCGATGCTTTTGGCTCTCCGGGGCGGATCTTTGATGCCGGCGAAGATGAGCTGACATGTATCAACGGTATCGGTCGCACCCGTGCCAATAATATCCTGTCTTTTACGGATTGGGGTTTGGTCGACGGTATACTTGAGAGATGCCAGGCATCGGACATCAACCTTACATGCTACGGGTCAGGGACCTATCCCGCTCTTCTTTCACAGATAACAGACCCGCCCATGGTCCTGTATCACAAGGGGCATTTTGATAGCAACGATAAGTTCTCGGTAGCGGTGGTCGGATCAAGGAGGTCCTCCGAATACGGCAAAAGGGTGGCTCAGAGCATAGCAGAAGAGCTGTCATCAGCCGGCCTTACCATAATAAGCGGGATGGCACGCGGGATAGATTCGGTCGCCCACAGGGCATCCTTACACTCAGGAGGAAGGACAATATCGGTGCTGGGTTCCGGAATAGATGTTATATACCCTCCCGAGAACCGAGGGCTCTATGAAAGAATTCCGGACTCGGGTGTTGTCATAAGTGAGTTCCCTATCGGTACCGCCCCGCTCAGGGAGAACTTTCCGCAGCGGAACAGGCTTATAAGCGGCCTGTCGCTGGGTGTAATAGTAGTTGAAGCATCAAGGGGAAGCGGAACCCTTATAACTGTACAGTATGCTCTTGAACAGAACAGAGAGGTATTCGCGGTGCCGGGCAATATAACCTCACCCATTTCAAAGGGAACGAACCATCTTATCAAGAACGGGGCAAAACCGCTGACACATCCGAACGATGTGATCGAGGACCTTGCTCCTCTAATGAAGGGCTTCATAAGGTCAGCAAGAAATTCAGAGATAGAGATAACTGATGAAGAAAAATCCATTTGTGATATACTATCCGGCGACCCTGTTCATATCGATGATATAACCCGAAGGGCGGGCATTCCACCCTCACAGGCCCTGGGGTTGCTCCTCGGACTGGAGCTTAAGTCGCTGGTAAGGCAGGTTGCAGGGAAAAAGTTCTTTCTTGCTCGGGAGGATGGTCTTGTATAAGAACCTTATGGATGTACTTGTGGCACTTGCCAAAGAGATAGTAGAAAATGATATGAAAATAGAGGAGGCAATCATCGGGCTTGATGATACATCACTCGATCTGTTCAAGTTGAAGGATGAGCTCCGTGCCATCGAACGGACCGGAGCAATTAGCGATGAGGAGCTGGATGCAATAAGAAGCATGATTTCTTATATATTCATGAAGAACTCGGACATTGAGCCGGATGTGATCTATGCAATGGTATTCGGCTCGGGTAAATATATAATCTGGAACTAAAGAGCTACTGATATGAAATCTCTTGTAATTGTAGAGTCGCCTGCCAAGGCAAAGACTATCAACAGGATACTCGGTAAAGAGTTCACTGTTAAGGCCTCTATAGGCCATGTAAGGGACCTGCCGAGTAAAGAGCTTGCAGTGGACATAGATAATGATTTTGCACCAAAGTATCAGGTGATCCCGGGAAAAGAGAAGGTCATAAGGGAGCTGAGAAAGGCTGCAAAAAGTGCTGACAATGTTTATCTCGCGCCGGACCCAGACAGGGAAGGTGAGGCAATTGCATTTCACATCGCCGAGGAGGTCCAGAAGGGGCGCGGCGGGAAGAAAGAAAAGGTAAAGCTTCACAGAGTAACCTTCAATGAGATCACGGCGCGTGCTGTCAGGGAGGCAATAAAGAACCCCAAGCCTATAGATATAAACAAGGTCGATGCCCAGCAGGCAAGAAGAATACTTGACAGGCTGGTCGGTTATGGACTGAGCCCATTATTATGGAAAAAGGTCAGAAGGGGTCTCAGTGCCGGCAGGGTCCAGTCTGTAACGGTGAAACTGATCGTTGACAGAGAGAGGGAGATCAGGAGCTTTAATTCCGAAGAGTATTGGAGCATTGAGGCCCTACTTGAAGGCAATGTCCCGCCTCAGTTCAAGGCCCGGCTCCACAAGTACAATGGTGAACAGGTCGTCAACAGGGAAGCAAAGTCAGGTAAAAGGTTCCTGCTAACATCTGAAAGGTCGGCGATCGATGCCGTTGAAGAGCTTAAGAACAGGGATTATGTCCTTGATAAGGTGGACAAGAAGAACAGGACTCGATCACCTTCTCCTCCTTTTATCACAAGCACACTGCAGCAGGAAGCCTCAAGAAAGCTTCGCTTTACAGCAAAGAAGACCATGATCATAGCGCAGCAACTTTATGAAGGAATAGAGGTAGGGTCTGAAGGAGCACTGGGCCTGATAACGTATATGAGAACAGATTCTACCCGTGTAGCCCCGGAAGCGGAAAAGGGAGCGAGGGACTTTATAGCAAGCGAGTACGGAGAAGAGTTCCTCCCGAAGTCTCCTCCGCGGTTCAAGTCCAAATCATCCGCCCAGGATGCTCACGAGGCTGTAAGGCCTACGTATCCGGAAAGAACCCCTGAATCGCTCAAGAGGTTCCTGTCACGGGACCAGTTCAACCTTTACACGCTGGTCTGGAAGCGGTTCATAGCAAGCCAGATGGCAAAGGCCAGACTGGAACAGACAACAATAATGATCCTCCCGGAAGGGCTAACCGGAGCTGAACTTCGTGCTTCCGGGTCTATCATTCGTTTCAAAGGGTTTCTGGCTCTCTACTCTGAGGAGACCGATAACGGACAGGCAGAGGATGAAGGGATCCTGCCGGACCTTAATGAGGGAGAAAGGCTCAGGATGGTCGAGATATCTCCAAATCAGCACTTTACTCAGCCGCCACCGCGATATAGTGAGGCAACGCTCGTTAAGGCCCTTGAAGAAAAGGGAATAGGAAGGCCCAGCACTTACGCTGCTATACTGAGCACGATCCAGGACAGAAAGTACGTTGATAAGAACGAAGGAAGGTTCTCCCCTACAGAACTGGGGGAGGTAGTAAATGACCTTCTTGTTGAGAGGTTCCCTGAGCTTCTGAACGAAAAGTTCACGGCTAAGATGGAGACCGAGCTCGACAATATAGAGGTGGGCAAACTTAACTGGACCAAGGTCGTAAAGAAGTTCTATAAGCCTTTCAATAAGGAGCTTACGGAGGCATCAAAGACGCTTGGCAAGGTAAAGCCTGAAGACAGGCCGACCGACATTGAGTGTGAAAAGTGCGGTAAACCGATGGTAATAAGGTGGGGAAGGCATGGAAGGTTCCTTGCATGCTCGGGCTTTCCAAAGTGCAAGAACACGAGGCCACTCGAGGAGAGCGAAGGCGGTCCATCCTCCGGAGAGGTAATACCCGGAGAGACCTGCGAAAAGTGCGGATCACCGATGTCTGTTAAAACAAGCCGCTTCGGGAGGTTTCTTGCATGCACAAAATATCCTGATTGCAAGAACACGAGATCGATATCCACCGGCATTAAATGCCCTGAAGATGGCGGAGATATTGTTGAAAGGGCCACAAGAAAAGGAAAGTTGTTCTTCAGTTGCAGCAACTACCCCAATTGCAAGTTTGCTACATGGTATAAGCCGGTTAACAAGCCCTGCCCGAACTGCGAAATGACGTTCCTCGTTGATAAGAGGACCAAGGCAGGCCATTTCCTGGCATGTCTTAACAAGGAGTGCGGATACAGCGAAGTGGCCGACGATTAACCACCGCAAGAATGCTTACATCCTGTCTTTCACAAGACGGGCCTTCAGCAGTTATAATAAATCATCTGAAAAATACGCAACGGAGCTGTTCTATGAGATCAATACTAAAACTAACCATAATATTCTTATTGCTGGCGTCAGGAAATGTCGCAGGAGCGGACCTTCCCGAATATGATCTTCATGTGAGGATCGACCCGGGCCGGGGACTTCTTAATGGCCAGGCAAGTATAAGGTTTCCTGACGGTTCTGCGCCCTACATACATGCCACCGGACTTAATATACAAAAGATACTTGTGAACGGAAAGACATATGACCTTGATAATGATTCTGTAAATGAGCTGCGCTCAGCAGAAGGTGAAAAGGAGATTCTCATAGAATACTCGGTTCTGTTCGAACAGCTGCCGGAAGAGGTCATTGACAGAAACGGGACCGTTAATAAGAATGTTATCAGCTCTGGATCAGTCATGCTTCTATCAGGGTGGTATCCTGAAATAAACGGCCTTGCATTATTCAGGTTATCATATGAGATCCCTTCAGAAATGGTAGCGATATCCGAATCCGACTCTTTTTCGTCCGTGGTAGAGGATGGAACAAGAAAGGGAAAGTTCGAATTTGATCATCCTACGGATGGAATTACGATGATCGCCGGGAAATATCACGTCACAGAGGAGACCGACAAGGGAACGACTATCAGGACCTTTCTTTTATCTGATGATGAGAACCTATCACGGTCATATTTAGAGAGATCAAGGAAGTATATCCATGCTTATGAAGAGATGCTGGGAGAATTTCCCTTCAAAAGTTTCTCGGTCGTAGAGAACAGCTATCAGACCGGATATTCATTCCCTACCTATACATTGTTGGGCTCCCGCGTAATAAGGCTGCCCTTCATACTCGATACGTCCCTGGGTCATGAGATACTGCATCAATGGTTCGGTAACTCAGTGTATATTGACCGGGAAAGCGGTAACTGGTCTGAGGGGCTGACGGCATATCTTTCCGACCACTGGTTCGAGCACATCAAAGGTAATGGTGCTGACTACAGAAAGAGGATATTGACCGACCACTCAAACTATGTGAGCCCTGACAACGAGATATCGATCAGCGAGTTCAGGTCTCGAAAAGACTATGCCACGAGAACTATCGGTTACGGAAAAACAGCAATGCTGTTCCACATGCTTAGGAAGAAGCTCGGTGATGATGCCTTCTTTCAGGCTCTGAGATACTTTATAGCTGACAATAAGTATCGTAAGGCCGATTGGGAGGACATCAGCAGTAGTTTTATAGATATGGGAGTAAGCGGACTTGAAGGGTTCTTTGACCAATGGATAGAAAGAAAAGGTATACCATCCGTCAGCGTAAAGAACGTCTTCGTGTCATATCGTAACGGAAACTACGTTCTGGAACTCGATCTGGTTCAGGAAAGGGACATCTATGCACTTGACGTCCCGATTGAGGTTTCTTCGGCCTCAGGAACCGTAAAGGAGATCGTACGCACAGAGGAAAAGGTCCGTCATTTTGAAATGAAGCTCGGGTCCAGACCTCAAAGGGTAGTGATCGACCCGGAATATGACCTTATGAGGGAACTGTCTTCCGACGAACTGCCCCCGGTAATATCCTCTTTCACCGGAAACAAGGAAAATGTCGTTATATTCCCGGAAGGAGATGATACATACAGTGAGGCGGTATCTTATCTAAAAAATGAGGGCTTTATAATAAAGAGCGATATTGAGGCGGGAAACACTGATATAAAGGGCAGGTCGGTCCTTCTGCTCTCGGGAAGTAACCGCATTTATAAAAGATTGTTTGCCGGAGATCCGTTACCCGACGGCGGACTTGTAGTAAAGGCCTTGAAGAACCCTCTGTCCCCTGAGCATGCCGCATTGGTAGTTACTGCAAGCTCTGCTGAAGAGATCAGGCTTGCTTTCCACAAGATCTCCCGCTACGGCAACTACTCATTTCTTGTGTTCGAACAGGGAAGGAACATGGTGAAAGAAGTTGTCAGGTCCGATAGTGGGATCGTAATAGACCTTGGAATAGAGCCGGGTGTTGTCGATACAGGCAGTATGATAGATCTGGATTCGGTTATTAATGCGGTAAAGAACAAACGGGTGATATTCGTAGGTGAGGTCCATAACATCTATTCTCATCATGTAATGCAATACGAGATTATCAGGCGTCTTAACGATAAAGGCAATACTCTGGTCATAGGCATGGAGATGTTCCAGGCACCTTTTCAGGGGTACCTTGACCGGTATATCAGTGGAGAGATCGATGAACGCGAGCTCCTGAAGGGGACAGAATATTTTTCCCGCTGGAAGTTCGATTATGCCCTTTACAGGGACATCCTTAATTACGCAAAGGACAATAAGATCCCTGTCGTAGCCCTTAATCTTAGAAAGGAGCTCATAGAAAAGGTATCAAAAGAGGGTATAGACTCCCTTAATGATGAAGAGCGTTCAGAGATACCCCCCGATATCGACATGACAAATGAGCAGTACTTCGAGAGCATGAGGGAGGTCTTCTTTCAGCACTCGAGGGACAATAAAAGGTCTCTGGAGAACTTCTTTCAGTCCCAGATATTATGGGATGAAACGATGGCCCTCAGAACCGTTGAAGCTCTCAAACGCTACCCCGGTGCCCAGATAGTGGTCCTTGCCGGGGGAGGGCACCTGCAATACTCGTGGGGCATACCTGACAGAGTAAGAAGGATGTCAGATGAAAGTACCGCTGTAGTACTTAACGGCTCCGGAGGTGATATCGAGAGCCGGCTTGCCGACTTTGTGCTCTACCCTCCAGATATTGATCCGCCTAAAGGGCCGAAAATGATGGCGTTCCTGGATGAAAAGGATGACGAGGTGATCATTTCCAGGGTAATAAAGGGGGGCGTATCGGAAAAAGCGGGCATCAAGGAAGGAGATAAGATCATCTCTATAGAAGATGAAATAATAGTTTCCATTAATGACCTTAAACTGGCTCTCTTCGGCAGGAAGGTCGGAGACAGGATAAAGGTCAGGATCAGAAGGCCGAGATTGCTCTTTGGTGAAAAAGAGATAGAGTTAGAGATAGAACTGTAATATCTCCCATTTCAAATTAATTCGTATTTTAGTATAATCTATCTCTGATAACTGTATTACAATACGCTTTTAGGAGGCAATGATGACAAAGTTCAGACCGCTTCATGATTGGGCCCTGATACAGAGGCTTGACGCGGATGAAGTTACTGCCGGAGGTATTATCATCCCCGATGCCGCAAAGGAAAGGCCGTCAGAAGGAATAATCCTGGCGATAGGCCCCGGCAGGAACAGGCCCGATAAGAAGGATAAGAGCAAAAAAGTGTTCGAACCTACTACCCTCAAACCCGGGCAGAGGGTCATTTACGCCAAATATATGGTAACGGAGATAGAGATAGACGGAGAGGAGATCACTCTGGTAAGAGAGGAGGATATCCTTGCTACTGTAGAGGGGTCTCATGAGATAGCGGTAAAGAAATCCTATCCTGTAAGAGAAAGGGCCGACCATCCCGTTACAGTTAAAGGCCGATCCGATATCACAACAGTTAAGGATAAACCAGCGAAAAAGAAGAAGGTCACCGTGAAAAAGGCAGGTAAACCGACTGCTAAGAAGAAAGTTAAAGGAACAAGTAAAGCAAAGAAAAAGACCGTAAAGAAGATTTCCAAGAAGGCAGCAGCTAAAAAGAAAGTAAAGGCCAAGAAGAAGGTTACAAAAAAGGCGACCAGGAAAAAAACACTGAAGAGATCCAAGACAAAGAAAAAGAAGTAGGCCTTGCCGAAGGCTTACTTTTGCTTTAATACCACGTAAACGGCTCCGAGGCCACCGTCACACTGCCTGGCAGAAACGAACGCCCTTATTTTCTTCCTGAACTTTCCTTGAAGGAGATTGACCAGTCTCTCCTTGATAACGGGTCCATTAGCAGAACGAAGCCCTCTCCCGTGTATTATCTTTATGCAGCTGAGCCCTCTCCTGATAGCATCTTTTAAATATTCTTCTATCTCTTCCTCCGCTTCATTTGCCGTATAACCGTGCAGATCAATATAATCCTGCACCGAATAGCTTCCTCTGTGAAGTTCGGTAATATCAAAATGCCTGTCATCGGGATTCACCCACCTTACGAACTCCTGGGTCGCAGAAATGTCGATCGACCTCTTGCCGCTTGTAATCTCATCCAGTATTTCATCGTCCTTTTCATCTGTCTTCCTCGGGATGAAAGCCGGTCCTGTCTTACTGCCCCCTACCGGAATGTCCCTGAACTCCTTTATCTCCCGGACCCTGCTCATTGCATCTCTGAAAAGCTCCTCGTCCGAGATCTGCGGCTCCTCCTGTTCGCCCTCATGCTTGTCAGCAAGACCGCTCCATTTCTTTTCTATCATATCCATTAGGTCGTCAAACGGCCGGGCACGGAGATTGTCAGGGATGTCCTTATCTTTGCTCATAACAGCTCCTCATTTAAAATATAACAGAACCCACAGGCTGCAATGCAATGCACCATCAATACCGGCAGCTATCACCCTGCTGTTAAACTTTTTCGATCTATTGTGTCTGAATATAAAGAGGACAGAACGAGATAATCGCATCTCCGTTCCAGGCAGGCTATTGGCTAAAACGCCGTTAAGAACTTGCCGTGCCTGATCAGCACCGTTTTATCTCCATCCTTACTTACAAGCTCTATCGTTGGTCTAAAGAACACGAAATCCTGATGGAACGGCGTCTTAACATTTCCACCAAAAGATGAATTGTCACCAAAAGCGATATGGATCGTCCCGAGTA
>CP070669.1:2257122-2262554 GCA_020351835.1 Nitrospirota bacterium
AGGTCACGATCGCCAATTCGGATGGGGTGCTTGCGGAGGACGAACGAACGTACATGCTGTTCGTGATCAATGTCATATCCTCTGACGGAGATGTTATTCAGACCGGCTATGATACGGCAGGAGGGAATATTGGCTTTGAACTTTTTGATACTGTCGATACAGAGGAGATAGCCCTGAGGGCCGCTCAAAGGTCCGTTATGATGCTTGGTGCCAGACATGCTCCAGCGGGAAGAATGCCCGTGATAATATCTTCTGAGGCCGGTGGGACCATGATCCATGAAGCTATCGGTCACGGACTTGAGGCTGATCTTGCTCAGCAGGGTCTTTCGGTATATTCCGGGAAGATATCTTCACAGATCGCATCCCCCCTGATTACCGTCATTGATGACTCTACTATCCCGGGTAAAAGAGGATCTTTCAGGTTCGATGACGAGGGAACACCGTCTCAAAGAACGGTTCTGGTACAGGATGGTATTCTCGTAAAATATATGTATGACCGTCTGACCGCGTCCGTTGATAAAGTTCGCTCTACAGCTAACGGCAGAAGGGAGTCGTATAAGAGCAGGCCGATCCCCAGGATGACAAACACATTTCTAGCGCATGGGGGATCATCACCTGATGATATTATCAGGAGCACCCGGAAGGGTCTCTTTGTAAGAAAGATGGGTGGTGGCCAGGTCAACACTGTTTCCGGCGATTTTGTTTTTGATGTACAAGAGGGGTATATGATAGATAATGGATCCGTAGGTGAAGCTGTGAGGGGAGCCACACTTACGGGCAACGGGCCGGTCGTCCTTAAGACGATAGACATGGTCGGCAATGACCTGGGTTTCGCTATAGGAACCTGCGGAAAAGACTCTCAGGGAGTCCCTGTATCTGATGCAATGCCGACAGTTCGAATTCCAGACATTGTTGTCGGAGGAAAGGTCTAGGATGTGTCCTTTTATCCACATCTTGTCATACAGAGACACACGTACTCCCGTTAAGTGCCTATTATTCAGCCCCTGTTGATTGGCATATAAATTGCTTTCAATTAACCGTCCATGATGCATCAGAAGACCATAAAAAAAGAGACCTCATTCGAGGGTGTCGGGCTGCATACCGGGAAGAATTGCAAGGTAACGCTCCGACCCGCCAATATTGATACCGGCATAATCTTTTTCAGGACCGACAGGGGGAACATGATAAAACTCTCACCCTTCGCTGTCGTTGACACTTCATTCGCCACAACCATCGGTTATAACGGCACCAGGGTAAAGACCGTTGAGCATCTCATGTCTGTGCTATCTGCCTTTGAGATAGACAATCTTTTCATCGATGTCGAGGGGCCTGAGATCCCTGCGCTCGATGGAAGTGCAACAGAGATATCAAAAATAGTTCTGCAGGCCGGGATCTCTATTCAATCAGCACCCAAGAAGGTCATAGAAATAATCCAGCCGATCAGTTTCGAAGAAGGGAAGACAAAGATAACAGGAATACCTTTTAACGGCAGAAAGTTCTCTCAGACGATCGAATTCAAGAACCACTTCCTTGGTAAACAGCAGATCAGCATAGAACTCTCGGCGGATTCTTTCATGCAGGATATTGCGCCGGCCAGGACCTTCGGTTTCCTGAAGGATGTTGAGATGCTCAGGCAGCATGGCCTTGGCAGAGGTGGCAGTCTTGATAATGCAGTGATAATCAGTGATGACGGTATCGTTAATCCGTCCGGGACCAGGTTCCCCGATGAGTTCGTTCGTCATAAAGCTCTCGATTGCATCGGGGATATGTATCTCTGTGGATTCCAGATCTTAGGACATATAATATCCGAGAGGTCCGGACACACTGCGAATGTTAAGTTCCTTAAGAAGCTACTTGGGTCCAGGGACTGTTTCCGCGCTTACAGCCTGAGCTCTGAAACCGCTTCACCTCAATATATAGCCCCTAATTTTCTCGAACAGCAAGTAAATTAAGCTCAACAACCTTGTCCAGCCCGCTGACAAACGGGTAATTCCTTGATTTTATTGAATATTATACGCTTGATTTCAGTCTTGCAACTTCTGTAATATAATAAAAAAAAGCTGGGAGCCCTGGGCTCCCAGCCAACTCATCAAACCTACTGCTATTATTTCTTCTTGGCTTTTTTCTTAGCCTTCTTCTTAGCAGCTTTCTTCTTGGTCTTCTTCTTAGCTGCTTTCTTCTTAGCAGCTTTCTTCTTGGTCTTCTTCTTAGCAGCTTTCTTCTTGGTCTTCTTCTTAGCTGCCTTCTTCTTCGTGGTCTTCTTCTTAGCTGCCTTCTTCTTCGTGGTCTTCTTCTTAGCTGCCTTCTTCTTAGCTTTCTTCTTTGCCATCAGTCTTCACCCCCTTTCTTCACCTGACCACTCTATACAGGTGCTTTTTTAAAATGGAATCTCCCATTCTTTAATGTTATCGGCTATTAATGCCTTCGGGAAATTCTTGTCATACCCTTCCTATAAGGGCAATCCTTTTGCCTGTTAAAATATCCTTGAGCTCCTGGTCCTCTTTCTTTCTTCTCAGATTAAAATCTGCTTCCTGAACAAAAGAAACATTTATCTTTACACCGAAATCGGTCTCAAGATCAGATAGTGCCTTCTTAAGGGTCTCTGACGCACCAACAGTGAACAGATCTACAACGTCTGTCTTTTCTCCCCTTGCATACGGGCCGTATATGAATGCGGTCTTGGCTCCGGCCGCCCTTAATATCGATGTCAGCGATCCTGTAAGTCCCATTGACTTCATTACAAGCCTTTTAAGGTCAATATAAAGGTTGGATCTTTTGTTGGCTTTGAAATACTTCAGGTTTGCTACTCTCTGGCTGGACACTATCCCTATCTTCTCCAGGTTATCCAGTTCCCTTTTTACACCGGAGGGATTCTTCTTTAGTAGACGGGCAACCTCTCTTACGTAGAACTTTTCATCGGGGCTGTTAAGTAACAGGGCCAGTACGTCAGCTCTTATAGTTGAAGAAAAGAGCTTCTTCAGCATCCGGATGCCTCCGGCCTATTAACTGAGAAGATCGAATACATAATTGTCCTCAATTTGACAACCACGCTATATTATTTATACACAATTAATCATTAATTGTCAACAATTAAGTTATGATAATATACATTGCATTAAAATATAGGAACGAGATGTTTTGTCACTATTCGTTCTAAATAATAGACGCATATGATATCAACCCTTTAAATAGAACAAGTTAAAACTTATCATCTCTTTCCTTTTGGCTATAACAGCGGCACTTACCTTTAAGGTCTATCACAGTCCGCCTTCCACTCAGATCGACTTATCTCTTATAAATCATAGATTTCATATTATAAGCATAATAGTACGATCGTGGATTAATATTAAACGTTTACTATGTTGCTATGTTCGTGCACAGCCAGTATCTTTAACAACAAAAATATATAACGCTCGTACACATATCATCCCTAACAAATGCCTTATTTACATTTAAATGGTTTGGAAAATGAAATCTTCATTGTGTTACCTTAAATCATGACCAAGCCTACAACTCCCGGATCTTTAAGTAACCTTCTATCGAAAAAGCTTGTTCTCATAATTATGGTCCAGGCTTTTATAGTTATCGCTATCTCGGGCTATGTATCCTGGTCCAGAAGCTCCGTCGAATGCGTAAAATGCCATGCTGACAGGAAGAAGATGGAAGAGCTGGAGCATCCCGAGTTCTACCTTACCAGTCAGATGGTAGAAGAGCAGAGCAACCATCCGTTCGTAGAATGCAGGGAGTGCCACCTCGGCAATGGGCGAGCTACAGATAAGGACAAAGCCCATGAAGGCATGCTCAAAATGATAATTGTTGGCGACGACGCAACAGTAAAGAAAAGAGAGGACTATTATCCTTACGCCCTTCAGCCCACCGGAGACAATAGGATGTTTGAGCTACTGCCGAAAATGGACTTTGACGGAGAGCTTTGGCCTGTCCCGGGTGTCAGGAATATATTGTGGCATGACAGGGATACTGATACATTCAACTTTGATCCGGAGATCGCAAAGAGAACATGTTCAAAGGCCGGCTGCCATCCGGACCAACTTGATCAGTTCAGAACAACAATAATGGGAAGGAACTTCAGGCAACGCACCATGAGAACCTGGACGCGCCCTTACGGGCCTCAGAACTGTGGGCCTTCATTCGCGGACCTGCCTCCCCCGGATGTGCTCCGGCATACAGAGTTCGATTATGAGAACACCAGAAAGATACTTGACGACCTTAACGTCCCCTTTTCAAGACAGAATGCTGAGGACAAACAGAAGCTCTGTAATGTTTGCCACGTTGGATGCCTGGACTGCCATTACACTCCAGAGAAGGACAAACCTCATAAGTTCTCACGCGTCCCTGATTCGGAAAGCTGTTCCGGCTTCGGAAGAGGTTCGAGCATATGCCATCCCGGGGCTATGCAAAGCCGTCGAGGTGAGACATACATTGGAGGCGACTACTCGGTACCTGAAGGGATGAAACCTGACGTTCACTATAAAAAAGATATCCATTGTGTGGACTGCCATCCTACCGGGGAAAAGGGGATGGGAGACATGGAAAGAAAGGCCAGCTGTCAGGATTGTCATATAGCAATAGAGGAAGCACACGCGAAAAGTGTTCATAAAGATATGGACTGTTCAAGTTGTCACATACAGGAGCTCAGGGGGTATCAGGTCACAGTATGGGGACCGGGCATTGTTGCCGAGAAGCCGAACCCTTTTAACAAATACTCTTATTACTACGGCATTCAATCGCCTCCTATCCTGATCAAGGACCAGAAAGGAAAGTGGATGCCTGTAAAGATATGGCCCCATAGCGTGGGCAATATAAAGAGCGATATTAAGGCATCACCTTCCCTTCAGTTCAGGTGGCCTGAAGGAGAGACTAAGGACGCTTATTATATTATTGGCACAATCGACGGTCTGCCTTCTAATAATAAGCACCTCCTGTGGCTTGAGATTGAGCAAGCTGCTCACCCGTTCGGCAAATCAAGGTCATGCAAAAGCTGCCATGAAGAAAGGCAGGTAACATTGTCTAAGTGGGAGTTTTTCGATTATCAGGGAGCGGAGCCTTTTGAAGGTGCCTATGAGATAGTTGCTGACCATAACGGGATAGAGATCAGGGATATAAGGAACACTTCACCTATAGAGCTCATAGAGGGCTATGAGCTCTCTGACTTTGCTTCATGGATATTCCTTAAAGATAAGTGGAAGATGCCCGGAGATTTCGGCATCAAGACGGACAGGAAGAAGTATGAGGATCATCTGCAAAGCGACCGATCGATCAGTTCAAGCCTAAAAAGACTTGATAAAATGTCAAAGTCGTTTGATAAGAAACTGAAAGCTCGTTATGCAGATGTCAAAGGTGTCGCAATCCATGACGCCGGCAGCGCCGAAAAGGTAATACAGGACTTCATCGAGACAAATGACCTTCCCCGC
>CP070669.1:2262654-2286620 GCA_020351835.1 Nitrospirota bacterium
CCACGGTAGGCGTGAACCTACATCGATTTTCAAGACCGACGCCTTCAACCACTCGGCCACCCCTCCATCCGGGGTCTGCTATTTTAACAGAGTGAAATAAATTTTAAAAAGAAGGTTGATTTGCTATAATACGGATGTATAAATTATAACGCAAAAAGCACTAAGGAGATAACATGGAAGGCAGCGCAATCAACCTCGTTCTCCAGGCAGGGTTCATAGTTAAGCTGGTAATTTTGACCCTCCTTTTCTTTTCGGTAGTATCCTGGGCAATAATCTTTTACAAATGGAAGTACTTCAAGAAGGCAAGAAAGGAAAACGAGGTCTTCCTTGAGAACTTCGGACGTGTGAAGGAGCCCAGGACCCTTGTAGCATCATCCAGAATGATGTTCGTAGGTCCTTTCGGCAACCTGTTCAGAGCGGTATATTCAGAGGGGATAAGTGACCGTGACCAGGTAAAGAGGTCGCTTAAGAGATTCCTTATGCTTGAGGCCGCAAAGCTTGAAAAGTACCTTAATTTCTTGGCAACGACCGGTTCAACGACCCCCTTCATCGGCCTGTTCGGGACGGTATGGGGGATAATGAACTCATTTAAAGGGATAGGCTCTGCAGGGACTGCATCGCTTGCGATAGTTGCACCCGGGATAGCTGAGGCGCTTATTGCCACCGCAGCCGGGCTTGCCGCGGCGATACCTGCCGTTATCGGTTATAACTATTATCTGAGCACGGCTAAGCGCCTGATAATTGAGACGCAGGACTTCGCTGAAGAGGTCCTTGACTTCTTTTCAAAGGGATAGACAATGGAGTTCAATAAAGAAAGAGGTGTTCTCTCTGAGATAAACGTTACCCCTCTTGTTGACGTTATGCTTGTGCTTCTTATCATATTCATGGTCACTGCTCCCATGCTCAAGCAGGGGGTCGATGTGGACCTTCCGCAGGCCAAGGGGAAGAGCCTCCCTGCAGAAGAGAGGGTGGTCATAGTCATGAAAAAGGATGGAACGATATTCCTTAATGATAAGAAGATGAGACTCTCTCAGGTCGTTGAGAAACTAAGGGCTATCAGCAAGATAAACCCTGATGTTTACCTGAAGGCTGATAAGAGGGTGCCTTACGGTGAGGTAGTAAAACTTATGGCGGAGATCAAGGGGGCAGGGATCGAGAAGCTCGGCATGGTAACAGAGCCTAGCATGAAGATCAAATGAGATTGGCCAACAACCTTCAGTCTATGGTCATAGTGTCGTTCTGCCTTCATGTCGTTCTTTTCGGAGTAACATCTGTAGCCTTCAAGAAAAGACATTCCATATATGTGCCATCTTCGGTCAAGGTTGATATAATCGCTCCGAAAGCAAAGACACGGGTAGCAAGGCCTGCCACAAAGAAGACGACCGAAGCGAAAAAGAGCACGGTAAAGCCTTCACAGAAGAAGGTGGAAAAGGCAAAGCCGTTACTTTCCACCGAAGAGATAAAGATGCTTGAGAACAGGATAAGCGATATAGAGTCCAGGCGCAAGACAAAAGAGCTTGAGGAGATGATAGAGCAGAGCGTAGGGAAGGTGTCGGAAAGGGATGAGGTCGTATCTGAGACTGAAAGTTCCAGTACAGGTCAAGTTAGCAGCAGTTATTTTGGACGAGGTGATCCATACTTTGACATGTTGTATGCTCAGGTAAAAAGCAATTGGGTTTATTTTGGTACAGTAGAGAAAGGCATGCAGACTATTATTGAGATAAGTATAGACAGCGGTGGGCATATAAGAGTGCACAGGGTCGAAAAAAGTTCAGGCAATGATCTACTTGATAGGTCAGTCATCAGGGCGTTAAAGAAAGCTTCTCCTGTGCAAGCACCTCCCAGAAAAATGGGTAAAATTGGTTTTATTTTTAATCCATGAAGAAACTATCGATCATTATATGTGTAATTATCCTGGGTATTGTCATGTTGACCAATCCGGATATTGCACGAGCAAAAATATACATTGAAATTGATTCACCCATGCGTCAGTTTCCCATGGCCTTCTATGATTTTGCCGAGGACGATATCGGGCAGGATCTCACTAATATCGTCAAGGACGATCTGAACTTCACAAGGCTGTTCCATTTCGTTGACAAGGACGCTTATATAGAGGAAAAAAGCGATGATTTCAATCCGCTTAACTGGACGCCATTCGGTATTGAAGCGGTCCTCAAGGGGGACATCACTGTAACAGATAAGGTAAATGTTGTAGTCAGGCTCTACGATGTCGTAGAGACGAGGATAATCCTTTATAAGCAGTACCGGGGCGGGAAGGAACAGCTCAGAACGCTTGCGCATCAGATATCTGACGATATCTACGAGGCCCTAACCGGTCAGAAGGGCATCTTCAGCACGCGTATAGCTTTTGTGACAAACTCGAGCGAGACCAAGCAGCTTGTCATGATGGATTTTGACGGAAAAAGGCTTAAAAAACTGCCTTTTAGGAAAGAAATGATGATGTCCCCTCATGCTTCTGACGACGGTTCAAAGTTGATAGTATCTGCCTCTGACGGTAGACAATGGTCCATATATCTGGTAGACTTACTGAAGGAGTCATCTGAGAAGATCTTTGAATCAAAAGGTGTTAATATCGCAGGAGATTTCTTACCAGATGGGGACAGGTTCGTTTTTACATCATCGAAATCCGGCTCACCGGATATCTTTCTGTTCGATATATCCTCAAAGAGAACGAGGAGGATTACGTCTAACTACTGGATAAATATATCCCCTACGATATCTCCGGACAGCAATAATGTTGCGTTTGTATCCGATAAAAGCGGGAACCCGCATATTTATATAATGGATATAGACGGTTACAGTACCCGAAGGGTCACGTTCGAGGGCACTTACAACACGCAACCGGCGTGGTCACCTGTTGGAGATTTGATCGCATATTCGGGTATGATAGACGGCAAGAACCAGATTTTCACTGCCAGGACGGACGGATCGGAGTACAGGCAGCTTACGGATGAGGGCAACAATGAGGATCCGAGCTTTTCTCCGGACGGCAGGTTCATAGTATTTACATCGGATAGGGAAGGGAATAAAACAATATACGTTATGACGACAGGAGGTGAGAACCAGAAAAGAATTTCTCCGGATGGATACAGGGCCTTTGGTCCTGAATGGTTATCAAACTAGAGGGAGGTGTGTTTATGAAGAAAGTATTTCTATTATTACTGGTATTTGCATTTCTGTTCTCCTGTGCACAGAAACAGGTAACGTCAACGCAGGAAGAGATGCAGCCGTCCGAAGAGGTCACGCTGCCTGATGAGGGTGCGCAGGAAGCTGCGGTCGAGTCGGTGAACCTCGGGGACGTTCTTGTTGACATACATTTCGACTTTGACAGGTATGAGATCAAGGAGGGAGACAAAGCAACATTGAAGGCAATAGCGGACGTCATGATACAGGATGCGGCCGTAAGTGTCCGGATTGAAGGCCATTGCGACGAGAGGGGTACCAACGAGTACAACCTGGGCCTGGGTGATAACAGGGCCAATGCGGCCAAGTCTTACCTTATGACCCTGGGTGTGCCTTCATCGAGGATATTGACCATTAGCTACGGAGAGGAGAGGCCTATATGCACTCAGAGCGATGAGGGCTGCTGGGCCAGGAACAGAAGGGCGCATTTTACACCAGCTAACTAGTAATAAGATATAGGAAAAAGCTTGCAGGGGCAGTGAGTATCACCTCATTGCCCCTGCTTTTGTTTTATACTATGTATACATTTATATAACTCTAAAGGAGGTGCTCTCAGGTGCCACGGTTTTTACTTTATATCGCCATATCGTTCTTAATAAGCGGTTGTATTACGACGGGAGAGTACCTGTCGCTTAAGAACGATGTTAACCAGTTGAAGAAGGATTCCTCATCCCATGAAAGGGACCTGGAATTGATCAAGAAAGATTTCGGTGTCGTTAAGAAAGAATCTAAAAGAAGCGTCGGCCTGGACTCATTTGATGCCATAAGGGAGAGCCAGGCGCAGATAGGCAACAGACTGGAGACCGTGACCAGGGAGCTTGCAACCCTTCAGGGCAAGGTCGACGAGTCATCTTTCAGGACCGCTAACGATCTGAAGGAGATCGAGGCTGAACTTGAGCTGATGCGGTCCAGGCTTGACAGGATGGAGGAGCAATTCGAATCCATGAAGGGCGAGGAACGTGTTCTCAGGGAGCAGAAGGAAAAGAAGGCGGATAAGCCCAAAGAGGAGACAAAAGAGAAGAAAGCAATAAAACGGGACGCAGGTGGTGACCCTAAAGCTCTCTATGAACTGGCTCACGAATATCTGAAAAGTAATAATCAGGATAAGGCAAGGGATACGTTCAGTGAGTTCCTTGAGAAATACCCGGATCATGACCTTGCAGATAATAGCAGGTTCTGGATAGGAGAGACATTCTACAGGGAGAAGGACTACGAGAACGCTATCATCGAGTACCAGAAGCTGGTCAAGAACTTTCCTGACAGCCCAAAACTGCCGGGTGCTTTATACAAACAGGCGCTCTCGTTCGAGAACATCGGTGACAAAAAAGCTGCCGGGGTAGTCCTGCAGCTGATATTACAGAAATTCCCGAAGTCTCCCGAGGCCGACAGGGCCAAGAAGAAATTAAAGGCGCTTTCCGGGAAGAGTTGATCCGGCCGAACATCCGGGCCGGCCTGCAAAGACATGGGACTAAAAGACGGCTTTTCAAGGATCATCGATTACATGAGAGTATCTGTCACGGACAGGTGTAACCTCCGGTGCGTTTACTGCATGCCAGATAAAGGCGTGCCCGCTGTGACCCATGACGATATCTTGAGATATGAGGAGATAACTAGGATCATTTCCGTTGCTGCTGAGCTCGGTGTCAGGAAGATAAGGATAACAGGCGGCGAACCGCTTTTCAGAAGGAATGTACAGTCCCTAATAAGGGACCTTAAGAGGCTTAATGCCATTGATGACCTGTCTCTTACAACTAACGGGATGCTTCTTGAGAGGTATGCTGAAGAGCTAAAGGATGCGGGACTTAACAGGGTAAATGTGAGCCTTGATTCACTGAGGCCTGAGAGGTATCGAGAGATAACATGCGGCGGCGACCTTGATACGGTCATGAAAGGAATAGAAAAGGCTCTGAACATCGGCCTCGATCCGGTCAAGATAAACATGGTGCCGATACGCGGCATGAACGATGATGAGATAGAAGAGTTCGGGCGGTTAACGATAAACACGCCTTACCATGTTCGTTTTATAGAGTTCATGCCTGTAGGGAACGGATCTTTCTATGATGAGAATAAACGGATCACGACGGACGAGATAAAAGAAAGAATAGGAGTGCTTGGCGCTCTTGAACCTGTAAGGGTCAGGAAGAACGGGCCCGCTAAATATTACATGCTGCCGGCTGCTCAGGGAGTTATAGGTTTTATTTCAGGAATGACCCATCACTTCTGCAGGGACTGCAGCAGGTTGAGGCTGACAGCTGACGGAAAGCTGAGACCATGTCTATTTTCGGAGACCGAGATAGACCTTCGTTCTGCACTTCGCAGGGGCGCAACGGATGAAGAGCTTAAGAGACTTTTAAAGCTTGCTGTCGAGGTAAAGCCTGAGGGTCATTACATTCTTGAGAAAGAAGAGGGCGGAAGGCCGATGTCACGTATAGGCGGGTGATGCAGCCTGCTTACCTCGGTTGAAAATATTCATAATTATATAGTATATTTAATACCTTACCAGTGCCGAAGTGGTGGAATTTGGTAGACACGCACGGTTGAGGGCCGTGTGGGGAGACCCATGCGGGTTCGAGTCCCGCCTTCGGCACCATCAATTACCTCTTTATATGAAGTACGCCGCTTGAGCCGGAGATCTTGCTTGATAACTTGGAAAGCTGGTCCCTGTCTTTCACCTGAAGTGTGAATGTGAAGTTGGCCTTCTTATCGGGAGACGTGTTCACCTCAAGATGTGAGATGTTTATCTCCTCGGCGGATATCAGAGCGCTCAGGTTGGCCAGTATACCCGGCTTGTCCACCGTTTCTACCAGGAGCTTTACAGAGGTTGTCTCGTTCTCGCTGGGGGTCCAATCGACATCGATCACCCTGTCATCATGCATGGTGATGCGCTTGAGGTTCGGGCAGTTCTTGCGGTGTATAGTAACACCCTTGCCGCGCGTTACAAACCCTATTAGATCATCGCCGGGGACAGGGTAACAGCATTTGCCAACAGTGTAAAGTATGTTGTCTATGCCTTTTATGTTTATACCCTTGAACTCCTTCCGCTCCTTTACTGCCTTTGTCCTTCCTGCAATATCCTCCTCGATATCTCTCTCTTTGGGCGGCATAAGGCGGTTGGCTACCTGGTGAGGTGATACCTTGCCAAACCCTATAGATACATGAAGGTCTTCCAGGGAGCCCAGACTGAATGATTCGAGGACCTTTTTGATCGACTTCTGTTTTAGCTTTGAAAGGGGGATGTCGTTCTTCTTGAGCTCGGTCTCCAAAAGCCGTGCGCCGAGAGCCATGCTCTGCTTTCTTTCCTCCTTCTTTATCCACTGTTTGATCCTGTTCCTGGCACGGGAAGTAACAGCGAAATTGAGCCAGTCTTTGCTCGGACCGTGAGAAACGGATGTGATGATCTCTACCGTATCCCCGTTCTTAAGTTCATATCTTAAAGGCACTATCCTTCCGTTAGCTTTGGCACCTACGCAATGATGTCCTACCTCAGAGTGGATCGCATATGCAAAGTCGACCGGCGTAGAACCCTTTTTTAGCTCCCTTATATCACCCTGAGGGGTTATGACATAGACGACCTCGGGTGTTACCTCACCCTTTATCTCCTCGACAAAGTCGCTTGCATCAGACAGGGTCTGCTGGGACTGAACAAGCTCCCTGAGCCAGGCAATGTACTTAGTGTCACGCTCCTTTATCTTTCCCTTTTCCTTATAGACCCAGTGAGAGGCTATCCCCTCCTCAGCTACCATGTTCATCTCCTCGGTCCGTATCTGGAACTCTACTCTCGATCCTCTCGGGCCTATTACCGTCGTATGAAGCGACTGGTAAAGGTTTGACTTGGGCATAGCAATGTAGTCCTTGAACTGGCCCGGTATCGGGGTCCACAATGAGTGGATTATACCGAGGATCGCATAACAGTTTGACTTGGATTCGGCGATGATACGTATGCCGAGAACGTCATGCACCTGGTCGAACAGTATCCTTTGGGCCACCATCTTCTGGTATATTCCGTAATAATGCTTAACCCTCCATTTGACCGACGCCCTGATATGCTCCTTCTTGATCTTTTTCTTTACTATTGCAGCCACTTCGTCCATGTACTCTTCGAGTTCCTCTTTCTTCTTAGCTACCTTCGCCTCTATGTCCTTATAAACGTCGGGAAGCATATACCTGAAACCAAGGTCCTCGAATGCTGATTTGAGCCAGCCGATCCCGAGGCGGTTTGCAAGCGGTGCATATATGTCCAGCGTTTCTTTTGCTATCCTTTTCTGCTTGGCAGACGAAAGGTACTCCAGTGTCTTCATGTTGTGTAGCCTGTCCGCGAACTTTATTATTATTACCCTTATGTCCTCTGCCATTGCCAGAAACATCTTCCGGAAGTTCTCTGCCTGTGTTTCTTTGCCCGACCTTGATTCCATTTTGCTAAGTTTTGTCAGGCCTTCCACAAGGAACGCAACCTCTTCTCCGAAGATGTCCCTGATATCATCTATCCTCGTCTCTGTGTCCTCTACAGTGTCATGAAGAAGGCCGGCGATGATAGCCTTGTGGTCCATATGCATATCGGCAAGGGTGGATGCTACGGCAAGAGGGTGGCCTATGTATGGTGAGCCTTCTATCCTTCTCTGGCTGCAGTGAGCTTCATGCGAAAAGTAATATGCTTTTCTTAAGAGTGAAACATCCGCATCGGGCTCATATATAAGGATCTTTTCCTTAAGCTCCTCTACAGTCGGCATCTTTTCATGATTCTTTGTTATAGCCATACTTTATTATACATATTTTTCATTTGTTCGACCCTGAAGGTTATGTGTGAGGTGCTCGGGTAAAAGGTATGGTCGTGCCAGTTCTTATACCGGTGTGTTAAAGGTTTTCCTCTTTGACCACAGAGGGTCTTATATCCTTTACCGTAAGCTGAAGACTTTTCCCCCCGCCCCATTCGTTGATAGAGGGGATAAAGGCAGCGTCAAACTTCCCGGGCTCGATCAATCTTTGCAGTACATCGCCTTTATTGAACCATATCGCATCCAGAGTATATGAGTCGAACCGCAACTTCATCTTAAGGTGGTTCTTCCTTACCACGCGGGGAGACACTACTTCAAGGTCTCTGGCGGCTAAGACCGGCTCTTCATTGCCGGTGCCGAAGGGTTCAAGTTTTGAAAGCTCTTTCATCAGGGGGAACGTAATATCCTTGAGGGATACCTCCGCATCTATATAGAGATCATCGGAGGGCTCTTCATCTCCAAGCCGTTCTCTGACTATCGATATCATCCTCTCTCTGAAGTCGCTTATCATATCTGTGCTCAGTGATAACCCCGCGGCCTGTTTGTGGCCGCCGTATCTTATAAGTATATCCTCGGTTCCAGACAGGCACTCACATATGTCCAGGGACGAGACGCTTCGGGCAGACCCTGTTGCGACACCGTCCTTGACAGAAAGAACGAATGAAGGCCTTTTGAACATATCCGTAAGCCTTGATGCAACTATACCGATCACACCTTCGTGCCAGTCATCATTATGGAGTACGATGCAACTTTCAACAGGACGGCCCTTAAGCATTGACAGTGCCTCACGTAAAACACCTTCTTCTATCTTCTGCCTCTTATAGTTATTGCTGTTAAGCTCCGAAGCAATGGTCTGGACCCTGTCCATATTGTCAGAGACGAGCATCTCTACCGCCTCGGATGCATCTGATATCCTGCCGGTTGCATTAATTCTTGGTATCAACGAGTAGCCAAGAAGGCCCGCACTTATCTTTCTTCCTTCCAGTGATGATACATCCTTCAGCGCTTCAATGGCGAAACGGCTATCGTTGTTAATAAGCTCTAGACCGAGACGTGCTATTATCCGGTTGTCTCCATGCAGTGGAACCATATCCGCGACGGTCCCTATAGCGGCCAGATCGAAGAGAGCTGAGGACATATCAGAGCCTAGAAGAAGGTAAGCCAGCTTCAGTGCTATGCCCGCGCCGCAGAGAGGCAGTTCAACATCCGGCCTGAGCTTTGGATTGACAACAGCCAGGGCGACAGGTCTTTTCGGCATGCCATCGATATCCCTTTGGGGTTCGTGATGGTCGGTGATTATAAGGTCGACCCCCGCCGATCTCGCTTCTTCAGCTTCGTTGAAAGAGGTTATTCCGCAGTCAACCGTAATAATAAGGCCGAATCCCTTTTCCTTTGCCACGCGAATTGCCTCGGTATTGAATCCGTAGCCGTGCCTGAAGCGGTTCGGTATAAAGTAATCGCACTTAATATCAAGAGAGCGAAGTGTTATCAGCAGGATAGCGGTGGCCGTTACACCGTCGGCATCATAGTCACCATGAACGAGAACCTTTTCACCGTTTATTGCAGCTTCTTTGATCCGCTCCGCGGCCTTGTGCACGTCAGGGAGCAGGGACGGATCGGATAGTTTATTGGCAGCTGCATCGAAAAAGTCGGAGATTTCTTCGGGTGTTTTGAACCCCCGGTTGATGAGTACCTGAGCCGTAGTTGTTGAGATAGATGATGCACCTGCCAGATACCTGACGAACTCCGGGTTGGTCCTTCTTACATACCAGTTACTTGCCATGGAAAATGGATTTTGATGTCAGACAACATCATCAGTATTGATAAAAACAGTCAACAGGAAATAATTTGTGAGTAAAGGGTCACTTCCTGAGACTTAGCGGTTTCTTACCGCCCCAAAGCAACACTATCGGACTGGCTACAAAGACAGATGAGTACGTCCCTATGATTATACCCAGCATCATCGCAAGAGCAAAATCATGTATTACCTCTCCGCCGAACGCATAGAGAGCTCCCGCCGCCAGTAATGTAGTTATAGATGTGATGAAAGTACGTGACAGTATCTCATTTATGCTTCTGTTTATAACTGTCTCTGATGAATCCCTGACCACCATCCTCAGGTTCTCCCTGATCCTGTCGAAAACTACAACTGTGTCTGTAAGAGAATACCCGGCTATTGTAAGCAGAGCGCTCACCACTATAAGGTTTATCTCCCTGCCCATGATATTGAACAGGCCGAGGACGGCAAGTACGTCATGAAATGTCGCAGCTGTAGCACCGACACTGAACCGGAACTGGAACCTCCAGGCTACATATATAAGAATGCCTATAGTTGCAGCGATTATAGCCCATAGTGCGTTCGTCCTGAGCCTCTTTCCTACCTTAGGTCCTATCGCGGTCACCGAGTCGATAGTGACCTTCATATCGGAGAACCCGTTCTGGAGAGCGGCGATAATACTATCCGATATACCCCCAAGCTCATCTTCCTCATTTTTAACCTTTATAAGGACCTTGTTCTCTGTCGGGAGGTCCTGAAGCTCTGTGTCCGTTATGCCTTCCGACTTCAGGACATCACGGACCTCCTGAAGGGAGACACTTTTCTCGAACTTAACCTGTACTGATGTTCCGCCGGCGAAGTCTATCCCGAGGTTCGCACTGCCTACAGATATCTGGTAGATAGCTATAATGCCGAGAATAACGAGTATTCCCGATATTATAAAAGTGATAGCTCTCTTGCCCATAAAGTCAAAATTTGTGTTCCTGACTATCTCTATCATATGCTAAGCTTCCTTACTTCTTTCTTGCTGTTAATAAGGTCAAACACCGATTTCGTTCCGACAAGCGCGGGTAAAAAGGTTGATGGAGACGCCAAGGAAAAGAGTTACCGCAAATCCTTTTATCGGTCCGGTGCCGTACTGGTATAGAACCGCTGCAGTTATCAATGTCGTAACATGTGAGTCCACTATAGTAAGAAAGGCCTTGTCATAACCCGAATCAACAGCGGCTCTAGGGGTCTTTCCCGCACGCAGTTCTTCTCTCATTCGTTCGAACATCAGGACGTTTGAGTCAACGGCCATTCCGATAGCAAGGATGACCCCTGCTATGCCGGGTAATGTAAGGGTCGCGCTGAGCATTCCCATTGCCCCCATAAGAAGGATCACATTAAGCAAAAGCGCGAAGTCAGCTATCAGTCCCGCTATCCTGTAATAGAAGACCATGAAGACTATCACAAGAAGTATCGATATTATTCCGGCTACCTTTCCTGCCTCTATGGAGTCCTTTCCGAGCGAAGGGCCGACCGTCAGGTTCTGAAGCATCTTCATCGGTGCGGGGAGAGCACCGGCACGGAGTACGATAGCAAGGTCCTTTGCATCCTGCATTGTGAACTGGCCTGTTATCTGGGCGTTCCCGCCGGCTATCCTGTCCTGAATTACGGGTGCCGAATATACATTGTTGTCCAGGATTATTGCGAGCCTTTTCTTTATGTTCTGTCCCGTTATCTCCTCGAACGTCTTTGCCCCCGCGGGATTGAAGGTCAATGATACATAAGGTTCATTGTAACGCTGGTCTATGTTTACCCTTGCCTCATCGAGCAGGTCTCCGGTCAGCATGGTCAGTTTCTTGAGCAGAAATGGCCTCTTCGTGACCTCGCCTGTTTCAGGGTCTACATTTCGCTGATATAGGATGACATCGCCATCAGGCATCTTGTCCTTTATCCTGCTCATAAGCTCTTCTTCTTCACCCGGCCTGATATACCCCGGAAGCTCGGCAGCGAGCAGCGCCTCATCATCTACAAGTTTGAACTCCAGTAATGCCGTCTTTCCTATAAGCTCAATGGCACGCTTGGGGTCCTTAACGCCCGGAAGCTGCACGACGATCTCACGCTCTCCCTGTCTCTGTATTGATGGCTCGGATACGCCGAACTGGTCTATCCTGTTCCTTATCGTTTCAAGCGCCTGGTCATAGGCTGAATCTTTGATCCTCTTTTCTTCCCTGTCAGAGAGCTTGTATGTGACCTCGATATCGGTCAGGTCATGCGGCTTAAGGATAGGATAATTATCCTCAATTGCCGATCTTATATCCATAGTATTGCTTGATACACGTATAACGTTCTTCTCGGTTGTGATCTCGGCCTCAAGTTTCTTGTCCTTCAGTATGCTCTGCAGGCTTGCAGCTATACGGTCTATCGTGGTCTGGACCGCCTTATCGCCTTCTACTTCGAAGACGAGGTGTATCCCTCCCTGAAGGTCCAGGCCCAGGGTTATACCTCTGTCTGGCATTTTCTCCTGCCACCATTTAGGCATCTTCTTAAATAGCGGGGTATCAGGCAACAAAAAGACCAGCGAGAGCACGAGCGTAAGCCCGATAAGAGAGAACTTAAAACCAAGCTTTTTGTTCATTTATCCTCCGAAATAAAGATCAAAGACAAAAAAGAAAATATTTGAAGGACCCGTCATTAGAATGAAGATCCGGGCTAATGGAATTATTCCATATTAAATGCCTGGGTCTATCTTATTCTTCGTCCGCTGTTGAGCGGATAGCCGATATGTTGTTCTTTCCGAACTTGACCTTCGTGTTCTCGGCTATCTTTAGGATGACGGTCCTTTCAGAAACAGAATCGACAACACCATAAATGCCTCCGGAAGTCACGACCTTATCGCCTTTCTTCAGGGCCCCCATCATCTCTCGATGCTGTTTTGCCCTTTTCTGCTGAGGCCGTATAAGGAGAAAGTAGAAGATGGCAAATATGATTATAAGCGGCATAAAGCTTGCGAACATTGATGGGGCTGAACCATCCGCTCCCTGCGGTGGCGCCATTGCCCAGGCTATCGAACTAAACATTTAGTCACCTCCAAGGTTACTATTTAATAGTTATTGTTATTTCAATAAACTGGCTCATACCTATATAACGGTACAGCCAAAAAACGTGACACCTATAATAACCGCTTCTCGGATTTTAATCAAGAGCGGCAAGATACCGTGCCGTTTCTGACCTTTTCGACCTGGATGCGGCCTCAGGAGGACCTTCATAGACTATCCTGCCCCCCCTATCCCCACCGCCGGGGCCGAGATCTATCATCCAGTCAGCTGTCCTTATTAGGTCCAGGTTATGTTCAATGATAACAACCGTATTCCCTGCTTCGACCAGCTTCTGTATTATATGAAGCAATTTTGCGGTATCCTGCATGTGGAGTCCGACAGTAGGCTCGTCAAGTATGTACAGCGTATCGCCTTTTGACCTTGAGCCGAACTCGGCACATACCTTAAGTCTCTGGGCTTCGCCTCCCGACAGGGTTGTAGCGGGCTGACCAAGCCTGAGGTAACCGAGACCTACGTCATTAAGAAGTTTCAGGCTTCCTTCAAGGCGCCTGTCATCAGAAAAGAACCTTGAGGCCTCCTCTATCGTCATGTTCAGAACATCGTGGATGGTCTTGTCACGGTAAGTTACCTTGAGCGCCTCATTGCTATATCTAGTGCCGTTGCATGAAGTACATTTTACGAATACATCCTCGAAGAAGTGCATCTCTATTTTCTGGTATCCTTCCCCCATGCACTCCTCACATCTTCCGCCCGGGACGTTGAACGAGAAGAAACCTGCACTGTGTCCCCTGGCCTTAGATTCGGGCTGGTCGGCAAAATGTTTTCTTATAGAATCGAACAGCTTTAGATATGTAGCCGGGTTAGACCTTGGTGACCTGCCTATAGGGGACTGGTCGATCAGCTTTATATCATTGATGTTCTCCGTGCCGTTTAATTCTGCAAAAGGTAGCGGTGATTCAGCCCTCTTCTTAAGCCTTCTTGCTACCGCATTATACAATGTGTCTACTATCAGAGAGCTCTTTCCGGAGCCCGATACGCCTGTTATTACCGTAAAGGTCTGAAGCGGAATATCAACGTGCACCTTCTTAAGGTTATTGCCGCTGGCACCTTCGAGTACAATGCTCATGCCGCTTCCGGGCCTTTTGAGAAGGGGGCGGGGTACGCTGAGCTCTCCTTTCATGTACCTTGCGGTGATGGATGAATCATCATAGAACTCGCTGATTGGACCGGAGTACACTACGCTGCCTCCGTCGCTGCCGCCTCCGGGACCAAGTTCAACTATCCAGTCTGCCTTCTCAATAATGCTCTTGTCGTGCTCGACCACCACTATCGTGTTACCCAGCTCCGCTATCTCGTTCATGATAGAGGCTATCGTCTCAGTATCCCTTGCATGCAGACCGACCGTAGGCTCATCCAGAACATAAAGAGTGCCTGTCAGATGCGAGGCCAGCTGATTGGAGAGGTTGATGCGCTGGAACTCGCCGCCGGACAGCGTCTTTGACTGGCGGTCGAGAGACAGGTAGTAAAGGCCTACCCTGTTGAGGTATTTAAGTTTGAGCTCTATCTGTTCAAGGACGTCATTAGCCACCTTCCTGTGGTAGTCAGACAGTTCGATATCATTAAAGAACTTAATAAGCTCTTCGATGTTCAGCGACGATATCTCCGCTATATCCTTGCCGGCTACCTTATATGCGAGTGTCTCGGGGCCGAGCCTCTTCCCGCTGCATGAAGGACATGTTACCCCGCTCCTGTACCTGCTAAGAAATACGCGGACATGTATCTTGTATCTTTTATGCTCAAGCTCCTCGAAGAAGTCGTTTATCCCGTACATATGTTCATGGCCGTTAAAGAGGATATCCTTCTGTTCAGCGGGAAGGTCTTCGTAAGGCGTGTTAAGGTCGATACCCGCCTTGTCCGCGTTTGTGACCAGCTGTTTCTTCCACCATTTGGCCGCAGGTTTTTCCCATGGATCGATCGCGCCATCTTTAAGAGAAAGAGAGGTGTCCGGTATTATAAGGTCAGGGGAATACCTGAGTATGTTGCCGAAGCCCTTACACTCAGGACACGCACCTATAGGATGGTTGAATGAGAAAAGCACCGGGCTTGCGTCATGAATGATATGACCGCAGCTGTCGCAGGTGTTGCCGGATGAGAAAACGAGCTCCCTGCCCGGAAGAACATAGACAGAGACCGACTCCCTTCCGTAGTTCCATGCAGTCTCTATTGAATCGGTAAGCCTGCTTGAGTCCTTTATAACAAGCCTGTCGACCACGGCCGGAACTGTCCTTATATCATCCCCTAACTCATTTATGCTATGGACCTCTCCGTCCCTTATGATCCTGTCGAAGCCTTTCTTCCTGAGCTCATCGGGTGACAATGTGGTATTGAAGTATATGATCGCCTTTTCTCCGTCATGGTGTTCGAGCAGTTCCCTTGCTATAGATGAAGGATTCCATTTCTTGATGATCTCCCCGCACTCGGGGCAGGTGGGTGTGGCTATCCTTGCAAACAGGACACGCATGAGATCATATATCTCGGTGATCGTCCCGACGGTAGAGCGAGATCCCCTTATCGGATTGTGCTGCTGAAGTGCAATGGAAGGACGAATGTTCCTTATGGATTCGATGTCAGGGCGGTCAAGCTTTTCAATAAAGAGTCGGGCATAGGTAGAGAGAGACTCTATGAACCTCCACTGACCTTCGGCAAATATTGTATCGAACGCCAGGGATGACTTTCCCGAGCCAGATATGCCGGTCACGGCTATAACCTTGTTGTGGGGCAGCTTGAGCGAAACGTTCTTAAGGTTGTTCTGTTTGGCGCCATCAATTATCAGATTGTTCGAAGACATCTTGATATTTTAACCGAGCCGGTACCGGGAGGGAAAGTATTCATGATTACCCCCTGGTATTATTTGATTTTTTTGCTGGCATTCTTGTTATTTTTGGTCTAAAATTATAATTATTAGGCATTTTAAACTAATGGGGCTTATAACATGGCACGGCGTCAGGTGAGGGATGAACCGTGGTATTTTCTCTAAAGAGGGGCCTTTTCATATTATTCTTTATTATCAGTATGTTATTGATACCAACAGTCCCTGCAAAAGCTCATCATGACCATGCCCGCATTCTGGTCCTCAATTCCTATCACAGGGGCTACGAATGGTCTGACAGCATATTAGCCGGCATAGAGCAGACATTATTAGGCTGGAATGATGATGTCTCCGTCCATGTGGAATATATGGACTCCAAGAGAGTTCAGGGTAAGGACTCTTTCGATAGACTTGCGGGTTTCTACAGTGAGAAGTTCAGGAAGGATAAGTTCGACCTGATCATATCTTCAGATGACCCTGCCTTCAACTTCCTAATGACCTACAGTGCGGAACTGTTCCCTTCCGTGCCGGTCTTTTTTTGCGGGGTCCATGAGGAAGATTACATGAATGTGAGAGGCGGAAGAAAGTCCACAGGTGTGATGGAATCTATCGACATTGGGTCCACGCTGGGGGTAGCATTTGGATTGCATCCTGAAACGGAAGATGTTCTTGTGATCAGTGATAACACCACATCAGGCAGTATGCATCTCAAATATTTCAGGTCTGTAGAACCTGACTTCTCGGGATATAACTTCATCGTTGTAGATAATACCAGCATGCGGGAACTTCTGGGTCTCGTGAAGAATCTGCCGAGCAATAGCTTTATACTTTTTCTTTCATTTTCAAAGGATAACGAAGGACGGGTATTCTCTCTTGAACAGAGCCTCGATATGATCTCAAACGCAAGTCCTGTACCTGTGTATAGCTCCTGGGACTATATGCTCGGAAAAGGGATCGTGGGTGGAAACCTTATTAGCGGGTATCTTCAGGGTAAAGAGGCTGCAATAATGGCTCTTGAATATCTGGAGGGAAAGCCGATAAGTTCTATCCCCGTCATGAAGGAGAGTCCCAATCGCCTGATGTTCGATTATCGGCAGCTTGAACGCTTCGGTCTCAAAAAATCCCAATTGCCGAAGGGGAGTGTGGTCATCAATAAACCTGTCTCGGTCTATAAAGAGCACAGGAGGGTGATCAACTTCTTTGTGGTCATAGTGCTTTTACTCGGCATGGTAGTAATGGTCCTTCTTATGAATGTCAGAAAGAAAAGGTACGCCGAAGCAAAGCTCAAGGAGGCAATGGACGGATTGGAGGTGGCGGTCGCTGACAGGACCGCTGCACTTGCAACTCTTAACCTTGAGCTTCAACATGAGATAACAGAACGAAAAGAGATCGAAGAGAAACTTCAAGTAAAATCAGGCCAGCTTGAAATACTGAACAAGACCCTTGAGGAAAAAGTGCTTGAAGAGATAGAGTCCAGGAGGCAGCAGGAACAGATCCTGATACAGCAGTCGAAACTCGCTTCTATGGGAGAGATGGTGGGAGCTATCGCGCACCAGTGGCGCCAACCCCTGAGTGCCCTAGGGAGCATAATTCAGAACATATACGACGCGTACACGTTCGACAGTCTCGACAGGGATTATATCGAGAGGTCAGTTGATAGATCGATCAAGCAGATCAACTTCATGTCCAAGACTATAGATGATTTCAGGAATTTCTTTACACCTGAAAAAGAAAAGACAACATTCGATGTCAAGTTCGCTATAGGAGAGATCCTCTCGCTTCTTGATGCCCAGCTGAAGAACAACTATATTTCATACCGTCTGACATGTCATGCCCATCACGTTTCGGTTGACGAGTGCGCGGATCTCATACGGTGCGATGATATGATAACGACCACATATAAGAACGAGTTTGAGCAGGTGGTACTTAACCTGATCCGTAACGCAACAGATGCCATAATGAACCGGAGGCAGATAGGTTCGTTACCGCATGATGTGCAGGGTATGATCGATTTTGGTTTCTATCAGGAGGATGGCCATATTATCATACGCATTTCTGACAACGGGGGCGGCATACCCGGGAATATCATGCATCGTATCTTTGAGCCTTATTTTACTACTAAAGAACAGGGACGGGGGACCGGGATCGGGCTGTATATGTCAAAGATCATTGTCGAACAAAGTATGAAAGGAAGCCTGCTGGCTGAAAATAATAATGAAGGAGCAATGTTCACGATAATGTTAAAGAAGGAAATTGCAAATGAAGGGTAGCGCACATTCTCAATATAACGATATATCGGCATTCCGCATTATCTCCGTCCTGTATGTGGAGGACGAGGAAAGCGTTCGTGAGAACGTTGCCGAATTCCTGATGAGACGTTTTGCCACCGTGTATCTAGGACGTAACGGGCAGGAAGGCTTGAAGCTGTTCAAAGAACATTTACCAGATGTAGTGATAACCGATATAAAAATGCCTATTATGGACGGGATCGATATGGCGCAGGAGATAAAGAGGATAAGACCTGAAACACCTGTAATCTTGATAACGGCATTCAATGAGGTGCCATACCTGATAAAGGCAATAGAGATAGGTATTGACAAGTATATTCAGAAACCAATGGCGAACGATAAACTGGCAGATGCCATATATGCATGCTCACAGATAATACTGCAAAAGCAAGAGATATGCGATCTGCGTGATGACATTGCCTTGTCTCTTGGGATCACCTTCGGGAAAAGCCCCATGATGAAAAAAGTCGTGTCTGATGTACAAAAAGTGGCACGTAGTGATTTCTCGCTTGTAGTACAGGGTGAGACAGGTACGGGTAAGACCCTTATTGCGCACGCTGTCCATGAGCTCAGCAGGAGGAAAGATGAGCCTTTTATCAAGGTCGACCTTGGAACGATACCGGATACGCTGGTCGAGAGTGAGCTGTTCGGCTATGAAAAGGGGGCGTTCACTGGCGCTGACAGGAGGAAGAAAGGCGTCTTTGAAATGGTTGGTAACGGGACACTTTTTATCGATGAGCTT
Organism: Nitrospirota bacterium; assembly: GCA_020351835.1. Classification (GTDB taxonomy): domain Bacteria; phylum Nitrospirota; class Thermodesulfovibrionia; order Thermodesulfovibrionales; family BMS3Bbin05; genus BMS3Bbin05. Next base: position 2,281,351 of record CP070669.1, read on the forward strand.
CAGAACGTTTCAACCTATGTTCAGGGAAAGCTTCTCGGAGCTATAGAGGATAAGAGGATATTCCCGCTTGGAAGTGATACGCCAAAAGATGTCAATACGCGCATAATTGCAGCTACTAACAGGGATATACATGAAGATGTGAAGACCGGCAAGATCCGTCAGGACCTGTTCTTCCGTCTTGCTGATCTCATTATCACCATACCTCCCCTGCGTGAACGTCTCGAAGACTTGCCTTATCTGGTAAAAAAGTTCCTCTTCGAAGTCAGTTATGAGCTCGACCGGGACACGATAACCGTTGATGATAGCGCAATGAGGATAATGCTTGATTACAAATGGCCCGGGAACATAAGGGAGCTAAAAAGCGTCATGAGGCGCGCCGCCCTTATGAGCGATCATAATCTTTTAACCCGGGAAGATGTAGGACCCCTTCTGACTGAAGGAGATGTTGAGAGACAGAACATTAATTCATTGTCACTGAAAGAAGCGAACATATCTGCAGAGAAGAACGCTATAAAGAAAGCGCTTGCCGTTGCAGGAGGGAACAAGACAAAAGCCGCAAAGATCCTCGACATTAGTTATCGTTCTTTATTGTTCAAGGTCAAAGAGTATGCCATTGAGCAGGGTAACTAGGTAAAACAGCGCAGGCTGTGAAACTCTCTTCACAGTCTGACCGGCCTTGTTGTTCAGGTAATAAGTCCCTCTTTTTTATCTTCATTTTAACTGCTTAGCGGACACATGTTGTCTTTCTGCCGGAGATGTTGGCCCCGGACCGAATTGATGTAAATGCAGATATTTGCATGATACTTTCAGTTCAGGTAACAAAAATCCATTAATTACAGAGCCTTAGGGGCTGGCACAACAATTGATTAGCAAATATTAAGTTCAAACGGGCAAAAGGATGACAATGCATGATTACTCGGACATACGCACTAAATTCATTGAATATGCTCGCGACTGCCTCAAGGATATGGACCTGGCGCTGATGTCATTGCGGCAATTCCCGGACAATGACGAGCTGCTATATATGCTGCAGCGATCGATCAGTGATATGAAAAGCGGCTGTGAGGTGTTCGGTTTTGATGATTTTCTTGATTCTTTGGAAAAACTTGAGAGCTTTATAAGTTTCATGGGGGCTAACGACATCGGCATTACCATCGATATGATCTATTTCATAGAGAGTGAGAGCCGGGGGTTGCTGGATATTCTTGAGCGGGTAGCCGAGACGTGCCAAGACGGATGCAGCTGGATACGTGGAATGCCGGACAGGCGGCACCATAAGATCCCCGTTCTTTTCGACCGTCGGAGGGCATAAGGTGACACCCCGTAGGTTATGGGATTTGATACTAAGGAAAAACATAATGAAAGGAGTAATAAAATGAAATACGATATTTACAGAAGATGGGATTTGTCCGTTAGGCTTTTTGCTTGGCTCGTCTTGGTCGCTACGGCATTTATTTCTATGATACTGCTGTACGCGTGTGGTAACAGCTCCGATACAACGTATTATCCGATTGCGCCAGGTTTGACCATGGAGCAGGCTCGTATCCTGTCGGCCGCCCCTGACGGCTACATAGACGGTGATGCAGCAGTCAAGGCCAGGATACTCTCTCTGACATACCCGGTCTCGGGGGGATTCGAGACATCTGATGTCGTCATCTACGCCGATTCAGTCGGTCCCGAGGTATGGGATTTCAGCGGCAAGCGATATAATGCGCGCGACCTTTTCGTTACAAGGACGACCGACCGCGGTAATACATGGTCTCGGCCCGTCAATATATCCCGCATGGCGCACCTTTCGTCAAAGTCGGTCGACCATGACGGCGATCCAGTTACACCTCCCGTACCCTACTATGGTGATTCGGGCAAGTCGGTAGTCTTTTCAAAAGGCAAGAACATTGTCATTACCTGGACGTGCGCGTATGCCCAACCACTTTCCTGGGCGCCCGATGATGTGCAGGGATCGATCGTCTACCCGGAGGCGGGGCTGATCGAGGTGCCTTACAATGCCATGTATGCCGTTCGCTCTACCGACGGCGGTAAGACCTGGAGCGACCCGGAACAAATATCAACCGGATATCGGGATGCCATACAGAATGTCGTAAAGGCATCGGGGGCGGGATTTGTGATCGTATGGCAGGAGGACCCGCAAGGCCTGCAGCCCGGCAATGCCGAAGGACCGGGTGACGGCGGGTCCGGTGCAAAGGTATCACACGGGACTGACATATGGTATACGGCTCTTACGACATCGCAGCTGACCGCGGGTGCGCCCTTTCCGATACCGCAGCGGATCTCGAATAACTTCACAGGTCAGTATGACAAGGACGGATTTGAATCGGGAAATGTCGGTGCGTGTCGTGCACAGATGGGCGTAGTCGGGAAAAAGCTGCTTGTTGCCTATGAAGAGACAAAGGGCACTGAGGGTGTCGATACCGGGAAGTATCTGCGATACCATGTCCTTAGCGATTTTACAGATAGCACGTCGGACCTTACTGGCGGTGAAGGATGGATAATCAGCACGCCCGGGGAGAACGCGAGGAGAGCCCGTATCATTACACAGGAGAAGCCGGGCACTATTAGCGGGGTTATGATGGTCATCTTATGGAGGCAGGGTGAGTATGACCAGGGCGGTCCCGCAGATATTATGGCACGAGTAGGGCTGATAGATACAGAACGCGATCCCCTGTCAACGGGGTTCGGGCGCGATGATCTGTACCCTGCGGTCGACCCGCTCTGCACTGATCCTGCTGCCGCGCTTTACAACACCCCGGCACTGAACTTAAGTAGTACGGAGGGGATAAATGCTGGGACCGATGATAACTTTCTTGAGAATGCACGTGCCCACAGAGGAATATTGCGAGGGGATTTTATAGGCGTGGCGTATATATGGACGCCCGATGAGGCGGTATCGCGGTACACCGATCTCGAGAACTACAACATGTATGTCACCCGCTCATTTGACGGAGGTCTGTCATGGGACAATCCCCGTAATATGTCTAATATCACTAATAAGAAGATCAATGTTATTGAGCCCCGGATGGTCGGGACGCCATCAAGTCCTGATCCATCTGTCGTTCGCAATACGGATGTGATCCATCTGGCATGGGGTACCGAGGTTAACCAGTATGAGGCGTTCGCTCAGGGCACGATTCATCTTGATATATATGTGACCAGGACCGATGACAAAGGCGAGACATACAGCCGCGTTCAGCTGCTTGCCGCAGGGCCACCCGCACAATCAGAACTTCAAATACGAAGCGATCCCGAGGGTAAAGAGCTCTATGCAGTATGGATGGAGAAAGCATCAGGTTTAAGTGATGCAGTATTCAGGAGATGTTATGTCGAACAATAAGACCTTTATCGCGCTGATAAAGGATGTATGGCAGCCTTCAGGTGTTTTTTCCGGGAGGGATGTCATGGCATAAAGGAGGTGAAGATGGACGGTATTGGAAGTTACTGATGTCTTATATAAAGGGCGTACCGGCTTTACTGCCGACGTCCGAAAGGAGGAAAAAAGATGAAACAAAAGAGTTGGAATAGAGTAGGGCCGGTGCTTGCTATACTGCTATGCCTTTCCATCCCGGTCCTTTACGTTGCCTGTGGCGGAAGTGGTGATAATCCAATTACAGGCATCTCTGCCCCGTCAGGGGTATCAGTAACGGCGGGAGAGGAGCTCTGTTCTATTGACTGGGAGGCCGTTGACGGTTCATCGACATACAAGGTTTATATGGGCCTTGATCCCGGGGTGAGCAAGAGCGACTATCTCAAAGTCATCGAAGACGGAGCCCCGCCCTATACCTTTTCCGGTCTTCAGGCAGGTACGACATTCTACTATGTCGTTACCGCGATCGGAGATAACGGCGAGAGTATTGAATCGGAGGTAGTTGGCTGCACTCCGGAGCTGCTGGCCGATTCTACATCACCGATAAATGTTGCGGCTACTATACCAAGTGAGACAACCCTTACGATCGAGATATCCTGGTCACCCCCTGCAAGCGGGATACCGGAGGGATATTTCATCTACTGGTCAAACGCAGCGGGTATCAATCCCGAGGATGCTGCAACCTATGAGGGAAAGATCGCTGACGATGCATCCCCGTATCTGCACACCGGTCTTGAGGGGCGGACGTTGTATTACTACGTTGTCACAGCGGTATTCTCAGGTGTTGAAGGTATGGAGTCCGCTGAAGTATCGGCCATGCCGCGTGGCGGCGGTGGCGGCGGCGGCGGTGGCAATGGAGGAAAACCCGGCGGTGAGACAGCCGGTAATAACCTGTCGTTTCCGGTCATATGGTCTGAAGGGGTGACGAAAGTACTGCCCGGGACTGCAGGCGATGCGCCTGTGCTTACTGGTGAATGGTGGTACCAGTGGGGTACCAACGGCGTCGATCCAAACGTGACACCGGCGAGCTGTCTGCCCGACCCCGACAACAATGCGTACTGCGATGACGGCATCGAAGGTGCATTCGATGACACGCTTGTTCCGGGAGTTCCCGCTGCCGACAGTCCTCTTCCTCTTGCCAAGGCATATCTGCAGAAGGACGCCAAAAATATCTGGCAGGCCGGATCGGCTACGCCTGATATAGCAGGGGTTGCAGAGGTTGACGGATCATTAGCCGTTGACTGGATCGACTGGGGTGACAACCTTGAGTCTGTTGACTGGTACACAAGGTCACAGGTCCGTACGGAGGTTGTGCTCTTTGAGGACAATCCCGATCCTGAGTTCATTCCTGTGCCTGATTACAATCCGTGGCTCGAATACGGGATGCGCCATACATCCGGCTGGGGCATTGACGAAGCCCACGGGCTGGAAGCAACACTGGCAGACGAGCCCGTTATCGGTTCAGGACTTCAGGCCACAGTATATTCCTACTGCGCGAGACTGACTATACAGAAGCTTTTAGTGGCACGGGACGATGCACGTCTTGCGGACCTGGTCTGGGTGCCCGGTGAGGGATGGACCGAACCTGAGGGGTATCCTGATGACCTGATCAACCCGCATCTTTTTAATGGGTCGGTACATGAAGGTGGTGACGGCCCCGGCTACTACTCTGCCGAGATCAATGTGAAGGGCAGGATAATCTTCGGCTATACATGGAATGTCAGGAAGCTCAATGAGGGAGCTGGTGATTACCGTATGACCTTCAGTTTCGACGAGGTATGCGGTGCCGCCACGCTCAACACATTCTTTGTGGACGGCATAACGCAGATAATTGAGCCAGCCGAGGAAGAGATAGTAATAGCAGCGGAAGAACCGCCGACAGGTGGCGGCA
>CP070669.1:2286720-2294726 GCA_020351835.1 Nitrospirota bacterium
TCCTCCGGTTCTCTCCATAAAATACTAATTAACTCCAATGAATCTGAAGACCTGCACCCGGTTATTATACACATCTGCAACATATATATGATCTTCATTATCTATGAACATGCCACCGGGCAGCCAGAACTGTCCGTAACCCGCACCCTCGCTGCCGAACTGCAGAAGAAGCTGGCCTTCGCGGTTAAATATCTTCACTGAATCGTTTATAGAATCAACAACATATACATTCCTCTCAGAGTCGGTGGCAACACCCTTCGGTTTCTCAAGATTACCCGATCCGTCACCCAGGGTACCGAACTTGGAGATGAACTTACCTGTGCTATCGAATATCTGTACCCTGAAGTTCATTGCGTCGGTAACATACAGGTCACCAGTATCATCAACCCACAGGTGTGTCGGAAAGTTGAACTCACCGTCTTCGCCACCCCTTTTCCCGATCTCCATTACTGTGGATCCGTCAACAATAGAAAATGCTATTACCTTGTGAGCAGCAGTATCGGACACGTAGATAACATGCCTTTCCTCGTCCACTGCCAACAGCGTCGGCCTTAAGAACTCCTTTTTCAGCTCGCCCTTCAGCTTGCCATCCTCTGAAAGAATAAAGACCTTCTTAAGGTCAGAATCAGAGATATAGATATCGCCCGTCGGTGTAGCAGCAACACCAACGGGTGAAAGGAACTCTTCTTTGCCTGCAGATAATATATGCCTTGTGCTCATGTCCTTAAGATCAATAACAGTAACTCTTAATGCTCCCGTATCTGAAATATACAACTTCGTTCCATCACTGCTCATAGAAATGCTAAATGGTCTGAGCAGCGACATGGCAGCCCTTGGATCACTCGGATCATCCACAACATCACCAAGCAATATGTCCGCCAATCCCTTACGCCCCGCCTCACCGGACCTTGGGGTCGTATTAATCGTCCACATATACTGTATCCTCGCTTTTGCAGGCGGACCCGGCCAGAATATCTTGCCTTCCGCCGTTCTGTCCAAATATGCCCTGCTCGTTGCACATGCCGGAAGAAATAGCATTACCATCACCGGCAACAAAAATATTATCCTGATCAGCAACGGATTAACCACTGATGCAACTTTATCCTTTAACATCAAAAACCAAATGAGCCGCCAAAGTTCCTTTGAGCCGTTACAAATAAAGTTTGTTCAGTAATGTTAGCTCCCGGCCCGCTTAGAGTAGACTCATATGAATACCTTGCCGATAAATAAAGCTTTCTGAACGTCCAGGTGACCCGCGGGCCCAGGTTCAAATATGTATAATCATCACTATCCATGCCAAGTAATCCGCTGAAGCTGAACGTCGTCCTCCTGCCAAACCGCATAGAGAAACTGGAGTACAGATTGTCATACCATCTTTCTGTCGATACGTTAGAGAGGTTATCAACCCTTTCGTTCCATGTATAATAATTGCCGAAGCTTACAACCGTTCTCCTTAGATGCCATGATCCTGTCAGCCTTGAACTCAACTCACGATCCGTATAAGATTCAACGGTACTGTCGCCATCCCTGATGGCGTACTCGTTCCGGAGGTTAAGGTTGACACCGCTTCTGAAGTAAGTACCAAGTCCAAGACCAAATATATGACCGCTCTCTCTCCCGTCATTAGCAATAGTACTGCTGCTGAAGCTATAGCTAACTGACGTCCTGATCCTTGCATTATGGTTCACATACGTGTTAAAACCGTACCCCACCCCGTCCTCATTGTTCCCTACAGTAATACCAATACCACCGTTCAATCTCTTTGATATCCTTGCAGACAGTGAATCACTTAAGAACTCTGAGTGAAGGGTCTCACCGGCTGCATCGCTATAGTTCGCACCTACGGTAATATCATTAGTGACCCTGGGGGTCAGCTTCTTCAGATAACTGTTCCTCAGTCCAACTGTGTAGGTCTCTGCTCCACCGGCCTCGCTGTATCTTCCGTTCACTCCTATCGAATACCTGTCACTGTTGTCAGGTCCGAGCCTGACGCTCCATCCGGACCTGTCAGCAGCATACCAGGTCGTACTCCCGTCCCGTTTGTACCAGTCATAGTCGTTAATGCTGTAGAACTTATCCTTACTGCTGTTAATGAACGAGTACCTGTAATCGGCATCAAGATGAAATCTTTCATATTTATGTTTCGTCTCAACCGAAAAAACATCGGTAGATGTATAATCCTCGATCGTATATGATGCCCCGTACTTATACCAGCTCCTGTAAACACCAGCCCTGAAGTTATAGACATCACCAACATCTTCTTCACTGCTGGTCTTTGATTCCCATTCATACCTCGCGTAGTCAAAACCGAGATACGGTAGAGGCAAGGAAAAGATCTTTTTCAGTTTCGGTTGGCCTAATTGCTGGTTGTAGTTGTTCTGCAAGTTATTATACCTGTCGTAATTATTATTATTCTCATTCTTCTTCTCATTGTAGTTCTCATCAAAGTCCTCATTAAGGTCTTCGTTATTATTGCTGATCTTGTTCTTGTTGTTACGGTAATTGTTACGGTTAAAGTTAAGGTTAAGCATATTGTTCTCCTTGACAATAGCCGCATGGTCCAATAAGGAAAGGAAGCGTCCCCGGTGCATGAACACAAGGTTCTTTGGGACACGAAAATAAGTACTTACTCCGTAGGAGGTATATGTGGAATTATCTGTCTCAGACAGCTGATAGTTCAATACTATGGGCTGAGGTATCCAGTACATTATCCCGCCCCTCGGCCTTTCATTGATCAAACGTAACTGAGCAGATAAGCCATAATATTCTTGGCCTCCCCCTGTCCAGTCCTGAATATATTGATGGTAGTTACCCCCGAGGCGGAACATTATGAGCCTGGGATCATAAATATAGCCACCGAGCTCAAGGTTATAAGAGTGCGTAAACTTCTCTATGACCCCTGATGTCGAAGATGAATCTTCCCTTTCGTAATCAAGCTTGATATACCCTCCGTATGTGAACTTCCTTTCGAGCTGTGCGCGTGCATCGGGCACATGAACAAGCCATGCAACAAGCACAAGGCAAGCAAGGAAACCATATCTAGTCCTATTATATTTTTCCATTATTTTCCAAAAACTTACATAATCAAATAAATCGTTGTATTATATATAATTAACTTCATAAAAATCATATATAGGTAACCATGAAAGAACAAGCACCGGCATTTTAATCACCAGCATTCTCCCTGGCGCTCTCAAATATCTGAACAGGATATTCCTTCTTTAATTTTTCCAGTATACTATCCCTTTTATCATTGAATCGTTTTTCTTCAAGTTCCTTTTTCATCCTGTCCTTTGCCTCCTCAAAGCTCACATATCCTTCATCCCTCTTTTCACCGCCCTTGAGTATATGGAACCCGTATATTGTCCTTACGACACCGCTTACCTCCCCGTCATTCAGAGAAAATGCCGCTTTATCAAGTTCCTTTGTAGCAAGCCTTCCTTTGTGCACAAAACCCAGGTCCCCTGATTTGTATCTGTAATCATCATCCGAGTACTGATATGCCATCAGTCCGAAATCCTCCCCCGCTTTTATTCTGGACAGGATACTTTCTGCTTCTTCTTTCCTGGACTCCCACTGTGGTTCGGATGCGTTAGGCGGAACAGTAAGCAGTATATGGTACAACCTGCGGGCCTCGGGTCTTCTGAACCTTTCCCTGTTCTTTACATAGTGGTCCTTCAGTTCATCTTCGGAATATACGCTCTCCGATATTAGTATGCCGTTCAGTGCATTTACCAGCTGGTACTTTTCGACCCAGCTTATGAAGGATTGTGGAGTTATACCCATGCCAACAAGGTTCTTCTCGAACTCCTCTTTGCTCCCATGACGCTCAATATTAATTTTCATCACAAGGTCCACCTGTTCCTTCACTACGGCGATACCTCTCTTTCTTGCCTCTATCGCCATCAGATCGACCTCAATGACCTCCTTCAAGGCTTGATCTCTGTATGTTCTTCTTCTTTCCGGATCTACGGTAATGTGCATCCCGCCCTGAGGCACATAACTTTCCACCACCCTGTTCAGCCACCCGCTGCTTATCTCATGGTCGCCCACTTTGGCAACAACGGCTGAACCATTCGATGCATGGCTTGACATGAGCGGAAAGAAAGAACAGAAAAGAAGCATCAAGACATGAAAGAAACTGTATAAGTAAAAAGAGCTATCTCTTTTGATTTTCATCATTAATAGGCACTCTCAATTAATTAATAAATTAATCCAATATCGAAACTTAAAATTAAGGGGGATGGCTATGCCATCCCCCTGACGAACAAATAATCTGGTTCGGCAAATATTATTTGCCGCTGTGGCAGTCACCGCAAACGTTAGCTATAGGCGCCCTTAAGAAAGGAACGTTAGTCGTGTCATGCGGATCATGACAGGATGCACACTCTGTCGTACCAACACCGTCACCACCACCGAACAGCGGATAGATGTCAACAACTCTGTCAGTTGTAGCATTAACCGTCGAGTTCAGGCCTGCAAGTGTTGCGTTAGCAGAATCGTATACGAGACCTACCGGATGGTCATTGGTAAGGTCTGTACCGATAAGCGGTGAATAACCGTTGGCGCCAACTGTAGCATTGATAGTACCTGCGGCGTTAACATATGTACCAGCAGTTACTGCACCAATGTTATAGGTTACAGAGTTCTTCGTGATGGTCTGAATACCTACTGTACCATCGTGGCAGCTCAGACATACGAGAGACATCGTACCTGGCGCACCAACAGCCGTTCCGGACAATGTAGCACCTGTACCACTACTGTTGTATGTGGTGTAAGGGCCAAGAGCAGCAAGGTTCTTTGCCCAAAGAGGAGCATCACCCGTCAACGCGCCACCGTGAGGAATATGACAAGTACCGCACAGAGATGCGTTTGCTATCGTTGCATCAGGACCCGTTGCTGTTGTGAAATCGTGCTTGGATCCCTGTACCGCAGCGTAAACCGTTACGGCACTGACAACAAATACCAAAACAGTTAAAAGAACGATCAGCTTTTTCATGGATTCACCTCCTTTCATGCAAGATTATCGCAAAACCGCGATTTTCAACGAATCATCTATAAATTCGTTTATACTTAAAAACCCCACCGTTTAAGTGCAAGTAGTATGCCATATATGTATACAACGGCTCATTGATCTACTTGCCTTCCTTTGCCAGAACTACTTTAAAAAGCAATCCAAGAATATCATAAATTAATAGATTTTTCAATTTGTTTTTTTACTTTTTATTACAATAAGTTAACTTTATACGCACTCCATGTTTTGAATCACTGCATATCAATTACCTTATCATCCTGACTTTAACTAACTTATAAGAAATCCTTATAAGCTAAAAAGAGTCACGCAGAGCAGCCGGCAGCTGGTGGAAATGACGCAATTATTGCTATTTCACTCAGCCGCCAACAGGATGTTTACTATGTCGACATCTGTAATTTCTACCCGGGAGCCGTCGGCCTCCTCTATCCTTTTTATTATGTCCTTTATGGCTTCTTTCTCTGCCAGTTCGGGCCTTAAAGAGCCCGCTCTTTTGAATATATCAAGGGCGCTACCGGGCCTGCCAAAAAGTATATTTATAATGGCTATGTCAAAATCCGTTCTAAGACTTTTACGGCTTTGATTCACAAGAGTAAGTTCATTCAACGCCTTGACATAGGCGAGGGAGTCCATGACCCAGTACTTCTTTATTATTTCATCGTTCTTTCCGCTGTCCCTCACAAAGATAAGGGCGGGCGATCGTTCGCTTACATAAACCAGCTTCCATTCGGTACTCTCAACAAGCCTCTTAACTACCCACAGAAACCTGTATTCCGTGAGAGTGTACGGGGGGATAAGTACAAACTCTATGTTGTAAGTATCTAGGACCGCACTCCACTTGGGCACTCCGCCTATTGAGCGGCCTTTATCACCTCTTATAACTGCATCATATACATTGTGCACTGCCAGCACAAGCCCTCTTCCATCTATGAACACCTTCTTATCAGGATAAAGTCCATATATGAGGTATCCGCCCCAGTCATAGAAATTGAACATGTCTCCCTTTATATTATTGTCCTTTATGAACTCTACCGCGTCGGCAGGATAAGTTGGCATAATAACTCTTCCGGAAAAGGACCTTGCTGCACTCAGAGCACCAATTATGAAATAGATATATATAATTAGAGTTAACGGGACTAATATTATTCGTACCAATTCTTTATCCAGGTATCTCTTAAGGGAATAATAGAGCTCCCTTACTATAAAAGGGAATGAAAGGAGAGCACAGAACGGTATGTACCTGATCGCAGTAAAAGAAAGTGCCGTCACGAACAGCACTATGAGCTTGACCTCAACTTTGTATCTCCTTATAAATATGGCATTGAGAACAGTAATGATACCCAGCAATGTGATCGGCGTGTATGTCCCGAGCTTCATGTGAGTAACAGGGGATATCGATTCACTTATCGTTCTTGAGTAATGGGACCCGCTTGTTTCAAATATGGCCAGGAATATCTTTATAACTGAAAGGTCTGCAAAGGGGACAGCAAGCGAAAGACCTAATACTATAAGCTCTTTCTTATTCCCCTTCTCTCCTTTTTTGAAGTGATCATATGCCGCTTTCACAAAGAAAATAAAAAGCATGATCATACCGAGAATATAACCTCCATGCATCCGCTGCCAAAGAAGTATTATGAGAGGTAACAAAAAATACAACCTCGACCCTCTAAGCTCGGTCAGAACGAACAGGATGACGATAGCCATAAAGAAAGATATGACATTCGGCCTTGACCCGGTATAGAAGGCCATCGCGGAGAATAGCGGCAACAGGAAAAGCACGGAAACGAACAAAGGGACATCAATCTTTAAGAGCCATATGATAAGTAGCAAGAATATCAATAAATACAGGACAACCCGGAATGCTATAATCCCCTTCAGACCCGCTATCCCATAGAATCCGTATATTACTAGCTGGGCAAGCCAGTATTTCTGCAATACAATCTGGGTCCTGTCGAACTTCTCATAAGTATAGGGGTTAATTGTGAACGAAAAAGGGTCCTTCTCTGGAAGTGCTTTGTTGTCCCATATCCACTCACCTGTCTTAAGGTGCCAGAACAGATCGGGATCTTTTACTGGATGGGAGAATACGGCATAGATCACCACAAGAACCAATATTAGCAGAAGGATATTGACAGTAGTACTGTCGGCAATTTTTCTCAGGGTGGCAAGCACGTCAGCAGGTCTTTCTGTAAAAACCGCACATCTGCAAAAACAGTTCAGTTAACATTATCACCTTTGGAAAGAAACCTAATTTCCGCCCGGCTTCAGGTACTGGAATATATGGACAGATGCCGGCAACTGGTCGACAACTAATACCCTGTCCTGGGAATCTACCGTTAGTCCTGCAGGCAGTGTAAACCTGCCCGGTCCGGACCCTCCGATCCCAAAGAACAACAGCAACTGGCCATCCTTATTGAAGATCTGAACGTTCTGAAATGCCGTATCGACAATATAAATATTGTCATCGGAGTCTATGCCAATGCCTTTTGGGCGCGCGAAAGAGCCGGGGTTATCTCCCAACTGACCGAACTTCCTGACAAAATTACCCTGAGAGTCGAACACCTGAACCTGGAAATTACCTGTATCGACGATGTATACATTGCCCTTGGAATCAACAACAGCATTTGTCGGGAAGTTGAACTTTCCGTCCTCTCCCTGACCCCTCGAACCTATGGACCTTACATATCTATATGTTCTAAGATCATAGACCTTAACTACATGGTTTCTCGTGTCTACGATGTAGAATATGCCATTCTCATTATCAATGGCCACACTTGAAGGAGATATGAACTCGCCTTCAGAACCTACAGCCGCCAGGAACTTGTGGTCCTGAGAGTAAACGAACACTCTGTCCTGGCCTACGTCAGTTACGAATATTCGACCGTCACCTGCTATCGCTATCCCTGTTGCTAATCCAAGCTGGCCCACACCTACGGCATCACCTATGAACCCGTAGTCCTTATTTGTAAGGTCA